>DBFWLD010000013.1:0-6551 GCA_048465615.1 Tannerellaceae bacterium
ACGTATTCGCTTCGGAGACCGAAAGCGGAGAGTATACATTTCAGGAACGGTTTGCCTACAGAGCCGAAGCAAATGCGACCTTGCCTGCCGGAGCCACACAGCTTAAACTAACGGCTACAGCAGCGGACAACAAAGAAACGACCGGACTTCTCAAACTAAAAAAAGGCTTGTTCGTCAAGTTGTATTGCATCGCCAATAATACACGACTGATCGATTCCGAAGGTAATGAAGTACACGATGCGGCATTCCGCCCACTCCTTTTTACACAAGAAGGAACAGGTGTACATACCCAAGGAGAACCGACGGAGAGTCAATTTATCTCTTATCATACACCCCTGATCGATCCGAACCAACCAGCCGACGTGCTTACCACACCCCTGGCTATGAGCGGAGCCTATATCACCCCGCTCGACCTGACCGATTTCGAAAGTTCCACACGCATGCAGGCCAACTTCAAGCTCACCCGCCTGGCGGCCAGGTTCGACATTATCAACAATGCCGAGACATCCAAGTTCACCATCGAAGCCGTATCGATGGCCAAGGCAAGAAAAGGGGCCACTTTCTTCCCCATCCGTGTGTATGGAGACACGCCCACGGCCAAAGACGACGAGCTGATCACCTCTCCCCAGCGCCCCTTCGACGGAGAAAATGCCAATCTGGGCATCCAGACCGGAGCTTTCTATAGCTACCCCAGCCCCAAGGAAGACGAAGCCTATCTGATCCTGAAAGGGACTTATCAGGTGAACAAGACCGAATCGAAAGAAGTAACCTATCAAATACCTTTCCGTACTTCTTCCGCTTCGGGAGATGGTGCCTATCTGGAAATCAACAACAACCATCGCTACACGCTGGCCATTACCCAGGCCGATGACTATCATCTGGATTTCACGCTTAACGTAGCCGACTGGGCCGACAACGGCACGATCGACGATTATACGCCGGGCAACGACACCGGCAAGATGGAAGTAACGGTACCCGACGGCGATACCGAAACGCAGTACGATGCCGAAAACCATATCGTCACCATGTCGCTGGGCGCCGGTACCACCTTCGATATGGTAATGGAAAAAACATCCCCCATGCTGCCGGCCATCACCAAGACCTACTCCGGAGGACTTTCGGCCCAGGACTACGATTGGCTGGAAATCACGCAGCCGGTAGCTTCCGCCGGCGCGCCGATGACGAAAGCCGAAGCAGGAGACGCCTCCGACGATGGCAGCACCATCACCGACGGATATAAATACACCTTCGCCCTGAAAGACGGTTATACGAAAAACCGCTACCCGCGCGCCATCGTACGCTTCACCAATCTAACCAACGGTCAAGAAACCGTGCTCTTTGTGGATGCTCTCGAACCGCCTCGGGCCATGACTACCATCCAAGACGGCCGTGGCAACCACAACACCTTCGACCCTGAAACCCTTGAAGCCGGCGTCTATCGACTGACCGACAGCAACCTGCGCATCAAATTCTTCTGCTCTACGGCTGTCGAACTGGCAGAATGCCCGGCTTGGTTGACTTCCAAACAGCTCTCCGAAAACGCTGGGGAACACCTCTACTCCTTCACCCTCAACAACGTAGCGGCTGCTCCCACCGAGGATAAGGGTACGATTGTATTCAAAAACACGAAATACCCCGACAAGACGTTGGAAATAACCGTCAATCTGTTAATACCCGATATTACGCCCGACTTTAGCGGGCTGGGCGGCGACAGTAACAACAGCTTCACACCGGCCGCCGGCGCAACACCCGCCAATGTAAGCATGCGCATTGCAGAGGGCAACACCTTTAAGTTTACTTCCACCTCGCTCGAAGGCATCAAGATCGACATGAATTTTGCCGATGGCCCCGCCTGGTTACGCCACGACGGAGAAATAGCCCTCACAAGAGCAGGAAACGTTCCAAATACCATTACGTTCTATCTGAGAAAAGAGAGTTTATCGGGAGCAAAACCCGCCACCATTACGCTGAAGAACAAAACGACAGGCGGAGGCGAAGATTACGTCTTTACCGTTACCCCCGATTTCGTACAACCCGAGTTGACTTCGGCTGCTGCCATGACCTTGGAAGCAAAAACCGACAAAGCCGTTCCCACTATCGAAATTAAAGGCAATTGCTTTGGCGGCAGCACCATCGTGGCTAATGAAAGCCCCGCCTGGCTGACCTATGAAACGACCAGCACCACGGCCAACACTTTCAGCTACAAGGTAAGCCTCGTGCCCGAAGGCAAGGCCGATTTCCCGACCTCTTTACCGGCTAATCAAACGATTACATTGGCCAGCGCCATCAACCCCGATAAAAAGACGACTGTCACGGTAAGCTTTACAGATAAGGGTTGGGTGGAAGAAAGTATCAATCAAGACGAAGTTTATGCCGACGGCAACAACCCGAAAACGGAATATCGGGTAGGCACGACCGGCAAAACGCTCACCATTACGGCTTACAGCATGTTCGCCACGCCTACCGTGACCACGGCTTACACTTCCGGTTACGGCAGCAACAACACCGGTTGGCTTCCTGCTCCCGCGACTCCCGCGACAAGCGGATACGGCGACAACCGTCGGAAGTTTACCTATCAAATCGTAGTTCCCGCTACCGGCGGAAACGATGCCGCTTACCAGTTGTATCAGGGAACGATCACTGTGAAACAGGCTGATACGGAATTAAAGAAGATGACACTTTGGCGCGGTGCCTCGAATATTCCTTACCCTGTTTCGAATGGTTATTATTCGGCCGTCAAACAGGGAGATCTTTGGTGGGCGCCTTTCAACTTGGGAGCTACTGAAGTGGCTAAAAATGCAACGAACGTATCGAGCACCGGCAATTTATATCAATGGGGACGTAACAGAGCCACTACGTATGGAAGCACCGCTAAAACAGTCGGCACTGTCAGCAACGCAAATGCGACAGACGAGTTTATTACCGGAACCAGTGCAAGCAACTATGATTGGCTCAGTCCGAAAAACGACAACCTGTGGGGTAAACCCAAAACGGCCAAAGACCCTTGCCCTCAAGGTTGGCGCGTACCTACCAGCGATGAATTAGGAAAATGGGGTTCCGGTAGTTTTTCCGGCGACCTTCTCACTATCACGGGCCAGAACGGCATCAACTTGGTTTTGCCGGTCGCCGGTTATCGCACTTATAGTTCCGGTAGCTCCGACAATCAGGGCTTGTGGAGCAATTATTGGTCGACGGCGGTCTATGGCACGCACGCCTGGGCCGTGTACTTCGGTAGCGGCAGGATGGGTGCCAGCGACTATCCCCGGGCGTACGCGTTCTCGGTGCGGTGCGTGCAAGAATAAAGAAAGGCGAATTGCCTTCCGCATTCCAGCCGGGGAAGTCGGGAAGCTAAAGCATATACGCCCGTTCTATTACTATGTAAGTTTTATTATATGTCTAATTTAAATTTTAAAAGAACATGAACTTTAAAAACGTTATGTTGCTCCTGGCCTTTGCAGGACTGGGAGCCGGATGTTCGAGCGACGAGATCGACGGCACCATAACAGATGGCGGCCAAGGCCCGCGAAACGAAATCCAGATCGCTTTTAGCGGAAGCGGAGAGAGCGAGGTCTATACCAAGGCCGCCATCGCTTCCGAAAGTGAAAACCAGATCGACAAACTCGATGTCTATCTTTTTGCCGCGGCCGCCGCGGCGGGACCCTACTACTACATGGAAACATGGAAAGAAGGAACCGCCTATAGCGATACCGATGTTGACGCCGACGGCAATCCCAAGACGCAGTTTAAGAAACAGGATGCCGGAACAGGATGGAAAGCTTCCATCTATCCGGGAGAAATCAAGGGGTTGCCCTATGTACGCCTCTACTGCGTGGCCAACAACGGAACCAACGACGGAACAGATGCCCTGAACATCACCGACGGCAAATTCTATCAGCAAGACGGCGACACCGAAATGCTGGCCGCCCTCACCCGCGTGGCTACCGATGCCGACGGCGTGATTACCAACGCAGCCGCCGCTACCACGGAAGCCGACTTTTTGAAATCCTACACCTTAAAGCTTGTCAACGACGAAACGGCCGGACAGACAGACGTAATCAAAACGCCCCTTCTGATGACCGGAAAAGGAGAAACCAAGATCAGCGGCAACGTATCGAAGGTGAACATCGACCTTAAACGCGTCGTAGCCCGTTTCGACATCGACAACACCGCCAGCAAATCGCAGCTTACCATCACTAAGCTCACCATTTCCTCCGCCCGTAAAACCGGAGCCCTCTGGGACGCCCTGCAGGGCATACAGCCGGGAGAACTGACTACCGAAGCCGATAAAACGGCTCACCTGATGGCCTATGCGCCGGTGGAATTCGACAAGCTGGACGGCGCAAACACGGGGCTTACCGAAAGCGCCCTATACGCCTATCCCGGGCATAGTGCAGACGAAAGCTATCTCTCGATAGAAGGCACCTACAAAAGCCCGGTTACCAACCAGGAAGTGGAAGTGTCGTATCTGATTCCCATCGTCAAGACGGCGGCCGACGGAACCACCTCGGAATATATTCCCATCCAGGCCAACAACCGCTATAAACTGCGCATCACCGACGTGACGCAATCGAACGTATACGGTACCTTCGAAGTGGTAGACTGGACTTCGGGGGGCGGTATCATCATCAAGCCCGACAACGACGCCCCGGTGGTGGATGCCGCACAAGCCTTTGCTCCGGCAACCGGAGGAAGCGATGCAGATCTGCCCGTTGCTCTCACAGACGCCGAAGGCCAGGATTCGAAGACCGACTTCGAAGTGGTAGACGGCAAGTCCTTCAACATGACCGTTGCCTCTACCGGCAAGGTACGGGCCGAAATGGGCGCCGTAACCAAGGCCGGAGAAGCTGCTTGGCTGACCATCGGCGCGCCCAGCTACGAACAGAAAGACGGCGTATGGTATACCACCTTCCAACTGACCGCTACCGCAGCTACCGGCAAACAACCCGTGGCCGTAACCTTTATCAATGAAGCGGCTTCCTACGATCCAGCCCTGTGGACGACGATTAATTTCTATGGCCCAAAAGCCGTACCGGTATTTGCCGTAACGGCGAATGCCAGCTCGCTCGGAAACATAGCGGCTGCCGGAATCGACGGAAAAGCTCCCACAGCTACCTTATACCACGTAGTCGGAAGCTTCGTGACCTTCGACGTCACTTCCATTGAAGGCATAACGGCCGCTACGCTCAGCGGATACGACGTGACGGTAGAAAAGAAAACCGGAGAAGACTATGTATACACCTGCAAAATAGCCGTCACTGCCACCACGGCAGGCGGCGGAACGATCGAATTTGCCAACGCAGCCGATGCCACGAAGAAAACTACCCTGACGCTAACCGCCGCCGACCCCAGCCTTTCCTTCGAACAGGTAGCTGCCAACGCCGCCGTAACGTACACACACGGTCCCTTCCTGACTTCCGGTACGCTCAAAATTGATCTGGATGCTCTTACCACCGGATACAGTTTCCGGGTAAACGCTCCCCTGGGTATGACGACCGGCAGCCTCTCCTGCCCCTGGTTGACCATTACCGAAGACCACGCCTGGGCCGACGCCGACGGACAGCGGTATGCACAGTACACCCTCACGGCTGTTTCCACCCCGACGGCTACCGACGACTTCGAACTGGTATTTACCAACGCATTGGCAGAAACGCTCTCTGCGGCACCGAACCTGACCCTCACCCTGCATAAGGACTACAGCAAGCCCCAGTTGGCTGCCGGAACCACTATGGCCTCCTGGAGCGACTTCAACCAAGGATTGACAGCCGACTTTACCGACCCGACGGCCGCCACCATCTCGATGTATAAAGTAGTAGGCAGCCAGATCACCGTGAAGATGACCTGCACCGAAGCAGCTTCCTTCGAAGCAGCTACGGGATTGACCGTTACCGAGCTCTCTGCCGGAGAATACCAGATCGGCATCGCTACGGCTGACGACCTGGCTAGCATCTCTGCCGCTACGACCGTGCTCAGGGCGCATAACGACGGGGCCTATGCCGGCAACGTCGCCACCGACCGTGTGGCTACGCTGACCATCACTTGGATCGACCCGGCCATCGACGTGACCCTGACCGACGACAACGGAGGGAACGTAGTAGCTTCCACCGAAGGTGAAAACATCGTTTATACCGTCGATCTGGTAGAGCTGACCAACTTCACCTTTACCGTCAACGCCCCGGGCGGCGCAACCACCGATACATCGGTATTCGGAAACGATTATATCCTTAAATTCCATGCCGACAATACCGGCGGAAACGATCTGGCGGCCGACACCGACGTAGCCTATAAGTTGCGTGTAGGCGACGATACCCAAACGGCCGATATTACGATGACCTTCACCAATACGGTGACAGGCGGAGGCGATAAAACGATCATCTTCCGCAAGAAAAACTAGCCTCGGGCTGCAACTCCACCCAGGCCCTGCCCGTCGGCAAGACGCCGGGACGGCCTGGGGACGGAGCCTGCCCCCAGGAAAATCCAAGCCCGTCCGGTGGCTAACCGGATAACATTTTAAACGAAATACAAGCATGAAAATAATCAAACAACTCTCCCTT
>DBFWLD010000014.1:0-145052 GCA_048465615.1 Tannerellaceae bacterium
GGAGAACTAAAAAGATATTATGAAAGAAAAGTAGCAGAAGGCAAAAACAAAATGCTGGTAATCAATGCTCTGAGAGCCAAGATTGTGGCGCGAATGTTTGCTGTGATCAAAAAAAATGATTTCTATCAGCCTTTTTTTTCTGCCTAATAGTTGCAAAAATCATAATAATATGTAATTCGGATTGCACCGGCATGAAATTTCCGGCCTCTGCCAAAACCCTTGTAACCCATTATAAATCAACAAGATAAAAAATCGTATTTTTCTGTTCTTCCCTAGGCTTACTTATTGTCATTTTTTTATTTTTTAACAAACATGCAACCATTCCCCCGGAGAGAGTTTCCCGGCATGGAAATCTCCTTCTTTGCTAGCGAAAGGACTCGCCGCTTACGCTTATTTCGGGAAAATTATCTATCGGTTTTCTATCGGAGGGGAGGGAGATATTCCAGCCTTTGCTTTTCAAGCAACAACAGCCATTGACATGGTTCTACCTGAACTAAGGTAGAGAACAGAGGTATAAATGACAAAAGTTGTTGCAAAAATAGCAAAAACATCATTCCAACAATAAAATACTTATACATTATATAATATTAACATATGGTTCGCTACTCCTTTTTGTCTTTTCTTTCCTTTTGCCATCCTTCCAAAACCTATAATAACACGCTAAAAACCACTTGTTTGAATCCATCATCGGCTTTTTTTTACTGTATTTTATTTCTACAGTCCAGGTAGAACAATGGAAATAACCGGCAAAACCATCAACAAACAGAAGTCGAATCACCTTAAAATCAACTGCCTATGAAATGAAAAAGAATATATGAAGTAACCTACGGAAAAAATACCTTAAATGTAATTTTCAATTCCTAATTTCTAATCCAGAAATAAGTATAAAAATGACGAAGAAAAAATCCAAACCACTCTCTTTAAGAGAATTTACAAAAATTTTCGCTTGTTGTTTGCTATTCTCAGACTTTACGGCTCAAGCTACCGAACTACCCCTTGCTGCCCGGGAGGTTTCTACCCCCGTCGTCACCCAGCAGAACAAAAAAATTACCGGAACCGTAACCGATAGCAAAGGCGAACCGGTAATCGGCGCCAATGTGGTAGTAAAAGGAACGGCCATCGGCAATATTACCGACATGAACGGGCAATTCGTGCTCGAGCAAGTACCCGACAACGCGATACTTCAAGTTTCCTACATCGGTTATAAAGCGCAGGAAATTCCGGCAAAAAACAAATCTCAATTCCAAATCATCCTTCAGGAAGACTCCGAAGCCCTTGACGAAGTAGTCGTGGTAGGTTACGGCAGCACGGTTAAAAAAGACCTGACTACCGCCGTAACCAGCGTAAAAAGCAAAGATTTCTTGCAGGGAGCTTCCAACAGCCCGTTGCAAATGATAGACGGGAAAGTAGCCGGTGTAACGGTATCGAATACGGCAGCGGCCGACCCCAACACCAGCCCCAGCATCCAAGTACGCGGCGCCTCCTCGCTGAAAGCCGGCAACGGCCCGCTGATCGTAATCGACGGGATGCCGGGAGGCGATCTGCGCAACCTGGCACAACAAGACATCGAGTCGATCACGGTATTGAAAGACGGCTCGGCGGCGGCTATCTACGGTTCGCGCGGCGCAAACGGCGTGATCCTGGTGCAAACCAAACAAGCCCGCTCGGGGCGGGTAACGATTGCTTACGACGGCTATGTAGAGCATGATTTCGTGGCTGCACGCCCCGAGATACTTTCTCCCGAGGAATTTGTAGCGCACAATATCGGCAAAGATTACGGATCGCGCACGATCTGGTACGACGAGCTGATAAACAAGAAAAACGTGGGGCACAACCATTCCATCGCGCTTTCGGGCGGCAGCGAAACCACGCTTTTCCGCGTCTCGGCCAACTACCGGGAAAAAGAGGGGCTGGATATTGCCACCGACCGGAAAGAATACGGCTTGCGGGCCAACTTCAAACAAATCACCCTCGAGGGTTTGCTGGAAGTAAGCGGGAATATTTCGTATCGGTATGCCGATGAGGATTATACCGACTACGGTAGCTTCAAACAGGCGGTAGAGCTCAACCCTACCTATTCGATCGAAGAAATGGATGCTTTCCGCAATAACTACGACAGCTACAACCCCGTTTACAACCTGACGCGGCGCGAGAACGGAGCCACTCAAGAGTATATTACCACCGATTTCAACGTAAAACTGAATATCCAGAAAAACCTCAACACCGAGATCAAGCTGGGGCGTCAGGGTACGAATAAAAAGCAACGGGAATATTATTTCAAAGACCATCGGGAATCCATCAACAACAACCGCAACGGGCGCGCCCGGCTGGAAGACCAGAAATGGGTGGATTATACGCTGGAATGGTTGGGGAATTACACGCTCGACATCGACCGGCATCACCTTAAAATAATGGGCGGCTATTCTTATCAAGAATTCAACTGGGAAAAGTTCAATGCCGAAAACATGAATTTCCCTACCGATGCTTTCCTCTATAATAACCTCGACGCCGGCGATTACAACAAGGCCGACGGCCGGTTGGGCATGGCTTCGGAAAAGAACCAGGAAAAGACGATTGCCTTTCTGGGCCGGGTGAACTACGATTTCGACAATACCTTCCTCTTTACCGGTTCGATACGTTACGAAGGAAACACCAAATTCGGAACCGACCATAAATGGGGGGCTTTTCCGGCGGCTTCGGCTGCATGGCGTATTTCCCGGTTGTCGTATTTTGAAGACTCGCCGACGGTAGACGATCTGAAACTGCGCTTCTCGTACGGGGAAACAGGCCGTTCGGGATTCGACAAATACATTTCGCTGGCCAAATATTCCGGTTACGGCTGGATGCCCAACAGCGAAGGGAAATGGGTGCAGGTATACGGCCCGGGCAACAACCCGAACCGCGATTTATCGTGGGAACGACAGATTTCCTATAATGTGGGGATCGACTATACGCTTTTCCAATCCCGGTTATCGGGTAGTCTGGATGTGTTTTTCCGCAAAGGAAAAGACGTAATCGGCGAATATCAGGTGCCGGTGCCTCCTTATTTGCACGAAAAGATTATGACGAACGTGGGCACTACGCATTCCAAAGGGTTCGAATTGCAGGTAAATTGGGACGCGGTACAGGTAAAAGACTTTACCTATTCGACCAACCTGACCCTGGCTTACACCAAGTCGAAGTTGAATTCTTTCTCGAACGAAAAATATGAACTGGGCTATATGGAAGGCGACGGGCTGCCCTCGCCGGGGAACCCAGGCCCTTGCCAGCGTTTGCAGGACGGGGTGGAAATCGGTTCGTTCTACGGCTATCGCTATGCCGGGGTAGACGACGACGGGAATATTATGGTGTACAAGAACGGCCAGAAGGGGGGCGAAACCGTCCGTGGCCGGGATGCCGGCGAGTTGGACAGGACTTATATAGGCAATGGTTCTCCGAAATGGGAACTGGCTTGGGGGAATACCTTTACGTATAAAGGGTTCGATTTGTCGCTGTATTTCCGCGGTCGTTTCGACTACCAGGTACTCAACCAATACCAGATGTATTACGGCTTGCAGGGGGTAACGGGTATCAATAAGCTGAAATCCGCATATGCGGAGAATGCGCATATCAAAGGGGAAAAGATTATGTGCGATTATTTCCTTGAAAACGGCAATTACCTGAAACTGGATAATATTACCGTCGGGTGGACGCCCCGGTTGAATACGAAATGGATTTCGGGGCTTAGGATTTACGGCACGTTGAAAAACGTGTTTACCCTGACGAAATATTCCGGGGGCATGGATCCGTCGAGCGTCGGCGTCACCGGACTTTGGGCCGGCAGGGGGACGATGGATTTATATCCTACGGCCCGCAATCTTACCTTCGGCGTGCAAATCAATTATTAAACTAAAAGAGAAAAGATGCGTATGAATGCTATAAAAACGTTTTATCTGGCCGGCGCGCTTATTGCCGCCGCCTTTTTCGCGGCTTGTACCGATCTCGACGAAAAACCGTACAGCCTGCTGACGAGTACGAATTATTTTACCGACAAGGCCAGCGTGGAAGCTACCGTGTTGCGCCCTTACGAGCATGCCCAGTGGTGCGGCTGGGACGGCGACCGCTGGCAATTGCAGGAGCTGACGGGCGATCATTTCGTGTGGACGCAAAAAGGACGCCACGGATACGATGACGGGCAGTGGGTGCGTTTGCACGAGCATAAATGGAATTACGATATGAACCAGATTAACGGCGGCTGGGTAGGCCCTTATCAGGGTATTCAGCAGATTAATTCGTTGTTTCGCGATTTCCAGACGCTCGATTTCGGGGCCTTGGGGATTACAGACACGGAAAAGGCCAACTATATCGGCGAGCTCAGGGCGCTCAGGGCCTGGTTTTATATTTTCCTGATCGATTTCTACCGCGAGGTGCCTATCTTCACCGAAGACAACGATCCGGACGCGCTGATCGCGCAGTCGCCGGCCGAAGAGGTGTATGCGTTTATTGAAAAGGAATTGAAAGAAGTACTGCCTGCCTTGAAACAGGAATCGATCGTGGGCCGTTTTACCCAGGCGCCTGCCGCGGCGTTGCTGGCCCGGATTTATTTTCATGCGAAGGTGTGGATCGGCGTCGATCGTTCGGCCGACTGCCAAACGATGTGCGAAGAAATCATAGCCGGGAAATACGGTTCGTACAGCATCAATCAGCAGGATTATAAAGATCCTTTCCGGTCGGGTATCAAAGGGTATCATTCCAACGAAAACCTGTTCGAGTTTCCGCATAAACGGAATGTGTATCAGTTCGGCGGTTTTCACGATTCGTTCCTGCATTATACCTCAGGCCAGGCCTTGGGCAATCCGGACGGAGGCAATAACGGCATTCACCTGCAACCTTCGCGCGATTTGGATAACCGGGTATACGAGTTTCCCAGCGGGCTGGGCACGCCTTACGAGAAGTTTGCCGACGGCGATTATCGTAAGCAGCCGTTCCGCATCACCAGCGCCGACGGGGGATACGAAGGTTTCTTTATGATCGGCACGCAGTATAAGTTCGATTACGGGAAAGGGTACGGCTATACCGACGAGACGGTGAAGGGTACGGAAGAATATAAAGGAGAACCGCTTGTGTATGTCGATCAGGTAGGGCGGCTTTCGGAAGGGCCGGCCGCGGCCAAGGAAAAGGGTTCGCGCGTGACTACGGGAGAAGAGAACTCGGGGGTGCGCTTTAATAAGTTTCCTTATTTGCAGGAGGGCGACGGCTTGTATATGTGCCAGTCGGCGCCGGAAATCCGCCTGGCTGAAATTTATTATATGCTCGCCGAGATTCATTACCGGGCCGGCAACAAGGCGAAGGCGGCGGAATTGCTGGATTATGTGCGCGTCAGGAATTATCCGTCCGAGCTTTGGGCGCGACATAGCTACGTACAGAACCCGCAGTTGCTTACCGACCAGGAGTTTGTCGACGAATGGGGGCGCGAGTTTATCGGCGAACGCCGCCGCCGGATGGATCTGATCCGTTGGGGACGGTTCGGCGATAGCTGGTGGGATAAAGGTGTCGATCCGGACGATAAGGAGTATACCATTTTCCCCATTCCCAAACGGCAGTTGGATGCCAACCCGTTGTTGAAGCAAACTACGCGGGGGTGGTAAGCGGCTAAGGAAATAGGCGTCGGGAGGCATCCGGTTTTTTTGAAGTAATCACAGCGCTTACCAATGAGAGGAGGAAACCGGCTTCCCGGCGTATTTCCGAACGCAAAGCAGGCAAACAGACTTGTTTGACGAAAACAAGGGGCTGTTTGCCTGCTTTTGTTTTTTACCGGATGTAGGGAGAGAAAAGGCAAACCGGCGCGGTTTGCCCGCACCGGAAAACGCTCGTTTTCAAATGTCTCCCATGGCTTGCTGGTATTCTTTCCACAGCTCGTCTATTCGTTGGTCGTCGCCCAGGGCATAGCGGATGCCTCCGTCGAACGACCAGGGAATCACTTCCAAGGCGCTCCGGTTGAATTTCCGGAGGAAATCCTTGTCCTTGGTATGCGTCAGCCACGCCAGGAAGAAGCCCGTGGTGCGATAGCCGTCGTCGTAGCGGCCGCCTTTGGGTCGGTCTTCGTCGGTAAAGCATCCGTTCAGGCAGCGCACGGCGTCGGCCACGCCTTCAATCATGGCCCAGAAGGTCTTGTTCGTGCCGTAGGTGCCGATGCCCTGAGGCTCCAACTGGAACCCGTGCGTCAGCTCGTGATACAACACGCCGCGGGTTTCGTAATCCACCTTTGCCGTATCCTGCCGGCCGAAACTCTTTTCAATCCAGTTGGTGCTGTAGACGATGTTGATGGAGGGAGGCATGCCACCCTTGGCCGACACTCCTTTGTAGTCTTTGAGCGTGTAATGGATTTCCCGGATGCCCGGAATGCTGTCGGAGGGCGAGAAATAAAGCGTCTCCAACACTTTGCGGGCATGCCCGGTAATGTAGCTTTCCGGGTCGGGGACAATGCCGGCATAGATTTTCGAACCGCGCACGTCCGGCGATTCGTTGCGGAAGATCACCCGGCCTATGTCGTACGTCTGCCAGGGGCCGGACGTATCTGCCGCGGGCTGTCCGTCGGTCAGGGAGTAAGGCCGGTTTTCGCCGGTAAATACCCGTTTTTTATTGGGTGAGGAAGTCATTTCGAACTCCAACACGCCGCCGTTCATAATATCCCGGTGGGCGATGTAGCCTTTCAGATAGGGTTTGCCGTTGAGTTTTACCGCTTTCACATACTTGTTTTTGTCGCTTACCTTCTCTGCTTTCACTTCGAAAGTCTTGCCGTTTTCCAGCCGGACTTTGATGGAAGGCAGATAGGGGGCGCCCAGTACATATTGGTCGGTGCCGGGACAAACCGGATAGAAGCCCAAAGCCGAGAAAATATACCAGGCCGACATCTGGCCGCAGTCGTCGTTGCCGCATAGCCCGTCGATATTGTTGCGATACATTTTGTTCATGATTTCCCGCTGCCAATACTGGGTTTTCCAGGGTTGAGACGTCCAGTTGTAGAGGAAAGGAATGTGGTGGCTCGGTTCGTTGCCGTGTACATAGCCGCCCAACAGCCCTTCTTCGGTCACGTCTTCGGTATGGGCGAAAAATTCAGCAGGCAGGTGCATCGTAAACAAAGAGTCGAGACGGGCGATAAACCGCTTCTCCCCTCCCATCAGACGCATCAGCCCGTTCACGTCCTGAGGCACATAGAAGGAATAATTCAAGGCATTTCCTTCAATAAAGCCCTGGCCGTGGGTATCGAGCAGGTTGAAGTTTTCCTTCCGGCTGCCGTCGGCATGGAGCGGACGGGCATATTTGGTTGCCGGATCGAATATGTGCGCGTAATTCAAGGCTCGTTTCCGATACCGGTCGGCCAACTGCATCCGGCCGGCCGCTTTAGCCGTGTGGTAGATGGCCCAGTCGTCGTAGCCGTACTCCAGGCTGAGCGAGGCGGCGCTTCCCGAACGTTCCAAGGGGACGAAGCCGAGTTTGATCCATTCGGCCGTGCCGTCGTAATAAGGCACGTTGGAACTGCTTACCATCGCTTTCAGGGCGGCTTCCCGGTCGACGGGCAGCCCTTTGGCCAGGGCATCCGCCAGGACAGACACCGCATGGTAGCCGATCATGCACCAGTTTTCGTTGGCCATATGGCTCCACACGGGCAGGGCGTGATGCACGCTTTGCTCGCAATGTTTCAACATCGATTGCACCATATCCGTGTTGGCCTTCGGCTGGAGAATCGTAAAGAGCGGATGCAGGGCGCGATACGTATCCCATAAAGAGAAAACCGTATAATTGGTAAATCCGTCGGCCTGGTGGATATTGTAGTCCGCTCCGCGATAGCGGCCGTCTACATCGCCGTATACGGAAGGGTTGATCATGGTGTGATACAAGGAGGTATACAGCATGCTGAGCTGGTCGTCGGTGCCTTTGGCGTCGAGTATCGACAAGGCGTCGTCCCAGGTGGCGGAAGCTCCCGCGGCCAGTTCCTCGAACGACCGGCCGGAGGCTTCGGCGCGCAGGTTCTTCAACGCGCCTTCGGTGCTGACGCCGGATATAGCCACTTTCACTTCCAGATCGGCCGAGGCAGCGGGATCGAATTCAAAATAAGCTACGATTTTACGTCCGCCCATATCCGGGAAATTTTCCTTCATATTGAACTTGCCGTACCCGCCGCGGTAGTCGACCTTCGCCTTTTCCCGGCAACCGTACCGGACGACAGGCTTGGAGAAAGACATGGCGAAGTAGGTGTAGTTGGTGCGCGCCCAGCCGTTGGTAATGCGGTAGCCGGTTATCAACGTGTCGTTTTCCACCCGGATGTTGGCCCAGAGCACTTTTCCGTCATAATTGTATATGCCGTGAATCAGATCCAGGATAACCCGTTGCGAGGCGCCTTGGGGATAGGTGTATTGATGCACGCCTGTGCGCTGCGTAGCCGTCAGCCGGGCCCGGATGCCGTAATCGGCCAGCTTCACTTCGTAGTAGCCCGGACGGGATACTTCGGTATCGTGCGAGAAACGCGAGCGATAACCGCTGTCGGGGTCGGTGGCCGTGCCGGGGTTCAGCCGCAGGGCGCCGGTGGCGGGCATCAGCAAAATATCGCCCAGGTCGGAATGGCCCGTGCCGCTGAAATGGGTATGGCTGAATCCGACGATGGTGCTGTCTTTGTACTGGTAGCCGGCGCAATATTCGTAGGCCCGGGGTTGGTAGACACCTCCCACGTTATGCGGGATGGTGTCTGTATCCGGACTTACCTGCACGGCGCCGAAGGGGACGCAGGCGCCGGGGAAGGTATGTCCCATGCCGTTCGTGCCGATAATGGTATTTACTTTGCTTGCAAACTGCGCCGCGGCCGGTAGCGCTATCCACAAAGCACAATACAGGAAAATTTTCTTTATCATAATCAGTCTAAATTAGTAACCGGGGTTCTGTTGCTGCGCAATAACCGGATTGCCTTGCATCTCCGCCAGCGGAATGGGCATGATCCAACGGTGGTTGCCTACTTCCAGGGTTTTCTTGATGGTTTCCTTGGTGATGGGTTGGCGGTACCGCCGCATATCGAAGAAACGGTGTCCTTCGAAACACAACTCTCTGCGACGTTCCAGCAAAAGCTGCTCGGTAAATTCCCGGACGGTAGCATAAGCCTTGTTTTCCCATCCTTCGATGCGGCGGGCGCGGAGCGTGTTCAGCAAATCGCAGGCTTCCGCCAGGTTGGTCTGGGCTTTCGCTTCGGCCATGATCAGCAGCATTTCCGACGAGCGGAGGATTTTTGCATCCGCCAGCCCGACATTGGCTGCCGTGCCTTTGTATTTGTTTACGCGTTTTACTTTTACGCCTTCCCGGTCTACGCCGTCTCCGATAAATGTACTCAGCCGGATGTCGTTTGCCTCATAACTGGCAATCAAAGCGTCGGAAGGTTCGAACGCGCTGCTGTTGTCGGCGCTCCAATAGATGGTTCCGATGGTTTCGTCGCCTACCAGCCGCTTCAATTTCCAAATGATTTCTTCATGGCTTGTATCGCTCCAAATATCCGCATATTTTTCCATTTCTGCAAGTGGTTTTTCTTGCAAGACTTCGGCCGCGTACTGGTAAGCTTTGTCATAGTCTTTTTTATAGAGATAAATACGGGCCAGCAAAGCTTTGGCAGCGGTTTGGGAAGCATACACCGGATCGTCGGCCGAGGTTTGCCGCAAAAGGGGCATCGCTTCTTCCAAGTCTTTAATCATATAGTCGAAGCATTCGTTTACCGTATTTCTGCCCGGCGTTTCCAACACGACGGGTTGCATCGTATAAGGAATACCGTAGGAATCGCCTTTGTCTATATCGGAAAAGAATAACAAAAGCTCCAAGGCATTGAAGGCGCGCAGGAATTTAGCCGTGCCGATGCTGTTGTTTTTGCTTATCTTTTCGGCTTCGTTTTCAGTCGGCACGTTGTCGGCGCCTGCCAGGATGCGGTTTACCAGATTGATCACCACATATTCCTTCGACCACAGATCGTTATGGTCGCCGGTAGAGGCCGTGTACGTCCATTGGAAGGTGTCGTCGCTGGCACCCCCGTTCTGGCCGCCTTTGCGCACGTCGTCGGATAAAATGGAAGATACGCGGAGTATCTGGGCCATCGATATTTTGGCATAGGCGCCGTTTACGACTTGTTCCAAGGCGGAAGCGGAACTGAAGACGGGGCCGTCGTCTACCTGGTCGGTGGGGTTCAAATCGGTATAATTGCAGGCGGTGGCCAGGAGGGCCGTTCCGGCCAGGATAAGGCTTTTATAGATTGATTTCATTTCTATTTTCATTAAGGATAATTGCGATTAAAAATTAACATTCAAACCGAAGGTTACGGCAATGGGCGTGGGGTAAGACATCGAATCGGTATCTCCGCTTACTTCCGGATCCATGCCGGTATACTTGGTAATCGTAAAGAGGTTTTCTCCCTGGCAGAAGAAATTGACCGAACTGAACAGTTTCTGTTTTTCCAGCAATTTGCGCGACGGCGTATAAGATACGCGCAGTGTTTTCAAACGCAGGTACGACGCGTTTTCCAGGAATTGGGAAGCCCAGGGGCTGGGATTGTTTTGGGCGTCGAAGCGGGGCACGTTGGTCACGTCGCCTTCTTGCCGCCACATCGTCAGCATATAGGCCGGTTTGTTGCCGTTGAAATTGTGGTTGTCGAGATACCAGCGGCTGGCATTCATGATGTAATAATTCAAGGCATAGGTAAAATTGGCCGAAAGGGCGATTCCTTTGTAATTCAGATTGGTTTCGAACCCACCGAAAACAGGCACTTCCGACGATTTGAATTTGTCGACAAAGGGGGCTTCGGAGATGTTTTCCGTTTTTCCGCCTTTCTGATCGTGGAACCAAACCTCGCCGGTAGCGGGATTCACGCCGGCCCATTCCACCATGTACCAGGTACCCAAGGATTTGCCTACTTCATAGACATAATCGCCGTTGATGAATTTGTTGTCGGCGTTGGCCCAGGTGCCCAGGTCGGTAATCTGGTTTTTGTTGAAGGTGATGTTGGCGCCGATCGTCCATTCGAAATCTTTGGTGCGCACGGGCGTGCCGTTCACGGCCAGTTCTACCCCGGTATTGCGGATAGACCCGGCGTTGGCCTTGATTTCGTTAAACCCGGACGTCTGGGAAATTTTCTTATTCATCAGCAAGTCCTTCGTATTCTTTATATAAAAGTCGGCCGATACGTTCAGGCGGCTTTCAAACATGCGCACGTCGGCACCCAAATCGAACTGGGCCGAGGTTTCCCATTTCAAGCCGGCATTTCCCAAAATATTATGATAATACCCGGGGCTTTGGTTGTAAGCCGTTTTCGAATATCCGTTGCGGGTACCGAAATCGCTGATCCCGTCCTGATTACCCGTCGTACCGTAGCTTACCCGAAGTTTCAACTGGTCGATCCGGCTGAAGCGGCTCATGAATTCTTCCCGGCTCATATCCCAGGCTGCTCCGGCCGACCAGAAAGCCGCCCCTTTATTGCCGCCTATGAATTTCGACGACTCGTCGTAACGGACGCTGGCCGATAAGTTATACCGGTTATTATAGGTATAGTTCCATTGCGTAAAGAAAGACATCAGGTTGCTATGCGTGCGGCTGCCGCCGATGGAAGGAGGATTGCTCGACGAACCCGTCTTGTCGCCGATGCCGGCGGGCGAATCCATCATAAAGGGATCCAGATCGTAGCCCGTCTGGTTGAAGGCGGAATATACGCCGTCGTACAATTCGAAACCGGCCACCCCGGATACGGCATGTATTTCGTTGAAGGTTTTCATGAAATTCAACGTATTTGTCCAGGTATACCGGCGCATATCGGAAGTAGACTGCGACATATAGCCTTTGTTGCTGACGGCCTTAGGATGTTCCCTATCAAGCGTCGTCGTGGTTTTACGCCCGTAATAGTCGATACCGAAATTGGTTTTGAAACGAAGCCAATCGGTGAAATGGATATTCAGATAGGCGGCTCCCACCAGACGCAACAGCCCCTTGTTCCGATGGAAATACTTCGTAATCAAGGTAGGATTATCTCCGTTGAACCAATCGTCGGGCGTTTCATAGGGATAGGCCAGCAAGGAGGTGAACCAAGGGTTCTGCCAACTGATGCGGTAATTGCCCTGATCGGCGTCGGGATCGGAAAATTGGGAATCGGTATAACCGACATTCGCGCTCACGCCGAAATCGAAAACACGGTTGATTTTATGATCGAGGTTCACCCGGCCGGAATAGCGATCCATGCCCGACTCTTTCAGAATCCCGTCTTGCTTGAGGAAGGAACCGGATACGAAGAACTTGGTTTTTTCCGAGCCTCCGGCCACGGATACATTATGTTCCATCGTGAAACCGTTGTGCGTCATTTCATCGATCCAATCCGTATTGTTGCTGCGGGCCGACGCCAAACGGTCTCTTCCGGCATTCAGCTCATCCAATTCGCCGCCGCTCAGCGTGCCGGCTTTTTCTTTATTTTCCAATCCTAACAGGCGCATCAGCGGAAAAGCCCGGGAATCAGGCCGCTGTTCCACGCAGTACGATTGATACAATACGTTTTCGGCCCCCGTCATCATCGGGCTTTTGGGATCGCGAAGGATAGAGGTTCCCACTTTCAGATTATAGCTTACCTGGGTTTTGCCCTCTTTGCCGCGCTTGCTGGTAATCACAATCACCCCGTTCGACCCGCGCGAGCCGTAAATAGCCGTGGCGGAGGCATCTTTCAGCACTTGAATATCGGCGATGTCGTCGTTATTGAGGGAAGCGAACTGAGCCGGCTCGATCATCACCCCGTCGAGAATATAAAGCGGAGTGTTGGAGCCGTTGATAGAACCTGTGCCGCGGATACGGATTTTCACGTCGCTGCTGCCCGGTTGGCCCGAGCCGGTGGAGATCATCAAACCGGCCACCTTTCCTTGCAAACGCCCCTCGAGGCCGGCCGAGGTCTCGTTGGCGATTTTCTCGTTCTTAATCATTTCCACCGCACCGGTAATCTGACCGCGTTTCACCGTGTTATAACCCACTACCACGACTTCCTGCATATTGATGCTTTCTTCAAACAGCGTTACGTTCACCACCGTCTGGCTACCCAGCTCGATGCTGGTTTTGGCATACCCTATATACGAGAAAGACAAGCGGTTTTTACCGGCCGGCACGTCGATGGAGTACTTTCCGTCCAGATCCGTTACCACGCCGGTATTCGTGCCTTCCACCACTACCGTAGCCCCGATTACCGGCACGTGGTTCTTATCTTGTACCAATCCGGTAACAGTCCGTTTTTCCTGACTGACGGCTGCCGAAGCATCGGATTTATAAATCACCAAATTCTTTTCCTTCACCGTATACGACAAGCTGGTGCCGGCCAGCAACTGCGTCATCACCTGATCGATCGAGGCATTGTCGGCTTCTACGTTTACGCGCCGGTTCTTATTCCATATCGCATTGTTGTAGACAAACGAAAGCCCGCTTTGTTGCTCGATTTTCTTTACGACTTCATGCACCGGACTACCTTGCTCTTGCAGGGTAATGCCCTGGGCTGCCGACAAAGCGGAGAAACTACTCAGCAGTATCGTCGCAGCCAATGTTTTACATCGCGGATTTTGCAAAATCCGCAATAAGAATGGTACTTTTTTCATTTTTAATGGATTAGATAGTTAGTTAGTTATTACTAGAGATTGTTATTTTTTCAGTTTCAATATCCACCGGTCTTTTATCACTTTTCCGTCCTTGCCGATCTTTCCGGGCCGGTATACGGAAGACAAATTGGAAGAAAGCTCCAGAATATCGATCACCTGGTTCAGCCGCAATCCTTCGAAATGAGCCGTAAAACGCATATCGGCTATCGCTCGGTCGGCCAGGATAATTTCCACCCCATACCAATGGGAGATACTTTCTATCACATCGCTCATCAGGTCATTGTCGAACAACATATAATTATCCTTCCACCCGATTTGCTTGCGTACGTCGATCTCTTCCACCCGGAAGGAATTCCGCTCGGTATTGTAATTGAAATACTGCCCCGGGGTTAACGTAGCAAGCGTTACTGGGGCGTTTTTTATCGTTTGTTGCATCTCCACATGCCCTTCGGTCAGAGTTACGCGCACCGCATGCTCGTAGTCGGTACTGCAATTGAACTCCGTACCGGTCACCTTTATATCCAGATTTTTCAATTGCACATAAAAAGGCTTGACGGGATTCTTACATACATCGAAATAAGCTTCTCCCTCGATCCGCACCCGTCGTTCCGCAGCGGCCAGCATATTCTTATCGTAAACCAGCTTCGTGCCGCTTCGAAGCCATACCGTGGAACTGTCGGGCAACGTACAAAATACTTTCGCCCCGTTCATCGCCACCACTTCTATCGGTTCATAGGCATAGGCGGCAGGCAAAACGCTCTGCGGCCTGCGGCTCACTTCCAATCCGATATTCACCAACAGCAACGCCGGTATCAGCACCGCTGCAATCCACCGAATCCGCCTTGCCAGCGAGGCGCGCATAGCTTCGCGACCCGGGGAAACAGAAGCCATAAAACGTTTGTGTCCCTTCTCCTTATCTACCTCTTTCATCGCTTTCAGCAATTCGATGGCTTCCAGCAAGCTGTCCTTTTCTTTCAACTTCATGCTCCCTCTTTTCTTCTTTTCTATAACCTAAAACAGCTCACCGGCGGGAAGTACGTACCCGGATTTCCGTTTTTTTTTATTTTTTCCAAAGAATAGTTCCAAATCACCTATATTTGCGCTCGTAAATATTTTGAAATCAATCATGGAGATAGCGGATGAAGATTTTATGAAAAGTTTAAACAGAGGAGACGTGTCGAGTTTTTCTCTGCTTTTCAACCGCTATTACTCCGGTCTGGTCGTATATGCCAACCAATTCCTGAACTCCACGGCCAATGCGGAAGACATCGTAAACGACGTGTTTACCTCGCTTTGGGAAAGGCGGCTCATTATTACGCCCGATTTTTACCTGAAAGGCTATCTTTTCACTTCGGTGCGAAACCGCTGCCTGAATCACATCGAACATTTGCGCATCCGAACGGAATACCAGAAGCATATACTGGAAAAAGGAGACATAGGCGGATCGCTGACATGGGAATATTTCGTAGAAGCGGAACTGAGCGAACTGATCGAGAAAGCATTGGACAAGCTGCCGGCTCAGCGCAAAAAAGTTTTCCTGATGAATCGTTTCGAAAACAAAACGGCAGTCCAGATCGCTAAAGAACTGCAACTCTCTCCGCGCACCATTGAAAAGCATATCGAAAAAGCGCTGCAATCTCTCCGGGCGGATTTAAAAGATTACTTGCCGGCCGCCGTATTGCTTTGGTTGCTGAACCAGTAAGTACGAAGCAGCCGTTCTCGCCCCCGGATGCAGAAGAGCAACCGCCAAGGAGTTGGAAAGATAGATGCTTATAAATAAGACTATGATAGATTAAATTGCGTAAAATGAGCCGCCTCCCCCACCCTGAACCTACCGACTTAAACTTCCTTTTTGCCGACAGATAAATTCCTTTTTAAACATCGATTTCTTCCGCTGCGCCCACCTTATAGTTTACTTATGTTTTTAGGTCGATACGATAAGACGAAGTTGCGCCCCAAAAACCGCCGGCAAAGCGTCTGTCGCCAGCTAAGAGCAGGCTATCGCGGGCCATGCGGTATATAAACAAATGAAAAATCCGCATCAAACAATCATCGGCCCGGCCTGTTATAACGAGACAATAAAGATTTTATTCACCTATAAATTATTAGATTATGGCAGCAAATACTCCAAATGAAGGAAAATTGACAGTGGCAATTGAGAAACAAACATCCAAGATACCTTCGGGTGTTTATTTATCGGCCGCCCTCCTTTCGATGGCCGCCTCGTTGACATTAAAATGTTGTAAACAAGGACATACGGCTTTGTTCGTAGGACAATGGGCAGCTCCTTTCTTAATCATGGGCCTATACAATAAATTGGTAAAACAACAAGGCCACGATTAACAAATAAAGGTCAATCATTCACTGGGGAAAGTGTATTATAAAGGAAGATAATCTTTTATAATACACTTTCTTTTTTCCCGAAAAAACCGTTTTCCTTTCCTTCGCAGGCAACCTCATCCGCCACCTGCCTATACATGACGGGCCAGTGCCCTCGTAGCAGCTTGCCGGATACAGCAAAGACCGCTAGCCTAAACGGGCCGTAACGGCCTTGCGCCAATCTTCGCCGTTGCGGGGCTGGTAGGTATGAAAACCGAGCGTTCGGGCCACTTCGATATTCTTTTCTCCGTCGTCGATAAAGAGCGATTCCGCAGGCAGGATACCGCTATCACGAAGCATATGGTCGAATATGCGTCGGTCGGGTTTGGTAACGCCTACTTCGTAGGAAGTATAAAGTTGGTCGAAATAAGCGTTCAGCGGCAGGCCGGCGGCGGTAAACCGCGGAGTCTGGGCCCATTCCAACTGGATAATCGGATTGGTATTGCTCAACAGATAGACCGCATAGCCGGCAGCGCGCAAGCCGGAAATATAATCTAATTTATATTGGGGCACGTCTACCACAAACCCCAGCCACGCTTTGCAAATGGCTTCGAAAGGAAGCGGCTTGCCGGTATGCTCGCCAAGCAGGCGGCAGAATTCGTCGACGCCGATCCAGCCCGTTTCCAAATCCTGAAAAATTCCTTTTTGTTCATACGGATCGATAAGTTCTTCGGCATCCTCCACGCCGATAGCCTGAAAGCTGCGGACGGCCTGGTCGCGATCGAGATCGATAATGACGCCGCCTAAATCGAATATAACATTCTTTATCTTCATCTTCTTGCCTTTTTAATCGGAAAACGTAGACCACCGGCCTACATAACCTCCCGGCAAAGGTACAAAATATCTCTTACCTAAAAGAACGCTAAGGAAAGGATCTACCTTTCTGCTACTAGAAACAGAAAAAGCACAAACGCCCCCCTCCACACTACGAAAGAACCTGCGCTTTTCCTATTCAAAGGAATCACCCCAAAAGCCCAAGAGCTAAGCATCCTTCTTCTTGAACCGGAACAAAAGTAAATTTATAAGTGAAGATGAAGTGTATTATCCTTGCAAAACTATTTCAACCAACGATCATCATCAGCCATTCTAACTAACTATCGGTATCGGCCATCCCCACAGAAAGCGGAGCTTTCTAGAAAGGGCCTTAGCGGATGGGCGTTAAGCGGAGGGTGAAGTCTGAGCGGTTCGGAGCCGCCCTTGTTTGAGCGAAGCGAGTTTGGACGGTGACAGCGAAGACTTTGCCCGGAGTAGCCCTTGAGGTTCAGGCCTTGATCTTTTGTTACTTTTGGATCAAGCCAAAAGTAAAAGAAAATGGCGGCAAAGCCGCCCCATATCTATATAAACATTTTTACGAACTCCTCAACTTTTCAAGTTGATCCAGCATATGCCTTTCTTCTGTCTGAAACAAAAAAAGTGCAAACCCTCCGCACTATAGGAGAACTTACACTTTTATATCCAAGGCAACCAACCTGGAAGACCCTACCGGCCTTAACCGGCACCGCCAGTTCGACACTTTACCAAAACCTCGGAAGAGCCTTCTTCCGGCTCCTATTCCAACTTATGAATCACCAACCCCGAACGAAGCTTAGGCTCGAACCAGGTGGTTTTCGGGGGCATGATGTTGCCGGTGTCGGCGATGTCCATCAACTGTTTCATCGTGACGGGATACAAGGCCAGGGCCATCTGCATCTCGCCGCTGTCAACCCGGCGTTTGAGTTCGCCCAGGCCGCGGATGCCGCCGACGAAATCGATGCGTTTGTCGCTACGGAGGTCTTTGATGCCGAGAATTTCGTCGAGGATGAGGTTGGACGAGATGGTGACGTCGAGCACCCCGATCGGATCATTGTCGTTGTAAGTGCCCGGCTTGGCCGTAAGGGAATACCAGCGGCCGCCCAGGTAAAGCGCGAAATTATGCAATCCGGAAGGTTTGTAAATTTCCTCGCCCTTTTCTTCGACAATAAAATTCGTTTTCAATTTTTCCAGAAATTCCGCTTCGCTCAGACCGTTCAAGTCTTTCACCACCCGGTTGTAATCGATAATGGTAAGCTGGTTGGCGGGGAAACAGACAGCCATAAAATAATTATATTCCTCGTCGCCCCGGTGCCCGGCATTTTGTTTGGCTTTCTCGGCGCCCACCAAGGCGGCGGCGGCCGAACGATGGTGACCGTCGGCTATATACAAGGCGGGCATTGCGGCAAAGATAGCGGTGATGCGGTCGATGTCGGCGGGCTCGTCGATTATCCAGAAGGTATGACCGAAGCCGTCCAGGGCAGCTACAAAATCGTATTCCGGGCGGCGGGCGGTATATTTTTTCACGATCTCGTCGAGTTCGGGTTCATCGGGATAAGCGAAAAACACCGGTTCGATATTGGCATTGTTTACCCGGACATGCTTCATGCGGTCTTCTTCCTTGTCGCGCCGGGTAAGCTCGTGTTTCTTGATCGTCCCGTTCAAATAATCGTCGACATAGGCGCCCACTACCAGCCCGTATTGCGTATGCCCGTTCATAGTTTGGGCATAGACATAATAATGTTCCTTCTCGTCTTGCACCAGCCAGCCTTTTTCCTGGAAGAGACGGAAATTCTCGGCCGCCTTTTCGTAAACTGCCGGATCATGCTCGTCGGTTCCTTCCGGAAAATCGATCTCGGGCTTGATGATGTGGTAAAGCGATTTTTCGTTGCCGGCCGCTTCGGCACGGGCTTCTTGGGAATTCAGCACGTCGTACGGGCGGGAAGCCACTTCTTCCACCAGTTCGCGGGGGGGGCGTATACCTTTGAAAGGTTTGATTTTAGCCATAGTATTTTATTTATTTAGCGATAAACAAGCGAGGTGATTGAAACCAGGAGCGGAAAATCAAACAACCGGCAGCGGCGGCCCCGGGCGGCCCGGTAAGCCCCCCGGCCGGATCGCCGCCGGTTGCTCTTCCTTATTTATTTACCCTGAATTTTTCGTTGCCGTTTTCCAGAAAATCCACAATCTGGCGGGCGGCGGCAATACCGGCGTTGATATTGGCCTCGGCCGTCTGCGCTCCCATCTTCTTGGGCGTGCTGAAATAACGGCCGGCATACTTTTCGGCCAGTTCCTGATGGGCGGCGGGCATAATATCCGTCAGGTACTTGAAGTCGGGACGTTCCTCCATCATTTTAAGCAAGCCGGCTTCGTCGATGACTTCCTTGCGGGCCGTATTCACTACGACGGCGCCTTTGGGCATCGAATTCATCAACTCGAAATTAATCGAGCCCTTGGTTTCGGCCGTAGCCGGAATATGCAAGGAAATAACCGGGCAGGTCCGGAACAATTCGGCGGTAGAAGCCACCGCTTTCACGCCGTCGGCTTCGATGACCGAAGCAGGACAGAAAGCGTCGTAAGCATATACCTCCATGCCGAACCCTTTGGCCACGCGGGCCACGTTGCGGCCCACATTGCCGTAAGCCAGGATACCCAGCTTTTTGCCTTTCAGCTCCGTGCCGGAAGTACCGTTGAAGAAATTGCGCACGCCGTATACCAGCATGCCGAAAACGAGTTCGGCCACGGCATTGGAATTTTGGCCCGGAGTGTTCATCACGCAAACGTTGTGAGCCGTAGCGGCGGCCAGGTCTACATTATCGTATCCCGCGCCGGCACGCACCACGATTTTCAGATTTTTGGCGGCGTCGAATACTTCGGCGTCGATAATATCGCTGCGGATAATGATGGCGTCGATGTCCTTCACGGCATCGAGCAGTTTGGATTTTTCACCGTATTTTTCCAGCAAAACCAGTTCGCTGCCGGCTCCTTCCACCACCTGGCGGATTCCTTTCACGGCTATCGCGGCGAAAGGTTTGTCTGTTGCTACAAGTATCTTAGCCATAATCAGTGCATTTTTTCAAATTCTTTCATCGTGGCTACCAACGCTTCCACGCTGCTCTTGGGCATGGCGTTGTACAAGGAGGCGCGGAATCCGCCTACCGAACGATGGCCCTTGATGCCCACCATGCCGGCGGCTGCGGCGAATTTGCCGAATTCGTCTTCCAGATCTTTATATTCGTCGTTCATCACGAAGCAAACGTTCATGATAGAGCGGTCTTCTACGGCTACCGTGCCGCGGAACAATTTGTTGCGGTCGATTTCGTCGTACAGCAAACCGGCTTTTTCGAGGTTTATTTTTTCCAGCGCTTCCACTCCGCCCTGGGCTTTATACCATTTCAAGGTTTGCAAAGCGGCGAAGATGGGCAATACGGGAGGCGTATTGAACATGGAGTCTTTTTTGATATGGGTGTTGTAATTCAGCATCGTAGGAATGGGGCGGTCTACATGGCCGAGCGCATCCTGGCGCACGATGGCGAGGGTAACGCCGGCAGGAGCCAGGTTTTTCTGCGCGCCTGCATAGATAAGGTCGTATTTGGATACGTCGACGGGACGAGAAAAGATGTCGGACGACATATCGGCTACCAAGCGTACTTTCAGATCGGGATCGTAGCGCATTTCCGTGCCGTAGATGGTATTGTTGGTGGTAAAGTGGAAATAGTCGGCATCTTCGGGAACGGTATAATCTTTGGGGATATAGGTGTAATTGGCGTCTTTGGAAGAAGCCACCACGTCTACTTCGCCGAATAATTTAGCTTCTTTGATAGCGTTGGACGCCCAGGTGCCGGTGTCGAGGTAAGCGGCTTTTTTTGCAAGCAGGTTGTAGGGAACCATGCAGAATTGCAGGCTGGCGCCTCCGCCGAGGAAGACTACTTCGTAGCCGGCCGGTACGTCGAGCAACTCTTTGATCAGAGCGCGCGCCTCGTCGTTGACGGCTACAAACTCTTTACTCCGATGGGAGATTTCCAGCAGCGATAACCCCATATCCGCAAAATTTTCTACCGCGGCGGCCGTGTTTTTGATGGTAAACTCGCTCAGGATAGAAGGACCTGCATAAAAATTGTGCTTCTTCATACCAATGTCTTTTTTAGATTATTATATTAATAAAGTAACTCATTTTTCAAAAACAAACGGCTAATGTACGCATTTCGCCGGGATAAACAATCATTTCGACAGGTTTTATCCATTTCCGCCAAACAGTTTATCACTGATACCGATCTCCCCAAAGTCGTTTCATATGCTCGATAAGCTTGTGTTCGGCTGGATTTTCCTGTCCTTTCCACAGCCGCTCGGCGGAAATTTCTTTCGGCAGGTAATCTTGCTTGACAAAATGATTATCGTAGTCGTGCGCATACTTGTATTCCTTTCCGTAATCCAGTTCGCTCATCAGCTTGGTCGGCGCGTTGCGCAGGTGAAGCGGAACGGGCAGGTTGCCGGTGCGATTCACCAAGTCGAGGGCGGCGTCGATCGACAGATAGGCCGAATTGCTTTTCGGGCTGCATGCCAGGTAGACCGTGGTCTCGGCCAGGATAATCCTTCCTTCCGGCCAGCCGATTTTTTTCAGCGCGTCGAAGCAGGCGTTGGCCAGCAGCAGCGCGTTCGGGTTCGCCAGTCCGATGTCTTCGGCAGCGGAAATCACCAACCTGCGGGCAATGAATTCCGGATCTTCTCCGCCGGCTACCATCCGGGCCAGCCAATAGACGGCGGCGTCGGGATCGCTTCCGCGGATGGATTTGATAAAGGCCGAAATGATGTCGTAGTGCATCTCGCCGCCTTTGTCGTAGGCCGCCGGGTTTTCTTGCAGCCGCTCCACCACCTTGGCGTCGCGTATATCGACCGTGTCCGATTCTTCGGCAGATACCACCAGCTCCAGAATATTCAGCAGCTTGCGGGCGTCGCCGCCGGAATAGCGCAGCAGGGCGTCGGTTTCCGTGAGCAGGATTTGCTTTTCTTTCAATACCACGTCGTGGGTTACGGCATGGTGAAGCAGCCGGAGCAAATCGTCTTTTTCCAGCGATTTGAGCACGTAGACCTGGCAACGCGACAAGAGGGGGCGAATCACTTCGAACGAGGGGTTTTCGGTGGTGGCCCCGATCAGCGTTACCACGCCGGTTTCTACGGCGTTCAGCAGGGAATCTTGCTGCGATTTGCTGAACCGGTGGATTTCGTCGATAAACAATATGGGCGATACGGTATTGAAAAAGCGGTTGCTTTTGGCTTTTTCAATCACCTCGCGCACGTCTTTCACGCCTGAACTGATGGCGCTGAGGGTATAGAAGGGGGCGTCGAGTTTATTTGCGATGATTTGCGCCAGCGTGGTTTTTCCCACCCCGGGAGGGCCCCACAGGATAAAAGAGGGTACTCTTCCGGCTTCAATCATCTTCCGCAACACGGCTCCTTGTCCTACCAGGTGTTTTTGTCCGATATACTCGTCGAGCGTTTTCGGACGCAATCTCTCTGCTAATGGTTGGCTCATCATGGAAGCAAAAGTCGGATATTTTATTCACTTTTCAAAGCATAAAGGGGGAAATTTATACCCTAAAAAGAATGTTAAACAACAGAATTTTATAACAAAAAGAAAGAATGACACAGGCCGCACATCGGGATTAAGATAGATATGATAACATTTTGACACAAAACCTTCTTATTCCGTCTTTCCGAGGACGACGAAACCCATGCCGGCAAGGTTATGGAAGGACGCATTGGCGCAACCGCCCGGGGCGGCAAGGAAAGAAGACGATACGGGGAATAGAAAGCGAAGGGGGAAACGGTGCGAAACCGGGGGGATTTCGGCAGAAAAAATACAATAAGCCCCTTCCTGGACCCAGTGTGGAAGGGGTTTTCACAACACTCTTATTATCAACAAATTACAAAACCGTTTCGAAGGATTGGAAATTGCATGCCTATGGAATAAAAATTTCATCGGCATGCAATTCGGATTACACCGGCATGGAATTTTTATTTCACCGGCATCCGTTTTTATCCAACGAAGAAAAAATACAATAAGCCAATCGGTGTGGCCGGCCTTTTTCCGGTTTTCCTCCCTCCCCTCTCCGCCTGGAAACGGACGTACATGCGCTCATACCGGCTAAAGTCGGATCTTTCTTTACGTTTCTTTTGCGGCTATAGGAGGCCCGGCGGGGAAGAAGGGTTTTCCGGATACGCCGAAGATACTACCCGGAAAGCTTTTAGAGAGCCTTCAAAACGCCCTCGCAAAGCCTTCAAAACGCCCTCTCGCAAAGCTTTTCGGAAAACCTTCCGGGAAGTCTTGCGGAAAATCTTCCGAAAAGCCAAAGAATCCCTCCCCCATTAAAAAAGGATGCCCTTCTTCCGGTTGAAGAGGGCATCCTTGCTTATACATTATTATATATAGAGTTTTCTCCGGGAAAACTCCGGGTTGCGGATTAACGCGTACCGCCGGCCCACCATACCGGTTCGGAGTAGACGTATTGTCCGTTGCCGTAGGCCTCTTTCACCACCGGGTTGGCCGAGGTATCCGAATTGCCGTAGGGAGTACGCAGAGGGAACTTGTTTTTATTCTTCAGCGTGATGAAGTCTTCTCCCATGCCTTTCAGACGACGTACGTCGTTGTAAGATTCCGTGGTTTCGCCCGAAGCGCCCCAGAAAGCCAGATACTTCTGAATCATCGTTTCCTTCAGCGGGTTGGCATCGAACAAAGGTTTCACCTTCGTATCGAAATAAGCGGCAGCTTCTTCGGCCGTAACCGGCGTGGAGGTAAGAACGACATCTTTTCCCAGATTAGCTACCGAAGCTGCTATGCTGCGTTCGGCATTGGCCAGCCCGGCTATTACCGCTTCTTTCAGCACGGGTTCGGCTTCGGCTTTGCGGCCCAGGCGGCAGAGGGCTTCGGCTTCGAGGAATTTCAACTCGTGGTAACTCAGCACGATGGTCGGCGCAGTTTGAGCGAACATAAAGATGGAAACGCTGTATTTCTGCATCGATTGTTCCGGCGTGCCGTTGGGAGCGGGCACGTAGTTGGGATCGTCGGCGCCGGTCACCTGTACGCGTCCGTCTTTGCCGGCCGGCGAGAGGATAGCCCGGTGCATACGCGGGTCGTTGCGTTCGGCCAACTTTTCGCCCAGGCTTTCGCTGCTGGCCAAAGCGGCGCGGGCTTCGAAAAAGCCGTATAGCGGATTGATGTTGTTGGCATCGTAAAGCGCAAATTCAGCCTGTTCGTCGGCCGAGGCAAACGATTTGGAAACATAGTCGAGGATGTTTTTCAAATCCTGTTCCGAATTGGCCGAGCGGCCCAGCAGACGCATCGTGTAGCGGGCTTTCAAGCCATAGGCCAGTTTCATCCATTTTTCCGCATCGCCCTGGTACATCAGGTCGTTGCCGCCTATCGGTGTTTTATCGGAAAGCTGCAAATCGGCCAGGGCGGCGTCGAGCAGTTGCATCGTTTCGCGGTAGATTTCTTCCTGGGCATCGATTTTGGGAAGCATATATACCGGGGCGCCGCTTTCGTCTACCAGCGCGGCTTCGCTGTAAGGGGTATTGCCGAACATATCGGTCAGCAAAGCCGAATTGTAAGCGGCCAGCACTTCGCCGATGCCGCGGGTAACGTCGTTGCCTTCGTCGCGTCCGCCTTCCTGGCATTGCTTGACGGCGATCCGGGCGTTCTTGAGCGTGCTGTACACGCCCGACCAAGTATTTTCGAACGTGGTAGAGGCCGAAGGCTCGTTCAACCGGATTTCGGCGTTGTACAACTGGTTGTCGATCCCTACTTCGTATTCGATATACGAGGAACCGTAGGTGTTGAAGTCGCCGCCTACGTTGGAGAAGGCGGTCGAGGTGATGACGTCGGTCAGGATAAAACGGGCGTCCACGCTGCTGGTATGGTTGTTATCTTTGTTGATTTCGTCCATTTTGTCTTCCGAGCAACCGGCCAGCGCGGCCGAGAGCACCGAAGCGAACACGACGCTTTTGGTTATATTGATATATGTTTTCATCTTTTGCTTGCTTACTGTTTAGAATTTCACATTAACACCGAATCCGTAGCTGGCCGTTCCCGGCAGCGAGAAACGTTCGAAAGCGCCGGCCATATTGTTGTTGCCTTGCGTGGCTTCGGGGTCGAACCCTTTCAGTTCCGACCATACCAGGATGTTGCGGGCAAATACGTTCAGGTTCACATTCAGCCAGCTAGCTTCGTAGACGGGGTAACTCAGGGCTATTTCGCGCAGTTTGATAAACGAGTTATCGTAGACGTAAGATTCGTCGATGCCGCGCAGGGTAGCATAATAGTTCTGGGCATTGCCGGGCTGAATGGCGATGTCGTTGGGAGCATAGGTGGTTTCGCCCGTAGCGGGATCGACCACTTCCTTTACGGAATTATGTCCGAATACGAAGGCTTGCTTGCGGGTGTCGGCCGAAATCTGGCTGACGCCGTAGAAGTTCAGCTCGCCGGCGGTTCCGCAATACATCTGCCCGCCTTGCTTCCAGTCGAACACGGCCGAGAGGCGGAATTTGTAGAGTTCGATGTTGGTGTTGAAGCCCAGACGGAAGTCGGGCGATACCTTGCCGATCACCGCGGCGGCGCCTGCCTGGGGCAGCCCGTCGGCATCGACTACGATCTGGCCGGCGTCGTTGCGCAGGTAAGAAGTACCGTAGATTACGGGGAACTTGTCTCCGATGCCGGCGCGTACCTGCGGGGTAACGAACCCGCCCAGCGAGATGCTTTCTACCCCGGGAGCCAACTCGTCGACATAGTTGTCGATTTTCGAGAAGTTGAAAGCGAAGTCAAGCTTGAAGTCTTTCGTGTTGACCGGCGAGAATCCGAGGGTGAACTCGTGGGTGTTGGTGTGCATCTTGCCCCCGTTCATCATCATGCTCTGCGAGCCGGTGGAACCGGGCAGGGGCACTTCGAAAATCTGGTCGGTCACGTTCTGGCGGGAGTAGGTATAATTGAGCGATACCAATCCGCTAAGGAAAGTCAAATCGGCTCCCAGTTCATACGATTTGGTGTTCTGGGGTTTCAGGTTCGGATCGTAGACCACGAAATAAGGCACGTAGGCCATCACGCCGCCCAGGGGGTACATGATAGGGGTACCGTTGAAGAAGCCGCCGCCATAGCCGGGCGTATAGTAGTAGGTAGGGATATAATCGCCGGCCATACCTACTTCGGCGTAGGAAGCGCGGAGTTTACCGAACGTCAGCACATTATTTTTCAGCGGTTCCCATTCCGTGAATACCCAACCCAGGGAAACGGAAGGATAGAAGAACGAACGGTTGTCGCGGGGCATGGTGGAAACGATGTCGCCGCGGCCGGTTACGTTCAGGTAAAGCATGTTTTTCCAAGCCAGCGAAAGGCTGCCGAAATTACCCACCGTACGCTTGCGGTTGTATTTGTGGTCGCTGCTGAATACCGAGGCGTTGTTGAGGTTGTTCCAACCCGGGAAGTTGAAGTTCATCCCGTAGGCATAGGTGTAGTTCGTGCTTTTTTGTACGAATTCGTTCCCCACGAGGGCGTCGAATACGAAGTCTTCGTTGATGTTCCAGGTGTAGGCGGCCGTCAGCAGCGAGTTCATCTCGTTGATGGTGTAATGATACTCCGAAGCGTCGCCGTAGGGGTTCCAGGTGCTGCCGTAACCGTATATATCCGAATAGTTGGTGCTATAGGCATCGTCGCCCAACTGATACTTTACGTCTAGCTTGTGGTTGTCGGTATCGAATTTGGTGGAATATTTCAGGTAGACATTTCCGAAGAAACGTTGCGAGCGTTCGGTGAAACTGTTGTTGTCGACGGCCCAATAGGCATCGTCGATCCAGTTCTCGCGATAGGTGTTCTGCACATACGGAGCACCTTCCACATGCGAGGGAATGCCTTTCATGTCGTAGCTGACGGGAGCCGTATAGACCGTGGCCGTAACCCCCGAGTTGGCGGTAGATTGCTTGCGGATTTTCGAAGCTACGAAATTGCCGCTGAACCCGGTTGACCAGTTCGCATGCAACTTGGCCTCGGCCGACATCTTGGCGTTGTAGCGATCCATGCCGGTAGAGGGAATGATCCCCTTGGAGGTGGTATTGCCCAACGAGAATGAATAGTTGCCTTTATCGAAGGCCTGGGCCACGTTTACAGAGTTGTTCCACGTCACGCCTGTACGGTAAAAGTCTTTGGCGTTGTTGTAAGCCTGGGGGGTAGCCCAGGGGCTGAGTCCGGCCGCAGCCAATTGGGGTACGTAGTATTGTCCCTGGTGCAAGCCGTCGGCATCGGTATATTGGTTCTTCACATTTCCGCCGTATACCGGATCGTTGGGCAGTTCCGACAAGGTAGGCCCCCAGGCGTATTGCGAATAGGGGTTGAAGCCGCTACCCGTCACACCTTGGGCGTATTCCGTCTGGTATTCGGGCAGGGTGGAAACTACGTCGAACGATACGTTGGTATTGAAAGTCACCGAGGGTTTGCCTTTCGCAGCGCCTTTGCCGCTCTTGGTGGTGATGACGATCACCCCGTTGGAGGCACGCATTCCGTACAGGGCGGAAGCGGCTTGTCCCTTCAGAATGTTGATGCTTTCGATGTCGTTGGGGTCGAGGTCGACGGCGCGGTTGGCGTAGTCGGCGCCCGATACGCTTCCGTTGTTCATCGCATCGGTATTTACGTCAGAGGTAGAGGCAATCGGCATCCCGTCGATTACGTAGAGCGGACTGTTGTCGCCCGTGAACGAACGCGCGCCGCGGATGACAATTTTGGAAGAGGCGCCCGGCATGCCCGACGAGGGAGCGATGTCGATACCCGATACTTTACCTTGCAGGGCACCGGCCAGGTTGGTGTTGGCCGCTTGCGTCAGTTCGTCGGCCTTTACATCCTGCACGGCATAGCCCAGGGCTTTCTTTTCTTTGGAAATACCCATCGCGGTGATTACTACTTCGCCGAGTTTCTGGGTGTCCGCTTTCAACCGTACGTTTACGGTGGGCTGTACGGGCACTTCCTGGCTGGCCATGCCGATATAGGAAATTACTAATTGTTTGCCGCCTTCGGGCACTTCCAACGAGAAGTTACCGTCATAATCGGTTACTGTGCCTACGGTCGTACCTTTTACGATAACCGACGCGCCAATCACCGGCTCTCCGTCTTCCGCAGATGCGACATGACCTGTCACGCGGGTAGCCTGAGCCATCGCCAGTCCTATACTCATCACTAAGCATAGAACGGCTAAAGTCAACTTTTTCATCATTTACTCACTCTTATTTGTTAAACTTATAGAAATAACATATTGTATTCTGCTTGGGTTTAGTACATCGAGTACTATTTTAAGAAAAGCAGCCAATTTATGTTGTACGACATACCTATTTTTTGAAAAACGGTTGCAAAACTATAAAAAAAGACCTATATAAAAAATAATTTATAATCGAAAGATTCGTTTTGCTTCGATTTGTTAAGTTGAGAGATTATCATTATGTAAGCATCGCCGGGCCGTTTCCAGCCACCTTGCCAGACAACTCCGGGAAGTATCTATTGTTATGCGGGCAAGAATCTACTATTATGACAAGAAGGCCGATTTTCGGTATTTACTTTTTTTGCGATTTTTTCACATCCCGAGCTGCGCGCGCCGGGGGGTTATTGTATTCTTTTTTGCCATCGTTCTCGATGAACTATGGCAGGTAAAGGGAAAACGAACACCGCGCTCCTGTAGCGGGTGTTCAAAGGGATGAGAAAATTTCTTTATTTTTCAATCATTTTTTCCAGATCGCGTACAATAGTCATGTCCATAATGTTGCTGTATATTTCGGTGGTTCGTACGCTTTTATGGCCTAGCAGTTTTTGTACGGTGGTGATGTTGGCTCCGTTGTATAGTAAAAGGGTAGCGTTGGTATGGCGGGCGGTATGGAAGGAAACCTTTTTGTCGATTGCGGCCAGGGCGCTGATTTTCCTCAATTGCTTGTTGATGTTGGAATTGGCGGATACCGAAATATCGAACAGGGTGTGCCGGCTACGGTGCTGGTAGCGTTCATAGATGGCTACGGATTTGCCTTCGAACAGCAGAAAAAGAGGCAGGCGTACGCTGACGTCGGTTTTTACCGACGAGTAAATCAGCCATAGGTTGTCGTCGATGTAATGGAAGTTGTCGGTGGTGATATGGGTAATGTCGGAAAAGCGAAGGCCGGTGTAGCAACTGAAAAGGAACATATCGAGACACCGCCGCAGGGTACGTTGGTTATCGAGAGGCAAAGTTTCCAGACGATGCAATTCTTCGGGGGTAAGATGGGTGCGTTTGCTTTCCTGGTATTTGATTTTGTATTTCCGGAAGGGGTATTTTTGCAGGTCGAAGAGGTCTTTGTTGATGGCCAGGTTGATGTAGCGTTTCAGGTGCTTCATATGTTTGGCTATCGTGTTGCGGTGGTATTGTTGCCCCAGCAGGTAGTATTCGAAGTCGGCAAGGAAGTTGTAATTCAATTCCTCGAAACTGATTTCGGCACGGTATTGGGAAAGGAGATGGAGGGTGGAGAGGTGGTTTTTCAACGTCGACATCCTCAGATTGCTATGTCTGATTTCGTTTTCCAGGAAGGCGGTAAAAGAGGGAGAGGCCGAAAAGGTCGTTTCTTTCAGGTCTTTCAGGGTAACAGGCTGGCCGCCCCGGGCTAGTTCCAGCTCGGTACGTTCCAATTCGGAAATGAAGGTATGCAGGTGCTGATTCAGGGCTTCTCCGTTGGGATGGTTCTTAATGGTGCGGCGCTTATTATCCCATTGGCTAGGCTTGATATATACCTTGGTCGAGAAATACTTTTTTTGCCTGTTCAGATAAGCTTCCACTTGAATCAATGCTTTTCCTTCTGCATTCAATTGCTTTTTTCGATTAAATACTAAATTGTAAATAACTTTTTCCATGATATGTTATGTATTATCGTAAATGAAACACGAAGGAACAATTTTATGTTCTTTGTTTTATCTTACAGGGTGTTATAAAAAGAAAAGGCGGCTAAAAAAGCTGTCTGCTTTTAGCCGCCTTCCGGGGCGCGTACCCCTTATGCTACGTTTTTATTTCCCTTCCGAAAAGATTAATCTTCAGGCCATCCGGTGTACCGGTAACCTTCCGCTTTGTAGGTTTTTCCGGGGAAACGGGAATTGGTAAAGGTGAAAGATATTTTGTCGCATACCGTGCCCGAGGGAGCAGTAATGCCCTGCAAGGTGACCTGTCCGTCGCTAACGGTAAAGGTCTCGGTGGAACTTACCATGTTTCCGGCCAGGTTTTCGACATTCGAGCCGGAGAAAGTCAGTTCGCCCACGTTGCAATTGATTTTGCCGTTGATAGCCCATACTTCCGTTATTTTGGCGTTGTAATCGCCGATACGGATCCAGCATTGGGTAGTCGAATTGTCGGTGGTATTGGACAGATAGCAATATTGACTGCCCGCCGAGGTGCCGGCTTCATCGGTTATGTTTACTTTATACATGCCTCCGAGCGGATGGATAGCCGTATATTCGATATCGAAGTCATCGCTGTAGGTATCGCAGGAAGCCAGGGCGAACAGGGCGATGAATATCCAAAGGATATATTTGATCTGTTTCATAGGTCGATTGTACATTTTTATTGATTACTAGATGCTTGTTTTCTTTCTCCGGCGAAGCTTTTATCCGCTTCGCCGGGGATGATGTTTTTCAGCCGGAAGGCTTATTTTCCGTCGGGTACTTGCCACCACATCGGAGTTTGCAGATCCTTCGTAGCCGGCGCGCTGGTGTTATACTGGGCCGAAGCATCCGGAACAAGCATGCGACGGGGGAATTCGAACGGTTGAAGCACGGTATTGCCCGGAGCTACCAAGGTGCCGAGTTCGTATCCTTCCGTGAGGCCGCGTTTCTGATTGCTGACGCGTACGGTGAAGGCGGCGCTGATGCCGGGTATGCCGGTACGGTTGCGATCGAAAACGGCATCCCAGCTGTTGGCCTTGGCGTAGCTCACCCATTTCTGCGTAAGGATACATTTCAGCATTTCATCCTGCGAGCCGCTCTTGAAGGCATACACGCCTCCGTCTTTTATATAATCGGCTGCATCGTATTCCCAACGGTCGAAGGCGGCCGTTACGCCTTCATCATAGGCTTTCTTAGCTTCGGCGGTATTCCCCAGACGAGCATAGGCTTCGGCGATCATAAAGTAGCATTCGGCCTTGTTCATCAGGTAAACCGGGTCGTTGTAGGCTTGTTTGTAGCGGGAAGAATTCACCAAAGGAACACCTTCTTCGGCATTGGCATCGGAAGAAGGCTTGGTTCCGCAAGGCAGTCCTTCGTACATTTGTTCGGTCGTCAACGTTTCGCCGGCGGCAATGGCGCGCTGGGCCACGGTCGTCAATTCGTAGAGTTCTTCGATACGCGGGTCGTTATAGGCCAGCAAGTATTCCAGCAAGGTATGGCAGGCACGGATGTTTTCCTGCGTGTTCAACTGGCGGATGTTCTGTTCGTAAAGGGGATTACCTTTGTTGGTGGCATCTTCAAACGCCGTCACCTTGCAGTCTTCTCTGAGCAAATCGCCTTCCGAAAGCAATGCGCTGATTTGTGTCTTGTAGGCTTCAAAATCGCGCATCATGATTTTCAATTTCAAGCTCTTGGCAAAAGCCACCCATTTATCGACATCGCCCGTGAAATAGAAATCATCTTTCACGCTGTTTCCTTTGCCCAGGCTTTCGGCAGCTTCGTTTTTCTTGGCAATTGCTTCGTCGAGCATGGCTAAAAGGCCGGGATATACGACGGTTTTGCTGTCGTCGTATTTCGGATGGGGAAATTCCTTCGGTTGGAGAGCTTCCGTAAAGGGAATATCTTCATACAAGTCGGTCAGGAAATGGTAGTTGTAGGCCATCAGCACTTTGGCCATCAGCCAATAATGCCATGCTCCTTCTTCCTCGGCCTTTTCAATCACCAGCTTCAAATCAGGCAATGTGTTGGCATACGCGTTGGTCCAGAACGCGTTGTAGGAAGCGGTCGTCATGCTATAGTTGCACGTCGTATTGTACTGGTTGGTGGTGTTTCCCTGGGTGGTATACTGCATCCACATGTTTCCGATCAACACGCCGTTGTATCCCGTCTGGGAAATCGTGGTGATGGCTGCGCTCGGGAAGAGAGTCGATAACGGGGCTACCGTAGGGAAGTTCGGGTTGTCGTTGATGTCGAGATAATCTTCGCAGGAAGTCATCGTAATCCCCAACAATAAGGCAGCTAGTCCTTTATATATAAAATTTCTTCTTTTCATAAGTCTTTACCTTAATTGATGATTAAAATACTACTTTCAAGGCGCCACCGATATTGCGGGTGGATACCAGACCGGTTGTTTCGCCGAATTCCGAATACAGGTCGTTGCCCATATTGCTGGCTTCGGGGTCGACATAGTTGTTCTGCTTGGCAGTAATCATGAACAGGTTACGGCCTACCAGGCTGACGGTTACTTTCGAGAGCGGGGTTTTCTTCAGGAAAGAGGAAGGCACGTCGTACGAAAGCGTTACTTCGCGCAATTTGAAATAGTCGCGCGGCAGGATAAAGTGGCGGCGCAATTCCGGGTTGTAAGAATAGTTGCCCACAGCTTTGTTCATTTCTTTGGGCGACACCGGAATATTGTTTTCTACATATTCGCCGTTTACGATTTTCACCGAATGATCGTAGACAAACGGATTACGTTCGTTGTAAACAGTCTGGGTAGAGTTACCGTTGAAGTGAGAAATATAAGAGGTATGAGAAGTCATATACCCGCCTTTGCGAATATCGCCCACTAAGGTAAGACGGAAGTTTTTGTATTTAAGGGAGGTGTTCAAACCGATCACATAATCGGGCTGAGAAGCACCGACTACGTCTTTTTCCGTATTGCTGGCCGTCAGGAAACCGTTGTTGTTGACGATGCGGTAGCCATAATAGGGGCTGTTCTTGTCGGTTACGGTAGCCGTGGAAGGAATACGGAATACACCGATGGGCTCGCCCACCTTCATCACGTATTCGATACCACGCCAGGAAGTATAGGTGTATTCTTCCAGACCGTCCCAGAGTTCTTTTACCTTGCTCCAGTTTTTAGTGAACGTAGCGCCTACTTCCCATTCCCAATCGACTGTCCGCACAGGGGTGATGCTCAGCATGGCTTCGATTCCCTGGTTTTCCAACTGGCCTACATTGCGGGTTTCGCGGGTATAACCGGTTTCGGGGGCCAAGGTAGCGGAAATAATCTGATCCTTGGTTTGTTTGTTGTAATAGGCCACGTCGGCTGTGATGCGGTTGTCGAAGAAGTTGCCCGAGATACCGAATTCGTATTCGGTCGTCATTTCCGGCTTGAGGTTGAAACTGGGCAGGTAGTTGTATTCGCTAAGTCCCGATACGCCGTTAAGAGGAAGATAGGTATAATAGAAGCTGGTGCCTGAGAAATTACCTACCGGCGTATACCAACTGCTGGTTTTGTACACGTTGGCGTCGTTACCCGTCTGGCCGATAGCCGCGCGGAATTTCAGGAAGTCTACCTGATGATCCTTCAAAGAAGGAAGAAGTTCGGTCAAAAGGAAAGATACGTTGGCTCCGCCGTAGAAGAAGCTATTGTCGGTGATAGGCAGCGTCGACGACCAGTCGTTACGTACCGAAAGGTTCAGGAACAAATAGCCTTTGTAACCGGCCTCAGCCTGGGCAAATACGCCGATCAGGCGGCGTTTTTCGTTGTATTGCTGAGAAACGGCGGCGGAAGTGGTATTTTGCAAATTGTTCCATCCGATCAGATCCAAGCCTTCTACATATCCCCCGGCGTAGCTATAGACGCGTTGGTTCAGGTTCCAACCGGCCGATCCGCCCAAAGTGAAGTCGCCCACTGTATAGTCGGCGCTCAGGAACAGCGTGGCGTCGATCTGGCCGGTAGTATTGCGGAAGTTGTGGTATTCGCCCGGCTCGGGAGTAGCTCCGCCGTCTTTGCTGTACGATCCGTCGGAAAATACGGTTTTAGCTAAAACTTTTTCTTTCCGGTAATTCAAAAAGTCACCGCCTAAACGGCCGGTAGCCCTCAATCCGTCCAGAATATCATACGACATTTCGATTTTACCATAAATACGGTCATCCTGGTATTTCTGGTAATTGTTGTCGATCATCCAGTAAGGGTTGGTAGCATAATGCGTATAATAGTTATCCAGATTATAACGTTCATCGTTATAATCTTTCATGTCAGCATAGCTGACATCCACCGCATGCTGCAATAATTCGTTTTCCATGCCCGAAGTACGGCGAATATCTTTACGCACGTAGTTCATCGACATATCGAAGCTGAATTTGTCGACTTTCGCGTTTCCGCGCAACGAGAAGGTGTTACGGGAATACGTATCGCCGTCGTTGGGCAAAATCCCGTTTGAAGTCAGGTTGCCGTAAGAAGCCACAATACCCAACTTGTCGGTTCCGTAACGCAAGCCGATGACATTGTTCATTTCCGTACCCGTCTTATAGAAATTTCTCATATTGTCTTTTACATACGAGAAGGGTTTTTCCATAGGCGTTTCCAACGTGGTAGAGCCCCATTCGTGCATTCTTCCGTCCAGCCGGGGGCCCCACGAACCGTTTTCGGCCCGATCCCACGAACCCCAGCCCTGACCGAACAAATCCTGGGTTTGCATGGTACGCAATACATTGGATGCAGTGAACGAACCGTCGTAGGAGACGCTCAGTTTTTCGTTTTTCGCCCGTTTGGTCGTTACCATGATAACGCCGTTGGAAGCGCGCGAGCCGTACAGGGCGGTAGCCGAAGCACCTTTCAGAACGGTTACGGATTCCACGTCTTCCGGGTTTATATCGTTTGCGCCGTTACCGAAGTCGGCTTCGGTTCCGTTCTGATTGGAGTTGTTGTTACTGATACGGTCGTTGTTGATGGGCACACCGTCCACAATATATAACGGCTGGTTGCTGTTCAACGAGGAGATACCGCGAATCAGCACCTTCTGGGAAGTACCGGCCGTACCCGAACCGGAAATGTTCACACCCGCTACTTTTCCGGTCAATCCGCTCATGACCGAGCCGGATTTGGCGGCGGCCAGATCGTCGGATTTTACCGTAGAAGCGGCATAACCCAGGATTTTTTCACTTTTTTTGATACCTAAAGCGGTAACGACCACTTCGCTCAACGCTTTGGATTCCGATTCCAACACTACATTCAGAACCGGGGAAACCGGCATTTCTTTGGTACGCATACCCACATACGATACAAAGATTTCACTTGCAGTAGAGGGTACATCCAACGTGAATTTTCCATCCAAATCCGATACAGTACCGATGGTAGTACCTTTCACTACGATAGCGGCACCGATAATGGGTGCACCGTCTTCTGCAGAAACAATCGTTCCGGTAACCTTCTTGGTCGTTTGTGCAGTAGCCATACCTATGCCTAGCAATAGACATAATAAAAGATAAGTCAACCTTTTCATAGACACACTCTTTTTTGTTTATACATATTGAAATTCATTTTCTGTGATTTTTTCGCTCCTTCCCTTTCAGTCGGAAGATTGACGTAGTCTGTGCAGAACTATGTTGTTACGGGATATTTCAGCCAAACCAATGGGTAATCTCCTTTATCTGAGCTCCCTTGCGATTTGATGTTATTCCTTTGTCCAACTTCATTTCTGTCATGCGAACTTTTTTCTGTATTTGTCGGTCTGAAGAGCCACTTACCGGGTTTTCCTTTCAACGCCACCCTCTCGATAAGTTAACATTTTCATAGACATACACACTGTATTTAACTGAAAATAACTAATTTACACATATAATATCGAAATCTAAACCAATCTTAAATAATTGGAAGATTCGCAAATGTAATAATAAATTTGTTATAACAACAATAAAAGAAAAAATATTTTAACAGAAATTTCACCTACATACCCTCGCTTTTCCCTCTTCTACCTATCAAATGCACACATTCTACCCCTTTTCTCCTTTTTAATTGAAGCTACTTCGACCTAGCCGGGCTTATATTTTTTAAAACCTGTATAAGTTGCTAACAATGTGAAAATAAAGAAAAATTACACTACCGGGGTGAATAGACTGAGTGATTGCACAAAAGTTCTGCACAGACGACGGTTCTAAAATTACTAATTCAATACTAACTAAATAAGTGTGTCTATGATGAAAAAGTTAAGTTTTATCCTGCTATGCCTTATCGCCAGTATAAGCATGGTGGTAGCTCAAACGACGAAGGTGACGGGTACCGTCACTTCAGCAGATGACGGCCAGCCAGTCATTGGCGCTTCCATTATCGTAAAAGGAATGACCGTCGGTACCGTAACCGATTTCGAGGGCAGGTTCACCCTCGACGTACCCCGCGAAGGCAAAATCCTGGTGGTTTCCTATGTAGGGATGAATCCCCAGGAAGTGGCTGTAAAACCGGTTGTTAACGTAGTATTGCAAACCGACACCAAACATTTGGACGAAGTAGTGGTAACTGCTATGGGACTGAAACGCTCGGAAAAATCGATCGGGTATGCCACCCAGCAGTTGAAGACTGACGATTTGGTGCAAGTTCGCCAAACCGACCTGAACAACGCCCTGGTAGGTAAAGTGGCCGGCGTGCGTTTCCTGGGTGGTTCGGGCGCCAAGTTCGATGCCGGCAAAATCGTATTGCGTGGTACCAGTTCGCTTACCGAAGCAGGGGGAAATCAACCGATTTACGTGATCGACGGGGTAATTGCCGAAGATGCCAACTCAATCAATATGGACGACGTAGAATCCGTCAACGTATTGAAAGGACCGGCTGCCACAGCTCTGTATGGCGCACGCGGCGGCAACGGGGCCATTATCATCACCAGCAAACAGATTTCCGGCGACAAAATGGAATTCAACGTAAGCCATACCTTGGCGTTTGAAAAAGTTTATCTGCATAACGAAATGCAGGATAAATACGGCGGCGGTTATTACGGAGCCGACGGCGAAATGGATATATTCCAATACGACGCCGCCAAGCATCCCTCCTACTTGCAAGTAATGGACGGCAAACCCTACTACGACTATGCCGACGATGCAAGTTGGGGGCCGCGCCTGGACGGCCGGGAATATGCGCCCTGGTATGCCTGGGACCCGACTCACCCCGGATTCGGCACGACCACAAAATGGGAAAACAAGATGGACCTGAAAGACTTGTTCGACACGGGCGTGGCCAATACGACCAACCTTTCGTTCGCTCGCTCGGGAAAAGATTATTCCTCGCGCGTTTCCTTTACCAATGCCGTACGCGACGGGGTAGCCCCCAACAGTAAAGCCGTACGCCGCTTCTTGTCGGTAAAAACCGCTTTTAAACCGATCGACCGGTTGACTATCTCGTTGGACTACAAATATACCTACCGCAAAAACCACAACTCGGCAGAAGAAGGTTACGGAGGTACGGGCAACGTATTGTATTCTTACCAGCAATGGGGACATACCAATGTAGACCTGAGCGGGCTTCGCGATTACAAACGTCCGGACGGAACGTTCCGTTCGTGGAACATCACCAGCCCGACGAATCTGGAACCGGCTTTCCACAACAGCCCGTTTGCTTTGTATCACGAAATCAACAAAGACGAAATCAACCAATGGAACGTATTTAGCGGCGACGCCGAACTGGAACTGCCCTGGAACCTGAAAGCCGGCGTACGCGTAAACGGCAACATCAACAACTATAAAAAAGAATTGAAAATCCCGAAAAACTTTATGGGAAGCGCCGACGATTACCTGGATCGCTACGACCAGCAACAGAACTCCGTCATGGACATCCAGGTACAGGGACGCTTAACCTGGAGCGACCGCTTTATCGACGACCGCCTGACGGTAGACGCCGCCTTCTTCCTGGAAAACCGCAACTACCGGAAAGACGAACTGAAAGCTTTCACCCGCGACGGCCTGTTTATGGACGGTTTCTTCAGCTCGGCCGGTTCGGTAGGCTTGCCGGGAGGTAGCACGTTGAAGAAAGAACAGAAAGAACAGAGCGTTTACGGAACCGGAACCCTGGGATGGGATAACACCTATTATCTGGACTTCTCCCTTCGCAACGACTGGACTTCCACCCTGCATCCCGACAAGAACAGCTATCTGTACGGAGGCGTATCCGTAGCCGCCATCGCCAGCAACTGGTTCAAAGCCGACTGGCTGGACTTCTGGAAACTCAGAGCTTCGATGGCCCAGGTAGGTTCGACGATGAGCCCCTACAATGTATATCCTATTTACAAGGTAAAAGACAGCGACGGTAACCTGATTAAATACGGTTCGCTTTCGAACATGTGGTACGATCGCAACCTGAAAGACCCGTATATCCGCCCCACCATTTCCACTTCGTATGAAGTAGGTACGGAGTTCAGAATGTTCGGCAACCGTTTCTGGGGCGACTTCAACTTCTACAACCGCGATTCGAAAGACCAGATCATCAATGTAAATACCACGCCGGCCAGCGGTTATACCACGCGTAAGATGAATGCCGGTTTGATCCGCAACCGCGGTGTGGAACTCTCGATCGGCGGCGACGTGATCAGCACGAGAGATTGGACATGGACCCTGAACGCCAATATCTCGCACAACCGCAACACCTTGGAAGAACTGGTGGAAGGACAAGACACGTACCAGATCTACTGGATGAGCTGGAGCACGCGCGTTTACTCGTATGCCGAAGTAGGCCAGCCGATCGGCGTCATCCGCGGTTCGACCTGGAAAAAAGACGACAACGGCAATATCATCCTGGCTCCCACCAAAGACGGCACGTATGTTCCGCAGATGGTAACCAGCGCACAGGAGGAACTGGGCAATATCCAGCCCGATGCAACCGGCGGTTTCTCGACCTCGGTACGCTATAAAAACTTCCGCGTAGCCGCTTCCTTCGATTTCCAGATCGGCGGTAGCCTGGCCTCGGCCACTAATATGTTCGGAGAAGCCTCCGGTTTGTTGGCCTCCACAGCCGGTACCAACGATAAGGGCAACGAAATCCGCGGAAGTGTGGAAAACGGCGGCGGCGTACGCATTGACGGCGTAGTCGACAACGGCAACGGCCAATTCACCCCGATGACGACTTATCTGGACGCGCAAACGTATTTCCAGAGCTACAAATCGCTGTTGTGGGAAAATTACGTATACGATGCCAGCTACCTGAAAATGCGCGAATTCTCGGTATCCTACGACGTGCCGGCCAGCTTCCTGAAAAGCACACGCACGGGAATTAAACGCGCCAGCATTTCGTTTGTAGCCCAGAACCCCTGGTTGATTTATTCCGGAGTACCCAACATCGACCCGTCGGAATCGGGTAGCGCCACCTACAACTACATCGAGGGCGGCCAGGCTGCTTCGACCCGCTCGTTCGGTTGTACCGTTAACTTAACATTCTAACTAAAAAGCTGAATTGATTATGAAACATATAAAATTACTGGCAGTAGCCCTATCCGGTATTTTGGCCTTCTCTAGCTGCGGAGACTTCGACGATACCAATATCGACCCGAACAACCCCTCTCAGCCCGATACCCGCTTTTTGTTCTCGTATGCCTGCAAAACCGTGCGTTTGTTTACGATGGTAGGCACGTACGATCCGTGGAACCAACTCTATCCGCAATATTTTTCGGAAAGACAAAACATCCAGTACTCCAACTACGCGATGACCGACTTCAACACCAGCAGTTATTATTACGAACCGTTGCGTAACCTGGAAGGCATCATCAAACTCAATACCGACGAGGAAACCCGGCAGACGCCGTATGTATTGCAACTGGGTTCGAACGAGAACCAGATTGCAGTCAGCCGGACGCTGCGCGCTTTCATCTATATGCACCTGACGGACGTTCTGGGAATGATTCCCTATAGCGAAGCCTTGCAGGGCGACAACGGCAACTTCACGCCCAAATACGATACCCAGGAATCCATCTATACCGATCTGGATAAGGAGCTGACGGAAGCCTATGCTCAGTTTAACGAATCCGGCTCGCTGGATAAAACTTTCGATATTTTGTATAACGGTAAAATATCTTCCTGGAAAAAGCTGAACGCTTCCATCCGCATGATGTTGGCCATCAAGCTTTCCGACGTGGCTCCGGAAGTAGGCAAGGAACGGTTTGCCCGCGCTTACGCCGACGGCGGCATGACCGACAACGCCGACCGGCTGGAATACAAATACCTGGCTGAAAGCGCCAATCAGAATCCGCTGTACGACAACGTGGTGGTAGCCGGCCGCAAAGACTTCGCCCCCTCGAAAACGATTCTCGACCAGCTGATCGCTTATAACGACCCGCGCCTGGAAGCGTATGCCGACCCGAACGAAGACGGAGAATATGTGGGCGTACCCTACGGTTTGAAACAAGCCGATATTTCCGGCTACAAAAACACGGCCGTATTCGATCCGCGTTACTATCAGCAAAACTCCCCGATGGTGGTAATCTCGCCGTCGCATATCTTGCTGATCGCCGCCGAAGCCGCCGTTCGCGGGTGGATCAACGCCGATGCCGAAGCGCTTTACAAGCAAGGCATCACTGCTTCCTTCGCTCAGTATACGTTGGAAACGCAGGCCGACACCTATCTAGAACAACCTGCAATCAAGCTGACGGGCTCGGCTAAAGAAAAGATCGAAAAGATCGCCATGCAACGTTGGTTGGGCAATTTCATGCAAGACGGCATCGAAGCTTGGTCGGACTGGCGTCGATTGAACGTACCGAACCTGAAACCGGGTCCCGGCGCATCGGTAACCCATGTACCGTATCGCCGCTATTATTATCCCGACGATTATGTAACGAACCAGGATAATTATGCTGCCGCCATAGCCGCTCAAGGGGCCGACAACTTCGACACCCGCGTATGGTGGGACGTAGCCGACAATAACTAACCAATTCCATTCACACAACTTTTTGGTAAGGATAAATCCATGCGCCTTCGGAAGAGGGCGCCGGGTTTATCCTTTTTTTACGGCCTGCCTGGTACGGGAGGATAAGGCGGAGGCCAAACAAGCGAAGAAAGAAGAGGGGAAAAGCCCGGCCGGATTCTGCAAAAAGCGGGTCTTCTTTTCCGGAAGCCCGCTTACTTATTGTCATTTTTTTTCATTTCCGAAAAACGGATGCCGATGAAATTTCAAATACACCGCAGTGTAATCGGAATTTCATGCTTATATAATTCCGATTACACCGGCATGTAATTCGAAGCCTTTGTCAGAATCGCTGTAACAACCTCATTACAAGCTCTTTGTAAATCCACTTCAAAAAGACTGCCCGACACCTTACTTATTGTCATTTTTTTCATTTCCCGCCGGCAGCGGGCACGAACTTCACGTCCTCTCCCGGATCCTCTTTCGCCAGGCGGGAAAACTGCCATTTGCGATCTTTTACCTTGCCCGTCACAAACTCCGGAATATTATACGATTTCATAAATGAATGATAAAACCCGGGATCTTTCTGAGGCAACAAGAAAGGTTTCGACGCCCTGCCCTCTTCATCCACATAAGCGATAAAAGGACGCGTATACAACCCGTCGATACGCCGGCTGCTGAACACGATCCACCGGCTGTTGCTGCTCCACGAATGATAACTTTCCACATCCCGGCTATTGGCCGCTTCCAAGGCCCGGCAGGTTTTCCCGCTGAGATCCGCCAGATACAAATCGGCATCCTTATGCCAGATGGAAAAATTGCCATAACCCGACAAGGTAAACAGCAAAAAGCGGCCGTCAGGCGATACTCGCGGGAAGGAAACGCTCTTTCCGCCCCGGCCCGCATGGTAAAGCGTATCCACCCGGGTGCCGAACGAACGCGTTTCGGGATCGAACGGCAGGCTGCAAAGATGGTATTTCACCTGATCGTATTCTTTCGGCATCGGACGGGCATCGGCCGTGCAAAAATACAGCGTCCGCCCGTCAGGCGAAAAGGCAGGGAAGGTTTCGAAGGCCTCTTCCGAAGCCAGCAGGGGTGTCGTTACCACTTCCCGCTTTACCTGGTCGTATATTACCACATCCGAAGCAGCGTCGAACACCTCCACCCGGTTGGGATGATTCATATGAAACGACTGTTTCGTCTGGTTGACCGAAAAAGCGATATAGCGGCCCGAAGGATGCCAGGCGGGATAGACAAGGGGGGAAATGGTGGCGGGAGTCTTCGTATTCAGCTTTTCCACCTTCTCGCCGTCGACCAGGATGGTGCAAGCGTAGTTTCCGCGCATATGAAAAAGCATCCGGTCGGGATCCTGCATGCAAAAGGAATGACAATTCATGCAATTGTCGCCGCTCAGCTTGTTTTCCATAATAGCCGTTTGGTCGAAACCGGCCAGCTCGCGCTGGTAAATCCCCATCCGGTTCCAAAGCTCGTAGCCGGGCTCGATCAGCCGGTACGCCAGATAGCCGTCGATGGGCTCCGCAGCTACCCGCAGCGAAAAAGGAGCATACCCGGTCCAAACACCGCCGGCTTTTACGCCTACTTTCACCCGAATACTGTCGCCGGCCGCCGCCCTGAGAAGGCGCTTCCATCCACTCTGAGGAATAAGGAACTTGCCGCCGGAAGCATATACGTCGAGCGATTCGTCTTTGGCCGAGAAACGGGCCACGGCGTTTTCGGAAGGCATGGTCAGGGCAAAATTCAGCGGCGCGATCAGCGGAGGAATCGTCACGCCCGCATAATCCGGAAAAATACCCGGCAATTCCCCGGTTTCCTTATCCATCGCCGTCGGGCCGCCGCTGCACGACAGCAAAAAAAACCAGGGCAACAAAGCGCATTCCAACCGGGGGGCACACCGGGCTATCCAACGCCCTATTCTCCTATCTCTCATCTTCTTACTTTCTTATTTAAACATGAAATAATACCAATACGTATCGCCGTAACTCCTGCGCAGCAATCCCGGCAAGGCCGACGGGTTTCTCTTGCCGGCCAGCACCTGTCGTTTGTATTCCGCAAACCTTTCTACTACCGCTTCGGCAACGGCGAACTTTTTCCAATAACCCGGTTCTTCCTCGGATAGCGTAATAACAGCTTCCTGGAAGCTTAGCGGCAAGGAGGGCAGTACCGGAGTTCCATAATGTTTTTCCATCAATGCCTTGAAAGGGGCTAAATCCTTGTTCAACAAGCAAACGGCCCCTAAGTACTCTATCGGTATCCGGTTGGCGGGATGATGCTCGGCCATCCGCTGCAAATCGATCCCGATCGACTGGGGTTGCGACAAATGATCAGCCGAAAGCAAATCTTTTCGTTTCGCGCCCAGCAGCGCATCCTTCTCTACCGCCTCGTCGTTGTATAAAAATACCCGGCGGCTTTCCGCCCATTCCCGGTAAAAAAACGTCTGGCTCAGGATGTCGATGTATTTTTCGGCCACCGGATAAGCCCCGTAAATCAGATTGGTTTCCACCAACCGCTGCAACATACGCGGGTTGCCTTCGCCCAGGCTGCTCACATAGCTTTCGAATGCCATCTCTTGCGCCAGGGCGATATTTCCCATCGTAAAATACAGATCGCTCAGCAAAGTAGAGATAGCCGCCGATTTGTCCCATTGCAAAATAAGGCCTTCCGCCCCGCGCTGATCGAAGGCGAACATGCGCTCGGCCAGCTCGCCTTTTTCGGCCAAGGCCCGGTTGAGCAGGCATAGGTATACATAGTTGGTTTGCGGCCCTTTGCATTTTTCGATCAGCCGGTCCCATTGCTTCGTCCGGCTATAATAATCGAGTTCTTTCATCAAGGCGGAGCCGGCATCACTGTATACCGTAATGCCCCATTGATAAATTAAAACGAACAGAAAGATTTGTGCAAACAAGGCTCCTGTTTTTTTCTTGCGCGATACCACGGCCCGGTTGCGCAGGAAGTAGGCAGCAGTCAAGATAAGCGGCAGCAGAATCCACGCGTAATAGATGACGCGACCCGGATGCAGCCGTTGGTAGTAATAAGCGTCGGGCAGAAAAGCGAACCGGAACTCGCCGGTCCATCCCAGCCGGAGGCCCAGGCAGGCCAGGCCTGCCGTCATTGCCAGGGGCAGTAAGCTCCACGCTCCTTTCAGGCCCCGGTTGAGCCCCTCCCACAAGACGACGCATCCGGCAAACAAGACGGCTACCGGCCCGGCCCACCAGTACAGGACGAGCGAAAAAAGGAAAGCTGCGGCTATGCGCGGCGGGAAGGACGGCAGACGGATATATCTTTCTAAAGCGGAAAGAAGAAACCAATAGGCTATGGTGCCCTGCAAGCGGTAATTAAAATCGATATGCACGAATAAGAGCGCCAGCGGAGGCAACAGATAGAAGAGGTATAAATCGGTAGCCGGGGCGATGCGTTTCACCAGCGCGGCCATCCGTTCGCCCACGGCTGCCAGCAAAGCGGCCGTAATGGCCGCCCCGGCATAGGGGAAGGCAAAAAATTGAACCAGGAACTCGCTTATCCACAAGGCCAGGCCGCCCGGCTCAGCCAGTTTGCCGGCAAAGTAACGGCCGGTTGCCTGAAACAACTGGGTTTGCTCGACATAGAAAAAATGGAAGGCGCAGTCTGCCTGCAAAAAGGCAAACAGAAGGAGGAATAAAATCAAACTGAAAATTAGCTTGGGGTAATTCACGGTCGTTGTTTTTACGTAAGGGTATGGGTATGAGTCAGCTCAGTCATGTTTCACCAACTCGAACCGCTTGTCGACGCACGCGGGCAATTCGGCAGGATAGTGGGTGACATAAATCAGGGTTTTTCCGGGCCTTGCGCAAAAGCTCTCGATAATGCGGGCGACCTGTTTTTTCCGATGCACGTCCAATCCGTGGAGGGGTTCGTCGAGAATGATCAGATCGGGGTCTTTCACAAAGGCGCGGGCCAACAGGGCCAGACGTTGTTCGCCCGAGGAAAGGGTTAGGAAAAGCCGGTCTTTCAACGCGCCGATACCGAATACTTCCATCCATTCGAGGGCTATCTTTTCTTGCTCGGCGTTGCATTTCCGATACAGCCCGACGGAGTCGAAGAACCCGGAACCTACGATTTGGCGGGCCGGCACGTTTTCCTGGTAATAAAGGTGCATTTCGGGCGACACATAGCCGATGCGTTTTTTAATGTCCCAGATGCTTTCGCCGGTGCCGCGTTTGCGGTCGAACAGATAGAGGGTATTGGCGTAGGCTTGGGGGTTGTCGGCATAGACCAAACTTAGCAAGGTAGACTTGCCGGCTCCGTTGGGGCCGGACAGGGCCCATTTTTCGCCGTTCAGCACTTCCCAATCCAATTCTTTCAGAATGGTGCGGCTGCCGTAGCGGATACTTACTTTTTCCATGCGCAGGGTAACGCGGTGGGCAGAGGACGGTTTGGTTGCGGACAGAGGCAAAGGGACGATTTGCGCTTCTCCCTCTGTCGTTTCCCAAGGGAAAAGCCGGCCGATAAGGGTTTTATCGGCTAAAAATTCTTCCCGGCCTTCCCGGCCATGCACCGGATACAGCCGGCGGCCGGCCAGCGGAAGCACATGGGTGATCATGGACGGTATGTCGGCGGGATTGGAAAGCAAGAGAACGATCTGTACGTTTTTAAGCCGGGTCATCGCCTGGAGCATCTCCACCAGAAGCTGCCGCGACGGGGCGTCGAGCCCGATAAAAGGATTGTCGAGTATCAAAAGCCGCGGACGGGCCAGGAGGGTACGCGCAATCAGGAATTTTCTCAATTCACCGCTGGAAAGAAAAATCAACTTTTTAGGGCCGAATTCGTGTAGGTTGAAAAGCGACATGATTTGTCGGAGCTCGGGGGTGCCGGCATAGGGTTGCAAAAGGTCGGCTACGGTAGGCATTTCGTCGGTTTCGGTGGAATGCCAGCGTTGCTGGTAATAGGCGTTCTTGCAATCGGCCAAGGAATAAATGTCTTTAAAGGCAATGCTTTTTACCCATTCGCCGGGGCGGCCGCCCGAACCGAAAAGTATCTCTCCTTCTTTCAGGGCGAATTTCTGTTGCAAGAGGTCGGCCAGCAGGGTTTTTCCGGCTCCGTTGGGGCCGATGACGGCCCATTGTTGGCCCGCTTCGATCGTCCAGTCTACCGGGCGGACAAACCGGAGCTCCGGCAAGCGGGTTACGGCTCCTTTTATTTGTACGATGGTTTCTTTCGTTTCCATGATTTCTTTTTTCTGCATGTCTCAACGTTCGGTGGTACAAAGGTAAGGGTTTATTTATAAATCCGCCAGCTTGCCGGGAGAAACCCACGGAAACTGCCAGAATCCCGTAAAATCCGGCAGAGAATCGCGCAGGAGATTCTGAAATCGCAAGGAATTTCACAGGAACTCACCGAATGGCGCAGGAACGGCATAGCACGGCACAGAAAAGGGGCCACTCTCCCGAGCGGCCCCTCTATAGAATACAGGCTTGGTATGTCTATAACTTTGGTAGTGTAAATTAGCTATTTAACGCCTGTACGTTGATCCCACCACATTTGTTTGCCCCAGAAGTCGTCTACCACTTCGGCTTGGAACGGGCTCAGGTTGGCCCCGTTCAGGCTGCTTTCGTTGCCCGGATAGGGATAACGGAAGGGAGGCACGTTATGTCCCACGTAGCTGGAACCCGGAGCAAAATAGTTGGTTGTCGGAATGCCGGTGCGGCGATAAAGCGACCAGGCTTCCATTCCTTGCTTGAACAGAGCGATCCATTCCTGTTCGTAGATCTGTTCGAAGGTATCGTTGAATTTGGCTTTGCCGGCCAGATATTCGGAGGCATCTTCAATGCCGTTTTCCTGCAAGGAAAGCGTCACGGCTTTTTCGTAGGCGTCTTTAGCCGTCATGCCCGTATTCCATCCCAGTTTGGAGGCTTCCGCCAGGTGGAAATAGGTTTCGGCCGCGCGCAGATAGGGCGTAAATCCTTTATAGTCGTCGCGGAAGCGGGCGCCGATACGCGAAATCAGGCTCAAATCGGGTTCTACGCTCTTGGCGCCGATAATACCGCCCCGGTATTCGCCGTCGGAACCCGGGTGGGCATAGACCGGAAGGCGGGGGTCGTCGAGCGATTTGAGCAAATTGATCATCACGTCGCTTACCGCATGGTCGTCGCGGGTACGGGAATCGTCGGCCCACGGTTCGATGTAAGGAGCCTCGCCGGGCCAGAAGAAGAAGGCATTGCCGGAATTCTGTTCGAGCACGGGATATTTGGCCGGATTGCCCATGATCTGTTCTACCGTTTCTTTGGCTTTGCCCGGTTCGACGGCCGAAATACGCATGGCCAAGCGCAAACGCATGGAGTTGCAATACCGTTGCCATTTCTCCACATTTCCGCTGAAAAGGATGTCGCCGGCGCCTAATTCGTCGGTCGCGCCCGAAGCAAATCCTTCGGCGGCTGAAGCCAGTACGTCGAGCATGGCGGGATAGATGGTTTCCTGCTTATCATATGCGGGCAACAAGACGCCTTCGTCCATCCGCACCGCATCGGTATAAGGCACGTCGCGCCAAGTATCGGTGGCCATCTGCATCAGCATGGTTCCCCATACCTTGGCTACGCTTTCCATATTCACCAATCCTTCTTCGGCCGCGCGCCGTTCTACGGATTTAATATTATTATAAGTCAGGTATATATAATACCATTTGTTCTCTACCGATCCGGGACGGAACTCGTACCGCGATTCGTCGATATACTGAATCTTCGTCAATTGTCCGCCATAGGTACTGGGTTCATTCATATCGTTCCAGGGGTCGAACAATACGTCGGAGGCATAACGGATGGAATAAGTCAGCACGTTGGTCAACGGGGGTTCGCTCGTATTATCGGGGTCGGTATTTACCCGGTCGAACGAATCGGTACATCCGGTTGTCAGCAACACCCCGGCCAGCGAGGCGATAGCGGATAATTTTATCAAATATTTTTTCATACGACTTTACTGTTTTTGAAGTTAAAATACAAGACCTACTTTCAAACCGAAGCTGCGGGAGGGCATATAACCGCCCGATTCCAGCCCTACGTCTTCATTTTTACTACCCGTGCTCGATTCCGGATCGATATGGGCTTTGTTGGAAGAGTGTACCCAAAGGATGGCCAGGTTGTTACCGATAAGCGAAACATTGGCCGACTTGATAAATTTCGTTTTTTCCATCAACCGTTTGGGGAAGGTGTAAGTGATGTGCATTTCGCGCAATTTCAGATACGAACCATCGAATACGTTCAACTGCCGGTTGCTCAGGTAATACGAATAGAAGAAATCCATCGCGCTGATGCCTATATCGTTTCGCGAGCCGTCTTCTTTCACAAACGTACCCATATCGGCCAGTACATCCTGTCCTACTATGATGGGGCGTTCGCGCAAATCGCCTTCAGCCGTATAATCGAGCACCCCGCAATACGAGCCGAACATCTGCGTTACCGAGAACACGTCGCCGCCTTTGCGGAAATCGAGCAAGAAACCGAACGAAAGGTCTTTCCAGGAGAGTTCGCTTCTCAGACCGGCCAGCCAGTCGGGCGATACGCTGCCCAGTTTTTTGTTTTCGGTTTTCGGAAGTCCGTTTTCGCCGATGATATATTCTCCTTTATCGTTGGTAATCATACCGGTACCGTAGATCGAACCCCAGGATTCACCCGGTTTGGCATACAGATAGGTACTCCATTCCGAACCGATGGTATATTCGGTAAGCGATTGCCCGGTAACGGGGTCGGTATAGAGTTCCACGATTTTGCTCTTGTCTTTCGACCAGTTGAGCGTCAGATCCCAACGCCAGTCTTTCAGATCGATCACCGTTCCGGTGAGTTGCAATTCCCAACCTTGGTTTTTAATCTTGCCGGCGTTGATCAACATCTTGTTGTAACCGGTGGCTTTCGAGGTAGCTACTTCCATAATCTGGTCGGAAGTAACCTTGTTATAATAGGCCAGGTCGATGCCTAAACGGTGATTGAAGAACTGCGCTTCAATGCCCACTTCGCCCGTTTTCACCGATTCCGGTTTCAAACCCGTCGGGGGATAAACGCGGGGAGTGAGGAACTGGGAGTTGCCGAAGATCGTATTGGAAACAGCTTCGTAATAGGCACCCGATTTATAGGCTTCGGTAGCATTACCGATCTTGGCCCAACCGCCGCGGATTTTCAGGAAATTGAAGTAATCGGATTGCAAACCTTCGAAAGTAGCCGTCGGAATCCAGCTTGCGCTGAACGAGGGGTAGAAGAAGGGATCGGCAATGGTCGAACTCCAGTCGTTGCGGACACTGATGTCGATATAGGCCATGCTCTTGTAGCCGAACGAACCGGAAGCGTAGATACTGTTGGAGCGGATATGTTGGTGGTCTTGTTGAGCCTGAACGCTACCTTTGGCGTTGGCTACCGTATATAATTCGGGAACCGTCAGCATATTGGCGCCTACCATCGCCATTTGCCAGTTGTAATCGCGGTAATTGGCGCCGGCCAGGATATTGACCGAGAAATCGGCAAACGACTTATTGAAATAGGCCAGGAAGTCGGCGTTCAATTCGGTTTGTTTCTGGTTGTATTGACGGAAACGGCCGTCGGGATGGTCGGTATTGTAAGCTACGTTCTGGTTGGCCTGGGTATCGAAATAGTCATAACCCAGCCGGCCTTCGAACTTGAGGAATTCAAACGGACTGTAGTAGAGCGAAGTCTTACCGAAGACGCGGTTACGCTGATAGGCGTTCGTATTCTTATTTACCGTATAGTACGGGTTCTGATGATAACCGGGGTTCCAGCTATAAGGATTGCCCGTAGTGGGATCTATATCCTGCCAATGATCCTTGAGATCTTTCATATCTACCTGACGGCCGAACCATTCCATAAGCGATTGCATTACGTTGCCCGCTTCATAACCGGTCTGGGGCAGGTTGTCGCTTTCGGTACGGGTGTAGTTCATCGACAGATCGTAATCGATATATTTATTCAGCGTCATTTTCGTATTCAACTGGGCCGAATAGCGTTTCTGGTCGGTATTGGGGATTGTTCCCTTCTGGTCGCGGTAAGCGATCGAAGCGCGGGTAGTAGCCTTATCCGTTTGGTTGGTGAGCGAGATATTATGATTCATCGAATGTCCCAATTCGAAGAAATCTTTAATATTGTTGGGGTGAGATACCCAGGGCGTAGCCTGACGCACGCCGTTCACGATCGGGCTGTTTACCTGCGGCAGCATCAAGCCTACGTCCAGACGCGGACCCCAGCTTTCGTCGGCTCCGCCGTTCACGCCGCCATAGGCAAATCCGTATTTGCTTGCAAAGTCCTGATAGGAGCCGGTGAATCCCTGCGACTGGCGAACCGCGTAATCGTATTCGCTACCTTCGTATCCCTGGCCGTATTTGTTCTGCATTTTAGGCAAATTATACACCTGGTCGACCGTAAAGTTGCCGTCATACTGGACGGAAACACCTTTTTTGCCGGATTTGCCGGATTTGGTGGTAATCAGGATAACCCCGTTGCCGGCGCGCATCCCGTACAGAGCGGCAGATCCGCCTTTCAGCACCGAGATCGATTCGATGTCGTCGGGGTTAATATCGTTCAGACCGGAACCGTAGTCGATATTTTCATCGGTTTTATACTGGTCGTTGGAAACGGGCACACCGTCTACCACGATCAGCGGTTCGTTGTTGCCGAGCGAAGAGTTGCCGCGGATAACGATACGTTGGGAGGCACCTACCTGGCCCCCGGCCGAGTTCACCTGTACGCCGGCTACTTTTCCCGCCAGGGCGGAAGACACGTTCAACTGGCCGGCTTTGGTCAGTTCGTCTGATTTCACTTCCTGTACGGCATACCCTAAGGATTTCTTTTCGCGGGAGATACCCATAGCGGTGACGACTACTTCGTCGAGCGCTTTGGAATCGGAGTCCAGTATGACGTTCATCACCGGAGCTACGGGCAATTCTTTGGTTTTCAGCCCTACGTACGATACGAAGATTGTTTTGGCATCCGAAGGCACATCCAACGTGAATTTACCTTCAAAGTCGGAAACAGTTCCTATCGTAGTACCTTTTACTACAATGGCAGCACCGATAACGGGCAGTTGATCTTCTGCGGAAGTAACTGTTCCCGAGACTTTTATCGTTTGTGCTGTTGCGACTCCTATGCTTATGAACAAGCATATAAAAAAATAAGTCAACCTTTTCATAGACACACTTTTTGTTTAACAATTAATATAGTAAACCATCACTTTTTGTTTATACTTACCTTAGTTTCCGAAGAACTCTCTCTTTTCGTTTTCCTTCTTTTATATACTTCTCCCCCCTTAAAGCTTACGTACCGTTTTCCCCACCGGGCAGGCAGATAGCGGGCGAATTGCCGGCCTCGGGTGAGGCACAGAGAGGATCGAGGATTAAAAAGTCGATTCGGATAGCCTTTAAATGCAGTGGCCGGCTTGGTAAAATTACTTGAAGGGGCTAAATTGACAGAATGCTTTCTAATTAGGGGAATTATGTGTGTTTTAACAAAATCTGACTAAGATTTTATAAAGTTTCAGGTTAAATATATATTAAAATAATAGTAGCCGGAGCTTCTTTTTTATCTTCTACCATTGCTTTTGCAAATAATTTGAACCGAAAAGAATCTTTTTGATCACAAAAAACCTTTCTGATTGTTGTTTTTGTTAAATAATATTCCATATATTTGCAAAAACGAATTGGTAATATTTGTATACTATTTGTAAAATTAGCATTTTCAAGCTGTATCTTTTACCTGTTTTTTTACCCGATGAGACGCTTTGAGCGAGAAAAGATGAATTAGTTCTTCGGAAACTATAGATCGCAACGATTCCAGCAAGCATTAAATAATTTTATCATCCGCCGCTTCTGTCGTATGGCCGGGAATGAATATATTTGGCTACCTAATCTCACTTAAAAGCAAAACACATGAAACACTTTCTTCTTACTCTGGCCGCGCTTTGGACTGTTGCAGGCCTTTCTCCTTTATTTGCCGCCGATAAAAACGAATGGAAACTTCTTTTCGGTGCCGGGTTGTCGGACGCGCAGTATAATCCCGATGTATGGAAAGAAACGGATGGCGTGCTTTCAGCCGAAAAAGACGAATCGATCTGGACGAAAACCATGTATGAGAATTTCGAACTCGATCTGGATTTCAAGACTGACAATGGAACCAACAGCGGCGTTGTCGTCTACTGTACCGACACCCACGACTGGATTCCCAATTCGGTGGAAATTCAGATAGCCGACGATCATTACGAACCGTGGAGCAACGGCAAAGCGTTTGAAAAATGCGGCGCGATCTACGGCCATTTAGGGCCGCGCCAGGACAAGGTGGTGAAAAAACCGGGCCAGTGGAACCATATGCGTATCCGGTGCGAGGGGCAACATATCCTGGTAATTCTGAACGGAAAGAAAATAACCGAGATGGATATGAGCAAGTGGACTTCCGGCAGCATCAATCCCGACGGCAGCCAAATTCCCAGTTGGCTACCCAAACCGTTTGCCGAGCTGCCTACCAAAGGATATATCGGCTTGCAGGGAAAACACGGGAACGCCACGATATGGTTTCGCAATGTAAAAATCAGAAACCTGAGATAAAAAGAAGGTAGAGAAAAAGAGAAACTTTCTAACACATCCTTTACCTATTTAAATAGGGCCCCCCGGAAACGTATAGTTGGCAGAGGCATCGGTCTATATAAAATCAAGGTTTTTTAAGGAAAATCTTTCCCTCAAAAAACCTTGATATTTTCTTTCTATCTAAAAAAAACAGTTGTATGCAATCGGCAAAACCGGGCCGCCTCCCTATCGCGACAGCGATTCGTCTGCCGACATCTTTATCAAAAAACTCGTGTGCCGCTTCCCTTATGGATTTCGGAAGCCTGTGTAATAATCACCTCGTTAACCCCGGCATCGATGGCCTGATAAGCATTTTCCAGTTTGGGAATCATGCCGCCCTGCACAATCCCTTCCGCTACCAATTGCCGGAAAGCTACCCGGTCGATTTCCGGTATCACGCTTTCGTCGTCGTTTTCGTCGCGCAGCACTCCTTTCTTTTCAAAACAAAACATCAGCGTTACGTCGAAATGCCGGGCCAAGGCTTTGGCCGCCTCCCCCGCAATGGTATCGGCATTGGTATTGAGCAAATGCCCCTGTTTATCATGAGTCAGCGGAGCCAGTACAGGCACGATGCCTTGATGAATCAAGGAGGCCAGCAAATCGGCATTCACCTCCTTCACATCGCCCACAAAGCCATAATCCACCTCAGCTACCGGCCGTTTATCGGAGCGCATCAGATTCATATCGGCTCCCGTCAGCCCCAGCGCGTTTACCCCCTGAGCCTGCAAGCCGGCAACAATCGTTTTATTAACCAAGCCCCCGTATACCATCGTAACCACTTTCAAGGTTTCCGCATCGGTAATCCGCCGCCCGGCCACCATTTTGCTTTCTATTCCCAGTTGGGCAGCCAGCCGGGTAGCCGAGCGCCCCCCGCCGTGCACCAGCACTTTAAATCCTTCTATCTGAGAAAAATCGTGCAATAAAGCGCGAAGAGTTTCCTCTTCCTCCACAATTTTTCCACCCACCTTTACCAGCGTAAGCTTTTCCATTCCCATTATTTTTTAAAATTTTCCGGGCCAAAGTTAGTGAAAAAACAAATATTTTTCTACTTTTGCATCGTTCAACGCGGTAGTAGCTCAGTTGGTAGAGCATTAGCTTCCCAAGCTAAGGGTCGTGGGTTCGAACCCCATTTACCGCTCATTCGATAATCAGGCAGTTACATGGAAAGTAGCTGCCTTTTTTTTATTCTCTCCATTTTTTCCTATGGCTATTTCAACCTGTTTTTTTGGATCACCCCGAAAAGTTGTGGAGCTCACAAAATGGATGAGGCGGCGTTGCCGCCTTTTTCTTTTACTTTTGGCCCCGTCCAAAAGTAACAAAAGATCAAGGCCTGAACCTCAAGGGCTACTCCGGGCAAAGTCTGAGCTGTCACCGTCCAAACTCGCTGCGCCCGAGACAAGGACGGCTCCGAACCGCTCAGACTTCACCCTACGCTTTACGCCCTTTCGCTTAGGGCCTTAATAGAAAGCTCCGCTTTCTGTGGGGATGGCCGATAACAATAGTTTTTATAATAACTTCACCACGCTAATATGTCCTAGCTTACTTTTTGTGCACGCTCAACAATAGGAATGCTTAGCTCCACAACTTTCCGGGTTGATCCTTTTTTTACAGGAACCGACGAAAATTTACCACCAAATCCGACGTACCTATTCTTCAGTCCCCACCGATAAAAAAACCGTACCGGATACTGAAACCGTAAAAAGGCGATGCCCCTCCCTCCCTCAAAAAAAGAAAAACTTCCTATGAAGGTTATTGTCATTTCTTCTTCTTTTATTATCCTATATGATAAGAAAAAAGTTTCATATGTTTCAAAATATCTTGCTGCAAAATTTGCATATAAATTAAAATTCTTATATTTGCCTCACTGTCGGAGGAGACAAAACATACCTTTACATATAAACCCCTAAAAAATACCACCATGAAAAAGACATTTGCCCTTTTGCTTCTGTTAAGCTGTACAGCGCCAGCCCTTTTCGCAGGGCAACGCGACGCTTACGGCTCCGAAGCAGGGAAAGTTGCCTTATTAAGCCCTTACTGGCGTTTCCCCCTTTCTTATCCCGGGCAAAGCCAGCTGGGCCCGGCCACGCCCGAAGCCTCCCTTTCCCTGCCCGGCGACCTGACGAAAGGTTTCACCATCCGGTTTACAGCCGATTTAAAAGCGGTCGGGAAAACACAAACTCTACTCGAAATACCCGGGGTACTGCATGTCGGCTTGCGGCCACACGATGCCAAAGACCGGAAAAACCAGAACTATCCGGCTCATAAAATGCCTGACGGGGCGGTGCCTGTCCTCGAAGCCGCTTTGTCTTTGGAATCGCCCGCAGAACCCGGTGTCTTTCAGGACATGATCGTCGGCATTCCCTTGGCCATATTAGACAAGCCGGAAGGAAAACACACGGTTATCCTGCGGTTTTCAGGCGTAGAATGGAGTTTGTACGTAGACGATCGGCTCTACGACAACGATTTTCCGCTGGGTTATCCCTCGGTCGGACGCATGAAATCGTGGAAGCTGAATCCAGCCTATGTGTCGGAAGCTGTCTTTTACGAACCGGCTCTTCGACCCGAACGCATGGCAGCGCCCCGGCCGCAACCCGCTCCTTCCGTCCAATACTGGACGCCTGATTATCCGAATGCCTGGGTAGGCGACGTGGTCAGCTTCTACCACAATAACCGCTACCATGTATTTTATCTGTTCGACCGCCGGGGCCATGCCAGCAAATTCGGAAAAGGCGGCCATTATTTCGAGCACCTTTCTACGACCGATTTCACGACTTGGGTCGAACACGAACCGGCTACTCCTATCGAACATCAATGGGAAACCCTGGGAACCGGCACCCCCTTTCTGTATGAGGGCCGATTATGTATCAGCTACGGACTGCATACCACCCGTATGTATCCGAAAGAAAAAACAACCCTCCCCTTGCAGTGGGATTATCTGAATGAGCACGGCCACACCGGCTCTTTCAACTACGACACCATGCCGGGGCTTATTCCGGCCGGTTCCACCTACTCGATCAGCGCCGACGGAGTGACGAATTTCAAAAAGACCCATATCCTTTATCATCCCTGCGAAAATCCCAGTATTTACACCGATCCGGAAGGACGCCTGAAAATGCTGGCCAACTACGGAGCCAAAGGAACCTGGGGGGCCGATTCGGTAGGCGGCGGATGGAAATGCCTGAACGCCGGTTTTCCCTTGGGAGGCGATTGCACTTTCTTTTTCCGTTGGGGAGGCTACGACTATATTATCGGCGGTTTCAGCCGGCTGTGGTCGAAACCGGCCGATGAAGGCGACGAAGCTTATCAGGACGTGGTAGCCGAAGGCGCCGACTTTTACAACGGTCTGTCGGTTCCCGCCGTCACGGAAATACCCGGCGGCCGCTTCCTGATGGCCGGATGGCTGAAAATGCAGCAATGGGGCGGCCCGCTGGTTATTCACGAACTCATTCAATATCCCGACGGCCGCATCGGAACCAAATGGATGGACGAACTTACCCCCGCTACCGGCACACCCGTGCAACTAGCCGTGCAACCTGCCGGCAAAGAACCCGTCTCCGTATCCGATCCTTCCTTCCTGCTCACTTTCGACGTCTGCCCGGACCGTCCGGGCAAGGGCAAACTCGGCGTTGTGTTTTTACCGGAGCAAGGCGAGAAAGAAGCCTGCGAATGGCAATTACGACTCGACAAAGCCCGCGCTCAATTCGCCGCCGGATCGCTCGCCGGATATGCCGCGGAAGAAAAGACATTGCGTGAAGGAGGCGAGCCGCATGCCGCCCGCGACTACGCCATCGAAAACGGCATCGATACCAACCGGCCGGTTACCGTGCGCATGGTCGTTCGTTCCTCCGACAAATTCGGCGGTTCGCTGATCGACGCCGAAATAGCCGGGCAGCGGACGATGCTTACTTATCGCCCGGAACTTACCGCCCGACGCTTACATTTCCGGACGGAAGGAGTCAGCCTCCGGAATATCCGGATCGCGCCGTTACGCGAATAAGTCTCGTCGAGCCTCCTTTTACCTCTTCCCGTATGGCCTATCCCCCCAACCTCGTCGCCGGGTGGGATTATCCATACGGGATTTTTTTTCCGGAGAAATGTTTTTTTATTTATTCGCTACACCTTATCCTTAACATATATGTTAGAATTTGGTCACCTATGTAATTTTACAACTTTCACCTCATCTCCTATCGGCTACAACAGCCTACAATCAAAAGATAATAATGTAAGAAAAATAGAAGCTTTTTTTACTTTTCCTGGTACAGATCGCTCTTTTCTCACTTTTCAACGATCAATATTTATCAAATATGCAAACAATAAGCTTTCATTTTGTCATTAAAAATATAGCTTATTTGTTTTGTTTTTGTAAAATGAATTGTATATTTGCGGCATACGGCGATAGAAAATCCCGATACCGCTCAGGATAATTACAAGACTGGACTTAAATCTGATTAACCTTCAAATACAGGAACTTTATGAAAACAAAAAAATCACTGTACTATTATGCACTGATAGGCTGCCTGTGGGGAATACAACCTCCCGCAGCCTATGCCGCCCTGCCTGCGGCAGCTTTGCCCGTCGTCCAGCAACAAAAGCAAATTACCGTCGGCGGACGTGTGGTAGATAAAGCCGGAGAACCCGTAGCAGGAGCTACCGTCGTGGAGAAACGCAATCCCGCCAACGGCACCATCACCGACATCGACGGCAACTATTCCCTGAAAGTAGAAGAAAACGGCGTACTCGAATTCAGCTACATCGGGTACGAAAGCGTGACTTGCCCCGCGGCCCAAGCCGGCGGAAAGACCATTCGTTTGGAAGAAGACGCCCTGAAACTGGAAGAAGTGGTGGTAACGGGCTATACCTCGCAGAAAAAAGCCGATCTGACCGGTTCGGTTTCGGTGGTAAAAGTCGATCAGTTGAAAGCCGGATCGTACGGAAGCGCCATGAAAGCGGCCCAGGGCAAAGTAGCCGGCATGTCGGTTTCCACCAACGGCTCGCCCGCTCCCAACGCCACCATCCGCATCCGCGGGGAGGGCACGCTCAACAATAACGATCCTCTCTACATCATCGACGGCACGCCCACTACCCGCTCGATGGCCGAACTGGCTTCGATGGACATCGAGTCGATGCAAATCCTTAAAGACGCCTCTTCCGCCTCTATCTACGGTTCGCGTGCGGCCAACGGCGTGATCATCATCACCACCCGGAAAGGTAAAAAAGGCACGACGGTCGATTTCAACGCCTCCTATACCTATGTCAGCAAAAAAAAGCCCTACGAACTGATGAATACCCGCCAGCGCGGCATCGCCCAATACTGGGCCATCAAAAACGACAACCCCGACGCCGACCCCAATACCGTAGGCATCGGCGGTTTGTACCAATACCAGGATCATCGCGACGCCGACGGCAACTGGGTGTTAGACCAGGTAAGCTGGAAAGAATATCTGGACGAGGCCCGGACGATGAAATCGGCCGATACCGACTGGCAGAAAGAAATCCTGCGCACCGGGCAGGTCCAGCAATACAGCCTCACCCTCTCTACCGGCACGGAAACCTCTCATGCGGTTTTCGCCGCCGATTATTACGACAACAAAGGAACCATCGACGGAAGTTTCTTCCGGCGTTTCAACGGCCGCGTCAACTCCGATTTCACCTTCCTGAACGGCCATGTGAAAATAGGCGAGAACTTTACCGTTTCCAAGTGGAGGGAAAGCGACAATATCGGCCAGGACAATCTGGGCGGTTGCAAATCGCTGATGTCGATCGTACCGGTACACACCGCCGACGGCGAAGGCTGGGGAGGCCCTATCGGGGGTATGAGCGACCGCCAGAACCCCGTCCGGCTGATTGAAGACAACAAGCAGAACCACCACGACAACCTCCGCCTGTTCGGAAACATATATGCCGAAATCCGGCTGATCGAAGGCCTTACCTTCCGCTCCTCCTTCGGAGTAGACGGCGTAGGCTCGTGGAAACGCACGATGGATTACAAATATAAATCCGGCTTCCTGAGCGAAGACCGGAACAAGGTCTATCAGGAATCCTATTTCGATCTGAGCTGCAACAACAGCAACGTCTTGCAATATCAGTTCGAGGTGGACAAACATACTTTCGATGTGATGGCCGGGCAGGAAACCATTACGCATACCTACCAGAAACACTGGGGCAGCCGTCGCGATTATGCCTTGGAAAACGACGACTATATGTGGCTCAACGCCGGCGAATCCGAGAAAGAAAACGGAAGCTCGGCCACCAAGAACACGATGATTTCCTGGTTCGGAAAAATCAATTATAATTACGACAACCGCTACTTGGCCTCCGTTACCCTGCGCCGCGACGCCTCTTCCGTATTCGGCTCCAACAACCGTTGGGCTACCTTCCCCGCCTTCTCCTTAGGCTGGTCGATCCACAACGAAGCTTTCTTTGAAAACCTGACCTCGGTACTGCCTCAGTTGAAACTCCGGTACGGATGGGGACAAAACGGCAATTCCAGCATCGACGCCTATTCGTCCTATCAGTTTTACGAATCGCTGTACGACGCCAACGATCTTTGGGACTGGAACTGGGGAACCGCCTACGACTTTACCGGCCAGGGAGGCACCTTGCTTTCCGGTTTTCACCGTACCCAGCGCAGCAACCCCGACCTGAAATGGGAAACCACCTCGCAACATAATTTCGGACTCGATTTCTCCCTGCTGAACGGAAAGTTGAGCGGTTCGTTCGACTATTACCTGAAATATACCCGCGATATTCTGATGAAACCGGGCACAGTAGCCACCCTGGGCGAAGGAGCCCACATGTGGCTGAACGGCGCGGATATAGATAACAAAGGGTTTGAAATCACCGTAAACTATACGGATACCTTCGGCGACGTAGGTCTGAACGTGAGCGGCGTATTCTCGCACAACGAACAAACCATGGTTAACGTACCCGCCGACGTGATCAACAACTTCGCCGGCAACGGCCAGGATCAGAACATCCTGGGCCGGGCCAAAAGCTCTCTGTTCGGATATGTAGCCGAAGGCCTCTTCCAATCGGACGAGGAAGTAAAGAGCGCTCCCACCCAGCCCGGCGCAGCTCCCGGCCGCATCCGGTACAAAGACCTGGACGATAACGAAAAAATCGACGATAAAGACCGCACCTGGATCGGCGTGGAAAATCCGGCCCTGGAATACGGCATCACGGTAGGACTGACCTATAAAAACTTCGACTTCAGCCTCTTCTTCAACGGCGTAATCGGCAAAGACCTGAACGTAAGCGGCTGGAAAAGCTGGACCGACATATACGCCCTGAGTACCAGCGGCGAGAATTACGGCACCAGGATGCTCGACGCGTGGACGCCCGCCAATACCGGCTCTACCATCCCGGCCCTGTCGATCAACAACTACAACGACGAAGGCCGGATGTCGACCTATTACGTAGAAAGCGGATCGTACCTGAAACTGCGGAATGCCGAAATAGGCTACTCCCTCTCTTCCGCCCTGGTCAAAGCCCTCAGGATTCAAAGAGCCCGCGTGGCCCTGCGCGCCGACAATATCGCCACGCTGAAAAAAACCTGGGGAGACAACGCCTACACCGGCCTCGATCCCGAGACGCCCGGCAACGGCTACCCCCTGCCCTTCTCGCTGACCATGTCTTTAAACGTAACCTTCTAACCGATATAAATTAAATACGCATACTTATGAAAACACTTCATATCCTTCTGGGCGGCAGCCTACTTCTCCTTTCGGCCTCCACCGCCTGCACCTCCCTGCTGGATCAGAACCCGCAAGGCATCATTTCCGACGGAGATTTGAATACCCCCGACAAAGTAGAGCAAATGATCCATGCCGCTTACTCTTTCTGCGGACAAAACCATTACAACAAACAATTCGGCATGCCTTACGAAGAAGGCTCCGTGCGCGGCGGGGAAGCCTACAAAGGCGGATCGGGCACCAACGACAATGCCGAACGCAACTTGTGGGAAACCTTCACCTACCTGCAACCTACCACCACCGGCGATCTGGACAACCTTTGGTGGGTACACTACGTAGGAGTAGGCCGCGTGCACGACGCCCTGCGCCGGGCCCAGGCGCTCACCCCCGAAGAATACCCCTTACGCAACCAGCGCATAGCCGAACTGCGTTTCCTGCGGGGCCACATTTACATGTATATGAAACTCTGCTTCAAATTCTTCCCTTGGATCGACGAAACCACGCCTACCGACGAATACGACAAAGTAAGCAACGACGCCTTGAATAACGAGGAATTATGGGCCAAGCTAATCGACGACTTCCGGTGCGGGGTGGAATTTTTACCCGAGAAACAAGATGAGGTAGGCCGTCCCACCAAGTTCGCCGCCCAAGCTTACCTGGCCAAAGCCCTGCTATTCGCGGCCTACGAGCAAGACGAGAAGCATAACGTAATCGGAATCGACCGCGACAAGCTTACCCAAGTAGCCGAGCTTTGCAAAGACATTATCGACCATTCTGGGAAAAGCCTGGTATCCGACCTGGCCGAAAACTTCCTGTGCGAATACGAAAACAACTCCGAATCCATCTGGGCCATCCAATACTCCGCCAACAACGACGGCTCTCCGGTAGGACGCAACAATTCCTGGCTGGTCTACCCCATCAACGACGAATACGGATGCTGCGGCTTCCTCCAGCCATCGGTACATATGATGAACCATTACAAAACGATAAACGGCGTACCCGATTTCGAAAACTTCGACGGAGGAGAACCCCTGGATAACAAAGAAGCTTTTGCCAAGCTTCCCATGGACCCGCGCCTGCTGCATACCGCCTGCGTGCCGGAAATGCCTTGGAAATACGATCCGAACTACATCATGCAAAAAAGCTGGGCGCGCACGCCGGAAGTATACGGCTATTCCATGAGCCAGAAGTTATTGGTACTCCCCGATTGCGACTGTTTCCGGAAGACCAATCCCTTTATGGGCAGCGGCTTGAACTACGATGTCCTCAAGCTGGACGAAGTAATGCTCTGGCGCGCGGAAGCCTTGATTCAATTGAATACCAACCTGACGGAAGCCCTCGACCTGATCAACCGGCTCCGGCGCCGGGCCGCTTCCAGCACCGCCCGCTTGCGGTTTGCCGACGGAACGCCCACGGGCCGTTTCGACATACAGCCCTATATCCCCGGCCAAAACTGCCCGGCCTGGACCCAAGATTTCGCCTGGAAAGCCCTGCAATGGGAACGTCATCTGGAATTCGCCACCGAAGGCAAATGGTTCTTCGACCTGGTTCGCTGGGGCATAACCGACACCTACATGAATGCTTATTTCAAGATTGAGAAAACCCGGCGTACCTACCTGAAAGACGCGAAGTTTACCAAAAACCGCGATGAGTATTTCCCCATTCCGCAAACACAGATCAGCTACGTAAAAGGATTATACAAACAAAATTACGGCTGGTAACCCCCCTCGCTTATGAAAACGATTCTTTATAGTTTGCTCGCCGCGGCGTCAGCCTTGGTCTCCTGCCAATCGCCCCCACCCTTCCCCGGGGCGGCGGCTTGCTGGACGATGGCCGACGCCTACCGGCCGATCCTCGCCAAAGCGGGCGACATCGTTCGATGGGGCCTGACAGCCCTGCTCCTGGCGGGGCTACCGGCTTGCACGGAAAAAACCGGCCCGGCAGAACCGCAAAAAGCGCTTTTTCATTTCGCCGGAGGCCCGGGCTGGACAGGCGAACCGGCCGCCCTGCTGTATGAAGAAGGCACCTATCACCTGTTCTATCAGACGAATCCCACCGGAGAACTATATGACAACATCCATTGGGGACACGCCGTAAGCGCCGACCTCCTGGCCTGGGAAATCCTGCCGCCCGCCCTTGCTCCCGACAGCCAGGGCTCCCTTGGGTCGGGAAGCGTGATAGCGGATACGGCCAATACCTCGGGACTGAAAACCGGCGCGCAGGCCCCCTTCTTGGCCTTTTACACCTATGCCGACCCGCAATTGAAACATAGCTTAGGCCGGGCCTACAGCACGGACAAGGGCGCGACATGGATCAAGCTCCCTCCCGTCGTCTTGCCGGCGCCGGAAGAAAGCGCGATCCGGAGCCCCCGCGTCAGGCGCAACCCCCTCTCGGGTGAATGGCTGATGACCGCGGCTTGCGGTTCCTCTGCGGTGTTTTATACCTCGCCGGATGGAAAAGAATGGAAGCATGCCGCAGAGTTCACCTTCCCCTCTACCTACGGGTCGCGCTGGGAAGGTGTCGATTTCTTCCCGCTCCGCACAGCCGACGGCAAAGAAACCAAATGGATACTGACGGTAGATATGGAAAACGGCCCGGCCGGCGGTTCTCCTGCCACCCGCTATTTTGCAGGAGACTTCGACGGTACTTCTTTCCACCCCGCCCAAACCAAAGAAATGTGGCTGGACTACGGCAAAGACCATTATGCCGGCTCCACCTTCAACGGCCTTCCGGATACCTGCCGTATTTGGCTCGGCTGGATGAACAACTGGGAATACGCCCACGAGTTGCCGGCAAACGGCATCCGCGGACAGATGACCTTTCCCCGCCGGTTGAAGCTGCTGCGCGACGGGCCTCATTACCTGGTAGCTTCCTCTCCCGTAAAAGCATTGGAAAAGTACCGGCAGGATACCCTGGCCATCCCGGCCGCCACCCTTTCCGACTCTCACCGGATAGAAGGCCGGATTCCCTGGCCGGGACGGCCCTTTATGCTCCGTCTGACCTTCGACAACACCGACGACAAAGCCATCTGGAAAGCCCGCGACTACGGCATCCGGCTGAAAACCGAATCCGGCCGAAGCATATCCTTCGGCTACCGGAACGAACTGAGCTATTTTTATATCGAACGACCGGCCCGCGAGACCTGGCTACAGGCCGGGAATTCCGGAGAAAACGCGGGCGACGAAAGCCACCCCGGCAGCTCTCGTGCAGGCACAAGCGCAACCCGCTTTTCTGAAAGTTTCCCTTCCGGAACAACCCCCTCTTCCGGCCCCGAAATGGGTGCCGTCTACCGCCCGTCAGGTTCCCGCACGGATTGGGAGATTCTGATCGACCGCCATTCGGCGGAATTTTTTGCCGCCGGCGGCCGTATCGCCCTGACAGCGCTGTGTTTTCCCGACGACGTATTCAGTTCCTATGAGCTGTTTGCCGGCTCGGGAACCGCCCGCATAACGGAAGGTCATATGATTACCCTTACAAATAACGACTTGTCCCATCCAACTAAACATTCCATCCCATGAAAAAGACATTTCTCTATCTCGCCTTGGCCGCAACCTGTCTTACGACTGCCCGCGCCCAACTGCATATCCCCTACGACCCCGCCGCCCAGCCCGCCGGAAACATCCAGTATTTCAAACCGGCCGGCGACAACCTGTTCGTAGGCGACTGTATTCCCTTTTACCACGACGGCACCTACTACCTGTATTGGCTGCTCGACCAAGGCCACCACGCCGCGCTCGACGGCCTGGGCGCGCACCAATGGTGTGTCAGCACCACTACCGACCTGAAAGAATGGACGCATCATCCTGTAGCCATCGGCATCGACGAAGCCTGGGAGAAATCCATCTGTACCGGTTCCGTCGCTTTCGACGGCAAACAGTATTACGCCTTCTACGCCACCCGTTTAGTGGCTCCCGACGGCCAGGTAAAAGAGCAACTGAGCTACGCCGTCAGCCCCGACGGCCTCGCCTTCGCGAAGCAACAACCCAATCCCTTCTACAACTCAGCCCCCGGCTACAGCAGCCGCCACTTTCGCGACCCGAAAGTGGTGATCGATGAAAACGGCCTGTTTCACTTATTCGTTTCCAGCGAATCCGATACCTACGTGCTGCGCGAAGGCCGGGGCTGCCTGGTACACCTCGTCTCCCGCGATCTGAAAAACTGGCAGGTAGAAAAGCCCCTCCTTTCCGGCCAGCGCGAAGTGCCCGAATGCCCCGATTATTTCCGGTGGAACGATTGGTACTACCTCGTCTACGGACAAGGCGGCGACACCTATTACGTAAAATCCAGAAGCCCCTACGGCCCCTGGGAATATCCCCGCTCGCAAGCCCTGCTGGAACAATGGGTGAACGTAGCCAAAACCGCCGAGTTCAAAGGCAACCGCCGCATCGTGGCCGGCTGGATTCCGAGCAAGGAAGGCGAAAAAGACTACGGCCGGGAACGCTTCGGCGGCAACATCGTCTTACGCGAAGCCTATCCCCTTCCCAACGGAGACCTGGCCACCAAATTCCCGGCGGAAACCGCTCCGGCCCCCCTGCCCCCGCTGACGCTCGCCCCGGTACCGGCCGAAAACGCCCGCAAGCTGCCGGGCGAAGCCGTTTGCCTCGACGCCCCCGGCAGCCTAGGTCTCGCCTTTATCCGCGACCTGCCGGATAATTGCCGGATTACGGCGCGGATCGAGCCCTCGGGCAACCTGCAAGAATACGGTTTCTTTCTACGTGCGGAAGACAAGGCCGGCGAAGGATATAAATTAAGCCTGCACCCTAACCAGCGCGCCGTCCGGTTAGGAGAAGACACCTACATCGAAGCCGTGGAAGATCTGGACAAACCCCTCGAAATAGAAATCCGGCTGAAAGACGACATCATCGACGTCTGCATCGACAACCGCCGTTGCTTGGTAAACCGCTTGCCCCAGCAAAAAGGAAACACCTTGCGGTTGTACGCCAAACAGGGAAAAGTAGTGTTCAAAGACATTCGAATCTATCCCTTCCCCGACTAAGCGCGCTTCGTTTAGTCTCGTTACGAACCCGTTCGCAGGCATACAATTCCCGATTGCCTGCATATAAAATTCCTATTCACCCCCACAAACACCCCCATTCTGTATGACAACCCTGCCATCCAACTCCGCCCCGCGCGCCATCTACCCGGTTATGCTGGCCTTTTTCACCATGGGCTTTGTCGACCTGACCGGCATCGCGACCAACTACGTCAAGCAAGACTTTGCCCTCTCCGACATGGCAGCCAACTCGTTTTCGGTACTGGTCTTCCTTTGGTTTTTCATCTTCTCCGTACCCACCAGCCTGTTGATGAACAAAATAGGCCGGAAGAAAACCGTCTTGCTCAGCATGCTCGTCACCTTCGCCGGGCTCGCCCTCCCCCTGTTCGTTTACAACGAGCCGGCGTTGTATCTGGTTTTCTCCCTGCTCGGCATCGGCAATACCCTTATGCAAGTTTCCCTCAACCCCCTGCTGGCCTCGATGGTCAGGAAAGACCGTTTGCCCAGCTACCTCACCCTGGGCCAATTCGTCAAAGCCATCGCTTCGTTCGTCGCGCCGTTGATTGCGGCTCAAGCCGTTATCCATTATGGAAATTGGAAGCTATTATTTACTACTTTTGCCCTCGTGCAACTGCTCGCGATGATTTATCTCTATGCGGCCGGCCCGGCGGAGACGGAAGAAACAGAAGAAAAAAACGCCCCCGCCTCTTTCAAAAGATGCCTCAGCCTCTTGGGCGACGGGTTGCTGATACTGCTCTTTATCGGGATTCTGGTGCATGTAGGCATCGACGTAGGTGTAAATATCACCGCCCCGAAATTAGTACAAGAGAGAACGAACCTGCCGCTTTCGGAAGCCGGCTACGTGGTGAGCATTTACTTTCTGTCGCGCACCTTCGGCTGCCTGGCCGGCACCTTCCTGCTGGCCCGGTTTGCGGCCGCCCGGTTTTTCACGGCCAGCGTCGGCCTTATCCTGCTGGGGGTAGCCGGGCTTTACTTAGGCCGGAGCCTGGCAGCCATCTACCTGTGCATCGCGTTGATAGGGCTGGGCAATTCGAATATATTTTCTCTTATTTTCGCCCGCGCCCTGCTGTACAAACCCTCCCGGAGCAACGAAATCTCGGGCCTGATGATGATGGGGATTACCGGGGGCGCTGTTTTTCCGGTACTGATGGGAGCGGCTTCCGACGCCTTGGGAGGCCAGACCGGGGCGGTGATGGTATTAACCGTTTGCGCCATTTATTTGTTATTTCTGGCAGTGAAGCTGAAACACGCATCCGGCCGCTGATTTTTTAAAGTATAAACTATAACGAATCCATCTGTATGAGTTTTTTGGGAATTGACATCGGAACCAGCACCCTATGCGCCGTAGTATACGACACCGCGTCGAAAAAAACAAGTTCTCTTACCCGGCCCAACGACAGCGGCCTTTCCTCCTCCCACGGCTGGGAGAAAACCCAACAGCCGGCCCTGATCGTCGACCGGGTAAGGGAACTGATACAAGCCTTCCGGCATACCCATCCCGGCATCCGGGGAATCGGCCTGTCGGGACAAATGCACGGCATCCTTTACGTCGACGCCCAAGGCCGGGCGATCAGCCCCTTGTATACCTGGCAAGACGCCCGGGGCAGCCTTCCTTATCAGGACGGGGAAAGTTATGCAGGCTGGTTATCGGCCCGTACCGGCTTGCCTCTTTCGGCCGGATTCGGCCTGGTCACTCATTTCTACAACCAGGTGAACGGCCTCGTTCCCCCAGGCACCGCCAAACTCTGCACCATCATGGATTACGTGGCCATGCAGCTTACCGGCCGGCATCAGCCGCTGACGGATTATTCGATTGCCGACAGCCTGGGATTTTTCGATAAAAAACACTTGGCTTTCGACCGAGAAGCCCTGCGGCGGGCAGGCCTCGACGAGGCGATTCTGCCGGAAATAGCCCCCGCTCCGGCTCTGGCAGGCTACCTCGGCTCGATCCCGGTGTATGCCGCCATCGGCGACAACCAAGCCAGTTTCCTGGGTTCCGTGCGCGACATCCCGCATTCCATTCATATTACCGTGGGAACCAGCAGCCAGCTCTCCGTTTATTCGGGCACCTATCTCGAAGCCCCCTCGTTGGACACCCGCCCGCTGCCCGGAGGCGGTTACATTCTGGTGGGAGCGGCCTTATGCGGCGGCTGTTCGTTTGCCTTGCTGAAAAATTTCTTCAGCGAAACGGTGGAATTGTGTACCGGAAAAAAAATAGAAGAAGAGGCTCTTTACCGGGCCATGCTCTCGGTGCCCTATCAGGCAGACGGGCCGGACGACTTGCAGGTGGAAACCCTGTTCGACGGCACACGCCGCTCGCCCGAAAAACGGGGAAAAATCACCCGCATATCCCGGCAAAACTGGACGCCCGGACAGCTTGTCCTGGGCTTTCTGAAAGGCATGAGCCGGGAACTGCACGATTTCTACCGGTTGTTGCCTCCCGAGGCGCAGGCCGGCAAAACCCTGTTGGTAGGCTCGGGCAACGGCCTGAAAAAAAATCCGCTGTTGGGCCGCATCCTGCAAGAAGATTTCCGGCTCCCCTTGCAGGTATCGGCCTGTCGGGAAGAGGCGGCTTTCGGAGCTTGCCTCTGCGGCATGGTAGGAACCGGTTATCTGCCCGCCTTCGCCGCGGAAAACGATTAGCGGGCAAACAAGGAAAGCAGGCCAAGCATACCTATACTTTCTTGACCTGCTTTCCATTTTTGAAAAAGAATAAAAAAAGTTGACGCATTTCCGGAATAGCGCGTTTGCACGGCCACAGCCAACGGAAAGCTACAGCTCAGCTACGCAAAATTTTTTCCATGCTTTTCCCTTTCGCCAATTCATCGATCAGCTTGTCCAAATATCTGATTTCCTGCATAAGAGGTTCCTCTATATTTTCCACCCTTATTCCGCAGACTACGCCTGTTATCTTTTTCCGATCGGGATTCATCCGGGGCGCCTGAGCAAAAAAAGCTCCATAACCGATCTCCGATGCCAGACATTTTTCTATTCCCGCCCTATCGTATCCCGTCAGCCATCCGATGATACGGTTTACTTCTTCCGCCGTACGCCCTTTTCTGACCGCTTTATTCACCAAAAGAGGATATATCTTGGCGAAACTCATCTGATAAATTTTTTCATTTTCCATTTGCGTATCCTTTCCTGTTATCCCTTATTTTTTAGCCTCGAATTACCTGCACGGATGCCTTGTAGGAATAGCTCCTTTCCGTTCACCGGCCTCTTAGGGCCGCCGGCAACCCTCTTATCTTTTCCCTACTGCGCGGAAGCCGTAAACCGTGTCGACTCGCGCGCGATAATCTCCCCGTTCAGATAAACGGAAACCGGCGGGCGGTCGTTCCGCTCGATTCTTCGCATCATCAATTCCAGGCTGATATTGGCAATCTCTTTGCAAGGTTGAATAAAAGAAGTGAGCGAACACTTCAAATGCTGGGAATACTTCATATCGTCGAACCCGCAGATCAGCAAATCCGAAGCAATCTTATGCCCGATGGCCTCCAACGACGACATCAGCACGGCCGCGGTGGAATCGTTGGCGCAGATGATACCCGTCCGGCCTTTCTCCACGGGAATGGTTTTCACAAAATCCAAATCCTCGGGATTGCCGCAAAAATCGTTATGCTCGTCGAACGTCAGGCCCTCTTCCTGCAAGGTATCCTTGATAGCCAAAAAACGGATACGCACGGAATAGGCCGAATCGGGGCGGTAAAAAAAGTGAACTTGCCGGCAACCGGCTTCCAGCAAATGCCGGGCCATCAGACAACCGGCATTATAATTATCGAGACTTACCACGTCGAACGGGCTTTTCCGGGGGATGGGTACTATATCGCGGTCGATCAGGATAAGCGGAATCCCGGCTTCCTGTATTTTCCGGCAGACAGTCCGGTTGATGCGGTCGGCATCCGGCACGCGTTCCAGCGGCGAGAAGAAAATGCCGTCTACCTTTTTCCCGATATAGCTGTCGCAACACGTCTCGATCAGGTTGCGCCGGATATTGGCGTTGCTGGCGGTGGCTCCCTCCCAAAGGCAGTTGAACTGCATCGTTTCCGATTGTCTTAAAAGCTGGTCGTTGATGATAGAGAATATTTCCGACTCGCCGGCCCCGGGCAGCAACAAGCCGAATGTATACATTTTCCTTACATTTTCCTTGAAAAGCACCAGCGTGCCCAACCCTTTCTTCTTCCTTACATATCCTTCCTGTTGAAGCTGATTATATACTTTGGAGATGGTAGGGCGCGAAACGGCGTACACCTCCGCCAAAGCAAGCTCTGTAGGCAGCAGGGTACCGGTTTTATACACTCCTCTGTGAATATCTTCCTTTACAGCAGTGTAAATGGTTTTATAATTATATTTATCATTCATGGCAGCTATTCCCTTTTAGTATGACAAATATAAGGTTTTTCCGGCGGTTTACATACAAGCCGTGCGGAAATATACGTTCCGCCGGCCGTTGCCGATGCGCCCAAGCCTTAGGCAACCAATTTTTCCCTAAGCGAATTTTATTCCTTGTCCGAGCAAAACCTTAACCGGTATTTATATTACCTTTCTAATTCCTTTTTCAACCATACTTTCATCACCGGATCGGGAATGATAACTTGCCGTTTCTCGATTTCTATAAGTTCTTTCTTTATCAACGCCCGTTTTACGATGCTGACATTGGCCGACGAACCGAGTTGATATTTCCGCAAAATTTCTTGCGTGGTAAATTCGCTATGAACTCCGTCTACGATGGCTCGCAAGAAATTCATTTGATAGGTCGTCAGGCTCTCGGTCTGCTTCTCGAACAGCGGTGTATTCTGGTCGATAATATCCTGATAGGCCGCTTCGAAATCCCGTTCCGTAGCAATCTTATCCGTATGAATCCATACCAACCAGGCCAACTGCTGCACATATGAAGAATGGTTATCAACCCTCTGACAGATCTTCTCGGCTAACTCTTTTGAAATACATTTGCCTGTAGCTTCAAAACGACCACAGATATAATTCACCCAATCTGTCGTACCGATTTTTGTCAAATAAATAGCATCGCCGAACTTATAGAACGGAAGACTCTTTTTCTCAAAAAGTTCGTTCATCAAGTGCTTTTTACTGCCAAATAAACAATATGACACCGATTGCTGCAATTGCCAGACAGAACGCAGGCGTTTTTGAAAGGTTTTGGAATCTTTAAATTCAGCTATCTGTTGAAACTCATCTATACAAACCACGATGTTACAGCCTTTCTGTTGAGCGATTTTCTCGGGAAGCTGTAGAATTTCGTCCATATCCTGGCTTTTGGGATTCATTTCAAGCGATATGGAAAAGTCAGTCGTCGGATCAGGCCCCAATGAGATCTTAGGAGTGATACGTGAAAGGAATAATCTGGCATGCTCCAGCCACTCTTCCCATTTTGAAGAAGTTTGCTTGAGAATGGCCGAAGCGAATGCGTCATAAAAATCCTGCTCGCTCCGGCAAGAAAAAATGTCGAGATAGACCACCTTCAACTTATCGGATTGCGCCAAGCGACAAACTTTCTGCACCAAAGAGGTTTTACCCCAACGCCGGGGTGAAATCACCACCGTATTCACGCCATGTTGAAAGTTCGACAACAGATGAACCGTCTCTTTTTCGCGATCTGTAAAATTATCGCCCGATGTGGCAACACCAAATATAAAAGGTTTATTCTCCATGATTCTTAACTATCAACTATGCAAAAATAAGAAACATATTTATTACTAACAATATGATTACTAATAAAGTTATTACAAACCCTGTATTTTCGATCGAAGTGCCTACTTGCTTTCTATCGTCATCCAATCACGCAGGCATCTAGGCAGTCATACTTGGCAATCTTCAAAAATCTTGGATTAAACCGATAAAGGGAAAGAAAAATTGTCTGATACATCCACCTTGCTCCGGCCGGATAGTTTGGTTGCCGGCTACTGATTCCGCGCATGCCACATCGATCGGATGGAAATCGATTTCCTTTTATTCCGCATGCCTTTCCCCTTCCCTGCCGAAAAACTAAGCGGCCCACCCAGGTGGTTCACTCGGCCCACCTTTGTGGGGCAATCGGCTCACCCGGGTGAAACGCTTGGCCCACCCGGGTGGGGCGGTTAGTTTGCAAGCAAGCTTTTCCTGCCCGATGCCGGCACAACCGTTTTGTTTCTTGCGCAGAAAAGAAAAGCGGGGAGAGCGCGAGGCCGTAAAAAAAGGAACCGCCTCCCGAAAGAGACGGCTCCTTACCATCAATTAATCATGTTAAACCGGGAGAAAACTTCTCCCCTCCCTATCTGTATATGCACACAACTATTTCGTTCGGGTAGCTGCTTACTGAGCCGAATAGCCCTCATTCTGCGTCAATTGCGGATTGCGCTGAATTTCATCCACCGAAATCGGCCACAACAAATCGGAGGCTTTGAAGGTAGCTCCCGAAGCATTGCGGGCACCCACCAGCGGAACATAAGTTACCTGCCCCGGCGTCGTTTCCGAAATGGTGGGGAACATGCCCGTGCGGACACATAAATCCCATAGTTTGAATTCCAGAGGAAGCTCGCGCAGGCGTTCCGTCCAACAAGCCTGGATGAAAGCGTCTTTCCCCAATGCCTGCAAACCGGCGGCAATTTCCCCGGCTGTTTTTCCGTCCATATCGGCGCGGGCCTTTACCTGAGCCAGATACCCGGCGGCCTCGGCCGTTACGCCACTCGACTGAGCGATAGCTTCGGCTGCATCCAGCAAGGCTTCCGCATAGCGGTAGATATTCCAGTCTTTCGTGCCCCGGCCGGTGGAAAGCATCGCTTCTTCGTCATAATAATACCAGCAGCAAGCCACATTGCCGGCCGATACCCATTCCTGGCCCGTATCCGGATTGGTATACTTCCAATGGAAGAACTGGTTGGGCTGGATACGCAAATCGTTTTTCTCGTACACGTTCAGGAAACGGTCGATCGGGCCGTGCACCCGTTGCGTAATGGCATAGGTACCGAACAAGTTCGAAGCCGAGGCTCCCCCGTCGAAAGCATAGGTGCTGAGCCAGCCGCTATTGCTGATTTCGTTGTTGAATTCGTAAGCATAGATCGATTCGTCCAGATCGTCGACCGAACGCAACTTGTTGTAAGCGCTTCCCAGGGCCATATCGTCGTGCGCTGTCAGGCTATGCGGAGAATCGATCACCACCTTGGCTGTTCCGGCTGCCTCGGCATATTTATGCTGAAACATATAGGCGGCGGTCAGAACCATGGCGGCGGCGTACTTCGTTACCCTATGGCCGTTGGCGGCAAAGGTGGCGGCCGGCAACGTGTTCATCGCGTCCTTCAGGTCGCTTTCGATCTGAGCATAGATGGTAGCGGTCTCCGTGCGGGGCAATTCCATGTCCTCGGCCGCTTCATACGGCTCGGTATAGAAGGGCACGGCGCCGAAAGTCTTTACCAGATAGAAGTAATTGAAGGCCCGGAAGAACTTGGCTTCGGCTATCAGCCGATTGGCAACCGCTTCTTCCATCGGAATGCCGGGGATATACTTGATGGCTCCGTTGGCCACATTGATGCCTTGGTAGCATTTATCCCATACGCCGTCCATTTTGGAAGCCAACTGCATGGTGTATTGCTGGCGGGTAAGCTCGCGCGAGTACTTGCAAATAATCTCCTGGCCTTCGTAGCTGTTGGTAAAATAGCCTGTCAGGTCTTCCGCGATCGAGGCAAAAGAAGCCAAATAGGCGCTGCCGAAGTCGGTGTAGCAATTCATCGCGCCGTTGCGGTAGAGACGGTTCACATTTCCTTCCGCCTGCGCTTGCGTTTGGTAGTAAGCCACGTTAGTCAAGGTCGATTTAGGCTTTTCATCCAAAAAATCGCTACAAGCTGCGAAACTCATTACGCCGGCACAGGCTATCGCTATGGTTATTATCTTTTTCATATTTAAACTGTCTAATTAGATGAATTAAAAGGTTACATTAACACCGAACGTGAAGGTTCTCGCCCGCGGATAAGAGAAGAAAGTCATGTTCTGGCCGAACTTTCCGCCCGTTTCCGAGGTAGATTCGGGATCGTAGCCCCTGAAGTCTTTCGACACGATCTGGAATAAGTTGTTGCCGCTGGCATAGAGGCGCAGACCGGCCAGGCCGATTTTCTTCACCACCCCAGGTTCGAAAGTATATCCCAACTGTACCATATTCAAACGCAGGTACGAACCGTCGGCTACCCATTGGGAATCGGTGGCCGAGTCTTGACCGGCATGGCCGTCGGAAGCGATATAGACCATCTGTTCCATCGTATGGGGGTTCGATCCGTTGTAAGCCTCGTGCAACACGTCCGACAAGCCGTTGGTAAAGCCGAAACGATCGTAGGTGGAATGGAAGAAACGCTGCAAGGTTTCCACGCCCCATACAAACTGCATATCCACCGTCAGGTCGAAGTTTTTGTAAGAGAAGTTGTTTACCCAGCTACCCGTCCAGTCGGGCAACCCTTTGCCGATGATCTGGCGTTCGTCCGAACGTTTGGCGCGGCCCACCTGCGTTTTCTCGCATTTGCCGGCTTCGTAATCTTCCTTGGTATAGACGCCTTCGCGTACCAGTCCGTAGAAGCTGCCCATGCTTTCGCCTACGCGCAAGATGCTGCCGCCGCTTACCCAGTCGTACATATACACGTCGGCATCGGTATCGCCCAGTTGCAGAATCTTGTTCTTGTTGAAGTTCAGGTTGACGGTAGAGCTCCAGGTAAATTCTCCCTGCACGGGTGTTCCGTTCACCATGATGTCGAGCCCCTGGTTGCGTACGGCCCCGATATTCTTGAAGATGGTGGAAAAACCGGTGGAGTGGGGTACCGGGCAATCGAGCAACAAATCGGTAGTTTTCTTATTATAGTAAGCCACGTCGAAGTTCAAGCGATTCTGGAATAATCCCAGGTTGATACCTACGTCGAACTGGCCGGTTTTTTCCCATTTCAAGTCGGGATTGGGCATCGAGTTGAGGTAAGAATAGGGAGCGCGAACGCCGTTGATCAGATAGGTGCCCGCCCCCACTTTGCCCAACGATTTGTAGGGATCGATTTCGGAGTTACCCGTCAGACCGTAGCTGGTATGCAGTTTCAAATTGCTGATCACCTCGTTATCGCGCAAAAAGTCTTCCTGCGAGATGTTCCACGCCAGACCGGCGGAAGGGAAAAAGGCGTATTTGTTGTTTTCGCCGAACTTGGACGATCCGTCTACGCGAGCAGTTACCGTAGCCGAATAGCGATCCTTGTAGGTATAAGCAAAACGCAGGAAATAAGAGTTCATCGCCCAGCGCGTCCATTCGGATTCGGGAGACGAGGGGGTGGTGCCTACCGCCATATTATTGTCTTCGTAGAAGTCGTCGGAAAAACCTTCGGTACGGGCTTTGTTTCTTCTGTAGGTACGTTCCTGCCAGGATAAACCGGCCATGGCGTTGATCCGGTGATCGCCCAATACCTTGTTGTAGGTCAGGTAGGTTTCTTCCTGCCAGTAGAGCGTGTTCCAGTTCTCGTATTCGGCCCAGCCGTTCGGCATGGAAATATTGTTCAAGCCGATGGAAGAATAGCCGCGGTAGGTGATGTTGTGGGCATCCATGCCGAACTGCGTTTTCAGGTCGAGTCCTTCGGCCAGGTGGAAAGTCAGGGCGGCATTTCCGAAAATCTGGGTATTGTACCGCATCCGGCGTTGTTCGTTGAGGATGAAGACCGGGTTCGACATGCCTTCCAACCCCATCCCGGGCAACGAAGGCGTGGTGCTGGTGGTATATTTTCCGTTGGCATCCTTCACGGGCAGCCAGGGCACCATTTCGATCATCGTGCGGCGCGCTTCCTGCCCGCCCCCGTCTTCCGGCGTATATTGTCCCCAGGTGTGGTTTACCATTACGTTTACAGCCGTCGACAACCAGGGCGTCGGGTCGGCATCGTAAGCTACTTTGGCATTGATACGTTTGTTGAACGTATTCAATACGATGCCTTGCTGGTCGGTGAAGTTCAGAAAAGCCCCTACCGAGGAGTTTTTGCCTCCCTGCTGGATATTGATCTGGTGGTTGTGGGAAACGGCCGTGCGGGTGGATTCGTCTTGCCAGTCGGTATCGTACAAGGGGTTGCCGTCGGCGTCGAAATAGTTGCGGTCGTTAAACCATTCCGCCCGGTCGAGCGACCAGTTTTTGCCCTGCCAGGTGTTTTCATTTTCCAAGGCGGTCATAAAGGCGTCGCACCATTCCCGGGCGTTCATCAAATCCATTTTGCGGGCCATCGTGCTGACGCTTACCGATCCCTGATAGCTGACGGTGGTTCCCTCACCGTCTTTCTTGCCGCGTTTGGTGGTCACCATAATCACCCCGTTGGCTCCCCGCGCGCCGTAGATGGCGGCGGCGGAAGCGTCTTTCAATACTTCCATCGACTCGATGTCGTTGGGGTTCACCAGATCGAAGTTTTCCATCACCACGCCGTCTACCACGTACAAGGGGTCGGAAGAAGAGTTGATGGTAGCCATACCGCGGATAATCACACGGTTGGAATAGGCCCCCGGCTGGCTGGAGTTGGAGAAGATGTTGACGCCGGATACTTTTCCGCGCAGGTTTTCCAACGCGCTGAAACTCTGGTTTTTGGTAAGTTCTTCGCCTTTGGCGACGGCTATGGAGCCGGTGACGTCGGATTTGCGCATCGTACCGTAGCCCACTACCACCACTTCGTCGAGGGCTTGGGTATCTTCCGACAGCGTTATCTGTATGTTGGTTTGATTTCCTACGGGAACGTCCTTAGTTAAATAGCCGATATAGGAAACCTGAAGAATGGCGTTGGCGGGAACTTCCAACGTGAAGTTGCCGTCGAAATCGGTAATCGTACCGTTGGTGGTGCCTTTTACCACTACATTGGCGCCGATGATCGGTTCGCCGCCGGAATCCAGAATTACCCCTTTTACGGATTTGTTTTGCTGAGCGATTGGAAGCACTACAGATCGGTTATCGGATATGTTTCCGCCTATAGGTTGGTCGGCTGCACGGGCCGCGGGAGCCCATGCGACAAAAGCGGAAAGAGTAAGAAGAGCTGTAGTTGAAATTCTCGTAATGGTTAGAATTTTCGGTTTTTTTTCTTCCATAACTTTGTTTTTTCTTATTAGTACTTTATTAGGTAAATAAATTTTGTCTTAGCTTTTTTCCGGCATGGTGTCCGGATGTGCCGGTTTGGAACAGATTTCAGGTTAATTTCATAGGCTTCACTGATTTATTAGGTTATACATTATTTATGTCGCTTTTCATGTTCGATGTTGTTTTTTCATTTGCCTGAAAAAAAGGAGGAATTCCGCAGTGGGCCGAGGCTGATAAATACACGCTCCGTATACCCTCCGGACGCGCTGCCGGAGGCTGGTTAGAAGATTTGCCGGGAATGAGAATGTATATAAACCGCGAAATACAACACATATCTACTTATTGAACGAGGGCAGAGATTAGCATATGAGTTTTTCCCTATGTATCAATAAATTAGCATGAGTTCTGTAGGAACTTCCTACTAGAGGATCCGGTCGGATGATTTAGAACATCTTTATTTCGGAAGATTAGGGCGGGTAGAAACGGAAGAAGGAAAAGAGTAGAGCGAATAGGGAAAAAAGAGGCTGGAAACAATCGTATTTCCCGGCTGGAACGGGAGTTTTTCTCCAAGAAAAGACTCTCGTTCCACACCCTATTCGCCTCTTTACGGGGAAGCGGAAACTGCGATAATTATTTATATAAGCTTTGAAATATAAGGAAGATAAAAAGGGGATAAGAAGGGATAGAAAAGAGAATTAACAGTGAAAATGTATTCGAAATGAAAAATATTTATATATTTGCATATATAAAAAGGAGGAAGTTCCTACAGAACTTTCTCCTTTTTTATGGATAGCCTTACCAGGATAATTTAATAAACTTATTTTCCCAGGGTACAAATTCCGGGGAGGGATTGCCGGGCAAGGGCCGACCTACCACATCGCATACGGTAATCTTCGTAAATCGCAGGCTATCAGAAGCGACCGCAAATTGCGCTTTCCTCCCTCCTATCTCGCGAAGTTGCAGCATCACGGCATTTTCGTTTTCTACCGGACGCATGGCCACCAAGAGCAGGTTATCGGGTACGATCCGGAAAAGGGAGGCCGGCAAAAGGAGCTTCGAGGGGTTGGTTGCAGCCGGCAATACGCGGGTTAAGAAGGGGATGCGATGTTCCCAGGCCCGCTTGGTAGCGTATTCGATGGTAGTGTCGGCAGCCGAATGGATAAAGTACGTCCACTGAAATTCGCCCATCTGGTCGGCATTGAAATTAGTTACCCAATAATTGTTCATCGGCCAGGAGTATATCTGCGTAGATTGGGGGACGGCTCCCGCTTCATACCGGCCGGTATTGATGGCGCCGAACTGCATCAACGGAATCTCGGGGCTTCCCAGCATCACCTGCAAACCGGCCCCCCGGGCTGTAGCAAAATTCTGCACGGTATACCAGTCGTTCGACGAGCCGGGAATCTGGTCTACTCCGGCCTCGATCGTGCCGCCGGGCACGTCCAGATGAATTTTCCCCTCTTCCACTTCGAAGGGAAAAGCTACGTAAACGGCTTCAGGATCGGTTACCGCTTTTTTACGCAGACGGTATACGACTTCGATTTTTTTCGCAACCTTATAGAGGCGGTATTCTACCACGAGGTTGCCGGGTTCGCGGCCGGCAGCCGTCTCGCCGCGAAAGCGGTAGGTATCCCAGATGGCTCCTTCTTCATAGTGTTCGAAACGCATCTTTTCGGGGCGGCGGCGCAAAAACTGCGGGGCGCGGTATTGTTCCATCGGGTGGCGGCTGTCGATGATTTCATAAATAAATTCTCCGAATTCCCAAGGGGCGCCGGGCGCAAGCAAAGGTTGGCCGATTTCTTTGTCGAACAGGGAGGAAATCGTTCCTTTGCGGGTATTGAAGTCGACGGTATACCAAGGGGTTTGCACCTTCGTTTTTTCCAAAACGGCAGCCGAAGGGCCGGCCGGCCGGGGAGCGTCTTTTACCCGGATAGCATATTGCGCATAGCCCAATGCCGGCACGTCCTTCACGTAGAGCGACCAATAGGTTCCGTCGGAGCGGCTTTCGCTAGCCTGGGCGGGAATCACGTTGCCGGCGGCGTCTACAATTTCGAACGCCTTGTCGCGGGGCAAAATCTGATGATCGATATAGGCCTTCGCCAAGCCGCTATAACTCCAGTTCAAGGTATTGAACACGGCTACCGAAGGTGCATCGGCTTTCGGAACGAAAGATTGCAATAAACCCCACACGGCTTCGCCCAACAATCCGGAATGCCGGTAAGCTTCCCAGGCGTACGATTGTTTGAGCGAACGTTGCTCCCAGGTTTCCAGCCCGTAGGGATTGCGTACGCTTTCGCTATGGCCGAAGGTATGCTCGTCGTAAAACAACAAGGCTTTGTTGATGTCGTCGATCTGCCGGTTGTAATCGTCGGGCAACTTCGCGCCCATCATCTTGGCAAAAGACAATCCGCCTTCATCGGCAATCACGTCGGTATGCGTCAGGCGCGAGATAGCGGCTTCCCGGGCGCCGGAGGCAAACCCGTCGGTCCACCAATCGGGCCAGGCGCCGCGAATGGTCGCGATCCGGTCGGCATAACGGGTTTCCACTTCTTTGAAAAACTCGCTGGCTACGGCGGTACGCAGCTTGGGCCATTCGTATTTGGCATTCCACTTTTTCAGCATTTCGCAACTTTTGGTAGAAGGCGGCGCGTTGTCGGTAAAATAGCCGGAGTGCTGGGCGGCTACAATATCGTACGGATAGTTTTTAGCCTGCATCTGGTCGAGGTAGGCCAGCACCCGTTCTTCGAATTGTTCGAAATCGTCGGTGTGAATGCCGAAGAAGTTGCCTTGGTTGTAATGTTCGGCGCGGTAGGTAAGCACCTTTTTTCCCGAAGGCGATTCCCACCAGAATACGGTCGGCTTGTCAAAGCAGATCAGGGCGCGGTGGCCGTGTGTGCCCATGTTAATGTATTTCACGCCGGCGTCGGCAAAGTATTCGGTGAAGCACCAACCGATGCCGTTCACATCGTTCTGCATCGCCACTTCGGCGTGCATGCCTGCTTCGCGAAATTGCCGGAGGGGAGAAAGGGAAGCGGCCAAAGTTTGTTCGTCGGGCAGTTCGTCGAAATTCAGATACATGGCAGCCAGTTCGATACGGCCTTCCTGCACGCGTTTTTTCAGCCGGGCGATCTGCTCGGCGGGGCGGCATTTCAGGTATTCGCTTACGGCCCAGGCTATCTCGCACGTCCAGCGGAACTTGGCATAGTCGGGATAGTGGTCGGTAGCATCGCAATAATCGAGCGCATAATCGATATAGCGGAGATGCTCGGCCAGGATTTCCATCTGCGAGCGGGTATAGCCGATGTCGGTATGGGTATGTTGCACCAGATTCATCTGCCAGCGGCGCGCGGGGCGTATAGCCACCGTAGCCGTTTCGGATACTTTTCCTTTGACGACGACCAAGGGCCATTCTTCCGCCCGGCTTACCTGGGGTATTTCGAAGGTGATCAGGTTGTCGCCTTCCGCCAGTTTCTCTTTTTGCATAAAATCGCCCAGGCGGATCGTGGCGATTACCGGCTGTCCGGCATGGCGTATAGTGATCTCTACTTTCTGCGTCAGGCCGTCTTTCGATTTATAGACCGCCGGCAAAACGCGGGATTCCATACCCGGCGACGATGACGGCGCGGGCTGTGCCGATGCGGGCGAAGGCAAACAGGCTGCGACCAGCAAAGCCAAGCCCGTTGCAATCCATACATTACGTGTTTTCATAAGCATTTTAATTTATAAGATAATAAGCCGATATAGAGCAGGCAAACCAAGAGGATCGACAAGGCGGCCGTCTGTCCGAACGCGTCGGCGGCCATTCCCATCAGCGGCATGATCAAGGCTCCCCCGCTCACGCCCATAATCATCAGAGCGGAGATTTCGTTGGCCCGCGGCCGGTTATGTTGCAACGCCAAGGCGAAAAGGATGGAAAATACATTCGAGCAGGCCAGCCCCACCGCGACGATAAAGCCGAAAAGCAGGGCCGGGCTATCCGTCCACAGTAACCCGACGAAAGAAACGACGGCCAGCCACATACTATATTGCAAGAATCGCGCCCCCGGTATTCTGGCAAGCAGCAACGCCCCGGCAAAGGCCCCCCCGGTACGGGCGGCAAAATAAAGGCTCGTGCCCAGCCCTGCTTCCTCCAGCGGCATGGCCGTTTTTTCCATCAATAGTTTGGGAATGGTGGTATTGAGACCCACGTCGATACCTACGATAAAGAGAATACCGAGAAAAATAGCGACGACATAGCCGTCTTTGAACAGGGCGAGGGTGCTGGAAAAAGAGGCTTTCGCCTCGGCCCGGGTTTGCTCGGCGGGAATGGCTCCGAGCAGCCAGAGAATAGACAAGAGCGAAGTGGCGGCATAGACGGCAAATATCCATTTCCAGTCGCCCAGGAAAGAAGCTGCCGCCCCTGCCAGCACGGGGCCGAGGAAGGAGGAAACCGCTTTGATAAACTGCCCCAAGGTCAGCACGCTGGTTATCCGGCCGGCGGCGACTACCGCGGCGACCATCGGATTGAGCGAAACCTGCAACAACGTATTCCCTATGCCCAGCAAAGCAAACGCCAGCAAAATACAGCCAAAGTCGTAAAAGAAAAGCGGAATCAGCATAGCCGCGCCCGTAACGGCCAGGGCCAGAGCTACCGTGTTTCTGCGCCCTGCTTTTCCCATCAGCACGCCGGTGGGAATAGAAAACAGGGCGAACCAGAGGAAAACCATCATAGGGATAAGATTGGCCGACGTATCCGAAAGCGAGAAATCCACTTTCACGTAGTTGGTGGCTATGCCCACTACATCTACAAACCCCATCACGAAAAAGCCGAACAGGATGGGATAGAGAGTTTTATTATGTCCTTGTCGTGTAGGTGCCATCGGTTTAATACGTATCTTTCGGTGTGTTGCCCATCTCCATTTCCAAACGTCCCCCCGCCGTTATGGCGGCAAAGGGTATCCGTGTACCCGCAAGCGGCCGCCCGTTGAGGCGGTAATGTTGTACATATTGGTTTTCGCCCCGGTTGCCTTTGGTTTCGATCACAAATTCTTTGCCCGGATAGTAACCGGGATGCAACCGGACGGTGATTTTGTCGAACAGCGGGCTGCCCAAAGCGAAGGAAGGCTGCGGATCGGTCAGGCCCTTTACATCGAAAAGACCTAGCGAGGCTATCACATACCAGGCTCCCAACTGGCCCTGGTCTTCATCCTGGCCGTAGCCGTAGCCGTGAATGCCGTCGGTAGCGTAAAATTCATTCAGGATGGCCCGTACCCATTTTTGCGTGAGCGAAGGACGACCGGCTTCGTGGAACAACCAGGAGATATGCAAACAAGGCTGGTTGCCGTGATTGTATAAGGTTTGCAATCCGGCAAAGGCGCCGACCTCGGTTCCTCCGCTGAAAATCAACTTCTGCGAGACGGTAAATATACTATCCAGCCGATGGTTGAACTCGTCGGCTCCTACCTTGGCTACCAAGGCTTCGGCATCGTGAGGCACGTAAAAAGTATACTGCCAGGCATTCCCCTCCTGAAACCCGCGCCATACCTGCATGGGATCGAAGTTGCCGATAAATTTCCCCTCTTTCGTCTTAGGACGGACAAAGCCGACGGATGGATCGTAAATACGCTCCCACCCTTTCGAAAGCCGCGTCAGCTTTTCGTAATCGGCCGTTTTTCCCAACTGCCGGGCCCATTGCGCGACAGCCCAGGCGCTATAGGCGTATTCCAGGGTATGAGAAGCCGAAAACATAAAAGCTTCGTCGGGGCCGTCGCCTTCGTCCTGGTGAGGCACGTAGCCATACTTTACAAAATAGCCAGTATCTACCTTGCCGGCTCCCAGCGGGCGGTTTTCTCCTTCCAGTTCGTTTTTCAGGGCGGCTTCATAGGCCAGATCGACATCGAAAGTACGGATGCCGCACTGGTAAGCGCCGGCCAGGATGGTACTGAGCAGGTTGGTGCCTACGCCGGAGACGAAACGGCTGTTGGCAATGCCGTCGGCCAGCCATCCGGCATCTTTGTACACCAGCAAATGGCTGTTGACATAATCGGCATAATAATCGGGATAAGCCAAGGCCCATACCTGCGAGAGGTTCCATTGCGCGCCCCAGGCGGCATCGGTATTGTAGAAAGAATGAACCGGACGGCCGTTTTTCAGCGGAATCTGCCCCACCGAACCGTCGTGGCGGGGATAGGCCCCGTTTACGTCGCTGGCCAGCCCGCGGCCCAAAAGAGCGTGATACAGGCCGGTATAGAATTTCACCTTATCCTCCCTGGCAGGTGTTTCTACCCGAATGCGTCCCAGGTATTCCTCCCAAGTCCGGCGGGAGGCTTCCCGGGCCTCGTCGAAGGTCAGGACGGCCGCTTCCGTTTCCAGATTCAACCGGGCGTTCTCGACGGAAGTGTACGATAATCCGATCTTAGCCGTCACCGCTTCGTTTTCCGCGGTGGTAAAGTTGAGGTAAAGCCCCGCCCCGACGCCATGCGCTTCCCGGGCATCCGCGCGTACCGTTTCCCCGTTGAAGCTTCCCCAGGAAACCGGTTCCTTATCTACGACGGCCGAGAAATAGAGGGGAACAACCGCGCCCGGCTGGTATTTTTTCACGTATTCGGGCTCGGTGACGACAAAACCTTCCACCCGCCCGTCGGCGGTCCATTCCACGCGGGCATCTTTTATCGCTCCGCTTTCGCCCTGGCGGTTGCCTATATCGAACAGGATACGGCTATCGCTGCCTGCCGGGAAGGTAAAACGCTGGAAAGCCACCCGCTGCGTAGCCGTCAGTTCGGCCTTTATATCGTAATCTTTCAGCCGGACGGCATAGTACCCGGCCGTCGCCACTTCGCCTTGGCGGTCGAAGCGGGCGTGGTAGCCGATCCCGGTGGTATCGTTGACCGGCCCAGGCACGGTTTTCAAAGCTCCCGTGGCGGGCATCAACACGATGCCGCCTATCTGAAACTCGTGCAGGCAGGGGAAGCCGTCGATGGTGGTATCGCGGTAATCGTAACCGGTGGCTTCCCAGCCCGAACGGTTTCCCAGATGGCCGTTGGTAGACGGGGCCGGCTTAGCCATGCCGAAGGGCAGGGCGCCCGGCGTAAAATGAAACCAACGGCAATGCGCGGTTCCGATGCGCGGTTCGACGTAGGGTGATAGTTCTTCGGGGGGTAATGCTTTCCCCTCGGGCGTGCGGGCGGAAAGCGTGCCGATATACGCCGCTGTGCATAAGATACACAGACCTGAAATGAAATGCTTCATCTTCTTTCTATTTTTTATTATTTTCCAATTCCGACTAAAAAGCCTTGTCCGGCAGTCGCCGGCAAGCTCCAAAGGGCAATCTCTCCGGTGTCAGCCCGGGGGCCGGCATTTTCCGGGTGTCAGTCTCAGGGAGGCAGTCTTCGGAAATTACCCCCTTCTGATCAGTCGCCGGAAGCCAGTGCCCGGCCACCGGCCACCGAATACCGGCCACCGAATGCCGCCACCGGGAGAGCAGTTTCCCGCATCAGCCTAAATGGTTCAAGGCATACCAATAAGCCCCCAACGCAATGGAGCGGTTGGCCCCCCGGCGGCTTACGGCCAGGCCGATACGTTTGAAAGGATCGTAGTCTACCTTGCGGTTCGTACCGGGAACGGTTATTTTCACGGCCTCTCCCTTGGCAAACCGATCGAACTCGACCGGATCGTCCAGATTGAACACTTTCATCTGCAAACGGCCGAAACGGCAGCCGTCCATCATGCCCGTGGCAGCGTTCAATTCGTTCATCAGCGCGGGAAGAATATATTTGGAGGCGCCGGCTAGCCCCCCTCCGAGCACGATGAGGCCGTCTACCAGCGTAACGGCCGTAGCGATCGCGTCGCCGGCCATTTCTCCCAGCTCTGCAAAAGCGCCGACGGCAGCTTGCCGATGGCCGGGACGGATGCCTTCGGCTATTTCATAAATTTCCTTCGGCGTCAAACGGGAAGTATCTCCCGAACGCCCGGCATATACACGTTGTACGGCGCGGATGCTAACGCTCTCTTCCACGATATAGCCGGGATATTTCTTATTCGGCAAGCACCAGACGTCGCCCCCGGCGTCGTTGTCGCCTGTGAGCAATTTTCCGTCGACGACCACCCCCGCGCCGAAGCCCGTCCCCAAGGTGACGCCCAAGAGGTTTTTATACCGTTTGATACTTCCCGCCTTCTCCAGCCGGCGGTTCACTTCGGGCAGCATGCCGGTCAAAGCCTCGCCGTAGGCAAACAGGTTGCCGTCGTTGTGGATAAACACCGGGATGCCGAACCGGTCTTCGAGGAAAGGCCCTAAAGCTACTCCCCCGCGGAAACAAGGAAAATTCGGCAGATCGCCGATAATGCCGGCCGCATAATCGGCCGGCCCCGGAAAAGCGAAACTGATAGCCGCCGGTCGCCCGGGCAAGGCCTGGCAAATTTCGGTAAAGCCTTGCACCAGCCGGCTCAGGCAAGTTTCCAGATGCCCCGAGGCGGACGGCAGCGTAACGGGCGGCACGATTTCTTCGCCGCCCCGGATAGCGGAAAATACCAGATTCGTGCCTCCGGCATCGAGCGTCAGGACGATGCGGTCGTCGTTTTTATCCATCGTATTTGTTTTATTCATGGTATCTATATCTTTTCGTAGCCAATATACGGACGGTAGCGAATATATGCCTAATAGCGCACATATGCCTTGATGGTGCCGCAGTATTTGCCTTGGGAAGCACCGTGCGGACGGACGGTATAAGGGCCTACGGCGGCAGGAACAATAAAAGTTTCCGCATAATGCACGATAAAAGGCTCGAAGGCTCCGGCAGGGCTTTCCACCACCAGTTCGTCGCCTTTGATAACATTCAGCACGTTCACGCCGCCCCCCGTATGGTGCTCCACCTTTCCGGTAAACCAGTGCCGGCGGGTTTCGATAAATTCGGTGGCATGCAAACCGGTTCTTTCTTCCCGCCACCCTTCGCCTTCCGCAATCATTTCCACCTGGTTGATAAGTTCCCGGCGTACGAAATCGGTCTGGCGTTCCCATTGGATTACCTGCGAACCGCGGCCGATGTTGATAGGCCGGGGCTGCCCGTCCAGCCCTAACCGCCCCCAATCCCATAATTTGAACGTGAAAATACTGGGTGTTGAACTTATTTCGAGCACCATAGCCCCCCCACCCGAACAATGCACGGTACCGGCGGGAATCAAATAATGATCGTGCTTTTTGGCAGGCCACCGGTTGACGTACTTACCGGCATCGAAGGGGCAGCCGGTGGCTTGGGATTCGCGTAAGGCAGCGAGCATTTCCTCCGGCCGGACGCCGGTTTTCAGCCCGAGGAAGACGGTTGCGCCTTCTTCGGCGTCCAACAGGTAGTAACTTTCATCCTGGGTATAATAAATGCCGAAGGCGTCGCGGATATATTGCGTGGTGGGATGTACCTGCAAGCTCAGGTTGCCTCCCCCCATCGTATCCAGAAAATCGAACCGGATCGGGAAATCCTGACCGAAACGGGCTTCGACGGGTGCGCCCAACAAAGCTCGGGTTTGATAAAAAACCAGGTTGTTGGCCGGCATTTCGAACAATTCGCCGCCCACGTTCAAATAAAGGCTGTTTTCTTCCGGCACGCAATCGAAGCACCAGCCGAAATTGGGCTGCAAGGGGTCTAAGTCGCAAACCTCCTTCATCCACTGGCCTCCCCAGGGAGCCGGATCGAAAAAAGGAACGACGCGGAAAGGGCGACGGGCCGTCTTTTCCAACCCGCGGCGTAGGGTTTCCCCGGCAATCATCTTGGGATTTCCCGCGCGGTGCGTATCCAGCCAGTAAGCGGCTTTCGGCAGTAATTGCTTTTTCAATGCGTCGCAAAGAGGCCAGTCCAGGAAATAGCCTCTCTTATAATGAAGGGAAGGCGCTTCCGACTTATTCTCTACCCCCAGCCCGTCGATTTCGCGGCGACGCGAACGGAGTTGGATTTCCCAACGCGCCAGATCGGCATAGACCAGCGTATCGGCTTCCTGCACTACCACGGCAGCCCCGTGCCCGTATACGACCGCCAGCCCGGAAAGCGAGCGAAGATATTCACGACAAGCCGCTACTTTCGCCGCATCCAGATAATCCGTATAGCCGAAGTGGGCACGGCGTCCGAAAAGGCGATCGTCGGTCAGATAAGGGTAGGTCATCGTCTCTATCACCTCCGCCGGCTTAAACAAGCTGCGGGTATCTATAAAGGCATCCGGCTCCAAGGCGGCCAGGTTCGCTTTCAGTTCTTCGTGACAAACACCCTGATAGCATTCCACCGCCAGCAGGTGGCAAGCCTTGCCCCCCGCCGGCCGGCAAGCCGCGCGAAGTTCTTCGCAGACAGCTTTCCATCCTTTCCACAGGTTGCCCTCGATAGAGATAGCAGGGGTTTTATCATAATTACTTTTTCTCATCGGTATTGTTTTATCTTTCTGCAAAGATATGGCGTTCCTTTTCATCAAATAAGGGGTATTCTTCCGAATTTATTATACTATCTTACGATTACCGGAAATTTAAAAGAAACCAGATGATCCGTTGTTTTAAGGCCGGAGGCTTTCTGCGGCTTACTTCTTTACAACCTTCTTGCTTCCTGGCGCCTCCGTCCGCCTCGGCCCTTCTATCCGAAAGCATCCGGAAGACGCAAGTTTCCACACATTCCCGGTCTATCCAAATTCCTTATTCCCGGCTCCTTTATTTATAAGGGAAGAAAAATAAAAAGCTCGGCCAAGGGAAATAACGTCTTTTGTAATTATCGACTTATATCATCTTACGGAAAAAGCCTTACCTTTGCGCACCGCTCGGTCTTACCCTGGAATGATCGGAAAAACTAAATTATGGTCAAACTCAAAGAAGGATTCAAAGGAGAACGCACGCTTTCCCTGCCAGAGAATTTGCTGGCAGACTATAGCCACGATCCGCTGATCGGAAACCTGTATGTGCGAAAGATCGGATTTTTTCCCAAGGTAAAATTCCATTACGTGCAAAAAGAAGAAGGATGTGGTTATTGCATGCTGATTTATTGTACCGACGGAAAAGGTTGGTATCGTATTTATGACAAGACCTATCCCGTCGAAAAAAATCAATACATTCTTATCCCCTCGCACGTACCCTATGCCTTCGGAGCCGACGACGAAGACCCGTGGACGATTTATTTCCTGCATTTCCGTGGCAAGCAAAGCGCTTGTTTTATCCCCTCGCGCCCGGTACCCGGGCTGATCCTGCCCTCCGACCATTCGCGGCTGCAAGACCGCTTGCTCTTATTCGAAGAGATTTACAATTGTTTTTCAATGGGTTATATCAAGGAATATATGGTGTATTCTTCCATGTGTTTGTATATGTTCCTGGCTTCCTTCATTTATCTGGAGCAATACAGGCATCTGACTATTCCCACCCATAAGGAGTACCCCCTCTCCGCCCGCGTAATTCATTATATGCAGGAGAATATTCAACAGAATCTCACCCTGGAACAACTAGCCGCCTATTTCAGGTATTCCCCCTCTCATTTTTCGATGTTGTTTCAAAAAGACACGGGCGTTTCGCCCATCAACTATTTTATCCGGCTGAAGATACAGAAGGCCTGCCAATATATCGAGCTGACCGATTTAAAGATAAACAAAATAGCCCTCAAGCTAGGTTTCGACGAACCGGCCTATTTCTCCCGGATCTTCACCAAGATCATGGGAATCACTCCCTCCCGCTACCGCCGCCAGGAATCGGAGCATGGCGGGGCCAAGGCAGAGTAAGAAAAGAAAAAATTCCCCTCCCCGGCCAGATTTCCGGCAATCATCGTCCCTCCTACCGCAGAGGCTGATGGGCAAAAGACGAAAAACGGGCAATTTTCCCTGAGCGCCGTTCGCTGCTTATTGTATTTTTTTTCTACGGCAAAAAAATACATGCCTATGGAATTTAAATTTCACTGCAGTGTAATGAAAATTTCATCGGCATCCATTTTCCATTACACCGGCATCCGATTTGCGACGGCTGCCGCCATTTCGAATAACACACTATATGTCAGCTTATTAAAAACAGATATTCAACCTAGCCTTTCCAAGTTACCCTTATTGTATTTTTTCAGTTATCCGGCAAGCCCGGAACGGAGGCGGAAACCCTTTCGAAATTCTCCCTCAGCCCTTCTCCAAACCCACGCAAAGGAAACACGGCAAGTCGCCCGGCGGCCATAAAAATCGGGATTTTATTGCACCGGCGAAGAAATTGCCTTACCTTCGTTGTTATATATACTAAGTGGTATTTAAAAAAAACGATTAAAATAGAAAAATCCCTATGAAAAGAATCAGCAATATCCTTGTGCGAAGCATCTTCGCCATCCTGCTCGGATTCGTACTGGTGTTATGGCCCGAAACGGCCATCATCTACTTGGTCATTACCATCGGCATCTTGTTTATCCTGCCTGGCATTTTCTCCGTGCTCCATTACTTCACCCGCGACAAAAGCGAAACGGAATCCAAACCCATGTTTCCGGTAGAAGGAGCCGGCAGCATCCTGTTCGGAGCCTGGCTGGTGATCACCCCCGAATTTTTCGTCAATATAATTATGTATATCCTCGGCGGCTTACTGGTGATAGCCGGCATCCAGCAGATCGTCGGCCTGACGCAAGCCCGCAAACTCAATCTCGTGCCCTGGGGATTCTACCTCATCCCCCTGGTCGTACTGATAACCGGCGTCACCATCCTGACCTATCCTTTCGCGGCGGCGGCCAATACCTTCGTCGTTTTCGGCGTAGCCAGCATCTTCTACGGCGCCGCCGAACTCCTGGCCTGGTATAAGTTCAAAAACACCCTGCCCGAAGTGGATGCGGAAAACACCTCGGAAACGGGGTTATGATTTCCGGTATTCCATAGGCGAGACGCCCATATGCTTTTTGAAAAACTTGCCGAAGGTAGACTGATCGGAAAAATGCAGCGTATCGGCCACCTGCTGCACCGTGGCCTGGGGAGCTTTCAGCAACATTTTCGCCTCCACGATCAGCGCGTCGTCGATCCACTTATTGGCCGACTTGCCGGTGAGTTCCTTCAGGATCAACGATAAATATTGAGGGGTGATAAATAACTTCTCGGCATAAAAGGTGACGACATGCTGCTCGCGGCAATGTTCGAACAACAATTGAAGAAATTGCTCGAAAAGTTCTTCTTTGCGCGTCAGGGCGGTAGAGGCCATCAAATCCATTTTCCGCCCGAAAATATTGGCTACTTCCAGGAAAAAACCCAACAGCGAATTCTGAAGCACTTCTTTTTGATATAAATGTTCGCGCAACCGGATTTTTTGGCGGAGCAAATGGAAACAGGATTCCAGGTGGCGCGTTTCCTCTGCGTCGAGCATTACGCAGGGGTTCTTCCGGATTTGCATATAATGGGTGATCGATCCGCCTTTTTTCCCCGGATTGCATTCGTCGAGAAAAGCGCGCGAGGCAACCATCATGCACCCTTTGAAGTCCTTGCTCATCGACATGATCTGCACGGTATGGGTGGGCATAATGGTTACAAAACAATTCGGTTTGATTTCATAAGGAATATAATCGATACAGATATGGGCTTCTCCTCCCAGGGCGAGCACCATCATCAGAGCGTTCAGGCGCATAGGAGTGGCGTATTCCCGACGAGCTTTTTCATACGACGTCGAGCTACCGTCGAGTTCGGCAATCGAAAAATCATGTTTGAAACTGTCGTGCGCGGCAATTTCCTGGTTCATCTCGGCTATTTCAATCAAGGGAAGATTTTCCATTTTTTATTTTCCATTAACGGTTTTCGCAAAGATAGCTATTTTATTAGATATAGCCCAAGCAGGTTTCGTTTTTAACCAACCGGGCATTCCCCCCCCCTATGTTTCCGACAAAATTAGTATCCCTATTTTCATTATTTACCAATCCTATACCGAAAAAGCCTTGCGTAAAGGCCAAATAAAGAAGATATTTGTCTGCCGGTAAAGACCGCGCGCCGCCAGCGCTTGCCTCGCGCGGGGTCCCGGCGACGCCCGGGCCTCGCCTGGGGATGCCGGGGATGCCGGGAAGGGAAAAACGACGCCCGGCTAAGCGGAAACCGCCGGTAGCTGCCGATAACCAACAAGCGTTAAAAAACAATTCTTCCGTTATCAGAAGATAACTAAACAAAGAAAGCCGTTTCTACTGTATATTCGTCGGGAGATTGTATCTTTGTCGATTCAAATACAGATAAACTATCTTAAATGAAACAATTACTCATGAGAAAAAAGAGGATGATCGCCCTCGTATTCCTACTAGCCTTGCTGTTTTTTCCCCGGGCCGGAGCGCAGGATACGTTGCGGCTCGGCTTAGACAAAGCCCTGGAGATTGCATTGAGTGAAAACCCCACCGTGAAAATAGCCGGCAAGGAAATTCAAAAGAAAAAATACGCGCGCAAAGGTTCGTATGCCGCCCTTTTCCCGCAAGTAAGTTTCAGCGCGGATTACAACCGGACGCTGAAAAAGCAGGTGATGTATATGGACGGGTTCGATATGGGAAGCGCCGGAGAAGGCGAGCAGCCCCCTGCCGGAACGATGCCGAAGATGGACGAAGGGATCGAAGTAGGCCGCGACAACAACTGGTCGTTGGGATTCAATGCCTCGCTCACGCTGGTAAACGCCTCGCTTTGGAAAAGCCTCAGCATTTCGGCTGTCGACGTGGAGCTGGCAATCGAACAGGCGCGGTCGTCGAAAATCGACATGACGAACCAGGTAAAGAAAGCCTTCTATGCCGTTTTGCTGGCCAACGATTCCTACCGGGTATTCAAGGAAACGTATGACAATGCGATGAACAACTACCTCGACATCGAGCAGAAATACCGGCAGGGAACGGTGGCGGAATACGACTTGATCCGGGCCGACGTGACGGTGAAAAACAGCGAGCCGAACATGCTACAGGCATTGAACTCGGTGGCCCTGGCTCATTGGCAACTAAAAGCCTTGATGGGAATGGATCTCGACCAGCCGCTAGCCTGCGAAGGAAGCCTGGCCGATTTTGAAGGGGAATTGTTTGCCGACTACCTGGCTACCGATACCACGCTTTCGGAAAACTCCGATCTCAAGCAACTGGAATTGCAGCACCTGCAACTCCGCAAAACGCTTACCATGCAGAAGTTCGACTACCTGCCCACCCTTTCGCTCACCGGCATGTACCAATGGAGCGCCATGAACAACGACTTCCGGTTCAAGAACTATCTGTGGAATCCGTACTCGGTGATCGGGTTGACGCTTTCCGTCCCTATCTTTTCGGGCGGCAGCAAATTCCATACCATCAAGCAGACGCGGGTATCGATCGACCAGATGGAGCTGCAACAGGAAGATACCCGGCGCAACCTGCAATTGGCCGTTCGCCAGGCGTTAGACAACATGAAGACCTGCGTCAAGAAATTCGAGGCCGCGCGCCACGGCGTAAAGCAAGCCGAACGCGGGTATCTTATCTCGCAGAAACGCTACGATACCGGAGCGGGAACTTATCTGGAAATGAACGATTCCCAACTGGCCCTTACCCAGGCGCAGCTAAACTTCAACGAGGCTATCTACAATTACATCGTCGCGAAAGCCGACTTGCAGAAACTTGCCGGACAGCAACACTAACATTCCAACAATCTAGTTTAATCGATACATTGAAAATGAATACAAAAAATATCATCAAAGGGTTTCCCTTGCTCCTATTGCCGCTTTTGGCGGCTTGTGCAGGCGAAAAGAAAGAAGACACCGCCGCAACCGACGCTCCCGAAAAAGTACGGGTAAAAGTAGAATCGGTCACTGCTCAGGATGTAGAGCAGTTGAGCGAGTTTACCGCCACGGTAGAAGCCAATATCAGCAACCGGATCGCCCCGCAAACGCCTTTCCGCATTGAAAAGTTGTATGCCGAAGTAGGCGACGAAGTGAAAGAAGGCCAGCTTCTGGTAAAGATGGATGCCACCAACCTGAAACAAACCAAGGTGCAACTGGACAACCAGGAGATCGAATTCAAGCGGATCGACGAACTGTATAAAGTGGGCGGCGCTTCGAAATCGGCCTGGGATACGCAGAAAACCAATCTGGAAGTAGCCCGGGAAACTTATAAAAACCTACAGGAAAACACCCAGTTGGTCAGCCCGGTAACCGGGGTGGTGACTGCCCGCAATTATGATTCGGGCGATATGTATACGGCGGCCGAACCGATTTACGTAGTGGAACAAATACGGCCGGTGAAGCTGAAAGTAAACGTATCGGAAAGCCTGTTTACCAAGGTTAAAAAAGGCAATGAAGTGGATGTAAGGCTCGATGTATACGGCAACGAGGTGTTCAAGGGCCGCGTCAGCCTGATCTATCCCACCATCGACCCGGCCACGCGCACGTTTCCGGTGGAAATCAAGATCGCCAATGCCGACGGCCGCGTGCGTCCCGGGATGTTCGCCCGGGTGACGATGAATTTCGGCACCTTGCAGCATGTTGTAGCGCCCGATCGCGCCATCGTGAAACAGTCGGGAGCCGGCGACCGGTATATATATATCTACAAAGATGGAAAAGTCTCCTACCAGAAAGTGGAACTGGGACGACGCATGCAGGATAAATATGAAATCATTTCGGGCGTGAACGACGGCGACCGCGTGGTTATTACCGGACAAAGCCGCCTCACCAACGGAATGGAAGTAGAAGTAGAATAGAAAAGTAAGACAAATCAACGTATGAGTTTATATGGAACAGCGGTAAGAAAGCCGGTTACGACGGCGCTCGTGTTTGTGGCGATCGTCATTCTCGGCCTTTTTTCCTTAACCCGGTTGTCGGTCGACCTTCTGCCGGAGATCGAAACCAATACCATCATGGTGATGACGGCCTATCCGGGAGCAAGTGCTTCGGATATTGAAATGAACGTCAGCAAACCCCTGGAAAACGTACTGAACAGCGTGAGCGATCTGAAGAATATCACCTCGCAGTCGCGCGAGAATATTTCGATCGTTACGCTGGAATTCAACTACGGTACCGACATCGACGTGGCTACCAACGACGTGCGCGACAAACTCGATATTGTGGAATCGCAACTTCCCGACGATGTGGAAAACCCGATTATTTTCAAATTCGGTACCGAAGATATTCCCATCCTCATTCTCTCGGTAACGGCCGACGAAAGTACGAACGCGCTGTATAAAATCCTCGACGACAAGGTATCCAACCCGCTGGCCCGTATCAGCGGCGTGGGCGCGGTATCGATTTCGGGGGCGCCGATCCGCGAATTGCAGGTGTATTGCGACCCCTACAAGCTGGAAGCGTACGGAATCACCATCGAAACCATCTCTTCCATCATCGCCCAGGAAAACCGGAATACGCCGGGGGGCAGCATCGACATCGGCTCGAATACGTATTCGCTCCGGGTACAGGGCGAATTTACCGACGCCCGGCAGATGCTCGACCTGGTGGTCGGCAGCAAAGACGGGAAAAACGTCTACCTCCGCGATGTGGCCCGCGTGGAAGACAGCATCGAAGAACGGGCGCAGGAAACGTTCAACAACGGCGTGAAGGGGGGTATGGTAGTGATCCAGAAGCAATCCGGCGCCAACTCGGTGAACATCGCCCGCAAGGTGCATCAGCGGTTGCCCGAGATACAGGCCAGTTTGCCTTCGGACGTGAAGCTCGACATTATTATGGATACCTCGACCAACATCCTCAATACGATCGACAGCTTGAAAGAAACGATCATCATCACCTTCGTCATCGTGATGCTGGTGGTGTTCATCTTCCTCGGACGGTGGCGGGCTACGTTTATCATTATCCTGACTATTCCTATTTCGCTGATCGCCTCGTTCGCCTACTTGCTGGCTTCGGGCAATACGCTGAATATTATCTCGCTCAGTTCGCTATCCATCGCCATCGGGATGGTGGTCGACGACGCCATCGTGGTACTCGAAAACGTAACGACGCATATCGAGCGAGGCAGCCAACCCAAGCAGGCAGCCGTACATGCCACCAACGAGGTGGCCATCTCGGTGGTGGCCTCTACCCTGACCATGCTGGCCGTTTTCCTGCCGTTGACGATGGTGACGGGAATGGCCGGTATCCTGTTCAAGCAATTGGGCTGGATCGTAAGCATTATCATGATCGTTTCCACGGTAGGCGCGCTGACGCTCACCCCTATGCTTTGCTCGCAACTGCTGCGGTTGAATCCGAATAAGGGAAAACTCTATAAGTTATTCTTCACTCCAATCGAAAAGGGGCTGAACGCGCTCGACAGCGGATATGCCCGCTTCCTGAACTGGGCGGTGCGCCACCGGAAAACCATTATTTTCGGGGCCTTCCTCATCTTCGCCGGTAGCGTGATGCTGATACCGACGGTAAAAACCGAGTTTTTCCCTACGCAGGATAATGCCCGCATCGGGATTACCATCGAATTGCCCATCGGCACGCGACAGGAGATTTCCCGGGAGCTGGCTTTGAAAATCGATCAGGAGTTTCGCGAAAAATATCCGGAAATCCTGATTTCCAACTTTACCGAAGGACAGGCCGATACGGATAATACGTTCGCGCAGCTTAGCAATAACGGCACGCATATTATCGAATTCAACATCAACCTGCAAAGTGTGGGCGACCGCGAGCGCGGGCTGACGGAGATCTGCGAACTGATGCGGGAAGATTTGTCCGCCTACAGCGAGATTAAAAAATTCGAAGTAACCGCCGGCGGGCAAAAAGGATCGATGGGCGGACAGAACGCGGTAGACATCGAAATTTACGGTTTCGATTTCGCCCAGACCGACGCGGTAGCTGCCGAAATCGCGCGCCGGATGGAAAAAGTGAAAGGATGCTCGCAGGTGAATGTAAGCCGCGAAGACTATATCCCGGAATACCAGATCGATTTCGACCGGGAAAAACTGGCCATGAACGGCCTCAACGTCACTACCGCTTCGATGTATCTGCGCAACCGTATCAACGGTTCCACGGCTTCGAAATATCGGGAAGACGGCGACGAGTACGACATCAAGGTACGGTATGCGCCCGAGTTCCGGCAATCGGTGGAAGATCTGGAAAACATCCTGATTTACAATAACGAAGGGAAAGGAATCCGTATCCGCGACCTGGGTACGGTGGTAGAGCGCATGACACCCCCTACCATCGAACGCAAAAACCGCGAACGCGTGATCACCGTATCGGCCGTAGTCGGGCCGGGCGCGGCGTTGAGCGACATCGTTTCGGCAGCCCGCTCGGAATTGAAGAAAATGGATATTCCTTCCGACGTAAGCTGGCAATTGGGCGGAAGTTTCGAAGACCAGCAGGATACCTTTAAAGATCTGGGCATCCTGATGGCGCTGATTATCATTCTGGTGTTCATCGTAATGGCAGCCCAGTTCGAATCGCTTACCGACCCCTTCGTAATTATGTTTTCGATTCCCTTCGCCTTTACCGGTATTATCCTGGGGCTTTCGCTCACGCAAACGCCGCTCGGGGTGATGGCCTTTATCGGCGTCATCATGTTGATGGGTATCGTGGTAAAGAACGGTATCGTGCTTATCGACTACACCATCCTTTGCCGGGAAAGAGGGATGAGCATCATCACGGCGGTGGTTACGGCCGGCAAATCGCGTCTGCGTCCGGTATTGATGACCACGCTTACTACCGTGCTGGGTATGATTCCGCTCGCTATCGGCACCGGCGAAGGCTCGGAAATGTGGCGGTCGATGGGTATGACGGTAGCCTGGGGCTTGTCGGTTTCCACCCTGATTACCCTTATTATCGTACCGGTGGTGTATTGCGTATTCGCCGGCAACGGGGTGCGTCGCCGCCATCGGAAAATGGCCCGGCTATATAGGTCTAAACAACATTAACGTACAGAAATTCAGATGAAAGCAATATTTATATCATTCAATCAGGCTTATTATGAGATTATCGTAAGCCTGATGGACCGGAACAACCTCCGGGGGTTCACTTATTGGGATGTGGTGCAAGGCCGGGGAAGCAAAACCGGCGAGCCGCACTACGGCAATCACGCCTGGCCCACGTTGAACTCGGCCATCCTCACTATGGTGGACGACGAGAAAGTAGACCGTTTCCTGGAGTTGCTGCACGACCTCGACCGGGAAACGGAAGCGCAGGGTCTCAGGGCTTTTGTATGGAATATCGAAAAAACAATTTGATCCGGCGGCTTGCGTGCCGCTTTCTCCCTTTTCTTTTCCGGCTGGAAAACGGCGGGGGAAAGCCGAAAGCAAGCCCGTTTGGTAATTTTCGAACCGGAAAGCAGACAAACGTATTCTATATCGCATAACCATGAATCAATCTATTTTATTCACTCCCGGCAAAATCGGCCCGCTTACCCTTCGCAACCGGACGATCAGGGCGGCTGCTTACGAAGGGATGTGCCCCGGCAACGCCCCCTCCGACCAGCTCTATGAATACCACCGGGCTTTGGCGGCGGGCGGCATCGGAATGACCAATATCGCTTATGCCGCCGTTACCCAAAGCGGGTTATCGTTCGAACGACAGCTATGGCTGCGTCCGGACATCATACCCGGATTAAGACGTATCACCGACGCCATCCACCGCGAAGGCGCCGCCGCTTCGATCCAGACCGGCCATTGCGGCAATATGTCGCACAAACGCATTTGCGGCTGTACCCCCATCTCGGCATCGGGAGGCTTCAACCTCTATTCGCCTACCATCGTGCGCGGCATGCGCCTGTCGGAAATCCGTGCCATGGCCCGGGCCTACGGGGAAGGCGTGCGCCTGGCACGGGAGGCCGGGATGGACGCCGTGGAAATCCACGCCGGGCACGGCTACCTGATCAGCCAGTTTCTTTCGCCTTATACCAACCACCGGAAAGACGAATTCGGCGGAAGCCTCGAAAACCGGATGCGTTTTATGAAAATGTGCATGGAAGAGGTGATGAAAGCAGCCGCCGGCGATATGGCCGTGGTGGTAAAAACCAATATGCGCGACGGTTTCCGCGGAGGCATGGAAACGGAAGAATGCCTGGAAGTAGCCCGTACGCTTCAGAACGAATGCGGCGTACATGCCTTGGTGCTGAGCGGCGGTTTCGTCAGCCGGGCCCCGATGTACGTCATGCGGGGAGCCATGCCGCTCCGGTGCATGACGCATTATATGCCGATGGGGTATCTGCCGGTAGGCGTTCGGATGGTAGGACGGTATATGATTCCCTCGGAGCCCTTCCGGGAGGCTTATTTCCTGGAAGATGCGTTGAAGTTCCGTCGTGCGCTGACCTTGCCCCTGGTCTATGTGGGCGGACTGATCCGGCGGAAAAAGATAGAAGAAGTGTTGGGCCACGGATTCGAATTTGTCGCCATGGCCCGGGCTTTGGTTAACGACCCGGCCTTTGTCAACCGGATGCGTGCCGATGAGAAAGCCGTCAGCGAATGCGGACACAGCAATTATTGTATTGCCCGGATCTATTCGCGCGATATGGTTTGCCATAAACAAGTGAAAAACCTGCCCGAGGCATTGCGGAAAGAAATCGAGCAATTAGAGTTTAAATAAGATGGACATCCCGGGTAAGGGAGATAGGATGTAAGACAGACACAAGGGATAAAATGGATACGACAGAAATTAAATGGGCCTTAATCACCGGCGCCAGCTCGGGCATCGGATGGGCCTATGCCGAGGAAATGGCCTCGCGGGGCTATGCGATAGTGATGGTCAGCAACGAAGCCGAAGCCCTTCGCGAGAAGGCAGACCTGCTCGTCACCCGTTACGGCGTGCGTGCCCTACCGCTTTACCGCGATCTGGCCGTGGCGGGAGCCGCCCGCGAATTATACGATACCTGTTGCCGGGAAGGATGGAACATCGAAGTATTGATTAACAACGCGGGCATGTTTTTCTTTCGGGAAACGGTGGAAGAAAAAGAGACAGTCGTCGAAAAAATGCTGTATCTGCATCTCGTTACGCCCACCCAACTGATGTATTATTTCGGCAAGGAGATGAAAAAAAGACGGCATGGGTACATACTCACCATGTCGTCGCTATCGGCCTGGCTGCCTTATCCGGGCATTGCGCTTTACGCTTCCACCAAACGTTATCTGAAAAGTTTTTCGCGCGGTTTCCGGTCGGAACTGGCCGATTACGGCGTAAGCGTAACGACCATATGCCCTGGCGCAGTCTGCACGAATCTCTACAATTTAAGCGACCGGTTGAAAAAGCTGGCTATCCGGCTGGGCATTATGATGCGACCGGAAAAGCTGGCCAAAAAAGCGGTAGATGCCATGTTCCGTCGACGCAGCACGCTAGTCCCCGGAATCATCAACCGCATCTTTCTTCCCTTTCTGCTGCCGTTGCCCGCCGGAGGCGTGCGCCGGGCCATGCGCCGGTCGAAGCTGCTGCCCCCTACCGAATGAATACCAACAAATGCGGACGGATAAATTTGCAGGATTAAATAAAAACCGTATCTTTGCACCGCTTTTTAGCCCCGTACACGTGTGATGGGAAATTAGGAAGCGCTAATTTTGAGTAACACAAAAAAATAACAAGATGAAAACATTTCAATTGGAAGGTAAGTCCAGAGCGATCGAAACGCGTTCCGCCGATCAGAAAAGAGCTCTGAAAGCGATGCGTAAGAATAACGAAATTCCTGCTGTTTTATACGGTGGCGAAAAAGTAACTCACTTCAGCGTGACCAGCGACAACGTTCGCGGTTTGATCTATACGCCCGAAATTTTCGTAGTTGAACTCACCATCGACGGCAACAAGACGATGGCTATCCTGAAAGACCTTCAGTTCCAGCCCGTAACCGATGCCGTTCTGCACATCGACTTCCAAGAAGTAACGACCGACAAGCCGGTGGTTATGGAAGTTCCGGTGGCTCTGGAAGGCCATGCCGAAGGTGTAAAAGCCGGTGGTAAGCTGACGCTCCAGATGAGAAAGCTGAAAGTAAAAGCTCCGTACGAACAGATTCCCGAAAAGCTGACGATCAACGTCGATCACCTGGGATTGGGCAAGACCATGCAGGTAGGCTCTCTTCACTTCGAAGGCCTGGAACTGATGAATGCCAAGAATGCTGTCGTATGCGTCGTTCAGTTGACGCGTGCCGCCCGCGGCGCACAAGCTGCAGCCGGTAAATAATCCGAATAGCACAACGTAAGTTTCTATAAAAAATTTTTCATAGTTAAGGTTTTGGTTTAGGGGAGGCTTTGTTCGCGAGAATAGTCCTCCCCGTTTTTTATATAGATACTGCACATGAAATATTTGATAACCGGACTCGGAAACATAGGCTCCGAATATTGGGGCACCCGGCATAATGTGGGTTTTCGTGTCGTCAACAAATTGGTGGAAGACGCCGGTACGGGCTTCACGGAAGAACGCTACGGCGCCATTGCCCGGATGCGGGTAAAAAACCGGGAACTGGTGGTGCTCAAGCCCAACACGTTTATGAACCTGAGCGGCAATGCCGTGCGCTACTGGTTGCAAAAAGAGAATGTCCCGGTGGAGAACCTGCTGGTAGTGGTCGACGACCTGGCGCTTCCCTTCGGGACGCTCCGGCTGAAGCCCCAAGGCAGCGATGCCGGCCATAACGGACTGAAAAACATTGCCCAGGTATTAGGCACCCAAGCCTACAGCCGGCTGCGGTTCGGCATCGGCAACGATTTTCCCCGCGGAGGCCAGATCGATTATGTATTAGGAAAATTTCCGCCGGAAGAATTGCAACAGATGCCGGAAATTCTGGAACAGGCGGAAGAAATCATCAAAAGCTTCTGTCTGGCCGGCATACAGATTACGATGAACCAATTCAATCATAAATAAGACAGGCGGGCCTGGGCCGACGCAGCCGCCAGCCCGGCCATCCTGGAAAAGATGATTCAACATGAACGAAGTACGCATAGATAAATGGATGTGGGCTACCCGTATATTCAAAACACGGACCATTGCCGCCGAAGCCTGCAAAAAAAACAGGATCATGATAGGCGGCGTCAACGTAAAGCCCTCGCGCATGATCAAGGTAGGCGACGTGATTCAGGTACGCAAGCCGCCGGTTACTTTTTCCTTTAAAGTGCTCGCTCTGACCGAACGCCGGATGGGCGCCAAGCTGGTGCCGGAATACCTGGAAAACGTAACGACGCCCGATCAATACGAAATTCTGGAAATGAACAAAATATCCGGCTTCGTAGACCGGGCCCGCGGCCTGGGACGCCCCACCAAAAAAGACCGGCGGGAGTTGGAACAATTCACCGACCCGGAATTGATGGCAGACGGCTTCGATTTCGACTTCGATTTCGATTCGGACGATGACATCCGATAGGAAATAAAAATAGAGAGCCAACCCCGACACACCGGCCCGGAAACGAATAGACAAGACGGTTTCCGGGTATGGCTTATTTCTGCTTTTCTTCCGTCAGCAGCCGGCCCTCGTCGTCCCAGGTACGCCAAACGCCGCTCTTTTTGCCTTGGGTATAAAACATTTCAAACCGCAACACGCCTTTCTCGTTCCAGATGCGCCAAGGGCCGTCTTTATGTCCCTCCCGATAAGTAGCCTGGCCGATCCAACGGCCGGCTTCATCGTAGGTACGCCATTCGCCATGAAACCGGCCTTTGTAATAAGCTCGTACCTCGGCGATTTTCCCGTCGGGATAATATACCACATAGGTACCTTCCGGACGGCCGTCGCGAAGATAAAGCTCCATTTTCAACATGCCGTCGTCGTAAAACTCGGTATACCTTCCGGTGTATAACTGCGAGAGCGACTCGTCGGTATAATACTGTTCTTCGCTCAAAACCAAATCCTGCGCTACGACCGGGATCGCCCATAAAGCAGCCGATACCACCGCCGGAACTAATTTCTTTACCATCATGCTACATTCTTATTGATTGATGCAAAAGTAAAAGCCTTATATTTCAACCCGGTCTAAAACCCGTGACAATCTTATTTCAATCCGCCCGCCGCCCCCTTTCCCCCAACTCGCGGCAACCCTCTCGCGGCGATCTTCTCGCAGCAGCCCTCTTCCCATCTACCCCTACCGCCTGCCTCCCTTTACCTTCCTCTGTCTCGCCACCGGCCACCCTCTTCCGCCTTCTTCCATATTCCCCGCCCCCGTCCTGTCATCGATTTGAAACGAAGTCGTAAGCATTTTGTCGGATCGCTGTCGCAAAGCTGACATATATCTCCCTCAACTTTGCAGCGGAATCAGCTAAAGCAAACAAACAGATGAAAAATCATTACTTTCGGCACGGATACCGTTTCTTCCTCTTTATGTGGCTTACCGCCTCTCCCGGCCTTTCCGGTCAGGCAACAGCCCTTCCTGCCACCTATGCCAACCACTCCCCTCTTGCCCCGTCGGGTCTGGCCGACCGCCAGCCCGCAACCCCGACCGACGGATCGATAGGAGGCGTCGTCACCGACAAAACGACCGGGGAACCGCTGACGGGAGCAACCGTGCAAATAGAAGGAACCGCCACCGGAACCGTCACCGACCTGGACGGCCGTTTCCTGCTGGGCGGCGTTCGTCCGGGCCATTACCGGATCAGCATCCACTACATCTCTTACACCCCCTTGCACCTCAAAGATATTACCGTCTCGGCCGGGCAAACCACCGTGATCGAAGCCCGGATGACCGAAGCCAGCCTCGCCCTGGAAGGAGTCGTGGTAGTAGCCCGGGTAAAACAAAACACCGACCTGGCCATGCTCAAAGCCACCAAAGCCAGTTTGCTGGTACAATCGGGCATCTCCGCGCAACAAATCGCGCGCGCTCAAGACCGCGACGCATCCGAAGTAGTGCGGCGCATCCCCGGCATATCGATTATCGACGGCAAATTCGTGATGGTACGCGGCCTATCGCAACGCTACAACAACGTATGGATCAACAACAGCGCCGTGCCCAGCTCCGAAGCCGACTCGCGGGCCTTCTCCTTCGATATGATTCCCAGCTCGCAACTCGACAACCTGGTCGTCGTAAAAAGTCCCGCACCCGAATTGCCCGCCGACTTTTCGGGAGGCTTCATCCGAATCAAGACCAAAGACGTGCCCGATAAAAACGGCTTTTCCTTTTCGGCAGGCGGCAGCGTGAACGATCGCACCCATTTCCGCGACTTCTTTTACAACCCGGGCAGCGGCACCGATTTCCTCGGATTCGACAACGGCCTGCGCAAACTGGAAGGAGCCTATGCCGACCGTCTCGACAACAACGCTCCCGCCGCCGTCGACCGCATCACCCGGTCGGGATTCAACAACGACTGGCGAATAAAGAACCGCACCCCTGTAGCCGACCTCCGGCTCAACGCCTCCCTCAACCATACTTTCCGGTTGGAAAACGGCCGGCAACTGGCCCTGATCGGCGCTGTAAACTACACGAACGCCTACAAAAGCCGGCTCGATATGCAAAACTCCCGCTACAGCTTGTACGACGTAGTAAAAGACCGCCCCGACTACAAAAACCGGTATACCGACAACGTATACAGCCGCGACGTGCGCTTGGGCGTCCTGGCCAACCTTACCTTTCTGGCCGGAGAAAACGACAAATACGAATGGAAAAACATCGTCAACCAACTGGGACAAAACCGGTATACCACCCGCAACGGCACCTTGTTCAACAGCGGCCAATATCTTCAGGAAAAGCAAGAATACTTCTACGCAAGCCGCACCACCTACAACGGCCAAGTCACCGGCACCCACCACCGCACCCATGCCCTGCTGGACTGGAACCTGGGCTATGCGTACGCCAATAAGAACCAGCCCGACCGCCGCCTTATCAACCGCGAAGAAAACGGTTTCGCCGGCGATCCCCACGAAGGCGAAATGCGTATCGACCAGAACGAAATCCAACGCTTTTTCTACCGGCTCGACGAACACATCGCTTCCGCCGGCCTAAACTACCGCCGCGACTTTTTCATCGGCAACCTGCAACCCGTCCTGAAAGCGGGAGCCTACGGAGAATACCGCCGCCGGGTATACGACAACCGGGCCTTTTACTACCGCTGGAACGCCGGCAACCTGCCCCAGGCATTCGCCTACCTGCCTGTAGCCGGCGAAATCCTGACCTCTCCCTACTTCGGCCACGACAAGCTCTACGTATACGAAGATACCGACAACCGCAACAGTTACCGAGGCAACAACCTGCAAGCCGCCGCCTATGTGGGCGTCAGCCTCCCGGTAGGCAAACTGACCGTTTACGCCGGCGCACGCTACGAGTTCAACCGGATGGAACTGACCAGCTACACGACCTTGAAAGAATATAAAACCCGACAAACAAATTACCCCTCCCACAACCTTTTTCCCTCGTTGAACACCAGCTACGCCTTCAACGAACAACACCAGGCACGCCTGGCCTACGGCCTGTCGGTAAACCGGCCCGAATTTCGCGAACGATCGGGTTCGATATATTACGACTTCGACTTGTTCAGCAACGTAATGGGCAACCCCGACCTGCAACCGGCCTATATCCAGCACATCGACCTACGCTATGAATACTATCCTTCGCCGCAGGAATCGGTTTCGCTGGCCCTTTTCTACAAACATTTCGAGCATCCCATTGAATGGACCTACATCGATAACGGAGGAAGTTATACCTACACCTACGAAAACGCCCGCTCGGCCCGCAACTGGGGCCTGGAGCTCGACATCAAAAAGAATCTCGACTTTATCGGGTTGACCGGCTTGGGATGGAGCTTCAATGCCTCCTACATCCACAGCCGGGTAGACTTCGAGGCCGGCCGGCCGGAAAAAGACCGGCCGATGCAAGGCCAGTCGCCCTACCTGATCAATACGGGCCTCTTCTATCAACTGCCTCGTTACGGATTCAGCGCCAGTTTGCTATACAACCGGATCGGCAAACGAATCACCGAAGTAGGAAATACCGATGCCACCGAGGGAGGATCGGTCGACAACGATTTCCCCGACACCTACGAACTGGCCCGCAACACGATCGACGTAAACCTAAGCCGGAAACTAGGCAACCACTGGGAGGTGAAAGCCAGCCTACGCGACCTGCTGGGCGAAAAAGTCACCTTTATCCAATACCCCCGGTTTTACGATGCGGCCCAAGTACTGCAAGAGCGCGAGCAAATCACCCGCCAGTACCGTCCGGGAAGAACTTTTTTCCTCAGTATCAGCTATCAACTCTAACAAATAGAATCAATCAGCTAACTATCCATTTATTTACTTAAAAAGAAAGAGTATATGAAAAAGTTAAATGTAAACGGTCTCTTCTGCATGCTGGCCCTTTCGCTGGCAACCCTGACCGCTTGTAGCGACGACGACAACCAACCGACGCCCGATCCGAACCCGAATCCCGAACCGACGGAAAACCCCATTCTGTTTAAAGCCGAAGACGGGACGACTACCCAGATCGGCGACGGCCAGCAAGAATTCGAAATCAAAGGGAAACATACCTTGCCCAAAGGCACCTACCATCTAAAAGGCTGGTGCTACGTTACCGACGGAGCCGAACTTACCATCGAGGCCGGCACGGTAATCAAAGGCGATAAAGAAACGAAAGCCACCCTGATTGTAGAAAGAGGCGGCAAACTCTTTGCCAAAGGCACGGCCGAAGCCCCCATCGTGCTGACTTCCGAACAGCAACCCGGCAGCCGGCGCCCGGGCGACTGGGGAGGTCTGATTGTGTGCGGAAAAGCGAAAAACAACGGCGTTGAAAAACAAATCGAAGGCGGCCCGCGCACCCGTTACGGCGGCGACGACGACAACGACAACTCCGGTATCCTGAGCTATGTACGGGTAGAATTTGCCGGTTATCCCTTCATGGTCGACCAGGAAATCAACGGAATTACCTTCGGTTCGGTAGGCAAAGGCACCCAGGTAGACCATCTGCAAGTATCCTACTCGAACGACGATTCCTACGAATGGTTCGGCGGCACGGTAAACGCCAAATATCTGGTAGCCTACCACGGCTGGGACGACGAATTCGATACCGACAACGGTTTCTCGGGCCACCTGCAATTTCTGCTGAGCGTACGCCATCCGCGCATTGCCGACACCTCGCTTTCCAACGGCTTCGAATCCGACAACGACGCCGACGGATCGACCAAAACGCCCTACACCACCTGTACCTTCAGCAACGTCACCTTTATCGGCCCCATCGTTCAGGCGGACGATTTCGCCAACACCTCGGCCTATATCGACGCAGGCAACCTGAATCCGCAGAACGGCTCGAAAACGGGCACTTTCCAGGCCGCCATGCACATCCGCCGCAACAGCCGGCTGAGTTGCTTCAATTCCGTAGCCGCCGGTTATCCGGTAGGTTTGCTGCTCGACAACCAGAAAGGCACCACCCAGACGGCAGCCGCCGAAGGCAATCTGAAACTCCGGAACATCTACTTTGCCCGGATGACGGTGCTGGGTTCGGACGTAAACAAATCGTGGAAGGATTACCTTTCGACCAACGGAACCGACGAAGACCCTACGAAAAACTCCTTCTCGCACGACTTCTTCCTGGCCCAACCCGGCAACCACTACTTCCCTAACCTGGCCGATCTGGGGCTGAAACAACCCAACAGCCTGGAATCCAACCCGAATTACGGCCCCGCGGCAGGCAGCGTATTGCTCGGGCATGCCGGTTTGTTTGAAGACGACCGGCTGGCTGATTCCTTCTTCGAACGGGTAGATTACATCGGCGCGTTCAAGAGCGACGCCGATGCCGACAACTGGATGAAAGGCTGGACAAACTTCGATCCGCAACATACCATATATTAAATCCCTCCCCCCCTACGGCCGGTCATGAAAGCCGGCAAATCCGGCCGTAAGGAGCTTTTTCCCGAATCCTCTTGTTTCAACGGTTCTTTTTTAAAGAAGAACCACTGAAACAAGAGGATTTTTATCGTACCTTAGTGGCCCGAAAAATCATATTCCCATTTTTCGGCAAACGGACAGCAAATAAACAAACGACAACAATGAAAAACATAAAAATTTTTCCCAAAGACTGGCTTGCCCTTCACCCTTATAAACAGAGCACGCCCGTCGATTCTTATTACACCGGCATTGCCAACCGCATCTACGATATTCTGATCGAGACGGAACTTATCAACTCGTTTGAAGACGACGAGCCCAAGCAAATAGCCATCCGGTTGGCCGCCTACTTCGAAGACGTGATTTCGGAGCTGAACATCTGGCGCACGTTTATCACCACCTACCACGAGATGTACGGAAAATACCTGCCTTTTTACGAGCCTGACGACCATTATTACGACGACGAAGTAAATTATGAAGACGTTCGTTTCCTGCTCTGGCACTACACCCAGCAATACCACGGTTATCGCAAAGGCACCTTCGTGAATCCCGACAATCCGGCCAACGAACTGACGGCCCGGATGGTTTACCAACTTTTCTGCGACGAGTGGACGACTGCTCCCGAAAACGAGCGGATGCGCACCTTCCTTTCGGCCGAAAACCGGTTTGAGAACCAGGAAGCCTACGAAACACTGTTGTTCTGGTTTCACTACCACAATTACCTGCTGACCGACTCCGACCGGGAGCTGACCGAGCAGACCCGGCGATTGTGGGAAACCGCCAAGAAGGAGAACTTAGGAGTGGAAAATCTGATTATGACGCTTCACGACCATCAGGCTTACCTGTCGAAAACAGCGATGCTGGCCCTTACCTCGCCCCAATGGCTGGCCCGTATCCTGGCTTCTCATCCCGACGCCGACTTTCTGAAAACGGCAGCCGCCATTTCGACGAAGAGAACAGCGAAGGAAAACGAGGAAAAAAGGCAGGAGAACCAAGCTGTTTACGAAAACTTCCGGGCGGCGGCCGGAGAACGGTTGTTGCTTTATTTCGATAAGGTATCGGAAGCCAAAGCCTTTGTAAAAGAAAAAATACGGCTTTCTGCCGAAGAAGAATACGTATTCCCCGATACCCTGGGCGGAAAGAAACTGGCGCTCTATGCTACTCCCGAGGAAGGACTGCAACTGCTAGCGGGCGATCTGCCGGCCTGCATTCACGACGAGACGAATCCGTTTTACCAGGAATCCGTGGCCCGCGCGAAAGGGATTTCTTTTTTCGTGGTCAAAAATTGCAGCGTCTCTCTGCTGAAAACGCTCGAAGAAAAAGGCATGTTGCAAGAAGCTCAAACAAAAAGCCTCATCAGCCCGGAACGGGGCAAGGCCATTATCCACGAGAACTGGAAGTTCCTGGCGCGCTATTTCCTGCGGGAAGATCCCGACGCAACCAACTAACCGGGTGGCTGCCGGATGCAGTTTTCCGAGCGAAAACGGACACGAAAACAAGCCTGTTTTAAAGAAAAATTTTACAATAAGCAAGGGCTCGGGCCACTCGAAAAACGTGTCATTGTATGTGCCTGATAAACAAACAATTAAAAACACACCGGCAAGGCTTTGAAATTTCATGCCGGTGTAATTGAAAATGGATGCCGATGAAATTTTCATTACACCGGCATGAAATCGGAATTTCACCGGCATCCGTTTTTTGCTGCATTAAAAAAAATACAATAAGCAGGCTGCTATCCGGCCGGGAAAAACCAGGTCGGGAATATCGGGGAGCATTCATTACCCGGCCGCTTTTGCCGGGATAATCCGGACAAGCTTCCTAAGCCCTTCCTAAAAACAGGCCGGTCTTTGCCGGACCTCCCGACAGGCTTTCGGGCAGACTATCCGGCACAGGCCAAAACAAAAGCCAAAACAAAGCCAAAACAAAAGTCGCCCCCCCGATGCCTAACCCCGATCTGCCGGATACCTCACTCCCAACTGGCGGCGCACCTCATCGATGATTTCGAGGGTGATAAGGGAATTGGCATGACTGTTGATTTCCGATTCCCGGCGGCCCGATTCGATCAGATCGATAAACTCGGCTACTTCGTAATAATACTCATCTTTTTCCGCCGGCCGGCCGATCACCTCGGCTACAGGCTTCTCTCCCTTTCCCGAGGCGGCCGCTGCGCGGGGAAGAAAGCATACGTTGGAGATGATGTTGATCCGGTCGAGCGTCAGATTGCCTTCTTCCCCTTGGATTTCCGTAGGGAGGGCGGAATCGGCTATCTTCGAATAAAGCACCGTGGCATTCATCCCTTCATACAAGAAATTTACGGCTCCCTGGCCGTCGGCCCCCGAGGAAAGCACGATACCCGAGGCATCGATGCGGAGCGGACGCCCGAACAAAACCACCATCGGATAGACGGTATAAATACCTATATCCATCATCGCCCCGTTCGATAATTCGGGCTTGAAGGCGTTCAGCACGATTCCTTCCTTATACTTATCGTAGCGCGAGGAATACTGGCAATAGGCCGAAAAATAGCGGCGTATCTTCCCCGCCCGCCCCAGATTTTCGCGTACGGCCCGGAAATTGGGCGTCAACGTGGGCTTCATCGCCTCCATCAGCGTAACGCCGTAGCGGCGGGAGGCTTCGATCATTTCCCGGGCTTCGCGCGCGTTGGAGGCAAAGGGCTTTTCGCATAATACATGCTTGCCGTACCGCATACACAGGATGGCTTGCCCGGCGTGCAGATAATTGGGAGAAGCAATATAGACCGCGTCGATCAGCGGGCTGGCCGCCATGGCTTCGAGCGAGGTAAAGGTATGCTCGATGGCATGCTTGGCGGCAAATTCGGCGGCGCGTTCGGGGGTGCGCGAACAGACGGCAGCCAGGCAGAAGCGTTCGTCTTGCCGAGCTCCTGCAATCACCCAGTCGGTAATGAAATTGGTGCCGACCACACCGAAGCGTATTTTCTTCATAGGCTGTGCTAACTATTCTGTTTGCGCAAAAATAAGGAATAAATGGGGAAAAAGGGAAAAGCAGCTGGCTATAAATGGGAGATTTTTCAAGGGATAGACGTAGTTTTACCCATCATTTTCACTAAAATATGTAAATACATACGGTTTAATTGATAAAATATGTATAAAACAGGAAAATGCCCTCAACTTTTTTCCTACCGCTCTGTTTAATCTATACTATTTGAAACCGTTTTAAAACTAAATCGTATGAAAAGAATTGTATCTTTAATTGTCGTTCTCGCGGTCGCCATGTGCGGAACGATCCAAGTACACGCCCAAAGCAGAGCGGCTGAAAGAGCAGCTAAAAAAATGGAAAGGGAAATCAAGAAAAAAGAACGATTGGCCAAAGACGCCATCGAAGGCAAAGAAGCTTTCAACGCGGCCGTACAGGCTATCAACAATCAATCTTTTGTACTGGAAGCCAACACGATACAACCTATGAACGGCCAAGTATTCTATGTCAACTCCAATACGAATTTCGTCTCCCTCAATAACGGGCAGGCTATGGTTCAGGTGGCGTCGAACTCGCCTTATCCCGGCCCCAACGGCCTGGGCGGTATTACCGTACAGGGGAATGCCTCGAATATACAGACCAAACAAGACGATAAAGGAAACGTATATCTGAATATGAGCGTGCAAGGTGTCTTTATTTCAGCTACGGTAAACTTGATGCTTACCAACGGAACCAATAATGCGACGGTTACGGTCGATCCGAATTTCTCGGGACGCAACCTTCAGATGACCGGCGTATTGTTGCCTTATTCGCAATCGAACATTTTCCAAGGAACAACATATTAATCATGTCCAACTTTTCTATAATAAGAAAGGCGGTACTCCGTGAGGAATATCGCCTTTTGCCTTTTTAACCGTCAGCAGCCGGAGCCAGACGAGGCTAGGGAGCAGTCGGACTATTCTTCCGGATTCAACCTGAGCCATCGCTTTGATAAGATGACCGGCTTTTTCTCTTCCGCCCATTCTTTTCCAAGCCTTGCGGCCATTTTTTGAAGCCTCCCGCTTCGCCTTTCTTTAGCCTCCGGCAACGGAGGACGATTTTCCCCCTCCCCTGCCGGAAACCCCGGAAAGCTCTCCGGCTACTGTCTTTATTTTCTGAAAGGAGGTCTGACTACCTGAGCTTTCAGATTTTTATTGCGTACCTTGATAAAAATCTCCGTGCCGGCTTTCGCAAAAGCGGGCTGCACATATCCCATGCCTATGCCTTTCTTCAATACCGGCGACATCGTACCCGAAGTCACCGTACCGATCGTCTGTCCTTGGGCATCCACAATTTCATAACCGTGGCGGGGTATTCCTTTTTCCTGCAATTCGAAGGCGCATAATTTACGGCTTACGCCTTCCTTCTTCTGGCGTTCCAGTTCGGCGCGGTTGGTAAAGTTTTTACCTTCGGCGAATTTGGTAATCCATCCCAGGCCGGCTTCGATGGGCGAAGTGGTATCGTCCAGATCGTTGCCGTACAGGCAGAAGCCCATTTCCAAGCGCAGCGTATCGCGCGCGCCCAGTCCGATAGGCTGAATGCCTTCCGGCCGGCCGGCTTCGAAGATGGCGTTCCAGATTTTCATGCCGTCTTCCGGATAGAAATAAAGCTCGAAGCCGCCTGCGCCCGTATAACCGGTATTGGAGATGATCACCTCCGGGCATCCGGCAAACTCGCCGGTTACAAACGAATAATAAGGGATAGACGAGAGGTCGACCGGCGTCAGCCGCTGAAGCACTTCGGTGGCTTTGGGGCCTTGAATGGCAAGCTGGGCCATGCGGTCGGAAGCATTTTCCAACTCGGCGCCTACGCTATTGTGGCTAACGCACCAGTTCCAGTCTTTTTCGATATTGGCGGCGTTTACTACCAACAGATATTTTTCGGGTTCGTAATGGTATACCAAAAGGTCGTCCACAATACCGCCTTCTTCATTGGGGAAACAGGTGTATTGGGCTTTACCTACCGGCAAAACGGAGGCATCGTTAGACGTGACTTGCTGGATAAAAGCCAGGGCATTGGGACCTTTCACCCAAAACTCGCCCATGTGGGAAACGTCGAATACGCCCGCGCCGCCTACTACGGCCATGTGTTCGTCGATAATTCCGGAATATTCGATAGGCATATTATAGCCTGCAAATTCGTGCATCTTGGCGCCTAGCCGGATGTGTTCGTCGGTAAACGGAGTTGTTTTCATGCGAAATGTGTATTATATTAAGACTTATGAGCTGACAATTCAGCAATTTTGATGATTGTTTGCATGCTTTTTTCGAGCGAAGGGATGGGCAGGAACTCGTATCTGCCGTGGAAGTTAAGCCCTCCGGCGAAAATATTGGGGCAGGGCAATCCCATAAAGGATAGACGCGCACCGTCGGTTCCGCCGCGGATGGGTTGCACGATCGGCGTGACGCCTGCGGCCAGCATGGCCTCGGAGGCCAGCTCGACGATATGTTTCTCGGGTTCCACCACCTCGCGCATATTGTAATACTGGTCGCGTATTTCCAGCCGGGTGCTATCGGGATAAAGCCGGTTCATCTGGTCGGCGAAGGCTTGCAGAAGTTGCTTTTTTTGCTCGAACAGCTCGCGCGAATGATCGCGGATGATGTAGGAAAGGGTGGCTTCTTCCACGGTTCCGCTCATGGCCGTCAGATGGAAGAATCCTTCGTATCCTTGGGTATGTTCCGGGCGCTGGGCGGCAGGCAACCAACCGGCCAGTTCGACGGCCAGCAAGGATGCGTTGACCATTTTATTTTTAGCCGAACCGGGATGCACGTTCAGTCCTTTGAAATGAAATTTGGCGGCGGCGGCATTGAAGTTTTCGTATTCCAGTTCGCCTGCCCGGCCGCCGTCGATGGTATAAGCCCAGTCGGCGCCGAACTTTTCCACATCGAAGTGGTCGGCTCCGGCTCCGATTTCTTCGTCGGGCGTAAAGGCGATGCGTATTTTGCCGTGCTTGATTTCCGGGTGGGCCTGAAGGTATTCCATCGCCGAGATAATGGCGGCGATACCGGCCTTGTCGTCGGCTCCCAGCAGCGTCCGGCCGTCGGTGACGATCAGTTCCTGGCCGATATAATCCAAGAGTTCGGGAAACATGGCGGGGGAAAGCACCGTGGCGCCGTCGGCCGACAAAACAATGTCGCCTCCTTCATAGCGCACGATCCGCGGACGGACGTCCCGGCCGGACATATCGGGGCTGGTGTCGAGATGGGCGATAAATCCGACGACGGGGCGTTTCTCCGGCGTATTGGCCGGCAGCGTGGCCATCACGTAACTGTTTTCGTCGACCGTGATTTCTTCCAACCCGATTTGTTCGAGTTCTTCCGCCAAAGCCCGGGCAAACACGTGTTGTCCGGGCGTGCTCGGCGTAGTCCCGGAGGTCTCGCTCGACTGGGTATCGAAGGAGACGTATTTCAAAAATCTGTCTATCAAAGTCATCTCTTTTCTCATGCTTTTGTTTTCATGCGATAAAGGTAGACAAAGCGACGCGAATTTCAAAAGTTTTTTACCGATTCTGTCCTTAAAAATGGCTGCTACCGTCGAAGCAATGGGTACATACCTTACATTTAGGCAATCCGATGGCTTCCACCAGGGTTTCGAGCGTATTGAACTTGAGCGAGCTTAACCCGAACCGTTCGGCAATAACCTGTACCATTTTCTTATATTCCGGCGAGTCGGTTTGGGCGTATTTGTCCAGGTTTTTGTTCTCATCGCCTTCCAATTCGCGGATAATCCGGCGCGTAATCAGTTCCAGATCGCTTTTGGAAGAGGTGAAACCCACGAAAGGACAACCGTAAATCAAAGGCGGGCAGGCAATGCGCATATGCACTTCCTTGGCGCCGTAGTCGAACAGAATCGTTACGTTGTCGCGAAGCTGCGTGCCGCGCACGATGGAATCGTCGCAAAACAGAATCCGCTTGCCTTCCAGCATGGCCCGGTTGGGGATAAGCTTCATTTTGGCTACCAAGGCTCGCATCTCCTGGTTGCTGGGGGTGAAGCTGCGGGGCCAGGTGGGGGTGTATTTGGAGATAGCCCGGTGATAAGGCACGCCCTTTCCTTCGGCGTATCCCAGCGCCATGCCCACGCCCGAATCGGGTATGCCGCATACGCAATCCACTTCGTTATCATCCTTCTGCCCCATTTTGTAACCGCTCTGGAAACGGACTTCTTCCACATTCCGGCCTTCATAGCAGGAGACGGGGAAGCCGTAATAAACCCATAAAAAAGAACAGATCTGCATTTCCTCGTTGGGCTGGCGCATCTGTTCTATCCGGTCGGCGTGGAGGCGGATGATTTCGCCCGGGCCTACATATTTTTCAATTTCATAATCCAGGTTCGGCAAACTGCTCGATTCGCTGGTAGCCGCGTACGCTCCTTCTTTGCGGCCGATCACGATCGGGGTACGCCCCCAGCGGTCGCGGGCTACGATAATTCCGTTTTCGGTAAGCAGCAGCATCGAGCAGGAACCTTTCACGCGGTTGTAGACGTTTTCGATGCCGGATACGAAGTCTTTGCCCTGAGTGATCAGCAGCGCGACCAGTTCCGTTTGGTTGGTTTTTCCCGAACTCAGTTCCGAAAAGTGCATATTGGCCTCGAGCAGCTCTTTTTCCAACTCGTCGATATTATTGATTTTCGCAACGGTTACAATGGCAAATTTACCCAGGTGGGAATTAATCACGATCGGTTGTGCGTCCGTATCGCTGATGATGCCTATGCCGGCATTTCCTGTGAACTTGGGAAGGCCGGGCTCGAACTTCGTCCGGAAATAGGAGTTTTCGAGGTTATGGATCGAACGCATGAAGCCATCCTCTTCATCGTAAGTAGCCATACCGCCCCGCCGGGTTCCTAAATGTGAATTATAATCTGTGCCGTAGAATAAATCAACCACGCAAGCTGATTTGGAGATAGTGCCAAAAAAACCACCCATCGTCTTTTGTTATTTGATTATGTAATTAGGCCACAAAGGTAAGAGATTATTTCAAAATATCCCCTATCCTCGCCGGCCGACTTACAGTTCTTTTTCGTAGCAACGGTAAGGAACAGACCGGCCTTTCATATAGATTTCGCCCACAAAACGGTAGCCGAGCTGCTGAAAAAGACGCTGGGCGGCCCGGTTGGGCGTGAAGGTATCGATGTGCATGCTGCGGTAGCCGAGCTCGCGACCGTAGGCTTCGGCGAAGTCGAAGAGAAGACCTGCTACACCCTGTTTACGGCACTCGATATTCACCGCCAGCCGGTGGACGCAAAAAGCGGGCGGCGGGGTTGTCCAGGATACATCGGCATATTCCTTCGAAAGGTTGCCGTTCACGCACATAAAGCCGCCGATGCGGTTTTCGTCGTTCACTTCCACAAACAACTCCCCTTTTTCTATATCCCCGGCATATTCTTTTTCTCCCGGATAATCGGAGTCCCATTGAGGATTTCCGCCGGCAAGCATGGCTTGTTTTACTTCTTGGATGATCCGGAGAATCTCCGGCAGATCGCTTCGTAACGCACGACGTATCATTCTTTTAGTTGATCGTTGAATTAATTGGCAGATGATTTTTGCCTCTGCGCCTGCTTTTCGGAACAGGCGCAGAGAATGGAAACAGAGAAGAGAGAACGGAAAGAAAAACAACCGGCCATAGCTAACCGGCCGCCTCGTCCGGAGTCTATTTCAAAGCCGGAAGCAGATACTTCCAGATCAGGTTGAGCTCGGCCTGCATATCGTTGATCCGGGCCGTCGTAACGATAACAGCTTCCTTCTGGGGCACCACGATAATAAACTGGCCGTACGCGCCGTCGGCCCGGTAAGCTCCGTGGCGGCAACGCCAGAGTTGATACCCGTATCCCTGCAACCAATCGCTATCGGCGGGCTTCATGTTCAGCGTTTCTTTCGTTACGCCCGAAGGATAAGAGTCGATATGCGCCGTCGTGGCCTCTTCAATCCAGGAAGCGGGTAGCAATTGCTCGTCTTTCCAGCATCCTTTTTGCAGATAGAATTGCCCCAGCTTGGCCATATCTTCCGTTTTCACGTACAATCCCCAACCGCCGCAATTAATCCCCTGGGGGCTTTCCTCCCACGTCGCCCCGACGATGCCCAAGGGGCGGAATAAGCGAGGATAAAGGTAATCGATCACCTTCCGGCCTGTTACCTGCTGGACGATGGCCGACAACATATAGGTAGCCAGACTGTTGTACACATGGGCCGTGCCGGGTTGATAAGCCAGCGGAGCGGCCAGAAACTCTTTTACCCAATCGGCGTCGCTCTGATTGCGGATTTTCGAAGTCGGATCGACGTCGTGGCCGGTCGACATGGTAAGCAAATGGCGTATTTCCATCGCTTCCAGCTCCTTGCTCACCTCGGGCGGCAATTTATCCGGGAAGAAGGAAATAACCTTGTCCGTCACCGCCAGTTTTCCTTCGGAAACGGCAAATCCTACGGCTGTCGCGGTAAACGTTTTGCTTACGGAATGCAGTACATGCGGCCGGTCGGGGGCTCCTTCCCCCCTCCAGGTTTCCGCAATTACCCGGCCATGCTGCACGATCATCAGACTATGCAAATCCTGTCCGGCCGCCTCTACCGCTTTCAGATAGCGCGGCAAGGCTTTGGCCAATGCTTGGGGTGCCGCCGCCCGGGGCAGGGCTTTGGCAAGGTCGTTATAACTGATCCTCTCGATTCCTTTCTCTGCCAATGCCTGCCGTACCTTTTCGCTCGTAAACAAGTCGGTTACGCCTTGCCGGTCTTCGGCTACGGCTTCGTAACCGATATGGCCCACCGCCTGCATTTCCTCGGTATCGAGCGCAGGATGATCGAGGAACATATAGCGTTTGCCGGGTTCCAGCGTGTCGAGCATTTTCAGAAAAGAAGTTTCTTTTTCGGCTGCCGTCCGGTGAGGGCCGTCGTATCCGACATAGGTAAAATCGTATTCCTTCATGGCATCGGCCCGAGGGGTGGCCGGCAAATGATATTCCCGGGAAAGACGGCGTACCATCCGGGCCACTTCGGGATCGAATCCGGTAGAAAGCATATGGCCGGAAAGGTGGCTGATCTGGGGAATATTTTTCAACGCCAGCTCGATCTGCGCGCGAAATTCCTGCTCGATCTCCGCCAGCTTCCATTTGTTTTCTATCACGGACAGACCGGGATAAGCCGGGTGCGGACTCATCATCGGAAAGAAATAGCCGTTGGAATCGGTCAAGCTCGGGCAGGTAGTGAGCGGACGCCATTTCACGTTTTCCCATTCGCTGGTAATCGTCAGGTGAAGCCCCACGTCGACCCCCGGATAGGCGCGAAGCAAGCGGGCGGCTTCGGGAAACCAAGGCGTAACCGCCATCACTTCCACCGAAGTGACGATGCCTTTTTCGTAACTTTCCCGGCAAGCTATATTCGCCGCGCGGAAAGATCCCATATCGTCGGCCCGGATCACCAGGCGGGGAGGAAGCGGTTGGGCCGAAAGCAGGCCGGCAGTACATAACATTCCCCCGAAAATCAGTTTTTTCATCAAAGATAATTTCATACGCTCATTCGTTTAAGAATCCGTTTTTTCCATTCCCGGCTTAGGCTCTCCCCCCTCTTCTACCACACAGGCCGGCTTCGTCGGAGAGTTTCCCGAAGAGGAAGACCAAGCTTTCAAAACCGCTTTTCCAGCAAGGTTTCTCCCTTCGTGTTCAACACTTGAAGCGAAAGCTCTTTTCCCTTTTTCCGCAACACCATCACCGTAGCCGATTCCGGTTTATAGCCGCCTCCTATCGCTACCGGAAACGGATTTCCCACGGTACCCCGGGGATGAAAAGCATACTGATGGGTATGAGCCGAAAGGTTTACGTCGAAAGGCGCCTTGGCCAACAACGGGCCCCAGAGTTCGGTACACGGTTGGTACTCGTCGCCATTGCCGTAAACCGGTATATGGTTGAGCAACACCCTCCGGGAAGCTTTCCGGAAAGCCTCGCCATGCAACTCGGCTTTCAAAAACCCGGTCTGATCGTTCCTCAGGCCGGTAAAATCGTTCAGCCCGTAATACACCCAGGTAGAATCGGGCTTGTCTTCGCCGCAATCCAACATCACAAAACGGGTATCGCCCCAGTTGAACGCCCCGTAGGTTTTATCTCCTACGTAATCGAACAACTCCCTCAGCCCGATGGAATACGCATTCCGGATTTCATGGTTGCCGCGCAAGAAGAAAGCGGGCACGCGTTCGGCTCCTACCTTCTGGCACATATAGGCCAGATGATACAAGGCTTCTTCGGCATCGGCCGGATCGTCGATGCAATCGCCGTTGAATACCACAAAGTCGTAAGGAACGTCTTTCACCCGCTCGTACAAGGCATCTAACGTGGCGGTATGCTTATGCAGATCGTTAAAAACAAGCGCTGTAAAATCGGATGACTGCGCATCGGGCAAGGCAAACGTATAGAAGGGAGAAATAGCCGTTTCCCCGAAGGCTTTGCGGTAACCTTCATAGAGCGTGATTTCCCGGGAACAAACCCGGTAATAATACGTGCGACCCGGTTGCAAATCGTCGAGCCGGATTTTAGCCTGATGATTATTGCAAATCACCTGCCCGTCGCGAAGCATGCGGGCTTTGGCCAAATGCAAGGTATCCGTACCGTATTCCACCCAGCTATAGGCCGGCACCGAAGTTTGCCACATCACGGTAATGCCCCCGCCGGCCGGATTTTGCAAATAAGGTTTGGCCCGGAAAATCCGGTCGGCCGGAGCATGCAACCGCACGTCGGCCACAAGCGGACGATGGTCGGAAGCGGCCGGCTCGTCGACGACAGCCGCCGACAAAACGGTGAAAGGCTGTCCTTTTCCGACATACCCTGCGATGTAATCGATACACTCTTCCGGTTTATCGGCCGGATAGGTAGCCGATCCGATCCGGCTGATAATCCGGAAATCTTTCTGTACGGCTTCGAGCAATTCGGAATCGGGCGTTGCGTTCCAATCGCCGGCAATAAAAAAAGGTTTGCCGGCCGCCCGGGCCGCCTCCAGGATAAGCGGCCACGAAGCCACCCCGTCTTCGGGCGTCAGCGACAAATGGGTACAACAGAATATATAATCGTCGAACTCCACGATCAGCAATGCCCGGGCTTCTTCCCGCCCCGGAAGCGCCAGATAACGGCTGCCGAGCGGTTTCTTGCGCGAGAGCATGCCGATTCCGTATTTGCCGCCGTCGTAATCGATAGCCGGCGCAAAGAGAGGAAACAGACCGGTGCGCACGGCCAACTCGCGGATTACATCCCTACGGCCGCTGCGGCCGGTCATGCTGTCGACTTCCTGCACGGCTACCACGTCGGGGTTCTGCCTAAGGATGGCTTCGGCCGTCCGGTCGTAATCCGCCTTTTCGTCCATCCCCACGCCGTTGCGGATATTATAACTCATAAAACGCACCGTATGGCCGTCGGTCGCACACGGCTGCCCGGCCCGGGCCGTTACAAAAGGCAGCCACAGAAGAAGCAGGGCCGCCCGGAAAATCCATTGATTCATATAGGTATATTTAGTTTTATCGAAGCCTGCGCTTTTTTTTCGTTTCGCCTTTGCCAGGGGTTCTTTCCTGCCGATAAAGACGCCTCCGGCCTCTAGCCTAATTCCGTAAAAACAGGCCGCCGGGAAAAACCCTACGGGTACCTTAGGACGTCCGTTGCCGATCAGGCGAAAATTTCTTTCAGCGTCTCTTCCAACCGGGCAATATCTTCGCCCGAAGTATCCCACGAAGTGACGAAACGCGCCTCGTTGGTTTCCTCGTTCCACATATAAAAGAAATACTTCTCCTGCAATTTCTTCAACGCTTCCGTAGGCAAGGTGAAGAAAAGCTGGTTGGATTCGATCTTTTGAGTGAAACGAATCTCAGGATACCCTCCCAGTATCCCGGCTACTTTCGCCGCGCTGATATTTGCCTTCATCGCGTTCTCGAGCCAGAGATTATTTTCCAGATACGGGATAAACTGAGCCGACAGATACCGGAGTTTCGAAGCCAATTGAGCCGACTGTTTGCGGAAGAAAGGCAGATTTTCGGAAATTTCGGGCCGGAAGGAAATCACCGCCTCGCCCATCATCATGCCGTTTTTCGTGCCTCCGAAGCTCAGAATATCCACGCCCGCGTCTACCGTAAGTTGCTTCATCGAGCAGTTCAGCGCGGCACAGGCATTGGCCAGGCGTGCGCCGTCCATATGCAGATACATGCCGTAGCCATGCAACAAATCGGCAATGGCCTTTACTTCGACCACCGTATAAACCGTACCCAATTCCGAAACCTGGGAGATATAAACCGCCCGGGGTTGCGAATGATGGCAGACGCCGAAGTTATGCAAACGCGGCCGTATCAGTTCGGGCGTCAGCTTGCCGTCAGGCGTAGGAATCGTCACCAGCGCACACCCCGTAAGCCGGCCGGGCGCCCCGCATTCGTCGACGTTGATATGCGCCGTTTCGGCACACAATATACTATGGAACGACCGGGTAACGGCCTGTAAAGCCACCGAATTGGCACCTGTGCCGTTGAAGACGAAATAAGGATCGGCCGCCGGCCCGAACACTTCTTTCAGTTTGGCCGTAGCCGCCTCGGTCCAGGGATCGTCGCCATACCCCACCGCATGATTATCATTGGCCTGGATAAGAGCCTCCATTACCAGGGGATGCACCCCGGAATTGTTGTCGCTTGCAAAACTTCTCATTTGTTTCCGATTTTTCCACAAAAATACAGATTTATTCAGAAAACCTTTTCCCCCGAGAGAAAATAAAATGCAAACGATCTCCACTAAAAAATACCCGAAGCCAACTCTGCTCCTTCGCGGAAACAACCGCGCTTCCGAAACGGGAAAAATCCGCGTGACAAGAAAGAAGGGTGGCAAAGCAGGCAGGAAAAAGATACGGATTCATAAATAATATTTACCTTTGTAAAATCCTTCGGCCGGACAACCGCCCCCGGAAGGAATAATCGCTTAAAAAACAATGAACGAATCCCGCTCCCATAAAAGCCTGCTGAACGCCCAGATCGGCCTGGTGTTTTACCTGCTGACGCTTGCCCTGTCGTTTATCTCGCGAAAAATATTTCTCGACAACCTGGGCGCCGAGTTCATCGGGCTGACGGGCACCCTCATCAACATCCTGGGTTTCCTGAACCTGGCCGAGTTCGGCATCGGATCGGCTATCAGCTTCTTCCTTTACAAACCGTTGCAATCGGCCGACCGCAGCCGGATTTCGGAACTTATCTCCCTCTTCGGTTACGTCTATCGCAAAATAGGCTGGGGCATCGCGCTGGGCGGCATCGCGCTCAGCCTTTTTTTTCCCTTCTTTTTCAAGGAAACCCCGCTGGGCATGGGTATCATCTATTTCGTCTTCTATTGCTACCTGGGCTCCTCGCTGATCGGCTATTTTATCAACTACCGCCAGGTATTGCTTACCGCCGACCAGAAAAACTATATCGTAACCGCCTATTTCCAGACTGCCAACATCCTGAAGACCTTACTCCAGATCGCCCTGGCCTGGTACTTCAAAAACCTCTTCGTCTGGGTAAGCGTCGAATTTCTGTTCAGTCTGCTCAGTTGCCTGATCCTGAACTGGAAAATCGACAAAGAATACCCCTGGTTGCATACCACCCTTTCGGAAGGCAAGCGACTGCTGAAAAAAAATCCCGAACTATTTACCTATACCAAGCAGATTTTCATCCACAAAATAAAAGACTTCCTGCTCAACCGCAGCGACGAGATTATGATTTTCGCCTTCGTATCGTTGAAAATGGTAGCCTATTACGGCAATTATACGCTGATCATCACCAAAATCAACCAGATTATCGCCACCGCGCTGGACAGCGTAAGCGCCGGCGTGGGCCAGCTCATTGCCGAAGGCGACCGCTCGAAAATCATGAAAGTATTCTGGGAACTGTCGGCCATCCGGTATTTTATCGCCGGCGTGGTGGTATTCGGGCTTTACCACCTGCTCAGCCCCTTTATCGTGCTCTGGCTCGGAAAAGAATACCTCTTGGGACAGACCGTGCTGATTCTGCTGCTGATTACCGTCTTTATCATGCAAACGCGGGGCGTAGTGGATATATTCAACCACGCCCACGGCCTGTACGCCGATGTGTGGACAGCCTGGACGGAAGGCATCGTCAACCTGTCGGTGACGATTACCACCGCCAGCTTCTGGGGCATTGCCGGCGTTTTGACGGGAAAGATAGCCAGCATATTGCCGATTATCGTCTTTTGGAAACCCTACTACCTGTTTTCGGCCGGTTTCAAACTTCCGGTAGGGATTTACTGGAAACAGACGGCCCGCTATTATCTGCTCTTTGCCGGCTGCTTCGCCTTGTTCAGCCTCGCCGGCCGGTGGGTGCCTTTCGCGCCGGAAGAAAGCTTTCTTCACCTTATCGGTTATGCCGCGCTTACGGTACTGCCTTTTACCCTCTGTTACTTCCTGCTGCTGCTGTTCTGCGCGGCCGGCATGAAAGACTTTCTGCGCCGCTTTGCCGGTTTGATAGGGAAATTCAAACATAAAATGGGATGAAATCATGAAAAAAGTATCAGTTATCACGATCAACTACAACAATAAGGAGGGCTTGCGGAAAACCATCGAAAGCTTGCTGGCACAAACCTTTACCGACTACGAGTTTATCGTGATCGACGGCGGTTCGACCGACGGCAGCCGGGAAGTTATCGAATCCTTCGCCCACCGCATCGACTTCTGGGTATCCGAACCCGACCGGGGCATTTACCATGCCATGAACAAAGGCATCGCCGCCGCCCGGGGCGTTTATTGCAATTTCATGAATTCGGGCGACTGTTTTCACAGCCCCCAGGCACTGGAAAAAGTCTTTGCCGCTGAGCCCGACGCCGACATCCTGTTCGGAAAATACGCCAGCCGACGGTTCCCCGACGGAATGGCCTACCCGCCTGTCGTGACGATGCTGACGTTGTATAAAACCCATCCCAACCACCAGGCTTGCTTTCTCAAACGGAGTTTGTTCCGGGAAGGTATGTACGACGAATCCTACCGGATCGCTTCCGACTGGAAATTTTTCATCGAATGCCTCATATTCCGCCAGTGCACCTACGCTCATTACGACGTAATCGTAGCTTTCTACGACCAGACCGGCATCAGCAGCGTGAACCCGGAACTTTACGAAGCGGAGCGCGAACGGATTTTGCGCGCCTTGCTGCCCGAACGAATTTATACCGATTACGTCTATCTGGGCCGGGCAGACTCTCCGCTGCTGGAACTGACGCCTTATTTCAACCGGACAAGGGGGTTCCAACGCCTGATTTACAACCTTACTTACCTGTTGATACGCATCCGGTCGTGGTTCGTACGCGCTTCCTGACGGGCGGCCCGGCCAGGGGTGAAAAAAGGGATTTTTTCCTGAAAAAATTTACAATAAGTCCGGCACGGGAAAAGAGGGAAAACAGGTTTTTGTACATCATTGACATACAGCATGTTACAGGCACACTTGCAAGAAGTCCGAATTGCATGCTTATCCAATCCGAATTTCATGCCGGTGAAATTTGAATCGGATGCCAGTGAAATTTCCATTTCATAGGCATCCATTTTTTTTGTCTTGAGAAAAAATACAATAAGCCATCCCCTGGGAATCGATGAAAAAAAGAAAAAATAAACAAGCAAGTACAGGTTCCGGCAAACACTTCCAAGCCTTTTTTTCCGTAAATACCCCCTCTTTGACAAAAGACAAAAAAGAACTGATCCGAAAGGTGGTTTCCCCCGGGAAAAGGAAGTGAAAAAGCCGTTTCCATGATTTAGGGAAACGGCTTTTTATAAGTTAGGTACGAAAGTAAAATGTCAGTCTTGTCGAAAATCTTTTAAAACTTTTTGCAACTCCTGGCGTGCGAAGAAAATACGGCTTTTCACCGTACCCAGCGGCACATTCAGCTTATCGGCGATTTCATTGTATTTGTATCCGCTCAGAAACATCGAGAAGGGAACCTTCAATTCATTGTTCAGTTTGTTGATAGCGGCCGTAATTTCCTGAATCTGGCAGGAACCGTCGGGCGAATCGAATCCCGAGTCGTTCACTACGTCCAGATTATACAGGTCCACCCCCTGGTCGACGACCGTTTGGGTGCGTACAATCTTGTGATAATTATTGATGAAGATATTGCGCATTACGGTTAAGACCCACCCCTTAAAATTGATATTGTCTACAAATTTTTCCTGATTGTCTAAAACCTTGAGCGTTGTATCCTGCATCAAATCCTGGGCATCATCTCTGTTGGCAGTGAGCATCAGTGCAAAATTCATCATGTTTTCTTGCATGCTCAATAATTTTTTCTGAAATTGCAACGCATTCATATGACTAAATTATAAAGTTTATACCCTTTGGCATTCTCCTTCATCACGGAAGGATGCACAAATATAGAAATTAAAATGGACATAAACGTTTCTTTGAGAAATATTAATATTAAAAATCGTAACTTAATATATTTACAGCAAAAAACGCTGAGTATGAGCAACATTTACAACTTTACAAGGTTGTAAAAAATAATATTTTCAACAAGCGAGTTACAATTTACAATAAAAAGTTTGACAATAATACGAAGACAAGAAATGAAAAAAACAGATAGACTTTTCCTGATAAGCTTTATCGCCTTTCTGAATATTTTTTTATCGGGGGCGAAAGAAAAACCGCTTGTTTATGCTATCGACATCCGGGAGGAAATCAATCCGACCACCCGGTTGTACCTGCAAAACGGGTTGGCGGAAGCCCGCGAATCCAAGGCCGACGCGGTACTGCTGCGGCTCAATACCTACGGCGGTTTGCTCGATGCCGCCGACTCGATGCGGACGGCCATCCTATATAGCCCCATCCCTGTGTACGTGTTTATCGACAACAACGCGGCTTCGGCCGGGGCGTTGATTTCTATTGCCTGTAAAAAGATTTATATGCGGCCGGGGGCGAATATCGGAGCGGCTACCGTGGTAAGCCAGACCGGGGAAGCAATGCCCGACAAGTACCAGTCGTACATGCGGTCGATGATCCGTTCCACGGCCGAAGCTCAGGGAAAAGATACGCTGACGGAAGCCGGCGACACGATCGTGCGCTGGCGGCGCGACCCGAAAATAGCCGAAGCGATGGTCGATGACCGGATTGTAATTCCTAATCTGACCGATAGCGGAAAAGTACTTACGTTTACGGCCGAAGAAGCGCTGAAATGGGGCTATTGCGACGGCATCGCCTCTTCTACCGACGAAGTGGTGACGCAGTATCTGGGGTATCCGGCTTACGAACTGAAGACCTATACGCCTTCTACCTTCGACAAGATCAAAGGTTTTCTGATGAATCCCCTGGTACAGACCGTCTTGATTATGGTTATTTTCGGAGGCATTTATTTTGAAATGCAGACCCCCGGCGTAGGTTTTGCCGGCGCGGCGGCGCTTACCGCGGCTATCCTTTACTTCGCTCCGCTTTATCTGGACGGCTTGGCTCAGAACTGGGAAATTCTGATTTTCGTGATCGGGTTGTTGTTGCTCGCGCTGGAAATTTTCGTTATTCCCGGATTCGGGATAGCCGGCATCAGCGGCCTGGTGTTTATTTTCGCCGGGCTTACGATGGGACTGCTGAATAATATCGATTTTAATTTCGAGGGGGTGATGCCGGCCGATGCTACCCGGGCCGGATTTACCGTGCTGATCGGGCTGACGCTCGGCTTCGGATTGATTATCTGGCTGTCGGAAAAAGTGGGCAGCAAAGGAATGTTGAAGAAAATGGCCTTGCATACCGATCTGGAAAAAGCCTTCTCGTCGCCGAAATTGACCGATCTGGTAGGACGCGAAGGAACGGCGGCTACCGTATTGCGCCCGTCGGGGAAAGTAATAATCGACGGGGAAATGTACGACGGGGTATCGGAATCGGGCTTTATCGAACGGGGAAAGCCGGTGTGGGTTATCCGGTTCGAGAATGCGCAGGTGTATGTAGTTGATAAAGAATCCGCTTATCGCTGACGATATAGCGCAAGGCATCCATAGCCAAAAGATCGCTCAGGATATTGCGGGCGATATAATACCGGATACGGGCCAGACGGCAGAATTGGCCGAGGCTGATGGCCGGGTGCGTATCGAGCCAGCCGAAAAGCAACTCGACCGGCTCACTCACTTTCAGCAAGGTGCCGTCGGAACGTTTCTTTTTCTTCCAGGCCATCACCAACACTTCGTTGGCCAGGATATTTTCGTCGGCCACCCGGATATAGGCTTTGTAAAGGTCGTCTTTATCCGGCGCGGTATGAGGACGGTCGTGGCTGGGAGCAATGTAAATTTCCAGCACGGTGCGCCCGTTTACCTCCCATCGGGTAGCGGTAAAGGGAACTTCGGGACGGGTATACATCCGCGAGGCGGCTTCGATCATATAATATTCTTCTTCGCTGCGCACCCCGGCTATCGCGCCGTTGTCTTTTACGCCGATCAGCAGCCGGCCGCCGTCGGTATTGGCAAAGGCGCTCAGGGTACGGGCTATTTTCTTGCTGTCGCTTACCTCGAATTTGAAATCGAGTTGTTGGTGCTCCCCCTCTTCTATCCAAGCTTCGATCGGGTGTTTTCTCTTCATTTCGGCAAATTCTTTGACCGGCAAAATTAAAATAAATAACTAACTTTGGCAATCCAAAAAAGATGAAACAATGTCTCAGATTCCTACGCTCATATCCGATCTGGCGGTCATTCTGATTTCGGCAGGGATAGTAACCTTGTTATTCAAACGGTTAAAACAACCTGTGGTATTAGGTTACATCGTGGCCGGCATTCTGGCCGGGCCGGCTATCGAATCGATTCCCACCGTAAGCGATGTGGAAAGCATCCGCATCTGGGCCGATATAGGCGTTATCTTCCTGTTGTTCGCCCTGGGGCTTGAATTCAGCTTCAAAAAATTGATGCAGGTAGGAGGCACGGCCGTCATCGGAGCCGTTACGATCGTGATCGGGATGATGACCTTGGGTTATACCACCGGGCTGGCCTTGGGCTGGGGGCATATGAACAGCCTTTTTCTGGGCGGGATGCTCTCGATGTCGTCTACCACGATTATATTCAAGGCCTTCGACGACCTGGGGCTGCGCAACCAACGATTCGCGGGGGTGGTGTTCGGCATCCTGGTAGTAGAAGACCTGTTTGCCGTTTTGCTGATGGTGCTGCTTTCCACGCTGGCGGTGAGCAAGCATGTGGAAGGCATGGAGCTGCTCGACAATGTGGTGAAGCTGGGCGTCTTCCTTTTGTTTTGTTTCGTGATCGGCATTTATCTCATCCCTTCTTTCTTAAAAAAGGCCAAACGCTTTCTGAATGAAGAAACGCTGCTGATCGTCAGCCTGGGTTTCTGCCTGGGGATGGTAATGATTGCCACCAAAGCCGGCTTTTCCTCGGCGCTCGGCGCCTTCGTGATGGGTTCCATCCTGGCCGAGACCGTCGACGCCGAGCGGATCGAGCGGCTGATCAAACCCGTGAAAGACCTCTTCGGCGCCATCTTTTTCGTATCGGTGGGCATGCTGATCGATCCGCAATTGCTGTGGGCTTACAAAGTGCCGATTCTTTTACTGACTTTCGTGGTGATGGCCGGCCAGATTTTATTCGCCGGTTTCGGCGTGCTATTGTCGGGGCAACCAGTCAAAATCGCTATCCAGGCCGGGTTTTCGCTGGCGCAAATCGGCGAGTTCGCTTTTATCATAGCCGGGTTGGGGCTTTCCCTGCATGTAACCGACCAGTTTCTTTACCCCATCGTGGTAGCGGTGTCGGTGATTACCACCTTTTTTACTCCGTATATGATCCGGCTGGCCGGCCCCGCTTATAAACTGGCCGAAAAAATCCTTCCCGCTTCCTGGCAACGCTTTCTCGAGCGGTATGCTTCGGGGTCGAATACCATCCGGCAGAAAAGCGCCTGGCATAAACTGCTCAAATCCTTGGCGCGCATCGTGGGAACTTATACCGCCGTCACGCTGGTGCTGATCTTTCTCTGGTTGCGCTTCGTCACTCCTTTCATCACGGCCCGGATTAGCGGCCTCCAGGGAAATATCCTGGCATTGATCTTGATTCTGGCCCTTATCGCGCCGATGCTCCGGGCCATTATGATGAAAAAAAATCATTCCGAAGAGTTTCAGCAGCTTTGGAACGACAATAAATACAACCGCGGGCCTTTGGTGTCGCTTATCGTGCTGCGGATTCTGCTATGTATCGGCCTGGTAATGCTGCCGGTGATGCGCTTGCTCAATGCGGCGCTGGGCATTATGCTGGCGGTAGCCGGGGCGGTGATCGCCGTCGCCATTTTCTCCAAAAAGCTGAAAAAGCAATCCATTTTGATGGAACGCCATTTCTTTACCAACCTGGCGGCCCGCGAAACGGAACTGGAAAAGAAGGCGCCTATCAGCCACCGCTTTGCCAACCATTTGCTGGAACGCGATTTGCACCTGGCGGATTTCGAGGTGCGGCAGAATTCGCCCAGTATGGGGAAAACGCTGAAGGAACTGAACTTCCGGCAAAAATGCAATGTCAATATCGTAACGATTGTCCGGGGAGAAAAACGAATCAATATTCCCGGAGGCAATGAAAGATTATATCCTTTCGACAAACTGGTGGCAGTAGGCGCGGATAAGGATCTGGAGGTTTTCCGCAATTATCTGGTGGAACGCTACCGTCAGTCGGAAGCAAACCGGCGCGAGGAATACCGGGAAGTAAAAATGGAACAAATCCGCATTTCTCCCGGCTCTCGCCTGATAGGCCGTACCATTGTGGAATCGGGCATCCGCGACCGGGCGGCCTGTTTGGTTATCGGCATCGAAAGAGACAACCGATCGATCAAAAACCCGCCTCCCGCCACGGTTTTCGAAGAGGGCGATATTGTATGGCTGGTAGGCGAACCGGATAAGTTGCTGCGCCTTAGCGAAGGAAAGACGGTAGGCCAATAAGGAGGAAACGACTCGTCCGCCGGGAAAAAACCGGCGCTACGGAAAGAAAGGCCTCCCGATTGCAAAAGAAACAACCATTAAAATAAAAAGGATATGATGAAATTTATCGGTATTATTCCGGCCCGTTACGCTTCTACCCGTTTTCCGGGCAAGCCTTTGGCCGATATGAACGGGAAACCGATGATCCGCCGGGTGTATGAACAGGTAGAAGGCGAGCTCGACGCCGTATGGGTAGCTACCGACGACGAGCGGATCGAACAGGCGGTACGCGATTTCGGCGGCCGGGTGGTAATGACTTCCGACCGGCACCGCAGCGGCACCGATCGCTGCTACGAAGCGTATACGAAGGTAGGGAGCGGGTACGACGTGATAATCAATATACAGGGCGACGAACCTTTTATCCAACCTGCGCAGATCCGTACCTTGAAAGATTGTTTTGCCGATCCTTCGGTGGAAATCGCCACCCTGGTCAAGCCTTTCGGCCCCGACGACGATTTCGAGAAAGATTTATTCAACCCCAACTCGCCCAAGGTGGTGCTCAACAAACAGGGCGAAGCTATGTATTTCAGCCGTTCGGTAATTCCGTATGTGCGGGGAAAACAATATACGCAGTGGCTCGCTGCCCATACGTATTATAAACATATCGGTTTGTATGCTTACCGGGCGGAAACGCTCCGGGCCATCACCCGGCTCGAACCCTCGCCGCTCGAAAAAGCGGAAAGCCTCGAGCAGTTGCGCTGGCTGGAAAACGGCTATAAAATCAAAGCAGGCATTACCAGCCAGGAGACGATCGGGATCGATACGCCCGAAGATATGGAAAAAGCGTTGGCTTTTTTAGCCGCGCGCGACAGCCGCTGAGAGCCGGCGGCGATCGCCGGCCGGCAACCGGCAATTTTATCCCGGCTGAGCTTAGGGTTATTCTCCGAAAAACTTTACATTTGCACTCAATGATCAAAGCAGGGAAGAAGCGTAAACAAGAAGGATGAAAAAACTACTTTCTACTAATAAACTCCATTGGAAATGGTGGGTAACGGGGGCCGGATTGGGGATTCTGCTGGCTTCTTATCTCTGTCTGGCGACAGAAGAAGAAGTTCGGTTTATCGATGCCGATGCCTTATCGCCGCTCGGAAAAGACACCCTTGTGCCCGGCGATCTCTCGCTGCGCCACTCGAAAGAGTACCGTACCTGGAAAAATACCCGCGACACCAGTTTCCGCAGCCGGTTCAACGGCAACCGGTCGGTCGATTTGCTGGCCCAGCGCCCCGACCTGGTAGTGTTATGGGCCGGATACGCTTTTTCCAAAGCCTACGCCTCTCCCCGCGGCCATAGTTATGCGGTGGAAGACAATCGCAAAAGTCTGCGCACGGGCGCGCCTACGAAATGGTCGGACAGCCCGCAATCGGCTTCCTGCTGGGCCTGTAAAAGCCCCGACGTGCCCCGGCTGATGCGCAGCATGGGAGTCGATTCTTTTTATCGGAAATCGTGGAGTGCGTTGGGCAGCGAAATTGTCAATCCCATAGGATGTGCCGATTGTCATGATGCCGAAAGCATGGAACTGACCATTTCCCGACCGTTTCTGCGGGCTGCTTGCCGGCAGACCGGCAACCCCGTCGAGAACGCTTCCGCAGAGGAAATGCTATCGCTGGTTTGCGCCCAATGCCATTCGGAATATTATTTCAGCGGGCCGGAGCGCATTGTTACTCTTCCCTGGGGCAACGGACGGACGGTGGAGCAAATCGAGGCGTATTACGATGAAATAGGTTTTTCCGACTTTACGCATGCCCTGAGCCGGGCCCCTCTTTTAAAAGCACAACATCCTGATTTCGAACTGGCCGGCATGGGCATACATGCTCAGCGCGGGTTATCGTGCGGCGATTGCCATATGCCCTATGTGGGCAACGAGGAGAACCGATATAAAAATCATCATATCCAAAGCCCGCTGGCCATGATCGACCGGACTTGCCAGGTCTGCCACCGGCAGACGGAAGAAACGTTGAGAAAGAATGTATACGACCGCCAAAACAAGGCAGCAAGTACTCGCGGGCGGCTGGAAACGGAATTGGTCAGGGCGCATATAGAAGCTAAGTTTGCCTGGGACAAAGGGGCTTCGGAAACGCAGATGGAAAAGGTGCTGAAACTGATTCGCCAGGCTCAATGGCGTTGGGATTTCGCCGTAGCTTCGCACGGGGCTTCCTTTCACGCGCCGCAGGAGGTAGTCCGGATTCTGGCCGACGGCCTGGACAAGGCTATGCAAGCTCGTCTGGAACTGGCCAGGATACTGGCGAATGAAGGGTATACGGAGACGGTGCCGATGCCGGATTTGTCTACCAAGGAAAAGGCTCAAAAATATATCGGGCTGGATATGGAGGCGGAAGAAGCAGCCAAAAAAGAATTTTTGCAGGCGATCGTGCCGGAATGGTTGGAAGAGGCCAAGGCCAACGGCCGGTTGGCGGAGTAGCCTCAGACCGGTTGCGAACGATAAGGGAGCGTAATGGTAAACGTACTTCCTTTTCCTACTTCCGATTCCAACGAAATATGGCCGTCGAAGGCTTTGATGATACTTTGGCTGATGGCTAGCCCCAGGCCGGTTCCCTGAGCAAATTCATCCAGTTTCTGAAAACGTTCGAATACCTGCTGTACTTTATCCTTGGGAATCCCCACGCCGGTATCGGCCACGGAAATAAGAATCTGCGTCAGGTCGGGGCTATAGTCGTATCTTAGTTCGATAGAACCTTGGGTAGTGAATTTGGTGGCGTTATTGATAAAATTAGTCAGTACCTGGGTCAACCGGAAACGGTCGATGGATATAACGGCCGGCGCGGCAGGAGTTTGGCGGCGCAATTCCACGTTGGGCGGCATTAATAATTTGTGGGTATGATATACGTCTTCAATAAGCCGCGAGAGGTCGCAGTTTTCGAACGTGAAAGAAACGCGGCCGGCCTCGATACGGGAAAGATCGAGTATATCGTTGATTAATTTCAGCAGCAGGTCGCTGTTTTTGTTTATCAGATCGGTAAATTCCGATTTTTGTTCCGTATCGAGCGGCATATCCGAACTCAGCAGCTGGGAAAACCCCACAATAGCGTTCAGTGGAGTACGTATTTCATGGCTCATATTAGCCAGGAAGACCGACTTCATATGATCCGATTCTTCGGCTTTTTTGCGGGCCTTCCTCAGATTTTCCTCGGTTTCTTTGATCTGCTGGATGTTCAGACAAAGGCCGCTTACTTCTATTTTCCCGCTTTCGGACGTATTTTCCCCGCCTACGCCGCTCTGGGCGTAGCGGAACTCCCACCATTGATACCCTTTGCCGTTGAAGTCGTACCGCCGGCGGGTAATTTGCCGAGAGGTTATGCCGTGGTCGAGATTATGCCGGTTAAGAACAAAATCGGCTTGCTCGTCGGGATGGATAGCCCGGCCGAACCGGTCGGCGTCGATAGGTTCTACCGGCAACCCCAGGGAATGGTAAAATTCATTGTCGAATTCAAAGATGCCGTCCTTATACCGGAACGTATAAATATTGCCGCTTTCCAGCGCAAAGGAAAGGAATTTCTTTTCCTGTTCAAGCCGTTGCTGGGCCTGTCTTTTAAAAGCGGCTTCCCGCTTATTTTGTCTTCTGAGGTGGATTACGGTCAGGGTAAACAAAATGCTCGTCAGGATCAGCCCGACAAGAATAGGGTATTGGTAACGCACATAAAAAGGACGATTCACCCATATGGCGCCCGCAGGCAGGTTGCTTACGGAAATATCCCATTGAGAAAACGCCGTGTAATCGAACACGTAAGCTTTGCTCGTTTCCGTAATCTGCGGGTAACGGGAAACCGGCTCTCCACCCAACAGTTCCGCCAGGCGATCGGCCGCCTGAATGACTTGTTCTTTCATCGGACTTACATATCCTCCCACGATGCCGTTCGTATAGCCGATAGCTTCGTCGACGACGGCAAAACCGGGAAATGCGCAAAGCCGCCCCACGCTCAACGTGACGTAATCGCGTTGGGTAGCCAGGAAAGCTTTATTGTAGTAGTTTTCTCCCACGCCTTTGATCAGGGAACGGGCCGAGTGCGCATTTACGGTGGTTATATACATGGCCTCGGGACGGATTTTAGGCTGGTCGGAAAGGGATAGGCCGTTTTTGCCGGAAATCCGTACCCGGGCAAGAGAAAAAATATCGTTGGAAGCGCAAATATCTTTTGTCTGCTCGTCCATTATTTTCAGTATTTGCCTGTCGAGCCAGGAGTCGTCGGTCAGACGAACGATAATACATTTGCCGATCAGCCGCTCGATCAGTTGTATGTTGGCGCGATAATCGGGCTTATTGTAAAAACCGGTGATATTCCCCTTTTTATGGAGCTGAGGAAGATTAGGATATTCTACCCCCATGAATACGACGGGCAGGGTATCGACGGCAGGATGCTGCGAGGTCAATAAAGCGTTCAGGGCCGCATCATCATTTGTCAGAATCAGGTCGGGTTGCCAGTCCGACAAGGTATCGAGGGCTGTATATACAGTCAACTGTTGCTGTTTTTCGGGATTTTGCTCGCAATCCAGGTAAATAGTGAAAATATCGGCTTTTATTTGTTTTTCTTTCAGCCGGGAAGCCAGTAGCGTTTTCATCTGCCGGTAAGCCGGGAAACTCGACTCGTACGATTGAACGAGCAGGATATGTTTTCTTTCGGGCCGGGGCGAACACGACGCCAAAAAAACCAATAATCCCAAGACTACCGGTAACTTTAAAAGTATCAGAAAGGTTTTAACAATCATGTATTTTACCCCCTTATTGGCATTCGAATCAATTCGTTTGCAATATTAAAGAATATATCTTAATTGTACAAGCCGAAAAACCGGGATATACTTCAAAAAACCGGAAAATCAACAATAAACAGGAATATCGCTCCAAAGGAAGCTTCCCCGCTCCGGCAGAAATATCTCCCCGTAAACAGGAAGAAGGCTTTTTGCTTTCTCTTTAGGCAGATTCCTTTTTCAAATTGCTACAAATACACCTGTACGAACAAACACACGTAGCCCGGAAACGGCAAAAAGGAATCCGGCCGTCTTCCCTCCCAAGAGTGAAAACGGCCGGATTTCCATCTGGCGAATATTTTCGTTTTTTACGAAAACCTGTTCAGTGGCAAACCACCTGCTACAGGCTGCTTACCGGTTCTTTTTGTGTTGCTGTTGTTTGTTCACCTGAGCTTGCTGGGCGCGCTGCGCTTCCTCGAGCCGCTTCATAAACCCGGACTTCTTTACCGGCTTGCGCTTATTGGCCTCCAACTTGGCCAACAGCTTGTCTTCGTTGATGGTATAGCGGAAGACCAGGGTCTGGATAATCGTAATCAGGGTAGAAATGAAATAATAATAAGTCAGACCCGAAGCATACTGATTGAAAAATACCAGAAACATCAGCGGCATCATATACATCATCGCCTTCATACCGGGCATTTGCTGTTGGCCGGTATTAGTCATTTCCATATTATACTTCGTATAAATAATGTTGGTGATCGTCATCAGCAAACAGAACAAACTGATATGGTTGCCGAAATAAGGCGTAATGATGGGAATGTAGGTATTCCAACTGACGATGGCATCATAGGTAGACAAATCGTGCGCCCAGAGGAAACTCTCGTGCCGGAGCTCGATAGCCGAGGGGAAGAACATAAAGAGCGCTACCAATACCGGCATCTGCAATAACATCGGCAAACAACCGCTCAGCGGACTGGCGCCGGCGCGACTGTAAAGCTCCATCGTGGCTTTCTGTCTTTCCAACGCTTTGTCTTGTCCCGGATATTTGGCATTGATCTCTTCCACCTGCGGACGTAACACGCGCATTTTGGCCGACGACATATAGGATTTATATGTAAGCGGGAAAAGCACTACTTTCACGATCAACGTCAAAAGCAAGATCAGGATTCCGTAATTATGAATAAACTTACCTAGGAAATCGAAAAGCGGAATGACGAAATACTGGTTCACCCAACGGAAAATACCCCAACCCAGCGGCACCAGCTTTTCCAGGTCGAGCTGCTGGTCGGGAGCTACGTCCTGATCGTACGATTGCAACAAGGGAAATTTGTTGGGCCCGAAGTAGAAACGAAACGCCGTAGCTTCTTTTCCTTGCAGGTCGAAAGGCACCGAGGTAGTGGTTTTGAAACGTTTCAGGATATTGCCCGATTCGTACATTTTCGAATCGAATGAGGTAGCTTCGAATCCTTCCTGGGCTATCAATACGGTAGAAAAGAACATATCTTTATACCCGATCCACTTCAACCGGTTGGGCACCTGCTTGCTTTCGCTTTTCGACTCGCTGAGGTACTCCACATCGTCGGCCATGAATTTATAATACAAAGCCACGTAGCGATCTTCGAATTTACGACCCTTTTCCTGCTGAGGAATAGCCTGTTCCCATACCAAATCGAGCGCATTGGTGCTGGGAGAGAGCACCCCGTTCAGCCCCGTGCCCCGGATAACAAACGACACCATATAATCGTCGGGTTTAAGGGTATAGGTAAAATCGAGATGACTGCCGCCTCCGGTATTCAATCGCATGATCACGGTATTCGGATTATTGCCTTTCACCGGCGTAAAATAAAGGTCACCGGTACTAATCACCCGGTTGGTAGCCGTTACCAACGTCAAATCGAACTTCGATTCCTTCTCGTCGAAAAGAACCAGCGGCTGACCGTCGTACGTATCGTATTTTTTAAGCCGGGCATACGATACCCGCCCCCCTTTGTTGGAGAGGCGCAGCTCCACCACGTCGTTTTCCAACACGGTATAATCGTCGGTACCCACCATGGCATCGGCAAATACGCCGTAGCTTTCCTGCAAACGGGCCACCCGGAGCGAATCGGGCAGATCGGCCACTCCCTCTTCGGCTTGCTGACTTTTGTTTTCCTGTTTCTGTAATTCCATCTGAGCGGCATATTCAACCTTGGCGATTGAATCCTGGTAGCGGCGCTGCGCCTCTACCTGTTCGGGCGTCGGCCGGTTCAACCAGCTAAATCCCAACAAAACAATACCGATCAGCAGAAATCCAATTAATGTGTTTTTATCCATTTATCTGTTCTTCGTTTTTTTTATTTTCTACAGCCGCCTTTACAAAACTTACGAAAAGCGGGTTCGGGTTTACCACAGTGCTGTTGTACTCGGGGTGATATTGCACGCCCATATACCATTTCAAGGCCGGTATTTCCACCACTTCCACCAGATTGGTTTCCGGGTTTTCGCCCGTGCACATCATGCCGGCCGCTTCGAACTGCGCCTTATATTCGTTGTTGAATTCGAACCGGTGACGATGGCGTTCGGAAATCAGGTCTTTCCCATAGGCCTCCTGCACGCGCGACCCGTTTTTCAAAACGCAGTCGTAGGCCCCCAGCCGCATGGAAGCACCCATATTGGTAACGTCTTTCTGTTCTTCCATCAAATCGATCACCTTATGCGGCGTGTTCGGCTCCATTTCGGTAGAATTGGCATCGGCCAGCCCTAATACGTCGCGGGCGAACTCGATTACCATGCACTGCATGCCCAGACAGATGCCCAGACAAGGCACATCGTGCTCGCGGGCATACTTCAGGGCCGCGAACTTGCCTTCGATGCCGCGCTGGCCGAATCCCGGCGCGATCAGCAAGCCGTCCATATCCTTCAATTGCTCGGCGGCATTCGCCTCGTTCAGTTTCTCGGAATGGAACAAATGAAGATCGAGCTTGCGATGATTGTAGATAGCCGCCTGAAGCAGCGATTCGTCGATCGATTTGTAAGCATCCTGCAATTCCACATATTTGCCCACCAAGCCGATTTTAACCGTTTCGGTAGCCGACGATTTCAGCGCAAGGAATTCCTTCCACGGTTTCAACTGCGGCGTGGGGCCTACCTCCAGCCCGACTTTGCGCAAAATCGTCTCGTCCATCTTCTGGCGTTGCAAAACCAACGGCACTTCGTAAATGGTCGGCACGTCGATCGACTGGATAACGGAATCTTCGGCTACGTTGCAGAACAAAGCCACCTTGCGGAGCAAATTGGAAGAAAGCTCGTGTTCGGTACGAAGCACCAACACGTCGGGCTGGATGCCCAGCTCCTGCAATTGCTTGACCGAGTGTTGCGTCGGTTTGGTTTTATACTCCTTGGCTGCCGCGATATACGGCACATAGGTAAGATGTACGCAAATACAGTTCTTGCCCAGTTCCCACTTCAATTGCCGGACGCTTTCGATAAACGGAAGCGATTCGATGTCGCCCACCGTACCGCCGATCTCGGTAATTACAAAATCGAATTTATATTTCGTACCCAGCAGTTTTACATTGCGCTTGATTTCGTCGGTGATATGCGGCACCACCTGCACGGTTTTCCCCAGGTAATCGCCCCGGCGCTCTTTTTCGATGACGCTCTTATAAATGCGTCCGGTCGTGATGTTATTGGCGCGGGTGGTGGGGAAATTGAGAAAACGTTCGTAATGGCCTAAATCGAGGTCGGCTTCATGTCCGTCTACCGTCACGTAACATTCGCCGTGTTCATACGGGTTGAGCGTTCCGGGGTCGATGTTGATGTAAGGATCGAATTTCTGAATGGTTACCTTGTAACCTCTTGCCTGTAGTAATTTGCCCAAAGAGGCGGAAATAATGCCTTTTCCCAGGGAAGAGACTACACCGCCCGTAACGAAAATGTACTTTGTATCTGCCACGATAGTAATATTTTAATTATCTGTTAGTCGCATACTTGCATTTCAAAACTGCAAAGTTAACTATTTTCCGCGACACACACCAACAACTCCGTATTATTTGCTAAATTTCTCGGCGCGGGCCCCTCTGCCGCCCCTTGTTTTTCTCCTTCCCCTTCTCCTGGACGCGCCTTCCTTTTCCCCTACGCAAGATTCTTCTGAAAAGAAAACTTACCAAGCGTTAAGATTGTTATAGAGATGTGAAAGATTAGCACATCTCATTCTTTTTGGTTAATTTTGCGTCCGGTATGGCAAATAAATGTAAATGAAGACTCAAAATGATGAAACACTTTAGACTGTGGGCATTATTCATATTGATGATAACAGGTAAACAAGTCTACGCGCAAAGCCAGCATATCCTTGCATCCCCCGTAATCGGGCAAACCGCATCTGCGAGAACGACCGACACGATTCCGGCTGTCCGGCTGAGCGAGGAAGACCTCAACCATATCGTCGACCTGAGAACTCAGTTCGAAAAACAAAACAGCACCTATGCCGCTCCGACGCGCCCCGACGCGAAACTGCTTCGTTTTCTGAAAAAAGACGAAATGGATATTTCCGACGAAGCGAAATACTGGGCACGCCTGGTACGCGACGCCTCTACCATTTTCGACTCGCAGACGACCTTTCGGGATACCGTCATCGTCAACCCCCTTTTCATGCCGATCGTTTTCAAAGGAGACTATTTGCCCGACGACCTGACCTTCTACAACTTCGACGTATTCAAGCCGAAAAGCCCTTATTCCGGCCTTTATCCCGCCGACTCGCTCTTCAAACGCACCAGAAGGCAGCAGCAACTGGAGGAGATGGCTTATAAATATGTGCAAAACAACCATCCTACCTATTTCCGCTATTCGGAAAACGACCTGCCCCGCGACCGCATAAAGCCCAATATCATCAAAAAGAATATATACGAAGACCTGCCGATCGAAATCGTCAACGATGCTGATTTCAGCGACGTAGAGGCTCCGGCCAAATTCATCCCCGAAAGACGATACTGGACTTCCGGCTTCGAAAGCACCATCCAGTTAGCCCAGAACTATATTTCGAAAAACTGGAACAACGGCGGCAACAGCAACCTGAACATGACCACCCGCCAATACCTGAAATACGATTACAACAAAGACAAAATCCGTTTCACCAACGAATTGGAGATCAAACTGAACATGAATACCCTGCCCAGCTCGATCGACACGGTGCACCCCTATAAGGTAAACGACGACGTGCTGCGCGTTCACAGCAGTTTCGGCTATCAGGCGTTCAACAATTGGTATTACACCCTCGACTTCAATTTCAAGACGCAGATGATCAACAACTACGCCCAGAACAGCGAAAAGATTCTGGCCGCTTTCCTGGCGCCGCTCGCCATTAACATCGGCCCCGGTATGAAATACGAGCTTGAAAAGACGGATTTCAAAGACAAGCACAAAAAACTGAAATTCTCCATCAACCTGCAGCCCATTTCGTACGATTTCATGTATAGCGTACAGAAAGGAAACAACATGGACCTCTCGCGCCACGGCTTCAAAGAAAAGGAAAATCCCATAGAAGGAGAGAACCCCTACAAAAACGTACTGAACCAATTCGGTTCGCGTATCGACGCCAATATCGTGTTCCAATTCAACCGCAACGTCAGTTGGTCGTCGCGCTTCGTTTACTTCACCACCTATGAAAAAATCAACAGCGAATTCGAAAATACCCTCAATTTGCAAATCAGCCGCTTCTTTTCCACCCGTATCAATTTGCAAGTACGATACGACGACGGGGTAGTAAGAGGAGAAGATTTCAAAAGCTATTTCCAGGTTAATGAACTCCTGAGCTTCGGGTTTAATTACAAATGGTAAGCAAAACCGGACGGCTCTGCTATAATAAACTTTGTTAATAGTGACATGGTATCCAAATATTCGTTACTTTTGCCTTGATTTTGCAATGTCGAGATTACAAATATGAGCGAAAGCATTTATCACGACGGAATCGTCGAGAAAATAGACGGAAACACCCTTTTCGTGCGTATCGTCCAGCAGTCGGCCTGCTCCGGATGCCATGCGAAAGCGTTGTGCGCCGCCTCCGAACAAAAGGATAAAACCATCGAAATCGCCGACAAGTCGGGCCTATACAAGCCCGGAGAAAAAGTGAGAATATGCGGACGCAGCAGCCTGGGACTTCAAGCTGTTTTTCTGGCCTTCGTCGTGCCTCTCTTCCTCATCCTGGCCGCCCTTATAGCCGCCGGCCAATGGAAATGGACAGACACGGCCGCCAGCCTGACCTGTCTGATACTATTAGCCGCCTATTACGGATTGCTGTATTTGCTTCGCGACAAACTCAAAAAAAGATTTACATTTACTGTGGAAAAACTTAATCGATAATAATATCATGATTCTAATTGCCGTTATTTCATTAGGAGCCATCGGCGCCGTAGGCGCTATCTTTCTTTACGCCGCCTCCAAAAAATTCGAAGTGTACGAAGATCCCCGGATCGCCCAGGTACAAGACGCCTTGCCCGGAGCCAATTGCGGGGGATGCGGATACCCCGGTTGCGGCGGTTTCGCCGGAGCCTGTGTAAAAGCCGATTCTCTGGAAGGACTGCTTTGTCCGGTAGGAGGAGCCGAGGTGATGAAGAAAGTAGCCGCCATCCTGGGCAAAGAAGCCGGTAGCGCCGAACCGATGGTAGCCGTGGTGCGCTGCAACGGTACCTGCCAGGCACGTCCGCGCACCAACCGGTACGACGGAACCCAGAGTTGCGCCATCGCCTCCACCTTGTACGGAGGAGAAACCGCCTGCTCCTTCGGCTGTCTGGGCTACGGCGACTGCGTGAACGCATGCGCTTTCGACGCCATCCATGTCAACCCCGAAACCGGCCTGGCCGAAGTAGACGAAGCCAAATGCACCTCGTGCGGAGCCTGCGTGAAAGCCTGCCCTAAAAACCTGATCGAACTGCGGAAAAAAGGCCCCAAATCGCGCCGTATTTATGTAAGCTGCATGAATAAGGACAAAGGAGCCGCCGCCCGGAAAGCCTGCGCCAATGCCTGCATCGGATGCGGAAAATGCGCCAAGGAATGTCCCTTCGAAGCAATTACGGTAGCCAACAACGTAGCTTATATCGACTATACCAAATGCCGCCTGTGCCGCAAATGCGTAGCCGTATGTCCCACGGGCGCCATCCACGAAGTGAATTTCCCGCCCCGGAAGGAAACCCCGGCCGAACCCAAGAAACCGGCTGAAAAACCGGCCGCTACGCCGAAAGCCGCACCGGCCGAAGCTACCGTGGAAAACGCCGCCGCCAGCCCCCAAACGCCGAAAGCCGCGCCGGCCGCTACGCCTGCCGGAACTACAGCCAAAGCATAAACGGCAAGAAAAACAACTGAAAAAACAAATCAAAAAATAAATAAAAACACTATGCTAAGGACATTTCGAATCGGGGGAATCCATCCGCCCGAGAATAAACTGTCTCACGGTAAAAAAATTACCGGCCTGGCTGTGCCCAAACAGGTCGTCGTACCGCTCAGCCAACATATCGGAGCTCCGGCACAGGCAGTCGTAAAAAAAGGCGATCCGGTGAAAGTCGGCACCCTCGTGGCCAAAGCCGGCGGCTTCGTATCGGCCAATATCCATTCGCCGGTATCGGGAAAAGTAAACAAAATAGATAATGCGCTCGACGCCAGCGGCTACAAACGCCCCGCCATCTACATCGACGTAGAAGGCGACGAATGGGAAGCCGGCATCGACCGGAGCGAAACCTTGATAAAGGAATGTACGCTCGGCGCCAAAGAAATCATCGACAAAATAGCCGCCGCCGGCGTAGTAGGATTGGGCGGAGCCACCTTCCCCACCCAGGTAAAACTGATGCCCCCTCCCGGCCAGAAAGCCGAAATCGTCATCATCAACGGCGTGGAATGCGAACCCTACCTCACCTCCGACCACTCCCTGATGATGGAAAAAGGCGAAGAAATCCTGGTAGGCGTCAGCCTTTTGATGAAAGCCGTACAGGTTCGGAAAGCCGTGATCGGCATCGAAAACAACAAGCCCGATGCCATCGCCCATCTGCAAAAACTCGCAGCCGGCTATCCGGGCATTGAAATCATGCCCCTGAAAGTACAATACCCCCAAGGCGGAGAAAAACAATTGATCGATGCGGTTATCCGCCGTCAGGTAAAAAGCGGCGCGCTGCCTATCTCGGCCGGAGCCGTGGTACAAAACGTAGGAACCGCTTTCGCCGTATACGAAGCCGTGCAAAAGAACAAACCTCTGGTAGAACGCATCGTCACCGTCACGGGCAAAGCCGTAGCCAACCCCTCCAACTTCCGGGTACGCATCGGAACGCCGGTCAACCTCCTGATCGAAGCTGCCGGCGGCATTCCCGAAAACACGGGAAAAATAATCGGCGGCGGCCCCATGATGGGCAAAGCCCTCGTCAGCCCCGAAGTACCGGTCACGAAAGGAAGTTCGGGCATCCTGCTCCTTACCCGCGAAGAATCCGTACGCCGCCCTGCGCGCGACTGCATCCGGTGCGCCAAATGCGTCAACGTCTGCCCCATGGGCCTCAACCCTACCCTTCTGATGAACGCGACCGAATTCAACGCCTGGGACCTGGCCGAGCGCAACTACATCACCGACTGCATCGAATGCGGCTCGTGCAGCTACACCTGTCCGGCAGGTCGGCCGCTGCTCGACCAGATACGGCTGGGCAAAGGAAAAGTTATGGGAATCATACGGGCTAGAAAGTCCTAAAACACGAACTGTATGGAAAACAAATTATACGTATCGCCCTCGCCCCATATACACGGCGGCGACAGCATAAGCAAAAACATGTACGGTGTACTGATAGCCCTCGTTCCGGCTTTCCTGGTATCCCTCTACTTCTTCGGCCTGGGCGCGCTCGTGGTAACCGCCGTTTCGGTAGCCGCCTGCATGCTCTTCGAATACCTGATCCAGAAGTTCCTGATGAAAAAGGAACCTACCCTTTACGACGGTTCGGCCCTTCTGACCGGCGTATTACTAGCCTTCAACCTGCCCTCGAACCTGCCCGTCTGGATTATCCTGATCGGAGCCGCCGCCGCCATCGGCATCGGCAAAATGTCGTTCGGAGGCCTGGGCAACAACATCTTCAACCCGGCCTTGGTAGGCCGCGTATTCCTGCTCATCTCCTTCCCGGCCCAGATGACTACCTGGCCGCTGGTAGACGCCACGGCAGCCTTCCCCCTTACCTATACCGACGCCCAAACAGGCGCCACGGTACTCTCGCTGCTGAACGAAGGCGTAACCCAACTTCCCTCCTACGCCCACATGCTGATGGGACGGATGGGCGGCAGCCTGGGCGAGGTAAGCGCGGCAGCCCTGATTCTGGGACTGCTCTTTATGTTGTGGAAAAAAATCATTACCTGGCAAATCCCGGTTTCCATCCTGGTTACCGTCTTCGTATTCACCGGCATCATGCACCTGGTCGATCCGACGCGTTACGTCAGCCCCTTCGTGCATCTGCTCTCGGGAGGGCTTTTGCTGGGCGCGATCTTCATGGCCACCGACTATGTAACCTCGCCGATGAGCAAAAACGGCATGTTGGTATACGGCGTAGGTATCGGCATTCTTACCACGGTAATCCGCCTGTTCGGCGCCTATCCGGAAGGAATGTCGTTTGCCATCCTGATTATGAATGCGTTTACTCCGCTGATCAACAGCTATATCAAACCTAAACATTTCGGAGGAAAATAAGCATGGCAAAACTGAAATCCACCTTACCCAATATGCTCCTCTCGCTCACCGTCATCTGCTTGGCGGCCGGAGCCATATTAGCGCTTGTCAACCAATACACGACAGGCCCCATCGCCGCCTCGAAAGCGGCCACTTTGCAAAACGCCATCCGCGAAGTAGTGCCCGCGTTCGACAACGATCCCACCGCCGAAGCCTTTATGGCCGCCACCTCGGAAGGCGATTCGCTCAAGATTTATCCCGCCATGAAAGACGGCTCCTTTGTGGGCGCAGCCGTGGAAAGCTTTACCAAAAAAGGATTCAGCGGAGAAATCAAAGTCATCGTCGGATTCGACGCGGCAGGGAAACTCTATAATTACGCGGTACTCCAGCACGCCGAAACCCCCGGGTTGGGCGCTAAAATGCAAGAATGGTTCCGCGCCGACAAAAACAAGCAAAGCGTACTGGGCCGCAGCCTGGCCGAGGGAGGCCTGAAAGTAAGCAAAGACGGAGGCGACATCGATGCCATAACCGCCGCCACCATCACCAGCCGGGCTTTCCTCGACGCCATCAACCGGGCCTATAGCGCCTACAGCGGAACCGACGCCATAAGCAGTGCAACTACTAACACTAAAGAGGGAGGAAACGATCATGAATAAGCTGAACATATTGATGAACGGGATCATCAAGGAGAACCCGATATTCGTTTTATTGCTGGGCATGTGTCCCACGCTGGGCACCACCTCCTCGGCCATAAACGGCATGAGCATGGGCCTGGCCACAGCCTTCGTGTTGATTTGCTCCAACGTGGTCATCTCGGCATTGAAAAACCTGATTCCCGACATGGTGCGCATTCCGGCCTATATCGTGGTAATCGCCACCTTCGTAACCGTAGTGCAGATGAGCATGGAAGCCTTTCTGCCGGCCTTGTACGCCAGCCTGGGCCTCTTCATTCCGCTGATCGTGGTAAACTGCATCGTGCTGGGACGGGCGGAAGCCTTTGCCGCCAAAAACAGCCTCTTCCCTTCCGCCCTCGACGGCCTCGGCATGGGACTGGGCTTTACCCTGGCCCTGACGCTGCTGGGCGCGACGCGCGAACTGCTTGGAACCGGCAAGTTCTTCGGGCTCACCCTGATGCCCGAAGCCTACGGCTCGCTTATCTTCGTGCTGGCTCCCGGCGCCTTTATCGCCCTGGGTTACCTGATCGCCATCGTGAACAAACTCCGCAAAGTCTGACCTTAAAAAAAGAAAGATATGGAATATATACTCATCTTTATCGCCGCCGTCTTCGTCAACAACGTCGTTCTGGCGCAGTTTTTGGGCATCTGTCCCTTCCTGGGCGTATCCAAAAAGGTAGACACCGCCCTGGGCATGGGCGCGGCGGTTACCTTCGTGTTGACCATTGCCACGCTGGTAACCTTCCTGGTACAGAAATACATCCTCGACGCCTTCGGGTTGGGCTATATGCAGACCATCAGCTTTATCCTGATCATCGCCTCTCTGGTTCAACTGGTCGAAATCATCCTGAAAAAAGTTTCTCCGGCGCTTTATCAGGCGCTGGGCGTATTCCTGCCGCTGATTACGACTAACTGCTGTATCCTGGGCGTAGCCATCCTGGTGATTCAAAAAGAATATAATTTAGTACAATCTGTGGTCTATGCAATATCGACAGCTATTGGATTTGCGCTAGCTTTAGTTATCTTTGCAGGTATCCGGGAACAACTGGCCATGACCCACGTTCCCGAAGGCATGAAGGGTACCCCTATCGCATTGGTTACGGCAGGCCTGCTCGCCATGGCATTCATGGGATTTTCAGGTATTGTATAGTTTGGCTTAATTCTAAATAAACACGCAAATGAAACAGAAAATTTTAGTAGCCGGCGGTACGGGCTATATCGGCTCGCACACCACAGTGGAATTGCAAAACGCAGGATACGAAGTCGTCATCATCGACGACCTTTCGAATTCCAATATCGAGGTGCTCGACGGCATCGAGAAAATCACCGGCATCCGCCCCGCCTTCATCCAGCTCGATTTGAAAGACAAGGAAGGCACGCGCAAGGCCCTGGCCGAGCATCCCGGCATCAAAGGAATTATTCTTTTTGCCGCCAGCAAAGCCGTAGGCGAATCGGTGCAGCAGCCGTTGAAATACTACCGCAACAACATCGTAACCTTGCTCAACCTGCTCGAATTAATGCCTGAATTCGGCGTGGAAGGCATCGTATTCTCCTCTTCCTGCACGGTATACGGCCAGCCCGACGAGTTGCCCGTAACGGAAAACGCGCCTACCAAGCCGGCCACGTCTCCCTACGGAAATACCAAACAGATCAACGAAGAAATCGTTCGCGATACCATCCATGCCGGCGCGCCCTTCAAAAGCATCTTGCTGCGCTACTTCAACCCCATCGGAGCTCACCCATCCGCCGAAATCGGCGAATTGCCCAACGGCGTGCCGCAGAATCTGATACCTTACCTTACTCAGACCGCCATCGGCATCCGGAAGGAATTAAGCGTATTCGGCAACGACTACGATACCCCCGACGGCTCCTGCATCCGCGACTATATTAACGTAGTCGACCTGGCCAAAGCTCATGTGATCGCCATGGACAGGATGTTGCAAAACAAAACCGAAGAAAACGTAGAAGTATTCAACCTCGGCACCGGCCGCGGCGTAACGGTACTGGAACTTATCAACGCCTTCGAAAAAGGAACCGGCGTAAAAGTACCCCACAAAATCGTCGGCCGCCGGGAAGGCGATATTGAAAAGGTATGGGCCAATCCGGAACGGGCCAACAAGGTACTGGGCTGGACAGCCAAGGAAACACTCGAAGATACGCTGATCTCCGCCTGGAACTGGCAAAAAAGACTCAGAGAAAGAGGCATCCAATAATCCCCCCTCTCTGCCTAATTCTTTCCAACCTATAAACCCGTCGACGGGAGAGCCGCGCGCCCTGCCCGACGACGGGTTTTTATTTTGCCGCTTTCCGGCTTCTTTTCCGCGCACAGCCCGGATTCCCTTTCTCCGGCCCTGCCTGCAAGGTTTCTTTTTCTTTCCTCTTTTTCACCTTTGCCGCCCCCTGCTTATTGTATTTTTTTTCTTCTTCCGGAAAACGGATGCCGATGCAATCCCAAATACACCGGCATGAAATTAAAATTACATATTATTATGATTTTTGCAACTATTAGGCAGAAAAAAAAGGCTGATAGAAATCATTTTTTTTGATCACAGCAAACATTCGCGCCACAAT
>DBFWLD010000015.1:0-22011 GCA_048465615.1 Tannerellaceae bacterium
TGTGTTTCACTGGCATGACCGGTTCACTCTCGGCTTCCCTTTCATTTATGCTACAAATCTATTGTTTCTTTTTTATCTTTCCTATTACGATGTAAATCTAAGGCCGGCATGAAATTTTCATTGGATGGGCATGTGTTTTTTAGCACCGCATAAACCACTATATATCAACAATTTGCAATTTACGTTTTTTACACCCTCCAAAGGTTCTTGCTTATTGTAAAAAAAATCCCTTGATCGGGCTCTTTTTCCGAAAAAGAAAAGAGCCCGATCAAGGGAATCGATCAAAAGAAAAGTCAAGCAAACCGCCGCCTTATTCCGGGCGGCGACCGGCAGTCGTCGAAAGCCGACAAGGGCAATCGGCAGTCAGCAACAACGGCAAAGACGAACGGCAACCGGCACCATCAGGCGAGAGCGACCGGCAGTCGTCGAAAGCCGACAGTCAGCAACAACCGGCAAGATCGACCAGCAACCGTCGAAAGCCGGCAAGAACCGCCCGCAACCCCAAGCAACAGCCCACGGCCGCCGGCGTCCGGCAACCGCGCTGCCTTACCGCAAGCCCCGGTTATCCAATAACGGCCCTACTTCCGGTTCGCGGCCGCGGAAATGCACATACATATCCATAGCGTCGTCGATGCCGCCGGGAGAGAGTACATAGGCACGGAATTTGGCCGCCACCTCCGGATTGAAAATATTCCCGGTTTCCTTATAAGCCTGGAAAGCGTCGCAATCCAACACCTCGGCCCAGATATAGCTGTAATAACCGGCCGTATAACCGCCCGTCATGGTGTGGGCGAAATAGGTAGTCCGGTACCGCGACGGAATCTGACGCATCAGCCCGCGGCCGGCCAGCGTTTTGGCCTCGAAGTCTTCCACGTCGAACCCGGCAGGAATTTCTTTGAGCACATGATAATCCATATCCAGCAAGGAAGCAGCCAGATATTCCACCGTGGCGAAACCCTGGCCGTATTTTCCGGCTTTTACCATTTTATCCACAATCCCGGCAGGAATCACCTCGCCCGTCCGGTAATGTTTGGCATACACCTTCAGCACCTCCGGCTCGAAAGCCCAATGCTCCATCACCTGCGAAGGCAATTCCACGAAATCTACCGGCACCTCCGAAACGCCTTCATAATGCACGTCGGCAAAAAGAGCGTTCAGCGCGTGGCCGAATTCATGAAATACCGTGGAAGCCTCGTCAGCCGTCAGCAAAGCCGGCTGCCCGGCGGCAGGCTTGCTGAAATTGAATACGGTAGTGACCACCGGGGCCACCCGCTTGCCGTCTTCATACCGCTGCGGACGATAACCGCCGCACCACGCCCCGCCGCTCTTGCCCGCACGGGTAAAGAAGTCCATATACAATACGCCCAGATGCGTGCCGTCTTTGTCTTTGCATTCGAAGGCGCGCGCATCGGGATCGGGCTTGGGTATATCGGCAATTTCGGTAAAGGTGATGCCGTAAAGCTTGCCGGCCACATAGAAGGCGCCCTCCCGCACCTTGTCCAATTCCAGGTAAGGACGCACTTCGTTTTCGTCGAGATCGAATTTGGCCTTCCGCGCTTTGCCGGCATAGTAGCGCCAATCCCACCCTTCAGCTTCAAAACTGCTACCTTCTTTGCGTATTTCAGCCTGAATATCGTTCAGCTCGGCCCGGGCCTTGGCCAAAGCGGGCGTCCAGATCTGGTCGAGCAGGCGATAGACGTTCGCCTCGTTTTTCGACATATTATCTTCCAACACGTACGAAGCGTAATCCTCGTACCCCATCAGCCGCGCCTTTTCCAGCCGGGCGGCCACCAGGCGTTTCACCACCCCTTTGTTGTCGTTGGCATTGCCGTTGTTGCCGCGATTGGTATAGGCTTTGAAAATTTGCTCGCGAAGCGCACGGTTGTCGGCATATTGCAGGAAAGGCATCACGCTGGGATTGTGAAGCGTAAACAACCATTTTCCCGGCAGCCCGGCCTCCTCGGCCGAGGCCGCAGCAGCCGCTACCAGGGTTTCGGGAAGTCCGGCAAGGTCTTCCTTGCGGTCGATTACCAATTGGTAAGCATTGGTTTCTTTCAATAGGTTTTGCCCGAAGGTAAGTTCCAATTGGGCGATCTCTTCGTTCAACTGGCGCAAGCGCGATTGCTGGTCGGCCGGAAGATTGGCCCCTCCGCGCACAAAGCTTTTGTAGGTTTCCTCCACCAGCTTTTGCTGCTCCTTGTCGAGCGGCAGCGAAGCTCGCTTGTCGTATACCGCCTTGATGCGGGCGAACAGCAAAGGGTTGAGCCGGATATTGTCGGCATGTTTCGACAGCAAAGGCGAAAGTTCCTGTTCGAGGGCCTGGATTTCGTCGGTGGTGTTTACGCTCGACTGTCCGAAGAAAGCAGCCGCTACGTTGCCGAGCAGCCGCCCGCTGCGGTCGTAAGCCACCAAGGTGTTTTCGAAAGTGGGCTCGTCGGGGTTGTTGACGATGGCTGCTATTTCAGTAGCCTGTTCTTCCATCCCTTTCAGGAAGGCCGGTTTGTAATGGGCTACTTCAATCTGCTCGAAAGGAGGAACCCCGAACGGCGTAGCATATTCGGAGAAAAAGGGATTAGCGGCCCCGGCAGTTGCGGAGTCGTTCGTTTTCGACGAACTGCATGCCCCCAGCACAACGGCCAGCGAAGCGGCCATAAGCGTTTTATTCATATATGTTGATTTATATTAATGGTCGATGAGGCAAAGATACGGAAGTTTTCGCTTACTTTCGGCATGCAATCGTTAATATAAAAAACCGTTATGAAGAATAGAATTTGTGAGCTTTTCGGAATCGAATATCCTGTAGTGCAGGCAGGAATGGTATGGTGTAGCGGCTGGCGGCTGGCTTCGGCCGTGAGCAACGCGGGCGGATTGGGGCTGATCGGGGCCGGATCGATGCACCCGGAAACACTGCGCGAGCACATCCGGAAATGCCGGGCGGCTACCGACAAGCCTTTCGGGGTGAATGTACCGCTTATGTACCCGGAAATCGACGCCTTGATGCAACTGATTGCCGGGGAAGGGGTGAAAATCGTTTTCACGTCGGCGGGCAACCCTAAGACCTGGACGGGATTTCTGAAAGAAAAGGGCATCCGGGTGGCCCATGTGGTGAGCAGTTCGAAATTTGCCACCAAATGCGAAGAGGCCGGCGTAGACGCGGTGGTGGCCGAAGGGTTCGAAGCGGGAGGCCATAACGGACGGGAGGAAACGACTACTTTCTGCCTGATTCCGGCCGTGCGGCGGGCTACCTCGCTGCCCTTGATGGCCGCGGGAGGCATCGCTACGGGCGAAGGTATTCTGGCTGCGCTCGCCCTGGGAGCCGACGGGGTGCAGATCGGAACGCGGTTTGCCCTGACGAAGGAAAGTTCGGCGCACGAAAACTTCAAACGGTTTTGCCTGGATCTCAAGGAAGGAGATACGAAATTATTACTGAAAAAGCTGTCGCCTACCCGCCTGGCGAAAGGAGATTTCATGACGGCGGTGGAAGAGGCGGAAAGCCGCGGGGCTTCGGCCGGGGAGTTGCGGGAATTGCTGGGGAAAGGCCGTGCCAAGAAGGGCATATTCGAAGGCGATCTGAAAGAGGGTGAACTGGAAATCGGACAGATTGCGTCGCTTTTCTGGGAATTGCAGTCGGTCGACGAAGTGATGCACGAACTTCGGAAGGCGTATAAGCTGGCGTTGCTGAACATCAATTCTACTCCGTTGAAGGCTTTCGGGGAGTAAGGGTTCGGGGGATTTTCCGGGGAATGCGGGGAGGATTCGAAAGAGAGCGCAAAAGGTTTTTTTTGGAAAAAAACGTTTTGGACGGGAGAGCTTAGAATTGCCCGCTCTCTTTCGAAATATCTTCGATGGATTAAATATAGGGTAGTGCTGGGAAAAGGAATATTTCTTTCTGAAAATCTGACACACCCCTAGCCCCTCTCGGAGAGGGGAACAGAATACTCCCGGATACAAAAAGTCAAGCTATGGATAGCAACCTAAGTAACTTTTCCCCTCATGAAAAGGGGGTAGGGGTGATATTTAATACTGCAAATGTAAATGTGTCAAAACGTCAAAGAAGGACGGCCGGCAAAACAGGCCGCTTATCGAAGATGATCTATTATCTTTCAGGCCTCTTTGGGCAGCGTCCTTCTCTGGTTTATCCTAAACCGAGGGGAGCCGAACGAAAGCACCTCGTTACGGCATCGGCTTACTTGGTATATAAGCTTTGCAACTTCTCCTTACTTATCACGACCGTATCGCCATCCTTTACCTTATGTTTCTTTAGCGAATAACCCTCCGGCGTAAAAATCGCTCCCGTTTCGACCATCCGCCGGAAGAAACCGGCAGATACTCCCAAACACGCTCGTACCACGGCAGGCCATTTCAGCCCGAACTCGAAAGGGGTTTGAATCCGGAAGGTTATGGTTTCATCCTCCGCCTCCACTATATCGGAGAGAGAAACAGGATCGCACACGATTTCATAGTCGACCTTTTCATACTCCAATTCCACCTTGTTTTTCCGCCCCGTTTCCGCAGAAAAAGCATACTTCCAAGCCGTATCTTTATCATTTTCGGAAAACTTCCCGAACAACTCTTTTTCTATCAGTTCGGGGTTCGTACGCGACAATATCGTCAAATTATAGGTACTGTCGCAGGCTACGCATCTATAAATCAACCAGACGTCGAGTTTCTTTTTCTGCGCGTTTACTCTGAACTTGTCGCTGCAATAAAACCGGTTTTCAGCACAGTGAGTGCATTTTCTTTTTAGGGTAGGCGTATTTTTAACCTTTACTTTCCAGCTATATGTTGTGCTCATTTTTATACTAGGCTTGTTTCTCTTTAAAAAAATAATTCCCATCCGCAGCACGACACGACAGGGCAACTCTAGCGCAACCCCGAACGGCCCAGGCAAAGGCTGATACCTCTCCCGGGCGATGCCGCCAATGAAAAATGAAATAAGGAATTTGTTCGAGTAGAATTACCCGAACGAAAGAGTTTATAGCCTGCGATTCGCAAGGCTACTTTTAAGCCAGTATAAATTTAAGTATAGTTCTCAAAATGTGAATATTACCCTTTTATTACTTCTGATAAACAAAATGAAGACAGACGGCGCTTCGGCCTAAACCGAACCAAAGTTGCCTCTGCGCCCGGTAGGCGCTATCTTTATTCTGAAAAATCAAATGGAAGATAGCATATACCGGGCATACACCCGAAGCCTTGCGCCGTTATGCCGGCAAAAGAAGCCTACCTTCGCTTTTTGCGGGGCGAAGATAGGTATTTTTCAGCAAGTCCCGATTGCTTTACGAAAAAAATCTTCCACCGCAAAGCCGAGCCGTCCAATCGCCTCCCCTATCCCTCAGGGAGTTTTCCCACCATCCGGGCCGGGTCTAACCAGGCATCGAACTCCGTGGCTGTCAGATACCCTGTTTCCAGCGCGGCCTCTTTCAAGGTCTTATTCTCTTCAAACGCTTTATGGGCGATTTCAGCCGCTTTATCGTAGCCTATTTTTGGGTTCAGCGCCGTCACCAACATCAACGAGTCGTCCAGATGCCGCCGGATAGTTTCTTTCACCGGCTCGATACCGCTTACGCAACGCTCGCTGAAGCTGCGGGCCCCGTCGCCGATCAACCGGGCGCTTTGCAGGAAATTAGCGATAATCAGCGGCTTGAACACATTCAACTCGAACTGCCCCGAGGCCCCTCCTATCGACACGGCCACATCGTTGCCCATTACCTGGGCCGCAATCATGGTCAAGGCCTCGCACTGGGTGGGATTCACCTTGCCCGGCATAATCGACGAGCCGGGTTCGTTGGCCGGCAACCGGATTTCGCCGATCCCCGCCCGGGGCCCCGACGCCATCAATCGAATATCGTTAGCGATTTTCATCAAGCTCACGGCTACGGTTTTCAACGCGCCGTGCGCTTCTACCAAGGCGTCGTGCGTGGCCAGGGCCTCGAACTTGTTAGGGGCCGTTACGAAAGGCAATCCGGTGAGCTCGGCAATCTGCCGGGCCGCTTCCTCGGCGAAACCCGGGGGCGTATTAATTCCTGTACCTACGGCCGTTCCTCCCAAAGCCAATTCCGACAGGTGCGACATGGCGTCTCTTACCTGCCGGATGCCGTATTCCAATTGAGCCGCATACCCGCCGAACTCCTGGCCCAGGGTAAGCGGGGTGGCATCCATCAGGTGGGTGCGGCCTATTTTCACGATCGGCATAAACTCCCGGCTTTTACCGGCCAAGGCGCGATGCAGCGTTTCCAACCCCGGCAAGGTAACATCGGCCAGTACCTGGTAAGCGGCGATGTGCATGGCCGAGGGGAAGGTGTCGTTGGAGGATTGGGAACGATTTACGTCGTCGTTGGGATGAAGAAATTTTTTCGGATCGCTCAGGCGGCCTCCGTGCAAGACATGGCCCCGGTTGGCAATCACCTCGTTCACGTTCATATTGGTCTGGGTTCCGCTACCTGTCTGCCAGACCACGAGCGGAAAATCAGCATCGAGCCGGCCCGCCAGGATGTCGTCGGCGGCTCGGCCGATCAGCTCGCATTTTTCCGCCGACAAGACGCCGGCCTCGCCGTTGGCCAGGGCTGCGCCTTTTTTCAGGTAGGCAAAGGCCCGGATCACTTCCCGGGGCATCCGGCTGATGTCCGGAGCTATGGGGAAATTTTCGATGCTTCGGGCGGTTTGGGGGCCGTAGTAGGCCTGGGCGGGTACTTTTACTTCACCCAGCGTATCTCTTTCTATTCGGTATTCCATCGTTTTTTCTTTTCCTATAAAACTAACGCCTTCTTTCAAATGTTTACACCTCTCTGGGGAAATGTAGTATCTTTGCCTCCCGGAATCAAATCCAAGAAAAAGAGGGCCCGGGCGCAGCCCTAGCCGGTTTTTGGTTTTATGCCCGGTTTGCCCTGTCTTTGCTTTAAAAACCAAAATGAAGCGAGAAGGGGCCTGACCCCGGCGATATTCCGGGAAAACCGTCCTCGGCAGCGGATGGGCACGATCTGGACTAATAAAATAAATTCTTAAAAAACAATTGAATATGGAACCGACCAAACAAACAGAAACGGCTTTTCTGGCCTCGGGTTGCTTCTGGGGCACCCAATATCATTTAAATAAACTGCCGGGGGTAGAGCTTACTTTGGCAGGGTATATGGGCGGCACGCTCGACCATCCCTCTTACACCGACGTGAAAACGGGAAGCACGGGGCATGTGGAAACGGTAAAAGTGGTATTCGATCCGGCCCGCGTATCTTTCGAAGAAGTGCTGCGGCTGTATTTCGAAACCCACGATTTCACCCAGGTAGGCGGCCAGGGGCCCGACATCGGTTCGCAATACCGCTCGGTTATTTTCTATACCGGCGAAACGCAGAAAGCCGTGGCCGAAAAACTGATCGCAGAGTTAACATCGAAAGGGTACAAGGTAGCCACGGCCCTGGAACCTGCCACTACGTTCTGGATCGGCGAAGATTATCATCAGCAATATTACGACCGGAAGGGAGAAAAGCCTTATTGCCACGTCTACCGGAAAATATTCTGAACCGGGGCCGAACCTGCTACAACCGATGCGCATGAACAGGCGGTTGCAGACAACGGCGGACGTACGATGTGCGCCCGCCATTTTTTCCGCTTTTTTACCTTTCCGCTACCTTCGGGCACTTTGCCGGCTCCGTAACCCATCCGGATACGGAGCAGTTTGCCCATCAAAGAGATTATTTTGGCTTGCCGTTTGAGCATATAGGGCGACGGCCGGCCCGAATTGAATGTGCGAGGGTTAGGCAGGGAAGCGGCGATAAGGGCCGCTTCGTTTTTATCGAGTTGCCAGGCGTCTTTCCGGAAATGCGCTTTCGCCACCGCCTGGGCGCCGTAGATGCCGTCACCCATTTCGATCGAATTGAGATAGACCTCCATAATCCGCTCTTTTCCCCATATCCATTCAATCAAGAGGGTGAAATAGGCTTCCAGGCCTTTGCGAAGGTAAGATTTGCCGGGCCAGAGAAAGACGTTTTTAGCCGTCTGTTGGGAAATGGTGCTGGCACCCCGCACCCGGCCTCCCTTTTCGGCTTCCGACCGGGCTTTGCGGATCTGCTCCAGGTCGAACCCGCCATGTTCGAGAAAAAGATTATCTTCGGAGGCTACCACGGCTTGCACCAGAGGCTGGGCGATGCGCCCGAGCGGAACCCAGGTATGGTCGATGCGGGCTTTTTTCCCTTCTTTCAGTTGCTCGTAGGTCCGGATAAACATCAGGGGCGTATAATATACCGGCACGAATTTATAGACTACCACCGCCAGAATGCTGGATAAGAACAAAAAAATCAGCAGGTTCCTGCACATGATCGCGATCCGTTTCACTAACTGCATTTTTTTCATTTTCTTTCTATTCGCTTAGTAGTTATATTCGCTTAGTAGTTCATAAAGGTAATGCAAACCCGGTTCAGAAGCAAATCTATTCCCTCCGTCTCGCCCTGAGCCAACCAGTCTTTACCTTTTTTTAAGGCGGCCGCAGCCCACATCGCAGGCAAGCCTTCTTCAAGGTTTTGCCCACGACGACTTTGTTTTCATCATACTATTTGTTTTCGGCCTACGAATGAAAAACCGTCGGATTTCCCGACTTCCGTTCTCTGTTTCTGTTTTCCCTACTCCCGGAATCCCTCTTCACCCGTAAAAAAATGCCTGATCGGTTGTGTAAACTTGCTTAAACAGGATGTGAAGAATAAAAATCACACCCCGGCCACACTGGCCAGACGCTCTTTCCAGACGTCGAACGCTCCGCAATATTTATCGGCTTTCAACCCGTCGGGCTCGATCACGCTGATCTTTTTCAGCGAGGCGAAAGCTTCTTCGGCCGTAGCGTAAATACCGGCTCCGATACCGGCCCCTTTGGCGGCTCCCGCGGCGCCGTTGGTATCGTATAGCTCGATCACCGTGCCCGTTACGCCCGCCAACGCGTCGCGAAACACCGGGCTGAGGAAAAGGCTGGCATTGCCGGCGCGAATAACCTGAATATCGATGCCCATCTCGTTCATAATATCCATGCCGTATTTGAAAGAAAACACGATACCTTCCTGAGCGGCCCGGGCCAGATGCGCTTTGGAATGGATGTTGAAATTCAGCCCGTGTACCGAACATCCTGTCTCGCGGTTCTCCAGCATCCGTTCGGCTCCGTTGCCGAAGGGCAGAATGGAAAGGCCTTCCGAACCGATGGGCACGGTAGCGGCCAACTCGTTCAATTCGTCGTACGTAATGCCTTCGGGCGCCACATTGCGCTTAATCCACGAATTCAGGATACCTACCCCGTTGATGCAAAGCAATACCCCCAGCCGCGTCTGATGGGCCGCATGGTTGACGTGTGCAAAGGTGTTCACGCGCGAAAGCGTATCGTAGCTTACCTTGCCGTTCACGCCGTATACCACGCCCGAGGTGCCGGCCGTAGCCGCAATTTCGCCCGGGTTGAGCACATTCAGCGACAAGGCGTTGTTGGGCTGGTCGCCTGCCCGGTAGGTAACGGGCGTGCCTTTTTTCAACCCTAGTTCCGCCGCTACCGATCCGAGCAGCTCGCCTTGCAAGCCGAAAGTAGGCCGGAGGTCGGCAATCAGGCCCGGATCGAAACCGTAATAATTCATCAGATCGCGGGAAAGGGTATTTTCCTTGAAATCCCAGAAGATGCCTTCCGAGAGGCCGGAAACCGTCGTTACGATGTCGCCGGTCAGCTTCATGGCGATAAAATCGCCCGGGAGCATGATTTTATAAATCGAACGGAAAAGGGCCGGTTCGTATTCTTTCACCCAGGCCAATTTCGAAGCCGTGAAATTGCCCGGCGAGTTCAACAGATGCGAAAGGCATTGTTTCTCGCCGATATTGCGGAAAGCCCGGTCGCCGTAGGGCACCGCCCGGCTGTCGCACCAGATCAGGGAAGGACGAAGTACTTCTTTTTTCTTATCGACCGCTACCAATCCGTGCATTTGGTAGGAAATGCCGATGGCCCGGATTTCTTCCGCTTTCAATCCGCTTTTTCCCAAGGCTTCTTTCAGCGCGATTTTAAGGTAAGTCCACCAATCTTCGGGGTTTTGTTCGGCCCATCCCGGCCGCAACGCCTTGATGGGAGCTTCTTCCTTGGGGTAAAAGCCGGAGCCGACGGCCCGGCCTGTCTCCTCGTCGACGAGGGAAACCTTCACCGAGGAGCTTCCGATGTCGCATCCTAATAAACACATAAGCCGGCTGATTAATTCTTATTAAACTTCGAACGTTGCTTGTTGTATTTCACTTTGTCGAACCGGTAATACCGGGCGGCGCGGTGGGCTACCCCGCCTTGCACGTCGTCGGTAGGCACCACATAGGTCAGGGAATTCATCTTTTTATGGAAATTCCTTACATCCATTTCTTTGCTGTAAATAATTTCGTACGTGCGGCGCAATTGGTAGGCAGTAAACTTGGACGGAAGGTAATCGAACACGATGGCCGGTTCTCTTTCCACCCAATTGCGGATTTCCTGCACGGCAGCCTCGATAATTTCGAAATGATCGAAAGGCAGCCGGGGAAGAATGTCGACGGGACACCAGCGGGTGGAATCGTAACGCGAGGCGAAATTGGTTTTTTTGCCGTTTTTGCAAAGAGCCAGATAAGCGACCGTAATCAACCGGCCGATCTTTTGCTTGGAAACATTTTCCAGCCAGCGCACGTCGTCTTTGTTTTTGGTTCTCGAAGGGGAGCCGAAGCAGCGGAATTGTTTCAGTTGCACCCGTTTCAGGCCGGTGGTCTCGTTGAGGATACGCGAAGCGGCTTGATCGAGATCTTCCGTTTCGTAAATCAGGCTGCCGGGCAATTTATAACCTACCAAATCGCCGTCGGCCGTTTTTCGTTCGACCAGCAAAACCGACAACTTATCGTCGTTAATGCCCAAAAGCACGCAATCGACCGACACATGCGGATGGAGCATTTCTTCATTTTCTTTTTGTGTTTCCATGGGGCCAGTAATTAGATTCCTGCAAATCTATATACTTTCCCACTAAACGACAAACCGGAAATAAGATTTTTAACAAATATAACATTCTATTTTTCTGTTGGTTTATTATCTTATCCGATACAATATGAAAAATGCTTCGCGCTACAGAGGCCGCCCTAAAACGGCAGTGGCTTTTCATCCTTTCCCCAGGCCAGGTTGTTGTATAAAGAGATTTCCTTTGGAAGGCTCGCCGCAACTCATTATTTCCTACCTTTGCGCAAAGGCTGACGTTTGCGCAAAGGCAAGGAAAGACCGGAAAAGCAAAGCATTCCTTTTTAAATTATAAACGACGTATGAATCTGAAGAACCTTTATTTCTCGTATCTTATTTACTGGAACCGGGCACAAGGCATCCTGACCTTTCTGTCGGAAGGCATTATTTTGGTCGCTTCGATCGCCTCTTTTTTCGTGCTCATTTATCAGTTCGGGTTCGATCAGACTCCGCTTTCGTTTCAATTTCTCGCCCGGGTGCGTTTATATATTTTGATGGCCTTTTTCGTAGGGATCAGCCTGCGCTACGCCGTACGTTTCAAAGACATCGTGCAGGAAAAAATGCTTTACCTCGACCTGACTATCTATTTCTTGCTTTTCTCGGTGCTCTCGGCGAAAGTGTTTTTTAAAAACGCAATGGCCCACTCGCTCCCCTACCTCAGCTTCCTTTCGAACCCGCTGTTCGTTTATCTGCTTTTATTATTGCTCAGCACCATCCACCTTTCCCGGCAAGCCTTCACGCTGATGCAAAGCCACATCAAGCCCTCGCTGCTGTTTCTGCTCAGTTTCGTGTTCGTCATTTCGGTAGGTTCCGGACTGCTGATGCTGCCCAATGCCACCCACGACGGCATTCACTTTACCGACGCCTTGTTTACCGCTACCACATCGGTATGCGTTACGGGGCTGACCACGGTCGACGTAGCGACCACCTTCACGCCGATCGGGCACTTGATTATCATGATCCTCATCCAGGTAGGCGGTATCGGCGTAATGACCTTTACCAGTTTCATCGCGCTTTCTTTTATGGGAAAATCGTCGTTCACCAGCAAAATGATGCTGAAAGACATGCTGAACGAAGACCGCATCGGAGGATTGTTCCGGGTGATTCTCAATATCCTTTTCGTTACGCTTTTCATCGAGGCGATCGGCGCATACCTGATTTATACCACGATGAAGGGAAGCTTGCCGGGAGGCATGAAAGCAGACATCTTTTTCTCCGTTTTTCATGCCGTATCCGCCTTTTGCAACGCCGGCATCTCCACGCTCAGCGGAAACATGTACGACCCGCTGGTACTTAATAAATTCAACCTCCATTTCTGGATCGCCCTGCTGATCGTTTTCGGCGGCCTGGGCTTTCCGATCGTATTCAACTACCTAAAACTGCTGCATTATTCCCTCTTGAACGGGCTGAGAATCTTGCTCGGGCAGCAGAAGCATTATATCCATATGCCCCGCATCATCAACGTACAAACCTATATCGTGGTTTTCTCCACGCTTTTTCTCCTGGCGGCAGGCACAGGTTTCTATCTTTTCTTCGAAAACAATCATACCCTCGACGGCCTGCCTTGGCAAGGAAAGCTGGCAAACGCTTTTCTGGGCGCCGTTACCCCGCGTACGGCCGGTTTCAATGTGGCGCCCATGCCCACGCTTACCCCTTCTACGCTGATGCTGACGATGATCCTGATGGTGATCGGGGCGGCGCCCATGTCGACGGGAGGCGGATTGAAAGTGACCACGGTATACGTGGCCTTGCTGACCGGCTGGAACGTGGTGAGGCAAAAAGAAAAGGTGGAAGTACGGCGGCGGGAAATCGCTCCGGTAACGATCAGGCGGGCGTTCGCCATTATCATGCTGTACTTTCTTTGGCTGGGAGCGGCCACCTGGCTGCTGTCGTATACGGAGCGGGGAGCGACTTTGTTTACGCTGTTGTTTGAAGTGACCTCGGCTCTGAGCACGGTAGGTCTGAGCCTCGATTTCACCCCTCAACTGAGCGAAGTGGGAAAGATAGTGATTATCTGCACCATGCTGGTTGGCCGCATCGGGGTGCTTGCCTTCTTTATGAGTTTCAGCCGGGAGTATCGCAAACGGCATTACACCTACCCGCAGGAGAATATATTAATGTAAGAAAAGAACATCACCTAAAGTAAATAGAAAAAATATGAAATATCTGGTAATCGGTTTAGGCAACCTGGGACGTGCCATCGCGGCCAGCCTCACGCAGATCGGCGACGAAGTAATCGGCGTAGACGACAACATGCTCAGAGTAGAAGCGGTAAAAGGATACACCTCCGGAGCCGTGCAACTGGACGCAACCGACGCGACGGCGCTCGGCACCCTGCCGCTGGGCGAAATGGACGCCATCATCGTAACCTTCGGAAAAGACATAGGCACCTCGATCCAATCGGTAGCCGTATTGAAAAGCCTGGGAGCGGGCAAACTCATCGTCAGGGCGATTTCGCCTATCCATGAAACCATTATCCGGGCGATCGGGGTATCGGAAATTATTACGCCCGAGCAGGATTTCGCCACGATCTACGCTTCGATGAGTTCGCTGGGCGGTCTGTTCAAACAATGGTATAAGGTGACCGAGACCCATCATTTATATAAGGTAAAGACGCCCGGGGCCCTGGCCGGACAATCGCTGGGCACCATCAAACCGGAAGAAAACTTCGGTTTCCGCCTGGTAGCGGTAGAGCGCCCCAAAGAAATACGCAACCTGATCGGCCTCAAGCAAAAGCAATACGAGGTGATCGACCACCTGGATGCCAAATTCGTATTGGAAGCCGACGACATACTGATTATCTTCTGCCGGACGGAGGTGCTTAAAAAGCTGGCGGATATTTAAAAAGCAAACAATTGAAAAGTAAAACCTTGAAAAACCAAACTTTGAAAACGGATACCCCGGCGGAAAAAAGCCGGAAAGGGAGACCGGCCAAAAGCCGGAAGGAAGCTTGAACAAAAACCGCCAACGAACCCGGAACCATCCGGACGCGCCGGGCGGCTGGGCCGCAGAGAGGGGGGTAGAGCCAACATCGCCGCCCCCGTCCTTCCGCGCCCGGTATCAATCCTTCTTTCCGACCAGCACCTTATCGATACGCGCCCCGTCCATATCCACGATTTCAAATTCGAAATTCAACCAGGAAAGCTTATCGCCGGTTTTCGGCACCCGTTCCAGAATTTCCAGGATCAGCCCGCTCAACGTATTATAATCGTGCTCGGCATACAAATCCTCCAGATCGAAATACTCCAGAAAATCATAAAAAGAAAGCTGTCCGTCCACCAGCCACGTTCCGTCGGGGCGGGGCGTAATTTCCTGCTCTTCGCCGAATTCCGGCACCTGTCCGATCAACCCCTCCATAATATCTTTCAACGTGACGATTCCCTGTATGCCTCCGAACTCGTCCGTTACCAAACCGTATTTCACCCGGGCCTGCCTGAACTGTTCCAACGCCTTATACACGCTTTGATTTTCGGGCATATACTCGGCCGGACGAATCACCTGCGAAAGCGAAAAATCCGGCTCGTCAATCTTCACAAACAAATCTTTCAGGTACACCACCCCCAGGATATTATCGAATTTTTCGGAAGCCACCGGATAAATATTAAACAGATTCTCCTCCACCTTGCGGCGTATTTCCTCCACATCGTCGGCCACGTCGAGCCAAACCAGCTCGCTGCGATGCGTCATAATCGAACCCACGTCGCGGTCGCCCAGGTTGAACACGCGCTCTACTATATCCTGTTCCACCTCCTGTACTTCCCCGCCGTTGAAGCCCTCTTTCACAATCGCCTTGATCTCTTCCTCCGTCACCTTGCTTTCTTCCTCTTTCAGCCCCGTCAGCTTCACCGCCAGCGCCGTGCTCTTGGAAAGCAACCACACAAAAGGCGAAGCCACCGCCGAAAGCCAATTCATGGGCCGGGCAATCCACATCGAAACCCGCTCGGCCCGTCCCATTCCGATGCGTTTGGGCAGAAGCTCGCCGAAAATCAAGGTAAGATAAGTAACCGCCACCACGATGGCGGTTTTGGCAATGACCAGCGCATAAGGCGCCAGAAAAGCGGAATGCCCGATAGCCCCCGCCAAATCATGAGCAAAGGCTTCGCCGGAATACAACCCGGTCAGGATGCCGATCAACGTAATGCCGATCTGGATGGTAGACAGGAATTTATCCGGCTCCGAGGCCAGCTTCAAAGCCGTGGCAGCCGATTTGTTCCCTTTTTTCGCCTCCGTTTCCAGCCGGGCCTTGCGGGCCGAAACCAAGGCGATTTCCGACATCGACAACACTCCGTTGAGCAAAATAAGACCGACAATAATAAAAATTTCCATATATTCTATCGTAAGAATTATAATTTGAAGAGCGAATATAAACGAAATATCCCACCATGCCAATTCTTTTTCTTACAAATTAAAAAAACGCCCCGATCGATTGCAGTATCCAACAGAAAAAATTACCTTTGCCGACCAGAATACAAAAAGGATTAGCAATGATCGATAAGATTCAAGCTCTGCTTCGGGAAGTAGAGGATATGAAAGCAGGCAACGCCGAAGAACTGGAAGCGTTGCGCATCAAATACCTCAGCAAAAAAGGAGAAATTTCGCTGTTGATGAACGATTTCCGCCACGTGCCGGCCGACCGGAAACGCGAAGTCGGCCAGTACCTGAACCAATTGAAGGAAACGGCTCAGGCTAAAATCAACGACCTCAAGCAAGCCTTCGAAAGCGGACAGACGGCCGACATCGACCTCGACCTTACCCGTACGGCTTACCCCGCTCCTTTGGGCACGCGCCATCCTTTGTCGCTGGTAAAAAAAGAAATCTGCGACATCTTCGCCCGGTTGGGATTCAGCATCGCCGAAGGCCCCGAAATCGAAGACGACTGGCATGTATTCTCCTCGCTCAATTTCGCCGAAGACCATCCCGCCCGCGATATGCAGGACACCTTTTTCATCGGGCATAACCCCGATGTGCTGCTCCGCACCCACACCTCGTCGGTGCAGACCCGCGTGATGGAAAAGCAGGAACCGCCCATTCGCATCATTTGCCCGGGCCGCGTATACCGCAACGAAGCCATCTCTTACCGCGCACACTGCTTCTTCCACCAGGTGGAAGCCTTATATGTCGATAAAAACGTTTCGTTTGCCGATCTGAAGCAAGCCCTGCTTTTCTTCGCCAAGGAAATGTTCGGCGCCGAGACGAAGATACGCCTCCGTCCCTCCTATTTCCCCTTTACGGAACCCTCCGCCGAAATGGACATTTCGTGCAACCTCTGCGGCGGCAAAGGATGCGCCTTCTGCAAACACACCGGCTGGGTGGAAATTCTGGGTTGCGGCATGGTCGATCCGAACGTGCTCGAAAACTGCGGCATCGACAGCCGTACATACACCGGCTATGCCCTGGGCATGGGAATCGAAAGAATTACAAACCTGAAATACCAAGTGAAAGACTTACGCATGTTCTCGGAAAACGATGTTCGTTTCCTCGAACAGTTTAAGTCGGCCAATTAAGTTGAGAACCTAAATCATGATTACCTTCCCCGGACCCCTAACCTGGAGGTCCGGGGAAAACACATTCATGAGTCGAGATACATGAAGGTTTTACTGCTTATACTAGGAGGAGCCATCGGCACCGCGCTGCGCTTCGGCTTATCGAGTTGGGTGCAGAAAGCCTGTCTCTTCTCCTTTCCTTTCGGAATACTCTCGGTCAACGTAGCCGGTTCGTTTCTGATCGGCCTTGTCTGGAGCCTGGCCGAAGCCTTTCACTTTTCCCTCCTTGCCCGCACCTTTCTTTTCACCGGCCTTTTCGGCGGTTTCACCACCTTTTCCTCCTTCACGCTCGACACGATGGCATTGCTGAAAACCGGCGAATACAAACTCGCCCTCTTCAATATACTGGCCAATAATCTGCTGGGGCTGCTGGCCGTCTTTGCAGGCCTCATGCTGGGCAAAAACCTCGCCACCCTTCTGAAAGCCTGATTTTTTCTCTTCCTACTATATACGCCTTCTTAATAAAATAAGTATATTCGTAGTTGCAAGCCAATTGAAGAGAAAAACAGCAAAAGAATGAAAAAAGAAGAAAGATACAAAGGCGTACTGGAATGGTTCAAAGCCAACGTGCCGGTAGCCGAAACCGAATTGCATTACAAAAACCCTTATCAACTGCTGGTAGCCGTCATCCTTTCGGCCCAATGCACCGACAAACGGGTGAATATGATTACGCCCGCCCTGTTCGAGGCATTCCCCGAAGCGGAAACACTGGCCGCTTCCACCTCCGAAGTGGTATACGAATACATCCGCAGCGTATCCTACCCCAACAACAAAGCCAAACACCTGGTAGGCATGGCCCGGATGCTGACGGAAGAATTCGGCGGCATAGTGCCTTCCGACATCGACCAACTGCAAAAACTGCCCGGCGTAGGCCGTAAAACCGCCAACGTAGTCGCCTCGGTAGTATACGACAAGCCGGCCATGGCCGTCGATACGCACGTATTCCGGGTATCCAACCGCATCGGGCTGACGACAAACAGCAAAACACCCCTGGAAACCGAAAAAGAACTGGTGAAGCATATCCCGTCCGATCTGCTTGCCATCGCCCACCATTGGCTGATCCTGCACGGACGATATATTTGCATGGCTCGTAAACCAAAATGCGAAGAATGTGGTTTAAAACCGTGGTGTAATTACTTCCTAAAACAAACATGACGACCTACCAGCGGGACATAGCGATTTGCATCCTTACGGCTTTGGCAACCGCCGCCGCCGTAGGCTATTTCCTCGGGCACCTCGACCGGCAGCAATCGGCAGAACCTACCGATATGTTCAGCCTGGCACCGGAGACGCCCGAGGCATGGCTCGTCGTGGAACGTCCCGACGTATTCGCCCGGCTGATGCTGGCCGAGCCCGACATCCGGGGACTGTTCGCCAGGCATATTCCCGCTATTTACCTTACCCTTATCCAGCAGCAACCCGAGCTGAAAAAAGTACTTTTCAGTTTCCATAAACAAGGAGTGGTTATGTATGCCGCGGCCGACGAGAGCACCGCCTACCGCATCGACAAAGAAACCCTGTCACCCGCTTTCGACGCCTATTCCCCCGAGCGGCGAACCCAAGGAAAAATCACCTTCACCTATTATCCGGTAACTACCGACCGCTTTTTCGGATGCTACCAATACCGCGACGTATTCGCCGCCAGCTTCAGCAGCAAACTGCTCGAAGGCGTAGCCGCCCGGCAGCAACTGCCCTGCCTGCCTCCCGCCGACTGGAAGAAACAAACCGTGCAGCCCGGTATACACCCTCCGGTCAGCCTGCTGATGCCGTCGGGCCCCCTCGACCTGTACGTCATGGCCGACGATTCCACCGAATGGCGTATCCGCGACGCCTGGCTTACCGCCGATCTGTTTACCCGCGAAGGGCAACTATGTGCCATCGGCGCCCAACCCTACCACGCCATGCTCGATACTTTATACACGCCCATGGCCGATACCCTCGCCCAGCGTCTGGGGCAAGCTTTTCCCGACGTCGGTTTCCACGCCACGGCCGACGTGGGAACCGAATGGGTGTATTTTACGGTGTGCGCCCGCTAACCGTCACCCTCAACCCGTCGTAGGCATAATGCACATGCGGGGGCAACTCCTTCTCGATTACGGCATGCAAACCGATGCGGTGGCTCATATGAATCAGGTAAGTTTCTTTCGGGCGAATCCTTTCGATCCGGGCCAATGCTTCCCCCAAACTCTCGTGCGAAGGATGCGGTTCGGCCCTCAGCGCGTCGAGCACCAGCACATCGAGGCCTTCCAACCGGGCATATTCCTCCTCCGGAATCGATTTCACATCCGTCAGATAAGCCATATTGCCGATGCGGTAGCCGTAAATAGGCAGTTTGCCGTGCATCACCCGGATGGGGATAACCCTCACCCCCGCCGCCTCGAAAGGATGAAGCGGCACGACATGCAATTCCAGATTAGGCACGCCCGGGTATTTATGCTCCCGAAACGCATACGGTATACGGGTGCGGATAGCTTCGGCCACATTCTCTTCGGCATAAATATCCACCCCCTTCTGCCGGCAGAAAGGCCGCAAATCGTCGAGCCCCCCCACATGATCGTAATGTTCGTGCGTAATCAACACCGCATCGAGGTGTTCGATGCCGTTGGAAAGCATTTGCCAGCGGAAATCGGGGCCGCAATCGATCAATATGTTCTTTCCTTCGGTCTCGACCAGCACCGAAGCCCGGAGCCGCCAATCGCGGCGATCTTTGCTTGTACACACCTCGCAATGGCATCCTATTTCCGGATTGCCGGTAGAAGTGCCCGTACCTAAAAAAATCAGTTCCATTACCCTACATATTTAACTTCCGGCATAAGTTCGATGCCGAAACGTTCGTTCACCGCCTGGCGAATGCTTTCGGCCACCAACGCGATCTCGTGGCCCGTAGCCCCGCCGAAATTCACCAGCACAAGCGCCTGCTTTTCGTAGACGCCCACGTTTCCGTGCCGGCGCCCCTTGAACCCGCATTGCTCGATCAGCCAGCCGGCCGGAATTTTCATCCCGCCCTCCGGAGCTGGATAAGAAGGAATGGCCGGATAAGCCTGCCGCAACCGTTCGTAACGAGCGGCCGGCACCACGGGATTCGTAAAAAAGCTGCCCGCATTGCCCAGCACCTCGGGATCGGGCAGCTTGGCGCGCCGGACGGCGATAACCGCTTCCCGGATGGCGGCCGGCGTATAAGGAGCCGGGCCGAGCGCCTGCCGCAGATTGCCGTAATCCACCGAGAAACGCGAAGGATGTTTGGCCAGACGGATAGTTAAATGGGTAACAATATGAGGATCGTTATGTTCATCCTTAAAATAACTCGAGCGATAACCGTAGGCGCAATCGGCCGCGGAAAAAATACGTTTTTCGAACGTCAGCCGGTTGTAGGCTTCCACCGTTTCCACCACGTCTTTGATTTCCACCCCGTAAGCGCCGATATTCTGCACCGCCGCCGCGCCCGCTTCGCCGGGGATAAGCGAAAGGTTTTCAATGCCCCCCCAGCCCCTTTCCACCGCATAGGCCACCACGTCGTCCCACCGCTCGGCCGCGCCGATGCGAAGCCATACCTCGCGGTCGGTTTCGCGCTCCAGGCTGATTCCGCGGATGTCGCCATGCAGGATAATGCCGTTGAAATCGTTCAACAACAACAGATTGCTACCGCTTCCGATCGGCAGGGAAAAACATTCCTGGAAATATTCGTCCCGCAGAATGCGCTCCAGTTCCTCTTCACTTTCATATTCCATGAACCAGCGGGTTTTCACCGCCAAACGGAAAGTATTATGCTTTTCCAACGAGTAGTTTTGCTCAATTCTCATATATTTATCAATTACGCTTACGGGAAACAAAAGTAAGTAAATAATCAGGCGCACACTCATGGATTTTCGGCTTTTTTTCCTATATTTGATGCAAAAGGAGGGATTATGGGCAAAGAGGATCCGGGCATAACTGAGGAAATCTTGAAAATGATCCGTGAAAAACTGGAAGTTTTCAACCGCGGAAGAGCGGCCGGAAAAGGGCGATACTACATTTTGCCGCCAACCGAAAAGACGCTCTATTATACGCTATGGTTTTATAATCCCCTCGCCGTCTATCATTCCTTTATCTGCCTTTCCGACCTGGAATTGAACGCCATCGGCTCGGTAGCCAAGGCAATGCGGATGACAGCCAATTCGTACCTTCCCCTCTCCGTCATCCGGGAAATCGAAGCTTATGTAGAAAACGGCGACGACATTATTCTGTTCGGCCGCTACCGCGGGCACCACTTGCAGGAAATATATGCCATCGACCCGCGCTACATCCTTTGGCTGGCCGACAAATACGAACCCCGCGTAAAAAGCGAACATCGCTTTAAGGAGTTGGCCGCCAGCTACGCCCGGGTATATCTCGATTTGCAGACCCGCCGCCGGTACAAACCTTCTTCCGGCCAATTTACGGGCGAACCGGGCGGCAAGGTAAAAGATCTTATGCTGACGGTGGTAAACGTACGCATAGCCGACGATCATTACAAGACCAAGGTAGTGGGAGGCACTCCTTATTTTTATGTCGACCAGCTACTGACCGCCGCCGATGAAGCGGGCAACTTGTTTCTGCTCACCGTCAAGGCCGCCGACCGCAGCCTTGTTTCAGGCACGCTCTCCGCAGGCGCGCATGCTTACCATACGGGGGAAAAACTGAATATCGCTTCGGCCAAAATATTGAAACATGTAGAAATTCATAATATAAAATACACGAAATTAGGCTATATCAAACTAAACGGTTAACTTTTTTTGTTTCAAAATTCGTAACAAATGTACAGAAGCCTTGTTTAATAAGAAACTTATATTAATTAGCACACTTCTGGAAACGAACCCGCAAGCTCGGGGGGCAGAGTGTACGATTAGGCATGTGTAATAATCATAAAAAAAGTAACGTTTATGAACAAAGCTGAACTTATTGAAGCCTTAGCAGAAAAGGCCGGGTTACAAAAACAAGAAGCCAAAAAGGTATTGGATGCCTATATAGAGATTGTAACCGATTGTATGGCGCAAAACGAAGAAATCGTGTTGGTTGGTTTCGGTACGCTTACCCCCCGCCCGCAAACGGAACGGCTGGCGCGTAATCCGAAAACAGGTACACCGGTGATGATCCCCGCGCGCAGAACGGTGAAGTTTAAACCGGGTAAATTTTTGCTTGAGGCGATGAACGATGCTTCCGCAAAATAAGATATGAATTGCTTTGATTTTTCAATCGGCCGGCACGCTTTCTTTCCCATCGGAAAGGGTGTCCGGCCGAAATTATTCCAGCCTGCCTTTCCGGGGCGTTTTCTTCCCAAGCGTATGCCTTCCGGAAAATAAAAAACACCGGGTACTTATTGTATAATTTTTTCTTTGCCGGAAATTCCATGCCGGTGTAATTCCAAATTAGTCGTGGTCGGAAGATTGAAGAGTAAGTATTTCTCAGTATCTTTGGGTGTTAAAATTATCGTTCTTATGTCTCAAGATATTTCCTATGCCCAGCAACGTTATCATTTGGGGC
>DBFWLD010000016.1:0-8078 GCA_048465615.1 Tannerellaceae bacterium
GGATACGCCAGTCAGGGGCCACCGGGATATATCACCTTCAAGAATGGAATCAAACAGTTCTGGACACATTTTAAATTATTCAAACTTGTTAATGGAGATGTGTAGAAAGAGTAGCTCTCTGAGAGGGGCAGGGGGTGTGTCACAGCTTTTAAAGTCACAACTTTTCATTTAGATTCCCCTTAGGCCCCTTCCATTCCCCCCGTCTATCTCCCTACCTTACAAACTCCTTAGGCAAAATCCCGAATTGCTTCTGAAAACATTTCGTGAAATACGAAGGCGTATTAAACCCTACCCGATAACACACCTCGTTCACCTTGCAAGTACCCTCCCGCAACAACTCGGCCGCCTTTTTCAGCCGCTCCAAGCGAATATAATCGTTGGGCGTCAAATCCAGAGCTCCCTTGATCTTCCGGTTCAAACTCGACCGGCTCATACATAGGGCCGCCGCCATATCGTCCAGACAGAAATCCGGGTTCTCCATATTCTCCCTCACCACCTCGGCCAGCGACCGGAGAAAAGCCTCGTCGGCCTTGGTCAGGGCCATCGCCGGGGTAGCCACCAAGGGAGAATGCGCAAAGGCCGCCCGCAGCTTCTCGCGTCCGCTCAGCAAATTGGCCACACATACTTTCAGATACTCTACCGAGAAAGGTTTTTCCACATAGGCGTCGGCTCCCGATTTCAGCCCGTCGATCTTGGCCTGCAAAGTAGTTTTAGCCGTAAGCAAAACCACCGGTATATGGCTAAATTCCAACGTCTCCTTGATACGGTCGCATAGTTCCAACCCGTCCATCCGGGGCATCATGACGTCCGACACCACCAGGTTTACCGGATGCGCGGCCAGCACCTCCAGGGCTTCCGCGCCGTCGGCCGCCTTCCATACCTCATACAGGGGCGATAGCTGGCGCGCTACGAACGCCTGCATTTCGGGATTGTCTTCCACCACCAGCACGGCATAACGAGGGGGCTTAGGCAAAGCAAGACCGCCCGCGGCAACCGCATGCCGGGAAGCATCCTTTCCGGAAATTCCCCTGCCGGAAATCTCCCCTTGGGAAACACCCCCCGTCAAAGCACCATCCCCTTCGGAAATTCCCCCTTCGGAAACAACACTCGTCAAAGCATCATCCCCTCCGGAAATCTCCCCTTCGGAAACAACACCCGTCAAAGCACCATCCCCTTCGGAAATCTTCCCTTCGGAAACAACACCCGTCAAAGCACCATCCCCTTCGGAAATTCCCCCTTCGGAAACAACACCGCCCCCGGCCGTTCCCAGCCCGGCAGCCGTGCCCCCGGCAACAGCCCCTCCCCTGAGCAGCGGCAAGCTCAACACAAAACAATTCTCCTCTTCGGCCTCTCCCATGCAGAGCGTCCCCCCGTGCAATTCCGTAAGCGAACGCGCCAACGCCAGCCCGATCCCCGTGCCCGGCGCCTTAGGCGCGTCCTCCGCCGTATACTGGATAAAAGGCTTGAAAATCTCCTCCCGCATCTCCCGCGGCACCGGCGTGCCGTCGTTGCACACCGAAAGCCTCAGCCGGCCGTCGCCTGCCGAAAGCCGCACCCTTATATATGTAGCTGCATACTTCACGGCATTCGAAAACAAATTGCTCATCACCTTCGTCAACGCCTCCCGGTCGGCCTCGGCCTCCACCCCGTCCGTCTTCTCCAACGTAAAACGCAGCCCCCGCTGCCGCGCCGAAAGCGTAAACCTGAGGAAAGTCTGCTGCAAAAGCGCCGACACGTCCACCCGCGCAAACCGCAACCGCAGCCCCCGCGTCTCCGTCCGGCGGAAATCCAGCAATTGATTCACCAAATCCAGCAACCGCTGCGTATTCAAACTCATAATCTCCAAATCGTCGCGCACTTCGACCCCCACCGCCCGGCTGGCCAGCACATTTTCCAGCGGCGATTTGATCAGCGTCAGCGGCGTACGAATCTCGTGCGCCACATTGGTGAAAAAGTCGATCTTCGCCGTATACAACTCCCGCTCCTTCTCCCGCTCGAACCGCTCCATCGCCCGACGTTGCCGGAGCGCGCTCCGGCGCCGGAAGTAAGCCACCGTACCCGCCACGCAACCCAGGGCCAGCAAGACATAAACCGCCCGCGCCCAACCCGACAGGTAAAAAGGCGGACGAATCCGAATCTCCAACCGCCGCTCCGTCTCGTTCCACCGCCCGTCGCTGTTGGAACCCTTCAGCCGGAAGGTATACCGGCCGTACGGCAAGTTCGAGTAATTCACCGCCCCGCTCGGCCCCACGGCATACCATTCCTTGTCGAGCCCTTCCAACTTATACCTGAGCCTGTTCATTTCGGGAGCCTGGTAGCTCAGCGCAGCCGCATGCAAGGAAAACGCGTTTTGGTCGGCATCCAGCTCGATACGATCGGCATACACGATGCTTTTTTCCAGCGGAGAATCCTCGTTGCCCACCCCGGCGCGCCGGTTGAACAGGAAAAAATCGGCAAGCACCACGGGCGGCACAAAACGATTCTCGCTGAACGTAGCCGGATCGAAGGTGATAAACCCGTTGATGCTGCCCAGGTACAACCGCCCCCGCCGGTCTTTCAGCCCCGACTGGTAATTGAATTGATTGCTCAGCAAACCGTCGGCCGTGGTATACACCCGCTCCCGAGCTGTTTCGGGATGAAAGCAAACCAGGCCGTGGTTGGTGGTAAGCCACAGATGCCCTGCATCGTCTTCCACCATGCGGTAGACCACCGGGTTGGAAAACCCCTCCGACCGCCGGTAGCGCACGAAATGTTCGCGCTCGGCGTCGAAACGGCAGAACCCGCCGCCCTCGGTCATAATCCATAGCCGGCCCCGGCTGTCTTCGAACAGGCTGATTACCTTATCGTAAGGCAACGAAGTAGTATCGGCGGGATGAGAGCGGAAGTTCTTCCATAACTTGCGGGCCACGTCGTAGCGGTAAAGTCCGTTCGAGTAAGTGGCCAGCCAGATGTTGCCCCGCCGGTCTTCCAACACGTCGTACACGAATACGTTGCCCGGGTAGGAAACCCGCCGGAAGCAGTCGGCGGCGCGGTCGTAGCGGAACAGCCCGGAAGTGGTGCCGGCCAGCAGCTCGCCGGCCGAGGTCTTGCAAATGGAAAATACGTCGTTGGCATCGATAAAGCCCTGGGAGGAAGCGGAAGCGCGCGCCAAGGAAGAAGAAGCGTGTGCGGAAGAAGAAGAGGAAGCCTCTCTTCCCAAAGCCGGTGAAAAAGAAGCTTCTTCCCCGAACGCCCCCGGAAAAGACAGCTCCTTCCCGAAAGCTCCGAGGGAGGAAGTCTCCTTCCCGAAAGCCCCGGAAAAGGAAGCTTTTCCCGGAGCACCGCCCGGCAAAGAAACTCCCCCGGAAGCCGCGTTTTCCACAGAAGCCCGGTGCGAAGAACCGCCTTTCTGCCCGGCGCGCCGGTAATGACGATGGCGGCCGGTGCGCAGGTCGACGCGATGCAACCCGTCGGAGAAAGTGCCGACCCACAAGTAAGGCCCGTCGACGCAAAGCCCGTGTATATTATGGTAGATTTCGCCCGCCAGGAAAGGCTCGATGCTGCCTGATGCGGGGTCGAAGCGGAACAACCCCTTGTCTTCGGTGCCGATCCAGATAATGCCGTCCTCGCCTTCGGCAAATTCGCGTACGCGGCGGCCGAAATGCCGCAGGTCGTCGCGAGGATAGAATTTTTCGAAATAGGCCCATTGGCGGGGGTAATAATTCACGCCCCCGAAATAAGAACCGATCCACATGCCCCCCTCCCGGTCGCGCGTCAGGGCGTAAATGGCGTTGTCGGCCAAGGCATAGGGGTCGTTGTCTTCGGCAGCCGTCAGGTGGGTGAAGCAGAGGCCCCGGCCCGCATTTGCGGCAGCCTCCCGGCGAGGGGCGCCCGGCTCCGGCCTCTGATTTGCGGCAGCCGCCTGAAGAGTAGCATAACTGCCCGGATCGCCCGTTTTCAAAGCCGCGCCGGACGTAACGCGCCCGGCCGGATCAGGCCTTTCAAAAGTCTCCTGGGAAGTACCCTTCCCGGTCGTCCGGCGGAAACTGCCGGCGGAAAGATCGCAGATATAAAGACCAGCCTCGGTGCCTACCCAAAGTTCTCCGTCCGACTGGAAACAAAGATCGCGCACATACCCATCCAGCAGCCGCCTCACGCGTCCGGTAACGCGGTTGATCTCCGTCAGGCCGTTTGCCGAACCGATATACCAGCAGTTATGCGGCCCCTCCGCCTGGCTGTTGATAATATCTCCCCGGAAAGGCTCGCTGCCGTCGGCCGCCCGGAAAGGGACAAGGGTGCGGAAGGTATCGGTAGTAACATACAAATTGTCGTCGTAAAGGCTCACCCACACCGCCGCTCCGTCGAACCAGAACCGGGTGACGTTGGGACGCCATGGCGGGCTGCCGGCCTCCCTTCCATCGTCCGGGCCTTCCGTCTCCTTTCCTTTCTCAGAGCTTTCTGTCTCTGTTTCCTTATTCGGGCCTTCCCCCTTCTTTCCTTTCCCCAGGCCTTCCGTCGCTGTTTCTTTCTCCGGGCTTTCTGTCTCTGCTTCTTTTTCGAGGCCTACCGTCTCCTTTCCTTTCTCAGAGCCATCCGTGTCCGTTCGTTTCCCCGGGCCGCTCCCCTTTCCGGCCGCCGGCCCGGAAGGCAGCAGGTTCCGCAGTTCGCCGGTAGACCGGTCGTAGCAAAAAAGCCCGTTATAATCCATCGAAATCCAGATACGGCCCGCCGCGTCGCTTCCGATCATCGTAACGGCCCGTTGCGGCTTGTCGGCCCCGGCGGGAACCAGGGGAAAATCCGAAAACGTCTCCGTAAACGGATCGTACACATACACCCCGGCATCGGTGCCTACCCATAGTTTCCCCTCTCCGTCTTCGTGCAGGGCGGTAATGAAATTATTACCCAGCGCGTCGGCCTCCTTGCGGAAAACGCGGAACGAAAGGCCGTCGAAACGGTTCAGCCCGTCTTTGGTGCCGAACCACATAAAGCCGCTGCGATCCTGCAAAATAGCGTTTACCGTATTCTGCGACAAACCGTTTTGTATATCCAACGTCTTGAAATAATACCGGATATCCGGCCGGCTATCCGGTTGCGCCGCCCAGCCGAGAGCCGTCGACAGATAGATGAAAACGGCCGCCGCCCAGCCTTTTATCCGATGCGCGTTCATGGGTATCGTATTCATTAAGATAATCGTATTCATTCTAAGGTAATCGCGTCCAAACAAGGTAATCGCCTGCAACGAACCAAGCGTGCCGGAAAAGAAAACCGCCTTCCGTCAACTAAGTATATCCGGCACAAGAAACGTGTCCAACCGACCGTTCGCCTCCGGCAAAAGAAACGCCTTCCACAAACGAAGCGTGCCGGAGAAGAAAACCGCCTTCCACCAACGAAGTATGCCAACCGGCCAACCGGATTCGATAAGCAAATCCGATTCCCTCCGACCGTCGTATCCGATAAAACGATCCAACCCGATCCTACGATCGCCCTCGGCCGTCCGATCGAACCCGACCGCATCGCCCTGTGCGTCCGACGATCCACCGCAACCAGGTTTATCGAAGACAAAATTAAAAATTTAACCTTACCCCGCCCACCCGGCCGGCAAAAAACTTTCTCCCGGCCGCCCACGCTCTCCTACCCCCCCCACAGCCCCCGCGCCCTGCGAGGATGCCGGCAGAAGCCGTTTCCTTCCTTTTCTTCCCCCTTTTTTCCCCGTTCTTCCCCTCTTCGTCCCTTGTCCTGCCCCCAACCTTCCCCTAACCTTTCCCTATCCTTTCCCTGTTCCTCTCCTGCTCTTCCCCCCTTCTTCTCCTGTTCTGTTCTTTCCCTGCTCCCCGCCACAAATTCCTCTCCCCGCCCCCGAAACAAAAAAATCCCGGAAAAGCCGCTTTCGCTCATCGACTTTTCCGGGATGACATATCCGCCGGGGGGGCGTTTATCTTTGTCTACTTCTTCTTCAACGGCTTACCTTCCAACGAACGGCAAAGGCGCAAACCCGCCTCTTTCACCCGCGGCTCTTCCACCTTGATCACCTTCCTATCATACGTCATCAAGCCGTTCACTTCCACTTCCACATCCGTAGTCTGCGTATAGACCGCCGCCGAAAAACCGCGCGCTACCAACCGATACAACTCATCGGCATACTTCACATACTCGTCGGTCACCTCGCGGGGAGAATTGAACTGCACATACCCCCAATTGCGATCGGGCTCCCACAAATGCTCCTTCAATACCAGCCCGATACCGCCATATTCACCCAGCACATTAACCCGCGAGCCATCATACAAATACATATCCGGCGCCGGATAATTATGCAAGTCCAGCATATCTCCCACCGGGTAATGATTCCCCCCGCTGGCCGGATTTACCAACCGCGACGGATCGTACGCCTTCGTCCAGGCCGCTATCTCCGGCGTCTTGAACTGCCCCCAAGCCTCGTTGAACGGCACCCACACGCCGATGCTCGGATACGAATACAAACAATCCATAATCTCCTTCCACTCCTTCCGGTAACAAGCTTCCGACTCGGCCGAACGCTTCATCTCGGTACCGTCGAAATAACGATGATTCTGCCACTGAGGATTGCGGTCGCCGCTAGGCATATCCTGCCACACGATCACGCCCAGACGGTCGCAATGCGTATACCAGCGAGCCGGTTCCACCTTGATATGTTTACGGATCATATTAAACCCGAAATCCTTCGTTTTCTGCACATCGTAGGCCAGCGCCTCGTCGGTAGGAGCCGTATACAACCCGTCGGGCCACCAACCCTGGTCGAGCGGGCCGAACTGGAAAAGCGGACGATTGTTCAAACACAACCGCACAATGCCGTCGGCATCGAGAGCCGTGCTATACTTCCGCATCGCGGCATAACTATTCACCTGGTCGACAATCTTTCCCCCCTCTTTCAAAGTCACCTTCAACGTATACAAGAAAGGCGAGTCGGGGCTCCACAACTTCGCGTCGGCCGGCATTTCCACCGCCACCGGCTGGCCGTTAATACTACCTCCGGCAGCAACCAACCGGCCGCCGTCATACACCTTTACTTCCGTCAGAGCCGAAGGCGAGGCCGCTTTCACGTCGGCTTCCACCGTCAGCAAATGCCGGTCTATATCGGGCGTAATACGCAAGTTTTCGATATGCTTTTCGGCCACCGGCTCCAACCACACCGTCTGCCAGATACCCGTAACAGGCGTATACCAGATGCCCTCAGGCCGGTTCACCTGCTTGCCGCGCGGCTGATACCCCCGGTCGGTAGGATCCCATACCTTCACCACCAGCCGATTGTCGCCCTTCGGATTCAGCGCCGGCGTAATATCGAACGAAAAAGGCGTATACCCGCCCGTATGACTTCCCACCTTGATGTCGTTCACCCACACGTCGGTCTGCCAGTCGACAGCGCCGAAATGCAACAAAACACGCCGGTTTTTCCAATCGGCCGGCACCTCAAACGTGCGGCCATACCACAACAAATGATCGTCGCCTACCCTTTTGCCTACCCCCGAAAGCGAAGATTCCACGGCAAAAGGCACCAGAATCTGCCCGTCGAACTCAGCCGGCCGGTTTTCCCCCTGAGGCGTAATAGCATATTGCCACAGCCCGTTCAGGTTTTTCCAATCGCCCCGTTCCATAATAGGCCGGGGATATTCAGGAAGCACATTCGAAGGATCGAGAGTTTCGGCCCAAGCCGTTTTAATCTTGTCGCCCGCGGGTTTCCACTGAGCGAAAGCTGTTCCGGCCATCCAGGCCATCAACAGCGACGCGATAAAAAGTTTCTTCATTCTACTTGTTTTTATGTTTCTCATGTCTCTGCCGGCAAAGATACCCCCCAACCCCCCACACAAAATAGAACAATCATGCCAATTAATAGCAAAATCCGTGCAAAACCATCCCAACCGCCCCCTCTCCCCCAACCGAAAAAGCCCCCCAACCCCAAAACGCCCAGAATAAAAACAAAGGAAAAAACCAAGCAGAAAAGAAAAAACAGAAATAAGGAAAAAAGCAAATATGAAAGCAAATATGAAAGCAAATATGAAAGCAAATATGAAAGCAAATATGAAAGCAAATATGAAAGCAAATATGAAAGCAAATATGAATATGAA
>DBFWLD010000017.1:0-14067 GCA_048465615.1 Tannerellaceae bacterium
CGGATTCATTCACCACAGGCAGAGGTTTTCCGCAGGTGGATATTAGAAAAAGCAATCAAAGTGGAAAAAGGTATAACCCATCAACCGATTCTTATTTCAATTGATAAATCCATCAACGGATTCGTTAATTGATTGACCCGTCAATCAATAATCGGTTCAGTCATTTCCGTTACAGGAGCGAAGGAAGTTCCGGGAAAGTGAGCATTCAAGTTCAAGTCCGAAGGGTTACGGCTGAAATCTCCACCTTGCAGGTAGTATTTAAGCCGTAAAACTTGCCTGCTCCCTCCCCCTGCACAAAGAAAGCCCCTGCAACGAAAACGACCGACCCGATAATGACGCATAGTATCCGATACCAAAGAGGCACAACCGAAAAATCCGGCTGTGCCTCTTTGGATTGGCGGTATTGCGTAAATGCAACAAAAACTCCCTCACCTCAAAATCTGCATAGCTATTGCCAAGCCTTTTGGTGGTACTTTTCCAGCATCTGTTGGATTTCAGATTCCCTGTAAAGCACCTTTCCGCCTAATGTAATATAAGCAATCTGCCCGTTTGTCCTCCATTCCTGCAAAGTCCTGCGGCTGACTTTCAACCTTACGGACACCTCCCTGTCTGTCAGGAACCGTTCACCGCCCAATGTGGGGCGATGGTTGGCAACAAGCCGTTCCATACCCGATAACATCCTTTCTAAGGAACCGAACAGGCGTGCCACCCGTTCGTTCCCGTCGGTAATAATCCCGCTCATGCTTATTCCGTTTTAAGTTTACCGATTAGCGATTCCACATCTCCGGGACGATAATACATCTTATGCCCGATTTGGGTATAAGACAGTACGCCTTTGTCACGGTAGCTCTGAAGGGTGCGTTTCGATATACCGAGTATCTCACACACTTCTTGATTGTCGAGCCACTTTTGCAGAGCTTTGTCGCCACTCATTCCACACAGTTTCTCCACCTTTTCGGCAAAGGTTTCGAGCCTTGCCATCATCATTTCCCATGTTCGGGATTCTACATTGATTATTTCCATGATTCTATCTTTTAAAGTGTTATTCTTCTTTTTTCACCGGCAAAGGAATGATAAATATTCCGTATATCAATGAAATTCAGCGAAGTGGCAGCTTGTTGCGCCGGAATGGAAGCATGTGGCGTTCAAGTCGGTTCAAAAGACACATCGCATGGATTGGTTATTCTCGGTTAACCGATGATAAACGGCTGACCGGCAAAATGCAACAAACTAAGCAGACTTAATGCACTTGTTAAAGAGAAGTTTGATACATTACTCCGCATAAGTATCGCAATCTGCTGACTTTCTCAATTATATGAATTTTATATTCTTACTTTGCCGTGTGCAGTCAGTCAAGTATGCTGACCATCTATACACATAGTATTCATTTTTAATCCAATCAGACAATGAAAGAAAAAGCAAGCGAACCTATCGACATCCGGGATTTTATCGGTAGAGTGAATGATTACGGCAAACACACACCGATTGAGGGTAGAAACCGGCAAACGGAGGGTGATGTTCCGGTATTGCCACCTTCGTCTCATGAATCATCTTTGCAAAATGAACCGCATGTACAGGGTGAACCTATTCGAAGAACCACCTCCAAACAACGCAAGGCATCGTTGGATGAATATCGGGAGCAGTTTCTCCGAACCCCGAAGATTACCGACCGGCAACCCGTGTTTGTCAGCCGTGCCACTCGTGACAGCCTCGACGATGTTGTACGCAAGCTCGGTGAACGCAAAATGAGTGTGTCGGGATTCTTGGAGAATCTGGCACGGCATCATCTGGAACTCTACAGAGAGGATATTGAACAATGGAGGAAGTTGTAATCTGCCGTTATTCAATGGAGCAAGTCGGCATAGTATACCGGGTGGATATACTGTGCCGACTGGAAATAAAGCTAACTTTTCAATCCGACATTCGGAGGATTGCTTGAGTTCATTGGAACTCAGCAAGGTGTCTTTTGAGTTACTCAAAAGGCAGCGGGTAACCCGCCGCACCTTGCCCTTGCAGGGAGTAATCGCCCTCCGAAGTCGGGCGATTTTAGAGAAATATATAATGCTCATGGAGTAGCATATCGTCATCACTCAGTCCAAGCCATTTACAGCTGAACCCATCAGAGATTTTGAGATTTGAGAATAACGACTGCGCTTTGTATGGGGTAGTCATTTCTACATGGATTTATTTTATAGTATCGAACTGTTGAATTTGAGTTGCCCCCCTAAATAATTAACTTTATACAAGCAGTAAATATTCCCGCTTATGATGTTTTTCATTCTTTTATGGCATAGCTTTTCGGATTGACCCCTTCATGTTTTTTGAAGAATTTGGAGAGGTGGCTGACGTCTGTAAATCCGAACTCATCTGCTATTTGCTTTAACTTTATCTCTTTTGTCTTTAGCCGTTGTTTTACCAATTGCAACAATAGCTTTTCCAGATACTCCCGGTAGCTTATCCCGAAATTGCGTTTGAAATAGGTACTGAAATAAGCCGGAGAGATATTGAAATGTTTGGCAACCGGTTTTATTCCAATCAATTCCCTATTGTATATATTCTCCTGAATATAGGCTGCAATATGGGCATTGGTAGGAGTTTGTTTCTTAACCTCGATACTTCTGGCTTCCAGGTATTCTTTTATCATTCCGAAAACAGAGAGTATCTGATAATAGACAATAGGAGAACGGGCAACGTCTATTGTCGAATTATAAAGTATAAGATTCTCGAATGTGTTTTTAAGTATGGTCTGACAAGGCTCTTTTACCGTAATCTTATCTTGCTTTAGCCATTGTATCTGCATAATGGCTGTCGGTGTAATTTCATAAGAAGGATTCTTTGCAGAGTGGCTGTGAAATTCGAAATAGCCCGGAGTAAATTTAATGTAGGTAAAGCGGGTTGTTGCATGGACGGTAAAGTAATGGCGGTCGCCGGGAGCAAGCAAAAACAAATCGCCTTTCCCGTATGGAACTGTCGCTTCATTAAACACATGGACACCGCTACCGTAATGAATATAAATGACCTCAAAATGGTCTTGTGCGTGTAATTCACAGGAATATTCTGCCTCTATTACATCGACTATCTTTAATGGTTCTAACTGACTGCATCTTTTCATGACGCAAATATACAAAATAATGTAATATCTATACCAGTAAAATCATTGTTATTACCCTACCTTTGCAAACAGTTAAAACTTTAATAAATTTATAGCACAATGAGAATAAAAGTATTATTTCCAGCAATCGCCCTCGCGGCATTAATGACATCTTGTATGAATAACAGTAATAGAGACAAAAAAGAAGAAAGCAGCCGGCAAACCGGGAATATTACGGCTTCTGATGATTGGCAATCGCAGTATGACCGCATAGAAGCATCCGTCTTGCCCGACAACGTGTTTGATTTGATAGGCAAACAATGGATGCTTGTTACGGCAGGTAACAAAGAATCTTATAACACGATGACAGCCAGTTGGGGCGGATTTACTTACGTATGGGAACGCCCGGCAACTATCGCTTACATCCGCGACAGCCGTTATACCTATGGGTTCCTGCAACGGGAAGAAAGTTTCACGCTTAGTTTCTTTGCTGAACAATATCGTGGCGCACTCCGGATATGCGGAACAAAATCAGGGCGCGACACCGATAAAGTGAAAGAAGCGGGACTTACACCGATAGAAACCCCGGCGGGACTGATGAGCTTCGGTGAAGCCCGGATGATAATAGAATGTAAGAAGATACTGGTTCAGGAACTCGACTACGCTAACCTGACAGAGCCTTACAAAGCTAAAATCATGGAAGAATCGTATGACAAAGAACCCGCAAAACATCAGTTGTTTATTTCTGAAATAACGAATATATGGCTGAAGAAATAAGAATGAAGCGCACTTTGGGTGCTGGATTCCGCAGGTATTGCAGAAGTATTCACTGCCACTTGTCGTTTTTCTTTGCGGGGGTGATTCTTGTTTATGCCGTATCGGGTATTACGATGAATCACTTAAAAGACTTCAATCCGCAGTATCGGATTTCGGTTGAAAACTATACCGCACCGGGTTCTTTCCCCCGTGCGCACAATTATAGTGAAATGGAAATCCGCATCCTGCTCGAAAAGATAGGTGAGCAGGACAATTATATAAAGCATTTCTATCCTAACGCCTCGACCATGAAAGTCTTTCTGAAAAGCGGTTCTTCTTTTACGCTGAACACCCAAACGGGCGAAGCCGGTTATGAGGGATTGAAAAAGCGTCCGGTTTTTCACCAACTCTCTTTCCTGCATTATAATCCGGGCAAATGGTGGACTTATTTTTCGGATATATCCGCCGTTTGCCTGATTCTGATATGTCTGACGGGACTGTTTATGAATAAAGGGAAACGGAGTTTAACCGGTATCGGCGGAATAGAAATGCTTATCGGGGTTGCCATACCAATATTGTTTCTGCTATTTATGTAACAAAAAAATATATCTATGAATTCTAAATTTAAGGGATTGCTGTTCGGTATCATTGCTGCTATAGCTTATGGAACCAATCCTTTGTTTTCGCTACCGCTTTATGCTGAGGGCATGACGCCTGATTCCGTTCTTTTCTATCGGTTCGGGATAGGCAGTTTATTATTGGGCGTCATCCTGCTGCTGAAAGGAGAATCACTTAAAATCCGGAAGAAAGAGATTTTGCCTTTGTTTATATTTGGTGTGTTATTCGCACTCTCATCGCTCTTACTTTTCAAAAGTTTCCTATATATGGATGCGGGTGTCGCATCAACCATACTTTTCGTTTATCCGGTATTGGTAGCCGTTATTATGGCTGTTTTCTTTCGGGAAAAAGCCTCATGGCTCACGTATGGTTGTATAGCGCTTGCCTTAATCGGTATAGGCTTGCTTTACAAAGGAGACTGTGACACTGCATTAAACACTACCGGGATGATACTGGTTGCACTCTCGGCTCTCCTGTATGCCATTTATATCGTTGCAGCAGACCATTCGGCAGTAAGTGCCATGTCGTCCGGTAAAATGACATTCTGGATTATCCTGTCCGGGACCTCCGTATTTATTGCAAGTACAGGGTTTATGACGGGGTTGCAACCAATACCGCCCACTGTGAGCGGGTGGATAAATATACTCGGCGTTGCCATAATACCCACTATTATTTCTATCCTGTTCATCAATATTTCAATTAAGCATATCGGTGCTACTTATGCGGCGATAATAGGTGCATTGGAGCCTGTAACGGCTTTGTTAATCGGAATTTCAGTGTTTCACGAAGCCTTTACTTTCCGTATAGCAGCCGGAGCATTACTGATCGTGATTGCCGTAACGTTAGTGGTTTCCGGAAATACGATTATTGCAGGGTTCAAAAAAAGGGTAACATTTTAAGGGCTTTGATAGATACGAAATTGCGGAAATAACAGATTTGAAACAAGATTTATGCATAAACGCCATCAAGCACACCCATTCTGCAATGAAACTCCCTCAGATTGCCACTTTGAGATAAAGAGTTACGCCGCAGGGACAACCATTCATCACGACAATATAGAAATCAACTACCTGATTTATTGTCAATCGGGACACGCACGCATCAGCAGTACGTTGTTTCACGATGAGATACTTTGCGCTGGTGAGATTATGTTTGTGTCCCGCATGAGCGAGTGTCGCGGGGAGGCATTAAGCGGTGTTACCCTGTTCATACACAAGTTTAATAATACGGTATGCAAAGCGGAGAACTGCATATTATCCTATCTATATAATCATCGTCATAGAGAGAATGTAATCTACTGCTGTAAGCTAACAGCTCCCAACTCTTTGCTGGGTTTGATGAGTAGCGTGGAGTCTTATATCATGGACGAAACGCACGATCAACCTATCTGGCATTTGAAGCACAAGGAACTTATATGGTGGTTCACCCGCTATTTTCATGCCGATGAACTTCGTTCGTTTTTTCATCCGATGATAGGTGAGCAAGTACCTTTTAAAAGTCTTGTGCTGACACATTACCGCAAAGCCAACAATACGGAGGAATTAGCGGAGTTTTGCGGTTATGGTGTACATACTTTCCGTCGGATATTCAAAAACGAGTTCGATGTACCAGTGTACCGATGGCTGATTCAGAAACGGGTGGAACACATCAAATACCGATTGTCAATGCCATATATTCCACTTTCAGACATTATCGATGAGTTTAATTTCTCCTCTCCACAACATTTCAGTAGTTTTTGCAAGCAATATCTGGGTGACACACCGGGCAATCTACGAAAAAGAAATGCCTCCTTTTCAGAATAAGATATTCGTGTTCTATAAAACTAAACGAGTTTAAAAAAAGAGAATGCGTAAAATAATGTTCTTGGTTTGGATTATATCTGTTTTTATGTTATTTTTGCAACCATATAAACGTTCTTTGGGATTGTGTAAGAATGAAGCAGAATAAAGTAGCTCGCTCGTTTCTAAATCGTTACCTGTTTACTGAAGGTGCGATGCAATTTATTGATTTTCAATAAATAATAGATATTTGTGTGATTACCGGCATGGAATGTGATATTTTTGTCGATACCACATAGAACGGCAATTTCTTTCAAGTAATCATTCATCTTTTGATTGCTGATAACAGGTAACAACTGACCGTTTTTCAGTTTTCCCTCGTATTTGTTCAGGATAGCTTTAGGAATATCCAGCAAACGGATGTTTGATGTTACTTTTGTCTTGTGGCGTTTCTTTATAATCCAAAGATTATCATCGAATGCCATACGTATATCGTTGCGGGTTAATTCGCATATATCCACGTATGAAAGCCCCGTGTAGCAGCTAAAAATGAAAATATCCCGCACTTGCTCCAAACGCTTTGAAGCAAAATCCTTGTTGCATAACCTGCTTATCTCGTCCTTATCAAGATACCCTCTTTCTATGTACTCGAATTTCAGTTTATAATGGGCGAACGGGTCTGCGGTTATCAGTCCTGTACCCTGTGCGAAATTCACCACTGTGCGGAAACGCTGGATGAACTTCATTGCCGTGTTGGGTGAACAATCGTGGTTCTTTATTATATATAGGTAGAAGTTCTCAATGAATACTTTGTTGATTTTGCGGATAGGCAAATCAGAAACACGATATTCATCTTTCAGGAATTGGGTCAAACGTAACTTTGTCAGTTCATATCTGCTATACGTTTTTTGGGTGGCTTCTCCTGCTTCGACCTTTTTCATGTACTGGTCGTTATGTTGCTCGAAAAAGGAAATGATAGTCAGTGCTTCTTCCTCTTTTCCCAAAAGTGCATTTTTCACGCTTTCGGGGGTAACATAGCTGTCACGCATCAACTGGTTGTGGAAGTGTGAACGGATATTGGCTTTGATGTCGTCCAGCATGGAATTAAGCCTTTGTATTTCCATAGATTTACCTACGGCTCTGCCGGATTTCCAGTTAGTTTCTAAGACCTCTAACTTGGTATTGAACTGGGTTTGTTTGCCGTTGATTGTGATACGGGCATGAATGGGTACTAAACCATTCTTTTTCATCTTGTCTTTTTTCAGGTAAAACAATACGCTGAATGTACTTTTTTCATTCTTCATAATCTCACTTTTTTTAGATTGCAAAACTAATTTTAATCATTGAAAATGAGATAAATAGAGTATAGACAAATCACGTCAAAAGTAAGCCATTTTCCGACAACCGTACCCCCTAATCGTTTTTTTGGGAAGGGGGTACGATTTGGATACTAAAGTGTGTCTTTTCGTGCCCCTTTTTTGTCTTTTAGGCAAGACTGAAACAATATAAAAAGTCCCACAATACGTTGATATTGTAGGACTTGTCTCTTTTTTGTCGCCGTTTGGCTTTGTTCTTATGTGATCCGCCTGGGGTTCGAACCCAGGACCCCATCCTTAAAAGGGATGTGCTCTACCGGCTGAGCTAGCGAATCGTATTTATGGAGGCTTTATTTGAACTTGTGCATTCGTTGTGGAATGCGGATGCAAAGATAGGGGGAATATTTTTATTGTGCAAGCTTTCGGCTCTTTTTTATTTTTCTATCTTTGTGCAGGCGTTGAAGAGCAACTTATTGATAAGGGGCCGGAGCGGTTGAGAAAAGAGAATGGCAGATGGGATGGAATATCGGCAGAAGATGTGAATAACTGTTGCCCGTGGAGCAATATTGCGGATGCTGGGGTATGCAAGGGATGTGACGGAAATAAATGGTTGAGGTCTGCGGTAAACCGGTGAAGCTGTTGTCTGATAAGCATAGGCCTAGTGAGGAATAAGCAGAGGCTGGGAATGCGAATCCGGTTTTAGAACCAGATCCAAATACCGAGCCAGATCCAAATGTTGAGCTAAATTCAAATACCGAGTCAAATCCAAACGTCGAGCCAAATCCAACTGCCGAAGCGAATGCGGAGGTTGAGCTGGGGCAGGATGCAAATTCCGGGTTGGATGTGGCGAGGGAGAGAAGGGGGGCGGGAGCGTGTGAAGGAGAGGATGAGGGATGGTATGATGAAGTAATAGTGGAATGTATTGAAGCATATAGAAACAAAATAATATAAACGAAGTATATGGCTGACGATAAGAAAATTATTTTTTCGATGGTGGGTGTGAGCAAGACGTTTGCGCCCCAGAAGCAAGTATTGAAAAATATCTATTTGTCGTTCTTTTATGGGGCGAAAATCGGGATTATCGGATTGAATGGGTCCGGGAAGTCGACGTTGCTGAAAATTATTGCCGGGATCGAGAAGGAGTATCAGGGCGAGGTGGTTTTCTCGCCGGGGTATTCGGTGGGGTATCTGGAGCAGGATCCTAAGCTGGAATCGGGCAAGACCGTGAAGGAGATCGTGCAGGAAGGCGTGCAGGAAATTGTGGATACGCTACGGGAGTATGAAGAGGTGAATGAGCGGTTCGGCGATCCGGAAGTATTGGAAGATCCGGATAAGATGGATGCGCTAATTGCACGACAGGCGGAGTTGCAGGATAAGATCGATGCGACGGATGCCTGGAATTTGGATAGCCGGCTGGAAAGGGCTATGGATGCGCTCCGTTGTCCGCCGGAAGATCAGGTGGTGGATACGCTTTCCGGGGGCGAACGGCGTCGGGTAGCGCTCTGTCGGTTGTTGCTTCAGCAGCCGGATGTGTTGCTGCTGGATGAACCGACTAACCATTTGGATGCGGAGTCGATCGATTGGCTGGAACAGCATTTGCAGCAGTATGCGGGGACGGTGATTTGCATTACGCACGACCGTTATTTCCTCGATCATGTGGCGGGGTGGATTCTGGAGCTCGACCGCGGGGAGGGTATTCCCTGGAAGGGTAATTATTCTTCGTGGCTGGATCAGAAAACCAAACGGATGGCACAGGAAGAGAAGCAGGTGAGCAAACGGCGCAAGACGTTGGAACGTGAACTGGAGTGGATCAACATGGCGCCTAAAGCACGACAGGCGAAAGGAAAGGCTCGTCTGAATTCGTATGAACGGTTGCTGAACGAGGATCAGAAGGAGCGGGAGGCCAAGCTGGAAATCTTTATTCCGAACGGGCCGCGTTTGGGAAATAAGGTGATTGAAGCGCAGCATGTAGCCAAAGCGTTCGGCGAGAAGTTGTTGTTCGACGATCTCAACTTTATGCTTCCTCCCAATGGCATCGTAGGGGTGATCGGGCCTAACGGCGCGGGCAAAACAACTTTGTTTAAGATGATTATGGGTATGGAAAGCATCGATAAAGGGAATTTCGAGGTAGGCGAAACCGTGAAGGTCGGGTATGCCGACCAGACGCATAAAGACATTGATCCGAAAAAGACGGTTTATCAGGTAGTGTCGGGCGGCCAGGAGTTCATCCGGGTAGGCGGCAAAGAGATTAATGCGCGGGCTTATTTGTCGAAATTCAATTTTGCCGGGGCTGACCAGGAAAAACTTTGCGGCGTGTTGTCGGGCGGCGAACGAAACCGCTTGCATCTGGCGTTGACGCTGAAGGCCGAGGCGAATGTATTGCTGTTGGACGAACCCACCAATGATATTGACGTGAATACGCTTAGGGCCTTGGAGGAAGGGTTGGAGAACTTCGCAGGTTGCGCGGTAGTGGTTTCGCACGACCGATGGTTTTTAGACCGTATCTGCACACATATTCTCTCGTTCGAGGGGGATTCGAACGTGGTATTTTACGAAGGCACTTATTCGGAATACGAAGATTATAAACGCAAACAACAGGGGGATACGGAACCCAAGCGCGTACGTTACCGGAAGTTGATTGCCGATTAAGGAAGGCAAAACTTCCCGCAAAGTCGCGGATCGTTTTCAAACAGCAGGGAAAAAGCGTTGCCGTGGGAAGATCCGCGAAAAAAAGAGGCTCGTTCTGCAAGGATAATGCTTTCTTGTAGAACGAATTCTCCGGAAAAAATATTTTCTTAGTTTATTATCCATACATAAATTACTATCTATATCCATGAAAAAGAAAATTACGTTGTTGGCCCTTGCTGCGGCCGCCCTCCTGGGAGGAACCACCCCGGTATTAGCCCAGAAGACAGAAAAACTATTCAACGGCAAAGACCTGTCGAACTGGAACTTTCTGGTCGATAAAAATGCCGTTCCCGCCGAAAAAGTATTCTATGTTCAAGACGGCCTGATTCACATCACCGGCCAGCCCTTCGGCTATATGTATACAAAAGAAAAATACGGCGATTACAAATTGCATATAGAATGGCGGTGGCCCGGAGGCGTGGAAGCCAATAGCGGCGTTTTCCTGTTGATTGAAGAAACGAAAAATCCCTTTCCCAACGGCATCGAATGCCAACTGCATGCAGGCGACGCCGGCGATTTGCTGTTGTTGGGAGGATCGGATCTGGTCGAGTTTCAATTGCGTCCGGGCACGCCCCGCCCCGGTTTTCCGGTGATAAAGAAAGCAAAGCCCTCCAGCGAAAAGCCGGCCGGCGAGTGGAACGAAGCGAACATTTACGTTAAAAACGGTGTCATCACGGTATTTATCAACGGAGTGTACCAGAATACGGGAACGAATAAGGTGAAAGAAGGATATATCGGCTTGCAAAGCGAGGGGAAGGATATAGAATTCCGCACGGTAACGCTTACGCGGCTTTAGTGCCTTTTTTCTTCTTCTTGAATGAAAAATCTCCGGCAGCGTGTGGGAGCTCTTCCCACTACTGCCGGATGACTACGGGGTACGAACGGGCAAAGTGACGGCTGTCCGCAGCGAAGATTAAGGGTGTAAAAGAGCCGGATGATGCACAAGCGAAAAGTCGAGACGATGAAAAAGAGAAAGAAAGATACGTCTGAGCATCTCGCAGTAGTAGCATAAAGCGGGAGACCTTTTATTTTTTTGATCATGCGGCAACCGAGGCCTGTCGCACTAGGGATTATTTTTATCGATAACAAGAGACTGTCTGGGGGCTCTCTTCCTAACTGTTATTTTAATTGCCGGTAGTGCAAGGTTGCACACTTGGCCTTCTTGTCTTCTAAACAGAAGAAAAAAATCGCAAATTCCTTCCACCTTTTTAATGGCCGTAGCGAAAATAATCCCATCGCTCTTTTCGCCGGCGACAGGAATAGGGCAGATACCCCGCAGCTGATCGTCGTATTTGCCCGGGAGAAGTGCTACCTTCCTTGCTTGGCAGGAGACGGCAATGGCTTTAAACTATTGGCTCTCTGTCTGAAAACAACCGGTTTAAGCCGTATCCGATGTAAACCTTTGGTTGGGTTTCGCAAAAGAAGATGGTTTTGCCGGGTGTTGCCCCGTTGAAGGTGTAGCCCGCAGGGTTTTTTCCTGGCGATACGTCTATCTGGTAGATGCCGTTGTCGGCATGCGCCGGCAGCAAGTTCCCCCGGCAACGGCAGATGAAGGGACAACGCTTTGGCTCGTAGCGGAAGACTTGAAACTGCCTACCGGCGAGAGGGACCTGCAAATTTCCGGGATCCTCTTTCGAAAATGAAAAAAGATCTTATTTTTCATCGGTTAGGTCGCTCCGCGCCAGGTTGCCGATCGGTCGTGCAGCAGGTTTGCTTACTCCCGGGATGTGGATAAAGGCGTTATTTTGGCAGAGCGAAAAAGGAATTTTTATAAAGCGAGCGAAGGATTGTTTTTGTCTGAGAGATAGAGATTGAAAAAAGCAGGCTGGCCTGAGATTTTGCCGCGTGGCGGATGCCGGCGGCAAAACCGTTTTTTTAGCTGTGCGCCTTCTTGCTAGGCCAGTTGCCCGGTATGGATAAACCGGCCGTCTATCCAGAAAGTAGCCTCGCTGGCGTTAAATTTCAGCAACACATAAGTGGGGTCGGAAGGGCCGAGGGGAAAATGTGCGATGAACCAGTCTTGCCAATATTTTTTTTTGAGCGACTGATCGGTGACGATTTCCACCTGCCCGGTCAACGCTACGCTGTTGCCGCCTTCGTAAAAGCATAGGCCGGCTTTAGGGTTGAGGGCGAAATCGGCGGTTTTTACCGAATCCTTGCCTGTGGCCGTCCAGACCGTAGAAAGACCCTCAGCCTGTATTTTGCTCATGGGAACCGGCCGCGGATAACCCTCTTTGTTAACCGACGTAAGTACGACCACTTCGCTGCGTTGCAATAAGCAGGCAGCTTCTTCTTGAATTGTTTTCATTTTGCTTCGTTTTTATGTAGATTCCGGATTGCAAAGATAGGTTCCGGCCGGGTGGGACGGTTGGATAAAAACGACTTTATGCGTTTCAGACAAAACCGGCCTCAGGTGGTGACGTAAGTCAGCGTCGTTTCCTCTTCGGCAGCTACCGAGCGAAAGGAGAGGGGCGTCTTTCCCGATAATCGTTTGATTTCGCGCGATAAATGAGAAGCGTCGTAATAACCGGCTTCGATGGCGGTAGACAATAAATTGTCGAAGGCGGGGTTGCGGAGCCGTTCTATGGCTTCTTTGAATTGCCTGATCCGGCTATATTCTTTGGGGGTAAAGCCGGTAAACTGTTTGAATTTGCGTTCCAATTGCCGCTGGCACAGGTTGATTTCTCCGGCTAGCCGGGGAATGGCAAGCAGGCCTGCGCTCCGGTCGATCCGGTCTACGGCATAGCGGATTCTCTTTTCCATCTCTTCGGGCTCGGGGTAGAAGTGCCGGAGCAGATAGGATTCGATCAGCAGCAGGCGTTCTTGCAGGGAAGAGGCTTCGCACAGAGCGTCGGTCAACCAGTCTTGAAATATCGTAGGCAAATCGGCCGAGGGTATCCGCTGATCGGTTAGGCAGTGCAGCGGCAGGGCTGCGAATCGCCATACGCCGCAGGGCAGGAACCGGATGCCGAGCATATGCACCGTATCGGTATGGGTTACTAATTCGGAATAGGCCGTCATGGGCCCTACGAAGTAGCAGCGGTAGGGTTGCATAACCTGCGCGCGGCCGGCAACTGCGGCCGGTTCGCCGAGAGTGAAGATAAAATCGGTACATCCGTCGGGCAGAATATGGATATGGGTGCCGCGGGGCGGGCTTCCTTTAAATTCCCAGTATTTGTCGACGTATCCTGCCAGCAAGGAGCAGGGGGGATATTCTTTGTACATGGTTTGTTTTTGGGTTTGATTCGTTGAAGCGAAGTCAGCGCAAGCCGGGCGCATAAACAAAACTCTCCTTTGGTTCGGGTCGAGAATGTCGGCTATTTTCGATTTGATTCTTTTTGGCAAAGATAAGAATAAAAAATGAGAGATTGAGCAGATGAGCGCAAGAAGGTTGTAAATAAGGGGTTTAGAGAAAAACGGACTGCAAGGATGAAGCCAAGTGAAACCGCCGAAAAGCCAAATGAAACCGGAGTTACGTTACTATCCCGTTACTTTTTTCAAAATGGCGACAGAGGTTTTAAGAGGCTTTCAACACGCTGAATTACAAGCCCGATTCGGAGGATTCCGATTGCAAATGTAGCAGGAATTTCGGATTTTGGGCTGCACACCTCGAAAAAAGTCGGTTTTCGGGTGCGATTGCGCTGATTCGCTGCATTTTGCGTATCGACGGACGGCTCTACAAGAAATAATTTTGTTCACTAAAAAAATTGTAGAGTTATGAGATCGACATTCAAAGTATTATTCTATCTGAAACGCAACGCCCCGAAGAAGAACGGGCTTATTCCGGTGATGTGCCGGATTACGGTAAACGGCAAAATCG
>DBFWLD010000018.1:0-28523 GCA_048465615.1 Tannerellaceae bacterium
GGATACGCCAGTCAGGGGCCACCGGGATATATCACCTTCAAGAATGGAATCAAACAGTTCTGGACACATTTTAAATTATTCAAACTTGTTAATGGAGATGTGTAGAAAGAGTAGCTCTCGAGAGGGGCTAGGGGTGTGTCACAGCTCCCCTCTCGCAAAAACCCCTGCATCGCCCCCTCCCCCCGCCCGTCCGGCAGCAAGCCACAAAATTCCATATTTCTCCCCTTCGCATACCGTTAATCTAAAGAGAAAACCCTATCTTTGTATATTTGCATAAACGAACAACAAATTCGAAAACCTATATATCCCCGAAAGCCGGACATAACATGAACAACCCCTATCTATCGCCGTTCGCGCGGCCCATATACGTGATGTTGAAGCCTGTCGGCTCGGTCTGCAACCTGGCTTGCGACTATTGTTATTACCTGGAGAAAAGCAAATTCTACCCCGAGGTAAAAAACCATATCCTCAGCGACGACCTGCTGGAAAAATTCATCCGCGAATACCTGGAATGCCAGACCATGCCCGAAGTACTTTTCACCTGGCACGGCGGCGAAACCCTGATGCGCCCCATCGCCTTCTATAAGAAAGCCCTCGAGCTGCAACGCAAATACGCCCGCGGCCGGCGCATCGACAACTGCATCCAGACCAACGGCACCCTGATCACCGACGACTGGTGCCGCTTCTTCCGCGAAAACAATTTCCTGGTAGGCGTCTCCATCGACGGCCCCCAGGAATTTCACGACGAATACCGCCGCAACCGCCAAGGCCTCCCCTCCTTCTACAAGGTAATGAAAGGCATCGAACTGCTGAAAAAACACGGCGTGGAATACAACGCCATGGCGGTAGTAAACGACTACAACGTCGACTATCCCCTGGAATTTTACCGCTTTTTCAAGGAAATAGGCTGCCATTACATCCAGTTCGCCCCCATCGTGGAGCGTCTGGGCCGCCATGCCGACGGCACCCGCCTGGCCTCGCCCGGCGAAAACGCAACGCAGCAAAGCCCGGCTGCCGCAGACGGAAGTCGCGATACACGCCCGGATCAAGCGCCCGCCGCCGCCCAAGCCCCCGCCCTGGCTCCCTTCTCGGTCGATCCGGTGAAATGGGGCCGCTTCCTCTCGACCCTTTTCGACGAATGGCTGAAAGAAGACGTAGGCACCTACTACATCCAGCTTTTCGACGCCACCCTGGCCAACTGGGTAGGCGAACAACCAGGCGTCTGCTCGATGGCCCCTACCTGCGGGCATGCCGGGGTGATGGAATTCAACGGCGACGTCTACGCCTGCGACCACTACGTCTTTCCCGCCTACAAACTGGGCAACATCCGCACCCACACCCTGACGGAAATGATGTACAGCCCCCGCCAACAACAATTCGGGGCCGACAAACGCGACAAGCTGCCCGACCAGTGCAAGGCGTGCGACTACCTGTTCGCCTGCAACGGCGAATGCCCCAAAAACCGTTTCGCCTTTACCGCCGACGGACAGCCGGGGCTGAACTATCTCTGCGCCGGCTACCGGCATTTTTTCAGCCACGTAGCCCCCTATATGGATTTCATGAAAAAGGAACTCCTGGCCAAGCGTCCCCCCGCCAACGTGATGGAATGGGCGCGCAGCCGGACCCAATAACATTAGGAAAAATATGACTATCAACAGACGTGAATTTATTAAAACAGGAGGTATGGTTATGCTCGGAACCCTAGCCGCTCCCTCCCTTTTAGGAGGCTGTGCCGGCAGCGCGCCCGACCAGGCCGCCGGAATCATGTTCGCCCAGCACCATTTCGGCGTGAGCGAAAGCGATCTGAAAAAAGTATTGGCCGCCGCCCTTGAAAAAGGAGGCGACTATGCCGATTTATTCTTCGAACACACCTACCGCAACAACGTAGGTCTGCAAGACGGCGCCGTCAACCGCGCCTCGTCGAGCATCGACTTCGGGATGGGCGTACGGGTAATCGCCGGCGACCAGACCGGCTATGCCTATGTAGAAAACATTACGACCGACGAAATGCTGCGCGCCGCCCGCACCGCCGCCCGCATCGCCACGGGAAGCCCCCGCAGCATGACGGCCGCCCTTCTGGAAAAGCCGGTGAAAGACAACCGCTACCAGGTGCAAACCGCCTGGGACGAAATTTCGGTAGGCGAAAAAATGCCCTACCTGCAAAAGCTGAACGACCGCATCTTCGCCCTCGATGGGCGGGTGCACAAGGTAATCGCCATGCTCGACGATACCACCTCGCACATCCTGTTCTGCAACTCCGAAGGACAGATGTATTACGACTACCGCCCGATGGCCACGGCCGCCGCGGTATGTATCATGGAAGACGGCGGCAAGATAGAGAACTCGTACGCCTCGCGCTCCTTCCGCCAGGGACGCGAGTTCCTGACCGACGATCTGGTGGAAGAACTGGCCAAGGAAGCGGTAGATAAAACATCCGTCCTCTTCCACGCCATCAAGCCTAAAGGGGGCGAAATGCCCGTCGTGATGGGCGCGGGCGGCTCCGGCATCCTGCTGCACGAAGCCATCGGGCACGCCTTTGAAGCCGATTTCAACCGGAAAAACACCTCCATCTTCTCCGACAAGCTGAACCGGAAGGTGTGCAGCGAACATATCAACGTGGTAGACGACGGCACCATTCCCTTCAACCGCGGCTCGGTAAACATCGACGACGAAGGAGTGGAAGGCCAAAAAACCTATATCGTGCGCGAAGGCGTCCTTGCCAGCTACCTGCACGACCGCATCAGCGCCCAACATTACGGCATACCCTCTACCGGCAACGGCCGGCGCGAGTCTTTCCGCCAAATGCCTATCCCGCGGATGCGCGCCACGTATATGGAAGCGGGCAACGTAACGGAAGACGACATGATTGCCTCGGTAAAGAAAGGCATCTACGCTTCGAGCTTCACCAACGGCCAGGTACAGATCGGAGCGGGCGACTTTACGTTCTTCGTAAAAGACGGCTATCTGATCGAGAACGGCAAGCTGACCGACCCCATCAAAGACGTGAACATTATCGGCAACGGCCCTAAAGCCCTGGCCGACATTACGATGGTGGGAAATAACTATAAGATGGACAACGGTTCGTGGACTTGCGGCAAAGACGGGCAATCCTGCCCCGTGACCTGCGGCATGCCCTCGGCCCTGGTAAGCAAACTGACAGTAGGAGGAGACAATTGATATGATTACAGACGAAAACAAGAAACTGGCCCGTTGGGCGATGGAATATGCTTTGAAAAACGGTTGCCAGGCTTCGCGCGTAGGGGTGTACAACGGCAGCAGCAGCACGTTCGAAATACGCGACATGAAGGTAGACCGGCTGCAACAGGCTTCGGAAAACTCGCTGGTGCTCCATCTTTTCATAGACGGACGCTACGGCTCGTATTCTACCAACCGGCTCGACAAAAAGGAACTGGAAAAATTCATTCTGAACAGCGTGGCCACCACCCGCCTCCTGGCCGAAGACAAGGCGCGCGCCCTGCCCGAGGCCACGCGTTATTATGCCGGTGGCCGGCCCGACCTGGGTCTGCTCGACCCGGCTTTCGACACCATCGACCCCGATGAAAAGGTAGCCGCCGCCATGCGGGTATGCGAGGAAATGATGGGCCGAGACCAGCGATTGATTTCGGCCAGCGCCTCTTACAACGACGAGAAAAATTTCAAGTACCTGGTAGCCAGCAACGGCTTCGAAGGCGAAGGGGGCAGTTCCTCGTTCAGCCTGACGGCCAGCGCGAGCATCCGGGGCGAAGGCGACGCCCGCCCGGAATCCTATTGGTACGAATCGGCTCTCCACTTCAACCAATTGCCGCGGGAAGGCATCGGCCGCCAAGCCCTCGACAGGGCCGTGCGCAAGCTGGGGCAAAAGAAGATCGCTTCGGGCAAGTATACGATGGTGGTCGACAATATGAACGCCGACCAATTGCTCGGCCCGATGATCAGCGCCTTATACGGCTCTTCCATTCAGCAGAAGAACTCCTTCCTGCTCGGCAAGGTCGGTCAGAAGGTGGGTTCGCCGGTGTTTACCCTCCGCGACGAGCCGCATCTAGCCCAGTCGTACGGCGCGCGCTATTTCGACAATGAAGGCGTGGCTACCCGCCCGATGCCGGTATTCGAAAACGGGGTGTTGAAAACCTATTATATCGATACTTATTCAGCCCGCAAGATGGAGGTCGAACCTACCATTTCCTCGCCCTCCCTCTTGGTACTTGCCCCCGGCACGAAAAATCTCGACGGCTTGGCTGGCTCGGTATCGAAAGGTATCCTGGTGACGGGTTTCAACGGAGGCAACTGCAACAGCACGACCGGCGACTTCTCCTATGGCGTGGAAGGTTTCCTCATCGAAAACGGCCGTCTGACGCAGCCGGTATCGGAAATGAACGTCACAGGCAATATGATCGCCCTCTGGAACAGCCTCCGGGAAGCCGGTTGCGACGCCCGTCCTTCCTCGAGCTGGCGAATCCCCTCGCTGCTCTTCGACGACGTGTCGTTCAGCGGATTGTAATAAAAAAGGTTTCCATGTTCGCCCTCCTGTCCGGTGAAAAACGGCCGGAGAAGCAACAAGAAATAAGAAGCTTTCAAAAAAGAGAACGGGATTACTTAGGGACAGAAGCAAATCCCGTTCTCTTTTTTTGTTTCTCCTTATCCGCCTCCGTTTCTCCTTTCATTCGTTTTCTCCTTCTCTTCGTTTCTCCTTCTATCCCTTTCTCCTTTCTTCCGTAGCTTTATCTTCCTTACCGTTATTCCCGAGCTGCAAGCAACGCCTGTCTCCCCCCTACAGGAAAATCTTTCCGGGATTCTTTCCTCGCGTCCGGCCGCAAAAGCGCAAGTTCCCTGTATACTTTCCGCCCCGGCCGGCCGGCCTTCTAACCGGACACTCTTCCACTTCTCCAAATCTGCGGCACAGCTTCTGCCCGCCCCCGCCGCCGCGAAACCGACCGCTCCCCTCCCCCCTAAAAACCTCCCCCGGCAAACCCGGCAAACCCGGCTCTTCCATTCCAGGAGGAAAATAAAAGACAAACATTCAAATAAAAATATATAAAACACACATACAAACGAAGGCCAGGATGTTGTGAAAAGAAATACACAAGCAACCAGCTATGGAAACAAGCAACTTATTGACGCCTTTGGCATTCGTCCTGATCAGCCTCTTGGCGGGCGCCCTGCTGAAATACGGACTAAAGAAAACGCCCCTTCCCTACACGGTCGGTTTATTCGCTTTCGGCTTGCTCATCGGCATGTCCGACCGGTTCGGCTGGCTGAACGACTCCCCGTTGCTCAGAGCCTCTATCGATTTTGCCGGAAATGCCGATCCGGATATGATACTTTATATCTTCCTGCCCATCCTGATATTCGACGCGGCCTACGAGCTGGATGTGCACGTCTTCCGCAAAACCCTGGCCAACGCCACCCTGCTGTCGGTGCCCGGCGTGGCGATCGCCATGCTGCTAACCGCCGCGCTGATGATGGGCGTCAGTACGCTAAACCCCTCGTACGCAGAATGGAACTGGACGTTCGCCCTGATGTTCGGCGCCCTGATCAGCGCAACCGATCCGGTGGCGGTCGTGGCCCTTCTCAAAGAACTGGGCGCCAGCAAACGTTTCTCCACCTTGGTCGACGCCGAATCGATGCTGAACGACGGAACCGGCATCGTGCTTTTCATGCTGTTTTTCGGAGCCTATACCGCCACCGGCGTAGCGGAAAGGCCCGTATTGGATTTTATCCGGGTAGTAGCCGGCGGGGCCTTGCTGGGGGCAGCCCTGGCCTATGTATGTATCAAGTTCATCACCCGCGTACAGGGAGACGAGATGCTTCAGAACAGCGTAATGATCGTAGCCGCTTACCTGACATTTATCCTGGCGCAAAGCTACCTCGACGTATCGGGCGTCATCGCCCTGGTAGCCTTCGGGCTGACCATCACCTATATGGGACGCCCCTTGCTAAAGCCCCAGGTAAATAAATTCATGCGTCAGTTTTGGGAACTGGCCGCTCATCTGGCCAATACATTGATATTTATCATCGTAGGCATCGTCATCGCCCTGAAAGTACATTTCACGTGGACCGACGTGCTGATCCTGCTGAGCGTATATGCCGGCTTGAATATCATCCGCACCCTCGTCATCGCCCTGCTCTACCCCCTGATGAAGCGTTCGGGCTACGGCCTGTCGGTACGCGAATCGGCCATCTTGAGCTGGGGCGGGCTGCGGGGAGCCTTGGGGTTGACAATGGCCTTGATGGTATCGTATGCCTTGGCCATACCCGAGCCCGTGCGCCGCCAGATACTCTTCCTTACGGCCGGCATCGTGACGCTCACCCTGACGGTAAATGCCACCACCATCGGGTGGCTGCTGAAAAAGCTGGGGCTGACCAAAAAACCTTCGTCGCAGCTTCTGTTGGATTATAGCGTAAAAGAGCAGCTTTACGAAAACTCGAAAAAATATTTCGACGAGCTGACCCGCCGGGAAGCCCTCCAGGCAACCGACTGGGGCCTGGTGGAAGAATTTCTGCCCCCCAAGGAAACGCAACCCGTGGTATGGGCCCGGCCGAAAGACGTGACGGCCGATCTGCGTTTGCGCATCTTAGACAAGGAACGTTCGCTCTATTGGAAACTTTATGCCGAAGGAGCCATTTCCTCCGGCACCCTAAGGCGGCTCAATCTGTCAGTAGACGAATTGTACGACCACGACGGAAAGAAGCCCTTGTGCGAAAGAGGGGATATATGGAATTTTTGCAAGCCGCCTTTTCCTGTTCGCTACAAGCGTTACTTTTCCTTCCTGGGCAAATGGATAGACTTCTCCTTTCAAGACAAAATCGTGCTGGGCTACGATCTGGCGCGCGGCTTAATCGTCGGGCAAAAGGAAGCGTTGAAGCTGGTTTACGAGTTCGGCACCTCGGAAACGGTATCGGCCGAGTACAAAAGTTGCCTGGCAGGCCTTGAAGCAGAAATCAGGAAAAACATCGCCACCGCCGGCAATTTCATCGACGCGATAGCTATCGACTACCCCCGCTCCTACCGCGCCGCCGTCACCCGCAAGTCGGTACGCATGCTGTTGAGCAACGAGAAGAAAACGATCCGGCAATTCAAAGAACAAGGAATGATTTCCAGCGAAGAAGCGGAACAAATGACAAATGCGCTGAGCGAACGCCGTACCCGCTCTTTTTCTCCTTCCGCCTTTCTGAAAAGAACACATCCAACTACATAGTTCCGCTTGAGGAAAAAACCGCCAAAGCAAAGCTGAGCCCAAACAGGCCGGCACCAGCAGGCGCGCGGGAAAGCGCCTGCGGAAGCTTTTCCTCTCCCTTCTCCCGCGAGCTACCCGGCAAGCATTTCCTCCGAGCTACCCGGCGCGCATCCTCTTTTTAATCGGCCGGAAACCACTTTAGCGGCGTCTCCGCTTTTTCACCTCACCGGAAAAGCGAAGAACGGAGCTGCCCCCTTTTCGCCGAAAGGAAAGCCCCTTTCACCGAAATGAAAAAAGGACTTTCATTTCGGAAAGACCGCACCGTAAGGGGAAAAACCGGCAAAAACCTAAATCTGCTACCAATCAACCTGTTACGTCCCGGCCTATGCTTTTGGCACGACTTTGGCATCCTTAGGGCGAATAAATAACAATCATAGTATCAACTTAAAAAGAAAAAGTATGGAGAACGGCTTATCGTTTTTGTTTTTGTGCGCCACCGGCGTGGCATGTTATTGTTTTTTTTTCAAATGCGTCGACTGGTTCGAAAAAATCTAAAAAAGAAAGGAGATCGAAAGTATGTTTTTAGCCCTGTTTATACTCTGCCTGGCAATCTTCGGGTATGTAATGTACGTGCTGATCAAGCCCGAAAAGTTTTAACCGTAATCTATTTTGAGTTAAAAAGATGAACACAGAAATTTTAGGCGTAGCGGCGCAAATCGTGCTGATGACAGCAATCAGCTATCCGCTGGGAAAGCACATCGCCAAGGTATACAAGGAGGGAAACGACTGTATGCGTTTCATGGCTCCTATCGAACGATGGATTTACAAATTCGCGGGCATCGACCCCGACGAAGAGATGAACTGGAAGGTATTCCTCAAGTCTCTGCTTATTATCAACCTATTTTGGTTCTTCTGGGGCATGCTTCTGCTGGTAACGCAAGGTTATCTGCCCCTCAACCCCGATGGAAACCCCGGACAAAGCCCGGATCTGGCCTTCAATACCTGCATCAGCTTTATGGTAAACTGCAATTTGCAGCACTATAGCGGCGAAAGCGGGCTGACTTATTTTACCCAGCTATTCGTCATCATGCTCTTTCAGTTTATCACCGCCGCAACCGGCATGGCGGCTATGGCCGGTATCCTGAAAGCTATGGCGGCCAAAACCACCCGAACGATCGGGAACTTCTGGAAGTATCTGGTAATGAGTTGCACCCGTATCCTCCTCCCCTTGTCGCTTATCGTGGGCTTCATTCTTGTTTTGCAAGGCACGCCGATGGGATTCGACGCCAAGACGACCGTCTCCACGCTGGAAGGAGCCGAGCAGGTGGTATCGCAAGGCCCCACGGCAGCCATCGTGCCCATCAAGCAACTGGGAACCAACGGAGGCGGTTATTTCGGCGTAAACTCTTCCCATCCGCTGGAAAACCCTACGTACCTGACCAATATGGCGGAATGCTGGGCTATCCTGGTGATTCCGATGGCGCTGATCTTCGCCCTGGGATTCTACCTGAAACGTAAGAAACTAGGATACACCATCTTCGGCGTCATGCTGTTTGCCTACCTGGCGGGCGTGTGTTGCAACGTATACTACGAGATGGCGGGCAACCCGAAAATCGACGCCCTGGGCATCGACCAGGCGGCCGGCGCGATGGAGGGCAAGGAAACCCGGCTGGGGCCGGCGGCTACCGCCTTATGGTCGGTAACGACCACCGTGACCTCCAACGGCTCCGTCAACGGCATGCACGACAGCACCATGCCCCTCTCGGGGATGGTGGAGATGCTGAACATGCAGATCAATACCTGGTTCGGCGGCGTGGGCGTAGGTTTCATGAACTATTACGCCTTCCTGATCATCGCCGTATTTATCAGCGGATTGATGGTAGGCCGCACGCCCGAGTTCCTGGGCAAGAAGGTGGAGGCGCGCGAGATGAAAATAGCCACCCTCGTCGCCCTGGCCCACCCCTTCGTCATCCTGATCTTTACGGCCATTTCCAGCTACGTATATGTATACCATCCGGCGTTTGTGGAAAGCGAGGGCGGCTGGCTGAACAACCCCGGCTTCCACGGCTTTAGCGAGATGCTCTACGAATACACCTCTTCCTCGGCCAACAACGGCTCGGGCTTCGAGGGATTGGGCGACAACACCTATTTCTGGAACTACACCTGCGGTTTGGCCCTGATCGTTTCCCGTTATTTGCCCATCGTGGGGCAGGTAGCCATCGCCGGCTTGCTGGCCGGGAAGAAATACATTCCGGAAAGCGCCGGCACCTTGAAGACGGATACGGCAACTTTCGGCGTGATGACCTTCTGCGTCATCTTTATCGTAGCCGCCCTGTCGTTCTTCCCGGCGTTGACCTTGGGCCCGGTGGCCGAATATTTTAGCATTTACTAACCGACTGACAGATTAAGAAGATGAGAAACAACAAAGCCGCTTCTTTGTTTCCAAAGGAGCTTGTGATAGAAAGCATAAAACAATCATTCGTGAAACTGGACCCGCGGGTGATGTTTCGCAACCCGATTATGTTTATCGTGGAAATCGTAACCTTCGTCATGCTGGCAGTCACCCTCCGGGCCGCCGCTACCGGCGATACCACGCAAGGTTCGTTCGGCTACAACAGCTTGGTTTTCCTGGTATTGGCAGCCACCCTGCTGTTTGCCAATTTTGCCGAAGCGATCGCCGAGGCCAGAGGCAAGGCACAAGCCGACAGCCTGCGCAAAACGCGGGAAGAAACACCGGCCAAAGTATGCGTAGGCGATAAAATAGAAACCGTAAGCTCTTCCCGGCTCAAAAAAGGAGATGTATTTATTTGCGAGGCGGGCGATACGATTCCTTCCGACGGCGAGATTATCGAAGGGCTGGCCTCGATCGACGAAAGCGCCATCACGGGCGAATCGGCCCCGGTGATCAGGGAAGCCGGCGGCGACAAAAGTTCGGTCACGGGCGGCACCAAAGTATTGTCCGACCAGATCAAGGTAAGAGTAACCACCCAGCCGGGCGAAAGTTTCCTCGACAAGATGATCGCCCTGGTGGAAGGGGCCTCCCGCAAAAAAACGCCCAACGAAATCGCCCTGACCATCCTCTTGGCCGGTTTTACCCTGGTCTTCGTCATCGTATGCGGCACCCTGAAACCTTTTGCCGATTATTCTTCTACCCCTATTCCGATCGCCGCCTTTATCGCGCTGTTCGTCTGTCTGATCCCTACCACCATCGGCGGGCTGTTGTCGGCCATCGGCATAGCCGGCATGGATCGCGCCCTGCGGGCCAACGTCGTCACCAAATCGGGGAAAGCGGTAGAGACGGCCGGCGATATAGACACGCTTCTGCTCGACAAAACCGGAACGATTACCATCGGCAACCGGAAAGCCACCGGGTTTTACCCGGTAGCCGGAATCGACGAAGCCGCTTTCGTAAAGGCCTGCCTGATGGCCTCCCTGTCGGACGATACCCCGGAAGGAAAATCCATTGTGGAACTAGGCCGGGAAAAAGGCGTACGCATCCACGACTTGCATACCTCGGGCTCGAAGATGATCCGGTTTACGGCCGAAACCAAATGCTCGGGCGTGGATCTGGCCGACGGCACCCGCATCCGCAAAGGCGCTTTCGAGGCTATCCGCCGCCGGAGCGAAGCCGCGGGCCGGGAGTATCCGGAAGAAGTGGCGGAACTGGTGGAAAAAATCGCGGGCAACGGCGGGACGCCCCTGGTGGTTTCTGAAAACGAGGCCGTCGTCGGCGTGATCGAATTGCAGGATATTATCAAGCCGGGCATTCAGGAACGCTTCGAGCGGCTGCGCAAAATGGGCGTGAAAACGGTGATGGTGACGGGCGATAACCCTCTGACGGCAAAATACATCGCCCACAAAGCGGGGGTCGACGACTACATTGCCGAAGCCAAGCCGGAAGACAAAATGAACTATATCCGCAAGGAGCAGGATAACGGCAAACTGGTAGCCATGATGGGCGACGGAACCAACGACGCCCCGGCCCTGGCCCAGGCCAATGTGGGCGTGGCGATGAACAGCGGCACGCAGGCGGCCAAGGAAGCCGGCAATATGGTCGACCTTGACAACGACCCGACCAAACTGATCGAAATCGTGGAGATCGGCAAGCAACTGCTGATGACCCGCGGCACGCTGACCACCTTCAGCATCGCCAACGACGTGGCCAAATATTTCGCCATCGTGCCGGCCCTGTTCATGCTGACCATCCCGGCCCTGGCTCCGCTGAACATCATGCACCTGCATAGCCCGGAATCCGCCATCCTGAGCGCGATCATCTTCAATGCCGTCATCATCCCCATCCTGATTCCGCTGGCCCTGCGCGGGGTAGCCTACAAACCGATCGGCGCCTCGGCCTTGCTGCGCCGCAATCTCTTGATCTACGGTTTGGGCGGCGTTATCGTTCCGTTTATCGGCATCAAACTGATCGACCTGGTCGTAAGCTTATTTATGTAACTTCTATTTTAAAAAAGCAAAATCATTATCATCATGTTAGCGAATCTTTTCAAATCATTCAGGCTGACCCTGGCCTTCTGCCTCTTTTTCAGCCTCTTCTATGTGTTTGTTTTGTGGTTGTTCGCCCAGGTGGCAGGCCCCGACAAAGGCAATGCCGAACTGGCCGTGCTGAACGGAAAAGTAGTGGGAGCAGCCAACGTGGGGCAAAACTTCACCCGCGATGTGTATTTCTGGGGACGCCCCTCGCATGCCGGCGACGGCTACGACGCATCCAGCTCGGCCGGAAGCAACAAAGGCCCTTCCAACGAAGAATATCTGGGGTTGGTAGAAACCCGCATCGACCGTTTTTTAGTGCACCATCCCTACCTGACGCGCCGCCAAGTGCCCGCCGAGATGGTAACGGCCAGCAGTTCGGGCCTCGACCCGCATATTTCTCCCAAAGCCGCTTACGTGCAAGCCAAACGGGTAGCCGACGCCCGCGGCTGGAAGGAAGAAAAAGTGCTGGCCCTCGTCAACGCCCGGGTACAAAAGCCCTTACTGGGAATATTCGGTACCGAAACGGTGAATGTCTTGCAATTGAATATCGCGCTCGACGAAGCGACGACTCACCCGTAGAGGGGCCGCAACCAACGGAACCTATCACAACGTAGGTTGTAATTCGGGTGTGAAATTTTCAGGCATCTGAAATCTTTAAGTACATACCATCTTTAAGTATATAACATCTCCAAGTATATAACATCTCTAAGTATATGAAATTTTTAAATATATGAAATCAGCAGGTAAAAAAGCAACTGCCCTGGCCGTAGTTTTCGCTATGGCATCTTCCCTGGCCGCAAAAGCCGGCGACAATGACAGCTCATTAAAATTCAACGTTTCCGCCGATCTGGTAAGTTCCTACGTATGGCGCGGCCTCTACCAGACCGGGGCCAGCATACAGCCCACGTTCGGTCTGAGCGTGGGAGGCTTTTCCTTCACGGCCTGGGGCTCGACCGATTTCGACGGCAACGCCTCGGTGACCGACGCCGGAGGCAACGCGGTAGCCGTCAACGCCGCCAAGGAAATCGACCTGACGGCAGCCTATACCTTCGGCAACTCGGGCCTGACGCTTTCCGTAGCCGACCTGTGGTGGGCAGGCCAGAAGGCCAATCGCTACTTCAACTTCAAAAGCCACGAAACCGCCCACCATTTCGAAGCGGGCCTGGCCTACACGCTGCCGGTAGAAAAATTCCCGTTGTCGATAGCCTGGTACACCATGTTCGCCGGGATGGACAAGGACGAGAAAGGAGACCAGAACTACTCTTCGTATGTGGAGTTGAATTTCCCGTTCACGGTGAAAAGGGTCGATCTGAACGCCACTTGCGGCATCGTGCCTTACAAAGCCGCCCAATATACTACCGACGGCCCGGCTGTAACCAACATGGCGCTGAAAGGCACGACGTGTATCCGCATTACAGATTCCTTCTCGCTGCCTGTTTTTGCCCAGGCTATCTGGAACCCGCGCATGGAAGACGCTCATCTGGTGTTCGGCCTTACCTTGCGCCCCTGATCGGGCGGCGGCGGGAAGAGGGCTTACGGCTGAGCACTCCGGGGTTATTTCCGGATCGGAAGAAGTCTTTTCCACCTTCCGGCATCCCCCCGTATCTCTTTCTCTTCCGCCCCCCCTCGAAACGGACACAAAGACGAGCAGAAGGTCTTTTTTCGGACGGGCTTAGTTGAACCCCGCGACAAAGAAGCGGTTCCCGAAACGGGGGAACTGCTTCTTTCGTTTTTCCGGCAACCTCTACATTCCTTGGTTTCCGCCGGTTCCCCTCCGGCCGGCTTCCCCCTAGCGGGGATAAGGCATGGACGCCGCCGGCCTTTCTTTTCCCACACGGAGAAAACAAGCCGGAAAACGAAGGCCCTTCCGAGAGGGGCGAAAAGGACAAGCGGATAAAAAAGCCCGGGCAGCTTCTCCGAATCCGGCCGGAAATTGTTATATGCTTATAGCTTTGTTTTTCCCTCGCCATCGGCCCGGAGGAAGAGCGGGCGCGGCAGCCTGAAAAGAAGGCCAAAACCTTGTTCGCCGGGCAGCAGGCTTTCCCTTCCCGCAGGAAACCGGAAAGGGCCGGGGGCTACACCTCCTTCCCGCAGAAAGCCCCCCGGGATGCGGAAGAAGAGGCCGGCAGGCGCGCTTCCGGCGTGCGGGCGGATAAACAAGGCTCGGCAAATCATAAACGAAAATCAATCGCAATGAACGCAAGCATCGCCATAGCACGGAAAGCCGGGAAACCAGAAACGCCGGAAGACCGGGGATTAATGATTATTAATAGCCCCCGCCTCTTTCCTTCTGGGAAAAGGCGTATCTTTGCGGACCTGATAATCCGCGAAGGAATAACGACGATTAATATGACAAAATTAATTCGCTTTCTCTTGCTCCTGGCCCTCGCCGGGGCAGCATCCGCTTTATCCGCCGTGCACGCCCAGCGCATTACTTCGGCCTCGGGTATTGTGAAAGACTCTATCACCGGGGAACCGCTTTCCTACGTCTCCGTTCTTTTCGAGCATTCTACCATCGGCACGATGACCGACGACAACGGCGCCTTTTCGCTGGAAAACGACAAGGGGCTTACCACGCTGGCCGTCGCCTCGCTGGGCTATGATACGAAAACCGTTCATCTGGAAGCCGGCCGGAAAAACGACGGCCTCGTAGTGATGCTGCGCCCTACTTCGTTCGAGATAGCCGAAGTGGTGGTAAAGCCCAAAAAGGAAAAATATTCCCGCAAAGACAATCCGGCCGTCGAGCTGATCAAGCAGGTTATCGCCCATAAGAACGACAACCGCATCGAGGCCAAAGACGAATACCAGACGGAAGTGTACGAGAAACTGAGCATGTCGCTCGACGACTTCAACCCCAACCTCGACAAGAACAAGTTTCTGAAGAAATTCAAGTTTATCAAGAATTACCTGGATACTTCGGAGTTCAACGGCAAGCCTATCCTGACGCTTTCGGTGCGCGAAACGCTCTCGGACGTATACTACCGCAAGCATCCCAAATCGGAGAAGACCATCACCAAGGCCAAACGCCAGCAGGGCATCGACAAGACGCTCGACGACGGGGGCGGCATCACCTCCAATTTGGAGGAGATTTTCAAAGGGGTGAACATCTTCGACAACAATATCAATATCCTGCTCAACCGTTTCGTCAGCCCGCTTTCGTCGACGCTGGCCACGTCGTACTATAAATATTACATTATGGACACCGTGATGGTGGGCGGCGACAAATGCGTCGACCTGGCCTTCGTGCCGGTAAACAGCCAGAGCTACGGCTTCACCGGCCGGCTGTACATCACCCTCGACGGCGATTACGCGGTGAAGAAATTCGTGCTCGACACCCCGGCCAATATCAACCTGAACTGGGTAGACAAGCTGCGCATCGAGCAGGAATTCAAGCGCATGCCCGATAGCACCTGGGTGCTGAGCAACGAGAACACTTATGTGAATTTCTACCTGGTGAAAGGCGCCCAGCAACTATATGCCCACCAATTGCGCAATTTCGACAACTACAGTTTCGACGTGCAAGAGGCCGATTCGGTATTCGGCCTGCTGGGGGCCAACCACATCCTGCCCGAAGCGACGGCCCGTACCGATACGTTTTGGGTGCACAACCGGCATGTGCCGCTCAAGGAGAAGGAGAACGCCCTCGACGATTTGCTGGCGCAACTGAGAAAGGTGCCGGCGTTTAACGTGATTATCAAAACGGCCGAGATTCTGATTTCGGGCTATATTCCCACCTCGGCCGACAAGAGCAAGAGCAAGTTCGACTTCGGGCCGATGAATACCACCTTCAGCGCCAACCATGTGGAAGGCTTCCGCATGCGCGTGGGGGGAATGACGACGGCCAACCTGAGCCCCCACTGGTTCGGAAGCGGTTATGTGGCCTACGGGGTGAACGACCGGAAATGGAAGTATAGCGCGAAGCTGACGTACAGCATTAACAAAAAGGCCTATCACGAGGGGGAAAGCCCGGTGAACAACCTGTCGTTCATCCAGGAGTACGATCTGTTTACGCCGGGGCAGGATTTCCTTTTTACCAGCAAGGATAATATTTTCGTGGCCTGGAAGGTGGGCGAGCCGGTGACCCAGATGCAGTATATCCGCAAAACGATGTTTCAGTATGAAAAGGAATGGCTGAACGGGCTTTCGGTAAAGACCTGGGCGCGCAACGAAAACAACGAGGCGGCCGGTACCCTGCGCTACGATCGCTACAACGCAGACGGCACGCTGACGAACGTGAAGAGTTATACCACCTCGGAGCTGGGCGCGCAGTTGCGGTTTGCGCCGGGGGAAAGGGCTTACAACGGGCGGTCGGGGAAGAACTCGGTGTTCAACCTTTCGAAAGACGCGCCGGTGTTCCGGGTGTCGCATAGGCTGGGATTGAAGAACGTGCTGGGAGGCCAGTATAATTACAATCATACGGAGGCGAGCGCGGAGAAGCGCATCTGGCTTTCGTCGTTCGGCCATATCGACGCGCTGGTGAAGGGGGGAAAGGTGTGGAACCGTGTACCTTTCCCGATGTTGATTTTCCCCAATACCAACCAGTCGGTTACCATTCAGCCGGAGGCGTTCAATATGATGCGGGCGATGGAGTTTATTTCCGACGAATATGTGGCGTTTTATTTCACCTATTACCTGAAAGGGTGGATATTGAACCGGATTCCGGGGGTGAAATGGCTGAGGTTGCGCGAGGTGATTTCGTTCAGCGGTTTCTACGGCCATCTGACGGACAAGAATAACCCGTTGCTGGACGGCGGCGGCAACGCCGGTCTGTTCAAATTGCCGGAGGGTACGACGCCGATCGGCCATACGCCGTATCTGGAGGCGAGCATCGGGCTGGAAAATATCCTGAAGATTCTCCGGATCGATTATTACCGCCGGTTGACGTATCTGGATCAGCCGAACATCAAAAAGGGCGGTATCCGCGTGGCGCTGCGGTTCTCGTTCTAAAACCGGCCGGCACACCGGCGCGCTGCGGAAAAGCAGCCATACGACGGGGAAGGCCGGCTTGCCGGCCGAAACATCGGGCAGTGTCTGAAAGACTGCCCGGAAGCAGAAAAGTCTCCCGGCTTTCGCCGGAAGGAAACCGGCGCGCGACAGCACATGATTAATTGGAAAACAGAAAATGACATATACCCGATCCTTGAAAACCAATCCGGAAAGTGTCCGGATTTCCCCGGAAGAAGCCGTAGCAGCTACGGCCGCCGGCACACCGGTATTTTCCGGCCGCTCTTGCGCCTTGACGTCCGGCGGCCCCGGCAAGCGGCCGATTTCCGGCAAAAACATTCCTGCCGCAGCTGCTCCGGCATCGACCGAAGCAGCCGGCACACCGATATTTTCCGACCGCTCTTGCGCGATTCCCCCGGTCGACGCCGAAGCAACCGGCACACCCCCTTCCGGTTTCGAGCCCCGGCTGCCACACCATCCCAATCCCTGGGCCTTGCTTCCGTTGGGCGTTTTCCTCGCGGCCTACCTGGCCGTATCCCTTATTGCGGGCGATTTTTATAAAATGCCCATCACCGTAGCCTTCCTACTGGCCTCGGCCGTAGCGGTGGCAATCTCCAAAGGAGGCCGGTTAAGCTACCGTATCGAGCAATTCTGCCGGGGCGCGGCGAGCAGCAACATCATGCTGATGGTACTCATTTTCATCCTGGCCGGCGCATTCGCCGAAACCGCCAAGACGATGGGCGCGGTCGACGCCACCGTCAACCTGGCCATGTCGCTCCTGCCCGACAACCTGCTGGCGGCCGGCATCTTCGTGGCCGCCTGCTTTATCTCCATCTCGGTAGGCACCTCGGTAGGCACCATCGTGGCCCTGGCCCCCGTAGCGGCCGGCATAGCCGCCAAAACGGCGATGCCCGTCGCCCTGATGCTGGGCGTGGTGGTAAGCGGCTCCATGTTCGGCGACAACCTTTCGTTTATATCCGACACCACCATCGTGGCCACCCGCACCCAAGGCTGCCGGATGTCCGACAAATTCAAGGTAAACATCCGCATCGCCCTCCCGGTAGCTCTGCTGACCGCCGCCATCTACATGGCCATAGGAAGCGGCTACGGCGGCAGCTACGCGCCGCAAACCATCGAATGGATCAAAGTAGTACCTTATCTGGCCGTTTTAGCGGCCGCCGTAGCCGGGGTTCACGTCATGCTGGTGCTGGCCGGAGGTATTTTGCTTTCAGGCCTGGTGGGCGTCGCCACGGGCAGCTTCTCCCTTTGGGGATGGAACGCCGCTATGGGAAGCGGCATCATGAGTATGGGCGAACTGGTCATCGTCACCCTCCTGGCCGGGGGCATGCTGGAGATGATCCGCTACAACGGCGGCATCGACTGGATTATCCTCCAGCTCACCCGCCATATCCGGTCGCGCCGCGGAGCCGAGGGCAGCATTGCCGCGCTGGTAGGCTTCGCCAACATTTGCACGGCCAACAATACCATCGCCCTGATCATGGCCGGCCCCATCGCCAAGGATATTGCCGGCCGCTTCGGCATCGACCCGCGGCGCAGCGCGAGCCTACTCGATATATTTTCCTGCTTCGTGCAAGGCATCCTGCCTTACGGGGCGCAACTGCTCATGGCTTCGGGGCTGGGCCAGGTGTCGCCCATCGAAATCATGGGGTATCTTTATTACCCCTACCTGCTCGGCGCGGGGGGCATACTGGCCATCCTGCTGAATTATCCCCGCCGCTTCGCTTCGCCGCTTTCGCCTTCCGGGGAATAAGGGGCGCGGGGGCCTTGCTCCTTGCCCGGCAGAGAACAAACTTCCCGCCTTGGCAAAAGGCCGTTTCCGAAGAATCGATGCTCCTCCCCGACCACGGAAAACCCAGGCGTTTTACTTAAAAAAAATACAATAAGCCCCCGCTCCGGCTCCCCCCAAAAAGCGAATTTGCATTCGCCTGGTTATCAACCATATACGAACAAGGAAAAATACACTGCGGAGAAACGAAAATTCCATCGGCATGCAATTCGAATTTCATGCCGGTGAATTTTCAGCCGGATGCCTATGAAACCGGAATTTCATCCCGATCCTCCTTTGAAGAAAAGAAAAAAATGACAATAAGCCCCCGTGCGGAGATTTCCTCTTTCCTCCTTCTTTTTCCCTTCTTCCGGCCTTGCCTGCGGTGGAACCGGCCCACGACGAGAGGTGTCGGGTAGCCTAAGGAAGAAGCACTGTTTTTGGGAGAAGGCAGAGAGTTGCCGCGTTCAGCCAAGACGGCCTTCAAAGAAGCGCAAAGGGAATTTTACGTTTTTTCCGCCGGGGTACGAAAAAAAAACGTAGCTTTGCAAACAGACTAAAAAACAATAAACTATGGAACCAAGAGACAGATTGATCCGTTTCGACTGGGCGGCAAAGCGATTGCTCCGCAACAAGGCTAATTTCGGGGTATTGGAAGGATTTCTCACGGTGTTGCTCGGCGAGAAAATCCGTATTATGGAAATTCTCGAAAGCGAGAGCAATCAGCAGAGCGAAGAGGATAAATTCAACCGGGTAGATATTAAAGCCAAGAACAGCAAAGACGAAATTATTATCGTAGAGGTACAGAATACGCGGGAAATTCATTATCTGGAACGGATTTTGTACGGGGTAGCCAAAGCTATTACCGAACATATCGAGCTCGGACAGGTGTATGCGAATGTAAAGAAAATATATTCTATCAGTATCCTCTATTTCGATATAGGCAAGGGCGAGGATTATCTGTATCACGGGCAGAACAGGTTCACCGGGGTGCATACCGGCGACCGGCTGGAGGTGACGACCAAAGAGAAAGATGTACTGGTACGCAAGCTGCCGGCCGAAATTTTCCCCGAATATTTCCTGATCCGTGTAAACGAGTTCAACAAAGCCGCCGTCACGCCGCTGGAAGAATGGATAGAGTACCTGAAAACCGGCCATATCCGCCCCGATACGGAGGCGCCGGGACTGGCCGAGGCGCGGCGGAAGCTGATTTATTATAATATGGAACCGGCCGAACGTCTGGCCTACGACCGCCATATCGACGCGATTATGATTCAAAACGACGTATTGAGCACCGCCAAATTGGAAGGATTGATTGAAGGACGGGAAGAAGGCAGGGAAGAAGGCAGAGAAGAGGGTATAGAAGAAGGTATGGAAAAAGGACGCGCCGAAGGCGAACGGAAAAAGCAAATGGAAGTAGCCCGGAATTTAAAAAGTCTCGGCGTCGATACCCGGATCATCAGCGAAGCTACCGGCCTGGCCGAGGAAATAATTGAAAACATGGGTTGACAGACATCCCCGGGACAAACGGCCCGAAGCATCCCAAAAAGGAGATGACAGACACCCTCGGGGCAGACGGCCCGAAGCACCGCATCCTCCTTTCCCCAAACGGAAAAAGCCTGCCGGCAGTATCCCCGATACCTGCCGGCAAGCCTTATGACCTTTTCTTCGCCAAGGGCTTTCCCCCTTCCTTACCTCCCCTTTTTTCAATCTTTTTTCGCCCACACCGCCAAACAACCGCCCGATACCTTGAAACAACCGTTGCCTTCGTCGTCGATCCGAACCTCGTCGGGGATATTGCCCGTCAGCTCGTGCCAGACCTCGCCGCTCCGCTCGGCGCCCACCTGCATCACCTTCTCGCCGTCGTCGCCGCCCGAAATCAGCAATGCCAGGCCCGAGCCGGGATGTTCCTCGTCGCCCCGACGCACGAAACCCACCGTATTGGGATGGTCGAAATAATCATCCTGCTCGCCATACGCCAACCGCCGGCGGGCATCCAACAAAATATCGAGCACCTTCCGATGCGGCGAACCCTTGCGCTTCACGCTATAATAATCGCCGTAGAAAATGCAAGGATACCCCTCCTTCATCAGCAAAATCAACCCGTAAGCCGAAGGCTTGAACCAACTTTTCACCTGCGACTCCAACGAACTATCCTTCTGCGAGTCGTGATTGTCGACAAACGTCACCGCCTGGCCGGGACAGGTACGTGCCAACGTACCCTCCAGCAACCGGCGCAAATCGTAATCGCGCCCTTTGCAGGAAGCCTGATACATATTATAATGCAAGCAAACGTCAAACAAATTCACCTCATATTTCACCTCGTCGAGATAAGCCTTCAACGACTCGATGTCGTTTTTCCAATACTCGCCCACGGCATAAAACTTACCGCCCCGTTTGGCCCGCACCGCCTCCAGGAAATGCTGCACGAAATGGTCGTCCATATGCTTGATGGCATCCAGGCGCATCCCGTCGAGATTCAGTTCCTCCGACACCCACGTGCCCCAACGTTGCAACTCCTCTACCACTTCGGGATTATCCAGGTCTATATCGGCAAACATCAGGTAATCGTAATTCCCGTTCTCGTCGTCTACCCCCTGGCTCCAGCCCTTGCCCTCGCCCATAATCAGAAACACGCCCTTTTTCTTAGTCGCCACATCGTAGTCGATACCCGAAAAATGATACCAATGCCATTTGAAAGGCGAATACGTATCTCCCCGGCCGGGAAAATCGAAACCCGTCCAACCCTCGATCTCGTAAGGCTCGCTCACCGTTTCCTGCCGGTTGGCGGGATCTACCTCGCAAGCCATAAACCGCTCGGTATAATCGGCCGCCGCCTTATGATTCATCACCGCATCCAGATACACGCCGATCCGATACTTATGCAGTTCGTCGATCATCTCCTTCAGTTCCTGCTTCGTGCCGTACTTCGTCCGCACGGTGCCTTTCTGGTCAAACTCGCCCAGATCGTACAGATCGTAGGTGCCATACCCCTCGTCTTTCTGCTCGTGCGCCTTGTAAGCAGGCGGAATCCAGACAGCCGTCACGCCGGCTTCGTGCAAATGCCGCGCGTCTTCTTTCAATTGTTTCCACAACTTTCCGTCGTTAGGCAGATTCCATTCGAAATACTGCATCATTACACCGTTTTCCATATCTTTTTTTATTTTATACTTAAAATATAAACCTATTTAACCCTCCGGAAGTTCACGTTTGAACCAAGTTTGAAGCCCCTTTGTTATACCTCAAACAAAAAGGAAAAGATGAAGGAAAAAAAGCAACCCGCCGCAGCCCCCGCCGCCGCTGCGCCGGACAGAAAGTGGTGGAAAGAAGCCGTCGTCTACCAGATTTACCCCCGCAGTTTTCAAGACAGCAATGCCGACGGCATCGGCGATCTCAGAGGCATCCTCAACCGGATAGACTACGTACGCAGCCTGGGGGTAGACGTGATCTGGCTCAGCCCGATCTTTGCCTCGCCCAACGACGACAACGGCTACGACATCAGCGACTATTGCCGCATTATGACCGAATTCGGCACCATGAGCGATTTCGACGAGCTGCTGCACGAAGCCCACCGGCGGGGCCTGAGGGTGATACTCGACCTGGTGGTAAACCATACCAGCGACGAGCATCCCTGGTTCATAGCCGCCCGGCAATCGCGCGACAATCCGCATTACGACTACTACCTCTGGTGGCCGGCCGAAGACGGCGAGCCGCCGATGCGCCCGAGCTATTTCGATGTAAAGGGAACAGCCTGGAAATACAACGAGCCTACCGACTCGTATTACCTGCATTATTTCAGCCAAAAGCAACCCGACCTGAATTGGGACAACCCAGCCGTGCGCCGGGAAATCTACCAGATGATGCGTTTCTGGATGGATAAGGGCATCGACGGCTTCCGGATGGATTCTATCACGCTGATCTCGAAAGACCGGCGTTTTCCGGAGATCGACCAAGAGAAATATCCCGGCCTTTTCGAGTATTACGCCCGGGGGCCCCGGTTGCACCAATACCTGCACGAGATGAACCGGGAAGTGCTCAGCCGGTACGACGCGATGAGCGTAGGCGAAGGCTCGGGGGTGGGGCTTGCCGACGTAGCCCGGTTCGTGAGCCCGGAAAGGCAGGAGCTGGATATGGTCTATCATTTCGACGCGGCCTGGGTACGCAACAATACCGGTCCCGACACGCCGGATTCGGGGCTGGACTATAGCCTGGTCACCCTAAAAAAAGTATTTACCGAATGGGACAAGGCCGTAGCCGACGGTTGGCCCACCATCTACCTGGGCAACCACGACCAGCCCCGGATGGTAAGCCGCTTCGGAAGCGACCGGCCGGAACTGCGCACGGTGTCGGCCCAGATGCTGGCTACTTTTTTGCTGACGATGCGCGGCACGCCTTATTGGTATATGGGCGACGAGATCGGGATGACGAATATCAAATTCACCACCGTGGAAGAGTATCAGGACATCGACACCATCAACCGGTATAAGAAAATACGCTCGGAGGGAGGCGATACCGAGGCTTTTCTTCTCCAGCAGCAGAATATCGGGCGAGACAACGCCCGCACGCCTTTCCAATGGGACGATTCGGAGCATGCAGGTTTTACGAAGGGGATTCCCTGGTTGCCGGTCAATCCGAATTACCTGACGGTAAACGTGGCGGCCGAGGAAACGGATAGGGATTCGGCGTTGAATTATTTCAGACGGGCTATCGCTCTGCGCAAAAGTCATCCGGATTTGATTTACGCCGACTATGAATTGCTCGACGCGAAGAACCCGAAAGTGTTTGCCTACCTGAGGAAGAGCAGCGAGGCCAAGTATCTGGTGGTGCTGAATTTCTCGCCGCTGGCGGCGGAGTCTGCGCCCGGGCCCGACCTTACGAAGGCTACGATCCTGCTGAGCAATTACCCCCTCAGGCAGCATGCCTCGCCTTCGCGCAAAATCCGGCTCAAACCTTTCGAAGCGGTGGTATTCCGCCTGGGCTGAAGGGGAAGCAGGGATATACAGGACGAACAAACCATTCCTAGCCAAACATACCTAAGCTGCTATGCGAAAGTTCCTCAGACGAGGCTTTCGCATAGCAGCTTCCATTTTTTTCAAGGGGGAAGAAAACGGCAAGGAAGAACAGGACTTTCGGTAAAGAAGAGGCAAGCTAAACAAACCGCCCGGGGAAGAACGGCCAGGGAAAGGGCAGACGGGAAAAACAGACTATCCCGTAGAGAACAAACAAGGCTGGAAGGTCGCTCTCGGAAAGGTAGCCGAAGAATACGGATCATCCCGGCAAGAACCGGCAAGGTAAGCAAGTCATTCCGTAAAGGGCAAACAAGCAAACGAAGCTCCCGTGGCGGCAACGATCAAGTCGCCGCCCGAGGCCCCCGATCCGGACGCGACCGGGCCCCCGCCCCCAGCCGGGAGGCCTGCGAAAATCAGACCGCACGCCAGGTCAGAGCATACGCCGAGTCAGACCGCATGCCTGAGTTCACGCCGACGCCCGAAACCGAACACAGCCGCCCGCTCGTCGGGAAGCTGGCGCAGGCTTTTGCCGATCAGTTGGGCGGCGATCATGCCGTAGGTAACGCTGCTCGGGCCGTATCCGAGGGCGAAATACATCCGCTGCCGGCCAGGCCAGGTACCGATATACGGCAAGCCGTCGGGCGTAACGCTCACCGTGCCTCGCCACGCCATTTCGGCCGTGAAGATAAAACGCGGAAAAAGCTGCATGAATTTGGTTTCCAGTTTCCGGATCTTTTCTTTCGCCAGCGTATGGGGCAACGCTTCCGCGCGTACTCCTTCCCCGGCAGAAGCGGCGGTGGTTTCTTCCCGGCTACCGATCAGGATACGATTGCGTCCGGTAGTACGTATATAAAGGTAAGGATCGGCCGTTTCCCAGATCAGGCTGCGCTGAGGCCAGAACAGGCGGCTATCCACCGGATGAGACACCAACGTATAGGTAGAGACGGCCCGGGTAAGGGGGCGAGGCAAGAAAAAGTCGGCCTCCATGCTACTGGCTACCACGATGTAATTGCACTCGATCACATACCCCTTATCCGTCATCAGCTCGCATCCGCGCGGGGTGGTAATCCAACGTTTGATTTCGGTATGGGTAAATACAGGCATGTTTTTCTCCCGCATCAGGTATTTCAGCAGCCCCACCGTAGCTTTATAGGTATCGATCTGGGCGGCTTCCTGGTGCATCAGGGCGCCTTCGGCTTCGAAACGGCACTGCCGGAAGAGCTCTCCGGCGTCGAGCAGCTCGGTAGGAAGGCGGTGTTTTTTCCTCAGGGCGTATTCGTTTTCCAGCAGCGCAAGCCCCCGGGCGTCGGAAGCGTAGCAAACGCTGGGCAGCCGTTCGAACTCGGGGTGCAGCCGGGTTTGGGCGAATACCTCCTCCAAGTCGGCAATCGACTGAAGACAGGCTTTGCCGGCAGTTACCGCCGCTTTCTCTCCCACCTGCTCGGCCAACCGGCAAAGGGGAAGGTCTTGTTCGTATTGAAGCAAGGCCATGCCGGCGGCCGAGCTACCGGTCCCGATGCTCCGCTTGTCGACCACGCAGCAGTCGATGCCCAGCCGGCCCAGCTCGTAGGCGATAAGGGCTCCGGTAATGCCGGCGCCGATAACGGCTACGTCGACCGTGTAATCCTTTTTCAAAGGGTGGAAGTAATCGTACAAGGGGTTTTTAATCATCCAATAGGGCATGCCTGCATATAGTTCCATAGTAAATTTTCTTTTTAAATATTTCCCCTTATAACAATAGCGTTTGTTATTTTGTTGATTGTCAAAGATGTTTAGCCCAAAGGGTTTGTTTTCCGCCCGGGGCCGGCGCGAAGGCAAGCTTGTGTTAAACCTTATTGCACGATTCAACCAAATAAAAAACATATTTGTTACTTTCTCACACCGGATTTATCCGCTGAGAAGAAATTCACTGAGTGTTTTACTAAATAAATTTATTGTTATGAACTTTTTATGGTACATTATTATTGGCATCGTGGCCGGTTTCGTAGCCGGGAAGATCATGCGCGGGGGTGGTTTCGGACTGATCGTGAACCTTATCCTGGGTATCATCGGCGGTGTATTAGGCGGCTGGCTGTTCGGGTTGCTGGGAATTGTAACGGGGGGTATCCTGGGTAGTTTGATTACGGCTACGATAGGCGCAATCGTATTGCTTTGGATTGCTTCGCTCTTCAACAGGCCCCGGGAAGTATGATAATACGGGAAGAGTAGGCCGGCCCTCGGGGGGTTGAGCTTACCGCAACCGGCGTTCGGACCTTCGCCGGTTCTTCTTCCCGGATCAGAGGCCCTTTCCCCTTTTTCGCCAGGTTATCCGCGGGATGACGGTAGCCGGCGGCGGGGGAAAGGGCCTTTTTGTATGGGTGACAGGCAGCTTTTGGCCGGCACGGACAGCGGCAAAGAACCTCCCTGACCCACACGAAAAGACGGCAAACAGCGGTTTTTCACCGGGACGGAAAGCAGCCGCAGTGATACCGGACGGGACGGATGGCGGCAGAACAATAGAGGCAGAAACAAAGGGTGTGTCAAAACTAAGATGAACATTCCGAAAAATTATAGATTGTAACTGATAAACATAGAAGAGCCGTATCATTACTCAAAAGTAGAGTTGATACGGCTCTTTTTATTGCTGATGAAAGGTGTCAAGTTTCAGATTAAAAGTTCATTTTCTCTAAAGTTGAATTTTGACACACCCCCCTTCCGGGCATAAGCCCGGAAGAATGCCTAGATATGCAATACCAGGATAAAACGACAGCCTTTGGTATACTCCGGATCGATCGTCAGGTTGCCGTTCAGCTTGTTGGCGATCAGCCCGCAGATGGGCAAACCCAGCCCGTCGCCCTGGGCAAGGTCTTTCGCCTCCTTAAAAGGCTTGAAAAGATTTTCTTTTTCTTCCGCCGTAAGGCCGCTGCCGGTATCGGTAACGATAAGTTGACACAGATGGGCGGCTTTGCGTTTAAATTCGAGTTTGATTTTGCCCGTAGCCGTATAGCGGGCGGCATTGTCGAGCAGGTGCAGCAAAACACGCTGAAGCTGTTCGGGGTTGGTTTTTATTTCCAGTTGAGGAGCATCCACCACGGTTTCCACCCCGGGAGCTACCCGGTCTTTTATCTTCTCCATCGTTTGGCGGCAGAACGTTTGCACCTGCACGGGGCTGGTCTCGTACGGCTCGACCAGGGTGTTTTTCAGTTCGGAAAGCTCCTGTATGTCGGCCCCGAAACGGCGCAACGCCTCGATACGCTCGCTTATGACCTCGGCTTCGCGGGGAGCCACGGCTTGCAAGGCGCCGGCCGAGGAAGCCATGCGTTGAAGCGTCGGCTCCATCTGGACGGAGATATGCTGAATAAACCGGGTCTGTTGCTCGTTCTGCTCGTTGGTGGTCTGAATAATATTTTTCAGCTTTTTGTTCATCAGGATATAGCGCAGAAGCAGGAAGCCTATAAACAGAAGGCCTGCTACGAGGATGACGACTATCGTGCAAAGCCCTACGATAAGGTATTGCTTGCCGGCCAGCTTGTCGTCTTTTTGCGCGATGGTTTCCTGGCTGGCGTCGTACTGGCGTTGCAGGGCGCTCAGTTTGTCTTCGGCCGTCAGGGCCTTCACCGAGTCGATCCAGGCAATGTATTTCTCGTACGAACGTTCCATCATCGAGGTGCTCCCGGCCTCGCGGGCCATGGTGATCAGGTTTTTATAACAGGCGGTAGCCTTATCGTATTCTTTACGCGTCTTGTAGCCGCTTACCAGTTGGTTGAAATAGGTATCGCCCTGGGCCGGCTGGCCGGCTGTATAGTAGTAGCTGGCCTGGGTATAAAGCAAGTCTTCCGAAAGCGCGGGATCGGCGGCCTGGGCGGCCTGGTCGGCCAAGGTATTGAGCTGAAGTTGGGCTTGGGCGGCGTTTTTAAGTTTGAGGTACATTTTCAGCCTTTCCTTGGTGATGGCATAGCGCTGGGGATACATCGGTTGCTGGCTCTCTTGTTCGGCGGCGGCGAGGAGTTGGCTCATCTGACGGCAGAGGTCGAAAGCTTCCTGGTAATAATTTTCGCGGTAATATAGATAAGCGGCCTGGGTACCTGCGGCCACGGCTTGGGCGTAGTTCGCCTTGTCGGCGAAGGCCCGGTAAGCCTGGACATAGAGGTAGCGTGCTTTGGTGTATTCTTTTTCCTGAAGGCTGTGTCCGGCCTGTTTCATAAGGTCGTCGGCCCGGTTCTGGGCGCCGAGGCTGGTCGAGAGGCATACGCAAAAAGCGATGATCAAATGGATAACTTTCATGATTCAAAATTTAATTTGAAGCAAATATAGTATTTATTTAAAAAAAGCGTATGGCTTGGCAGAAGAAATAAGGGCGGGTTTTCGCCCATCGCCAGTGTTGAATGGCTCGAAAGCGATTACGAATCAGAAGGTAATCCTTTCTATTAAAAGATTTATAGGGATGGGCGGCGGCGTTGCTGCCTATTCTTCTTACTTTTGGCTCCGTCCAAAAGTAACAAAAGGCCGGGGGCCTGAACCGTCTGGGCTACTTCGGGCGGATTCTTCGCTGTCACCGTTCAAACTTGCTGCGTTCAAACAGGGACGGCGGCGTTGCCGCCTATTCTTCTTACTTTTGGCTTGACCCAAAAGTAACAAAAAGTCAAGGCCTGAACCTCCAGGGCTACTCCGGGCAAATTTTGAGCTGTCACCGTCCAAACTCGCTGCGCTCAGACAGGGACGGCTCCGGGCGCTCAAAATTCACCCTCCGCTTTACGCCCTTTCGCTTAGGGCCTTAGTAGAAAGCTAAAGCTTTCTTTGGGGATGGCCGATACCGGTTGTTATTTCGATGAGGCTGCTTCAATATAACCTCGTAAAAATATTCGCAATGATATTCGCAATGGTAATACATTTTACCTTACTTTTTATTTAGACTGAAGAATAGGGATGCTTAGCTCTACTACTTTTCAGGGTATTCCTTCTCTGCTATAGATTATCATTTAAAAAATCACCACAAAAACAATACAAAGCAACACAAAAAAACATCGGTATCGGCCATCCCCAAAGAAAGCGAAGCTTTCTACAAAGGGCCTTAGCGGATGGGCGTAAAGCGGAGGGTGGATTCTGAGCGGTTCGGAGCCGCCTTTGTCTGAGCGAAGCGAG
>DBFWLD010000019.1:0-82212 GCA_048465615.1 Tannerellaceae bacterium
ATCTTTCACTGGCATGATCGGTTCACTCTCGGCTTCCCTTTCATTTATGCTACAAATCTATTGTTTCTTTTTTATCTTTCCTATTACGATGTAAATCTAAGGCCGGCATGAAATCCGAATTACACCGGCATGTATTTTTCCTTCTTTGTATTTTACTGATTATCAACAGCTTGCAAAACGTCGAAAAAACGCTTCCAAAGTCGCTTGCTTATTGTCGTTTTTTTCTTTTCATTTTTCCGAAAAAAACCTCGCTTTCCGCCCGGTCTCCCAGGCCCTTTCCTCCACTTTTTTCCGCCTCTGTAGCCCTGCCTGCCGATCCTTCCGGAAGGAGAGAAATGAAGAAGAGTTTTTTTATCGCTGAATTTTTTTTATCTTCGTTCCCGATTAACAATTCATTTTAAAATAAACCATGAAGAAAAAAAGTGTAACTTTATTGGTAGCCGCCACCTTGGCGGGCAGCCTGCTATTCAGTTCCTGCATCGGTTCGTTCGGACTAACCAACAAATTATTGAGCTGGAACCGGAATATCGACAGCAAATTTGTAAATGAGCTGGTTTTCATCGCTTTCTGGATTATCCCCGTGTACGAGATCTCTGCCCTGGCCGACGTGCTGGTTATCAATTCCATCGAGTTCTGGAGCGGTACCAACCCGGTAGCCGATGTGGGACAAGTAAAAACCGTGGAAGCGAAAGACGGCGTTTATACGGTTGAAACCAAAGCCGACGGCTATCATATCCGGAAAGAAGGTGAAAAAGAAAGCGTCGACCTGGTATTCGACAAGGCTGAAAAAAGCTGGAGCGTGCAAGCAGGCGGCGAATCTCACAAATTACTGAAATTCGCATCCGACGATGAAGTGGTAATGTATCTGCCCGACGGAAAAGAAATGAACGTGGAAGTAAATCAGGCCGGCGTGCTGGCTTTCCGCCAGGTGGCCGAGGGCTATGCTTATTACGCCGCCCGCTGACAGCCGGCACCTTGTTAGCGGGGGGCGTGAATGCTCCGCGCTAACGGGATGCCCCATCGGCACGAAACGCTCCGGCATGTGAGAACCGGAGCGTTTCGTGCCGGTGTTTTTCCCTCCTTTTTTCGCCTGCGGCCTCCGGTCGACGCGCCCGACCCGGCAGTTTCGATATTTTTTGCTTAGCTACCCCCTCTCCATAATCTAACACACAAACAAAATGAAACACATCTTGAAAAAAACGCTGTTGACTGCCGTCGCCACCGGCTGGCTGGCCGCCTCTGCTTCGGCCGACGGCAATTGTTGCCGGACAGCCAAACCTTACTGGCAAGACATCCAGACAGTTGCCGTCAACAAAGAGCAGCCCCGCTCTTCCTTTATGACGTATCCCGACCGAACCACCGCCCTTACGGCCCGGTATGAGCAAAGTCCCTACTATCGACTGCTGAACGGGACATGGAAATTCTATTTCGCCGATGCTTATAAGGATCTGCCGGCCGGCATTACCGACCCGGCCACGGCAACCGACGGTTGGGACGATATTCAGGTACCCGGCAACTGGGAGGTACAAGGCTACGGCGTGGCCATCTATACTAACCACGGTTATGAATTCAAAGCCCGCAACCCGCAGCCTCCCCTTCTTCCCGAAGCCAATCCGGTGGGAGTATACCGCCGCGACATCGAAATACCGGCCGGCTGGGACGGGCGGGATATTTATCTGCAACTTTCGGGCGCCAAATCGGGCGTCTATGTTTATTTGAACGGCAAGGAAGTGGGCTATAGCGAGGATTCGAAAAACCCGGCCGACTTTCTCTTGAACGACTACCTGCAACCGGGAAAAAACACGCTGGTGCTGAAAATCTTCCGCTGGAGTACGGGCTCGTATCTGGAATGCCAGGATTTCTGGCGGTTGAGCGGCATCGAGCGGGATGTATATCTTTGGTCGCAGCCCAAGGCCGGAGTGCAGGATTTCCGCGTCGTCTCTACGCTCGACGACACCTATAGCAATGGTATTTTCCGCCTGGCGGTGGATTTGAAAAACCGTACCGGAGCGTCGAAAAACCTGACGGTAGGCTACGAGTTGCTCGACAACCGGGGCACAGCGGTGGCCTCGGGCGAACAAGCGCTTTGGGTAAGCCCGGCCGTAGGCCAGACCGCCTCTTTCGAAGCCGTCTTGCCGGATGTGAAAGCCTGGAGCGCGGAACACCCCGACCTGTATAAGCTGTTGATGACGGTAAAAGACGAGGGAAAAGTGGTAGAAGTGATTCCGCAGAACGTAGGCTTCCGCCGGATGGAATTCAAGCAACTCGACAGGCTGGCCGAAAACGGCAAGCCGTATACGGTGTTCTTGTTCAACGGACAGCCGGTAAAATTCAAAGGCGTGAACATCCATGAGCATAATCCCGAAACGGGACATTACGTGCCGGAGGATTTGATGCGGAAAGATTTCGAGCTGATGAAAAAGAATAACCTCAACGCCGTGCGTCTCTGCCATTACCCGCAAGACCGTCGCTTTTACGAACTTTGCGACGAATACGGATTGTATGTGTACGACGAGGCCAATATCGAATCGCACGGGATGTATTACAACCTGAGCAAAGGCGGTTCGCTGGGCAACAACCCGGAATGGCTTGGGCCGCATATCGACCGGACGCGCAATATGTACGAACGCAACAAAAACCATCCGTCGGTAACGATCTGGTCGCTCGGCAACGAGGCCGGCAACGGGTATAATTTCTACCAGACTTATCTGTGGATAAAAGAACGCGAAAAGGCCTTGATGGATCGCCCGGTGAATTACGAACGGGCGTTGTGGGAATGGAATACCGATATGTATGTACCTCAGTACCCCAGCGCGGGCTGGCTGGAAGAGATAGGCCGCAAGGGCAGCGACCGGCCGGTCGTGCCTTCAGAGTATGCGCATGCCATGGGCAACTCGACGGGGAATTTATGGGATCAGTGGAAGGCCATTTACAAATATCCCAATTTGCAGGGCGGATTTATCTGGGATTGGGTAGACCAGGGTATTCTGCAAAAAGATAAAAACGGCCGTTCCTATTGGGCTTACGGCGGCGATTTCGGCGTGAACGCGCCCAGCGACGGCAATTTCCTGTGCAACGGGCTGGTGAATCCCGACCGCGATCCGCATCCGGCCATGCAGGAAGTGAAGTATGCGCACCAGGATTTCGGTTTCGAACCGATCGATATGCCAAACGGGCTTTTCCGTCTTACCAACCGAGCTTATTTTACCGATAGCAAACCGTATCGTTTCCACTATACGGTGACGGCCGGCGCGAAACCGGTGCGCACAGGTACATTGACGGTGGATCTGGCTCCGCAGTCGTCTACAGAAGTGAAAGTGCCGATAGAGGGGTTGAAACCTCAGCCGGGCGTGGAGTATTTCGTCAATTTCCGGGTCGCGGCCACAGCTTCCGACGGCGTTTTGCCGGCCGGATACGAAGTAGCTTCAGATCAGTTCCGGTTGCCGGTGGAAAGCGAAAAGAAAACTTATAAGGCGTCGGGGCCGAAGCTGAGCACGACTGCCGAAGGCGATATGCTGACGGCCGCTTCTTCGAAGGTGCGTTTCGCGTTCGACAAAAAGAGCGGCTTGGTGACGTCTTACAAGGTAGACGGCACGGAATATGTACACGACGGGTTCGGTATCCAGCCTAATTTCTGGCGGGCTCCCAACGACAATGATTACGGCAACGGAGCGCCGAAACGTTTGCAGGTCTGGAAAGAAAGCAGCCGCGATTTCAAAGTAGCCGAAGCGACGGCCCGGATGGAAGGTTCGGATGCCGTGATAAAAGTAAATTATATGTTGCCTGCGGGTAATCTGTATATCGTTACGTATAAGGTATATCCCAGCGGAGCGGTGAACGTACGGGCGCATTTCACCTCGACCGACCGCGAGGCGGCTGAAACCGAAGTATCGGAAGCCACGAAGATGGCAACCTTTACGCCCGGACGCGACGCGGCCCGCAAAGAGGCTTCGAAACTGGAAGTGCCACGTATCGGCGTGCGTTTCCGGATGCCGGCGGCTATGGACAATCTGGTTTATTTCGGCCGCGGCCCGGAAGAGAATTACTGGGATCGGAAGGCCGGGTATCCGGTAGGTTTATACCGGAGCACGGCCGGCGAGGAATATTATCCGTATGTTCGTCCGCAGGAAACGGGGCATCATACCGATACGCGTTGGCTGGCGTTGACGGGCAAGAACGGCAAAGGCTTGCTGATCGAAGCCGACAGCTTGGTGGAGTTCAACGCGCTTAGAAATGCCATCGAAGACTTCGATGCCGAGGAACAAAAGCATCTGCCCCGGCAGTGGAACAACTTCACGCCCGAGGAAGTGGCCAACCATAATGAAGAGGCGGCCAAGAATGTGCTTCGTCGCCAGCATCATGTAAACGATATTACGCCGCGCGATTTTGTGGAAGTATGCGTCGATATGAAGCAGCAGGGCGTGGCCGGCTACGATAGCTGGGGAGCTCGTCCGGAAGCAGCGTATACCTTGCCGGCCAACCGCGATTATACCTGGGGATTTACCTTGATCCCGGTATCGGGCGGCAAACCGGAAAGCAAAGCCGGGTATCGGTATGAATAGAGATTATAGGTAGGGCGGATGGCTGAGAATGCTGTCGGCCCGGTATGAAAACGGCAGGGGAAAAGAAGGTACGCTCTCGCGATAAAGCGACTTCTTTTCCCCTTTTTTTCGTGGAATGTTTCTGTATGTCTTCAAGGCTCCATGTCGGCTCAGGGGTATGCTTTTTTAGTTTCTTGTCTGGTTCTCTTTCGTTTCCTATCCGGCTTTTCCGGAATCTCTTATCTGATTTCTCCTTGGACTGGCCTCTTCTCTTATCGTTTCCTTTTCTCTTTCTGCCTTTTTCTCTTTCTACTCTTTTTTCTTTCTATCCTTTTTCACTTTCCACTCTTTTTCTCTTTCCGTCCTTCTCTCTTTCCTCTTCTTCCCTTATTCCTTTCCTCCCTTATTCCTTTTTTCCTTACTCCTTCCCTCCTTTATCTCTTTCGTCCAGACAAAAGTTTATTTTCTACCGTCAGGCGGCGGAATCAAACCACCAAACTTTGAAGCGCCACCCGAATATCGGAATAGCGGAAGACGTAACCGGCCGAAAGCAGGTGCGAAGGATAAGCTTGTTGTCCCTGGGTAAGCAAAATGTTGCCTTGGCCGTACAACAGGCGCAATACGAAAGCCGGCACCGGAAGCCAGTCGGGGCGATGAAGCGCTTCGGCAGCGGCGCGGGCGAAGTTTTCGTTGCAAATAGGCTGAGGGGAAACGAAATTGAAGACGCCGGAAAGTTCGGGATGCCGGATAAGGAATTGCATGGCCTGCATCAGGTCGTCGATATGAATCCAGGAAAAGCCTTGCTTGCCGGAAGCTATTTTGCCGCCCACAAAGAGACGGAAAGGGAGTAGCATTTTCGGTAGAGCGCCCCCGTCGGCTCCCAATACGACCCCGAAACGGGTAATGGCCAGGCGTACGTCGGGCGAGAGCTTCTGGGCTTCTTCTTCCCAGTCGTGGCAAACTTCGGCCAGGAAATTGTCTCCCTCCACCAAGCTGTTTTCACTGTAGATGCCTTCGGAAGGATAAATGCCTACGGCCGAAGCCGAGATGAAAAGCTCGGGTTTCGAGGGCATGGCGTTGATGAGCGAGACCAGCCGGCGGGTAGTGGCGATACGGCTTTGGCGGATGTTGCGCTTGGCCGTGTCGGTCCAGCGGCGGTTGAGGGGCACGCCGGCCAAATTGATTACCACATCGCACCCGTACAGGGAATTGCGTAATTTATCGTTCGTTTTGTTGTTGAAATAGGCATGCCTCAGAGCGACGACTGTCGCGCCTTGGGAGGCAAAAAAATCGGTCAGGTGTTTGCCGATGAAACCACTGCTGCCACTTATTGCGATAACCATGTGCTCTTTTTAGTTTTTTGGAAGGGAACAAGCCGGGGCCGGGTTTTGTTCGGAAAGAGCAAATGGTAAAGTGGTGCTTTAGTCGGCCGCCAGACTCTTTATTTCCTTTTCATAGATTTCGCGACTGATGATGCGATAGTGGGGAGAATAACTGACTTCGAACGCCCGGCTATGATGCCCCACATACTCGCCGGCAGCCAGCCGTTGCTCGATTTCGAGCCGGTCGGCTTCATAGCCGGGCAAATCGGGATAAAGGCGGCGAATCACGACTTCTATCTTCTCCCATTCTTCCTGCCACTGGCTGAGAGGAAGCGGACGAATGTTGTTTACGCTTCTGACAAAGGCATCAAAAAAGCGGTCGTAAGAGATACGGCCTTGCTTGATAACGGAAAGGTTTACCCGGTAGAAATTGCCTTGCCAACCGGTAGGTTCGGCCGCGGGGCCTTCGCAGGTAGTATAAGAAGCGAGTTCACGGCGAAGGTAACGTCCGGCGGCGGCCGTATCGGCAACCAAGTGGCCCGGGCCGAACCGGTCCTGGAAAAAGTTCTTGTAGAGATCTTTCAAAGTCGAGCGGGGATAGAGGCGCATCTGCCGTTCCACAGCTTCGCGCACGGCTTGTTCGAAAGGCTGCTGTTCTACGGATTCGCATCCGGCTTGTTCGAAAGGCTGACATTCGCCGGCCGCGAGCGGGCGGAAGGCAAACAGCCCGCAGACTATCCCGACGACCGTATAAAAAAAGAGATGTTTCATTCCAGTAAAAGTTTAACTGACCATTTCATAGCCTGCCCTGCAATCCCCCCCCCGCCCTACCTCCTAAAAACAAGGGAGCGAAGAGTATCCTATCCTCTTCGCTCTTCCTTCAGGTGGGTGAGAAACCGGGTCTGGCAACCCTGTTCGCTCTATTTCAATACTTCCTTCAACTTCATATGCAATTCTTCTCCCGTAATATTCTTTGCAATAATCACCCCGTCGGGATCGAGCAATACGTTGGCGGGAATACCCCGTACCCCATACAGAGCAGGTATTTCGGAATCCCAGTATTTCAGATCCGACAAATGCGTCCACGTCAACGAGTCGTCGGCAATCGCTTTCAGCCATTTGTCCTTATTATTATCGAGGGAAATGCCGACCACGGTAAAATTCTTATCCTTGTTTTCCTGAAAAGCTTTCACCACATTCGGGTTCTCGCGGCGGCAGGGCGGACACCAGGAAGCCCAGAAATCGAGCAAGACATATTGGCCGCGGAAGTCGGACAAAGAAACAGCTACGCCGGCCGTATCGGGCAATGAAAATTCAGGCGCGGTTTTGCCGATCTGCACGTTTTCCAGTTTCAGGATAATATCGTCCAGATCGCGTACATAAGGGCTGGCAGCCAGCGAAGGGGAAAGCTTGGCGCGCACGGCTTTCAGGCTGTCGAGGGGCAACTGATAGGTAAAATACCGGTAAAGGTAGAATGCAGCCGCAGGCGAGTCGGGATAGCGGCCTATCAGACTGTCGATGTCGTACCCTTTCTCGAATACTTTCTCGGCATTGGCCTGAAATACCTCGTTCACAGGAGAATTTTCAACCGTCAACGTTTCTGCGTCGGCATTGAATTTTACGTTCATAGGCCGGTTTTCGATAAAGAATTGCACCGGGTAATTCATCGATTCGGTAGCCAGGCCGAACAGTAGCGGTTGGTCGACTTCGCCTGTAAAGGTGAATTTGCCGTCGGTGATGTCGGCCGTATCCACATCGAAAAACATTTTGTTGCGGAACGATTTCAAATAGATTTTGCCGTCGGGCACGCCGGGAGCTTCCCCGTTGATGACATACCCTTTGGGGGCTTCCTGGCAACCGGCCAGCATAAGGGCGGCAATGGCCCAGATTCCTGCGATTTGTTTCATTTGTTTATGCTTGTTTAATGCGAATTTAAATCGGGATGAGCGTATCGTCCTTTCCTCTGCGTCGCCTTTCCGTATTCGATGGCCCTGACCGGACACCGGTGGATACAGGCCACGCATTGCACACAGGTATCGGCCCATACCGGGCGTCCCTCGTCGGATAAGCGGATCGTGTCTGTCGGACAGACTCGCTCGCATAGCCCGCAGGAGATGCAAGCCTCTGTGGCATAGAACGAATTCTTTCCCGCGGCAAAATTAGTAAAAAGCGGGTAAACCACATAACTCTTCAGCCAAGGAAGGGGGCCGCGATGATATAAATTCGCTTCTTTTCGGGAAAAAGGCGTCTTTTCGGCTATCCGGGCGGCAATCTCCTCTACCCTGGCCGGCGCTTCCTGCAATTTGCGTTTTTCCACCGCTTCAGGATCGACCGAGAAACCGGGCATCAAGACATAGTTGTTCGGCATTTGTACCGAGTAGCAGGCGGCCAGCGACAAGCCTCGTTTTCCCAACGCTTTCCGCAACCGGCGGGAGGTGTGCCCGCATTCGTCGCCGCAGGTGCAAACGGCATAGACCGGCGGAAAGACTTGTCCGCTTTTACCGGTAAAACCCAGGCGGCGAATAAACCGTACGACCGGGATGGCCGGCCCCCACGAATGCACCGGAAAGACCAGCAAAATGCGTTCTTTTTCGCCCACTTCGTACCGGTATGCCGGTTGTTCTTTTTTCAACTCGTCGGCCAGTGAAACCACGGGCTCGCCGAGCGCGCGGCCCAAGGCGCGGGCTACCCAAAGGGAATTTCCGGTTCCCGAAAAATAAAAGATCATAAGCTATGCTTTTCAATCATTCTCTTGCAAGGTGAAAAACGTCCAGAATATCGGCCGATTCCCCCGGACAAAGATAGTGCAAACCGAGGGCAGAAGCAAAGCTCGCTTTGATTATGCCAAGGTGCCGCCTATCTTCGATTTGATTCTTCGAAACAAAGATAGTGCAAACCGAGGGCAGAAGCAAAGCTTGCTTTGATTTTGCCGAGGTGCCGCCTATCTTCGATTTGATTTTTCGAAACAAAGATAAGCAATATCTTTCGAACTCCCGCGGTAGAACCACAGGGAATCTGTCGGGTTTTTCCTTTAGCGGTTTACCGGCCTCAGCCTGGTATCGCCTTCTTCCGTTTGTCCGGTTTCAACCGGTTGCTTGATGAAGTGTCGATTCCCCAAGCAAAGCTGCACCTAGTGTATGCGCTTCCTCCCGCCACATAGCCGAAGCAGGCATCCGGCTGAGCAATGGCGAACTTCGCTCAGCCGTACCGCCTGCAAAGCAGCTTACGAAAAGTACGACCGGCAGGAATTTCAAGCAGGTGAAATTTCCGTACGGTCTTCATTTTCCTCTCCTGGCATTTTACCGGTCAAGGTAGAGAAAAGATTCGGATTAATTTGTTATAACCCGATTTTATCTCTTATTTTGTGCCATTCAAAGCAAACTTGTATGAAAAGAACATTGTTAATCTGCGCGGCCCTGGCTTGTCTGACGGCCGCACCTAGTTCGGCGCAGGAAGCGGCCGTGAAAAAAATCATCGAAATCGGTCGAACCGACAATCGGGTTATGCACCAACTGGATATTCTGACCAACCGTTTCGGCGGCCGGCCGATCGGTTCCGACGCTTATGACAACGCCGCCGAATGGATGCTCCGCGAATTTAAAAGCTGGGGGTTGGAAGCCCATCTGGAAGAGGCCGGTACCCTACCGGTAGGATTCAACCGCGGCCCTTGGTTCGGGCGGATGTTGAGCGAGAACGGCATGATCCTGCATTTCGCCACCCCCTCTTATACCTCGGGCACGAAAGGCGTGCAACGCGGCCATGTAGTGAAAGAGCCTTCTACCCGGCAAGAGTTCGACCAAATGAAAGGGAAGTTGAAAGGCGCCTGGGTGCTGATCACCGGTAAAAACGCAGGCTGGCCCATCGACCGTTCGGCCTCAGGCGACTCGATACGTGCCGCGATAAAAGCCGAGAACGAGGAAATCGCCAAAAAGAATTACGAACTGCGCCGCCGCAATTGGGAAAAAAACGAGAAAAACGAGATGTTGCCCTATAAGGAATTTCCCGCTTTGTTCTATAAAGAAATGTGCGAAGCCGGGGCACTGGGCTTCATCCAATCGTCGACGGTACCTATCCGCGCGCTTTACGACCGGAAAATGCTGAACGACCCCGACACCAATTTCGACAATTTGCCGGAAGTGCCCGACATCAAGCTCGACGAACATCAATTTGCCGTGATCGAACAGATGGTGAAAGAGAGGCGCGATTTCCAATTGGAGTTCGACATCCGCAATCATTTCAAGCTGGGCCCGGTAAAATATCACAACGTAGTAGCCTCTATCAAAGGCAGCAAATATCCGGATGAATACGTTCTGGTAAGCGGCCACCTCGACGCCTTCGACGTAGCTACCGGCGGCATCGACTGCGGCACCGGCATCGGCCCCCTGATGGAAGCGGCCCGCATGCTCGCCCTCTCGGGCGCCAAACCGAAACGAACCATCTTGTTTATCGCGTTCGCCGGCGAGGAATTCGGACTGCTGGGCGCCGAGGCCTGGGTAAAACAACATGCCGACCGGTTGCCCAAAATCGCTAATCTCTTCAACCGCGACGGCGGCTCGGAGCCCCCGGTAGGCATCTCGGTTCCCCAGGCGATGTACGACGATTTTGTAAAAATCGCGGAGCCGGTGAAGAAAATCCGCCCCGATTATCCCTTCGAAGTAAAAGTACGCCAGCCGCGCAAACGGCCTACCCAATCGGGGGGCACAGACGCTTCGGTATTTGCCGTGGAGGGCGTCCCTACGCTGGGATTTATGGAAGAAGACATCAAAGGATATGATTTCGATTACGGCGAAATCTGGCATACCGAACGCGACGTATACACGAAAAATATTCCGGAATACCAGGAGCATGCAGCTACCGTTACCGCTATAGTGGCCCTGGGCGTAGCCAACCTCGACAAGCAACTTTCCCGCGAGGGGCTTTATCTGGAAGAAGAGAAATAAAAAAAGAAATCTCTTTCAAACCGCACGGCTCCGCCCGGAAGATACTCCTCCGGACGGAGCCGTTGTAACGTTTGCTATGTTTGTCCGGCCGGCAATCTATCTCGGCCGCCCCTCCGGGATTCGTCCGGATTTCCTTTTCAGGTTGCCAAGTATCCGCCGGCCAACGACCATCTACCCGAACCATTTCAATGTCTTTCTCAGTATGAAGAATATAGATTATATAAGCTTAGGCATATGCGCAAGCAGCGCTTTTCTGATCGTCGGCATAGGTATCGCCCAGATCTATCGCAAAAAGCCTGTGGGATTCTGGTCTTTCCAGCCGCCTCCATCCCCCCGGCAGGTGGCCGACGTGCGGGCCTACAACCGGAAGCACGGTAAAATGTGGATTTGGTTTGGCCTCGGAATGCCGGCGGCCTATGGGCTAGGCGCTATCGCTCCCGAGGGGTTTGCGGCCTGGCTGATTATAGGGGGCCAATTAATCGGCGGACTCGTGGCGATGATTGCATATCATAATCATCTGACGAAGAAGTACGTCAAAAAATAAAGTTCGGATATTCCCCCCGCAGTCTCTTGGAGTACCGGGCCAGGAGCAAGTTCGCTGCCGCAAAGCCGTTTTATTTTACCACCCCCGACTCTTTATCCATATTCTGCAACCTGGTTTTCCCTGCATTATGCTTCTTTCCGACAGCAAAATTCCACGAGAAGGAAAGATAAGCCATATTGCCCATATCTTCGGTATAATTCCAAGTTTCTTTAGGCGCTATGCCTGAAAGTAACTTCTCTCCGCTCTTGGGGCCTTTTCCGAAAAACGGATTGGTTATTCCCACGCCGAACCGAAGATTTTTTCTCAGCCGGTATACCAAAGCTATATCGGCCTGCGCCGCGCTATAGCGAATGGTTTCTCCCATCAACTGGCCTATCCCGCTGTATACGGAAGCCGACAAGGAAAAATTTTTATACATCGCGCTTACCTCCGCCCCTCCGAAATAGCCGGTATAGGTATGGGTATACTCATTCCCTCGGTACATATAGCGATTGATCCCCCCGTAAACGGATACATCCAGCACATTCTCTATCGGAGTAAACCCCAGATAAAGCCTGCCCTGCAAATGGTCGTAGCTTTTCTGATTGGCATAGCTATATTGAAAATACGAGTTATCTTCCGCGTCTATCCGTTGCACGGCGTTCATCATGATAGGCTTGGGATTCCGTTGATAATATCCCATCGCCTGAATAAAGAAAGTCTTGCCCGAATAGCTCACTATCAGGTTATTCCGGTACGCCCTATAGGGCTTCAATCCCGGATTGCCTACCATCACCTCGTAATCGTTCTGCCACTGGCTGATGTCGCTCAGCCGCGATAAATCGGGAAGGATGGGATTGATGGAAAAGGTATACCGCGCAAAAAGCTTCTCCGTCACGGCATACGATAAACTCACCGTCGGACGCACCGTATAATAGGTATAGGTATGCGCATTTTCGCTAAAATACTGGCGCGAAAAACCGATTCCTATATTATATCCTATTTTCTTAACCGACCCGTCTACTTCGGTATACATATACAAGTCCGAATTATCCATCGAAGTAGTCACATCGCCCGTCGACCCGCGGTACCGGTTTTCCACATAGCCCTGTTTATACTTAACCCCGGTCGACCATATCAGCCGGTCGTCAAAATTCTTTTCATAAATAAGCTCCGAAATCAGCGAATACTTATCGCCGTCTACCGTATATCCGGTTTCATTGTCCAAAAGCGAGGCATCTGCCAGATATTCGGCGTAATGGCGGGTATAATCCGACGAGATATAGGTACCTACCACGTTTGCCATCAAGGTTTGGCCGGCCGGCAGATTCACCTGGTAATAAGCGTCCAGCACGGGAGTAAGCATGCGGTCCTCGACCCCTGTATAAGCCATCAAGTCCTTTTTTCCCGTTTCCCGTATCGACTGGACGGTAGGATAATAAGGATTATCCTGCCAACTCTGGCTAAGTTTCAGGTTGAACACGGATTTTTCGGCATGCGTCAGATTGTAGGCAAGCGATAAGTCGTGCTGACGCCATTTGTAGGGCGATTCGATACCCTTTTTCGTCAGCGTGCGCCGGCTACTGTCGCGCCAGACCAATTGCTGATCGGTATCCGTATACTTATCGTCGAAATGCTGATAAGAAAGAGCATAATTGAGAACGAATTGGGAAGCTTTATGATTGTATTTCAAATAGGCGTTATCATTCCCATAACCGGTAGTGGCCGCATTCATGAAATTCACCCCTCCGGAAACGCCGCGCGAAGCCCTCCGGGTAACGAAGTTCACCACCGCCGCAATTCCTTCGCCATAGCGCGCCCCCGGCATATCGATATATTCCACTTTGATCACTTGGGAAGGAAGCAGGGCCGACACATCCTGGAGCGACGACTTCACGTTATCGATACGAAGTTGCACATTGCCGTTGTTCAAGGAAGCAATGGTATTTTGCGTAGTGTTGACTTGCAGCCCGGGAAGCATCATCTTGCCCAGAAGTTCGAAAGCTGTAGAGGAGGCTTCTCGCTGCAAACCGGAAGGGAATATGATTTGCCGGTTGACTTTCCGAATCATCTTTTCGCCCGATACCACGATTTCGCCGAGACTCTCCGACGTTTCATCCAGCAGAATCTCTCCTATCTCGGTATTTTGCTGCCCGTTTTCCAACCGCACGATACTCTGCTCGTAGCCGATACAGGAAACGATCAACCGGATAGAGCCGGGTTTTGCCGAGTGAAGTTCGAATTTTCCGGCCTTATCGGTTACGGCCCCTTCCACAAACACGGAATCGGCGTCGTGTAGCTGTATGGTTACGTTTTCTATCCCTTTACGGGTACCCGCATCTTTTACCACCCCGGAAAGTTTAACCGATTGCGCTTGCAACCCGAGGGAAAAGAAAAAGAACAAAAGGCTGAGAATTGTGCGTTTCATAAGGTAGATTTTTTGTATGTACACGGCCGGAACCCCTGTCTGCCTACCAAAGGGCGCCCACTTTTTCAACCAAGTATACCATCTCCGGACATCTAGGGGCTGACAACCTGCCAAAAAGAAATCTTGCTTGAAAATCAAGTCAAACCGGTTTGGTTTCATAAGCTAAAATTTTGATTACGATGACGCAAGGGAGGCCCGGCCTTGCTCTTCGCTCTCCTAACTCCGGCCTTTGCCTTTCCCCTTGGAAAAGCCTACGCTTATCCTACTTTAAAAAATTCACACATCCTCCTTTGTCTGCAAGCTTTTCTATAAAGTAATGATTAGCATCTCCCTTTGCAGGCAAATATATAAAAAACATTTACTAGAGAACTAAAATTTAATCTATTTTTTCACCTTCTGCCTATAAATAATCTTAGACCCGATAGCCTCCGCTTTCCCTTCCGCACCAACCCGGGGCGGCCGAGAAACCTCATACCCGAACAAGCATGTAGGAAAGGTATCGAGCTAAGAATGCCGTTGGTCGATTACGCAGGCTATTCCCGCATTCTTATCGTTGGTCATCTCTATTCCAAATACGCCCGGAAAGCAGAGATTATTACCCAAAAAAAATACAATAAGCCGGTCTAAAAGCCCGTTTTTCGGAAACTTTTCATAGTCGACTTATTATCAACAAGATAGAGTTTGCAAAAAACAGCACTGCGACGAAAGGAAAATTCCATCGGCATGTAATCGGAATTTCATCGGCATCCATTTTTCATTTCTTGCTTATGAAATGCGGATTGCATGCCGATCCTTTTTTTGCACAGTAAAAAAATGACAATAACTCTTATCCGGGATTCTTCTATTTTTCGGATTTTATTCTCTCGGTTTTTTCGCCCAATCACCCCGTATCCGCTACTTGCGAAAGGAGCCGCGCCGAGAGAAAGGAATCCAAATTCACCCCACAAAAAAAAAGGATACCCCGTTTCCGGAATATCCTCTCTTTGCTTTTCTACTAAAACAGGGGTGAAAGATGGGACTTGAACCCACGACCCTTGGAACCACAATCCAATGCTCTAACCGACTGAGCTACATTCACCATGTAAATAATCTCTCAGGTAAACCTTCCCGCCGTAAGGAGGGTGAAAGATGGGACTTGAACCCACGACCCTTGGAACCACAATCCAATGCTCTAACCGACTGAGCTACATTCACCATCATACGTCTTTTTCAAGAAGTAATCCCTTTAAGACGGCGCAAAGATAGGCATAAAATCGGATTATACAAACCTTTTGCGCATTTTTCTATATTATTCTTACTTATAGATGGCTTTCTTGCCCGCCAACAGCGTATTCCGCATCAACGAAATAATCGTCATCGGCCCTACTCCGCCCGGAACCGGGGTGATATACGAGCATTTGGGAGCCACCTCGTCAAACTTCACGTCGCCCGTCAGCTTATAGCCGCTTTTGGTTACGCTGCTCGGCATACGTGTCGTGCCTACGTCCACAATCACCGCTCCTTCCTTTACCATATCGGCTTTCAGGAACTCGGGCACGCCCAAGGCTACGATAATAATATCGGCCGCCAGGCACATCTCTTTCAGATTCTTCGAACGGCTATGGCAAACCGTTACCGTGCAGTCGCCCGGATAGGCTTTCTGCATCATCAGCGTGGCCATCGGCTTGCCCACGATATTGCTGCGTCCCAACACCACGCAATGTTTCCCTTGCGTTTCGATGTGATAGCGTTTCAATAATTCCAGAATGCCGGCCGGAGTAGCCGACACGAAGCAAGGCAAACCGATCGACATACGGCCTACGTTGATGGGATGGAAGCCGTCTACGTCTTTGCGGTAATCGATGGCTTCGATAATTTTCTGTTCGGATATATGCTTGGGAAGCGGCAACTGCACGATGAATCCGTCGATATCCGGATCATTGTTCAACTCGTCTACCTTGCGAAGCAGTTCTTCTTCGGTTACATCCGCTTCATAGCGGATCAGGCTCGATTTGAAGCCGATTTCGCCGCAGGTCTTTACCTTGCTCGCCACATAGGTTTCGCTTCCGCCGTCGTGGCCTACCAGAATGGCGGCCAGGTGGGGCACCTTGCCCCCTTCGGCCTTGATGCGGGCCACTTCTTCGGCCATCTCCTGCTTCATCTGAGCGGAAACGGCTTTGCCGTCGAGTAATTGATAATGCTTTATTTCTTCCATATTTTCCTCAGCTTAGAATATACACCTATGAATTTACCGTTTGAAAGAAGGCTTGATGGCGGGGAACTTCTTGCCGCCCGGCTTGGCTGTAGTGAGCATGCGCATCATTTTGCGCGTTTCGTCAAACTGCTTGATCAGCTTGTTCACTTCCTGAATCGTCGTGCCGCTTCCTTTGGCGATGCGCTGGCGGCGCGAACCGTTCAGAATAGCCGGGTTCGTACGTTCGGCGGGCGTCATGGAATAGATAATCGCCTCGATATTCTTGAATGCGTTATCGTCGATATCGACGTCTTTCAGGGCTTTGCCTACGCCGGGGATCATCGAAGCCAGTTCTTTCAGGTTACCCATCTTTTTGATTTGCTGGATCTGGGCGATAAAATCGTTGAAATCGAACTGATTCTTGGCGATCTTCTTTTGCAGCCGCTTCGCTTCCTCTTCGTCGTATTGCTCCTGGGCGCGTTCCACCAGCGACACGATGTCGCCCATGCCCAGAATACGGTCGGCCATACGTTCGGGATGGAATACGTCGAGCGCGTCCATCTTCTCGCCCGTTCCTACGAACTTGATCGGCTTATCGACTACCGTGCGGATCGAAAGGGCAGCCCCGCCGCGGGTATCCCCGTCGAGTTTGGTGAGCACTACGCCGTCGAAATCGAGCCGCTCGTTGAATTCCTTGGCGGTATTCACGGCATCCTGTCCCGTCATGGCGTCAACCACGAAGAGGGTTTCGTCGGGTTGGATGGCCGATTTGATGGCGGAGATTTCCTGCATCATCTGTTCGTCGATGGCCAGGCGGCCGGCGGTATCGACGATCACCAGGTCGTTGCCCTTGGCCTTGGCCTCCTTGATGGCGTTCTGGGCGATGGCTACCGGGTTCTTGCTGTCGGGTTCGGAGTAAACCGGAACGCCGATCTGCTCGCCCAGTACGCGAAGCTGTTCGATGGCGGCCGGACGGTAGACGTCGCAGGCAACCAAGAGGGGGTTTTTATTCTTTTTGCTTTTCAGCAGGCTGGCCAGCTTGCCGGTGAAAGTGGTTTTACCCGAACCTTGCAAACCCGACATCAGAATAACGGCCGGATTACCCGACAGGTCTATGTCGATGGCGGTACCGCCCATCAGGCGGGCCAACTCGTCGTGTACGATTTTTACCATCAACTGGCTGGGCTTTACCGAGGTAAGCACGTTCTGCCCCAAAGCTTTTTCTTTGACGGTATCGGTGAATTGCTTGGCCACCTTATAGTTCACGTCGGCATCGAGCAAGGCTTTGCGTACGTCTTTCAATGTTTCGGCTACATTGATTTCGGTGATTTTGCCCTCACCTTTCAGCAGTTTAAACGATCTGTCTAACCTTTCGCTTAAATTCTCAAACATAATGCGTGTATGTATTTATATTTTTTTCGTTTTTTCCGGTTGAGGGGCAAAGGTACGAAAAAGGTTGGAAACCTCTAAATCTTTTTGTTTTGCCAGGTTGCTTTTTTCAAATAAAAGGCGCTGGCTACCAGCAAACCGGTATAATAGATCACCTCGGTGGTGAAGCAGACGGCTACCGGCATATGGAGCCGCATGCCCATTACGTATACGTAAAGAGCGTAAAAAACCAAGGTCGCCACCTCGATGAGCAGGGCCGAGCGGGTATTGCCCGTACCGGTAACGCCGCTGAATGCCACGTTGCCTACCGAGCCGACCAGCATAGCGCCGGCAATAACGTAGACAGAGGGGATAGAGGCGGCGATCAAGGTAGGATCGTTGGTGTAAACCGACAAGATGGCGCCGGGGAAAAGGACAACGAAGGCTACGCATACAGCCATGATGTAGAACGATAACCGGGCGATTTTCACGATGGTGGGAATAACCTGCGGGATATGGCCCGCCCCGATGGTGTTGCTGACAAAGGAGTTGGCGGTAGTAGCCAGGGCGCTGACCGGAATCAGCAGAACGATGTAGACGCTACGCACGATGTTGGCGACGGCCAGATCGCGCTGGCCGAGCCGCTCTACAGCCACGAAAAACATAAACCAGGTACTCATGGAAAGGAAATACTGGAGCATGGTGAAAACCGAGATGCCGAGTACGCGCCGCAGCAGGCTGAAATCGAACGACCGGAACCGGTCGAGGCCATAGAGACGGATAGGAACGGTAAGCCGTGTATAGATCAGATAGAAAAGAATGGACACGGCTTCGGCGATGACCGAGGCGATGGCGGCGCCCTGGATGCCCAGCCGGGGAAATCCGCCGTGGCCGAAAATGAGCAGGTAATCGAGCGCCACATTGGTTACGGCCATAAAGATGGCATTCAGCGTCAGCACTTTGGTACGGGTGATCCCGATAAAGAGGGCCCGGAACATCACGCTCATGAAAGAGAAAAAGAAGCCGAAGATGCGCCAGTCCAGGAATTCTTCGGTGGCATCCAGCAGGGTATCCGACGAGATCAGGATCCGAAGTATATCGGAAGCGAAGAAACGGGAAAAAACAAACAGGGCGGCTGCCATGACAAGGAGAAAAAATACGCCTTGAATCATAACCGGGCCTACTTCGTCGTAGCGTTTCTCGCCGTTGCGCCGGGCGATGACGATCTGCGAGCCGGTACTGAAACCGAAAGCAATGGTGAAGGCGCAGATGTAGTAGAGCCCGCCCATGGCGGATGCGCCCAGCTCGATTTCGCCGACGCGTCCCAGAAAAGCGGTATCGGTGACGTTGATGACATTTTGCGCCAGCAAGCTGAGCAGAATGGGGTAGCTTACTTGGCCGATTTGCTTATAGGTGTACATACATCGTGTTTCTATTACATAGGTTTTCAAAAGCGAAAAAAAGGAAGCTTTTCAACAGGCGTCCGGTTTCTTTACCTTTCCGGTCGGGCCAAAAAAGACGTTGCCTCAGAAAAGCGAAAGAAGGTAATTCCGGCCTAAGCCGGGTAGGCGAATCCCAACGGACGGCTTGCACGAAGGCCGGCTTTGAGGAAAGCAAAAAAGCCCGCCGACTTACCGGCGAGCTTTTAACGTATGGCGTATCTCCACGTTGAAATGGGGTAAGCGTTATTTTATCAGCCGGTTGGTAGCCGTATCGGGAAACACTACGGCCGGTTTAAATGTTTTAGCTTCTTCGAAATCCATCAGCGCGTACGACATGATAATGACAATATCGCCCGGCTGCACTTTGCGCGCCGCCGCTCCGTTGAGGCAGATCACACCCGAGCCGCGTTCGCCCGCAATGATATAGGTTTCGAAACGTTCGCCGTTATTGTTGTTCACAATCGATACTTTTTCATTCGGTATCAGGTTGGCGGCATCCAGCAGATCGGAGTCGATGGTGATACTGCCGATGTAATTCAGATTGGCCTCCGTCACCGTCACGCGGTGTATCTTCGATTTAACTACCTCTATAAACATCGTTTTTTGTTGAATTGATTAGGCTTCAATATTTGATATTGTCGATCAATCGCACATCGCCGCAGTATACGGTGATGCAACCTACCGGATAATTCGTGTCCGACCATTGGCGGATGGGTTCCAGGCTGTTGCCGTCGACAATCTCATAGTATTCCACGCGCATATCCGGATCGCGGTCGATCGTTCCGACCACGTAGCCGATCGTTTCCTGCACGCTTTTTCCGGCTGCAAAGGTAATACTTTCTTTCAACGTACGGGCAATAAGCGGCGCTTTTTGACGAAGGGCCGGCGTCAGGCGCGTATTTCGGCTGCTTAGCGCCAACCCGTCGGCCTCTCTGAGGATAGGACAGGCGTGAATCCGGACGGGAATCTGCAATTGAGCTACCATAGCGCGGATGACGGCGATTTGCTGAAAGTCTTTTTCGCCGAAATAGGCGTTGTCGGGTTCTACGGCGTAGAAGAGCTTGCTCACGATCTGGGCTACTCCGTTGAAATGACCCGGACGTCGAGCGCCCTCCATTACGTTGGATACGGTTCCGAAATCGAAGGTACGGGTGTCCGGCTCGGGATACATTTCCTCTACCGAGGGGGCGAATACATAGTCGCACCCGGCAGTTTCGAGCAAAGCACAGTCTTGTTCCAAGGTGCGGGGATAGGTTTCCAAATCGTGCTTGTCGTTAAACTGAGTCGGGTTCACGAATACGCTTACCACGCATACATCGTTTTCTGCTACACAACGTTTTACCAGGCTGAGGTGTCCGGCATGCAAGGCGCCCATGGTGGGAACAAGCCCGATCTGCTTGTTATCCCGCTTTTCCGAGGCGAGATATTGCTTCAATTCTTTAATGCTGTTTACTATTTTCATCTCCTAGATGCTTAATGACGGTGCAAAGCAACTAAATAATTACCGTAAATGAAAGAAATTTACTATCTTTGCCGAGAAAAAACGAAGATGGGGCGTCTGGGCACGGTTGGACAAGTTTGCTACTGTACCCGGTTTGCGCTATCTTTGTGACGTGTTTATAAAAACTAGTTGACAGAATGGATGCAAAAAAAATCTTGTTTATAGCCCAAGAAATCACCCCTTACCTACCCGAATCAGAGATTGCTACGATCTGCAGGAATCTTCCGCAGGGCATTCAGGAGCGAGGCCGCGAAATCAGAACCTTTATGCCCAAATTCGGAAATATCAACGAGCGACGCAATCAGTTGCATGAAGTGATCCGTCTGTCGGGCATGAACTTGATTATCGACGACACGGATCATCCCTTGATTATCAAGGTAGCTTCCATTCAGTCAGCGCGCATGCAGGTGTATTTCATCGACAATGAAGATTTCTTCCAGCGCAAATCTACCGTAACCGACGACGAGGGCAACGAGTTCGAAGATAACGACGATCGTTCCATCTTCTACGTCAGAGGCGTACTGGAAACGGTTAAAAAGCTTCGCTGGATTCCCGACGTGATTCACTGCCACGGCTGGATGTCGGCCCTTACGGCGCTCTACATCAAACGCATGTATGCCGACGATCCCTGCCTGAAAGGAGCGAAGATTGTCTACTCCATTTACGACGACGAATTCAAGACGCCTTTCCGCAAGGATTTCCCGGGCAAATTGAAAATGGACGGGGCCAAAGAAGCGGATGTAAAAGCGTTGAAATCGGATACGAGTTTCGTAGGGCTTACCAAGTTGGCTATCGATTTTGCCGACGGGGTAATCCAGGGAAGCGAAACGATCCGGCCGGAATTGCTGGAATATATCTCCGCTAAAAAAGACCTGCCTTTTCTTCCGTACCAATCGCCCGACGTCTATATCGACAAATTCAACGAATTTTACGATGTAGTGTTGGACTCCACTAAAAAATAAATACCGTAGAAATGAAGATCAAGCATTTAATACTTGGAATCGGCCTGGGGGCAGCTATCCTGGGCGGGTGTAATGATGATTTGGGTTTGGTAGGACCGAGTATTCAACCGCCGGAGGATAGAATCCCTGTTTATAACGATACCTTTCATATCGAAGTATCGACGGTGCTGATGGACGGCGTGTATGCGAAAACGGATACGGCTTTGCTGGGAGAAATTTACGATCCGTTGTACGGGAATTTGAAGTCGGACTATATGTGCCAGTTCTATTGTCCGGACAATTACCAGTTTAAATATAAGCCTATCGAGGGGCGTATCGACTCGGTGGATTTTCAAATTTATTACGAGAGTTCGGTAGGCGATACATTGGTGCCCATGCGCGCCGAGATTTTCCGGCTGACGTCTCCGCTGAAAAAGGATTATTATACCAATTTCGATCCCGCCGAGTACTGCGACATGCAGCAGAGCATGGGTATGCGTACCTATACGGCCTACAATGAGAAGGCCACGGATGTCGAAAAAGCCAATCCGAGAGTAACCATCCCCGTGCCGCGCGAATTCGGACAAAATTTCTACGACGAAACGATCAACCGGCCGGAAACGTTTAAAAACCAGGCAACGTTCAATCAGTTTTTTCCGGGTTTATACGTTACCACCACGTTCGGTACCGGAAATGTGTTGAATGTAAGAAGCTCTTACCTTAATATCTATTATAATTATTATATCAAAGGCTCGACCGGACAGGATTCGGCAGTGGTGGGAAGAGAATCGTTCAACGTCACTCAGGAAGTTATCCAGCTCAGTCGCTTCAAGAATACGGATATGGGGCCTTTGTTGCAGCCCAACGAGAACGAAGCGTATATTAAGTCGCCGGCAGGCGTATGTCTGAAAATTACGCTTCCGATGAAGGAAATTGCGCCCATCGTAAAGGGAAGGGTGCTGAATAACCTGCCGCTTACGCTCAAAGCCTATCCGCAGGCGGATTGGAAGTATGCTTTCCAGCCGATTCCTTATTTGATGATCTTACCGGAAGACTCGGTAAAGTCGTTTTTCGAAAACGGAAAGGTAAACGATAACATCACCTCTTTCACTTCGGCCTGGTTCGGCACCAAGGTGAGCCAAGCCTATACCTTCGGCAATCTGTCCAAATTGGTGGAATATCAAATAGAGAATGCTCCCGATAAGGACGTATCGTTATTGGCGATTCCGGTGTATGTTACGGCTACGCAGAATAGTTACACGGGAGTTTCGATAACGACGGCTGTCAATAATTATATGGTGCCGGCCGGTGTTAAAGTCCGTAAGGATAAAGAGTCTCGCCAGATCGTGGTTACATCGGCCGATTATTCGCTGAGCGAGTAAGCCGGCAGAGAGGCGCCCGGCCAGGGTTATCCCGGCGTGCGCCCGGAGTCGGCATAAGGAGTATACGATCTTAGATACGGTCTCCGCATAAGTTCCACAGCTTTTAAGGTGCTTATGCGGAGATTTTTATAATCCGGGAGGCGGCTCCCGGCTTTGACTTGCCGGTCTTTAAGGGGTGGGAAGGTGTCTCAACCCACTATGCGGTACTTCAAGCGAATATAGGAATGTTCCAATCTTTCGCAAGATTCTAATTCGAGTATTCCTAATTTGTCTAATTCTGTGGGCGACATAAGTGAAGTGCCGTCGATAAGCGTGGCCGTATGTTTTCCGCCTATCAGAACCGGCGCTACCACCACGTCGACATAATCCAGTAATTTTTCCCGTAGGAAAATTTCATTGAGCGTTCCGCCGGTTTGGATGGTCAGACGCTTACAGCCGAATCGGGTGTAGAGATAGGCCAGCATTTCCCGGGGAGAAAATTGTTCCTGATAAAGAATATCGACATTGGCCAAAGGGTGGCTAAAAGCGGGATGAAGGGGGTTGGAGGTAACGATCACCACCTGGGGAGCGCGCCGGGAAAAATACTCGATCCCGTGAAAGTGGAGATGATGGTTATCGATGATCACGAAATTCACCTTGCTCTTCGCAGGAAGCGGGGCCGTGTTCACTCCTACCTTCTCTTGCACCCGGCCGGAGTTCAACGACCACAAATCCGTGGTTTGCTCAATTTCATAATATTGGTGCAATCCTTCTCGTACGCCTTCCAAGCGGGGAAAATCTTTATCTACGTCTAAGTCGTCTACCGCGCCTGTACTTATTTTGCCGTCTACCGACATTAATAAGAATAAGGTGGTGACTGGTCTGTTTTCTATCATTTTTTCACTCTCTGTTTTTTATTGCAACGTGCCTATCGGCAATAAAAAGTGCTATTTCCATCCTGAAAATTCCGCGCTCCTTTGCTTTCGGGAAAGTAGCAAGTAATTAAAAAGCCCTTGTTTAAACCGGGCTGCTTGAAAGCCATGATTTAAACAAGGGGTATGAAAATCCTATCCGGGAGGGGGTAAGACTGACTATGGGTCGTCTTTATTCGGCAGCCGCTTTCTTGGCTGTCTTCTTTTTCGTTTTATCCAGTTCCTTCTGAAGTGTTTCGATCTCTTCTCCCTGATTCTTGATCGTAGTCAGGAGCGAGTTGAGTTCTTCGTTTTCGATGGTTTCCGGGAACTGGGCATTCACACGTACGATGAAATCCGACAATACATTCATATAGTTATTGAATGCGTCGTAAGGATTGTCGTAAGGGCTGAACCCGCCCTGGCCCATATGTTTCGTACTCATATAGTAGAAATGGTCGCTGCTCTGCAAATAATTCCAATCCTGTTTGATGCGGCGGTCGTCCCCCAGACGGACGCGTTCGCCGATTTCGTTGATTTTGCGGAAAGCTTCCTGTTGCAACACATTTCCCAACCAGGAACTGCAATCGCGTTCCTCGTCTACCCACGACATGGGATAAGGTACGGAAATGCAATCTACCGGTTTGAGCAGGCTGAACACTTCCGAAGGCGTCGAGAAGCTTATATTCTTTTCGGCAGCAAAACGGGGAAGTGCCTTAAAGAACTCGAAAATACCGGTTTCCGCCGGATGCAGCGAACCGAATACTTCGTAATTCATAAACAGATTGATGATCTGTTCCGATTCCGGCGTGGCGGCGATCCAGGAGATATATTTATCGGCTGTCAGCGGATATTCGTTCCAGCTATAGTTGCTGAAACGGTCGGACAGGTCTTCGCTGAAACGGTCGTTTTTAAGCAGCAGCTTCAATTGCGGGTGGATGCAGGAAGAATACATATAGTTGGGGCTTTTCCATCCCAGGATATGCTTTGCTCCTTCCGTCAGCATTCCCTTGAATCCCTGCTCGTATACTAACGTGGAAATATCGTCGGAATAAATCAGTTCCGTATTCCGGAATACTTTCGGTTTGACGCCGAAAAGCATCTGGATTTTTTCTTTATGCCGTTTTACCTGATCTTTGAATTCATCCGGATCGCCCAGCGAAGACAACGAATGGGCATAGGTTTCCGCCAGGAACTCCACATTGCCGGTGGCAGCGAGTTCTTTGAAACTGTCGATTACTTCGGGGGTATAGATTTCCATTTGTTCCAATGCCACGCCCGAGATAGAGAAAGCCGCTTTGAATTTTCCGCCGCTGGTTTTAATCATCTCCATAATGGCTTTATTGGCCGGCAGGTAGCAACGTTCGGCAATCCGGCGGATAATTTCCTCATTCTGGAAATCATCGTAGTAGTAGTGGTCGTTTCCAATATCGAAGAAGCGGTATCTTTTTAGACGAAACGGCTGATGTATCTGAAAATAAAAGCAGATCGTTTTCATAATATGTTTGTTTTTAATTTTGTCTTGTCGTTATTAATTATTTCCTATCACCATATCATAGATTCTGCGGACTTTTTGTCCGGCGTATTCCCACTTGATGTTGTCTACTTCTTTCTTTCCTTCCACTTTCAGGAATTCGTGCATGGCCGGGTAAGAAATAATGGAATACATGGCATCAGCCAAAGCCTCGATGTCCCAGTAATCCACTTTCACGGCATAATCGAGAATTTCGGCGCACCCGGATTGTTTGGAAATAATGCTCGGTACACCGCATTGCATAGCTTCGAGGGGGGAGATTCCAAACGGTTCCGACACCGACGGCATCACATATACATCGCTGGATTTCAGCACTTCGTACACCTGTTTTCCTTTCATAAAGCCGGTAAAATGGAATCGGTCGGAAATGTTGCGGGCGGCGGCCAGACGGATCATCTGGTTCATCATATCGCCGCTGCCGGCCATTACAAACCGGGCGTGCGGGGCTTTCGCCAATACCTTGGCGGCTGCTTCTACAAAGTATTCCGGCCCTTTCTGCATCGTGATACGTCCCAGGAAGGTGATAACCTTGTCTTTCACGCCTTTTTTATCCTGAATAGCCAGAATTTCAGGGCTTAAAGGCTCCACGGCATTGTGCACGGTGGTTACTTTGCCGGGATCCTGGTGATATTTTTCTATCACTGTCTGGCGTGTCAGGTTACTGACCGTGATGATATGGTCGGCATTGTCCATGCCGTTCTTTTCAATGGCGTACACGTCGGGATTGACGTTTCCGCGGCTGCGGTCGTAATCGGTAGCATGCACGTGAATCACCAAAGGCTTGCCGCTGACGTTCTTGGCATGGATGCCCGCCGGATAAGTCAGCCAGTCGTGAGCGTGAATGATGTCGTATTGCTCGGTGCGGGCTATTACGCCTGCTACGATCGAGTAGTTATTGATTTCTTCCAGCAGATTGTCGGGGTAACGGCCCGAAAATTCCATACATCCCAGGTCGTTGACGTGGCGATAACTGAAATCGGCATAGATATGGTCGCGGAAATCGTAATATTTCTGAGGATCCATAAACTTGCCTACCCGTTTTCCGACATAGTCCATGTCGACATCGCGCCAAACAATCGGCACATTGTTAAGACCGATGATTTTCAGGAAGCTCTGATCTTCATCTCCCCAGGGTTTGGGTATACAGAAAGTAATATCCATGTCAGGTTGCATGGCCATACCTCTTGTAAGCCCGAAACTGGCTGTTCCCAGACCTCCTAAAATATGCGGAGGGAATTCCCATCCAAACATTAAAGCTTTCATATAGTACGTAGTGTTTTATTCGGCGTTATACTTTTTCAACAAATCGACTACCCGGAGGATAGCGGCTACATTCATGGCAAAGGAGATGGCTCCGCGTCCGGTGAAGGGCGGGTTCCCGTCGAAGAGTTCGGCGATGGTCCCGATGCAATGGTTCTTCATTTCTTCTTCCATGCTGATAAGCATGCGTTCGGCAAACGACACGCCGCTTTTTCCGAAGACGCGCAAATAGGCTTCCAGGTAAGCGCCCAGTAACCAGGGCCACGCCGTACCTTCATGGTAAGCCAGGTCGCGTTCGTATTGCGGGCCTACATAGTAGGGCTTATAGCCTTCGCTTTTCGGGCTCAGCGAGCGGATACCTTTGGGCGTAAGCAATTCTTTGGTAACAATATCGAGGACGGCTCTTTTTTGCATGCGGCTCAGCGGCGAATAAGGCAGCGAAACGGCAAAAATCATATTGGGCCGTACGCTCCAATCCACAAAGGAACCGTTCACATAGTCAAAGAGATAGTTAAACCCGTTGACGAAAACTTCGGGGAAGGATTTTTCAACTGACTTAATGATTTTGTCGATCTTATCGATAGGCGCGCCGCCGCCCAGCTCGGTAAAGAAACAGAGGGCGTTGTACCATAAGGCGTTAAACTCTACGATATAGCCCGAGCGCGGCACCACGGGTTTACCGTTTACGGTAGCATTCATCCAAGTGATGGCTTTGTCGCGGCCGTCGGCAAAAAGCAGTCCGTTATCCATCAATTTCATATCGGGATGTTGCTGGCCGGCCAGATAGTCGATAATCTCGGCTACGAAATCGTAATACAATTCTTTAGCGCGTTCCACACCGACGGCTTTGGCGTATTGCTGGATGGCCCAGATGGCCCAAAGCATGACATCCGGATGTTCGATCTCGCGGATCACGGCATCCAGTTGACCGGTTTTCATATAGTTGCGCAAAGCCGGCATGGCCGTGTGCATAATTTTTTCAAAACGTACCGGGTCGTCAATCGAAAGCGTGGAGCCGGGAAGAGCGATGAAAAGATCGCGGGCACGTACCTTAAACCAAGGATAACCCGCCAGCAGATAGGCGTCTTGTTCTTTGGGACGGAAGTAGAATTGCTGTACGGAGTTTTTCAGACAGTTATAGAAACTGGTACGGGGCGTACGGGCAAGCACCTCGTTTTCATACAAACTTTTCAGTTTGGTGGTAGTCACCGAGCCGTCGCCGGCGCTGAACAGGATCGTCTCCCCTTTCTTGATCGGAACTTCAAAATAGCCGGGCACAAACAGGTCTTCCTGATAAGGATAGCCTCTTTCCTGTTCTTTCGGATATTCGATGCCGTTGTACCAATAGGGTTCATATACGAATTTTACTTTCTTGCTGAACTGCATGTAAAGTTCCGGATAGCCTGGATAAAGGCACATCTTTATACCATTGGGTATTTCAGTATAGGACGTATTGATATTGCCGTTGGCATAGGTCAATTCCTTTACGCTGCGGAAAGCCAGGAAGGGACGAAAGCGGAGCGTGGTGGCGGAATGAGCGTCTTCAAGCGTATACTTAATCATAATACGGTTTTCGTACAACGAGAACACTTTTTCCTTGGAAAGGATTACGCCGCCCACCCGGTAGACTGTCCGGGGCACAGTGTCCGAACTATATTCACGAATGTACTTATGCCCTTTGGGGCTGAAATTGTTTCCCTGATACTTATGTAGTCCGAGATTGAATTCGGCGCCATGTTGAATTACTGTTTCATCGAAGGAAGATAACAGTACATGGTTATCATCGTCAATCGCGGGTACCGGCATCACGAGGAGTCCGTGGTATTTCCTGGTATTACAATCAACAACAGTAGTGCAGTGGTAGGCCCCTAACCGGTTTGTACGGAGCACTTCACGAGTCAGCGACTCTTCCAGGTTTATCATTACTGTTTTGTCAAAATTAAGATAACTCATACGTGTATTTGGGTTTTAAGTTATTGCTTTTTCTATCAAAATGTAAATTTCTATTGAGAATCAAATGTATTACTTAAAAACTAAAAAAACAAACTGGGTTTCATATTTATTTAGAAATCTGATCCTAACGCTTCCTATTTCACATTGATTTACAATAAGTTATTAAAAAATATGCTTTATACGTGTGTTATCAAACACATAAAATTTGGTTAATTGTCAGGGAGTATCTTATTGACAGCTCAGAAATCAACGTCTCGTGTTTGTTAGCCGTAGTATATGCGTACACCCATATAAAAAAGTTTTATACTAATTTGTTCAAAAAAAGTTTCATTTTTCTTGCTCAGCCGGCAATCGTGAGCGGAGGCGTAGACAGTTGCTGCCATCTTCCGGCAACGGTTTCATACGAGCCAAGCAGCTCCTTCACTTATATAATAAATCGATGAAAATACGCTCAAGGAAGAGGGGGCAGAGAAAAAAACAACAGTCAGGGCGGCCCGAAATAATAAGGATGTCATTAGTTTTAGGTTGTCACCGCCCTGCTGTTGCTCGGATTAAGGCAATCCTCGAAATAATAAAATCATTTTTCCATTTTCTTTTCCTTGTCTCCCGACAAAATGTACCATCACTTCCAGAAATAATCTTTTAGTGACCGGTATTGATATTTATAACTGAACATTCATATAATACGATCTTGCCAGGTGGAATAAGACGCGTCAAATATCGATCTTCCTAATCGAATTATTCCTCTTTTTGGCAAAATCTCTTTTCGTCTAGCTGCTTTCCTTTAAAACAAGAAATTCAAAGGGTGAAGATCATCATCAAAGGATAAAGCTATCAGCCGCTCTCAATCTTGCTTTTCAGGAAGCAAAAAGAATTTCATACTGCAAACTTACCCATTTCCAACTTCTCGACCCAATATAATTCAATCCATTTTGTCTTTAAAAACATATTTAATCTTGTATATTTCAAGAAGTTAAGCAAAACGGTCTTTCTAAAAACAATCTGCTTGTACGTATCCGGCTAAAAAAAGCTTTTTTTATATAAGATTAGTAGGAGTTCTCTGTGGAAAGTAGAGAACTGAAACCGCAGAAATATACGTATGGTTGAAACAAAATAAGAGTATAAAGATTAGAAAAGAAAAGGACAACAGCAGAGCGGCCTGAAAGGAAATAAGGATGTTAGGTGTTTTGGTTGTTACCGCCCTGCTGTTGATTAAAAAATTAATGCAAATACCTCAAAATAATAAAAAAACTATTATGTAAGCCTTGTCTTCCCGACAAGAGTGAGTATGGACTTCTCACATTATATATTCAAACCTTTTTATTATATCTTGATTAATAGACATAGAGAAATGTGCCATACATATATCCGCCTCTCTCGGTTCTAAGTTCCAGCGTATAAGATCCGCTTTCAAAACCGGTCAAAGAAATGACTTCAACTTCGGGAGCCGAACATGTCTTTGTATAGACTACATTATTATCACTGTCTTTAATGCTTATCGTCACATTCGGAACATAGCGATAAAATTCCACACTTACGCTCTGCTCATCCAAGAAAGCCTGCACAGGCTGGGTAGGGTCAATAGAGCGCGGACCATCTTGGTCTAACTGTCCTTCTAAAGGTAAATTTTCTTTGTGCATAGCTGCTTTTACATACGACACAGGAAATATAGAAAATAAGCAAACTAATAGCACACTATAAAACATCAACACTTTCACTTTGATTTCCATATAATAAATAAAAATTTGTAAATTCACACTGCAAATATATCAATTTCTTCACGTAGCTCCCAATAAAAACCAATCCATTACCACTATGCACCAACATTATAATAATCTAGCAATCAACATATTAATTAAAAACATCATATCTAAAAACAATCCTTTCTTTAATAGGTAGCAAGAAATTGATCCAAAGTAACATTTTCATCTACAATCTCCATTTTTTCTAAAATTTGCCTTTTCTTTTTAGTAACGGCATTTGGGGTCATGGCAATAATAGAAGCTATATTACCCGTCTTCGCTCCAGCCTTCACCAAACAACATATTTCAATATCTCGCTCCTTCAATTTAGGATAAGCTTTATTCAATCGAAGAGTAAAATTGTTGTAAAGCTCATTCAATTGACATACCAACATAGGAAAATCTTTTAAACTGAAAGGTGTGCATTCAATATCTTTTTTACGGGTATCAACTCCTGCACATTTTATTTTCTCATACAGTTTTGTTTGAGAAAAAAGTCTATTACGAAAAGCTAGTTCCTCTCTCCTTAAAGCAATCACTTCGTTCTCAGCCTTCAACAAATTGGTATTATACAAAAGTAAATCACGTTGGGCAATCTGTAATTCCAACTCTTGGCTAATTAATTTTGCTTTATTGCTCTCTATTAACAGCCGATTATGCTCAATCTGTTCTAAACTTTGATAACGAAGCTCCTTTTCTTGTTGGATTCGTATTTCTTTTAAGCGCAACAGCTGTAAATGTTTCAACCGATTACGTTTATATAAATAGAAACCAATGGCTGTGATAGTTAGCAGTACAAAAATACAACATAGATAAATCAAGCGTTCTCGCGCGGCATGTTGCCTCATCTCATTTTCTATTTCACGTTGCTTGTATTGGTAAGTTACACCTAGAATTTTTTCTTTTTGTGCTTTTCTAGTGATGCTATCTCTCAAAATTAAATGTCTTTCATTGTAAAATATTGCATCTTGATATTTTTTTTGAGAAACTGCAACCTTATATTTATAGTCAAACGCCCCCTCTTGTACATATATATTGGGCGAAGGTAATGCCAAACCTAAATAATAATTTGCAGAGTCTAAATAATTTGTTTCATATAGCAATCTTGCTAATGACAAATAACCTGAATATCTTTGGTTTTCCTTCTTTAATTCTATAGAATTACGAATCATTTCTATTGCTTTCGTATATTCCCCCAACGAACCATACAAAGCTCCTAAGTCATTCAAAATAGTGGCTTTTATCTCTACCATATTACAATTTTCCGCAAAACTTAATGCCTTGTTATAATATATAAGAGCACTATCAAAATCTTCGTTGTACATAAAAGCTCTACCATAATTTCTATAGCCATAAGGAATATTTATAGTATCCTTCGCTAATTCAAAAACATTACACGAGATCTTCATATATAACAAAGCTTTATCATATACTTCCAATTTTCTATACAAATCACCAATATAATTAGATATTAATCCTAGGAGCTTATAGAACTTCCCCTCTTCCGCATAAGGTAAAGCTTGAAGGTAACAGTCCAAAGCTCTTTCAGCATTGAGCAAATCCTGGTTTACACGGCCCCAGTAGAACCAGGCTTTGGCTTTGTGGAGGAGGTTGTCGGAATGTTCGTAGTAATCGACTGCGATGCGGATCAAAGAATCCGATTCGTGGACGGCAAATGTTTTGTCTTTTGCTTCCGTCAAAAGCAGGCAATAGAATGCTTTTGATTCCGGGGTGAAGTTTTCAGTGCCGGTGAGGCTTTCCAAAATGACTAATGCACTATCGGGGTGCTCTTCCATAAGCCTGTCCGCCTGGAGAAGCTGGGGAATATCTACCCCTTTCCGTCCACAAGCATAGGCCAGTGCAACGAGCACAAGCAAAACAACTACCCTAATAACACCATATTTCCGCATTTCTCTTTCAGTTTGATTTGATAAATATACGACTAATTTTAATTTAAACTCAAATGTATACATTTTTTAGTTAAAATATTCCTTACATTTGCATATAAAGTAAAACTTATTCGACATATATCCAAAAGACACAAAACAGATGTATTGCATACGCTCTACATACATAGAAGATAAATTCGATATACGTCGGACGAAAAGGCATAGAGAAGGAACGAGAATCCAAAAACAACCTACTAACATATATTTGAAAATGAGCATTAAATACGCATTGTACGAAACGCCTGCCCCTTCCGGAAGAAAAAATAACAAAACAAACCAACATGCGCGGGTCATCCCGCAAGGGACAAAAGATACGGAATTTTTATGTAAGGTAGTATCTGAACATACTTCCTTCTCTTCTACGGATGTTAAAAAATTGCTCGAAGTATTGACCCACTGGATGGGCCACTATCTGAAAGAAGGAAATAGCCTCGAACTCAGCGGGCTAGGGCATTTTACGCCTACCCTGCGAAGCAAGGAATATGTCGGCTCGCAGGGAAAAAAACAACTCGATATTCAAATCGATACAATTAGTTACCGCTGTTCTCCCTGGCTGAAAAAGGAGGTACAAAAAGCTACCCTGGAAGAAGTGGTACGAGATACGAACCCTAAACTGGAAGCCTCGGAACGCAAGTCGAATATACTGAATTATGCGCGGAAACACTTCAGCATCAGTTGTACGGCCTGTATGCAAACCAACGGTTGCACCCGGTATACAGCCTTGCTAGACCTCAAGGAGCTGGTAGCCGAAGGAGAACTGATTGCTACCGGCAACGGACGCCAGCGCATTTATATCTTGCCCTATCCCGACCAGCAATGAACCCATCCTGACCGGACAGGAAAAGCCTGTCTGCCGCCGGAGATAAACATTTTAGCTATCGCGTACATTATATAATAGGTCAAAGTTTATATGAGTTCCGGCTTTATCATATAGACTTAACTAACACAGCAACGCATACAAATTATAAATCATAAAAAAGAAACAATTACTTATGACACAGACAATTGATAATCCTTTTTTCACCTCTTGGAATACCCCCTTCAATAGCTTGCCCTTCGACCGGATACGTATCGAACATTACGAACCCGCCTTTGAAGAAGGCATTCGCCGACTGGAAAAAGAAATCGACGCCATTGCCGGAAACCCGGAGGCTCCTACTTTCGAAAACACTATCGTAGCGCTGGAAAGAAGCGGCCAACTGCTGGAAGACGTCAGTTCAGCCTTCTTCAATGTACTCAACGCCGAAGCGGACGACGAGATGATGGAAATTTCCAAGCGTATTTCTCCCCGGTTGACCGAGAGTTCCAACTCCATCTATCTGAATGAACAACTCTTCAACCGGATACAATCTGTATATAACCAGAAAGACCAGCTAGGCCTTTCCGTAGAATCGGCCAAACTCCTGGAAGAGACCTATGAAGCCTTTAAAAAACGAGGCGCTACCCTGTCGGCTGCCGACAAAGAAACCTACCGTAAACTTAGTACCGACTTAAATCTGCTCACGTTGGAATTCGAGCAAAACGCCCTGAAAGACAAGAACCGTTTCGAACTCCTGCTTACCGGGGAAGACGAAATAGCCGGGCTACCGGCAAGCCTACGAGAAGCGGCGGCGCAGAATGCTAAAGAAAAAGGCAAAACCGGCTGGCTGTTCACTCTTTCGGCCCCCAGCTACATCCCCTTCATGCGATATGCCCGGCGACGCGACCTGCGCGAAAAAATGTACCGCGCCTACGCAGCGATCGGCAACAACGACAACGAGTTCGACAACAAAGCCATTATCCGCCGGATTGCAAATACACGCCTGGCTATCGCCCGGCTGATGGGATATGCCACTTACGCCGCCTACCGGCTTACCCATACAATGGCCAAAACCCCCGAGCGCGTATATCAGCTACTCGACGAGCTACTGGAAGCCTACAAGCCGGCCGCCGACCGGGAATATGCCACCCTGGAAGGCTTCGCCGCCGGCACCGAACAAACGAACTTCCGACTTATGCCCTGGGACTGGAGCTATTATGCCGAAAAACTAAAAGACATCCGTTTTCAGGTAAACGACGAAATGACACGCCCCTACTTCCGTTTGGAAAACGTCCGCCAAAGCGTTTTCGGCCTCGCCACCCAGCTTTACGGGCTAACTTTCCGGAAAAATGACACTATCCCGGTTTATCACCCCGAAGTAGAAGCATACGAAGTATACGATGCCGACGGCTCCTTCCTCGCTGTGCTCTATACCGACTTCCACCCTCGCCCGGGCAAACAATCGGGCGCCTGGATGAACAGCATCCGGTCGCAATACAAAACGGAAGACGGCACAGACCATCGCCCCCATATCATTATCGTGATGAACTTTACCAGGCCCACAGAAACCCAACCGTCGCTGCTCACCTTCGACGAAGTAAATACTTTCCTGCACGAATTCGGCCATGCCTTGCACGGAATGCTGGCTGCAAGCACCTATGCCAGCCTCTCGGGCACGAGCGTATACCGCGACTTTGTGGAACTTCCCTCCCAACTGATGGAAAACTGGCTGACCGAACAAGCCTTTCTCGACCAGATAGCCGTACATTATGAAACCGGCGAAAAAATCCCCGCAGAAACCATCCGTCAACTTATCGACGCAGCCAACTTCAACGTCGGTTATCAAGGCTGCCGCCAGATCAGTTTCGGGCTGCTCGATATGGCCTGGCATACGCTGACCCGACCTTTCGAAGGCGATGTAAAAGCTTTCGAGAAAAATGCCTGGGCGCCAGCCTCCCTGCTGCCCGAAATAGACGAAAGTTTGATGAGCAGCAATTTCGGCCATATTTTCTCCGGAGGATACGCCGCCGGATACTACGGCTACAAATGGGCCGAAGTACTCGATGCCGACGCCTTCGCCGCCTTCAAGACCGCCGGCATATTCAACCGGGAAATAGCCGCCTCTTTCCGCCAACACATTCTGTCGAAAGGAGGAACGGAAGACCCGGCCGTGCTTTATCAACGCTTTCGCGGCCAGGAACCCTCCATTGAAGCCCTCTTGGTAAGAAGCGGAATAAAAAAACCTTCCTGATTCCGGCCGCTCCTGCGCCCCCAAAGCAAAAATATAGGGGGCGCCCCTCTTTATTCTATCAAATATTCACTACTTTTGAGCCCTGAATACACTGCTAAAAAAATGCGTGATGTGTGAAAAAACAGACAAACAATTCGAATTAGATAAACGTTATCTCCGGATGGCCGCCGTCTGGGCCGAAAACTCTTATTGCAAACGTCGCCAGGTAGGCGCGCTGATCGTAAAAGACCAGATGATTATTTCCGACGGATACAACGGTACGCCCGCCGGCTTCGAAAACGTTTGCGAAGACGAAAACAACGTTACCAAACCCTATGTATTACATGCAGAGGCCAACGCCATCACCAAAGTAGCCGCCTCGTCAAACAGCAGCAAGGGAGCCACGATATACGTTACTTCGGCCCCCTGCATCGAATGCTCGAAACTCATCATCCAATCGGGCATCAAACGCGTGGTATACAGTGAAAAATACCGCACCGACGAAGGCTGCAACTTATTAAAGCGCGCAGGTGTTATAGTAGATTATATTGAAATACAAGCATAAAGAGAGGTTCATATGGACAAAAATAAAAAACTAACCGTATGGTTGCCCGTGATTATCGCATGCAGCATCGCATTGGGTATTTTCATCGGCAACCATTACCTGTCGCTCAATAAAGGAAAACACCGCACCTATCCGAGCGGCAATAAACTCAACGCCATCCTCGACATTATCGACGAACAATACGTCGACACCGTCGATATGACCGATCTGGTAGAGGGCGCCATTCCGAAAATATTCAGCGAACTCGACCCCCATTCCGTCTACATCCCGGCCGAAGACGCTTCGATGGTAAACGAAGAACTGGAAGGCTCGTTCAGCGGTATCGGCGTATCGTTCAATATGCAAACCGATACGATCCTGGTTATCAACGTCATCAGCGGCGGCCCCGCCGAAAAAGCCGGCCTGCTGCCCTTCGACCGCATCATCACCATCAACGACTCCGTTTATTCCGGCAACCAGACCAGCCAGGCCAAAATCATGAAAACCCTGCGCGGCGCCAAAAACAGCACCGTCAAGCTGGGCGTAAAACGAGGCAATGAACCCGACCTGCTTTATTTCGACGTCACCCGCGGCGACGTCCCGGTACATTCGGTAGACGTAGCCTACGAAGCCGCCGAAGGCATCGGCTACATCAAGGTGAGCAAATTCGCCCGCAATACGTACAATGAATTTATCACCGCCATTGCGGAACTCAAACAAAAAGGTTGCAACGCCTTCGTGATCGACCTGCGCAACAACACGGGCGGCTATATGGAAGCTGCCATCAATATGATTAACGAATTCATGCCCGAAGGACGGCTGATCGTTTACACCGAAGGCAAAACCTTCCCCCGGGCCGATGTTTACGCCAACGGCACGGGAACCTGCAAAGAAGCTCCGATTATCGTGCTGACCGACGAGATCTCGGCCTCCGCCAGCGAAATCTTCGCCGGCGCGATACAGGATAACGACCGGGGCCTGATTATCGGACGCCGTACCTACGGCAAAGGACTGGTGCAAACCCAAATCGCCCTGAGCGACGGTTCGGCCTTGCGCCTGACCATCGCCCGCTACTACACCCCCTCGGGCCGGTGCATTCAGAAAAGTTACGAAATGGGGAAAAACGACGAATACGACCAGGATATATACAATCGCTATCTACACGGCGAATTCGATTCGGCCGACAGCATCAAGATGGACGATTCGCTTAAATACCAGACCGTGAAAGGCCGTACCGTATACGGCGGCGGCGGCATTATGCCCGACATTTTCATCCCGCGGGATACCAGCGGCATTACTTCCTACTATTCGAACGTCATCAATAACGGCGTACTCTATCTGTATGCTCTCGAATATTCCGACCGCAACCGGGAAAAGCTGGCCTCGTTCAAAACCTGGGAAGAGCTATATGCTTACCTCAAGCAACAACCTTTGCTGACGGATTTCACCAATTTCGCCGCAACCAAAGGCATCCGGAAGCGTCCTACCCTGATTGCCATCTCCGGCCCTCTGATCGAGAACCAGTTGCAAGCCTATATCGTACGAAATTTCTTCGACGAAGCCGGTTTTTATCCCATCTTCCTGAAAGACGACGTAACGCTTAAACGCGCTATCGACTTATTGAAAGCGGGAAAAGCCTTTCCGGACACAGAAACCGTAAAAAAACAAGCGGATGGAAACCTATATAGCCAAGCAAGCCCTCAGGAAAGATATGGCCTTGCGAAAGAAATCCTATTCGAAGATACAACTGTCTGAACGATCGGAAACGATACTCGAACGCCTGGAACAGACCCACCTGTTCCGGGCCGCTTCGCGCGTGGCCCTTTACCACGCCCTGCCGGGGGAAGTACAGACTGCGGCTTTTATCGAGAAATGGCAGGATAAAAAGACCCTCTATCTGCCGGTAGTGGAAGGAGACAATCTTCGTTTGCTGCCCTACCTGGGAAACGACCGGCTGAAAACCGGCTCTTTCGGCATTCTCGAACCCACGGAAGAGGCGTCGCCCACGCCGGAAACTACCGCCGGAACCCTGGATCTGATCATCGTGCCCGGCATAGCCTTCGACCGGAAAAACAACCGGCTCGGACGCGGCAAAGGTTACTATGACCGGCTACTCTCCGAATGGAAGACGCCCAAAATCGGAATCTGTTTCGACTTCCAGCTTTTCGACGAAATTCCTGCGGAACCTTTCGACCGGAAGATGAACCTGGTGATTTCCGAAAACGAAACGACGTCTTTCATTCCCTGAAGATAGAGGTTGCCGATGGCAAGGCTATCGGGCAGAAACGCCCTTTCGAATAAAAAATAAGGAGAACAAAAACACAACCGAGGAAAAAAATTCCGGAAAGAGGATACTCAACCCTACGGCTTCCTCCTAACCGGCCCCTCCCCTATCGGATTACCAGGTCGCGGAGCACGGCCGAGCCTGCATATTCGTTCAGGCTTCTGAGAAGCCGGTCGCGACAAAGCACCAACTCGCTACGGAGCACCGAAGAGGTAAGAGACACATACATCACCCGGTCTTTCACATACACATTCCGGGTATATTGCATCACCATCGGCCCCAGAATCTCCCCCCAGCCCCGCTGCACGCGGATTTCCAATATTTTCTCATACAGTTCGGTATGATCTTCGAAAAAATCCCGGAGCACTTCGCCTAAAAGCTGGGTGTTCTTTCTTTTCATCCTTCCGTCCTTTCTTCCGGCAATACCGGAAATTCCCTGTCGCTACCCGGCGTTTTCTCTTCCAAAGAACCCTCTTCGGCAACGGTACTTCCCTCGTCATCCGCCTGCACGCCGGCGGCGGCTTTTCCTTCCGTTCCTTCAGTCGCCAAATGCGCCGGAGTATCCTCCCCGGCCGTATCCGCCACCATCCCGGACGGGATTTCTTCCCCTCCGCCGGCTCCCTCTGCCAAGGCATACACCGTACCCTCCGAACCTTCAAGCGGATAAACCTCGCCCTTTTCCACCCGGAACAAGGCATAGGCATGATCCATCGCCGCCAGAATCTCGTCCAGATACTTCCGGTTGGTATCCGTTATGAAAATCTGCCCGAAATCGTTACCGCTCACCAATTTAATAATCTCCTCCACCCGTGCGGCATCGAGCTTGTCGAAAATATCGTCGAGCAACAAAATAGGCGTAGTCTGCCCTTTGCGGGCCAGAAACATAAATTGTGCCAACTTCAAGGCAATCAGATAGGTTTTATTTTGCCCCTCCGAACCTACCCGGCGAATCAAAGCCCCGTCCAAGGTCATTTCCAGCTCATCCTTATGCACGCCGGAGGAAGTATAACCCAAAATCCGGTCGCGTTCGCGATTAGCCAGCAATACCTCGGGCAAATCCGTCGTCTCCAAAGCGGAAATATAATGCAATCCCACCTGCTCGGTCGAGCGGCAAATGGTCTGATAATACTCATTAAACAAAGGAGTAAACTCCTCTACCAGCGCACGGCGTTTTTCGTACACCATCCGCCCGTACATGCCGAGTTGCATTTCCAGCACCTCATAAAGAGAAGCATCGGTACACTGCTCTTTCAGAAGCGTATTACGCTGAAGCAAGGCCTTGTTGTACTGAATCAGCCCATGCAGGTAAATCTTATCCTGTTGGGAAATAATCAAGTCGAGGAAACGGCGGCGCTCGTCGCTTCCCCCCCGTATCAAATCGGAATCGGCCGGCGAAACCATCACCAGCGGCAACAACCCGATATGGTCGGACAGCTTGTCGTATTCTTTCTTGTTGCGCCGGAACTGTTTCCGCTGACGCCGCCGGATAGCGCAAAAAATAGACTCGTCGCGCCCCTCGTAATCGTACAAGCCCTGCACCACGCATATCTCTTCGTCCGAACGAATAATCTGGTTGTCAGGCGTATTGATATGGCTTTTACAGAACGAAAGGTAATGGATAGCATCCAGCAGATTCGTTTTTCCCATCCCGTTATTGCCGAAAAAGCAGTTCATCTTGGGAGAAAAACCGATTTCCGAATGGGAAATATTCTTGTAATTGAGAATAGAAAGCTTCTTGAGTATCATCTGTACCGTATTGATCGCACAAAATTAAAAAATATAGTTCGAAGTATAGATTATATCGGCAAAAAAAACTACTTTTGCGCTTTGAATTGCCAACGGCATCAGAATCAGTGATAAAATTAATAAAATAACGATAACACATTATGGCTACTAAAGGAAAGGACACCAACACGGAGTTAGAAGTTGAAGAAATTGTATCCAAATCGGAGCAATTCATCGAAAACAATTCAAAGAAAATCATTTACGGTATCATCGCGATCGCGATCGTGGTTGGAGCCGTCCTCGGCATCAAGAACTTTTATCTGAATCCGCAGCAAAAGAAAGCTTCGGCCGCCCTGTTTAAAGGCGAGCAATATTTCGCCAGAGATTCGTTTGCGCTGGCCCTGAACGGCAACGGAGCCGATTACGAAGGATTCGAAGCCATCATCGACCAATACGGCAGCACCGACGCCGGCAACCTGGCTAAAGCCTACGCCGGCATTTGCTACTTCAAAATGGGCGATACCCAGAAAGCCCTCGATATGCTGAAATCGTTCAGCGGAAAAGACCAAATGGTTTCTCCGGCCATCACCGGCCTGATCGGCGATTGCTATGTCAATCTGGGCGATACGCAGAAAGGCATCAGCTACTTCGAAAAAGCTGCCAAGGAAGCCGCCAACGAAGTAATCAGCCCGGTTTACCTGAAAAAAGCCGGCATCGCTTACGAAAGCCTCAAACAATACAAGGACGCGGTAAAGGCCTACACGGCTATCAAAGACAATTACTTTACCAGCGTGGAAGCTGCCGATATCGACAAATACATCACCCGTGCTTCCGCATCGGCCAACTAAAAAGACAGCGTATAATCGTATAATCACCCCCATAAGAGGATGTCTCGTTTTTTACAAGGCATCCTTTTCTTTTAATACATGAATTATGGCAACAGCTTATCAGAATTTATCAGATTACGATTTCCATAGCGTACCCGATGCTTCGGATATGGCGGTGGGAATCGTGGTAGCGGAATGGAATAAGAATATTACCGAAAAACTGCTGGAAGGGGCCTGCAATACCCTGGAGAAACACGGAGTGAAGCCGGAAAACATTTACGTAAGCCGCGTACCGGGCAGCTTCGAACTTACTTTCGGCGCGAAAAAACTGGCCGAAAGCAAAGATTTGGATGCCGTCATTGCTTTGGGATGCGTGGTAAGAGGCGACACGCCTCATTTCGATTACGTATGTTCAGGCGTTACGCAAGGCATTACGGAGCTGAATCTGATGTATGATATTCCTTTCATTTTCGGTTTGTTAACTACCGATACGATGCAGCAATCGGAAGACCGGGCGGGTGGCAAGTACGGAAATAAAGGAGATGAAGCTGCGGTAACAGCTATAAAAATGATCGATTTTTCTTGCAAATTACAAAATTAATCGTACCTTTGCACTGCAATTAAAAACAAGGGGGCAGTTACCAGAGTGGCCAAATGGGGCTGACTGTAACTCAGCTGGCTTTCGCCTTCGGTGGTTCGAATCCATCACTGCCCACCTTCTTGCTCGTAGCGGCAGGGATTGTAAAAAAGATACTGGAAACAGTTTTTGCGGAAGTAGCTCAGTTGATAGAGCATTAGCCTTCCAAGCTGAGGGTCGCGGGTTTGAGCCCCGTCTTCCGCTCGTAAAAAGAGAATAAGGTTTACTTATTCTCTTTTTTTATGGGCCGAGGTGAAAAAGGAGGTTCTTTTTCAAGATGAAAAATATCCCGTCATCTTATTTTTATAGTTATATTTGCCGGTAAACAGTAAAATACGGGATAAATATGATCATAAATTTCAGTGTTGAGAACTTTGGCTCTATCAAAGATACGGTCACTTTATCTTTTGAGGCTACCGACTCGAACGACTTTGAAAAATATTACATCATTCCCGCAACCTATGGTAAAGGAAGATCCATTCGTTTGTTGAAACTGGGAATGATCTACGGCGCCAATGCCTCAGGAAAGACCACCGTGTTACAGTCGCTCAATTTTTTACGGAGAGCCGTCCTCCGCCCCCTCACCAAAAAAGACGACACCTTGCATTTCGAACCTTTTCTATTAGACCATACAAGCAGCGGAAAAAGCACCTCCTTTACCTTGGAATTTATCCAGAATGAAGCGAGGTACCGGTATGAGGTCCAACTGACGAAGAAAGCCGTCGAAAAGGAAAAACTATATTCTTTCAACCCCCATAAAGCGTTAGTATACGAACGCTCTACGGATATGGAAAAACAGCTTGCCTCGATTTCCTTGGGAAGCAAAATCTCTTTGAAAAAAGAATTCATGAATTCTCTGGAAGCCAACACCTTGTGGAATAACACCGTACTAGGGGGGTTCCAAAAAACGAACATCGACTTTAAGGAATTGCAAGAAGTGACGGAATGGTTTAAAAAGGTTATGTTGCCGCTGGTCACGCCCAAAACCGATCTGTTCGGTTTTGTATCCAGCAAAATAGAATCGAAAGAAATCAATAAAAAAAATGTAGTCGCCTTGCTCCGGAAAGCCGATCTGAATATTTCGGATATTCAGGTAGAAGAAACAACTGCCACCTTGAACGCGGACGCTATCAAACTATTCTTCTTACTGTCGAAGCAAAAAGACGAGGAAGAAAGAACGGAAGAGGAGAGCATGGAGGAAATAAAAAAAATCAGTCAGGTGAAAGAGAAAAAAATTTTCCTTCGCCACCAGATCGGCCAAGAAGGATACGTCTTACCCTATCGCCTGGAATCGGCAGGTACTCAACGTTACTACCAATTCTGCGGGTTGCTGGATTTATTGATCCGCAAAGAAAAAGTATTGCCTATCGACGAGCTGGAATGTTCTCTGCATCCGGATTTGCTGAAATATTTCTTATTGACTTTCCTAACAAATAGCCCACATTCCCAGTTAATCCTGACCACCCATTTCAGAGAGTTTCTTCTAGAGAAGGAGATTTTGAGAAACGACGTAGTCTGGTTTACCGAAAGAAAGGAAGATTGCAGCACCGATTTATATTCGTTAGCCGATTTTGACACCTCGGTTATTCGAAAGACCAGCTCTATCTATAACGCCTACAAAATAGGGACATTGGGAGCCACGCCGCATTTGGGAGATTACTATATCGAATTGGAAGACTGAACATGGAAAGAAATAAAAGACCTAAACGAGTTTTACGCCCTGTCCATCTGATTGTAGTAGACGGAGAGACTGAGAAATGGTACTTAGACCTGATGAAAGAAAAAGAAAATTTGCGGCACCTTCGCATAGATCCTGAATTATGCAAAAAAAGAACGCTCAAGGAACAGTTTGAGGTGATAGAGGAAAACCTATCTGTTTATCCTAACATTATCTGGATTATCGATTTCGATGTCATTCTAAAAGAATCGACAGAAAAGAAAAAAGGGGAAAAACCTAAGGCTGCCGAGTTCTGGGAATATTATGAAAAACTTAGACGTTATCCCAACATCCACATTCTCATAAACACGCCTTGCTTAGAATTTTGGTATTTGTTACATTTGAAAGATACCGGCAAATACTATGCCTCTTACACGGAACTGGAAAAGGAATTCAAACATACGCTACTCGATGGATATAAAAAACCGAGAAATTTTATAAGCAAAGCGCCAACGATATTTATACCAAATTGAAACCTTATCTGGAAGATGCTTTATCGCGGGCCCGCCGGCTGGGAGAAGTAGACCGGGAAGATATGAAAAAAGGAAAAGCTGAAATGTATAAATTGTTCCACCTTTTGAAGAACCGCTAAATGACCCCCTGTCCCTGGAAGGGGTTATTGTATTTTTTTTCTTCTTCGAAAAAATACATGCCGATGCAATCCGAATTTCATCGCAGTGTAATTCGAATTGCATGCCTATCCAATTTTCATTTCACCGGCATGGAAATTCCGACGGTTGCCGACGCTATTTTAACAGCATGAATATCAACAAGATACAAAACAGGCATTTTTCTTATTCCCTCCAGGTTACTTATTGTATTTTTTTTAGTTTATTTTCCCCCTCCTCCGACAAAGGAAAAGAGGAAAAAACATCCAAAGCCCCCTTACCGATCGGCCACCAGTTCCTTCACAAAAGCCGTACGCGGCGCCTGCACGATCTCCTGAGGCAAACCCTCTTGCTCGATTTTTCCTTTATTCATCACCAGCACCCGGGTACCCAACCGCAACGCCTCTTTAATATCATGGGTGATAAAGAAAATCGTTACTCCCGTTTCCCGGTGGATACGGGCGATTTCGGCCTGCAACATTTTGCGGGTGATCTCGTCGACCGCCCCGAAAGGTTCGTCCATCAACAAAATCTCCGGACGCGCCGCCAACGCCCGGGCAATCCCGACCCGCTGCCGCTGACCGCCCGACAATTCCGCCGGATACCGGTCGAGCAAATCGCGGTCGAGCCCCATCATCCCGATCAAACTTTCTACCGCCTGCTTGGTACGCGCTTTATCCCTCCGGTTCAACAAATCGGGTACGTAGGCTATATTTTTTCGCACGCTCATATGGGGAAACAAACCGATACCCTGAATCACATACCCGATATTGCGGCGAAGCAAGGTCTGGTTTTCCTTGGAAATATCCTTACCGTACACGTACACCCGGCCCGAGGTAGGCGACAACAGCCCGTTAATCAACTTCAGCATCGTGGTTTTCCCACTCCCCGACCCGCCGATTACGGTAACAAATTCGCCTTTTTCGATCGACAGATTCAGCTCGTCTACTACCAACCGATCGCCGTAGGCTTTCGAAACCGCCTCGAAACGAATGATGGCACGCGCGGCCTGCGGGGCGCTTTTTATTTCCGGCCTCCTGTCGGTTTGCAGGCCGCCTTCCTTTTCGGGCAACCTAGCCGCCTTCCGCTTTTCGTCTTCCATTTCCTTTTCACTCATCTGCCACCTCCCTTTTTCCCTTTTTGCTCACCAACCCTTTTTCCATAAGAAAATCCTTCGCCACTTCGCGCTCTGGCCGCCCCAGCTTATCGACCTGATAATTCAAATCGGCCATCTTCCTGTCGGTCAGAACATTCTCCATCTTCATCAACGCTGCTTCCAAACCCGGATGCGCATCCAGCACATCCTGACGTACCACGGTGGCGCAATAATAAGTGGGGAAGAAATGCCGGTCGTCGTCGAGCGTCGTCAGGCGGGAACCGCTCAATTGGCCGTCGGTAGTAAAGATATTCATCACATCGATTTTACCCGATTCGATGGCTCCGTATTTCAAGCCGATGTCCATATCTATGGTCTTTTTAAAACGCAAATGGTAATAGTCTGCCAATTCCTTATATCCTTTGGGAATCTCGAAAAAATCGTATTCCGCTCCCAACACGAACTGATCCGGATACCGGGCCAGGTCGGAAAACGTACGCAAGCCGTACTTTTCCGCATTCGCCTGACTCACGGCCAGGCTATAGGCATTATTAAACCCGTAAGGAGCGAGCCATACCAGGCCGTATTTCTCCTCATACTCCTTCTTCAATGCTTCGAAAAGCACCTCGCCCGAAGCCGGAAACGAATCCTTTTTCAATACCACCAGCCAGCCCGTTCCCGTATATTCGGGATACAAATCGAATTCTCCTTTCAGCAGGGCGGGATGAATATTGCTCGTACCGCCGCCGATGCCTTTGGTAATTTCCACCGCATAAGGCGTATGTTCTTCAATCATCAAGGCCAACATCTCGCCCAGGATAAATTGCTCCGTCATCGGCTTGGTGGCAATGCGCAGCGTATCCCGGTCGGTTGCGCACGCGGCCAGCATCAACCATAGGGCCAGCCATCCGGCCGGAATCCCCAGGCTCTTTTTTTTCCATCCGTCAAATCTTTTCATTCTAGTCTACGTTTACGTTTCATCCGTTTTTCATACCTGCCTATGGCGAAGTCGGTCAGCAAAGCCAGGAGCGCAATCAGCAAACTACCCGCTACCGTCATCACCGCATTATTCGTGGTAATCCCCCGGTAAATAGCCACGCCTAAGCCTCCCGCGCCGATAAAAGCGGCGATACCGGCCAGCGCGATCGTCATTACCACCATATTGCGTACGCCCGATAAAATGACGGGAAATGCCAGCGGCAGCTTGATACGCCAAAGCATCTGAAAAGGAGTGCTTCCCATCCCTTTGGCCGCCTCGAGAATCTCTTTGTCGATGCCCGTAATGCCGGTAAAGGTGTTTCGCACCATCGGCAGCAGCGCATAGATGGCCAATGCCACGATGGCAGTGGTATCTCCGATGCCGGACACGGGAATCAGAAAACCGAACAAGGCGATGGAAGGAATGGTATAGATAAAATTGGTAAGGCCCATCACCCAAGGCGCCCATTTGCGGTATTCGCTCACCCATACGCCCAGCGCCAGGCCTGCCGCCGCCGCTATGGCGATGGCGATAAACGAAAGCTGGATATGTTCCCACGTCAGATCGAGGAAGAAACGCCACCTGCTGGCATACAAATCGAAAATAGCTTTTATCATTTGAAAATCAGTAATCAAGTCAGAAATAATATCCTATATTCACATTCAGCCGGGCATGCCAGGAATTGCTTCCCGCCCCGGCTCCGAAGCCATTCCAATCGGGGCCCAGCCAGGCTTGGTGCTTGCCCAGCGCGTAATCGATATAAGTGAGCACCGGTCCCGCCGCGATAAGGCATCCCGTCACATTCTGGAAGCTGTCCCTGAAACCGCGATGCCATTTCTGCAACCAGCCGAAATCGTTGTAGAACTGAATACTTTTCAGTATCCCTTTCCCGATAGGAATCGTATAGCCGGCGCTGATCGAATAGATATTCGCCTTCGACGCTACCGCGTAGGCTGCGCCGTAAGCCGCCATTTGGATGGTGTCGCGGTTCTGCCCGGGCGCGTCTTTGGGATAAAAAGCATAGGTGGCTACCTGTGTTTTCACACTGAGCCCGCGCCAATACAACTCGTGGTGAATCGCGAAAGCATCGTGGGTGCCGTTCTTTCGGGTATCCAGGTTGTAAAGCATCCCGAATTGGGCGGAAGCTCCCAGTTTCTGCTTTACTTCGTCTCCCCACTTATAAAACAATTGGCCGTTGAACTGGTTCACTTCTTTATTCCGGCCGGCTACGTCATAACCATAGCGGTCGGCGGTGGTTTCGCTATCGGAACCGAATAGCTCTTCGTCGGAGTTTTTGAAAAAAGCCAGTGCATATTCCCATTTGTCGCCCTTATAAAGGTATTTGATTCCCATATCCGAATCATCCTCCAGGCCTACGTAATAGGATATTTGAAAGAAGAAATTATGCGAACCGGAAGGTTGGATGCCGAAGGGTACGCCGGTAAGCCCCACCTGCAACTGCCGCCGATCGTCGAATTGATACCCTATCCATCCGGTTTTGAGCATCGCCCCTCCGAAGGCTTTGGCATAGAAACGGAAATCGGCAAACATCAGCAAACGTTTATAGGATGCGTTCAGGTCGAGTTTCAATACGTCGAACCCGAAATCGCCGCCGCGCTTGCGGGAGCCTTCTTTCCAGTCGGAATAGTTATAATTGAAACGCAAGGCGCCTCCCAATTTGAAAACCGGAAGTTCCCTGGCGCTATTTTTTTCCTCGCTTTTGGCAAAACCAACCAAAAGCAGGAAAAATAATAAAAATAACGTTTTTTTATTCATGCGTATGTAAGCGTTTTGTTCGATCAGAAGCTCGGTTTCTCATCCGCTCCCCGGTAAAGATATAACCGAAGAAGGGCTGGGTTGGTTTAAAAAATTTCACTTTCCAAGCTTTTTCAGAAGGCTGAACCTTTTACACAAGAGGTTGTTACTACATTAAAAACAGAAGGTATGACGACTAAATTCCTCCCTTATCCGGCCTGGCGCGCTACAGCCGATACCCTTCATATGTATCTTCAGATTGCGGGGAAAGTAAAGCTCGAACGCTCGGAACGCCGTCCCGAATGGGCGCATGCCCGGATGTACCTTACGGCAGACGGGCTGACTACGGGGCTGATACCCGGCGAACAATCTCCGTTCGAGATTGCGTTCGATTTCCGCCAGCACCGGGTGATAGTACATAATAGCGCCGGCAAATACCTTGTCATTCCCTTGCACGACGGACTGACGGTAGCCCGCTTTTACGAACAGATCACGCTGGGATTACGCTATATAGGGTCGCCTACGCATATCAATGTCAGGCCGCAGGAATTTTACGATCCGGTGGAATTCAACCTCGACGAAAAGCATCATTCGTACGACAAAGAAGCCGTCAGCCTCTTTTTCGACAACCTTTTGTTTGCCTACCGGCCGCTCACGCGGTTTATGGCGCCTTTCCGGGGAAAAATCAATAACCCGGCTTATTATTTCGGAACGATGGATTTATGCAGTATCGTATATAGCGGCGAACCCGCGCCTTTTCCCCGGCAGGAAGCTTCCATATCGGCCCGGGCTTTCGACGAGCGGCACGTGGAATTCGGCTTCTGGCCGGGCGACTATCGCTCGGATGAGCCTTCGTTCTACGTCTTGCCTTACCCTTTTCTTTCCGGGTTGCAAGGTCATGAAAACACTCTCCGCCCGGAGTCGGCTGTATTTTCGCCGGAAAAGAAAGAGTTCTTCCTTACGCTGGAAGACGCCCTTTCCACCGACGATGCGATACAAACAATTGTAGAATTCTTCAGAAGTTGTTTCCAGATCGTACAGCGGCTTCACCGGTGGGATCGGTTGGATTGGATTACGCAGCCGCTGGAATATCCCGGGAAAAACGTGCAATAAAACGTGGAAAGTTAATGACTAGGGTATTTGCGCTTGGGGTTTTTAGGAAACCAGCCTTTCAGTACCCGCTCTTCCTGCTCGAATATTTCCTTGATCGTCCAAAACGACGAAAAAGCGAATACCCCGCAAACGGCCGACCAGAAGATGCTGGAAATAAAAAGAGAAGCTACCGTACCGACGATGCCGAGCACGAGGAAGATCCACCAGCATTTGGTGCCCCAATAATATTCGGCTTTTACTACAACGGGATGGAACAGGCCGATAATCAGAAAAGTAACGATACCGATGAGCAGGCCGTTGAAATTGATTAAATCCATAATGTGTCGTATTTTGTAGGTGAATATGCTTTTATTTCTTCCCGGCAGGTAAAAATACGAAAAAAGCGGGTAAAAACGGATCGATTTTCTCTATGATTCGATCGGCCAAGCCAAAGAACTGAATGCACGCAACCCATGAGTATCCTTATTTTGACCCTAAGGGCCTAATGCCCGCCGGGGGACGGAAGCGGAAACAAAAAGACGCTGCCCGCAACATACGGACAACGTCTTTTTATATCGGATATACGCCTTGCGGCTTAGTTGTTTTCGGGCGTGGCAGCCGGCGCTTCTTCGGCGGGAACAGCCGGTTGCTGGGCGGTTCCGAAGTCAGGAGCTACCGTATTGGGATCGATGGCTACCGCGTTGTTGACCTGTTCTTTTATTTCGGATTGAACGGCATGCTCGGAGCGGGGAATAAAAGCGGTAATGATGATACTTAATACCACCAAGGCACCGGCCAGCGTCCATGTGGCCTTTTCCAGAAAATCGGTGGTTTTGCGTACCCCCATGATTTGGTTGGATGAAGAGAATCCCGAAGCCAGGCCTCCTCCTTTGGAATTCTGAATCAACACAATCAGAATCAATAGTATGGCTGCGATCAGGATTAGGATAGAAATAAATACGTACATCTTAGTCTTATTTTTTAGTGTTAATAATCAACTTTTCCAAAAATCTGATTTGGTCTGCAAAGTAAACATTTTTTTCCGGATATTTCAAGCTTAAATTTTTAATTATTTGCAAAGCTTTTTCATATCGCTTCTGTTTGACGTAAATCCGGGCCAGGGTCTCCGTAAAATAAGAGTCGTCCAGCGATTTAAGATGTGCGTCTTCGGGGCTTTTCAAGGGAGAAGAAGCCGTTGCCGGGGCCATTTCGTCGGCAGCGCGCAGGCGTGCCGACGAACCGCGTTCTTCTTCGTCGCGCAGAAAATTGTCGATCAATTCCATCCCTTTATCGGCCGGTTGCGCCTGAAGCGGATTGCCGGGGGAAGTTTCTTCCCGGGCCTGCATTTCCTCCGGCTCATTTGCTGCGGCCGCTGCATCCCCTCCTTCTGCCGGCTTCCCGGCGGAAGATAACGACCAATACAGATAATCGGAAGAGACGGAAGGCTGAAACAAGACGGCTTCCGACGCGTTTTTCTCGCCGGGGCAAGTCGACAGAAAAGCATCGATAAGCGAAAAAGAATCCGGCGTCTCGTCTTTCTCAGCCGGAGATTCCGGCAAAAGAGGCAAGCCGTATCGGTCGCCCTCCAGATAGTAAAACAACCTGCGACGGTCGGGCAAAGCGACGGCCGTTTTTTCTATCTCCGCTTCCAGACGCGGATCGCGGAGCACGGCTAAGTTTTTCAGGTACAATAACCTGACGGTTTGAAAGTAGGGAAATCTGCCGGCCCATGTTTCCAGTTCGGCCAGCGTCTGGGTCGAAAGCAGGGAAGGGTCGTCCATCCATCGGTATAAGTCGGCAGTTTCCATTTACCAGTTGGCTACGGTAGCGTTATAAATCTGATCGGTGAGTTCCTCTACAATCTCGGTAGAAAGTTCTCCCTGTACGGTTTGCAACATCTGGTTGCTGTCGAATTCGCGATAGGCCGAGAAGGTTTGTTCGAAATCCTCATCCGGATTGGTACGATTGGAATAACGTACCCTTACCGTGATGGTCAGTTTCGTCTGCGAGGCATAAGCGTCTTCTTTCACCGCCATCGGCGTCAGTTCGTAGCCGGTGATCTCTCCTTCCAGCTCCAGATCGCCGTTGCTGGGCACCAGTTGCAAACGGGTCTGACGGATATAAATATCCTTGAGCGTTTCGGTGAAAAGCTGCGAAAGCGGCGGGTAGACCAGGGGGGCCTGATTGGGGAAATCTTTGATGGTGATCGTTTTCACTTTGGTGTAATCGATCGAGGCTCCGTTGAATTTATAGGAGATGGAGCAGGCCGTCAGCAAAGCGGCGACCAGCAGGAAGTAAATTAATTTATTTTTTTTCGACATAATGATGCAAAGAAATTTTATTTTTTTCGGAAACGCGGCTTCCAACGCCGTATGCGCCGAGAGCAAGAGGGCAGCGGAAGGTTGTATTTGTCCGCACGCCTCCTCACCTTCTTTATTCGAGATTGTATTCTTTTATTTTCCGGTATAACGTACGCTCGGAAATTTTCAAATCGGCAGCCGCGTTCTTTCGGCGTCCGTTATGCTTTTCCAGGGCTTTGCGAATCATCTCTTTTTCTACTTCTTCAAGCGAAAGCGATTCTTCCTCTACGTCTTCGGCCTCCTGGATAGGCGTCGCCACCGGGTGCACGGGACGGGAGGCAATGGGATGGGCATAGGCCCTTGTTTCGTTTTCCACCGGCATTTGAACCGCTCCTCCCATGATGTCGTGAACCAGTTTCTTGAGCTCGTTTACATCCTTTTTCATATCGAACAATACCTGATAGAGTATTTCCCGTTCGCTATTAAAAATTTTCTGCTCGGTATCCTGCTTGACCAGCACGGGCAATTTCTCTACATTCAGATCGGGCAGGTAAAAACGAAGCACGTCGGCGGAAATATCCCTCTTTTCCTCGATTACGGAGATGCGCTCGGTAATATTCTTCAACTCGCGTACGTTTCCCGGCCAGCGGTACGATACGAGCAAATCCTTCGCTTCGTCGTCGAGATGGATGGGCGGCATCCGGTATTTCTCGGCGCAGTCGGAAGCGAATTTCCTGAAAAGCAAGATAATATCGTCGGGACGCTCGCGCAGCGGAGGTATCTGGATAGGAACGGTATTGAGCCGATAGTACAAGTCTTCGCGGAATTTGCCGTCGGCTACGGCCTTGGCCAGGTTGACGTTGGTGGCGGCTACGATACGCACATTGGTTTTCTGTACCTTCGAGGAACCTACCTTGATAAATTCGCCCGTTTCCAGCACCCGGAGCAAACGGGCCTGGGTAGGCAAGGGCAATTCGCCTGCTTCATCGAGAAAAATGGTTCCTCCGTCGGCTACCTCGAAGTATCCTTTCCGATCGGCCAGCGCGCCGGTGAAGGAGCCTTTTTCATGTCCGAAAAGTTCGGAGTCGATGGTACCTTCCGGAATGGCGCCGCAGTTCACGGCGATATATTGCCCGTGTTTGCGCGCGCTGTTCTGATGAATGATTTGGGGGAATGTCTCCTTCCCTACTCCGCTCTCGCCGGTAATCAGTACCGACAAATCGGTGGGAGCCACCTGAAGGGCCACATCGATAGCCCGGTTCAAAGCGGCGCTGTTGCCGATAATCCCGAACCTTTGTTTGATTTGCTGCACGTCGACCTTCATCATCAATTCTCTTTAAAGCTGTAATTATTTCAGTTAGTCTGCCAAAATTACAAATCTTAATTCAAATAACCGCTATCCGGAGCCGATTCCGGGGCAAGTTTCTCATTTTTTAGCAAGCCGGACGGCAGGCCTGTCGTTCCGGCAGGCGGCAAAAGGGAAACTTTTTCCTCCGGTTCTACCTAAGGAAAAAATCTATCCGCCGGACGGCTAAAAGAAAAAAGATTATTTTTTTACGCTATAGGTATGCCGATACAAGAAATCGGCCAATTGCTTATCGTCGGTATACGAACGGATTTCCGCCGCCGATATAGGCTGGCCGATATAGACGTCGACCGTGCGGCCGCGTTTGTTGAAAGCTTCGGCCGGAATGCGCAACGTACGGATACGCCAGTCGATATTTCCCAGGAAATAAAAGAAACTGCTGTTTAGAAAATCGAAATAAACGGGATAGACGGGCACATTCGCCTTGCGGATCAGACGGATGACGCTATGCGCCCAGGAAAGGTCGGATACCTGCTTTTCTTTGCGATTGTAAAAGGAGATGGCTCCGGCCGGGAAAAACCCCATGGGATGGCCTTCTTTAAGCCGCTGAAGGGAAACGCGCACCCCGTTGATGTTGGCCGGATTGGCCCCCTCTTTCTTGGAATCGGGCTTGACGGGCACAAAGTTGTCGTCCATAGCGCCGATCTTGCTCAGGATACCGTTTACCATTACTTTGAAGTCGGGGCGGCGGCGGGCGAAAATATCGATCAGCATGATGCCGTCGATCGAGCCGATGGGGTGGTTGGATACGGTGATAAAGGCACCTTCGGGCAGCGTGTCGAGTACTTCGGCGTTGTGCAAACGGTAGCGGATGTCGATCAGCGGATCGCTCAGCAAAGCCGTGGTAAACTCGGCGCCGCGCAGATGGCAATGGTTGGCATGTACTTGATTGACCATTTCGATGCGAAGCCATTTCAAGAGACGCTTACCTATCCAGGTTCCGATCCGGCTTTGAAAGAAAGGAACCATTTCCTGTAAATCGTGAATATCGATAACGCTTGCTTTCATAGAACGGTGATCAATCTACAAATTCGGCACACATTTTTTCATGCTTTTTCATCGCGACAGCCAATACGATATTGAGCACGATGATTTCGTACAAATAATAAGCCCATACCTGGCCCCAGAGTACGATTATGAACATCACGATGGTCCGGCCGTTGAAGGTAAGCATATCGATAAGGCGCATCAAGCTGCGACTCTGCTTACGGAAACGAAGACGGATGTCTTCGGGTATATGGTCGCCGTACCGGGCGTGCAGGCTGCGGAGCATCTGTTGCAAAGTGGGAGTAGCTTTTACTTGCAGCAGGGTATACCAGCGATACAGGAAATAAAAAGCTTTGTGGATGCCGTACTTCATCTCCTTATGCCGGGCCTCTACCTGTTCGAGGGTTTGAAATTCGGCTCCTTTGTCTTTGCTGATAAAATAGAGGTGAAGCGTTTTATAATAATCGGTAATATTGGCTTGTACCAAGTGCGAAAGGCCCGAGAGGACAGCCAGGGCGAAAAACCAGTCGGTGCCGTACTCGTTGGAAAGGCGCAGGGCGAAACCGATATAGATGGAAGCGAACCAGATGTCGCCCGCAAATCCGTCGAGGATGCGCCCGATAGCCGATTTGATACCGGTCAGACGAGCCAACTGCCCGTCGACGCAATCGAGGATATTGGCGATAATCAATAGCAGGATACCGATAATGTTATAGGTCAAGCTTTCGTGGTAGAACATAAATCCGACGGCAGCTCCCACGAAGATGGACACGACCGTCACCATATTGGGGGTGATACCCGTGCCGCGCAGCAGCCGGGCGATGCGGAATCCGATGGGACGGTAAAAAATCCGGTCTATTTTGTTTTCTGTTTCGATCGACTTCAACGACGCTTCGTATTCTTTATCCAAATCGCTCATTTATCTTTCATTTATACGAATAACCGCCGTCCGCGACGACTATTTCGCCATTAAAATACTTATTTTCAATCAACATTTTGTATACTTCGGCTATCTCTTCAGGCTCGGCGAAACGGCTCAGGGCCACTTTATTCTCGATGTTGCGCCGTATCTCGGCCGGTTTGTTCTTTTGCCATTCGGTGTCGACGAAACCGGGCGCTACGGCGTTTACGCGTATATGGTAAGGGGCCATGAATTTCACCAGATTTTTCACCAAGGCATGTACCGCGCTCTTTGTCACCCCGTATGCCAGCGAGACGGAATGGGGCTGAATGCCCATCAACGAGCCGGTGAAGACTATGCTGCCTCCCTGCCGGATCTGCCCCACGATACGTTGCAACAGAAAAACGGGAAAATGAACGTTGGCGTAAAATACCCGTTCCCAATCCGCCTCCGTCATCTCCTCGAAAGCGGAACGGCAGGTAAGCCCGGCATTGAAAACAACAGCGTCGAGCCGGATATTGTTGTCGGCCAGGTAAGCGGCCAGAGCGGGGATGGAAGCCCGGTCGGAACTATCGGCTTGGAGTACCTTCACCTCGCAGCCGTAGCCGGCTGTCAATTCGCCCGCTGTCTGCCGGGCGGCGGCTTCGTCGGCGGCATAGGTCAGCAACAGGTCGTAACCGGCCTGCGCCAAACATTGGGCCACAGCCTTGCCGATCCCTTTGGTTCCTCCGGTAATAAATGCTTTTTTTCTCATTGGTCTGCAACTGATTATTCTTTTTCGGCAGATCCTTTCACCGTCACGGGCTTGGCCTGCCGCTGGGTTTTCAGGTTCGCTTCATAGGAATCGTGAATCGTCTTCTTCAGATTCGACGAGGATACGCCGGTACCGTAAGGGAAGTAGAAGACTTGTACGCCCAGGTCTTTCAGATAGTCGTATTTACCATACCAGTCGTCGCCTACCACAAAGGCGTCGATATTCAGCTTTTTTACGATTTCCGTATGGTCGAGCGAATGTTGGGGAATGACAATATCGGGGGTTTTAAGGGCTTCGATAATCTGCAATCGCTCGTTGAAGGGGATGATGGGGGAGGCTTTGTAGGAAGACACCAATTCGTCGGTGCTGACGCCTACAATCAGTATATCGGCCAGACTTCGGGCATAATTGATCATCCTCAGATGATTGTAATGAAACATGTCGAATGTTCCGGAGGTATATACTATCGTTTTGTCTTTAAACATATCGTTACTTTCTTTTGGAACCGCAAACTTACGCAAACTTTTCCTTTCAAAAAAGTATTCACCTAAAAAGGCACCCCCGGGGTTCTAAAAAATGTCTTTTTGGCAACGGTTCCGCTAGAAGAAGTGCTTTTTCCGGAGGGAGAAAAGGCCGCCAGGGCATCCGTGTTTGTTTTTCAAAGCCTCTGCCGGAAAGACGCCGGTTCCCGAGCGCGAGGCGACCGGCAGCCGGCAAAAGAAAAAAATTTACCGGCCTCCGCCCATCGGTAGAAGGGGCGGCAGCCGGTAAACAAAAAGGGGAAAACCTGAAAAAAGAGGGGAATTATTCTTCGTCTTTGGTCAGATCGAGTTTTTCGTTGTCGCCTCCTTTGTCGAAATATTGTTTGCGCAGCGGGTTGGCCGTCGCTTCCCGGTAAGAAAGGCGGTGCCGGTAAATATCGAGGGCTGTATACAAGGCTTGGCGGAAGGATTGTTCCGAAGCCAGATTCTGCCCGGCTATATCGTAGGCCGTTCCGTGGGCCGGCGAGGTGCGCACGATGGGCAACCCGGCCGTGAAATTCACCCCGTCGTCCATCGCCAGGGTTTTGAAAGGCGCCAAGCCCTGGTCGTGGTACATGGCCAGCACCCCGTCGAAACGGTCGTACATCTCCGAGCCGAAGAAACCGTCGGCGGCATAGGGGCCGAACGACATCACGCCTCGTTTCTCGGCTTCCTGCATGGCCGGGAGGATAATTTCTTCTTCTTCCTTGCCCAGCAGCCCGGCATCGCCGGCATGCGGATTGAGCGAGAGCACGGCGATACGGGGTTTGACGATGCCGAAGTCTTGCTTGAGCGATTGATTGAAAATGCGGAGTTTGCTCACAATGCCTTCCACCGTCAGAGCCGGGGCCACTTCCGCCAACGGAATATGGCCGGTGACCAGGGCGACGCGCAACCGGTCGTTGAGCAAGATCATCAGTCCCTTCTTCCCCACCCCGCCGAAACATTCTTCCAGGTATTCGGTGTGGCCGGGAAAATGAAACTCTTCGTTTTGAATCGTATGTTTGTTGATGGGCGCCGTCAGCAAGACGTCGATCGCGCCGCGCTTGAGATCCGTCACCGCGGCTTCCAGGGCCCGGAAAGCGGCTTCGCCTGCCGCGGCGGTAGGTTGCGCCAGTTCTACTTTTACTTCATCGTCTACGCAATTGATGATATTCACCCGGCTCAGGCCGGCTTCCTCGGCCTGGGCGATGATATTTATATTGACGGGCGGCAAATCCAGCGCCTTGCGGTGATAGGCGGCTACTTTCGAGGAGCCGTAGATCACCGGCGTGCAGAGTTCCGCTATCCGGCTGTCGGATAAAGTTTTCAGAATCACTTCATAGCCGATGCCGTTCATGTCCCCGTGGGTAATCCCCACTCTAATCAATCGTTCTTCCATGTATGTGTGTTTGTTTATTGCTTCTCCTTCGAGATTCCTAAAGGCTCTTCCACCGGCTGGTCGAATTCGCCCGGCAGACGCAGGGTATACAGCGCGGCTTCGATCCGGCGGATAAAGTTGCGTTTGTCGGTTTCGGGGGCGAATACGAAGCCCTCGGCCACGACGACGCGGTTATTTTTTTCGTCCAGGCGCACATGGCTCACGAACGGGCCGCCCATCATATCGCCTTCCATCCGCCACAAACCGCGCAGCACGCCGCAGTATTTGCCGTTCACGGTGATGGGGTTATACTCTACGGGCACTCTGGTTTCGGTCGTCATATACGATCCGGGGAAAGCGCCGGGCAGATTGGCTTTCAGCACGGAGTCGCGTTTGGCAACCAGATAGTCGGCGGTAAAGGTCTGCGGGTCGGTATAGGGGAAAGTATAGACTACCAGGTCGGTACGGCCGGTATTGGCGTTGTTGGAGGCCCAGAAGAAATCGGTCGTATCGCGGTAATAAGTCATATTTTCGGGCGCATTGAGCATGAGGTCGAAATTCTTTTTCAGATGCTCCATCACCACCGAGCTATAATTTTTCTGGAATTGGCCGATGGCGCGGTTCATTTCCACTTTTACGAAGAAATCGACCAGGTTGTGCGGATGGGCATGAATGTAATTCACCACGTCTTCGCTGCTGGGAGCATTCATTTTAAGAACTACCTGACCTTGCGCCCAGGGATCGTTTTCGTAAGTAACGGTTACTTTCGTATAGAGGGCCGGATCGATATTCACTACCAGAATGTTGCGGACGTATTTCAGCAATCCGTTAAAGTCTTTGGGTTGAACATAGGTGATTTTCAAGGCCGGTTCCGATTGGGGCAGACCGGGCACGTCGGAGGCCAGCTCGGAGCGTACAGCCTCGCCGGCTGCTCCCTTCCAGTCGTTTTGATTCATAACAACTACTACTTCATAAGCCAACCCGGTGGCATTGGTCCTGACCGCGCTGGAGTTGCAGGCTCCCGCGAGCACGAGGAAAAGAAACATACTGGCAAGTAATGCTTGTGTTTTCATACCCGTTTTTATTTTATATGTTACAAATGTAATTCTTTTCTGCCGGAATGTACGCCTTTTTATTCTTTTTGCTTGGTTTTTGCGGTCGAAAGCATGCCGCAGGCGGCAAAAATATCTTCCCCGCGGGAGGCCCGGATCGTACAGACGAGGCCTCGCGCGCCGAGCGCATCCCGAAAGGCTTCCATCCGAGCCATGTCGGGGCTTTCGAGCGGCACGCCGGGAATGGCGTGAAAACGGATCAGGTTTACCCTGGCCGGAATTCCTTTTAGTAAACAAGCCAGCGCTTGGGCATGTTGCATCGTATCGTTCAAATTTTTGAAAACAATGTATTCGAAAGAAACCCGGCGTTGGTGGGTAAAATCGCAGGTACGGATCAAATCGATTACCTGGCGGGCGGGGAAGGCTTTTTCCACCGGCATAAGGCTCAGCCGCTCGGCAGCATAAGGCGAATGCAGGCTGACGGCCAAATGGCAGTCGCTTTCTTCGAGGAAGCGTTTCAGCCCCTTCATCACGCCGACGGTAGAGACGGTGATGCGTTTCGGGCTCCAGCCGTAGCCGTAGGGGGCGGTCAGAATTTCGAGTACCTTGAACAATTCGTCGGTATTGTCGAGAGGCTCTCCCATGCCCATAAAGACGAGGTTGGTGAGGGTGTCGGCTTCGGGAAGCGAACGGATTTGGTTGAGTATCTGGTTGGCGGTCAGGTTGGCGGTGAAGCCCTGTTTGCCCGTCATGCAGAACAGACAGTTCATTTTACAGCCTACCTGGGAAGAGACGCAGAGGGTGGCGCGGTCGTCGGAAGGGATATAGACGGCTTCCACAAAGCGGCCGGAACCGGCGCCGTAGAGGTATTTCACGGTGCCGTCCGTCGAGCGCATGGCTTCCAGTGGGGGCTGGGCGCCTATTTCGTATGTTTCTTCCAACAAGGTCCGTTTGGCGGCCGGCAGGTTGGTCATTTCTCCCAGGCTGGCGACCCGTTTTTTATAGAGCCAGTCGGCCATTTGTTTGGCGGCATAACCGGGCAATCCGGCTTCGGCGGCTACTTGTTTCAATTCCTCGAGGGTCATCCCCAGCAAAGCTTTTTTCTCGCTCATGTTTTCTTAGGTTGGCTTTTATCTGCAAACTTATAAAAATATTCTCAAAGTTACGGCAGAAGGCCGGAAGAAAGCGGCAGTGAAGGAAAGAAGGCCAAGGGAAAAGGGAGGATAGCCCCGGGGGGAAAGGAAGCAGAAAGGAAACCGGTCAGAAAGCGTAAGGAAGAATGCTGAAAAAGAACCGGAAGAAAACGGGAAGAAGGAAATTGAAAGAGAATCGAACGGAAAGCCTCAGGAAGGAAGCCTTTTGGATAGAAACCGGGCACTCAACTCCCCCTCTGTTAAAAAATAAAAATTTGACAATAAGTATAGGATAGGGCGTAAGAAAAAAGCCCGTTTTATATCTATCTTGAAATCAGCTATTTACCCCTCGCTATGCGATCGTCGAAAATCGGATGCCGGTGGAATGGAAAATGGATGCCGATGAAATTTTCATTTCACCGGCATGAAATTTCCTTTGCATCAGCATGTATTTTTTGCCGATCAGAAAAAAATACAATAAGGGGCGATCTTTTCGGTCGAAAAAATTTGCCGGACGGCCCACCTCGTGCCTCTCTACCTTGCCGGACAGCCCATCCTGAGCCTCTCTACCTTGCCGGAGGGCTCCCCCGATTGGAAAGGCAAGTTGCAACAGAAAAAAAAGAGATTCTTTTTATCCTCCCTCTCCTTCCGAGCAGATTTCAAAGCAGTCCAAACAAAATATCCCCGGAAATCAAATTGTTATTGATTTCCGGGGATACATTTTAGCCGGCCGCTAATCCGGAGCCACTTGCCCCGTCCGGCCTCTTTATCATACAGATCGCTTTCCGGGCGTTCACCCGACGCTTATCAATAAAAACGAATCCGGTTGTCTTCCACTTGCGCCTTGTCTACCAGCGACCGGATAGCCTGGTACTGGATACGATAGGCATTCGAAGCATCCAGGGTACGGATTTCGTCGGCTTCGTTGAAAGACTTGTTTTCCTTGTTCTTGGCATATACCTTAAACACATATACGCCGTTGTTGCCTTCCACCGGAGCGCTTACCTGGTCTACCTGGGCTAAGGAAACCAAAGCATTCAATTTCGGTTCGACCCCGATTCCGGAAATGCGACCCGTTCCGAAGCTGACGAACTTCACGGAATCCACCGAGCTATTCATCGCCTGGGCATAGGCATCGACCGACGTCAGGTTTTTGGCAGCCAGTTCGGCAGCGATCTTTTCGCCTTTTTTCTGGTTGACCAGTTCGGCTCTCAACGACGGAGCGGCCATGTCTACCGAACGATACCCTTCGGGCAGTTGGTTCTGGATAGCGGCTACCACGAACTTATCGTTGCATTCGAAAATTTCAGACACATCGCCTTTATCGCCCTGGAAGGCCCAACGGATTACGGGACGGGAGTTTTTGATTCCGCCCAGCGTTTGGTCGGCGCCGGACACCGTTACGTCGGATACCAGATTATATCCGGCTTCCTTGGCATTTTCCTCCAATTTGGCCATCGTATTGTTTTTCGACAAGAACTGATTCAATTCGTTGTAAATATTGCTGTAGGTTTTCGAGCTGGGAGAAACCGTCATGTCAATATCGGCCACTTTATATTTGGTTACGTTCGCCGTTTTGTCGGTTACTTTCACCAGGTGCGTGCCATACAGCGATTTAACCATAGCCACCGTGTTTACCGGAGTAGAGAAAACCGTATTTTTGAAATCTTCGTTCACCCCTCTCAAAGCGGTGGCTTCGGTAAACCAGCCCAGTTCTCCGCCTTTTTCGGCAGCCTGGTCGGCCGAGAATTCTTTGGCCAGCGCTTCGAAGTCGCCTCCGTTTTTCAAAACGTTCATCAGGCTGTCGGCCAAGGCCTTGGTTTCGGCTTCCGATTGGCCGGCCAGCATGATGTGGCTTACCTTTACGGAGTCCGGAGCAACCGTTTTATCCACCAGCTTGAACATCCGGTATTTGTCGTTTTCGAATACCGGGCCGTATACGGCGCCTACTTCCGCCGTGGTAGCGAATTGTTTCAATTCGGGATCGAAGGCTCTTTCGCTAAAGAAGGCATCCATGTAGGGTACTTCGGAGTTTTCATTTACCACGTCGGCTACTTTTACCGATTCGCTCAATTCGGCTTTCAGCTCTTCCATCTCGGCCTGGGCCTTGTCGTAGTCTTCTTTGCTGGGACGGATGTCGACAGCGATGTATTTGATTACCCGGCCTTCTTTCTGCTTGAAGAGTTCCTTGCGTTGATTGTATAATTTTTCAATTTCTTTCCGGCTCACCTGAATAGTGGAATCGGGAATAGAAGCATACGATTGCATGGCATATACGATGTCGGCGCTTTCGGCGTTGGCATTGAAAGCTTCCTGAGCGTCCAGCTTGTTGGCGGCGATAGCTTTGCCGAGCAAGGTGGTATATTTTTGTTCCAGGCGCTGACGTTTGATATTTTTTTCCCAGAACAACCAGAAGTTTTTCGCTTTCAGCAGTTCGGCTTGTTGCTCGGCGGGATAACCGGCCAGGTTGTCGGTATCGATCGCTTTGAGGAAATTCAAAAGGGCGACCTTGTCGAACTGGCCGGTCTGGGGGTTGGCGAACATCTGCATCTGTTGGATGAGCGGCGAGATATTTTCGCCTTGTACCATATCGAACAGTTCTTCGGGGCTAACGGTCATGCCCAGCTTTTCGGTAGCCTCGTCGAGTACGATTTCCTGTACCATTCCGTCGAATACCGACTGGCGGATCTGCGTCATATACTCTTCGGGCAGGCTGCTCTGACCGGTCTGCATTTTATACATCTCCGTCATCTCGTCGACGCGGTTCTGATAATCCTGGATTTTAATTACTTCCCCGTCCACTTCGGCAATACGTTCCTGCGTTTGCCTGAAATACGTCGAACCTGAGTTCAAAAAGTCTCCAATGATAAAAGCGAACAATGCCAAACCCACAATGAGTACCAGCAGTCCTGCTTTGCTTCTGATTTTTTCCAGCGTAGCCATTTATCTTTTTTATTTTTTAAAGTTTATTATTTCACATTTTAAGGGCACGAAGATACGAAAAAAAGAAATTATCGCATCATTTCATCCTCTTTTTTTATCCATTCTCCACTTTCATGCGTACGAGTTCGATTTTTGTGGCCGTCACTTTCACGATTTTGAAAGTGAAACGCCCTATCGCTATCGTTTCGTTCAGCTTGGGAAACTTCTGATAGAAATGCAGGATCAATCCGGCGATGGTAACGTAGTCGTCGGATTCGGGCAGTTCCAAATCGAACATTTCGTTCAGGGTATCGATTTCCATGCGGCCCGACAGCACGTACTCGCCTTCGGCAACCTGTTTGGCTATATGCGATTTCGTGTCGTGTTCGTCTTCTATCTCGCCGAAAATCTCTTCCACCAGGTCTTCGAGGGTGACGATACCCGAAGTGCCGCCGAACTCGTCTACTACTACGGCCAGGCTTTTTTTATCTTGCATCAGCAGCTTCATCAGTTTGTTGGCGGCCATCGTTTCGGGTACGATCGGTACGGTTTTGATATTTTCCGTCCAGTCGTCGGGATGCTTGAATAGTTCCGACGAGTGGATATAGCCGATAATATCGTCGATATTTTCCTTGTATACCAGGATCTTCGATAGTCCGGTCTCGATGAATTTGGCTCGTAGCTCGTCTATGCCGGCCGTGGTTTCGCAGGCCACGATCTCGGTACGGGGAACGATGCAGTCGCGCAAACGCACTTTCGAAAAATCGAGGGCGTTCTGGAAAATCTTCACTTCCGTGTCGATGTCGGAGGGTTGCTGTGCGTCTTCAATGCTTTGCTGGATGAAATAGTCCAGATCTACTTTTCCCAGGGTGTGGCCCGTGGTGCTATGCAGGTTTTTCACGCCTCCCAGTTTCAGAAATACGAACGACAGCAGGGAGGATAATTTCGACAGGGGATATAATAAGATGTACAGGATCAACAGAGGTACCGAAAAGAGATTGAGCGACAGATTCGGGTTGAGCTTGAAAATGGTTTTCGGAATAAATTCGCCGGCAAAGAGGATCAACAGGGTGGAAATAACGGATTGGATAAGCACAATCAGGGCTTCGTTGGCCACAAACCTGGCGATAAAAGGTTCCAGTACGATGGCCATCTGCAGGCCGTATACTACCAAAGCGATGTTATTTCCGACCAGCATGGTGGAAATAAACAGATTGGGATTGCGGTAGAAGATACCGAGTATTTTGCTGGATAAGCTTTTGTTTTTCTTATCCAGTTCGTAACGAAGTTTGTTGGAGGATATGAAAGCGATCTCCATGCCGGAAAAAAAGGCGGAGAAAGCGAGCGAAATCAATATGTATGCGAGCGTATTCACGGTTGAGTCGTCGTTAGGGAATCGGGTAGCGCCGGGGTAGCGCCGGCGGCGGTATCTTGCCGGGTGGAATCGATACGGGTTTCGTTGACGGGGAAAATGCCTTGCGAATTGAATATCTTGTATTGCGTCATCTCTTGGTTGGATTCGAATCCGATGCCGGTAATTACCTTATCGGCTTGCTCGATCCGGATAAATTGCTCGGAATAGACTTTTCCTTCTTTCTGGTTCCAGAACAGATGGGTGGTTTCGAAATGTTCGCCTTGCAAGCTTTCGATTTCCACGTTGCCGATCAGTTCCCATAATCCTTTTTTGTCATAGTAATAGGCGGTATCGGCTTTGATACTGGCATCGGTGCGAAACAGGGTATCGAATTTTTCCACGTAAATTCCTTCCGGAAAATACCAGTGCGGATCGGCGGCCTTGCCGTATACCAGCCATTGCTTGGCGTTGATCCGGTAGCGGGTGACGCCCGAGTCGGAAATGAGCGAGGAGACGTCGGTAGCTTTCATCGTATAGGTCTTTTCGGGATCGAAGGCCACCACGACGACTTCTTTTTTTTCACGGCTGCAGGAAGCGGAAAATAAAAGAAGCATACCAACGGTGCAAAGCGCCGTTGGTATGCCTATAGGATTCGTTTTACCGGGAAAACGTTTACCGATCATCTCTTAACGTATAGTTGTACGTTCGCCGATCCATCCGCCGATCGTAACGGTTTTGCCTTTTTCCAGATCGGGGTGCATGAAGATTTCTTCCGTAGAGGGAAGGTGAGCGCGGTAAGCGCTGATCAGGGTATTCGCTTCGTCGGCAATGCTCGGGTCTACTTGTTTGGCCTTTTCGAACTTATCGATGGCTGCATAGTATACCGCACGGGCCATTACGCCGTCGCTGGGATAAACCGATTTGGCCGTGGAAGCATACATCTTGCCGATCAGCAAATAGGGCGCGCCGTAATTGGGGTTAGACTCGATGGCTTTCTGGCAATACTGGCGGGCTTTCGAGTAGCTGTTCTGTTCGAAAGCCAAGAGGGCGATCATGTAATAATCGTCGGCTTTGGCCGAAGGATCGGTTTCCAGGTTGGCTGCTTCCTCGAAATATTTCATAGCCGTATCGTAATCTTTTTTCTTGACGGCTTGTTTTCCCAATCCGATAGCGGCTTCCGCGCTAGGCTCGCTCCGATATACGTAGCCGGCAGCGGCGAAATAGGCTTCTATCTCCTGGCAGCGGGCGCGTCTGAGCAGAGCGATCACGTCTTTCAGGTATTCCAGATTGTCTTTATTTTCTTCCACCTTCTGGGCGTACATGTTCTGCAAGGTTTCGCAGTCGGCGGCGCCGCTGTTGGCAAAACCGTTGTCGATATTGGTTTTGTAGGTCGTTACCGCCGTCACTTCTTTCTCATTGCCGGCAGCCTGGGCGGCCTTCAACTGGGTGTCGAGGATATTGGCCGCATTCAGATAATCCTGAATGTACTGTTCTTTCAGATTAGGATCGGCCATCATCTTCTGCAACGAAGCGAAGGTGTAGAGGGAAACGGCCAGCGGTTCGGTCTTCTCGCCGAATTCGTCGACTACTTCTTTCAGCCAGCCGTACAATACGTTGAAGTCCGATTTTTCTCCTTTGTATTGCAGATAATCCTGGGCTTTGCGGGATACGATCCAGTCTTTGCCGTAACGATTATCGTCGCCGAAGTATTTCACGCGTTTGTCGTATACGGCCATCAGGTCGTCGATCAACGCCTCTTTCTTGGCGGCGTCTTTCTCATTTTGGATCTGCCAACCGACAATACGTACGCCGTACAGGTAAATATCCTTCGTGGCTGCCGGGCATTCGTCGTAAACGATTTTCCAGAATTCATAGGCATCTTTGAAATTGCCGGCCTTGGCATAAGGTACGAACAGGCTGATATTGGTTACGCAACGGACACTGTCTTCTCCCGATCCGAACCGCGTACCATTATCCACACCTTTCTGTGCATACGCCCCGAATACTCCCATAGAGCATCCGATGGCAAGTAATAATACTTTTTTGATCTCCATATCTATTTTTTTTAAAGTTGACGAATTAATCGACTTTACGTTTGAAGAACCAGAGTTCGTTGAACGTGTAGTTGACGGTGAAACGGAAATGTTGCTCGTCGATCATCGTTCTGACTTCCGGATGTACCTTCGTATATTCGAAGGAGATATTGAGGAACGAGCGGCTGTCGACCAAAGGCAAACCCAAACCGACGCTTGCGCCCATCTCGTTGTAACGGTGCCGCTCGTACGTGTCTCCTACCAACTGGTTCACGTTCAGGTAGGAGTTGCTGTAATGAAATCCGGCCCGGTAGCGTACGCGCTGGAAAAAGGCTTTCCGGTTGTTGTCGGGAATGTATTCCACGCCGCCGGCTACCCGCATCCGGTTTTTAAACTCTCCTTCCTTGCTAAAGTACTGACATTTTTCCCAATTCTCAAATAAAAAGTCGGCTGCCAGCGTTAATTTATCTTCCTTAACAAAAGAAGCGCCGAAACCGAAGGAATTGGGTATATCGAAACGCTGGCCGGTGATGGTGTCGGTAGTCGCGTCGTTTCCTACCCGCATCGCGTCATACGAATCGGTATTCAGTTTTTTACCCGGCGAATAGGTGAAGCCGAGCGTCAGACTTTCGCGTTTGCCCAAGGGGTGCGTATACTGAATACCGAAGTCCATCTTCAGATCGCGCACTTCCACCCGCCTGGCATAGTAGACATTATTATAGGTAGATTCCGCCACCTTATAGAATTCCAGATTCCGTTCGTGGGTGACATTACCGAATAAAAATCCGAAATTGGCCCCTACCGAAAGACGGTTTTTCCACAGGTCGACTCCTATCCCGGCATAAGCGTCGCTCAAACTTCCCTTTCCGACAAAGGTTTCGGTATAGGGCGAAGCGACGTCGGGATAAGCCTTCCCGAATTCATAGCCTACATACGAAAAAGGCAGCAATCCCAGACTGACGGCAATACGCCGGGTGACAGGAAACTGCATAGCAATATATTCCACATTGCCGTTTACGTTTTTCTGCCGGTTGATGCCGTCGTAAAACCAGGAAACTTGCCCGGAGGCCCCGAAATCGAATAAGAACGTAAGCGAATCCATGCAACTATAAGAAGCCGGATTCAATGGATTGATCTGTTTTGACGAACGAAGCCCGTAGCCGACGCCTCCCATTGCACGGCCGGCTCCGAAAGAGCGATCGGCCAACTCTCCGTACCCGAAGCGGGTGTAAGGCGAGTTTGTATTGTTTTGCGCCCAGAGCGACAATTGGGAAACGACCAGCAAGCCGGTAATTACTACCTTATTAATTTTCAACATTATACTCTAAGATTCTGTTTAATCCTGTCAACACTAAATTAATGTCTGCAAAGATGGAGTTTTTTAACCGTCTTTCAAAATAAAACGAATGACCTCCTGTTAAAAAAACCAAAAGGTCGGGATATTTTTTCTTCAGAACGTCTATATATCCGTCCATCTCGTACACTATTCCATTTACTACGCCTGCCCGGATAGCCGCCTGGGTATGAGTTCCTACCAGGGGGATATGTTCTTCTTCGGCTACCAGCGGCAATTTACGGGTATAGAAGTTGAGGGCTTTAAACCGGGTTGTCATACCCGGCGAAATGTTGCCGCCCAAGTAAATTCCGCCGGCTTCCACCACTTCATACGTAATGGCGGTTCCGGCATCGATAACCAACAGATTGCGGCCGGGAGCGGCGGCATGCGCGCCGACGACAGCAGCCAGCCGGTCGCGTCCCAGCGTATGGGGCGTCTCGTACCGGATAGAAACCGGCAGCGGGATATGTTCATCGAGAAAAACAAAGCGGCTCAGCCTGGATTCCAGGAAAGCAACGAGCTCTTTATCGGTATCGATAACGGTGGAAAGAATCCCGAAGGTCAGCGGATACCGGTCGAACAGCGGCTCGATCGCGCCGACACCGAAAGTCTTGAAAACAAAAGAGTCTATGATCTCTCCTTTGTCGTAGACGGCAACCTTCGACGAGGTGTTTCCTTGTTCTATGATCAGATTCACTTTTCCGGATATTTTCTGCAAAGGAAAACAAAATCGACGAGATTCCCGGCATAAACCTTGTCCAATTGTAAAAACAATCTATGTTTTCAAACTGTTTGAAAAGTAATTTTAATACGGAAAAGGTTATGAATTACGGCATTAGTATTTTATTCAGAGCCATCCCGCTGGTGATGGCCTTGTTTTGTTTCGGCTACGGAATCTTTGTTTTCCATTACGGACAAGATTCCGGAAGATTGATAGCCGGCCCGGTCGTCTTTTCGTTGGGGCTTATTTGCATCGCCTTGTTCGCGACCGCGGCCACCATTATCCGCCAGATTATTCATACCTACAACGACTTCGTACGCTATGCCTTGCCGCTAGCCGGTTATACCTCGGCGGCTATTGCTTTGGGCGTAGGAATGTTCCTTATCGTCGCCTCCGATATTCAAGCAGGCTTTGTGGCCGGGCATGTGATTTGCGGCGTAGGGTTGATTACGGCCTGCGTAGCTACCACGGCCACGGCTTCCACCCGTTTCAAGCTTATCCCCGTCAATTCGAAAAGCCAAGATCCCCGCATTCCCGACAAAGCTTTCACCGGCCGGCAGGGGGCCTTGTTGATTCTCATGGTATTCCTGATTTCCGTCGCAGCCTGGATCTGGGCTTTCCGGCTGCTTGCCCGAAGCGAAGCCGAAACCGATTCCGCTTATTTCGTAGCGGGCCACGTTATGGCCGGCCTCGCCTGCATTTGCAGCAGCCTGATCGCCCTGGTTGCGGCCATCGTGCGCCAGATACGCAACACCTATACGCCGATCGAACAGATGTGGTGGCACCGCTACGTATTGGGAGTGGGCACCGTCAGCGTCATCTGGGGATTGATCATCCTGGCCAACCCCAACCCTGCGAACGCCTCGACCGGCTACATCATGATCGGGCTGGGGCTGGTATGTTACAGCATTTCGAGCAAAGTAATCCTCTTAGCGAAGATCTGGAAACAAGACTACCCCCTGGCCAGCCGCATCCCCCTTATCCCGGTAGTAACCGCCTTGGCCTGTTTATTCCTTTCCGCCTTCCTGTTCGAACTGGGCACAGTACACGATTACTACTTTGTTCCGGCCCGGGTACTCGCCGGCCTGGGCGCCATTTGCTTCACCCTCTTCTCCATCGTCAGCATCCTGGAAAGCGGAACGTCGGGTAAATCGGAAACCTCTTCATACAAGAAGATACAATAAACAAGTTAGCTTGGTTCGTTTTTCTCTCTTACTTTTTCAAACTTCCAAATTTTCCTTTTCACTTGTTTCATCTTTTTGTAAAAAGCCGTTTTACAAGGAAATAAAGCTGATATTTTCGCCTTGGTAATAATACACATTCTTTTCCAATTATACAATTTTTCAGAAGCCAAACTAAAAAAACAAATACTTTATTTTATCCTAGTTCCACACTGGGATATTTTGCAGAAACAACCCTGCTATTTTCAGCTAAGCAGACTAGACGGACAAGAATAAACTTTGCCATGAAAAAGTGCATCTGTTTTCCTTATCCCGACAAGACCCAACCTTTTCATATAGCCCCCCCTCTTTCCCAATTCTCATTTTTTCCCTACTTTTGCAGGCAACTGCGCAGGCAGGATAAAACACGGATGAAGGAATGAAAAAAATACTGTTTCTTTTGCTGGCTTTGTATGCCTGGGGGGCGGCCGGCGCGCAAGTGATTTTGAGCGATAAGGCGGAAATCAGTTTGCTGATTTCCGAGCCTTATGACGAGGAAGTTTTTACCGTATACGGACATGCGGCGTTGCACGTTCATGATCCCGGGCGGGAGATCGATCTGATTTTCAATTATGGCATTTTCGATTTTTCGAAGCCTAATTTCGTTTATCGCTTTGCGAAAGGAGAAACCGACTATATGCTGGGCGTCGCAAACTTCCCCGATTATGTGACGGAATATCAGATGCGGGGAAGCGATATAACCGAGCAAGTGCTCAATCTGCTACCCGGCGAAAAAAACCGGATCTGGGCGGCCTTGCTCGAAAACTACCAGCCGGAAAACCGCGTTTACCGGTATAATTTCTTTTTCGATAACTGCGCCACGCGTTTAGCTACCTTGGCTGAAAAAAACGTATATGGAGAAATCCGGTATAACGATCCGCCGGAGCCGAAGACCTTTCGGGAGCTGATTAACTACTGTACGCGCAATCATCCCTGGCTGACCTTCGGTTGCGATCTGGCGCTGGGCAGCCCGACCGACCGGACGGCTACGCCTCATGAAATGATGTTTTTGCCTTTTTATTTGAAGGAAGCCTTCGGCAAGGCAACCGTGGTTCAGCCTGACGGCATAGAGCGGCCGCTGGTAAAGCAAACCCGTGTGATAGGAGCCGCCGGTTCCGGCACGGAAACGACGGCGGGTTCTGCTGGAAACATCCAGGCCGCCCAAGCTTCTCAAAACGCCCAAGCCGCCCAAGCTGCCGAAGACATCCAAACCGCCCAAACCGCCGAAGATATTCAAGCCTCCCGGACGGCTGAAGATAAGGATGCCGCCCCTACGACTTCGTCGGGGACAACGGATGAATCCGCTGCGGCCGCGGGCACTTTCCTTACCAGCCCCCTGGCTGCTTCCCTTCTGCTTTTTCTCGTGGCCGGCGGCCTTACCTTTATCGAATGGCGAAAAAAAATTTATTTCCGGTGGCTGGACTGCCTTTTATTCTTCGCAGCCGGTGCAGGTGGAGTTATCTTATTCTTCCTCAGCTTCATATCCGTTCATCCGGCCACCTGGCCGAACTGGTCGATCGTCTGGTTGAACCCGCTCGATTTGGTCGCAGTCATTTTGTTTTGCGTAAAAAAAGCCCGGAAAGCTGCATATTACTATCATTTTATTAACTTTGCGGCGCTTAGTATGATGTTGGCCGGTTGGTATTGGATTCCGCAACATCTGAATGCAGCCTTCCTCCCGCTGGTAGCCACGCTATGGTTGCGGTCGGGATACGGCATTTACAGAAAGAAATGGAAAATCGGATGAGAAAATTTTTATCGTCGCTGATCGCCATACTCGTGGTCACCAATCTGGAGGCGCAGCAGCAGACCCCCAAGCTGGTGGTATGTATCACGGTAGACCAGTTGCGGGGCGACTATATCGAATATTTTTACAACACCTTCGGCGAGAGCGGATTCAAGCGTTTGCTCGGCGAAGGACTGGTGTATAAAAATATCCGGTTCGAATTTTCCGACATCGACCAGGCCAGCGCCTTCGCTACCTTGTTCACCGGAAGCAATCCCTGCTTCCACGGCATCAGCGGAGAAAAAACCTACGATTTCGACAAGGAAAAAGAAGTATCCGTTTTGTTCGATCCCGAATATCTGGGAAACTATACGCACGAACATTACTCCCCTAAAAACCTCTATAGCTCCACCATAGGCGACGAACTCAAAATAGCCTCCGGAGGCCGCAGCGACGTATACGCCATTGCTCCCGACGCGGAAGCCGCCATCCTTTCGGCCGGCCACGCCGCCAACGGCGCCTTCTGGATGGACGACCTGAACGGCAAATGGGCCACCACGACCTACTACAAAGGCATTCCCTGGTATGTAGACCGCTATAATAACGGCCCCGAATCCCTCTCGTCGCGTCTGGAAACGATGGTATGGACGCCTTCGCTTGCCTTGGAGAAGCTGAACGCTTTCCCCTATGTGCTCGACGAGTTGCCTTTCCGCTACGTTTTCTCCGAAAAAACGGCCTCCTGCTTTCCCAACCTGAAAACCTCGCCGTTTATCAACAAAGAGATCACCCGGTTGGCCATGCAGTTTCTGGATTACGGCGCTTTCGGCACGCGCAGTTGTCCGGACATGCTGGCGCTCACCTACTATGCCGGCAACTACCGCGGCACCATGAGCAAAGAGTACACCCGCGAAATACAAGATACCTACTACCAACTCGACAAAGACCTCGGCCAACTGCTCGACTCGATCGACAAGAAGGTAGGACTGGCCCATACGCTGATCGTATTCAACGGTTCGGGCTACTATAAAAGCGAAGAAGAATATCCCGACGGGCTGCTGATAAACGGCGGAGATTTCCACCCCAAACGTTGCCTGGCCCTCTTGAACATGTACCTGATGGCCATTTACGGCCAACAGAGCAGTTGGGTAAAAGGATACTACCACAACCAGATTTATCTGAACCGCAAAGCCATCGAAGACGCCAAGCTTGACTTGGGCGCGGTGCAGAACAAGGCGGCCGACTTCCTCCGCGAGTTCAGCGGCGTGCAACACGTCACGACCGACCAGGCCCTTCTGACGGGCGACTGGAACGAAGGCACGTCGAAATTCCGCCAGGGCACCCACCACCTTCGCCGCGGCGATCTGATCATCGAACTCCAACCCGGCTGGAAAGTCAATTTCGACAATCCCAAGGAAAAGGTGAAAATCGTGCGCAACAACGCTGTACTCACTCCGTTGATCTTTTTAGGCAACGGTGTGAAGCCCCAACATATCTACCGGGAAGTAAAAGCCACCGAGATAGCGCCCAGCGTAACCCACGTGCTGAGAATCCGGCCGCCCAATGCCGCCCAGGACGCTCCGTTGTGGGAACTGAGAATGGGCAAATAACCGCTTTCCGGCCAAAAACGCCGGAAAACACCTATCCCTTTATTTCTTCCGCCGGCCCGACGCCGGCCTCTTCCCCGCCGAAAGAGCCACCCCGCCCTTACCATCCGGGTACGAGCCGGCCCTGTCATGCCACGGCCGCCCCCCAAGGATGTAACGAAATAAATCGCCGCCGGATAAAAAAGAATCGCTGTCCGGCACCGACAAACGCAATAAATAAAACAAAACATATCATGGGATTCAATGAATTTATGACGAAGTTGTTCGGCAACAAGTCGCAACGTGACCTGAAAGAGATCACCCCTTACGTAGAAAAGGTAAAAGCCGTTTATCCGTCGATCAAAGCATTAAGCAACGACGAACTGCGCGCGAAAACCGACGAAATCAAACAACGCATCCAAGACTATGTAGCCGACGAACGCAAACAAGTGGAAGAACTCCGCCGCGGCATCGACGACAAAGAACTGGAAGAACGCGAAGCCATCTGGGCCGAAGTAGATAAAATCGAGAAGAACATCACCGACAAAATGGAAATTATCCTCGAAGAATCGCTTCCCGAAGCATTTGCCATCATGAAAGATACGGCCCGCCGTTTCACCGAAAACGAAGAAATCGCGGTAACGGCTACCCAATTCGACCGCGATCTGGCCACCACCCACGACTTCGTACGCATCGAAGGCGACCAAGCCATCTACCAGAACCACTGGAAAGCAGGCGGCAACGAAATCACCTGGGATATGGTACATTACGACGTACAGCTTTTCGGCGGCGTGGTCTTGCATAAAGGAAAAATCGCCGAAATGGCCACGGGGGAAGGTAAAACCCTGGTAGCCACCCTGCCCGTATTCCTGAACGCCCTCACCCGCGGCGGCGTGCATGTAGTAACAGTGAACGACTACCTTTCCAAGCGCGACTCCGAATGGATGGGCCCGCTCTATATGTTCCACGGCCTGTCGGTAGATTGCATCGACAAGCATCAGCCCAACTCCGACGCCCGCCGGAAAGCCTACAATGCCGACATCACCTTCGGAACCAACAACGAATTCGGCTTCGACTACCTGCGCGACAACATGGCCATCAGCCCGAGCGACCTGGTACAACGCAAGCACAACTTCGCCATTGTCGACGAAGTAGACTCCGTGCTGATCGACGACGCCCGTACCCCGCTGATCATCTCCGGCCCGATACCCCGGGGCGAAGAGCAACTGTTCGAACAATTCCGTCCGAACGTGGAAGTGGTGGTAAACGCCCAGAAAGACCTTTGTTCGAAAATGCTGATCGAAGCCAAAAAGAAAATGGCCAGCGACGACGCCAAAGTGGTAGACGAAGGCACCACCCAACTCTACCGTTCCTTCAAAGGCTACCCGCGCAACAAAGCCCTTATCAAATTCCTGAGCGAACAAGGCGTGAAAGCCCAGATGCTGAAAAAGGAAGAATACTTCATGTCGGAAAACATGCGCCACATGCACGAAGCCACCGACGAACTCTACTTCGTGATCGATGAAAAAAACAACAGCATCGAACTGACCGACAAGGGAATCGACCTGCTGACCGGCAAAACCGACGACCCCACTTTCTTCGTATTGCCCGACATCACGTCGGAACTTTCCCAATTGGAAAACGTAGCAGGCACCGAAGAAGAAAAACAAGCCCGGAAAGACGAAATCCTGGCCAACTACTCTGTCAAGAGCGAACGCGTGCACACCATCAACCAATTGTTGAAAGCCTACACCCTGTTCGAAAAAGACGACGAATACGTAGTAATCGACAACAAGGTAATGATCGTCGACGAGCAAACCGGCCGTATCATGGACGGCCGCCGCTACTCCGACGGGTTGCACCAAGCCATCGAAGCCAAGGAAAACGTGAAAGTAGAAGCCGCCACCCAGACCTTCGCCACCATCACCTTACAGAACTATTTCCGCATGTACCACAAGCTGGCCGGTATGACCGGGACGGCCGAAACGGAAGCCGGCGAATTCTGGGACATCTACAAACTCGACGTAGTGGTGATTCCCACCAACCGCCCCATCGCCCGCAAGGATATGAACGACCGGATCTACAAGACGAAACGCGAAAAATATGCGGCCGTCATCGACGAAATCGTCAATCTGGTAGAAGCCGGACGCCCCGTGCTGGTAGGTACGACCTCGGTAGAAATCTCCGAACTTTTGAGCCGCATGCTGACACTGCGAAAAATCAAACATAACGTATTGAACGCCAAGCTCCACCAGAAAGAAGCCGAAATCGTGGCCCTGGCCGGACAGACAGGCACCGTAACCATCGCCACCAACATGGCCGGCCGCGGTACCGACATCAAGCTCTCGCCCGAGGTAAAAGCCGCCGGCGGTTTGGCCATTATAGGCACCGAGCGCCACGAAAGCCGCCGCGTCGACCGCCAGTTGCGCGGACGTGCCGGACGCCAGGGCGACCCCGGTTCCTCGGTATTCTACGTATCGTTGGAAGACGACCTGATGCGTCTGTTCGCCTCGGAAAAAATCGCCGGCCTGATGGACCGCCTGGGCTTCAAGGAAGGCGAAGTGCTCGAACACAATATGCTGAGCAAATCGGTGGAACGCGCCCAGAAGAAGGTAGAAGAAAACAACTTCGGCATTCGTAAACGCCTGCTGGAATACGACGACGTAATGAACTCGCAGCGTAACGTGATTTACACCCGTCGCCGCCACGCCCTGATGGGCGAACGCATCGGGCTGGACGTGCTCAATACGATTTACGACACCTCTACCGCCATCGTTGAGCAACACGCCGAAAGCATGGACTTCGAAGGCTTCAAACTGGAGCTGTTCAAAACCTTCGCGATGGAATGCCCCTTCACCGACGAAGAATTCAAGTCGACCAAACCGGCCGCGCTCACCGACAAGCTGTTCGACGAAGCCTTGCAACTCTTCAAACGCCGCATGGAACGCATGACGCAGGTGGCCAATCCCGTCATCAAACAGGTATTCGAAAACCAGGGAGCGATGTACGAAAACATCATGATTCCCATTACCGACGGCAAACGGATGTACAACATCTCCTGCAACCTGAAAGAAGCCTACGAAACGGAATCGAAAGCCATCAACAAAGCCTTCCAGAAATCGATCATCCTGCACACCATCGACGAAGGCTGGAAAGAACACCTGCGCGAAATGGACGAACTGCGCCATTCGGTACAAAACGCCAGCTACGAAAACAAAGATCCCTTATTGATCTACAAGCTGGAATCGTACAACCTGTTCAAGACGATGGTAGATACAATGAACCGGAAAACGGCGGCCATCCTGATGCGCGGCCAGATCCCGGTACGCGAAGAACCGACCGAAGCCGAACGCGAAGCGATGGCGCAACGCCAGGCTCAGATGCAAGCAGCCGCCCAGGCAGCCGCCGAAGCCGCCCGCCGCAGACAGATCGAAATACAACGGGCAGCTCCCGAGAAACGCCAGGATATGAGCAAATACCGGACGGAAAAAACCGAAATCACCGGCAATAACGATCCGGAAGAAAGAGCCGCCCAGCGTCCGCAACCCCGGCAGGAACCCATACGCGCCGAAAAACGCGTCGGCCGCAACGATCCCTGCCCCTGCGGAAGCGGCAAGAAATATAAGAATTGCCACGGACAAGGTTTGTAGAGCATGTAAGCCCCGGCAAATACGCTTAGGCCTTTGCCGGCAAACACGCCCGTACCGACCGGAATCTACCGTTTAACCCAAAGCTGTCTCCTTCCGCGAAAGGAGGCAGCTTTTTTTATTCCCTCTTCCCCGTATTCCCCCCTCCCCCCGGCCGGCCCCGCTGCTTCCTCCAGGCAACCGCCCGGCCCGTTTTTTACAAAAAAGTAAAAAACAAGCCTCAGAATTACATAATGTCAGATTTTTCCGTATATTGCATGCGAATAAACCTCTAAACGTTACCACTATGACAATCGGAGTCCCTAAAGAAATTAAAAACAACGAGAACCGGGTAGCACTGACGCCCGCAGGAGCCAAAGAGCTGGTAAAAAAAGGCCATACCGTTTATATCCAACATACGGCAGGCGAAAATAGCGGATTCCCAGATACGGCTTATGAAGCGGCCGGGGCACACATCCTGCCGACGATCGAAGACGTGTACGGCACAGCCGACATGATCGTAAAGGTGAAAGAACCCATCCCTTCGGAATATCCCCTGGTCAGAAAAGGCCAATTGGTATTTACCTACTTCCATTTCGCTTCCGACGAAACGCTCACGCTGGCGATGCTGAAAAGCGGCGCGGTCTGCCTGGCCTATGAAACCGTGGAAAACCCCGACGGCACCCTGCCGCTCCTGGTTCCGATGAGCGAAGTGGCCGGCCGGATGTCGGTTCAGGAGGGAGCCCGTTTTCTGGAAAAGCCGCAAGGCGGCAAAGGGATTCTGCTGGGAGGCGTGCCGGGCGTAAAACCGGCCCGGGTATTGGTACTGGGCGGCGGCGTGGTCGGATACAATGCTGCCCTGATGGCTGCCGGGCTAGGCGCCGACGTAACCATCGCCGATATTTCGCTACCCAAACTGCGGCATCTGGCCGACATCATGCCGGCCAACATAAAAACCTTGTATTCTTCCACTCATAATATCGAACAAGAACTGCCCCACACCGATCTGGTGATAGGAGCCGTTTTGATTCCCGGCGCCAAAGCCCCCCATCTGATTACGCGCCCCATGCTCTCGCTGATGAAAAAAGGCAGCGTACTGGCCGACGTAGCGATCGATCAGGGCGGCTGCTTTGAAACTTCCCACCCTACTACCCATGCCGATCCGGTATATGAAGTAGATCAGATCGTACACTATTGCGTAGCCAATATTCCGGGAGCCGTGCCTCAGACCTCCACCCTGGCGCTGACCAACGCCACCCTGCCCTATGTGATCGCCCTGGCCGATAAAGGATGGGAAATCGCCACGGCTGAAAATCCGGGGTTAAAACTCGGCTTAAACATCATCGACGGAAAGATCGTATACCCCGCCGTAGCCAAAGCATTCGGATTGCCTTTCGAAACCATCTGAAAGTTTCGGATGCTACCGGGGGCAAGGCAAGGGTAAAAGCGGGAAGACGATCCGGGCCCAACCTTCCGCTTCGTCGCGGCAACTCAGCAAAGGAAGCACATACCTTTGCAGCCACCCTGCCGGACAAACAAATCCGGAAAATCCTTCAAAGACTCTCGCCAATCCATAGGAAGGGGAGAAAGGTATTCGCTTACCTTTCTCCCCTTGTGTTTCAACGTCTTCCATTTCATTCCCCCGCGGGAAAGTTTTCTATTTCCTTCTTCTCAGGTATTTCCTCCTTTCGTTGCCGATGCTTATAGAACATTAAAAAAAACAAAATCGTTTGGGGCGATTTTCTCCTCTTTGTAATTTTAGGTACTCAATTAAAAAATTAATGTATTAAAAGCACCATGAAAAAAATTGTTTTATTGTTGGCACTCTGCCTGAGCGTAGGAAATTTATTTGCCCAAGATGCCGAAAAACTCAGAGACGAAGGCGATGCGGCTTTGAAAGCCAAAGATTATGCGGGCGCGCTGGCCAAATACAGCGAATACCTGCAACTAACCGACTACCAAGACACCGTACGGATTTTCAATGCCGGGTTCTGCGCCGACCAGGCCGATAAACCGGCCGAAGCGGTCAAGTTTTTCGATCTGTCTATCCAAAACAAATACAATACCGACGATGCGTATGTAGGCAAAGCCAAAGCGTTGCGGGATATGAATAAACCGGCCGAATTCACCGCTACCGTCGAAGAAGGCTTGAAAGCCTTCCCGAAAAACGCCAACATGGAAAAAATGTTGTACGTTTATTGTATCAAAAGCGGACAGGCGGCCCAGAAAAAAGCCAACTATGCCCAAGCGGAAGAACTCTTTAAAGATGTGCTAGTGGTATCGAACCCTACTTACAAAGGCAACGCGCTCTATAGCCTGGGCGTAATGTTTTACAATAAGGGGGCCAAAACGCTGCAAGCCGTTACTCCGCTGGCCACCAGCGAACCCGATAAATACAAAGCGGAAAAGGCCAAAGCGGATGCCGACCTGAAAAAAGCCCAAGAATACCTGAACCAGGCCCTCGCGCTGAATCCTGAGAATGCCAATGCGAAAAAAATAGCCGATGCCGTTGCCGCGCAATTGAACTAAAAGCGGAAAGACGGAAACAATTCAATCTTGCAAGCAGAGCGTAACAAATGAGCCGAAAGGGCGTTTGTTACGCTCTTTTTTTAACGGGCAGGATATTACTATCCCCCGACAAACCGCTGCCTATCTAACGGGGAAGCAAAGGAATACCTTCTCCCTTACCTTTCTCCCTACCCTAGCAGGAGATGATTTCAGAGAAGCCTCTTCTTCTGGCCAAACTCAGGCGGGACAGCCAACAAGTTATATTTCCATTTTATCAAAATGTCAATAAACACCTTATATCCTGGCCGTGCATCCTGGCTAACCCAAGAATAAAAGCAAATAGCTCCTGCATTTCAAGATAAGGATTATACAACTGACAGAATAAAATTCATTAAGGCGACTAAGTGAAAAACAAAAACGGTCAATATCCTTCATTATACAACCAAAGATGGTTTTAACTATTACAAAATATCATCTCAAACATTCCCTCGATCTTCTTGCAAACAGAACAAAAACTTGTTAAATAACATCGTTTTTACCTCTATTTTTGCTTGCCAAACTCCGAAAATCTTATTTTTTTAATTAAATTTCACACTTCTGAAACTAAAATTTCATCGGCATGGAATTGGAAATACATGCTTATGAAATTCGGATTGGATGCCGATGGAAGGAAAAAAGAAGGAAAAAGAAAAGATAATGTTAATATTTGTATACAGAATAAAGCTAAAACAAGCGGATCAGAGAAAAGCAAGGTAAGGAAATAATGCAAAAAACGAGCAGGATGATTTATTTTAACGACAGAAGGAAGCAAAATGAAAAAGTACCCGAGGGGCTGGAGGGAGAGCCACAGAAAAGGTATGACAAAGCTTCCCTAAGAAAAAAAGGTGCAGGCTGAGGTTTTTTCTGGCGTAAAGGGAGAGAAGGTTGAGCAGGGGGAGACAAGACCATTCTATGCCGAGAGGTAGTACACACCCCCTACCCCCTCTCAAAGCTACTCTTTCTACACATCTCCATTAACAAGTTTGAATAATTTAAAATGTGTCCAGAACTGTTTGATTCCATTCTTGAAGGTGATATATCCCGGTGGCCCCTGACTGGCGTATCCATCCCAAGATCCTAACCTTGCAATAATCCATGCAGCCCACGCAAGAGAATCTGTTTTAAATGGATTCTTTTGCTTGGGTGTATTTCCTTCTACCATTTTCAATAGTATTTTTAATAGAGCTATTTGTAAAGTGGTAAATGCCACAGCAGCAGGAGTCTGTTCCTGCCGTTTGTCATAACTGAGCTTTAACGACATTATTTGCAGAGCGGCTACCAGACTCAGTACTACAATCTTCCGAAGAGCTTCCCCCGTTTCCAGTTGGGCGGATTCCACCTCCAAACCTTTACTCTTGAGCAACCGGAATACTTCTTCTATATACCAGCGGAGTTTATACCATTCCACACATTGCATAGCATCTTTCACACTATGGACAGGATGCGTAGTTAAAAGTCGCCATTCTATTGGAGATTCGTTTGCCGGAGTCGTTTCGCCTTTTTCTACCACATGGATACAGTTTACAGTCAGCCTGTCAGGGCATTCCGTATTTACTGTAGCCGGTTTGGATAATACAACTGTACCAAAACGGAGTTCCAGCAACGCCGTACGGCTTTTACGACTATGGTTCCCTTTTACATTCAATTCATAGGTATGCGAACAGGGCAGGGATTGCATCTTTTCCAACAACCGGCACTCTTCATTGTCTATTTTACGGTTGGCACTGGAACGCAGAAGAAACTCGCAGCCATTGCGGGGAATCTGGTATAATGCCTGGTAAATATCTGATTCACGATCAGCTATAATGGTTTTCTTTACTGCATGGGGAAGAACCTCGGCGCTGATACGGCCTGATTCAATCCATCTGTAAGATTCCTTATCCGTGATCTTTTTCGTTTGATACTGACGGCTATGCTTGGTACCTTTATCTCTGGAACGGCTCCATAAACAAATATTAGAAAAGCCCAACGGAACATGACAATCAGCATCTACCACCAGGGTGGGATGGCAAAAGAATCCGACATTGGAGTTCTTGGTGATCGGACCCACCTGAGGATCCTCTCCATCAAGGCGGTTCAACAATTGGGTGTAGTTGATTTCCGTAGTATCCTGAATACAAAGTACATGGGAACTCTCAATATGCTCACTACAGTTCTGCTGTAGACGTCCTATGACAGAGTCTAATTCCAGTTTGGGATTATTAACCATTCTATATGCTCCTATTTTTTCTGTTTTACTCTCACAACATTGGTTGATAATGGCAGATTCATGAGTAACCATGCTATGAAGAAATTTACTCATGCGTCTGTCTAATCTCTTATCCCCAAAAATACCATTAAATAATGAATAATCCGTATCTAAAAACATAGATAAAGATACGAAAAAAGCACATAAAAAACAAGTAATACACAGTAAATCAGTGAAATAAAACCGTAATAACATCTTAATTCCTTTGTTAATTAAGATACTATTATTATAGAAAGATGTGTAGAAAGAGTAGTCTCGAGAGGGGAACGGATGGTTTCGGATGCTAGGGGGGGCGGGTGTGGGGGGATAGGTGAAAGGGGGGGCTACAACCTGTTTCGGAACGCCGGGGAGGTTGTCCCCGGTCTGTTCCCTCGTTCTTTTCAGCGCAATTTCTTTTTATATCGCTTGTAGTCGGCAACAAAGCCTTCCCGTATCCAGTTGGCCAGGGCCTGGCGATTGTCGGAGAGGATGATGCGCTGCTGGTCGAAGCTATTCTGGATATTCCCCAGTTCTACGAACACCGAGGCCGGCGTGGTTTTGCGCAACACATACAGCCCGCGCGCGCTCACCGTGCCGCTGAACCCCCGGCCCGGCTGGTGGCGGTTGTATTTATGGGCGAAGGTGGATTTCAGCGTTTTCGCCAGATGCCGGCTTTCGCTGTTTTTTTCGGAATGATAGAAAAACACATCCGTCCGGTTGCTCTTGCTCCGGCTGTCGACATGCACGAAAATAGCCCGCTTATACACTTCCCGGTCGCTGCGGAAAAGACGGTTGATCTGCTCGCAACGCTGTTGCAGGCGTCGCGTCTGGTTGAAAGGAATCGGTTTGCCCATGCAGGTTTCCCGCTTGCTGTTTTTCAGGTAACGGTCGTCGCGGATACCGTCTTTGGCATCTTGGATGATGATATGCACCTTCGCGCCCCGCATCAGCAGCTCGCGGGCCAGGCGCAAAACAATATCGTACGCATATTCGTCCTCGTGCAGTTCCACCTTCCCGATCCGCCCGATCGCTCCCGGGTCGGGGCCGCCGTGTCCGCTCACCAGGTAGAAGGTTGCGCCTTTCAACTCGGAAGAGACCACGTTATAGGCCGCCAGCCGTTTCCCGAACAAAGGCTCGTGGTTTTTCCGTTCGGAAGGTGCGTTTTTCCGGGGCGGAAGGGTATATTTCACCCCCATCCTAAGTTGGTTGCCTTTGGCCAGCTTGGCGCGGTTGAGGGCGATAAACTCTTTTTCCATCTCCGGCCCGCTCCGGTTGAAGCGTTTCAGAAAAAGCGTGATGCCTTCCCCTTTCCGGGGAAAAGCTTTTTCCTGGGCATGTAGGGCGAAACCGCCCCCCTGGAAGGCGCAAAAAGCGAAGATAAGGGCGTATAAAATCTTTCGTAGGTGCATAACCGATTTATTAAGCGGGGGTAAAGATAAGAAAACCCGCGTGTTGAGAAAATAAATCGGTTAGAAAAGACTACCTGTGCCTCCGGCGCCGGGCCCTGCTTCCCGTGTAACGTCCGGCTCCGTCAGCCGGTGGTAGATAGCTTTGGTAAGTTGAATATCATAGGAGGCATCGTGCAGCCGGTCGGCGTCGAGGGGAATGCCCAGGGTGCGGGCTACGGTTTCCTGCTTGAAGTCGGTCATAGCCGGCCGCCGGCCCAGCAGATGCTGAGTAGCCAGCACCATCACATCGACGCTGTTCACCCAAAACCAGGAATAAAAATAGTTGTCGCCGTTTTGCACGAAGAAGGCTTTCAGAAAATGATTGTCGAAAGCGGCGTTGTTGTAGCCCGCCAGAAAGAATTTATCTTTCCGGTTGTATTTGTCGACATATTTCGAGAGCATGCCCACGAATTGGCGGTATACGGCTTGCATGGGCGGATAAGCCTGGATTTGTTCGCGGCTGACGCGGCATACCTGCAAGGCCTCGTCGTCGATCTCGGCCCCGGGGTGAGGGGCGACGTTGAAATTGAAGCTTTCTTTCGTCCGGCCGTCGACGACGATTTCGCCGCTTATCTGGTGGATGCCGTTTCGCCAATATTTGATACCTGTGGTTTCCAGGTCGAAGAAAAGTATTTTCATTTTGCTTTCGTGTGTTTCTCGGTGCAAAGGTACTGCTTTTTCCCGGTTTGCAGCCCCGGGGCGAAAGGAAAAAAAGCGGGCGGGTACTTATTGTATTTTTTTTCTCCACCCGAAAATTTCATGCCGGTGCAGCCCGGATTTCATCGCAGTGTAATTGAAATTACATATTATTATGATTTTTGCAACTATTAGGCAGAAAAAAAAGGCTGATAGAAATCATTTTTTTTGATCACAGCAAACATTCGCGCCACAATCTTGGCTCTCAGAGCATTGA
>DBFWLD010000020.1:0-149944 GCA_048465615.1 Tannerellaceae bacterium
GACGTGGATTGGTGGGAAGAGATGATCAACGAGGGCAACTTGTCGCAAAAACACCATCTGGCCCTGGAAATGGGTACGGAAAAGGCCCAGATATATACCTCTTTCTTTTATGAAAACAACGAGGGCATCACCATCCGCGACTCGCGCCGTGACTACGGCGGAAGGGTGAACGCCAACTTCAAATTGTTCGACGACTGGCTGGAAGTGCGTCCCAACGTCGACTACCGGCAGGCGGCCCGTATCAATAATTTCCCCAATATGCAACAAGCGCTACGCAACAACCCCACCCGTTCGCCTTACGATGCAAAAAATCCCACCGGCTATCATGTATGGCTGAACGAATCGCTCGATTATAACGTCGTGGCGGATGCCATGCTGAGCGACAACGAGGGATTGGATAAATGGTTCAAACCGGAAGTTACCCTGAAATTGAATGTCAAGCCGGTTCCGGGCTTGTCTTACCAGCAGGTGGCGGGGTATGAAAACCGGCAATGGGAGTTGCACGAATTTCGCTCGCGCAACCACCGGGAAGAATTGCAGAACTCCCGAAAAGGCTGGGCGAAGCTTTTGTTCGACAAGACCGAGAACCTCACCACCGAGGGGTTTCTTACCTACCGAAACGAATTGAAGGGCAGCCACGACTTGAACGTCGTAGCCGGATATTCTTATTTCGAAAAAAACGGCGAGAGCTTCCATATGGAAAATTATAATTTTACGATAGACGAACTCAAATTCTGGGACATAGGCAAAGGTTCGTTCCTGAGCGACGGAAAAGCCGTCATGAAATCGTCGAAAAGCATTACCGAGCGTCTGTTCTCCCTCTTCGCCCGGGTAAACTATTCCTACCGGAACAAATATATGGCGATGGTTTCCATCCGCCACGAGGGTTCTTCCAAATTTGCCGCCGACAACCGGTGGGCCAACTTCTGGGCCCTCTCGGGCGGGTGGCGTATTTCGGCCGAACCGTTTATGGAAGCGGCCGGATGGGTAGACGACCTGAAGCTTCGTTTCGGTTACGGCGTAACGGGAAACAATGATTTCAGCGCCGACTATATGGCCAATATCCTATCGTCCGACCAGTTCTGGATGTTGCCCGGCGGCGAATGGGCCTACTCCTACGGCAAAGCCCGCAACGTAAACCGCAACCTGGGCTGGGAAGAAAAGAAGGAGTGGAACCTGGGGGTGGATTATTCGTTTTTCGAAGGCCGGCTTTACGGCAAGTTCGATTATTACCGCCGCAAGATCGACAACCTCATCTATAGCGTGAAAGTGCCGCAGCCGCCATATACCCACCAAACCCAGTGGCAGAACATCGGCAGCATGGAAAGCCGGGGGTGGGAATTCGAAATCGGCGGCGAGATTATCCGCACGCGCGATTTCAGTTGGACGTCCAGTCTGAACCTGAGCCACAACCGCGGCAAGATTCTCACCCTATGGGGAAATAACACCTATTACGATGGATATGATTTCCCGTCCCCGGGAAGTCCGGGGACGGCCAGCCGGCTGGCCGAAGGCTCGACGATCGGCGCGTTTTACCTGTGGAAATTCGCCGGCTTCGATGGGGAAGGAAATTTTTTGCTTTACAACAAAGAAGGGAAGGTTATTCCGGCCTCGGAAAAGACCGAGAGCGACAAACGATTCATGGGCAATTATATCCCGGCCCTTATGCTGGGGTGGAATCATACGCTTGTCTACAAGGATTGGGATCTGGGAATCAACCTGCGCAGTTGGATCGATTTCGACGTGTACAATACTCTGAATATGTATTTCGGCATTCAGGGCATCGACAACGGCAATATATTGAAAGAAGCCTACGGCAAGTTCGGGTCGATCCGGGGCGAAAAACAGATTTGCGATTATTACCTCGAAGACGGTACTTTCCTCAAGATCGATGCCATTACCCTGGGTTATACCTTGCCGCTGAGAAAGTATACCCGCTGGGCCGATCGGCTCAGGGTATACGGCACGGTGGGCAACGTATGCACCCTTACGGGCTATACCGGGCTGAACCCCGAGATCAACATCGCCGGTTGGGATAAGGGGATCGACGCTTTCTGGCGGGATACCGATCCTACGAAGGAGTATCCCGGCATCTATCCCCGGGTCCGTACCTATACGCTCGGCCTGCAACTCAAGTTTTGAAGCGAGAGGGAACCGGGCGGATAAAAAGCGACTAAACCGGTTCTCTCCTTTTTTTCGTTCGGGAAGAGATCGTTTCCTTCTATTATTCTACCTCCCGAGAATACGAGATAAAAAGAGAGCCTGCTTTCGTACTTGATTTGAACAGGTACGAAAGCAGGCCCTCCGGCTTATTCTCCGTCAAAGAAATCTTTCCTATTTTCCGGTACTCATCACCCCGGAATCGTTATCGCTGTTGTTCACCCGTTTCTGGGCGGCTTTGAAGGTACGTCCGAACGAGAAATTATAAGAAAGGTTGATCAGCACCAAACGGGAGCTTTCCCCGATATACATGGCTTTTTTGTAGGAAGCATGCTTCGACCAGTTTTCCGTTTGCACTTTGTAATTGTCGGTAAACGGGTTGAACACCCCTACCCCTACCGAAAGATTTTTATGGCGGTAACTTACCATGATTCGCTGTATATTCTCGCCGCCGGTCAGGGTTTCTCCCCAGAACCAGTTCCAGTTGGTGTTCAGCCCGTACATAAGCGAGAACTTTTTGTACGTAACGGAAGCCTGCGCGTCGCAAAACCAGTTGGTATAGGTATGCGAGTAGGTGTTGCCCCGGCTGATGTAATGATTGACCCCGCCGGTAAAGGATACCTGCAAAATATCTTTGACGGGACCCAGGCGCAGCGTGGTCTGCCCGGTCAGTCGCTGCCAGCTTCGCTGGTTGTCCCAGGTAAGGATCACTTTCGAGCCCTCCGCCCGCTTTTCGTCCATGATGGCGTCGGGAGCGTATTCGTAATATCCCCAGAAATTCCCGTAGAAAATCCCTTTTTGCAGCTCGTACGTCAGGCCGAGGCTGTATTTCATATAAGGTTTCAGATCGGGGTTGCCCCGCTGGATTTGCAGCGAATCGATGGTTTGTTCGATCGCGCTCAGGTTCGAAAGCGAAGGAGTAGAGTTATTGACTTGCGCGCTCAACCGGATAAACGACTGCCCGGGCAGATTATATTGCGCCGTCAGCCGGGGGCGGAAGGTATAGTATTGGTAAGCGTCGCCTTCCCCGTCCTGATGAAACCAATATCGGGAAGCCCCCACGCCCAAGGTATAATCGAACTTTTTCACCCGGCCTTTAAATTCGGCGTAAAGATAGGTTTCGGCCTGCGTCATTTTCGTGGTATAATGGTGGCCGTTGCGATAGTCGTTGTCGGAATAGGCCTGAAGATGTTTCACGCCCCCGCTCAGGCGATTGCCGTTGGAAAGTTTCTTTTCGTAAATGCCTTCGCCGATGACGGAGTATTTGTTGCCGTCGGCCTCGTTGCTGACATCGGTCAGCATAAGGTCTTCGCGGCTTTCCTGATACAGTCGGTTCGAATATTCGTTGCCATAGGTTCCCACCAGGTTGAATACCAAGGTCTGGTCGTTCTTCAGGTTGCGTTGGTAATAAAGATCGAGGGCCGGACGATGCCTTTTTTCCCGGGTATTGTCGATCATCGCTACCTGGTCGGATGGATTAGCTACATTATATAAGGTTCCGCGGTAATTCATCTTAGGTTGCGAATTGCCCCAGTAGCGCAGCGTGGCGTTGAACAAATAGGCCTCCGACTGGTTGCTGTAGTTCAGGTTCAGATTGTGCATGAAGAACTTTATCCGGCCCGGTTCTCCCTGCTCGATCCGATGAAGGGTGGTACCGTCGGCCAAATGAAATTTTTCTTCGTTGTCGCGCGACAATTCGTAAAAGTCGCGAGGGCCGAAATTGTAGGAAGCCCCGAATTCCGAGCGTTTATGATTCACTTTGCCGGCTACGAAATATTGGCCCCATAAGGCATTCAGGCCCGTCATCAGATCGGTGCTTACGCTGCCCCCCGTTTCCGGCCGGCGCACGATATAATCGAGCACCACCTCGGCATTGCCGTATCTCAGGCCGGGATTGTCGTGAAACTCTACGCGGATAATATCGGAAGGCAAAAGGGCTTTGATGTCGTGGATTTCCACTTTCACGCCGTTGATGCGCAATTGCACCTCTCCGCCGCCGGGTATGCTGATTTCATTATTCATCGGGTTCACTTGTACCCGGGGCAACATCAGTTGGTCGAGCAGGTTCACCCCGTTGCTCGACGCCTTGACCTGCCGTTCGGAGGGGAAAACGATTTTCCGGTCGATGACGCTCCGTTGATTGGATGCGCTCACTACCACGTTATCGAGCGAAACGGCGGCATCGCCGAGCAGTATATCGCCCAAGGCCACGTTTTCCGACAGGCCGTCGAGCACGACGTATTTGGTTTCATACCCCAGGCTCGACACGGCCAGCAGGTAGTTGCCCGGTTTGACATGTTTAAGCACGAAACCGCCTTTGGCCCCGGTAGTCGTGCCGGCCACGAAGGTAGAATCTTTCTGTTGAAGAACGACATTGGCAAACTCCATCGCTTCGTGTTTGGCGGCTTCGCGCACGGTGCCTTTGATCTCGAATTGTTGGGCAAAAAGGCCCTGTATCACGCTGCCGAGCAGCATGATCCCGATTACTATACATCTCATGTTTGTCGTATGTTTAATAGCTGAAAAAAACCTTGCCGGATGGCCTGTCCCGCTTTCTCCTTTCAGTTCGTTTATCTATAAGACGTCTCTTTCCAAACAATGGTTACATCGAAATGAAAAAAATTCTATCTTTACTTCAAAAAGCAAAAGAGATGGATATACTAAACGAATGGATCAGCTCGGCAAACGATATTTTATGGTCGTATATTCTGATCGTCCTGTTATTGGGATGCGCCCTGTGGTTTTCGATAAAAAGCCGTTTCGTGCAGTTCCGCCTGATCGGCGAAATGGTACGGCTGCTGGGCGATTCAGCCGGCAAGGGCGATCATGGGGAAAAACATATTTCTTCCTTCCAGGCGTTTGCCGTATCGCTGGCCAGCCGGGTAGGCACAGGCAATCTGGCCGGAGTAGCGACAGCCATCGCCGTCGGAGGCCCGGGGGCGGTATTCTGGATGTGGATCATCGCGCTATTGGGAGCTTCGAGCGCCTTCGTCGAGTCGACCCTCGCCCAATTATATAAGATCAAAGGGAAAGATTCGTTTATCGGCGGCCCGGCCTATTATATGAAAAACGGCCTGGGGATGCGCTGGATGGGGGTATTATTCGCCGTCCTGCTCAGCATCACCTTCGGGTTTGCCTTCAATTCGGTACAAAGCAATACAATCTGTGCGGCCTGGGAGAGTGCGTTCGGCGTAGACCATGTGCTGATCGGAACGATCCTCACCGTCGGCACGCTGGCGGTTATCTTCGGGGGGATTCACCGCATTGCCAGCGTCAGCAGCGTGATCGTCCCGGTTATGGCATTGGGTTATATCGCCCTGGCCCTGGGCATCGTCCTGTTCAATATCACCAAACTGCCCGCCGTGCTGGAGCTGATTATCGGAAATGCTTTCGGTTGGGAACAGATAGCCGGCGGAAGCGTAGGCGCGGCCCTGATGCAGGGAATCAAACGGGGGTTGTTCAGCAACGAGGCCGGCATGGGCTCGGCCCCCAACGTGGCGGCCACCGCCTTTGTTTCGCACCCGGTAAAACAGGGGTTGATCCAGACCTTGGGCGTTTTCACCGATACGCTTATCATCTGTACCTGTACGGCTTTTATCATTCTCTTCAGCGGAGCGCCCCTCGACGGCAGTGTAAACGGCATTCAACTGACACAGAACGCGCTTCATAATGAAATAGGCAGCATCGGACGCATATTCGTAGCCATCGCCATTCTGCTCTTCGCTTTCAGCAGCATTATCGGCAATTATTATTACGGGGAAGCGAATATCCGGTTTATCACGCCCCGCCGATGGGTATTGGTTGCCTATCGCGTGCTGGTGGGCGGCATGGTGATGTTCGGGGCGTTGGCCAGTCTCGATCTGGCCTGGAGCCTGGCGGATATTACGATGGCGCTGATGACGATCTGCAACCTGATCGCCATCTCGCTGCTCAGCCGGGAGGCCTTTCTGTTGCTGCGGGATTACCAGGCGCAGAAACGCGAGGGAATCCGCAGCCCGGTATTCGATAAAAACCGGATTCCGGCCCTGAAAGATAAGGCCGAATGCTGGTAAACCGGGGTAAGAAAGGCAAGGCCGAGATGCTCGTGCCACGGCAAGCCTCCTTGCCCGCCTAAGGCCTGCCGGAATGTTTCGGCGGCAATCCGCAAGCCCCCGCTTTTTCGCCTTTCCCTCCTATCAAGAGAAAGCGAAACTCATTCGTAAATCAAGCTGAACAACCGTTCGGGAGCAAATATCTCGTTGGCGACCTCGCGGATTTCGGCAGCTGTCAGCCGTTCGATTTTCTCGAATACTTCCGGCAGCGTATCATAGCGGTTATAATGCAAAAAACTTTTCCCCAACCCCAGGAACAAGCCTTCCCGGTTATCGCCCGAGACGCCCAATTGCCCGATTACCTGTTTTTTGGCGGCGGCCAGTTGAACGGCAGACAAGGTATTTTCGCGTAGCCGGGCCAGTTCGCGGTGCACCAGGGAGAGGGCTTTTTCGCGGTTTTTCGGATCGGTACCGAAATAAATGCTTGCCAGCCCCGTATCGGTATACGACGTAACGTTCGACTCCACGTTATACACCAACCCGTGTTTTTCGCGCAGCGAGACATTCAGCCGGTTGTTCATGCCCGGGCCACCCAATATATTATTGAGCAGGAAAAGGGCCACGCGGCGATCGTCGAACATGCTATAAGCGCGACCGCCCACCAATACATGCGATTGGTGGGTATCCTTATGGACTCTTTTTTCCGTAGGCACAATCAGTTCGGGGGCCGTGCGCCGCCGCTCCGTGGCCGGGAAATCGATACTTCCCGCCAGGTTCTCGGCCAGTCTGACGATGCGGCCGAAGTCTTTGCGTCCCATCGAAAAGAATACCATATTCGAAGGGCTGTAATACCGGCGCATAAACGACCGGCCGGTTTCCGGACGGAACCCGACCAGAGAAGCTTCGTCGCCCAGAATATGATGGCCCAAGGCATGGCCCTGGAAAAGTTGGTTTTCAAATTCATCAAAAATAAGTTCCGACGGGCTGTCTTCGTAGGAGTTGATCTCGTCGAGAATCACTTCCACCTCCTTTTCTATTTCAGCCTGCGGAAAACGGGAATCGAAAAGCAGATCGGCCATCAGCTCGAAGGCCCGGCTGTAGTGTTCTTCCATAAAAACGGAATAAACGAACGTTTCCTCTTTGGTGGTATAAGCGTTCAGCTCGCCGCCCACGTTTTCCATCCGGTTGAGGATATGCCAAGCTTTGCGTTTGCCGGTTCCTTTGAACATCATATGCTCTACAAAGTGAGCCAAACCGAACTCGCCGGTTTCTTCGTCGCGGGTGCCGGCATTCACCGCAAACCCGGCGTAAGATACCGGTGAGTCGGCGGGAAGATGAACGATGCGCAAACCGTTCGCAAGGGTATGGGAAAGATACTCCATTTTCTTTTTGTCTGTTTAAGGCCACAAAGTTACAATAAATTATGAGGATAACCCTTGCGGCCCCCTCGTCTTCTTTTTCCTCTTCCGCTATGCCGGAATTGTTTTTTGCCGGACAATCCGGCATTTCTCCTATATTTCCCTTGGTACATCCAAAAAATAAACCTATCTTTGAAAAACCCTGACAACGCCGGCAACCTCCTATAGCCGTCAGGCTGTTTGCATGAATCGGCCTATTTTCAATAACTTAATGTATAACATCCAAATTTGTAATTGCCATGAAAAAATCCATGCTTTCTCTCTGGTCGGCGATATGCCTGACCTTTTCGGCAAGTATCTCTTCCTTTGCCGCAACGCCGGGCTACCCCGCCTCGCCCCAGACATCCGATCCGGTAACCGCCTCCCCCGCGCACCAGCCTGCCGTGTGTGCCTCTCTCGCTGAAACGCCCCGCGAAGCCGCCGTAGGAAAATTGCCTGTCATTTCCGATATTCTGATTTTTCAATATCAGCAATCAGCCGGAGAATATACGCTTCAGGTAATTGTCGACGACCCGAATGTAAGCTGCCAATGGCACAGCGACGGGACGCTGTCGGAAATCCCCTATCCCGGCGACGCTTCGTTTCTCGAACATCCCAACTTGTTCAAAGCTGTGGAATTTACCTCGATTGGCGAGCACTATGTGGCAGTAACCGTATCCAACGCCGCCGGACACGACTATTATACTAAAACATTTTATGTTACTTCGGTAAAACAAGATCATTCCGTTACTCCCTAACGACGTTGCCGGCTGCCGGAAAAGCTTACCCCCGGCAGCCGGTCTACTTTTCCAGCCATATGCGCCTACGGCCTTCTCCCCATTTATTTAAAAGTTAGAAAAAACCCTCCCATCGTGCGCCAATCCGATTAAAATAGATATTTTTGTAGCTAGTTTGTATCTCTGCCGTCGGCTTTAGGGAAGACGGCGAGGATGTATTTTTACCCCTAACATTGTAAAACAGCTCTATCGGATATGATAAACGAAAATATCAAGTCTATTCTCGAACAGGAAGCCGAGGCGGTACGGCGTATTCCCGTCAGCGGGGGATATGAAGAAGCGGTGAGCCTCATCGTAAAGCAAGTGCACGGCCAAGGCGGCAAGCTGATAACCAGCGGCATGGGCAAAGCCGGCCAGATCGCCATGAATATTGCCACCACCTTCAGCTCGACCGGCACGCCCGCCTTTTTCCTTCACCCCAGCGAAGCCCAGCACGGCGATCTGGGCATCGTGCGCGATAATGATATTATGTTGCTGATTTCCAATTCCGGCAAAACCCGCGAACTGCTCGAACTGGTGGAACTCACCCGCGGCCTGGCGCCGGACATTCCCTTCATCGTCATCACCAGCCGCTCGGACAGCCCGTTGGCCGCCGAGGCCACGGTATGTTTGGAAACGGGCGCCCCCAAGGAAGTATGCCCGTTGGGACTGACGCCGACTACTTCCACCACGGTAATGACCGTAATCGGAGACATCCTGGTAGTAGGCACCATGCAGCGCATCCATTTCTCCAATAAAGACTATGCCAAACGGCACCACGGCGGCTACCTGGGTTCGAAAAGCCGCGAACAAAGCAAAAACGAATAATCGGCAACCTATGAGAAAAGTAATCGGCATCGGAGAAACCATTCTGGATATTATCTTTCAAAACGACCAACCCCATACCGCCGTTCCGGGCGGATCGGTATTCAACGGCCTCGTTTCCTTGGGCAGGCTAGGCGTACCGGTATCCTTTATCAGCGAATTGGGCAACGACCGGGTAGGCGGGATTATCCGCCGGTTTATGGAAGAAAACCATCTGAGCACCGACTATGTAGATTGTTTCCCCGACGGGAAAAGCCCCATTTCCCTGGCCTTTCTCGACGACGACCAAAATGCCGCTTATACCTTCTACAAGGATTACCCCGCCCAACGGCTGGAAGTACCCCTGCCGCCGATCCAAAAAGACGATATTTTCATTTTCGGCTCCTATTATTCGCTAAATCCCGTCTTGCGAGAACGCATGGTGGAATTTCTGCAATACGCCCGCCAGCAGAAAGCCATCATCTATTACGACCCCAATTTCCGCAAAGCGCATGCGCACGAAGCCATCCGCCTGACTTCCACCATTCTGGAAAATCTGGAATATGCCGATATTGTGCGCGGTTCCGACGAAGACTTCGTAAACATTTTCGGAAAAGCCGACACCACCCATGTCTACGAAGAACACATCCGGTTCTATTGCCCTCAATTCATCTCCACCCACGGAGCCGGCGGCGTCAACCTGCATACCCGCCAGTGGAAGAAACATTTCGACGCGCCCCCCCTCCAGACAGTAAGCACCATCGGAGCCGGCGACAATTTCAACGCAGGCATCTTATACGGCTTACTCAAGTATAGGGTGGGATACGATGATCTTCAGACACTGGATGAATCGACCTGGGAAAAAATCGTCCGTACCGGAATCGACCTGGCGTCGGAGGTATGCCAAAGCTATTCCAATTACATTTCCAAAGAGTTTGCAGCCGCTTACCAATCACACTCTTAAATATCATTAACTCGGCAACGTAAATAGGACGGTTTTATTATCTTTGCTTCAAAATAAGCGAAGATAAGCGACACTTGGGCAAAATCAAACAAAGATGTTTCCGCGCCCGGTTTGCACGCTCTTTGCTTCAACTAAGCGAAGATAGGCGACACCAAGGCAGAATCAAAAAACAAATTTGCTTTTGTGTCCGGTTTGCACTATCTTCGTAGGGAAAGCTTATTATAGAAACAATGTTTGGAAAGATTCTTTCGCTACTGATGTGCGTCGCCTTTTGTATGGGTTGTACCTCGCGCCCGCCCGAAATCCGGGCCCTTTGTCTGCGCGACGACATCGGCAACTACATCCTTAAATGGGAAACAGACCCGCCCGTAAAAGGCGTGGTAAAAATCTACGTGTCCGATACCCCCGACCGTTTCGACAAGACCAATCCGGCCCTTTACTCCTCGATCGACGAAGGCGTAGCCACCTACATCACCAACGACAACATCAGCCGCAAATACTTCGAACTGGTATTCAACAACCGGACAAGCAAAATCGTAGGAGCCCGCTGGGTAGCTACCGACAGCGTCCAGAACCTGCGCGATATGGGAGGCTATACCAACACCGCCCGCAAAACCACGCGCTGGGGCAAGTTCTTCCGCTCGGGCCAGCCCACCTCGCTAAGCGAATGGGACTCCATCCGCCTCGACAACCTGGGCATCCGCACCATCGTCGATTTGCGTACCGACAGCGAAATCGTGGCCGCCCCCATCCGCTACAACAAGGCGAAAATCGTACATATCCCCGTCTCTATCGGCCAGATGAAAGACGTACCCGCCCGTCTGCGCGAAGGGCGGATGCGCAAAGGCGACGCCATCGTATATATGCAAGACCAATACCTGCAATTCATCAGCGACAATTCCGAAGCCTTCGCCCGGGCCCTGGAAGAATTTCAAAACCCGGAGAATTACCCCATCCTGTTTAATTGCACCTTCGGAAAAGACCGTACCGGCTTTATGGCCGCCCTTCTTTTAAGCGCCCTCGACGTGCCGGAAGAAACGATCATGAAAGACTACGTAGCCTCCAACGACTACATCGACCTGAGCCACCTGGCCTACCTGGCGCGCGACCTCGACACCGACGCCCAGGAATCGATAACCGTGCTGCTCAGCGCCAACGAGAGCCTGATGGACCTTACTTTCCGGAAAATACGCAAAGAATACGGTTCGGTAGACAAATTCCTGTCAAAAAAATTAAATCTTACGGAAAAGAAACGTAATCGGCTCAAAGATATGTTGCTTTACTGAGACAATTCGGGATAAATTGTCTATCTTTGTGAATTGTATTTATTATAACAGCGCATATTTTGAAAACATTCGAAGAATTAGGGGTTGCCGCACCCATATTAAAGGCAATCCAGGAAATGGGTTACGAGTCGCCCATGCCCGTACAGGAAGAAGTGATTCCTTTCTTACTGGGAGAAGACAACGACGTAATCGCCCTGGCACAAACAGGAACCGGCAAAACGGCCGCTTACGGAATTCCCGTCCTGCAAAAGATCGACGTGCCCCTTTACCAGCCCCAAGCACTTATACTCTGCCCCACCCGCGAACTTTGTTTGCAGATCGCCGACGATCTGAACGATTATTCCAAGTACATCGACAATTTGAAAGTACTCCCCGTATACGGCGGCTCGAGCATTGAAAGCCAGATTAAAACCTTGAAACGCGGCGTGCACGTGGTAGTAGCCACCCCGGGGCGCCTGCTCGACTTGATGAACCGCAAAACGGTAGATCTGAGCCATGTAAAAAACGTGATCCTCGACGAAGCCGACGAAATGCTGAACATGGGCTTCACCGACAGCATCAACGCCATCCTGGCCGAAGTGCCCGCCACCCGCAATATGCTGCTCTTCTCGGCCACCATGCCGCAAGGCATCGCCAGCATCACGCATAAATATATGAAGAACCCGAAAGAAATCGTGATCGGCAACAAAAACGAAGGCAACAAGAACATACGCGACATTTACTATATGGTGCGCGCCCAGGACAAATACCTGGCCCTCAAACGCATCGCCGACTACTACCCCAATATTTACGGCATCATCTTCTGCCGCACCCGCAAGGAAACCCAGGAAATAGCCGACAAGTTGATTCAAGACGGCTACAACGCCGATTCGCTGCACGGCGAGCTCAGCCAGGCGCAACGCGACTACGTGATGCAGAAATTCCGCATCAAGAACCTGCAATTGCTGGTAGCCACCGACGTAGCCGCCCGCGGACTGGACGTAGACGATTTGACGCACGTCATCAACTACGGATTGCCCGACGAAGTAGAATCGTACACCCACCGTCGCGGCCGTACCGGACGAGCCGGCAAAGCGGGCATCTCCATCTCGATCTGCCACGTGAAGGAAAAAGGGAAAATCAGGGAAATCGAACGAATCATCAACAAAAAATTCGAAAAAGGCGAAATGCCCAGCGGGCAGGCCATTTGCGAAAAGCAATTGTTCAACCTGGTAGACCAGATCGAGAAGGTAAAGGTAAACGAAGAAGAAATAGCCGGGCTTATGCCTTCCATCTACCGCAAACTGGAATGGCTCGACAAAGAAGACATTATCAAACGCATGGTATCGCTGGAATTCAACCGGATGATCGATTATTATAAGGATGCCGACGAAATCGAATCGGTAGACGAACGGTCGTCGCGTGCCGACAAGGGCGAACGCTCCAGCCGGCGCGGCCACGATGCGGAAGAAGGATTTACCCGCTTCTTTATCAATTTCGGGAAAGCCGACGGCTTGTATCCCAACCAATTGATCGAGCTGGTGAACCGCTGCGTGCCGGGAAAAGTAAGAATCGGCAAAATCGACCTGCGCGACAATTTTTCGTTCTTCGAAGTGGAATCAGACGAAGCCCTCCGGGTTATGGACAGCATGAACGGCTATGAAGTAGACGGCCGCCGCATCTCGGTAGAGCCGGCCCAAGGCAAAAAAGGCGAAGGCAGCAGCCCGCGCGGCGGAAAACGCGGCGGCTTTAAAGACGGACGCAAAGGCCCCAGAGGCGGAAGCCGTTCCGATTGGGACAGCCCCCGCGGCGACAAGCCTTGGCGACGCAGCATGAACGACCGCGAGGCGCGCAAAAAACGCTCTCGCTAAGTAGCCAACCATCCACCCTGCAAGGCTATCAGGGGTATACGGACGGCCCGTCGCGGGGCGGTTTTCCGTTTCTGAAAAAGAAGCGGGAGCCGCCTCGGGGCGGGCCGTTTTCGTATCGTCTCCCTATGGGGTTTCCCGCCCGGCGACAAGCATAGGCTTATTGTCATTTTTTTACTTGCTCCCGCCAAGGTATCGGCATCAAATTCCGGTTCCACCGGCAAGAAAAGAAAAATGGATGCCGATGAAATCCGAATTGCATGCCGATGAAATTTTCAATACACCGCAGTGTATTTTTTCACCTTTGTATCTTATTGATAATAAGACAGATACAAAACGCCTTGCAAAACCCGTTTCCCGGGGGATACTTATTGTATTTTTTTTCGGTAAAAAAGGGAGATAGGTTCTTCTCTTTTTGAATAATCTCCGGCTTGCGTAGAACAGGTGTGTGCGCACCCGCCAATTTCCTGCCCACGCGGAAAATTACGGTTTTTAAGTTGTGATTCATCCGATTGGTTTGTAATTTTGCAGGAAAATAAATACCATGAAAAAAATTCTTCTCCTCTGTGTATGTATGCTCTGGGCCCTCACGCTCCAAGCAGCGCGCCAAGACATACTTCTGAACGATAACTGGCAGTTTCGTTTTTCCTGGCAAGTACAAAAAGGTTCCGAACGTCGGGTAGATCTGCCCCATACCTGGAATGCAACCGACGCCTTGTCGGGACGGCAAGACTATTACCGCGGCGTAGGCAACTATCGGAAAAAGATTTTCATCTCTCCCGACTGGCAGGGAAAACGCCTGTTCCTTCGCTTCGAAGGAGCCAATACGGTAACTAACCTCTTCGTCAATCAGCGGCAGGTAGGCGAACACCGCGGAGGCTACGGAGCCTTCGTGTTCGATATAACCGATTATGTAGACTACGGGCGCGAAAACGAATTGCTGGTGCGGGTGAACAACGCCCTCCAGCTCGACGTGATGCCGCTGGTAGGCGACTTTAACTTTTACGGGGGAATCTACCGGGATGTCCATCTGGTGATAACCGAACCGCAGCAAATTTCGCTTACCGATTATGCCTCGCCCGGGGTATATCTGGTACAGGAATCCGTTTCCGCCGGGAAAGCGTCGGTGAAAGTACGCGCCATGCTGAGCAACTATGCCGCTTCTGCGCCGGCTACCTTGGCCCTTGCGGTGTATGAAGGAGAAAAGCCGGTGATAGAAGAGAAAAAAGAGATTGAATTGAAAAAAGGCATCAACCAAGCCGAAGAAATCGCTTTCACGCTGGATAATCCCAGGCTATGGAACGGCCGGAAAGACCCGTTCTGCTACCGCGTACGCCTCACGCTATCGGTAGGAGGCGTCGTTGTGGATACGGTAGAGCAACCGCTGGGACTTCGTTTTTATAGCGTAGATGCCGATAAAGGCTTTTTCCTGAACGGAGAACCGTTGAAACTGCACGGCATCTGCCGCCATCAGGATCGCGCCGAAGTAGGCAACGCCCTGCGGCCGGCGCATCACGACGAAGATATGGCTATCATCCTGGAAATGGGAACCAATGCCATGCGCCTGGCCCATTATCCGCAAGCCGCCTATTTCTACGACCTGGCCGACCGCAACGGACTGGTAGTATGGGCCGAGATTCCTTTCATAGGGCCGGGCGGCTACGAGGAACGGGGGTACGTGAATCAGCCCTCTTTCCGGGCCAACGGCAAAGAGCAGTTGAAAGAGCTGATACGGCAGCATTACAATCATCCGTCCATTTGTTTCTGGGGCTTGTTCAACGAATTGAAAACGATCGGCGACAGCCCGGAAGCCTACATTCGCGAACTGAACGACCTGGCGCGCCGGGAAGACCCTACCCGGCTCACCACGGCAGCCAGCTTTCTGGAAGACGGCAGCCCGCTGAGCACCCTGACGGACGTCATTGCCTGGAATAAATATTATGGTTGGTACGAAGGCCGGTTTGCCGATCTGGGCGCCTGGGCCGACCGGGCGCATAGTAGCTATCCGCAGTATAAGATCGGGGTGAGCGAGTACGGCGCAGGGGCAAGTATCTATCATCAACAGGATTCGGTGCGGCGGGGCGAGGCGGCCGGCTGGTGGCATCCGGAGAACTGGCAGACCGCCTATCATATCGGCAACTGGCAGGCCATTGCCGAAAGGCCCTTTATCTGGGGATCGTTTATCTGGAATCTTTTCGATTTCGGGGCGGCGCATCGCACGGAAGGCGACCGGCCGGGCATCAACGACAAAGGACTGGTCACATTCGACCGGAAGGTGAAGAAAGACGCATTTTATTTCTATAAGGCCAACTGGAACCGGGAGGACAAGTTTGTCTATATCGCCCAGCGGCGGCACGACCGGCGGACGTCTGCGCTGACCGACGTGCAGGTATTTACGAACCTGCCGGAAGCGGAACTGATCGTCAACGGGGTATCGGCCGGTCGCCAAGCGGCAGATGCCTATGGCATTTGTACCTGGGAAGGGGTTACGCTCCGGGCGGGAGAGAACCGCGTAGAAGCACGCGCCACGCAGCGCAAAGCCGTGTTTACGGATGCGGTCTGCTGGGAGGTAACAGCCCGCGACGCTTCGTCTTTCTAGGCGAATCTCTTTTTTTCCGGCGGATGATCGGGACTATTTTTACGGATCTATAATCTCAAATGAAACTCATGAAGAAAAAAGTATTGTTTCTGGCATGCTGCCTTTTATTGGTGGCTGATGCCGCATTTGCCGCCAAATGGCGGGCAAAGCATGTGGTGTTGATCGGGCTCGACGGATGGGGCGCGTATAGTGTGGAAAAAGCGGAGATGCCGCAGGTAAAGAAATTGATGGCCGAAGGGTCGTATACCTTGAAGAAACGTTCGGTTTTGCCTTCGTCGAGCGCGGTAAACTGGGCTTCGATGTTTATGGGAGCAGGCCCGGAGCTACACGGCTATACGGAATGGGGCTCGCAGACGCCCGAATTGCCTTCGCGGGTAGTCGACGAAAACGGTATTTTCCCTACGGTATTCGGCCTGCTTCACCGGGCTGCTCCGAAAGCCGAGATAGGATGTATTTACGAATGGGACGGCATCCGGTATGTGGTGGATACGCTGGCCCTGACCTACGACAAGCATGTGTCGGAGGCTTCGAAAGAGCCCGATGCCACGGCGCGGTATGCGGCCGAGTATATCAAGCGCACCAAGCCCAACCTGGTAGGCATTATTTTCGATAATCCCGATCATGTGGGCCATGCCGACGGGCATGACACCCCGGCCTATTACGAGGTGCTGACGAAGCTCGACGGCTATGTCGGCCAGATAGTGGAAGCCGTAAAGGAAGCGGGCATGTTGGATGATACGGTATTTATCGTCACCTCCGATCACGGCGGCATCAATAAAGGACATGGCGGCAAAACGATGGAAGAGATGGAAACGGCTTTTATCATCTCCGGAAAGAACATCAAGAAAGGGTATGAATTTACCGAAAGCATGATGCAATTCGACGTAGCGCCTACCATAGCCTGGATTTTCAAACTTCAGCAACCCCAGGCATGGATCGGCCGTCCGATGAAACAGGTGTTCAAGTAGTAGGCTTGCAATTCTTTTTATCTTATTAAAAATCCCCTTGTTTTCTTCTTTCTCGCTTACCCGGAAGCGATGAAACGGAAGAAAAGCAAGGGGATTTCTTTTGAAACAAGGCCGGGGGCATGAGAGGGCGTCTTTCAAGGGAAGTCGTTCCTCTCGCCTGCGGCCGGATTCTTTTCGAAGGAGCCGCGTCGCGACCGGCTTGTTAGCGAATGCCCAGTTTTTGCTTGATGGCTTTGGGAATGGCGTCTTTATGCACCATGATATAAATCGTCTTGGCCCGCACATAGCTTTCCGACATATTCAGATAGCCTCCGAAGGCATTGCGTTCGGTTCCCCAGGAGTTTTTCGTGATGTAATACTTCGTGCCGTTCTGATCTTTCGCCAGGCCGGTCAGGTGCATCAGATGGTCGTCGGTGGTAACGAAGTTTTCGAAACCTTGTTGCCGTACTTCGGGCGTTACTTTTACTTCGGGGAAGGGTTGCGCGAACTTGAAAGCTTCTTCCAACCGTTCTTTTTCGTCCATTTTTTCGAAACGTGCCCTATCGGTGGTGGAATAGTCTTCTACTTTCTTGATTTCCGGATTGATAGCCACGCCGTTTTTAAAGGAAAATCCTTTTTCGCTTACATCGCCGTCCCAGCATACCGAATAGCCGTTCTGCAAAGCATAGTCGGTGGTTTCCATCAGTTCGTCGAGCGGCAGGTTATACATCAATTGGTGCTCCCAGTTGTCGCGCACTTCCACGTCGAACTTGGTATAGTAAGGATGATGCGTAAAGCTGGTCAGTTCGATGTAATCGTCCATGTTCAAGCCCAGCGAGGCCGCGAAGGTTTTCGGCGTATATTCCTTTCCCTGATAGGTGAATTTTTCGGGTAATTTGCCCAGATAAGCATCGAACAGACTGTTGATAAGGGCGTCGTACTGAGGGCTGCGTTTTTTCAGCTTCACGGCTGTTTCGGCAATTGCCTGCAAGTATTTTACCATTTCGCCGTGGCTATGCCGGTCGGAGTCGTAATTGATGCCGGTATAGACTTCTTCGGGTACGATGCCTACCTGGTCGAAAGCCCGTTTGAAGGTATGCGAAAGGCTGCCCTGGCCGATATTACCCTGGCCGTGGCGGAGGTAATTGTCTTGCAACTGGTTCATGTATTTCTGCCGGACGATAAACATCTCCGACAAGTCGTAGGTGCCTTTCCCCATCCGGAGCAATTCCGATTCCATAAAAGAAGTGGTGGCGAAACACCAGCAGGTACCCGTAGAGGCCTGGTTTTTTACCGGGGTGGCCGGAACCGTGGCGATTTCGGTAAACTGATAGCCTTGCGCGTAGGCTCCCAACGCGCTGATGGCAAGCGAACAGGTGATAATGAATGATTTCATAGAATGATGATGTATTTAGAAGGTGTATTAAAATCCGCGGGCGAACATTTTCCAGAATTCGTCTCCCATCTCTTGCCAACGCAGCAGCGTGGCGCCGGCAAAATCGGCGGTGTAGCCGGTCAGGAAAGCGCGGGCGGCTGTTTCTCCCTGCTCTCCGGCCAGCTTGGCATAGCGGCTTTCCACATAAGGCATTTCCGCAAAGCCTTTTTCCACGAAATGCCGGATGGAACCGTTTATCTGGTCTTTCGTCAGCCCCCAGCGCACGGTAGCGAGTTTGTTGGCGCGGCGGAAAGACCAGATGGCGGCGTCGTCGCGGTAGCGGTGCTGGCCGCAGATGCCGAACGAAGCGGGCAGGGCGGTCGTGCCCGAAAAGATGGGGATACGCGGGCTTTGGCCGGGGTTGTCGAACGCCATCCAGGCTACGCCTCCCACGGCGTCGGGCAGCCAGTCGCGCAACTGGATAACGGTAGAATACGTGCATTGGGGCACGGCCACCAGCCGGTAACGCTTCACGGCTCCGTCTCGGATGCCGTTGAGCATATTGACCATATCGGTGCTCATCCAGGGATTGGCCGAGTGGCTGATGATGGTATCTTTTTCCGTACTGTCTTTTTTCTTTACGGCTACTTTCAGGTTTTGCGTCATATCATACTCGGTGCCGGCGTAGGTTTCGCCAAGCAAGGCCATCACGTCGGCGGCCGACACAGGCCGGTCGGGCTTTACGCTGATGGGGAGTTCTTCGGCATCGTAGGAAAGGCCCAGCGAAGGGGCCAGCCGGTTGAGGATGAAATATTCGCGGATGCTGAACGATTTAAGTTCGCCCGAATAGTTTCCGCCTCCGTAGGCTTCCCAGAAACGGAAGGGCTTTTTGCCGTCCCAGAAGCCCATTTTCCGGGCTACTTCGAATACATTGGCCGAAGCCATGCAGTTGTCGGTATCTTTGGGGTCGACTTGGGAAATGCGGGGGATATTGGCCGATACGCCTACATGGTCGTCGGGGATGCGGACGGCGGCCCATACGCCTCCGATTTTGTCGGGGCCTTCGCCGAAGATTTCGAAATGCCAGACCTCTTTCGGATCAGCAATCGTCAAGCATTCGCCCGAATCGCCGTAGCCGTACCGGGCTACCAGGTCGCCCATCAGCCGGATGGCTTCCCGGGCCGTCGTACAGCGTTGGAGGGCGATTTTTTGCAATTCTTCAATCACAAACATACCGTTTCTATTGACGAGTTGTTTGCGGCCGGTAATGGTGGTTTCGCCCATCCCGAGCTGTTTTTCGTTCAGGCAGGGGTATGACGTATTCAGATATTGATAGGTGGAGCGGGCTTGGGGAATTTGTCCTTTCAGTTCCATCCGGCTCTGATCGGCGGCGAATTCGGTGTGCATCCGTCCTTTGTAGATAGCTACTGTCGTGTCTTTTTCGTAGGCGGCGGCCGGCACGATGTCCATCCAGCTACGGTAATTGCCGTCGCAGGTGTGGCTGGTGATCACCGAACCGTCGGCCGAGGCTTTTTTGCCGACCATAATGCTGGTGCAACTTTCAGGATGGTTTACGGGTTCGGAAAATTCGATTTCCTGCGCCCCGATGCTCGTCCAGCCTAGGCTGAGGGCGAAAACGAAGGTGAAGAGTTTTTTCATATTGTGTTGATGCTTATTTACGGGTGTTAAAGATACAAACTGTTTCTGAAATAATCTGTAAGGAAAAGGGTTAAAAAACGAAGGTTTTGTCGGCCATAGGGGACCTGGGGGGCGGATAATCCGGAAATAGCCTACCCTTTTGTCGGTTTTTGGCGACAGGGGCCTCCGGCCAGCCTGCCGAAGAATGCGCCCCGGCCGGGGGGAAAACGGCTTTCCCGCTGCGGGCGAACGAGGAAAGACAAAGCTTATTTTACACGGAAAAGCCCGTCCGACGCTTTTATCCGCTCGGACGGGCTTTTCAGGACGGAACGAATAGCCTTCGTTCCGCTTTGTATGTTGCCGGTTTTACTTTACCAACTGCAACTCTTCGATCAGGCGCGGGCATTTTCCCCATTTGTCGATCATATAGAGCACGTAGCGAATGTCTACGGCGATACACCGCTGCAAGTCGGGTTCGAAAGCAATATCGCCGCTCATCGCTTCCCAGTTGCCGTCGAAGGCCAGACCGATCAGACGGGCGTTTTTGTCGAACACGGGGCTACCCGAGTTGCCGCCCGTGATGTCGTTATTGGTGAGGAAACAGAGCTGTAATTCGCCTTTTTCGTTGGCATAGGGGCCGAAATCCTTGCCGCGCACCAAATCCAGAATCTCGGGCTGTACCCAGAATTCGTCGCTGGCGGGATCTTCTTTTTCCAAAATACCTTGCTGGGTGCTGTAATAGTTGTACCAAGCCGCATCGTAAGGACGATACCCTCCTACCGAACCGTAGCTCAACCGCATCGTGAAATTGGCATCTGAAGGCAAAGCCTTTTCCGGATACATTTCCTTCAAACCGGCAAAATACAGCCGTTCGCCTTTTTCCACGTCATACAGGGCTTCTCCCATCATCTGCTGCAATTCGAACATCGACATCATGGTGGAAAGGCTGAGTTCGGCGGCCGGATCTTTTTTCAGCTTTTCATATTCTTTCGGATTGCGCAGCATGGCAGCCACTTTGTCGTACGACAGCAGGGAGGTCTTTTTGAACACGTCGGCCGCATAGCGGGCATAGTCGCCTTTATACTTTTTATCTACTTTGGGGTAAATATCGGGCAGATACTGGGCAGGAACCTTTTCTTTCACTACCTTCATCATGGCTGCCAGTACCTGCTGGTCGAGCTGAGGTTCGTAATCCTTGAAAAACGGTTGAATCCGTTCTACGAGGAAGGTATCGATTTCGCCGGGACGGGAGCCTTTAATATCCACGCTTTGCACCATGCGAGCCAACCGGATGATTTCGGCGCCTCCCATAAAGGCTTCCGACAAATAGGTAGCCGCACGCCGGTAATCCGACGTAGAGGTAAATCCTTTTTCGAGCAGGCCGAGCACTTCGCCGTATTTCGTCTGGCGTGCGGGATCGGCGGCTACCCAGCGGGCAAAAGCCTCTTCTTCCGCCCGTTTGCGATCGATCACATTCAGGTTGGCTAATCCGCGGTTCATACCGATGGAATTTTTCCAGTAATTAGAGCTGCCGGCATATTTGGAGGCATATTTAATCCGTACCGCATCGCTGGCCAGCATAGCTTCTTTCCAGATGCCTTGCTTGATGCCGCGCACTTCGATACGGGGCTTATTGCTGTTTTCGATGCGTTGCTCCACGCCCCACGAGCTCAGGTAACGGTCGGTGCTGCCGGGGAAACCGATGGTCATGGCATAGTCTTTGTCCTGATACCCGGCAAGCGAAACCTCGGCTACGTATTTGGGTTGGTAGGGCTTATTCGCTGCGCTATATTCGGCCGGCTTGTTGTCGGCTCCGGCATATACGCGGAACACCGAAAAGTCGCCCGTATGGCGCGGCCACATCCAATTGTCGGTATCGCCGCCGAATTTCCCAACCGAGCTGGGCGGCGCGAATACCATGCGCACATCGCGATAGACATCGTATACTACCAGAAAATACTTGTTGTTATTATAAAAAGGAACTACGTCGGCCGCCACAAACTCGTCGGTACCCAAGGAATCGCAAATCGCCTTTCCGATGGAATCGGCCGCCGCCAAACGCAGGTGTTCTTCCTCGATGCCGGCAATCTGGCTGTTGATGCGGTCGCTTACGTCGACCGTCTGGCTGAGATAGCGTACGCTCAGGCCAGGCACCGGCAGCTCGGCTTCCTTGTTTTGGGATACGAATCCGTCTTTCAGGTAATCGTGCTCTACGCTGCTCAACTGCTGAATCGCCCCGAACCCGCAATGATGGTTGGTAAATATCAGCCCTTGGTCGGAAACGGTAATCCCCGTACAACCGCCGCCGAAAATCACTACGGCATTGGCCATGCACGGATCGGTTTCGCTATACAATTTATCGATCGAAGGCACAAAACCCAATTCGGCCATTCGGGCCAGATTCAGTTTGTTCAATTCCTTCATTACCCACATCCCCTCGTCGGCATACACCTGGCCGGCTACTACCAGCGAGAGAAGCAAGGTCCATACACTTTTCATTAACTTCATGTTCTGTTCTTAATTATTCGATTAGTAATTTAATATGCGTCATTTCCGCCCGCGCCGCCAGCCATTCCCGGATCTTCTTCCGTTCGGCTTCCTTTATCTTTATCCGGCTCTTGAGGTAGACCAGCATCACCGTATCCGCCCTAAGCGTATCCGAATGCATGATAAAGGTATGAGCGCACGAAGCCTCTTCCACATAAGGAAACAGCACCTTGATCTCCGGCATCAGTTCCGAAGTCAACCGCGTATAGCTCCGGTATTTATCCAGCTTCCGGTTCAGCGAATCGATCTGCACGGCCTGTACCCGGAGCACCTCCTCGCTGTTTTTATAAAAATCTTTCATCACCAGCGTCTTCAACTCGTTAATATCGGTTGTTTCCTTGCCGAATCCTTGCTGAACCACCAGCGAGACGTCTTTCAAGCCATACTGGGGCATTTTGGCCCGGGCGTTATCGATCATTTCGGGAGCTACTTCCCGCCCGATCATTACCACTTTCACTTCCTGCTTTTCGCTGGTATCCGTTACCGTCTTGCTCAGAATCTGCGTATTGGGAAAAATCAGCTCGCCGGCTATAAACGCCCGTACCCGGTCGTTGAAATAACTGCTCCTCACCAGGTTGTAACTCAGGAAAAGGCTGGGCACGATGGTAAAGAAAACGATAATGCCCACATAGCGGGTCACCACTTTTTCGCGTTGCTTGTCGAGAAAAACCTTCTTGGGATACTTCAGCAAGCGCACCACCAGATAGGTAGCCAGGCTGATAAAGACCGTATTGATAAAATAGAGATAAAAAGCTCCGAAAAAGTAATACAGATTCCCGCTGGCAATTCCGAAACCGGCCGTGCAAAGCGGAGGCATCAAAGCGGTAGCGATGGCAACGCCCGGAATCACATTCCCTTTGTTTTTAGTCGAGCTGGCCACAATGCCGGCCAGACCGCCGAAAAAGGCGATGAGCACATCGTACACCGTAGGCTGCGTACGGGCCAGCAATTCGCTCTGCGCCTCGCTGATGGGAGAAATCAGGAAATAGAGGGTAGAGGTGATGACGCTGAATACCGTAGCGGTTGCGAAGTTGCGGAACGAGCGTTTGATCAGGTCGAAATCGGAAATACCCAGCCCCAGGCCGAACCCCATGATAGGGCCCATCAGGGGGGAGATAAGCATGGCGCCGATAATCACCGCAGTCGAGTTCATATTCAAGCCCAGCGAGGCCACAAAAATGGCGAAAATCAATACCCACAGATTGGTTCCTCTGAAATCGATACCTTTTTTAATCGACTCGATGGTGTCCAACTCATCTTCTTTATCCTGCCGGACGTCGAAATTCCGGACAAAAAAGTCCCTTACCTGTTTATGTAGCAATCCTTTTTCCATACTCCCGTTATTCGTCCGTATATTGGTTTTTCGGGCCCGCCTGCCGCCCGGCCTTTTCGTCGCATTCAGCCTGCCCCGGCACCTATTCCCCGCAAACCCTGCAAAGATAAAAAAGTATCGTCATATAGAGGGTGGAATACATGCAATTGTTTGTTATTCTCTCGCTAAAAAAGTACATTTGCAGTCATAACGAATGAAAAGAAAATCACCTGTTCCACTTTCCTGAAGATGAGAACAGTTGTTGTAATATGCTTTCGGACATGATGAAACAATGCCTCTTTTTTCTCTTTTCCTTTCTAGCCCTTCCGGTCATTGCGGCCCCGGCCATTTCGCGCGAGGCTATCAAAGACTCGCTTCGGCGCGAACTAGCGGTTGCGACGGAAGAAAACGGCAAACTGGAAACCCTCACCAACCTGATGGATATTTCCCGCGGGAAGGAGCAGATGGAATATGCCTACCGGCTGCTGGCGGAAGCCCGGAAAGCAGAGGAATCCTATTATAAAGAAGCGGCCCTGACCGAGATACTGCGCTATTATGTGAACACCGATCAGCGGGACAGCGCGTACCACTACCTGGAAATAACCGAAAAGGAACTGGACGGAAAGATACGGGAAAGCCTCGTCAGCTACATGCGCATGATGCTCGACGTGCGCGTGGTTTGTTATACCGACGGAGAAGAAAGGAAAAAAATCCTGACCGACAACCTGGCCAAGCTGGAAACCGAAAAAGAACTTTCGCCCTTCGAAAAAGTCTCGGCTTACTATATCCTGGGCATTGCCGGCAACTTCTCGGCTAAAGCGAAAGACGAACTGGAACAAGCCCGCCTTAACGGTTTCGAGTATGCCCGGAAAGCCGCGACCGTTATGGAAAAAATCCCCCTGCGCTACTCCGTTTTCTTCCGCCAAAGCATCTACTTCAATCTATGCCTAGACATCAATACGGCCGAAAAAGCTCACCTGGCCGTCGATTACCTGAAGACCATCCAAGAATACGCCCGGACCGAAGAAATGAAGAAAAGGCCTTATACCGGCAAACGCCATCTGCTGAATGCCCTGACCGCCCTTTCCGCCTCTGCTCCCTATTTGGGAAAAGATTTGGTAGCCAGTTATTACCAACAATTTCTCAGGCTCAACCGCGCCTACCCGGAAGATGCCAACGTATCCCCCGACTACGAACGATCTGTTACTTCATTGAATTACTACGCCGGCATCAAAGACTATAAAAAAGCCGCCCAATATTGCGATTCAACCATCAAAAGCCTGCGCGAAGCAAACTACAGTAACCATGCGGTAGAATTGTTTCCCATAAAAATCGCCATGTACGATTCGCTCGGCTCGTATAAAAAAGCCGTGGAAACTTATGAAGAATATGTCAATCTGCTCGACACGATCTACAAGAAAAATCTGGAGGAAAAACTTCAGAACCAGGAAATCCGGCTGGACGCCGACAAGCTGATCGTGGAAAAAAAGACGCTCGAGCTGGAATTGCAGAAAAGCAAAGCGAAAAGCTATTTCTTCCTGGCCTTGTTCGTATGCGCGCTGGGCGCGGTATTCTATATCTTTTTCCGGTTGGGAAAAATGAAAACGCTCTACCGCAAATTGCAGGAATCGAACCGGCTGATACTCGTGGCCAACGAAAAAGCCCAGGAAAGCGAAAAAATGAAAAACGCCTTTATCCGCAACATGTATCACGAGGTACGGACGCCCCTGAATGCCATCAACGGCTTTTCGGCCCTGATCGCCGGCGACGAAGATTTGGCAGGGGAAGAAAAAGAAGAGTTCAGCCGGATTATCCACGAAAACTGCGTTCTGCTTACTTCCATGATGGACAATGTGTTGAAAATATCCCAGTTGGATAGTTCCAACGAAATGCTGCCCGTAGAAGCCGTAAATATCCGGACCATCTGCCGCGAGGAAATGGATCAACTGGTGAAATCTCACCGCAAGCCCGGCATCGACTACCGGGTGGAAGGCGACCCGGAAACGCCCCTGTTTAAGACCCACCCCGCTTATTTCGCCCTCATAATCGGGCGGCTGCTGAGCAATGCCAATAAATTCACGGAAAAAGGTTCGATCGTGCTCTCCTACCATGCCGACCGGGCAACAGGGAAAATGATCGTCATCGTTACCGATAGCGGTTGCGGCATCCCCGAGGGCAAACATGAATGGATATTCGAACGTTTCTCGAAAACCAACGATTTCGTTCCTGGAACGGGCCTGGGCCTCTACCTTTGCCGGCTGATCGCCGAGCGGCTCGACGGTTCCATAGTAGCCGACCCCTCCTACACGGAAGGCGCCCGGTTCATACTGGCCCTGCCGCTTCCGCTTTAAACTAATAAAGTAATCAGTTGGAAATACATTATTCTCTAAAAAACACCACGGTCTTTCTCTTAAAGAAAGGACGATGTTTCCTTTAAGAAATCAAAACAAAATTATGATTCAGAAAAATTTATAATTTATAGCCAAGACTTATACCAAACGTCATAGATCGATCTTTTACAGTTTCATCTTTATACATACTCACAAATGTAGGCAGATAACTAAATTTAGCACCTATCATCCAATTATAAAAAAAACAATTAATTCCCACATCACATTTCAAACCCCACAAAAAAGGTCGTATAAATTCTTTTTCATCCGCTATATTTCGATCCTTTATTCGAAGATCCAGCCTAGGGCCAGAACCTATATAAACATCAAAAAAAGAAAATTCTTTTTTAATGTTAAACAACGTATTTATAGAAAAATAACGATTTTTCACTTTTTGCGAGATAGACATATTTTCCATATCTAATAGATATAGATCATTGCCTTTCTTCATATAAGATATTCCGCTTGATATAAAATAATACTTATGAGAAAAATAATCACAACCAACAGCAAACTGATATTTAGTTTCTTTTGGAGAAATATTTCCCGTAGATGTCAAAGCAAATCCATTCTCTAAATAAATCATTTGAGAAAATGATTTATTTAGAGAACAAACACTTAATAAAGCTAATAAAACAATTTTAAAAACACCATTCATAGTATAGCCTATAGTATGCGTTTGTCAAAATTTTGCACATAAACGCCTAAATTCACTTTAAAATTATTATTGAAAAGGCATAAAATAATAATGCCATTCTAAATTAGAAGCTCTTACAGGAATTGTCATATTCACTTTCTGCCCTATCATATTACTTATCACCATAATAGCTCCTGTTTGCAAGTTAACTCTTCCTGTATTACTATTCATAGAGCAAGTCAATCCAGGTTGATTCAGAGCATTGGGGTCATACCCCATCTTAGAATGATCACTATAATTATTATTAGCAAAAGCAACCCCAACCGGGCCCGGAGCTTGTACTGATTTATAAAGCCAAATATCTTGGACAATGTATGTTCCGTCAGGTATTCCGCAAGACAAGGAATAGTTCCTGATCCTCATCTGATATGTTTTTGACCTAGTATTATAACTATCATATCCGTAAGCCGTTTGTTGAATAACTTCTCCTGTAGCGCGAGCTGATTTATATAATAGTATATCTTGATTGGATAAAATTACATTTTTAAAATTTTCGTTGGGAGTAAGTATATCATATAAGGCAAATCCACCTTTTTGATTACCACTTGTAATGTCAGAGACTTTTTCAAATAAAACTTTTTTCGGTTTGACATTAGACAATGTATCATCCTGCTCCTGAGTACAAGATAACACACTCCATACAAAACATGGAATAAAAAACAAGGATGTAATTCTCATAAACAAAACAGACTTTAATGTCCTGCACTGGACTTTTCAATAAATTAATGTCCAAAGATAAATAATTATTACCAAAAATATAAACAATTTACACTTATTTTCATAATAATTTCCCGATATAAGGCAATTCCCTCAAAGGCAGATCCCGTTTGACGGTAAAGGCCAGAAATACCCCCAGCAACAAGGTACGATAAGCCAGCCGGGCGATCTCCGACCGGATAGGCAGCCCCATGCCGGCTATATACAACACGGCGGCCAGAAGGGTATAAACGGCAGCCGATTTCAAATCGTAAGCGATCGGGAACTTCCGCTGTCCGATAAAATAGGAAAGCAACATCATCAACAAATTGCAGAAGAAAGAAGCCCAGGCACAAGCCATATAGCCGTACACGGGGCAAAAGACCACGATAATCGTAACCGTCGCCACGCAACCGATCGTGGAAAAATAGGCGCCCCACCGCGTCTCGTCGATCAGTTTATACCAAAGCGAAAGGTTGAAATAAATACCGAAGAATAATTCACCCATCATTACGATCGGCACCACCCGGAGGCCCGGATAATAAGCCGGCGCGACAAAATGCTTGAGTATATCCATATAAAACATCACGCCCAGGAAAATAAACAGAGCGAAGATAAGGAAATACTTCATCGCTTCGCTGTAAGCTCTCCTGTTGTCGTCGCTCTTATGGCGGGCGAATATAAACGGCTCGTAGGCATACCGGAAGGCTTGGGTGAACATCACCATCACCACCGCAATCTTGAAACAGGCACCGTAAATACCCAATTGCTCGTCGGCGTAAGCCTTGTCTTCAAACAGAAAAGGAAACAAAATCTTATCGGCCGTCTGGTTGAAAATTCCCGCAATTCCGAGGATAAGGATAGGAAAGGAATAAGAGAGGATTTGTTTGAGTATCCGCCAGTCGCCCCGGGCCCTGAAACCGGGCAGCAAATCGGGAATCAGCATGACGAGGGTGACGAGGGTCGTGATCACGTTGGCCACAAACACATACCCCACCCCGTAATCGGGCTTATAAAACCACCCGATGGTTTGGGGCGCATGCTCCGCCAGCCAGGGGCAAATCACCAGGAAAAAGATATTGAGGAAAATATTCAGAAAAATATTGAATAGCTTGATACCGGCAAACCGCCAGGCCCTGCCTTCGTACCGCAGAAAGGCGAAAGGAATACAACAGAAGGCGTCGACCGCCACGATACCGGCCATCATGCCGATGTATTCGGGATGGGAAGCATAACCCAGCCCCTTGCTGATAAAAGGCAAGGCGGCGAAAACCACGCCGGCAAACAGCACCGAAGTAACCAGCAGCGACCGGAGCACCGAAGCATATACGCGCATCGGCTCTTTTTCCTCCTTCTTATTGATAAACCGGAAAAAACCCGTTTCCATCCCATACGTCAGCAACACCAGGAGCAGGGCCGTCCAGCCGTAGAGGTTTGTAATAATCCCGTATTCGCCCGTCCCGGTCAGCACGCGGGTATACATCGGCACCAACATCCAGTTGAGGAAACGCCCGATAATGCTGCTCAATCCATACACGGCCGTCTCCTTGGCGAGCCGTTTCATTCCTTCAGCCATACTTTTCTTTTAATCAAACAGGAAACCTTGTTCGCTCCCCCGGCTACGCCCCAGATGTGTATATGCCAGCTCGGTCGCTTCGCGTCCGCGGGGCGTGCGCTTGAGGAACCCTTCTTTTATCAGGAAAGGTTCGTATACCTCTTCCAGGGTACCCGGGTCTTCGCCCAACGCAGTGGCAATGGTAGTCAGCCCTACGGGGCCCCCTTTAAACTTATCTATAATCGTTGTCAGCAATCTGTTATCGATCTGATCGAGCCCGTACCGGTCGATATTCAAGGCCTCGAGCGAATAGCAGGCAATGGCCTTATCGATGTCGCCCGTCCCTTTTACCTGGGCGAAATCGCGTACCCGGCGCAGCAAGGCATTCGCCACACGGGGCGTTCCCCGGCTGCGCGAAGCGATTTCGCGGGCGGCGCTCACTTCGCAACGCACGCCGAGAATATCGGCGCTGCGGAGCACGATCCCGGTAAGCGTCTCCATATCGTAGTATTCGAGGTGCATATTGATTCCGAACCGGGCGCGCAGCGGGCTGGTTAAAAGGCCGCTGCGGGTAGTGGCGCCCACCAGGGTAAAGGGTGCCAGATCGATCTGGATCGACCGGGCGCTGGGGCCTTTGTCGAGCACAATGTCGATCCGGTAATCTTCCATAGCCGAATAGAGGTATTCCTCCACGATGGGGCTGAGACGATGAATCTCGTCGATAAACAGCACGTCGTTTTTCTCGAGCGAGGTGAGCACCCCGGCCAAATCGCCCGGCTTGTCGAGCACCGGCCCGGAGGTGACTTTGAAGCCTACCCCCAGCTCGTTGGCAATAATATTCGAAAGCGTGGTCTTGCCCAGCCCGGGAGGGCCGTGCAACAACACATGGTCGAGCGCCTCTTTCCGCATCCGGGCGGCCATGACGAATACCTTCAGGTTTTCCACCACCTTCGCCTGCCCGCTGAAATCGCTGAGCGAAAGCGGCCGGAGAGCATTTTCGTACTCCCGTTCATTTTCCGGCATCCGGGCGTCTCTTATATCAAAATCGTCTTCCATATCCTTTTCCATTGAAGGACAAAGGTAATAAATCGGACAGATACCCGGAAGCATTTTCACACGAATTCACCCCCTGCCGGAAATACGAACGGTATCCACGCCTTCCAGAGTATGAAAATAAACTTATCCGTTGAGCAAAAAGATATTTATTAGAATATCTCGCTGGCTTTTAACGCACAAGTCCTTTTTATTCATTTGAGGAAAAATGTCTCTATTTGCCGGATATTTTAGAAAAAAGTCATATATTTACAAGTCGGGATTTCTATTTACATTCACATAATAAAAACACTTATTAAAAATGAATAATTCTTTTTTTATATATTACACTTTTTTAATAGTATGGCTTCCCGCCTGACCACTCCTTTTTATGGATATTCCGGATATGAAGCAATCGCAGTACACCATTTTCCGCTTACTTCCAAACACATAGAGATGAAAAAACTACCCAGATAGATGTTCACGCCATATCACCCCCAAAATGTTAAAATATTATTTTCCTAAAAAAGAACCCAACTAAACACTTATTATTTATGAATACATTAAAACTTTTATTAAGTTTATGTATGTATATCGGAATCTCTCTTTCCACTTATGCACAAGAGATGACGCATTTTAACATATACATACCCCCTATCCCGGATGGTCAACTTATTTATTTCATACCTAAAAAGTATCCGGTTGAGCTCAGCACTCCAAGCAGAGAGGCCACTGCCGATTACTATTTTCTAAAACAAAGAGAATATCTCCAGCGGGTAGACCATTATTTCGGGGAAGCATTCCCGGATTACTCAGAGTGGCCTTTTTTAAAAAGAATTTCGGTTTTTATTGATTTTACAAAAGACGGGGAAATATTGCGTATTCAATTGGCTACATCGAAAAAGTACAAGGAAGACGTGCTAAAAAATGAGAAGAAACTACTTCAATACACCCAGTTAATAGAAAATATTCCCCTAACAGCATATGTGAAAATAGAAAAGCCTGAAAAATTCGAGAGAGGAATGCTGGGTTTTCCTCTGATCAATACAGGGCGGATCAACCTCAATGTGCAGGGGTCACAGCTAAAGAAATAAGAAAGAAAGACCGGTTGCTATAAAGATATTTCTCATCCCTTTTTAATATAGGACTTATCTTTTTCAAAATATTTTAAGATACTATCACGTCTTATGAAATATTTCCATACATTTGCGCACGTACCCTAAAAGTTAAGCTAATGCCTCAGACGAAATTCCTGATCTCGTCCGACAACAACAATCGGAACGAATTATTGAAAAAGAAGATCATCCATTATTATATCGCCAACGGCGACGCTACCATTGCCGAACTCTGCAAAGAAATGAACCTGAGCATTCCCACCGTGACGAAACTCATCGGCGAGTTGCAAGACGACAGCTATATCCTCGATTTCGGAAAACAGGAAACCAGCGGAGGACGCAAGCCCAGCATCTACGGATTGAACCCGGCTTCCGGTTATTTTGTAGGGGTAGACGTGCTGCACGACCGGCTGAACTGCGCCGCAGTGGATTTCAAGGGAGATAAGATACGCATCGAAGAAAACATCCCCTACCGGTTGGAAAACACCCCGGCCGCGCTCGAACAGCTATGTCTCTCGATCGAAGAATTTATCGGCTCGCTCGCCATCCCCCGCGATAAGATTCTGGCCGTGGGCGTAAATATCTCGGGACGGGTGAACCCGGTATCGGGATATAGCTACAGTATTTTTTATTTCGAAGAAAAGCCGCTTTCGCAAATTCTGGAAGAAAGGCTGCATATCAAAATTTACATCGAAAACGACACCCGGGCGATGACCTACGGCGAATATATGCAAGGAGTGGTAAAAGGCGAAAAGAATATTCTTTTCGTCAATATGAGCTGGGGATTGGGCCTGGGCATTATCATCGACGGCAAAGTCTATTACGGCAAATCCGGCTTCTCGGGCGAATTCGGCCATTTTTGCCTCTTCGACAACGAAATACTCTGCCATTGCGGAAAAAAAGGATGCCTCGAGACGGAAGCTTCCGGTTCGGCCCTGCACCGGATGTGGCTGGAGAGGTATAAGGAAGGCAGCAGCACCATCCTGGCCCCGCTCATCGACCGCGAAGAACCGCTTTTGCTTACCCATCTGATCGACGCGATTCAGAAAGAAGACGTGCTGGGTATCGAGATTCTCGAACAGATCGGCTTCAACCTGGGCAAAGGAATCGCGGGGCTGATGAATATTTTCAACCCCGAGCTGGTGGTATTGGGCGGCACGCTCTCGCAAACGGGCGAGTACCTGAGCCTCCCCATCAAAAGCGCCATCCGCAAACACTCCCTCAACCTGGTAAGCCAGGATACGGAAATCAAAATATCCAAACTGGGCGAACGGGCCGGTATCCTGGGAGCTTGCTTGCTATCGCGGAGCAAACTGCTGGGGATGATTTAAAAAATCACTTTTTAATTTATCTAAATCAAACCCTTTATTCTTAGAATTGTAAACAATACTTTTTAACAAAAACTGTTTTAAATATACATTTAAAATGTATATTTTGTAAGCAATTTCCAGATGTCGAACCTTATAATTCAAAGAGTATGAAAAAAGAGATTTTAAAACCAGGTTTGATAGGAGTTATGACGCCCTTTTTGTTTATTTTATTCACCGCATGCTCCTATACGGATGAAACGGCCACCTCCACCACGGAAGATTCTGAAATAGTTAGTTATGCTGAATATTTTGCCACTACTCACAATGAGTGCCTAGATTACTGTTTTGAACAGTTGAATACTACCACAAAAGCAAGTGTGACATTTGCATCCATGAATGAACTGAATGCTGAAATGGTAGAGCTTGCCCAGTCGTATGTAGAAGCTCATACTAACCTTGCGCTTAAAAGCAATGGCCAAATTCTTACTATCGATTTTATTAATTCGGCAACTATCTCCGACATTCGTAACCGGATGAGTGACAGTGAATTATTTTTTATCGACAAAACATTAGCAGAAAGTCCAAACAGAAAAGATGTATTTGAAAAAATCATCTCTGAAGTGATAACGGATAAAACATTAACTACCTTGCAAAAGAAAGCCGTATGTAGTTTTATTACAGTTTACCAAAAATCGACAGCGTACTGGGATAAAAACCGCCAAGACTGGCTTACTTTAAAAACGAACCTTGTTACGCATCAGATCACCCCTCGACTTGCCGCTTGGATTGCTGCGGATTGTTATTGGGGCTGGTATGGAACCGTAGCGTCAGGAGGTAATGGGATTGTAGGAGCTGGTGCAGCTGCTGTTGCGTCGGGTTGCATGGCAATGAATTAAGGATAAAGAGTATGAATAAGAAAAAACAATATTATGCAGGCATTTCCGTCTGTTTTTTAAGCTTGATTTTTTTTAATCTAGCCTTATATCTCAAGCATGGTTCCGGATACCTGTGGATAGACCAATTATATATAGGCATCCCTTTATGGAGCTTGTTGTTGGGATACACAGCTTACGGAAGTGTAAAATATTATGAGACGCAGAAAGCCCTTTTTCTTCCTCCCGGCCTTGCAGAAGACGTACGGGCAAAAAGAGAAAAAGAATGGAGAGAACATCAATACCTGTTACTTTCCAGATTAATGCGGACATTGGGCACACTTTTTGGAACGGTGACGCCCCTTTACCTCCTAGCTTACCGGGAACATGTGAAGGAATTGCATGCCACTCCTTTTAAGATAGCTTGTTTTGCCATTCTAACTGTGATTTGCCTAGCTATAAGCTATCTTTCGAAAAAGAAGTATCGCGGGCTGAAAAACGAACATACCTAAAAGCCCGCATTCACATCAGTGCTTCATAATTCATGGGAAGGAGGCCGGAAAGAGAAAATCCGGTCTCCTTTTCTATCAAAAGAGGAAATCAAGGCTTTGTTTCCTTCCTAACCTCTTTTTCGTTGTTTTTAGATGATCCCACTCATTCAGCCGGCAAACTGCGGGGAGATTTTTGTTTAAAAACTCCTCTGCAACGATTTGTTTCTTATTATCCCCTCTCCCTTTTTAAACTAAAAATAATACAATAAGTGCCCCGCAGAAATCTCTTTCCGATGCGCTTTTATATATATCTGAATATCAATATATTACAAATCAACTTACAAGCACTGGAAATCGGGTGCCAGTGAAATGAAAATTTCATAAGCATCCATTTCCAATTACACCGGCATGCAATTCGGATTTCACCGGCATCCATTTTTCGCAATCAAAAAAAATATACAATAAGTACCCACCCCCGGCAAAAATCATTATTGGTTTATTGCCTCCTTCCCTGCCTCCTCTTTCCGACCTGTTTCGCACGCCTCCCCCAAAAGTCTTCTTTCCTTTTTTACTCCCCTCCCCCCTCTTTTTACGGTATTCTTATATCCTTTTCTAAAATATTGAAAATATTCTTACATAAACTCGATAGTTATTAAAATATTTTATTTATATTTGCCCCATAATTTAAATACAGAGTTAAAAACTCCTCAAAAATTGCGGTTATGGAAAAAATCAAAGGACTGATCGATGCCCCCTTCACCCCTTTCTACGAAAACGGCGAAGTGAATTACGAACCTATCGAAGCATATGCCAAGCTTCTGGTTAAAAACGGATTAAAAGGTGTCTTCATCAACGGCTCTTCGGGCGAAGGATATATGCTGACCGAAGAAGAACGGATGAAACTGGCCGAAAAGTGGGTGGAAGCCGCTCCCGAAGGCTTTAAAGTAATCGTACATGTAGGCAGCACCTGCGTAAAATCCAGCCGCAACCTGGCCGCTCACGCCGAAAAAATCGGCGCCTGGGGCATCGGAGCGATGGCTACCCCTTTCCCCAAGATAGGACGTGTGGAAGAACTGGTAAAATATTGCGAGGAAATCGCATCCGGCGCTCCTTCCCTGCCCTTCTATTATTATCATATTCCGGCTTTCAACAACGCTTACCTGCCGATGCTCGATTTTCTGAAAGCCGTCGACGGCCGCATCCCCAACTTTGCCGGTATCAAATATACGTACGAAAGCCTGTATGAATACAACCAATGCCGGTTGTACGAAAACGGCCGCTTCGATATGCTGCACGGCCAGGACGAAACCATCCTGCCCTGCCTGGCCATGGGAGGCGCCCAGGGCGGCATCGGAGGCACGACCAACTACAACGGCAAGGAACTGACCGGCATCCTCGACGCCTGGGCGAAAGGCGACCTGGAAACGGCTCGCGAGAAACAGAATTTCTCGCAGGAAGTGATCAACGTAATCTGCAACTACCGCGGAAACATCGTAGGCGGCAAACGGATTATGAAACTTATCGGCCTGGATCTGGGGAAAAACCGCACGCCTTTCCGCAATATGACCGACGAAGAAGAAGCGGCCATGAAAGCCGAGCTGGAAGCCATCGGATTCTTCGAACGTTGCAATAAATTCTAACCCCCACAACAACTTCAACGCGTATGGACACGTATAATCGAAATATAGCCAGCCCGGCGGAATATCTGGGCTACTGGGCGAAAAAATACCGCGAAGATTTGCTCACCGACGTATTGCCCTTCTGGATGGAGCATGCGCTCGACAAAGAAAACGGCGGCTATTTTACCTGCCTCGACCGCGACGGCAGCCTGATGGATTCCACCAAATCGGTTTGGTTTCAGGGCCGCTTCGCCTATATCCTGGCTTATGCCTACAATCATATCGAGAAAAACGAAGCCTGGCTGAAAGCCTCGAAAAGCGGCATCGACTTTATCGAGCAACATTGCTTCGATACCGACGGCCGCATGTTTTTCGAAGTAACGGCCGCGGGCGTGCCGGTACGCAAGCGGCGGTATGTATTTTCGGAAACTTTCGCCGCGATTGCCATGGCGCAGTATGCGATTGCTTCGGCAGACAAAAGCTACGCCGAAAAAGCTCTGGCCCTTTTCCGCCAGGTGATTCGCTATAAAAACACGCCGGGTTTGCTGGAACCCAAGTTTCGCGAAGGATTGACGGCTAAGGGGCATTCTTTCTGCATGATCCTGATCGATACGGCTGCCCGCATCCGCGAAGCGATCGACGACGAAGTGCTGACACGCCAGATCGACGATTCCATTGCCGAACTGCGGAAGGATTTCATGAAACCGGAATTCAAGGCCATTCTCGAAACGGTAGGCCCCAACGGGGAATTTATCGATTCGATAGCCGGGCGTACCATCAATCCGGGCCATAGCATCGAAACGGCCTGGTTTATCCTGGAAGAAGCCAAATACCGCGGTTGGGATCCGGAGCTGAAAAAGATGGGGCTGACCATCCTCGACTGGTCGTGGAACTGGGGATGGGACGAACAATACGGTGGCATCAACTATTTCAAAGACTGCAAGAACCTGCCTCCGCAGGAGTATTGGCACGATATGAAATTCTGGTGGCCGCAATGCGAGGCCATCATCGCCACGCTGTATGCTTACGAAGCCACCGGCGACGCCCGCTATCTGGAAATGCACCGGCAGATCAACGAATACGCTTACAGCCATTTCCCCGACCCTGTTTACGGCGAATGGTACGGCTACCTGCATTTCGACGGCAGCGTGTCGCAACCCGCCAAAGGCAACCTGTTCAAAGGCCCGTTCCACATTCCCAGGATGCTACTGAAAAGCAGCTTGTTATGCGACGAAATACTTTCCCTCTAACGGCATAAGCACTGAGGCTGATTCTAAAACGGGGGGTTCATGCGCCCGGAAGGCCGGGCAGCTTTCCGGGTACTTCTTCTCCCCCCTACTTTGTTTTCCTTACTTACTTTGCAAATTATAGGCTCTAAAAGATGAAAAATAAGAATATTTATCCTTGGATCGTGGTAGCTTTGCTCTGGGTAGTGGCCCTGCTGAACTATATGGATCGCCAAATGCTTTCAACTATGAAATCGGCCATGATGATCGACATCCGCGAACTGGAATCGGCCGCTAACTTCGGCCGTCTGATGGCCGTCTTTCTCTGGATATACGGCTTCATGAGCCCGGTAGCCGGCATGATAGCCGACCGGGTAAACCGCAAATGGCTGATCGTGGGCAGTTTGTTTGTATGGTCGTTCGTCACCTTGATGATGGGGTATTCTACCGATTACCATCAGATTTATGTGCTGCGCGCCGTAATGGGCGTAAGCGAAGCGCTCTATATTCCCGCCGCTCTGTCGTTGATTACCGATTATCATCAGGAAAAAACCCGGTCGCTGGCCGTGGGCATCCATATGACGGGCCTTTACGTAGGCCAGGCATTGGGCGGCTTCGGAGCGACGATAGCCCATGCGTATAGCTGGGAAACCACCTTTCATTGGTTCGGGATTATCGGTATTTGTTATAGCGTCGTCCTGATTCTTTTCCTGCGGGATAAGAAAGATCATCTGGGGCCGGTGGCCAAGTTGACGGAGCGACGGATGGAAAACGCCGTGTCCGGCGCCTTGAAGGGGGTGGGCATGTTGTTCTCGAATATTGCCTTTTGGATTATCCTGCTTTATTTCGCTACGCCCAGCTTGCCGGGATGGGCTACGAAAAACTGGTTGCCTACCTTGTTTGCCGAAAATCTGTCGATCGATATGTCGGAGGCCGGCCCGTTATCGACCTTTACCATTGCGATTTCTTCCTTTGTCGGGGTGATTATCGGGGGCATTTTGTCGGATAAATGGGTGCAGAAGAATGTGCGGGGCCGCGTATATACCGGGGCTATCGGGCTGGCGTTGACGATTCCTTCGCTTTTGCTGCTGGGTTTCGGCCATACCTTCGTGATGATTATCGGGGGCGGCCTTTGCTTCGGAATCGGATACGGGATATTCGATGCCAATAATATGCCGATTCTTTGTCAGTTTATTTCTCCCCGTTACCGGGCGACAGCCTACGGCATTATGAATATGACGGGCGTGTTCGCCGGCGCGGCCATTACCGATATTCTGGGAAGATCGACCGACGCGGGCAACCTGGGACACGATTTCGCCATGTTGGCGGGCCTGGTAGCGGTAGCTTTGGTGATACAGGTGATTTTCCTTCGCCCGAAGGTGGTAAATATGACGGATTAGCGATAATAAAAGGGATGGAACTGGCTGGAAAAAACGATCGTTTTCTCTAGTCGTTTTCCAGGCCTGTCAAACCCTCTGGAAGAAAAAGTACGCTGTACTTGTACTGTTTAATTATTTACCTGTAAATAAATATCTTATATGCTTATGAGTGAATAAAGACGCTTGCTTGGAATGTGACCTTAAAACACATGAAAACTGACTGAATTAAACGATCGTTTTTTCTAGTCATTTGCTTTTCCGATTTCCTTATTTATTAACACCTGTTAAATTCAACGTATGAAAAAGAACCTGTTGCTCTTGCTTATGCTCCTTCTACTCCCCCTCGGGATATACGGGCAGGGACAAACAACCATCACCGGAACCGTACTCGACGCCTACAATATGGGTATACCCGGTGCTTCGATTATTGAAAAAGGAACCACCAACGGAACTATTACCGATTTCGATGGAAACTACTCGCTGACGGTAGCCAATAAAAACGCCACGCTTGTCTTCTCTTTTATCGGCTATAAAACCCAGGAAATACCGGCTGCCGGAAAAACCAAAATCGACGTCGTGCTTCAGGAAAACGCCGAACAACTCGACGAAGTGGTCGTAACGGGATACGGCGGCTCGCAAAAAAGAGCGACGCTGACTACCTCTATTTCCAAACTCGACAATAAAACCTTGCAAAACGCCGCCCTGAGCAATGCCGGCCAATCTTTGCAAGGTACTATTTCCGGACTACGCGTGGTGAATACCACCGGCCAGCCGGGAGCCGACCCCAACATCGTACTGCGCGGTGGGGCTACCATGACCGGCAAAGACAACGGCGCGCTGGTGGTAGTAGACGGAATTGTGCGCAACTCGCTGGCCGATGTAAACCCTTCCGACATCGAATCGATTCAGGTATTGAAAGATGCCGCTTCCACCGCCATTTACGGGGCGCGTGCCAACGGCGGGGTTATTCTGGTTACTACCAAACGGGGAAAAGAAGGAAGCGCCCAGGTTTCCTATAAATTCAAAGGAGGGGCCAATTTCGCCCGTACCGGATACGACTATCTGGGAGCCGAAGACTATATCTATTACAACCGTCTGGGTTACAAACGAACCGGTCGTACCGGCATCGACAACCAAATGGGCTACGGCATCGGCAACAACCTGTTCGACATCCGCTACCTGAGCGACGATACCAAAGGGTTGCTCGGCGAAGGCTGGCAGCAAATGACCGATCCGTACGACGAATCCAAGCAAATCCTGTTCAAAGACTATTCCGGACAGTTGAAAGAAGCCGCTTTCAAAGATCCCTCTTTTACGCAAGACCATTACCTGAATATCACCGGAGGCAACGACAAAGGCACGTTTGCCGCCAGCCTGGGATATTATAAAGAAGATGGTCTGGTAAAGGGAACCAGCTACGAACGCTTTTCCGGCACGTTGAACGGTTCGTACAAAGTATTTCCCATCCTGACGGTGAATGCCGGAATGACCTACACCTGGTCGCGCAAACCGGGGCTGTGGATCGGTTCGTACGAATTTTTTTACCGCACCCTTAGCCAGCGTCCCACCTGGAATCCTTATCTGGAAGACGGCAGCCCGGCGGCAGGCTTCGGCACGGGCGACGGCAACCCGCTGTATTATAAAGATAAGCTGACCGATACCAACGGCGTGCGCCGCACTACCTATACGATAGGCTTCGATTTGGCCATCATTCCGAAAAAACTGATCCTGAAAGAAACCAGCTCGTTGTATCATGTGGACGACCAGGATGAAAAGTTCAACAAAGCCTACCAGCAACAAAATTCTTCCTCGCCCAACCTCACGCGCGAAGCCCGGGCCACCTACAAAAAGGAGAACCAGCAACAGCATAGCGTAACGCTTACTTATACCGATTCGTTTGCCGACAAGCACAACCTCGACGCCATGATCGGCGGCGAATACTTCAACTGGAATAAGTTCGAAATGGATGCCAAAACGCAGAACTCTCCGCTCGACGATATTCCGACGCTGAATGTGGGAAGCAACCGTACCTACACCTATAGTTACAAACAAGGATACCGCATTTTGTCGGGATTCGCCCGGGTAAACTATAATTACAATTATAAATACCTGCTGTCGGTGGTAGCTCGTTACGACGGTATTTCCAAATTGAACGACAACCGCTGGGGTTTCTTCCCCGGTGTATCGGCCGGATGGAACATCATGGAAGAAGATTTCTTTAAAGATTCGAAGCTGGCCGGCGTGGTATCGAACCTCAAACCGCGCGTCAGCTACGGGGTGAACGGAAATGTGAACGGCTTGGGCAATTACGACGTATACGGCAGCTACGGCCAAAAGGACGCCAACGGTACCATCATCACCAACTACCACAATTCCGTGGGATTCTACAACGACAAGCTGATCAACAGCCAGTTGCGCTGGGAACAAAGCAAATCGTTCGAAGTGGGGCTAGATGTGGGCTTTTTCGACAACCGGCTGAGTTTCATTCTCGACTACTACAACCGCACCACCTCCGACTTGCTCACCGATCTGGACTTGCCGAATTATACCGGTTTCAAGAATATCAAAACCAACCTCGGGACCCTGCGCAACCAGGGATTCGAAATGGAAGTGAAAGCTAATATCCTGAACAACGTAAACGGATTCAGTTGGGATGTATCGGCCAATCTTTCCACCGTGGCCAACAAGATCGTGAAGCTGCCGGCCAACGGCAACGATAAGAACCGGCAGGGAGGCTACCAGGTATGGGATCCGAAAAAAGGTGAAACCGTCTGGGTAGGCGGCAAACAGGAAGGCGGCAAGCTGGGCGATTTGTTCGGTTTCAAGCAAGACCATATTTTCAAAGATTGGGACGACGTGAAGGCGCATGCCGACAACCGCTACGATGCCATCGGCGAATTGTACGGCCCCGCAGCCTGGGCGGCCTTGCAGGATAAAACCGGCAAACAACAAATCGAACCGGGCGACGTATGTTGGGCCGACCTGAATAACGACGGTGTAATCAATAACCTCGACCGTGTAAAAGTGGGCAACCTCTTCCCCAACGTAACCGGCGGTTTCTCCACCACGCTTACCTATAAGGATCTTTCGCTCTACGCCCGCTTCGATTACGCGCTGGGGCATACCCTCTACAACGACCTGGCCGCCCGCTCGCTGGGCCAGTATCAGGGAAGCTTCAACATCATCGATATGGTAAAAGACAGTTGGTCGGAAGAAAACCCCAACACCGATCTTCCCAAATTCTATTATGCCGACCAGTTGAGCAAAAAGAATATCACCCGCTCCAACAACGCCAATACGGCGGTAGATAACAATAGCTCGCGCTTTTATGAAAAGGGCGATTACCTGGCGCTACGCGAAATCACGCTTACATGGAACCTGCCGAAACGGTGGATCAACAAAGCGTTCATGTCGGATGCGACGGTCTACGTCACGGGGCAGAATTTATTCTACATCACCGGTTATACCGGCGTTTCGCCCGAACCCGCCGTCGATACCACCTACGGCATGGGAATCGACAACGGCCGTTATCCTACGCCGAAAACCGTTCTTCTGGGTGTATCCGTTACTTTTTAATTCACGCTTAAAACAGTCTATTAGTTTATGAAAAAAATAATCCTCACTTTTATGGCCGCCGTATCGCTTCTGGGGTTTACCGGGTGCGATTCGCTGGATATGGAACCGGTCAGCAGCATCTCGGATGCCAATTACTGGAAAACGCCCGATCATTTCAAAGCGTTCAACACGAGCCTGCATTCCTTGCTCCGGCTGCGGAGTTATAATATTTTCACGCTGGGCGAGCCCCGGGCGGATATTTACGGCGACCAGCCTTTCGGCGGAGAAGCTACCCAAGGGGTGGAACGCTTGCCGTATAACACCATCAACGCCGAGTTTACCGGCATCAGCAACTTCGCCGATTTCTACCAGACGCTCAACCAGGTAAACCTGATGATCGAAAAGACGGAGGCTACGACGCTGCTCGACGACAAGCTGAAGAATTATTACCTGGGCGAAGCCTATGGGATGCGGGCCTATATTTACTTCCATTTGCTGCGCTCGTGGGGCAAGGTAATCATCAGCAACGAAGCTACTTCAGGCAATACGCTCGACATTTCCCATCTGGACAAGGCGGCTTCGTCGGAAGAAGAGGTAATGGCCCAGATTAAAAAAGACATCGAAGCCTCGGAAAAAGCCTTCGGGGGCGATTATTCGTATAGTTTTGGAAAATGTTACTGGTCGAAAGCGGCTACGCTGATGCTCAAAGGCGAAGCGTATTTGTGGAGCGGCCGGCAGATGGGCGGCGGCGCGGCCGATTATGCCACGGCAAAAGCGGCCCTGGAAGATATACAGCGTAACGCGGGGCTGTCCTTACAACCGGATTTCGCCGATGTATTTGCTTTTACCAACAAAGAAAACAGCGAAATCATCTTCGCCTTCTATAGCGGAAAAGACGAATTCAATATGTGGAACGGCAGTTGGGGAGGTAATATGATGCCGCAACGTGCCTACATAGGCGGTTACTGCGACGAAGCAGGCGTCTCGTACGACGATCTGCCGGGATTCGACATGTACGGGCTGATGCGTTATCAGGTAAAAAAAGATCATTATTGGAAATCGTTCCGTCCGGAAGATACGCGCCGGTTGGCCACCCTGAAAGCGGTCTACCAGAAAAAAGACGACGGCACGCTGGAATATATCGCTTCTTTCCCTTATAAATTCCAGGGTACCACGCTGGAAGGGAGCAACGAACGCAACTGGCTCGACGACTATCCCGTTTACCGCTATGCCGACTGCCTGTTGATGCTGGCCGAAGCTAAAGCTTTATTGGGAGAAGACCCCGCCGCCGAAATCAACGCAGTGCGCGAAAGGGCTTACGGCACGGAGTATTTCAACGCCCATAGAAACGAGGTGGCTTATCCCAACGACAAAGGCGAGTTCTATGCCAATAACCCGTTCGAAGCCGGCGACGAAAATGTGATGGAAGCCATCCTGAAAGAACGTCTGCGCGAATTTTTCTTCGAAGGAAAACGCTGGTACGACCTGCGCCGTTTCGGATGGGAATATGTATCGAAGTATTCTTCGGCCCAGCAAAGCCGTTTGTTATGGCCGATCAACGAAGGAGCTTTGACCAACAATCGGGCCTTAAAGCAAACTGATGGTTATTAATAGATAGGCAAGTCTTTTCAGACAATGTTTTCGTTTGCAATGAATTCCAAAGGGGCTTGGTTCGTTCGGAGAATTTAGCTACCTTTGGAATTCTCATTATCAAACCCATAAACAAAAAACATCATGAAAAAGAATCTACTCAGCCTCTGCTTTCTTTTCCTCGTACAATTTGCCTGGGGAGCCGACAGCTTGTACGTAAAGCAGCCGCGCATTCCCATTCTGATCGACCGCACCGACAATGTTTTGCTGGAAATGCGCCTTCCCGCCGATAAAGGAGACGTGCTCAGCCAGTTGACTTTAAAGTTCGGCCCCCAAGTGAATCTATCCGACATCGAAGCCGTACGGCTTTTCTATAGCGGCGTGGAAGCGCCTTCCCGCACCGGCGAATTTTTCAGCCCCGCCACCTACATTTCCAGCCATGCCCCGGGCCGGACGCGGGCCGCGATAGCCGCCTATTCCGTCAAGCAAGACGAAGTAAAACAGCCCGGACAAACCGTACGTCTTTCTTCCGCCCAACCGCTGTTGAAAGGGGTGAATTATTTCTGGGTAAGCATCCAGATGAAACCGGAAACTCCGCTCACGTCCAAATTGAATGTCGACCTGACGGAAGCTACGCTGAATAACCGGCCCGCTTCGATCGAATGGAAAAGCCGGGCAGATGTACGCCGCATGGGCGTAGGCGTGCGCCAGGCCGGCGACGACGGTTCGGCCGCTTTCCGGATTCCGGGTCTGGTAACGACCAACAAAGGCACTTTGCTGGGCGTATACGACGTGCGCTACAACAGCAGCGTCGACTTGCAGGAAATGGTCGATATAGGCGTCAGCCGCAGCACCGACAAAGGACAGACCTGGGAGCCGATGCGTATCGCGATGACCTTCGGCGAAACCGGCGGCCTGCCGCATGCCCAAAACGGCGTAGGCGACCCGTCGATCCTGGTGGACGAAAAAACAAATACCGTGTGGATCGTAGCTGCCTGGACGCACGGCATGGGTAACGAACGGGCATGGTGGAACTCCATGCCGGGCATGACGCCCGACGAAACGGCTCAATTGATGCTGGTAAAAAGCGAAGACGACGGCCAGACCTGGAGCGAGCCGATCAACATCACTTCGCAGGTAAAAGACCCTTCGTGGTATTTCCTGCTTCAAGGCCCCGGCCGCGGCATTACCATGCACGACGGAACTTTGGTCTTCCCCATCCAGTTTATCGATTCCACCCGCGTGCCGAATGCCGGCATCATGTATAGCCAAGACCGCGGAAAAACCTGGCATCTGCATAATCTGGCCCGCACGAACACCACCGAAGCGCAGGTAGTGGAATCGGAACCGGGCGTGCTGATGTTGAACATGCGCGACAACCGGGGCGGCAGCCGGGCGGTAGCCACCACCCGCGATCTGGGCAAAACCTGGACGGAGCATCCCTCCAGCCGCAGTGCCTTGCAGGAACCGGTTTGCATGGCCAGCCTGCTTAAAGTAGACGCGGCCGACAACGTGACCGGAAAAAAGCTTTTGCTCTTCTCGAACCCGAATACCACTAAAGGCAGAAATCACATCACGATCAAAGCCAGCCTTGACGGCGGCCTGACCTGGCCGGCCGAACATCAGGTGATGCTGGACGAAAACGAAGGTTGGGGGTATACCTGCCTGTCGATGATCGATCGGGAAACGGTAGGTATCTTCTACGAATCGAGCGTGGCGCATATGACGTTCCAAGCCGTAAAGTTGAAAGACCTGATTCCTTAAACCATACAGGCCGGTTCCGTACGCCCGACCGCCCGGAACCGGCCGTTGTATTTACCTTGAAAACACGTTACGCTACATGAAATACTTACTCATTCTATGGCTATGTCTGTCAGGCTGGACGACCGGCCTGGGAGCAAAGCCGCATAAACCGGTCTTATTGCCGGCGCCCCGGCACGTAAGCTGGACGCAAGCCGGATTTCACGCCCGGGAAGTCGCTCTTCGCACCCAAGGCGACTCCGCTTGCGCGCTGCGGGAATTTCTGACCGAACAGGGCATACGGATCCGGCCGGAGGCCCGGCAAACCATCGAAGTAAAGCTTACAGATCGCCTGGAAGAGGTATCTCTCAACCCGGAAGAAGCCTACCGGCTGACCGTCTCCCCCGGGAAAGTCGCTATCGAGGCCGTCTCGCAACAGGGGGTATACTGGGCCGTACAAACCTTGCGGCAACTGGCGGGAAGCCCCGGGCATGCAGAAAACGAGAAGGGAGAATTGCGGCTGCCCGGCTGCCGGATTACGGACTGGCCGGCTTTCCGCATCCGCGGGTTTATGCAGGACGTAGGGAGAAGCTATATCTCGCTGGAAGAATTGAAGCGGGAAATCGCCATACTTTCCCGGTATAAGGTGAACGTGTTTCATTGGCATCTGACCGAAAACCAGGCCTGGCGGCTGGAAAGCCGGCTCTTCCCCATGCTGAACGACAGCGCGAACATGACACGCATGCCCGGCCATTATTATACGTTGCAGGAAGCCCGCGAACTGGTGGACTTCTGCAAACGGCATAACGTATTATTGATTCCCGAAATCGATATGCCGGGGCATAGCGGGGCCTTTGTCCGTACCTTCCGCCACGATATGCAAAGCCGGGAAGGCATGCAAATCCTGAAACTGCTCATCGACGAAGTATGCGAAACCTTCGACGTGCCCTACCTGCATATCGGTACCGACGAAGTAGGTTTCACCAATCCGGACTTTGTGCCCGAGATGGTAGCCTATGTGCGTTCGAAGGGCAAGAAAGTCATTTCCTGGAACCCCGGCTGGACTTATCGGCCCGGAGAAATCGATATGACGCAGCTCTGGAGTTACCGCGGCAAAGCCCAGGCAGGCATACCGGCCGTCGACTCCCGTTTTCACTACCTGAATCATTTCGACACCTTCGGCGATTTGATCGCCTTATACAACAGCCGCATCTACAACCAACCCGAAGGCAGCGACGATCTGGCCGGCGTGATTCTGGGCATCTGGCACGACCGTCTGGTACAGCCCGAGGAAAACATGATCCGGGAAAACAACTTTTACCCCAATATGCTGGCCATGGCCGAGCGGGCCTGGCTGGGAGGCGGGACCGAATATTTCGATAAAAACGGCACGATATTGCCTTCGGAAGATTCGCCCCAATACCGGGCGTTCGCCGACTTCGAAGCCCGGATGTTGTGGCATAAAGCGCAGGTGTTTAAAGGCTACCCCTTCGCCTACGTACGGCAGACCCAGGTAAAATGGCGGATTACCGATGCCTTTCCCAACGAAGGGGAGCTGACACGGGCATTTCCGCCCGAAGAAGAATTGCAAAGGGAATATACGTACAAAGGCCAGACCTACCGTACACGCGACGCGATCGGCGCAGGCATCTACCTGAGGCATGTATGGGGGCCGCTGGTGCCGGGTTTCTATAAAGATCCCCAGGAAAACCATACAGCCTATGCGTGGACTTGGGTGTATTCGCCCCGGGCCCAACAAGCCGGCGCCTGGATCGAGTTCCAGAATTACAGCCGTTCGGAAGCCGATCTGCCGCCCCCGGCCGGAAAATGGGATTACCGGGAAAGCCGGATATGGATAAACGACCGGGAAATCCGCCCGCCCGTCTGGACGGCTGCCCACCGGATAAAATCGAACGAAACTGCGCTGGGCAATGAAAACTGCGTAGCCCGGCCTCCGTTGGCCGTTTCGCTGCAAAAAGGCTGGAACAAAGTCTTTCTGAAACTTCCCGCCGGACGATTTACCTCGGAAGAAGTACGGCTGCAAAAATGGATGTTCACCTGCGTGTTCGTTACTCCCGACGGCGAAAAAGCCCTCGACGGACTGATTTATTCACCGGATAAAAAGAAATAAAACACATCGCACAAATGAAAAAGAAAGCTGCTTTTTTAGCCTGCGCGCTCGGTTTGCTGGCGTACGCAGGGCCGGCCGGAGCGCAGAACCAGGGTGCGGAGGCTACTAAATACTCCACCTTTTATTACCAGCGCGCCACCCTGTTCGAAACCCTCCCGGTAGCGTCGGAAGATATTATTTTCCTGGGAAACAGCATTACCAACGGTTGCGAATGGGCCGAATTATTCCAGAACCCGCACATCAAAAACCGAGGTATCAGCGGAGATATTACGATGGGCGTTTACGACCGCCTCGCCCCTATCCTGAAAGGCAAGCCGGCTAAAATCTTCCTGATGATCGGCATCAACGATCTGGCACGGGGCACCTCGGCAGATTCCATTCTGGCCAATATCCGGTCGATCGTCGAAAAGATACAAGCCGAATCGCCCGCCACGCGGCTATATATGCAAAGCCTCTTGCCGGTGACCGACCGGTACGGCCTGTTCCAAGGACATACTTCCCGGGGCGCGCTTGTGCCGGAAATCAATACCGGCCTGAAGCAGATGGCCGAGGCCGCCGGAGCGGTCTATATCGACCTTTATTCCGCTTTTGTCGATCCGGCTACCGGAAAGATGAATACGAAGTATACGAACGACGGCTTGCATTTGCTCGGCGCAGGCTACCGGCTTTGGCGCGACGTGGTTCAACCCTATATCGAAGCAGAATAAATAATTCATACAAACTACGATGAAAAAAACCTGTCTTTTCCTAGCCCTTCTTTGGATAGGGATTTGGGGCGCCGAAGCGGCAAAAATCAAAGTGGCCTGCGTAGGCAACAGCGTCACCTACGGTTTCCGGGTGGAAAACCGGGAAGTCAACGCTTATCCGGCCCAATTGCAACGCCTGTTGGGAGAGCGTTACGAAGTAGCCAATTTCGGGCATAGCGGGGCGACGCTGCTGCGTCGCGGCCATCGTCCCTACATTCAGCAGGAAGCCTACCGCAAGGCCCTCGACTTTGCGGCCGACAAGGTGATTATCCACCTCGGCCTGAACGATACCGACCCGCGCAACTGGCCCAACTACCGCGACGACTTCGTAAGCGACTATCTGGCCCTGATCGACACCTTCCGCCAGGCAAATCCCAAATGCGAGATCTGGATTTGCCGGATGACGCCCATTTTCCACTGGCATCCCCGTTTCCTGGCGGGCACCCGCGACTGGTACGGGATGATTCAGGATGCGATCAAAGAAATAGCCGCCCTGTCGGGCACGAAACTCATCGACCTTCAGGCGGGGCTATATAACCGGCCCGATCTTTTGCCCGACGCCATCCATCCCACCGCCGAAGGAGCGGGCATTCTGGCGCAAACCGTTTACGGAGCCTTGACGGGCGATTACGGCGGCTTGCAATTGCCCATGCTCTATACCGACCATATGGTATTGCAACGCGACCAAGCGCTGCGGATTGCCGGAAAAGCCGACGCAGGCGAGAAAGTAAAGGTGCGGATCGGCGAGCAGGAACAACAAACCGCGGCCGGCGACGACGGGCATTGGGAAGTATGGCTCGATCCGCTGTCGACAGCCGGCAATCCGTATACCCTGACGGTAGCCACGCGCCGCCGCAAGCTCAACTTCAAAGACGTGCTGGCCGGCGATGTCTGGCTTTGCTCGGGACAATCGAACATGGCTTTCCGGCTAGACGAAAGCATCCGGGAAGAACAGGACGAACAAAAGGCTTACGCCGCCCAGCAACCGCCGATTCGCTTTTTCGATCAGAAAGCACGGTGGGAAACCAACAGCACCGAATGGGATATTTCGGTGATGGATTCCCTAAACCGGCTGCAATATTACCGGGATACCCGGTGGACGGCCTGCAACGAAGCCACGGCTGCCCGCTTTTCGGCCGTAGCGTTCGCCTTCGGGCGGATGCTGAGCGACAGCCTCGACGTACCGGTAGGATTGATACTAAATGCCGTAGGCGGCTCGCCCGCCGAAGCATGGATCGACCGGCAAATGTTGGAATTCGAGTTTCCGGAAATCTTGTACGATTGGAAGAAAAACGCCTTTGTCCAAGACTGGGTGCAAGGCCGGGCCGTGCTGAACACTCAAAAATCGGCCAATCCCTTGCAACGCCATCCTTACGAGCCCTGCTACTTGTACGAAGCGGGCATCCTTCCGCTCGACAAATACCCTATCAAAGGCTTTATCTGGTATCAGGGCGAATCGAACGCCCACAATATGGAAGTACACGAACGACTGTTCCCTCTGCTGGTGAATAGCTGGCGGAATACCTGGGGACAGGAGCTGCCGTTTTATTACGTACAACTTTCCAGCATAGACCGGCCTTCGTGGACCTGGTTCCGCGACAGCCAGCGGCGGCTGCTTTATCAAACGCCGGTAGCCGGCATGGCCGTAAGCAGCGACCGGGGCGATTCGCTGAACGTACATCCTACCCGGAAAAAAGAGGTGGGGGAACGTCTGGCGCGATGGGCTTTACACCAAACGTACGGTTTCGACCTCGTCCCCTCGGGGCCGCTTTTGCGCTCGGCGGAATTTAAAGAAGGAGAAGCCCTTCTGAGTTTCGATTATGCCGACGGCTTGCAGACTTCCGACGGCGAAGCGATCCGGACATTTGAAATTGCCGAAGCCGACGGATTATTCGTACCCGCCCAGGCGGAAATAACAGACGGAAAAATCAGAGTCTGGAATGAAAACATCCGCGCTCCGCGTTTCGTGCGCTACGGTTGGCAACCTTTTACGCGCGCCAATCTGGTAAACGCCGCCCGGCTGCCGGCTTCGACATTTCGCATAGGTAGAAAATGAAAGGATGAAAAACAACTATTTACTAATCGGATTGATAGGCCTCCTGGCCGGCTGTTGGGCTGCAGGATGCCGGCCGGTTTCAACTTCAAAAGAAAAAAACATGGAAAACTTGCTGAAGTGGGAAAAACTTCCCGATTTGCCGGGCGCGCCGGATCTACCGGGCACACCGCATACCCAAGGCGCACCCGATACGCCGGGCGCGCCGTCCGGTGATTACGTTCAAGACGTACCCGCATCCGCTCTGCCGGCCTCGCTGGGCGTATCCGCTCCTTTTGCCGGCCTGCATAAAGGAAAACTGTGGGTAGCCGGCGGTTGCAACTTCCCCGACAAACCGGTTACGGAAGGAGGAAGCAAACGTTATTACGACGATATTTTCTATCTCGACCTGGCTAAGCCCGCCGCCTGGCAACGGGCGGGCAAGCTGCCCTATCCCGCAGCCTACGGAGCGTGCGTTTCCACGCCGAAGGGGGTGATTTGCATCGGCGGAGGCAACAGCGATTCTTCCCTGGTGCGGGTAGCCCGCCTGAGTTGGGACGAAACAGCCGGAGCCTTGCAAACCCCGCTTCTGCCCTCGCTGCCTGCCCCCATGGACAACCTGGCGGCAACGGCCGACGGCCATACGATATATGTAGCCGGAGGCAACGAAAACGGCCAACCCTCCCGTACGTTTCTCTCCCTGGATTTGCAGAATCCGCAAAAAGGATGGGAAAAACTGCCGGATTTCCCCGGCCCTGCCCGGGTACAACCGGTACTGGCCGCTCAACAATCCCCCGAAGGAGTTCGCATTTACCTGGCAGGCGGTTTCCAACCGATCGTGAACGGCGAAGCGCCGGTAGTTCCGACCGATCTCCTGGCCTATCATCCGCTCACCCGGAGCTGGACGAAAGAAAGCGATCTTCCCCTCATAGAAAATCCGGGAGAAACAGCTTCGCCGCGCACCCTGACGGGCGGTTGCTGCGTGGCCCAAGGCGACCGCTACCTGCTTTTGGCGGGGGGCGTGAATTACACGCGTTTCCTGGACGCCATTGACCGGCCCAGGCAAATCCGGCAGGCCGAGGAAACGGGAGACCGAACCCGGCTGGATTCGCTTCAGGCGGAAGCCAAAGCATATATGCACCATCCGGTAGCCTGGTACCGGTTCAACACTTCGCTTCTGCGATACGATACGTTTACAAGGACGTGGGAAAACCTGGGAGATTACGAACCGCTCGCCCGGGCGGGAGCAGGCGCGGTATGCGAGGGAGATACGCTGATTATCGTCAACGGCGAACTTAAACCGGGTATTCGTACGCCGGCTGTCAACCGGGTCGGCTTGCCTTAACCCAAGCCGGCTTCCTGCGCAAATGCCCCGAGGCCGCTCCGGCAAACGGAATATTCACTACAAAGCCTCCGGCCTGTTCTTCCCCGCGGGGATTAAGGAACAAACCGGAGGCTTTTTCATATGCCTGTTTATCGTATACCTTTTTTTCCTCTGTTTTCTCAGAAAGCGGCGAATCGCCGCATCGCGGGATTCCACCGTGGCTCGGTATATAACTTTTCCACCGCTTCCTCAGGCGTCTTCGCCACCGTCCATAATCCGGCATGTTCGGGCCGCATAAACCGTTGCTCCACGCATCGCTCCAACATTCCCAGCAAGGGATCGAAAAACCCCTCCGTATTGAGCAGAATCACCGGATTCACATACAACCCGAGTTGTTTCCAGGTAATAATCTCCAGCAATTCCTCCAACGTGCCGCAACCTCCGGGCAGGGCAATCGCGCCGTCCGATAGGGCCGCCATGCGTTGTTTCCGCTCGTGCATGCTCTCTACTTCCACCAGCTCCGTCAGCCCTGCATGATGCCAGCCCTGTTCGACCATAAAGCGGGGAATCACTCCCGTTACGGTTCCCCCCGAAGCCAGCACCGCATCCGATACCGCTCCCATCAGGCCGATATGGCCGGCCCCGTTGACAACGCGAAGTTTCCGCTCTCCCAACAGGCTGCCCAACCGGCCGGCCGCCTCGAAATAGACGGCCGGGATTTGCGTGCTCGACGCGCAGTATACGCAAACCGAAGTAATCCGATTCATTGCCTTTGCCAGTTTCACTCTCTATATGCTTTCCGTTTATTTCACCTCTTTCCGATACTTCGCATACGAAGCCTTTTCAGGATGCACGCTCCAACCGGAAATCACATCACCGTAAAAATAGAAGTTCACGTCGAACGTCACCCCCGTATTGCGATCGGTCACCTGGTAACATTTAGTCGCGCCATAGGCATCCGTCAACGTATATTCGCCCAGATCGAGCTGCATATCCGCATTGTCTGCCGCAAACCGTTCGGCTACCGCGTCCGTAACCGGCTTGGCCTCGGGATTCCACTGAGCTACCCGGCGGAGCGAACCCAGATAATCTTCGGGAGTATTGGCCTCCAGCGCATAGCCGGTGGCCTTTTCGATCGTTTCCCAACCGACCGTTTTCAAGGCCGGCGATTTGGCCGCTTTCGCCAAGCTGAGATAAGCCCGCATCCGCATATGTGCCGCATCCATAATACCTTTCCGCTCGAAGGGGTTTGTATTGACCTCCGTCCGTCCGGTAGCCGCCGGATTCACCTTCGAAGCCGCCCTTACCGCACGCACGCTGTCGGTATAGACCCGGAACTGTTGCCGTATTTCGGGCGAACGAAGCCCCGACACCGTAAATATCGCCACGCCTTCCGCTCCGTTGTTGAGAGCCTCGTCCATACAAGCAAACATCCGCGCGTCGTCGGAAGCCGTCATGCCGCAATACAGCGTAGTCATCGGATTCTTTTGTTTCACATTATCGATCGTACAATCCGAAATAAAGCTCACGTCGCCCGTATAAAACGTATGATATACCATAGGGAATACAATGTCGAGATTCCATTTCCCCCAATCCTGGCGCACCATTTTCCTCGACATAGCCGGAGTGGGGAAGGGAGAGGCAGCCATCTTTTTCCCGTAGGAATGCACCGTTTCGGCAATCATGTTCGCCACTTCCGTAATCTGGTCGCAACGGAATTGCAGCCATTTTTCATCCGTCGACGGATCTTCTTGCTCGCGGGGATCGTAGCCGTATTTCTCCTTGAAAAGACGAATCATCTCCGGATGATACCCGAAGTCCCACTGGGGATATTCCCGATCCTGTACAATGCCGTATTTCGGCCAGAGCGTAGTGGGCAATACCACGTCGACAAAGCGATGGTAATCGATAGCGATTCCGTTGAGGCCTTCCACCTCGCAGTAAGCGGCTACCTTCTTGCGGATATGCTCGCGCACTTCGGGCAGGGCCGGACACATAAATTTGTAATAATCCACATAAGCCGTGGTATCGGCCAGGCTCTTCCCTTCGCGGTTGACGCTAAACCATTCGGGATGCTCCTTCAACACCGCATCCCGGTCGTGCTCCAGATTCATCGTCCACAACCAGGCGTATACTTCGATGCCGTGTTTACGGGCGATGGGAATCGCCTGGCGGTAGTCGTCGGGTGTAGGGGCATTCAGCATCACGCCGTCGATGCCCACTTCATTCATTACCGTACAAATCGAATCGAAGTTCATGCCCGGCCGGTAATCCAGCCACGTCCAAAACATCGGATACGCCGGGGTCGCTCCGGTATCTTTCGCCCCGGAACAAGCCGACAGGGCAGCCAGGGCCAACCCTAAAACAAAAAATTTAAGTGCCTTCATCTCTGTATTTTCTTTAAAAGTGTGTATGTGCAGCATCCGTTCATTTCATCCACCGGCAACGAAGGGCCGGATACGCCTTCCGGCCGGGGCTCAGGCAGCCTCTGCCGTAGCCGCGATTGCCTTTGCTACAAATGTATTTATTTTTTTGAACAAGGGAATAAAGGAACCGGAAATTAGTGGAAAGAAAAAGAAAGTTAAGTGTTAAATTGTACACTAAGTCGCGGGGAGGAAAAGGCGGAAAAAGAGAGTTTTTCAACTTCTTGATAATCAGAGCTTTCAGAAAGAAGAAAAATACACTGCGATGAAAATAAAATTACACTGCGATGAAATTCGGATTGCATGCCGGTGCATTGGGGATTTCATCGGCATAAAACGGGAAATCTCCCGGCATGCTTGGGATTTTAATCCAAAAAAAATGACAATAAGTACTAGCCGGGCCGGTCTATATCGTACCCGAACAGCGCGAAGTCTCCCAGACAGGGATCGCCGGGAAAAATCTCCCGGAGGGCTTGGGTGATTTCCACGGCCGTGCGGTAAGTAGCCGCCTTTTGCCGGGTAAGACCCAGCTTGAGGGAAATCTGATGCACATGGGTATCGAGCGGAATAAGCAGATCGTCGGGCGTGGCTACTTTGCGCCAGATGCCTAAGTCGACGATGCCGTCGGTACGTACCATCCACCTGAGGAACATGGCCAGGCGTTTGCAGGCAGAGGCGCCGTCCATCGCAGGGATGCCCCGGAGGGGGCCGAACAAACGCTGAATCCGGCGGATCGGGTCGGGCTCGTTCACGCTCAGCAGGGCATCTTCCAGCGAATCGTAGCGATCGTAAATTTCTTTCAGCCGCCGGCAAAGCGCATGCAGATCGGCATAGGTGTAAAACCGGTAAAAGGTATTCCGGCCGCCCGGGCGTGCAGCCTCTTGGGCCAAAGGCCGGAAAGTAGTGTCGCCTTCCCGGATAAAGGCATAGGGGCTGCTGCCCATCCACTGGTGGAGAACCTCGGCTTTGGCCAGAATATGTGAGCGACGGCCGTAGGAAATCCAGGCCGTGAGGAAGGCGGAAATTTCCCGGTCGCGGCGTTCGGCAAACCGGTGGGGGAACCGGATCGGATCGGCCGGAATAAACGCTTTGGTATTGTATTGCTCCGCCCAGGCGCGAAGCTGTTCGGTCAGGGGGCTGTTCATCGTTGCAAAAAGGCTTTTCGTTGGGGTTCGGGATAATGTTCGATGGCGTACCTCAGGGCGGTGCGGGGCATTTCCCGGAGATGGTTTTCCAGAAAGGCGGTCAGCACGTCGCGGTCTTTTTTCCCCACTTCGCGCAGCATCCAGCCCACGGCTTTGTGCATCAGGTCGTGAGTATGGGGAAGAAAATGCTCGGCCAAGGCCAGCGTATCGGCGTATTCGCGGTTGCGGATAAAAGCCACGGTAGATACCATAGCGATCCGCTGATCCCACAACAGACTGCTTTCCGCCAGTTTGTACAGCGGGTCGCGGGGCTTGTCGAGCAGATAGGCGCCCACCACGTGGGGGCAGGTCACGTCGACCAGATCCCAGTTATTGATATGCGGCGTATGGGCCAGGTAAAAATCGAACAGGGTTTTCCGCTCTCGGGGGCCGGCTTTGCGGAATTGCTCGACGATAATCAGCAAGGCGCATAATCGGGCTTCGTGGTACTCGCTCTCGAGCAGCAGCCTGAGCTCAGCCGTCGGCGTATGCCGGTTGGCCTTGGCGATGCTGCGGGTGAGGGGAACCACGAGGCCCAGGAAAACGTCGCCTTCGGCATATTGTCCGGGGCCGGTTTTAAAGAAGCGTTGCAGGAAGCGGGCTTTCTCGGGATCGGCCATCGAGCGCAGTTCGCTCAGGATAAAAGCGGCCGTCACGGACGGATGACCCGTGACACAGGACGGTCGCCTTCCAAAAATCCGATTACATTGTTGCACACGGCCCGGGCCATGATGATGCGCGTTTCGAGCGTCTGCGTACCGATATGGGGAGTAAGCACTACGTTTTCCATTTCCAGCAATTCGGGAAGGGGGTGGTCGCCGAACTCGAATACGTCGAGGCCTGCGCCGTGGATAAGGCCGGTTTGCAAAGCTTCCACCAAGGCTTTTTCATCTACCAGAGGGCCGCGGGCCGTATTGATCAGGATGGCCGAAGGTTTCATCTTCCGCAGTTCTTCCGCGCCGATGATATGGTAGGTATCCGGCGTATAAGGCGCATTGAGGGAAACGAAATCGGCCTGGGCCAGAAGTTCATCTTTTTCAACATAGGTAACGCCGAGTTTGGTTTCTTCTTCGAGATAGAGCGGACGGCGGTTGTGGTAGATTACATCCATCCCGCAGGCGCGGGCGCGCTTGGCCAGGGCCTTCCCGATGCGTCCCATGCCGATAATGCCGAGGGTTTGCCCGGTAACGGGTAGCCCCAGGTTTTCCAGTACGCCCACTTTCATGTTTTTTCCTTCCCGGCGCAGTTTGCGGTCGCATTCGGTGATACGGCGGGCGGTATCCAGCATAAGGCCGAGGGCGATATTGGCCGTAGGCGCGGTAACGGGATCGGGCGTGTTGGCCACGGTCAATCCTTTTCCAAGGGCGTACGCTACGTCGATGTTGTTGTAGCCGACGGCATAGTTGGCGATTAATTGAAGGTTGGGCGCGTGGTCGATAAGGGCTTTGTCGACGGGGAAGTCGAACATGGAGCAGAGTACGTCGTAATCGGGAATCAGGGCGTATACTTCTTCGTAGGTGAAGTCGCGTCCTTCGGGAAAGGTCACTTCGTATTTGCTTTCCAGTTCGGTGAATCCTTCGCGGAACATGTCGTAGGTGACTAGTATTTTCTTCATCTCGTTTGTTGCTATAGGGGTTGTTGTCGATGCGTTGTTTTTGCTTGTTGCTTTTCCGCCGCCCCGTGGGGCATGAGGGCTTATCCGGGCTGGCGGATGCCGCCGGCCGATTAGGCAGACAAAAATACAAATCAAATGTCAATTATTTCGTATTTTTGCTTCGCAATACATCAATTATGGTACTGAATTATATCTGGATCGCTTTTTTTCTGATCGCTTTTGCGGTAGCCTCGGGCCGGCTCTTGTTTGCCGGCGATACGGCTGTTTTTACGGAAATCGTCAACGCCTCGTTTGCGTCGGCTAAAACGGCCTTCGAAATTTCGCTCGGGCTGACGGGGATTCTTTCTCTCTGGCTGGGGATTATGAAGATCGGCGAGAAGGGTGGAGTGATCGGGATGTTTGCCCGCCTGGCCGCGCCTGTGTTCAGCAAATTGTTTCCCGGCATTCCGAAAGACCATCCGGTGGCGGGTACGATGTTCATGAACTTTTCGGCCAATCTGCTGGGACTCGACAATGCCGCCACGCCGATGGGGCTGAAGGCGATGCAAGAGTTGCAGCAGCTCAACCCTGACAAGAGTCGGGCGAGCGACGCGATGATCATGTTTTTATGTATTAATGCTTCGGGGCTGACGCTGATCCCGATCACTATTATGATGTACCGGGCCCAACTCGGCGCGGCTAACCCCTCGGATGTATTCCTGCCCATCATGTTGGCTACGTTTACTTCTACGTTGGTAGCCATTCTGGCGGTTTGTGTCCGGCAACGCATTTCGCTTTTGCAACGGAATCTTTTGCTTTTTTTCGGTGCCGCCGCGAGCTTGATCGGAGGGCTGGTATGGTTGTTCAACCGGCTCGACCAGGCCCAGGTTTCGCTTTATTCGACGCTTTTCGCCAATACGCTTTTGTTTACCATTATCTGCGGATTCATCGTGGCGGGGATGCGGAAAAAGATCAACGTGTACGATGCGTTTATCGAGGGAGCGAAGGAAGGGTTTCATACGGCCGTCACCATTATTCCTTACCTGGTGGCGGTATTGGTGGGAATCGGCATTTTCCGGGCTTCCGGAGCGATGGATTTCCTGATTGAAGGGGTACGCGCCGGCGTAGCGGCCGTGGGGCTGGACACGAAGTTCGTGGGGGCTTTGCCTACCATGCTGATGAAGCCGCTCAGCGGAAGCGGGGCGCGGGGCATGATGTTGGACGCGATGCACACCTACGGAGCCGACTCGTTCGTGGGCCGGTTGTCGGCGGTCGTGCAGGGGGCGGCCGATACTACTTTTTATGTGGTCGCCTTATATTACGGCAGCGTGGGTATACGCCATACCCGGTATACGGTTACCTGTGCCTTGCTGGCCGATCTGGCCGGGGCGGTAGCGGCTGTGGGGGTGGCTTATTTGTTTTTCGGTAATCAATAAACTAAATAGATTTCATAGAGATGGCAATAGCGTTTTATGCGGAAGACATCGAGCTTCCCGCAATCCGGAAGCGGGCGGTGGTCGCCTGGATCAAGGCAGTGGCCGGAACCTACGGAAAGAAGACGGGGGAGATCAGTTATATTTTCTGCTCCGACGAAAAGATTCTGGAGGTGAACCGGCAGTATTTGCAGCACGATTATTATACCGATATTATCACGTTCGATTATACCGAGGGGGATAAGATTTCGGGGGATTTGTTTATCAGCCTGGATACGGTGCGGACGAATGCCGAAGCTTTTCATACCTCTTACAACGAGGAGTTGCACCGCACGATTATCCACGGCATCCTGCATCTATGCGGTATCAACGACAAGGGGCCGGGCGAGCGGGAGATAATGGAGGAAAATGAAAACCGGGCGTTGGCGGTATTGCCGGAGGAATGCCGGGAGTGAGGTTTTTCCCTTTTTCTTTTTGGATGGGTATCTTCTTTTTTGAAATAAATTTTTAGCCTGGCTGCGGATAACGGCCGGGCTTTTTTATTCGGGGAGAATATGGGAGGGGCCGGTCGCTGGGCAGACTGTTTTTACTTTTGTATGTGCCGGTTTCTTTTCAAGCCGGGCCGCGAAACCGGGGCTTACCTGCCTTTTACGGCCTGGTTCAGGTAATAGAAAAAGTCGGGATCGTCGGGGGCGATTACATAGTGGCCCGATGTATAGGTGGTGACCAGAATCCAATGGTCGGAACGGCGGGTATATACTTTCATGGTGGGAACCGTGGCAGAGGAAAAATAGCCCCAGTTGCCGAATAGGCCGCCCGATCCGCATTTCCGGTAGAGGCCTCTCTTATCCGCCGGCTCCATCCACCTGACGCCCGCTATTTCCCGGAAAGGGATGCAGATCTTTTTAAAACGGGCGTCTATAACCAAATTTCCGTTCTCCAGCACATAGCGGTCGGGCAGGTATCCTCTGACGACGACGCACAGGACGATGGTGAAAAGAAACAGGCCCAGGAAGGGATATAGTTGGGCTTGGATAGCCAGGAACAAGCAGACGCCGAAAAACAGGATAAGAAGGGAGAGCGTCGACCTTTTCGTTGTTCGGTCCATCGTGGCGGGGGAGCTGATCGTTTCCATAGGGAGGATAGATTAAAATAAGTTTATCGCATCGAAGGCATTTACAAACATACATAAAAAAATCTACATATATAAGAAGAAGGGAGAAAAGTCGCTGCCTTGTATATATCTTTGCTTTTAGACTGAGCGAAGATAGGCGGCGAACCGGCAGAGATAAACAAGTTTGCTTCGGCGGGCTCGGTTTGCACTATTTTTGCTTTGCAAAAGCGAAGATAGGCGGCACCTTGGACGAGACAAACAAGTTTGCCTCGCCGCTCGGTTTGCACTATCTTTGTTCCCAAAATCAAAGAGATAACAAACAATGACTTTTAATTACGACGTAATTGTGGTAGGAGCCGGACATGCCGGTTGCGAAGCAGCCGCGGCCGCAGCCAATCTGGGTTCGAAAACGCTCCTTATTACGATGGACATGAACAAAATTGCCCAGATGAGTTGCAATCCTGCCGTAGGGGGTATTGCCAAAGGCCAGATCGTACGCGAAATCGACGCATTGAGCGGTTACATGGGAATCGTCACCGACCGCACCGCCATCCAGTTCCGCATGCTCAACCGAAGCAAAGGGCCGGCCATGTGGAGCCCGCGCGCCCAAAGCGACCGGGCCCGGTTTATCGATTGCTGGCGCGGCATTCTGGAGAATCTTCCGAATCTGTATATGTGGCAAGACAGCGTACACGAATTGATCGTGCAAGAAGGCCGGGTATGCGGCGTACGCACCGGGATGAACGTAGAGTTCCGGGCCGGCGCCGTTATCCTCACCAACGGTACCTTCCTCAATGGACTACTGCATATCGGCCGTACCCAGCTCCCGGGAGGACGCATTTCCGAGCCGGCCTCTACCGGATTGACCGAACAGTTGGTTTCCCTCGGTACCCGTACCGCCCGGATGAAAACCGGAACGCCGGTTCGCATCGACGGCCGTAGCGTACATTTCGAGGAAATGGCCGAACAACCCGGTGAAAACGATTTTCATAAATTTTCCTACCTCGATACTTCTCAGCGTGTGCTGAACCAATTAAGCTGCTGGACCACCTTCACCAACGAGGCTTGCCATGCAATATTGCGCCAGGGCCTCCCCGACTCTCCCCTTTTCAACGGGCAGATTCAAAGTATCGGCCCTAGGTATTGTCCCAGTATCGAAACGAAAATCGTCACCTTCGCCGATAAAGCGCAGCATCAGCTTTTCCTCGAACCCGAAGGAGAAACCACGCAAGAGTATTACCTGAACGGCTTTTCGTCTTCCCTCCCGCTCGATATTCAGTTACGAGCCTTGCAAGCCATTCCCGCCTTCCGCGACGTCCGCATCTATCGCCCGGGCTACGCCATCGAATACGATTTCTTCGATCCTACCGGACTTCATCCCAATCTGGAAACAAAACATATCCGGAATCTGTTTTTTGCAGGACAGATCAACGGCACGACCGGTTACGAAGAGGCAGCCGGACAGGGATTGATGGCAGGTATCAACGCCCATCTGAATTGCCACGGCGGCGAACCTTTCGTACTGGGGCGCGACGAAGCCTATATCGGCGTATTAATCGACGATCTGGTTACAAAGGGAGTCGACGAGCCTTACCGCATGTTTACCTCCCGTGCCGAATACCGTATCCTGCTCCGCCAAGATGATGCCGATATGCGACTGACGGAAAAGTCCTACCTATTAGGGTTAGCCGACACGCACCGCATGGATCTACTCAAGGAAAAGAAAGCAAGCCGGGATGCCTTGATAGCCTTTGTGGAAAATTATTCCATCAAGCCGCAACACATCAACGGCCCGTTGGAAAGTTTGGGGACGACTCCCCTCGCCCACGGATGCAAATTGATCGACCTGGTATTGCGTCCGCAACTTACGATGCGCAGTCTGGCACAGTTTATCCCGGCCTTGCAAACGGAACTCGACAAAGTGCCGGCTTCGCGAAAAGAAGAAATTATTGAAGCAGCCGAAATCCTGCTTAAATATAGCGGCTATATCAAACGCGAGCAAGTCATCGCCGAGAAGATCAACCGCCTGGAGAATATCCGTATCAAAGGGAAATTCGATTACCATAGCATTCAATCTCTATCTACGGAAGCTCGTCAGAAATTGACGCGGATCGATCCCGATACCATTGCCCAGGCTAGTCGTATCCCCGGCATATCTCCCAGCGACATCAACATTTTGCTGGTATTGTTAGGACGCTAAAAAAGGTGAATTGTTCCACGTGAAACAGGTTAAAGAACGCATTCAACTCAAAGCAGCTAATAGGCTGGTTTTATTTCTTTTTACCCATTCTTTTATATGACGGAGAAAGACGAACATATCAAAATGATCCTTTCGGTCATCCCGGAAAAGCCGGGATGCTACCAATACTTTGACGAGAAAGGGACGATCATTTATGTAGGAAAAGCGAAGAACCTGAAAAAGCGCGTTTCCTCCTATTTCAATAAAGAGCACGACAGTAACAAAACCCGGGTATTGGTGAAGCAAATCCGCGACATCAAATACATCGTGGTAAACACGGAAGAGGATGCGCTTCTGCTCGAAAACAATCTCATCAAAGAGTATCGTCCGCGTTACAACGTAATGCTGAAAGACGACAAAACCTATCCGTCGATCGTAGTTAAAAATGAATACTTCCCCCGGGTATATCAAACCCGCAATATCGTACGAGACGGCTCGCAATACTACGGCCCCTACCCTTCGGTATATACCGCCCGATTGATGTTGCAATTGTTGAAAGATCTTTATCCCCTTCGCACCTGCAACTATCCGCTTACGCCGGAAACTATACGGGAAGGCAAATATAAGGTCTGTCTCGAATATCATATCAAACGATGCAAAGGGCCTTGCGAAGGTTATCAAAGTGTGGAAGATTACCAGAAGAATATTTCCGAAATCAAGGAAATCCTCCGGGGAAACATTACCCAACTGAGCAAAATGCTATACCAGGAAATGCAAACCCTGGCCTCGGAGCTTAGGTTTGAAGAAGCGCAAAAGGTAAAAGAGAAATACGAAGCGATCGAAAACTACCGGGCTAAATCTACCGTGGTTACCCCCACCTTGCATAATATAGATGTTTTCACGTTGGTGGAAAACGGCTCGTCGGTTTACATCAATTTCATGCACATCGGCAACGGCGCCATCGTGCAGGCTTATACCATCGAATATAAACGGCGGCTGGAAGAAACCAAAGAAGAATTGCTTAGCCTGGGCATTATCGAATTGCGCAACCGCTTCAACAGCACGGCCCGCGAAATCATCGTGCCTTTCCCGTTGGGAATGGAATTAGAAAATATCACCGTTACCGTACCGCAACGAGGAGATAAAAAGAAGTTGCTCGACCTGTCGGAAATGAACGTAAAGCAGTATAAGGTGGATAAACTCAAGCAAGCCGAAAAGTTGAATCCGGAACAGCGGAACACCCGCCTGTTGAAAGAAATTCAAGACGCCTTACACCTGCCGAAATTGCCGGCCCATATCGAATGTTTCGACAACTCCAATATTCAGGGAAGCGATGCCGTAGCTGCCTGCGTGGTATTCAAAATGGGTAAACCTTCCAAAGCGGACTACCGGAAATACACGATCAAATCGGTAGTAGGCCCCGACGATTACGCTTCGATGAAAGAAGTAGTGCGGCGTAGATACAGCCGCGCCATAGAAGAGAACCTGCCCCTGCCCGACCTGATTATTACCGATGGCGGGAAAGGACAGATGGAAGTGGTACGTTCGGTAGTGGAAGACGAACTTCACCTTTCCATTCCCATTGCCGGACTGGCTAAAGACGGGAAGCATCGTACCTCGGAGCTTTTATTCGGTTTTCCTCCTATTACCATCGGGATGCCTCTTCAAAGCCCCCTTTTCCACCTGCTCACCCGGATGCAAGACGAAGTACATCGCTTCGCCATCACCTTCCACAAAGCCCGACGGAGCAAAGGGCAAACCAAATCGGAATTAGATATGATCAAAGGGATCGGAGAAAAAACAAAAGTATTACTTTTACGTCATTTTAAAAGTGTCAAGCGTATTCGGGAAGCCGATCTGGAAAGTTTGAAAAAAGTAGTGGGCGAAGCAAAGGCCAAGCTTTTGAAAGCAGCTTTCGCCTCCCAGGAACAAGTTGCAGAAGAAAGAGACAAGGCTTCTCCCGCGCTTTAAGAAAACAAAGAGTTCAGGGTGGCGGAAGGACAACCGGAAGTACAATACCTAAGAAAGAAAAACAAAGATATAAACAAAATACAACGATGAAAACAGTAACGCAGCGGGTACAATACGCCACCGTCAGCATCGACGGACAACAGACCTCCCGCATTGGAAAAGGACTGCTGGTATTGGTAGGGATCGAAGACAGAGACACGGAGGAAGACATCGAATGGCTGGCCAAAAAGATCGCCAATCTGCGTATCTTCGACGATGAAAACGGAGTAATGAATCGTTCCGTCATCGAAACTGACGGCGAAATTATGGTAGTGAGCCAATTTACCTTGCAAGCGTCGACCAAAAAAGGAAACCGTCCCTCCTACTTGCGTGCTTCCAAGCCGGAAATAGCGATTCCCATGTACGAAGCTTTTTGTGGAGAGTTGTCGGTTCAGCTGGGCAAACCGGTAGCCACCGGCACCTTTGGGGCCGACATGAAGATCGAACTGCTGAACGACGGGCCGGTAACGATCCTGATCGATTCGCAAAATAAAGAATAGAGGAAGAATGGAAAACCTGCCGTTTCATCGGGAAGGCTCAGGCAAGCGAAGAGGTTAGGCAGACCCTCCTCTTTTCCCCGCGTTTTATAGTATACCAAACAAACAAATCATATGGACGCAATCACATTACAGGAAGCCCAGGAAAAGGTAGATCGATGGATCAAAGCCTACGGCGTTCGCTATTTCAACGAACTGACGAATATGACGATTCTGACCGAAGAAGTAGGCGAACTGGCCCGCATCATGGCCCGTACCTACGGCGAACAATCTTTTAAGGAAAGCGACAAGCATCGCGATCTGGGCGATGAAATGGCAGACGTACTCTGGGTGCTTCTCTGCCTGGCCAATCAGACCGGCGTAGACCTGACCGCCGCCTTCCAAAAGAACCTTGAGAAGAAAACCGATCGCGATAAAGAACGACATATCCACAATCAAAAAATTATAAGCAAATGAGTCAAACGGATAAATATCAAGAAGCCTTCGACAAGTTCGAACCGGCCTTGTCAGACACAGAGACAACCGCAGCGGTAAACGCCTTGCTGGAAAAAGAAGCGGAAAAGAATTTCAATCCCGAGGTATTGAAACTGATCCACGGTTGCATCGACCTCACCTCCCTTACCAGCCTCGACACCAAAGAAAGTATCTGGAAGATGGTCGATCAGGTAAACGATTTTGAAGGTACCCGCCCCGACGTGCCTAACGTAGCCGCCCTCTGTACCTACCCTCTTTTCGTAGAAACAGTAAAGCAAGCGTTGACGGCGCAAGAAGTGAAAATTGCCTCGGTAGCCGCCGGCTTCCCCTCTTCCCAAACCTTCGTGGAAGTAAAGATTGCGGAAACCGCTATGGCCGTCATGCAGGGTGCCGATGAAATCGATGTGGTGATGAACCTGGGTTATTTTATGGAAGAAAACTACGAAGAACTCACCGAGGAATTGCAGGAAATCAAAGAAAGCTGCCGGGAAGCACATCTGAAAGTGATTCTGGAGACGGGTGCCCTGGCCACCGCCGCCAATATCCGGAAAGCCGCCATCCTGGCCATGTATTCCGGTGCCGATTTCATTAAAACATCCACTGGCAAAGGGTATCCGGGCGCTACGCCGGAAGCCGTTTATACCATGTGCCGGGTAGCCAAAACCTACCATTCCATCGCCGGGAAAAAAGTAGGCATCAAGGTATCGGGAGGCGTACGCACAGCCGAAGAAGCCGTGAAGTATTATACCATCGTGAAAGAAATGCTGGGAGAGGAATGGCTGAACAAAGAATTGTTCCGCATCGGCGCCAGCAGTCTGGTAGGCGATATTGAAAAACGCCTGGGCAACTAAAATCTTTATTCCGGCAAGCATCTCATGCCTCTTATCCGGAACTCCCGCTTTAGATTTATAGGCTGAGAAAATAAAGACAGAGCAACTTTTTGGGGGGCAGTTCACATCTCCCCCACCCTATCGATTGCGATTGGCGGGATAAGCCGGAAAAAACCGTCTGTCTTTTTAAGAGAGGCGAAAGCTGAAATTAAAAACTTTTCTCTTCTATCCATCCCCATGGTATACCTATTTTGCCTCTACATCAAAAGGTATACCAAGGGGATCTTTGTATAGGAAAACAGAGAAGATACGCTGCCCTTTCATTAGAGACTCTTTATCCGGATATAACCAGGTTAAAGACCACACAGCCTTTGGCGGTTGTCGGCGAAAGGAAAGAGAAAAAGAATAAAAGATAAGAAAAATAGCTTGAGAATATCCTGCGGAAAAGCCGGGGAAAACATCCGGCCCGCTTTATTTATAAAGAAAACACAGGTTGGGTAATATTGAAATCGGGAAAGATTCAGCTAACCGCGCTGGGCTTATGCAAGGCGTGGTTTCAATCCGACAAATGAAAAAGGAAGGCAACCGAAACCTACTTCTTCCGCAGAATAATGTAATCGGCCAAACCCAGCAAAGCCTCCCGAGCCGGCGAAGCCGGAAACCGCCCGAGCACCGCTACCGCTTTTTGCCGGAAGTCTCTCATCCGTTCTTCCGCATAACCGATCCCTCCCTCCGCTTTGGCAAAAGCAATCAACGCTTCTATGTTTTCGGTGGAAAAATCTTTATTCAAAATCATCTGCAAATACGGTGCTGCCCCTGCCCCGCCCCGGCGAAGCGCATACAACAACGGCAAGGTCACTTTCCCCTCGCGAATATCGTTGCCTGTCGGCTTGCCGATGTTCGCCTCTTTAAAATAATCGAAAATATCGTCTTTAATCTGAAAAGCATACCCCAGGTATTCGCCGAATTCCCGTGCAAGCGCAATCAACTCGGGAGCGGCACCCGCCGTAATGGCCCCGATCTCGCAACAAGCCGAAAGCAAGGCGGCCGTTTTTTTCCTGATCACCTGCATATAACAAGCCTCGTCGAGAATACTCTCTTCAGCCGTTTCGAGCTGTTTGATCTCTCCTTCCGACAAATCCCGGCCTAAACCCGACACAATGCCGATTACCCGAAGATCGCCCGTCTGAATGGAACGAATGAGTGCAGTGGAAAGCATATAATCGCCTACGAGCACCGAGATACGGTTATCGAAAATAGCATTGAGAGAAGAAACTCCCCGGCGCTGCTTCGTTTCGTCGATCACATCGTCGTGAATCAACGTAGCCGTATGCAACAATTCCAGCAATACCGCCGCATTGATTGTATTGTCCGTAACCCGGCCGCAAGCCTTCGCCGTGAGGAGAACCAATAACGGACGTACATGCTTGCCGGTAGAATTCAATATCGTATCGATAGCCGACTGCAACCGAGCTGTCTCGCTCCGCAATGAATCAGCAAAATCCTCATTGAAACGTTTAAACTCCTCGGCAACCGGTTCTTCTATTATTCTTCTCTCATTCATAACTTATTCAAAGATGCGCAAAAGTAACAAAAACTATCGAGTAAGCTAGTTTTTTAGTACATTTACCCAGATTTTGTCTCACTAAAACGTGTTAAAAGCAATGAAGTTATTCCTTATAGATGCCTACGCGCTGATTTACCGGTCGTACTATGCTTTCCTCAAGAATCCCCGGATTAACTCGAAGGGAATGAATACCTCGGCCATCTTCGGTTTCGTCAACAGCCTGGAAGATGTGTTAAAACGCGAAAGCCCTACCCACATCGCCGTAGGCTTCGACCCCAGCGGCCCCACCTTCCGGCACGAAGCCTTCGAGAACTACAAGTCCCAACGGGAAGAAACGCCGGAAGTCATCCGCCAATCCGTCCCTATCATTAAGGAAATCATTCGAGCCTACAACATCCCCATCCTGGAAGTGCCCCGGTACGAAGCCGACGACGTGATCGGCACCATCGCCAAGCAAGCCGAGAAAGAAGGTTTCGAAGTATATATGATGACGCCCGACAAAGACTACGGCCAGCTCGTGTCGGAACACATCTTCATGTACCGCCCCCGTTTCGGCGGCGATTACGAAATAATGGGCGTAACCGAAGTGCTTCAAAAATACGGCCTCACCTCGACCGAGCAAGTGATCGACCTGCTCGGCCTGATGGGAGACTCTTCCGACAATATACCCGGTTGCCCCGGCGTAGGCGAAAAAACCGCCCAAAAACTTCTGGCCGAATTCGGCAGCGTGGAAAACCTGCTGGCCAATACCGACAAGCTGAAAGGAGCGCAAAAAAAGAAAGTAGAAGAAAACGCCGAGCAAATCCGCTTCTCCAAATTCCTGGCCACCATCAAGACCGACGTTCCCATCGAATTCGACGCCACCTGCTGCGTACGCGAAAAACCCGACGAAGCTCGATTAACAGAAATTTACACCGATTTAGAATTTCGAACATTCATCAATCGAATGGGCGCAGAAGAAAAAAAACCGCTGCCCAAAGGCCCCGTTCAAGGCTCGCTCTTTGAAATATTTCCGACCAAGAATCCGAGTGAAACCAAATATTCGACTCTCGCGGACTTAAAAACCACCCCTCACACCTACTATCTGGTTGATACAGAAGAAAAAATACTCGATTTAGCCCGTTTTTTGAACCATCAGCCATTTTTTGCTTTTGACACCGAAACCGACGGCATCGACGCGCTACACGCCGGATTGGTCGGTCTTTCGTTTGCCGTAAAGGAAAACGAAGCGTGGTACGTACCCGTCCCGGCCAATTCCGTAGAGGCCGCCAAAATCGTAGGCCACTTCATTCCGGCCCTCCAAAACCCCGCTATTCAGAAAATCGGACAAAACATTAAATTCGACATCCTCGTCCTCCGCAAATACGGCGCGAGGGTAGCCGGCCCCCTGTTCGACACCATGATCGCCCATTACCTGCTCAACCCCGAGCTTCGCCACGGCATGGACTATCTGGCCGAAACCTACCTTCATTATAAAACCGTAGGCATCGAAGAACTGATAGGCCCCCGGGGAAAAAACCAGCTCACCATGCGCCAGGTACCCGTGGCAACGGTAGCCGAGTACGCCGCCGAAGATGCCGACATCACCCTCAAACTGAAAAACCATTTCGCCCCCGAACTAAAAAAAGAGGGACTCGATACTCTTTTCAACGAAATTGAAATGCCCCTGGTATACGTCCTGGCCGATATGGAACACACGGGAGTTACCCTCGACACGGCCGCCCTGCGCCAATCGTCGGAAGAACTCACCGTGGTGATGAACAAGCTCGAAACGGAAATATACGAACTGGCCGGCAAGAAATTCAATATCAACTCCAGCCGGCAAGTAGGAGAAATTTTGTTCGATCGCCTCCAGCTCGACGAAAAAGCCAAGAAAACGAAGACGGGCGGTTATAGCACCAGCGAAGACATTCTGGAAAAACTCCGCAACAAACATCCCATCATCGGGAAATTGTTGGAATATCGCGGCCTTAAAAAACTGCTGAGCACCTATATCGACGCCCTGCCCGCGCTGATCAGCCCGGAAAGCGGCAAAATACATACCTCGTTCAACCAAGCCGTCACCGCCACCGGCCGGCTGAGTTCGACCAACCCCAACCTGCAAAACATTCCCGTACGCGACGAATTGGGCCGCGAAATCCGCAAAGCCTTCACCGCCGACAATGCCGACAGCCTCTTCTTCTCGGCCGACTACTCGCAGATAGAGCTCCGCATCATGGCCCATCTGAGCGGCGACCCGCACATGATCGAAGCCTTCCGCAGCGGCACCGACATTCACGCCGCCACGGCTGCCAAGATATACGGCATTCCGGTAGAAGAAGTAACCTCCGACATGCGCCGCAAAGCCAAGACCGCCAACTTCGGCATTATCTACGGCATCTCGGTCTTCGGTCTGGCCGAACGCCTCGGCATCCCCCGGTCGGAAGCCAAAGAACTCATCGACGGTTATTTCCGCACCTACCCGCGCATCAAGGAATATATGGAAGAAAGCATCGCCTTAGCCAAAGAAAAAGGCTATGTGGAAACCCTCTTCAAACGCAAACGTTTCCTGCCCGACATCCATTCGCACAATGCCGTGGTGAGAGGATATGCCGAGCGCAACGCCATCAACGCCCCCATCCAGGGAAGCGCGGCCGACATCATCAAACTCGCCATGGTACGCATCCATCGCCGCTTCGAAGCCGAAGGCCTGAAAAGCCAAATGATCCTCCAAGTACACGACGAACTCAACTTCAACATGTTGAAAAGCGAGCAGGAAACCGTACGCCGCATCGTACTCGAAGAGATGGAAAACGTGCTGCAACTGCAAGTACCCCTGATAGCCGACTCGGGCGAAGGCGTCAATTGGCTCGAAGCCCACTGATGCCCCTTATCCGCCTTTTTACCCGGCCGATACCCTGCGACACAGCAAGCCGCTTCGCCCTGCTGCAACCGGAGCATGCCGCAAGACTTCCTTAACTATGAATCTTTTAGAAGAAAACCCTTATTCACCCTTAAAAAAGAAAGCGTATCCTCCCGTACGCTTTTTTTTATTCCTTGAAAAAACTTACCTTTGTAACACTTCCCCAGCAAAGCGTTGCAGGAAAGTACATACGAGAAAAATAGAAAGCGTTATCATATTGTCCTAAAGTAAGAAAATCGCCAATTTTTTATTCAGCAGGGACAGTAGACAACAAATGCCTCACGTTTTTTGTATATATATCTATATATAAACATTAAGCGTGGGCTGTTGTCTATCTGCTGAATAGGTGTTTGGCGATACCTCTTACTTGGATAGGTGACAGTTCCCACGCTTTTTCATATTATTCATGCCATTCCGGGGGGAACAAGAATGAAACGCACGCAACGGACATGTTTTTCAGATTACCAGACAATTTACCCGCCTCCGTTATCAGGGCCACTTTCGACTTTTACGCTGCCAGCGATCCGGCAGGCCTGCATCATCTCCTTACAGCGACCCTTACCGATAAAAGCGCCTTCATCGAAGTTCCCCGGGAGGCTACCCACCTGCACGCTATCCGATTTCAAAGCGAGCACGACGCCTTTACCTATTACTATCCCGGCAGCGGATACCCCCTTTGCCAAGGCGGCACGCTTCCCCCCCTGCGCCGCCCCGCGATAGGTGAACTTTATGCCGGCGGACTAATCATAAAAACCGGGCAAAGCCGTCCCTGTCCGGCAGCTCATCCCGACCTCCTGCCCTTCAAAGGCAAAGTCATCGCCCTGGACGAACATACAGCCAGTTATACCGACGGCGAAACCTACTGCCGGCTGCTCGCCCGGCAAACCGGAACCCCGTGGGAACTACCCGAGCTGGAAGACCTGCTCGATTTCCATCACCGGCAAAGCACCCTCGACAAGCTGCTGCTCGACACCAGCGGATGCCCTCTTTCGGCCGCCGATTATTGGTGCCGGGACAACAGCGTGGTAGAACTGGGAATCAGCTTTCACCTGACAACCGCCCGCTACGCGATCGAAAAGAAAACCGAAGAAAAACAAATCCGTCCCGTAGCCACTTACTAGCCACGCCCGGGAGAGCCTTTACCCGGCAACATCTGAAAATCATTCCGCGACAGACCGCTCTACCGGTCTGCCGCGCGGTCATATCTGCGCCCGTACACAACCGAACAAAAAAATAGAATGTCGCCAACCCTTTCACATCCTATTATATTTTGTATATTTGGGAGGCTAAATACCCTGAAAATACAACCGAATCTGAATTAAATAAACAAGTTGATGAAAGAATACTATTATTTAGATGCCGAGCAGCAACAAAAAGGGCCGATCGATCCGAGCGACTTCATGCGTCTGGGCATTACCAAAAACACGCTGTTGTGGAAGAACGGCATGGCCGGCTGGCAAGCTGCCGGCATGATTCCCGAATTGGCTCTTTATTTCCAAGCCGCTCCGCCGCCACCTCCGGCAGCCGAAACGACAATGCCCCCGCGTCCTGCTGCCCAAGGCATTTCCCAACCTACGGCACAAAAGCCCGACAGCCTGCTGATCTGGTCGATTCTGAGTACCGTACTTTGTTGCCTGCCGCTGGGCATCGTAGCCATCGTCTACTCCACCAAAGTAGATTCCTTATGGGCCCAAGGAGCTTATCAAGAGGCCGAGCAAGCAGCCAAAAACGCCAAAACATGGTGCATCCTATCTGCCGTGCTGGGCGTGATAACCGGAATCGGGGCCTTTTTTATGGGTATGCTGGGTGCCCTCTTGCCTTCTTGATACTTGCGTAAAAAGTTATTCATTCTCAGCATACTGGGCGGGCTGATCCTACTTTACCTCATCAACCCGGAGCAGTCCGCATACCTGCCGAAATGCCCTTTTTACACGCTGACCGGCCTCGAATGCCCGGCCTGCGGAACGCAACGCGCCCTGCACCAGCTCTTGCATTTTCACCTGAAAGAGGCATTCCGGTATAATCCCTTCTTGCTGGTATCCGCTCCCTATCTGGCGCTCTTTGTATGGACGGAATGGTTCGACCGGGCCGGGAAATGCCGCCGGCTTTATACCTTCTGCCGGCACCGCTACGTATTATACGCCTATCTCACCTTGATTATGCTTTGGTGGATCGGAAGAAACGTCATTCACGGCTTCTGACCTACCGGGCAACTCTTCGCCACCGCCCCCCTCCTACCTTATTTAAAAGCCCGGGGAGATTTTCCCCCTCCGGGAAAAGAAATAATATTATCTTTGATTCAAAAAATCAAATCGAAGATAGGCGGCACCTCGGCATAATCAAAGCAAGCTTTGCTTATGCGCTCGGTTTGCACTATCTTTGCAAACAAAAAAACGAAGACAGGCGCCGCCGTAAGCACGATCGAAGCAAACTTTGTTTCTGCTTCCGGCTTGCATAATCCCGGCAACCGGAAAAGGGGAAAGACAACCGGAAACAAACAAACCGCAGGCCGGCAAGCCCGGCCGCCATCCCCTTCGTTCGGGACATCCGACAACAGCAAATAAACAAAACAAGATAACAGCATGAGTTTACAATGTGGCATCGTAGGACTTCCCAATGTAGGAAAGTCCACCCTTTTCAATTGCTTATCCAACGCAAAAGCACAATCCGCCAACTTTCCGTTCTGCACCATCGAGCCCAACGTGGGCGTCATCACCGTACCCGACGAACGGCTCACTAAACTGGCCGAACTGGTTCATCCGCAACGCATCGTCCCCACCACGGTAGAAATCGTCGACATCGCCGGCCTGGTAAAAGGCGCAAGCAAAGGCGAAGGACTGGGCAATAAATTTCTGGCCAATATACGCGAAACCGATGCCATCCTGCACGTCTTACGCTGCTTCGACGACGACAACATCGTGCATGTAGACGGCCGGGTAGACCCTGTGCGCGACAAAGAAATCATCGACGCCGAACTCCAGATCAAAGACCTGGAAACCATCGACAGCCGGATCGCCAAAGTACAAAAGCAAGCCCAGACCGGCGGCGACAAGCAAGCCAAACTAGCCTACGACGTACTTTCGAAATATAAGGAAGCACTGGAACAAGGCAAAAGCGCCCGCACCGTGACCTTCGAAACCAAAGACGAACAAAAAGTAGCCCGCGAACTCTTCCTGCTCACCAGCAAACCGGTGATGTACGTCTGCAACGTCGACGAAGCAAGCGCGGCCACCGGCAACGCCTACGTAGAAGCCGTGCGGGAAGCCGTAAAAGACGAAAACGCCGAAATCCTGGTGGTAGCCACCAAGATAGAAAGCGAAATTGCCGAATTCGAAACCTACGACGAACGCCAGCTCTTCCTGCAGGAAATAGGCCTGGAAGAATCGGGCGTGAACCGTCTGATCAAATCGGCCTACAAGCTGCTGAACCTGGAAACCTTCCTGACGGCCGGCCCCCAGGAAGTACGCGCCTGGACCTTCCATAAAGGATGGAAAGCCCCGCAATGCGCCGGCGTGATTCATACCGATTTCGAAAAAGGATTTATCCGGGCCGAGGTGATCAAATACGCCGACTACGTAGCTCTCGGATCGGAAGCCGCCGTGAAAGAAGCCGGAAAAATGAGTGTGGAAGGCAAAGAATACGTCGTACAAGACGGCGACATCATGCACTTCCGCTTCAACGTATAGCCAGGCGGCACAGCCCCCTAAAAAGGGGCTTTTCTCCCATCCGCTTCGATTCGTTTTTTACAATAACTCGAAAAGGCGTGAAAAACGCGCCGGCATCGAACCGGAATTACACTGCGATGAAATCCGAATTTCATCGGCATGCAATTGAAATTTCATCGCAGTGTAATTTTTCCCCCTTCCCAAGCCGCTTTTCCAGGCCTTTTTCCCACCTCTTTTTTACTTATAAAAAAATACAATAACCCCTACCCGGATCCTGCCCCTTGTCGACAGTCGTGTCGGGCGGTGTGGGCGGACACAATGCAAAAAAATAGGTAGCCGGCCGCCGAAAACCGATTGAGCATCCTCCGATTTTTACTACCTTTACCCACCCAAACAAACATCAAATACATTTAAAACACACCGTATGAAAAAACTCTGCCTGCTCGCGGCCCTTTCGTGCGCCACGCTGGGAAATCTCTCCGCCAAAGATACCATCTATAAAAAAGGATGGATCGACTTCAATAAAAACGGACTGAAAGATGTATACGAAGACCCCCAAGCTCCGCTGGAAGAACGGGTGCGCGATCTGCTGAACCAGATGAACCTCGACGAAAAAACCTGTCAGATGGCCACCCTTTACGGCTCCGGCCGCGTATTGAAAGACGCCCTTCCCACTCCGGAATGGAAAAACGAAGTGTGGAAAGACGGCATCGGCAACATCGACGAAGAGCATAACGGCCTGGGCAGTTTCCGCTCGGCCTACTCCTATCCTTACTCGCATAGCGTGGAAAGCCGCTGGGCCGTACAACGCTTTTTCGTAGAAGAAACGCGGCTCGGCATACCCGTCGACTTTACCAACGAAGGCATCCGCGGCCTCTGCCACGACCGGGCAACCTATTTCCCCGCCCAGTGCGGCCAAGGTGCCACGTGGAACAAAGAACTGATTGCCCGCATCGGCGAAGTAGAAGCGCGCGAAGCTGTGGCCCTGGGCTATACGAATATCTATTCGCCCATTCTCGACATCGCCCAAGACCCCCGCTGGGGCCGCGTAGTAGAAACGTATGGCGAAGATCCCTACCTGGTAGGGCAACTTGGAAAGCAAATGATACTTTCCCTGCAAAAACACGGCCTGGTAGCCAGCCCCAAGCATTTCGCCGTTTATAGCATTCCCGTAGGCGGACGCGACGGAGGTACCCGCACCGATCCGCACGTAGCCCCCCGCGAAATGCGCACCCTCTATCTCGAACCCTTCCGGGTAGCCTTCCAGGAAGCCGGCGCCCTGGGCGTGATGAGCTCCTACAACGACTACGACGGCGTGCCGGTAAGCGCAAGCCCCTTCTTCCTCACCCGGTTGCTGCGAAGTGAATGGGGTTTTCAAGGCTACGTGGTATCCGATAGCGAAGCTGTGGAATTTATTCATTCCAAACACCGGGTGGCCGAAAGTTACGAAGACGCCGTAGCCCAGTCTATCAACGCCGGGTTGAACATCCGCACCCAATTTACCCCGCCCGAAGAATTTGTGCTGCCTCTGCGCAGCGCCATCCGGAAAGGCAAGATCTCGCCCGAAACCGTTGACAAGCGAGTAGCCGAAATCCTTCGCATCAAATTCCGGATGGGCTTGTTCGACAATCCTTATAAAGGCGATCCCAAAGAAGCCGACCGGCTGGTACATTGTGCCGAACATCAGGCGGTTTCGCTCGACGCCGCCCGGCAAAGCATCGTATTGCTGAAAAACGAAGGCGGCTTGCTGCCGTTGGATAAAAAGGTGAAGAAGGTAGCCGTTATCGGCCCCAATGCCGCCGAGCACAAGAACCTGATTTGCCGGTACGGGCCGGCCAACGCCCCGATTATCACCGTGGAAGAAGGCATCCGGCAGATGCTACCCGAGGCTACGGTGGTTTATGAAAAAGGCTGCGACATCATCGATCCTCATTTTCCCGAAAGCGAACTGCTGGATTTCCCTTATACAACGGAAGAAACCGAATCGATGAACCGTGCCGTAGAAGCGGCCCGAGCTGCCGACGTGGTGATTCTGGTGTGCGGAGGTTCGGAAAAAACAGTCAGAGAAGATAAATCGCGCACCGATCTGAACCTGCCCGGACGTCAGCGCGACCTGATCAAGGCCGTGCATACCGCTGCGGCCGGCAAACCGGTCGTATTGGTCTTGCTCGACGGACGTGCCGCTACGATCAACTACGCCCGGCACCATCTGCCCGCCATCGTGCATGCCTGGTTCCCCGGCGAGTTTTGCGGCCAAGCTGTGGCCGAAGTACTGTTCGGCGATTACAACCCCGGCGGACGTCTGGCGGTGACTTTTCCGAAATCGGTCGGCCAGGTACCCTTTGCCTTCCCCTTCAAACCCGGTTCCGACGTGCCTGCTTCGGCCAGCGTATACGGCGCGCTTTATCCTTTCGGCCATGGCCTGAGCTATACTACCTTCCAATACGATAATCTGGAAATCACCCCCCGCGAGCAGGGAGTACGGGGAAATGTAACCGTCCGTTGCACGGTGCGCAATACCGGCAGCCGCACGGGCGACGAAGTAGTTCAGCTCTACCTGCACGACCAATACAGCAGCGTGACGACCTATACCAAGGTACTCCGCGGTTTCGAACGGATCACCCTGCAACCGGGCCAATCCCGCGAAGTAAGCTTCATCCTTACCCCGCAAGACCTGGGCCTGTGGGATATTCATAATGAGTTTACCGTCGAACCGGGGCAATTTTCCGTGATGGTAGGGGCCTCGTCGGAAGATATACGACTCAAGGGCAACTTTGAAATCGTACGTAATTAAGAACCTGTTTTCATTTTTCACCGACAGCCGTTTCAATTAGTTCAGGGTTGTTTTCGCCGATGTTTCGAGCGTCTTTCCGGTTATCTCAAAGCATCCGGCGAACAAATCAAAAACAGTTTCCAAATCCGGGCGGAAATTTCTCCGCCCGACTACCCGTAAAAAGTAAAAAAATAAATATATTTACGTTCACACTAAATTTATTAGCATGAAAACACGTGTATACACCTACCTGGCCGCAGCCGTCCTGCTGGTTGCCGGTTGCCGGGAAACCCCGAAAGAAGAACCTATCGAAGCCGTCATCCAGCGCGGGTTGCAAACCGCCACCGAACAAGCTCTCCGCATGGCGGAATCGTTGGAAGGGCAACCCGGCCTGCTGCCGAAATCGATCGAGAAAGGCAAGTTGGAAACCAGCGATTACAGTTGGTGGTGCAGCGGTTTCTTTCCCGGAGAACTGTGGTATTTATATGAAAACAATCCCACCGACCAACTCCGCCGCTATGCCGAGATGTATACGGCCCGCGTGGAAGAAGCCAAACATATTACCTATAGCCACGACCTGGGCTTTATGCTCTATTGCAGCTTCGGCAACGGACTGCGGCTTACCGGCAATCCGGCCTATCGGGAAACCCTGCTCACGGGAGCCAATTCCCTGGCCACCCGCTATAATCCCCGCCTGGGATTGATCCGTTCGTGGGATTTCAACCGGGACAAATGGCAATATCCGGTGATTATCGACAATATGATGAACCTGGAATTTTTCACCTGGACTACCCGGGAAACGGGCGACGAGCGATTCCGCGAAATGGCCCTCTCGCATGCCGATAAAACGTTAGCCCACCATTTCCGTCCGGATTACAGTTGCTACCACGTTGTTTCGTACGACACGCTTACGGCCCTCCCCCATATCAAACAAACCCATCAGGGAGCAGCTGATTCGTCGGCCTGGGCCCGCGGCCAAGCCTGGGCCTTGTACGGCTATACGATGATGTACCGCGAAACAGGTGTTGCCGCTTACCTGGAGCAAGCCCGCCACATAGCCCGTTACCTGATGGATCATCCCCGGATGCCGGCTGATAAAATTCCCTATTGGGATTTCGACGCGCCGGGTATCCCCGATGTGCCACGCGATGCTTCGGCAGCGGCCGTGATGGCCTCGGCCCTTATCGAGCTGGGACAAACCGGCGGAGGCGATTTCGGCCGCCAGTGTCTGGACTTTGCCGAACAACAAATCCGTACGCTTTCTTCGCCCGATTACCTGGCCGAAGTAGGCGAAAACTGCCATTTCGCCTTGATGCACTCCACCGGCAATTTTCCCGGCAACGGCGAAGTAGACGTGCCGCTGAGTTATGCCGATTATTATTACGTGGAAGCCTTGCTGCGACTGCAAAAGACCTTAAAGTAGGCCATCCATGAAACGCTTTATATTCTTTCTTTGCTGGTTGGCGGCCGGTCTACCGACCGCAATCGCGCAAATACAAACCGCTCCGGCCACGACTTCGGGGGCCGACGAACGGGCTTTTTGGATAGAAACACTGGTAAAAATAGCCCGGCCGCCCCTCGAGGCTTTGAGCGAAGGCCGGTTGAAAGCTACCATGCCCTACGAATCGAAAGCGCAAGACCGGGGAAAGTTTTCTCATCTCGAGGCAGTGGGTCGCTTGCTTTGCGGGCTGGCTCCCTGGCTGGAGCTAGGCCCCGGCCAAACCCAGGAAGGCCGCTTGCGGGCGGAATATATCGAGCTGGCTGTAAGGGGTTTGAAAAATGCCGTCGACCCCGCATCGCCCGACTATCTGGTGTTCGGCGAACCTTACCAACCGCTGGTCGATGCGGCTTTTCTTGCCGAAGGACTATTACGTGCTCCGCGCATGTTGTGGGGAAACCTGGATAAAGAAACCCAAGGACGGGTGATAACGGAACTGAAAAGAAGCCGCGCCATCCGGCCCTGGGAAAACAATTGGCTGCTCTTCGCTTCGACGGTAGAAGCCGCCCTGCTGGAGTTTACCGGCCAGTGCGATAAGGAACGGCTTATGTACGGGGTGAACCGCTTCCGCGACGAATGGTATAAAGGAGACGGGCTCTACGGCGACGGGCCGGCCTTCCATATGGATTATTACAATAGTTTCGTAATCCACCCCATGCTCACCGACGTATTGCGGATCATGAAAAAACACGGCCTGGAAGAAGAGGGCTTCCTGGCTGTACAGGAAAGACGCCTTACACGCTACGCGGCCCAATTGGAACGCTTTATTTCGCCGGAAGGCACCTTTCCGGCGGTAGGCCGTTCCATCGTCTATCGGTGCGGGGCGTTTCATGCCCTATCCCAGGCCGCCCTGCTGGAATTGTTGCCGCCCGAAATCGCGCCGGCCCAGGTGCGTTCGGCCCTGACGGCTGTGATCCGCAACCAATTCCGGCATCCGGAAAACTTCGATGCCGACGGCTGGCTGCGCGTAGGTTTTGCCGGGGCGCAACTGGAGATGTCGGAAAGCTACATCAATACCGGGAGCCTGTACTTATGTGCCGTGGGATTTCTCGCGCTCGGGCTTCCGCCCGGTCATCCGTTCTGGGCCGCTCCTTTTACGCCCTGGACGAACCTCAAGGCGTGGAACGGCACGGACGTACCGGCCGACGAAGCTCTGAAATAACTACAAAGGAAGGAGAAAAGCCGGGAATCGTCGGCTTTTCTTCGTCTTCCTAAATCCTTACCAAGCACTTATAAACGATTATTCACTCGATCCCTAAAAGGAAAAAGAACAATATGAAAACAAATTACGAATTACGCTACGCGGCCCATCCCGCCGATGCCCGAAGCTACGATACCGAGCGGTTGCGGCAGGATTTTCTAATCGAAACGGTCTTCTCGGCCGATGAAGTAAATATGGTTTACTCGATGTACGACCGGATGATCGTAGGGGGAGCCATGCCTCAGCAAGAACTCTTGCCGCTGGAAACGATCGATCCGCTCAAACAGGCTTTCTTTCTGCATAGCCGGGAAATAGGCATCTTCAATGTAGGGGGGCCGGGACGCATACATACGCCCGAGCATGTATTTGAACTGAACCGGAAAGAGGCTCTTTACCTGGGTTCGGGCGACCGGGAAATCCGGTTCGAAAGCCTCGAGGCCGACCGGCCCGCTCTTTTTTATTTCAACTCCCTGCCGGCCCATCGGAATTATCCCGATCGGAAAATAACGAAAAACGAAGCCATTATAGCCGAAATGGGTGCTTTGGAAACCTCCAATCGCCGACGGATTCACAAAATGATCGTCAACCAGTTACTTCCTACCTGCCAGTTGCAGATGGGCATGACGGAGCTGGAACCGGGCAGCGTATGGAATACCATGCCCGCTCACACCCATTCCCGGCGGATGGAAGCCTATTTTTATTTCGAACTTCCCGACAACCAGGCCATCTGCCATTTTATGGGAGAACCCCGGGAAACACGCCCTATCTGGATGAAGAACCTCGAGGCCGTTCTCTCGCCCGAGTGGTCGGTTCACTGCGCCGCCGCCACTTCCAATTATACCTTTATCTGGGGAATGGGAGGTGAAAATCTGGACTATGCCGATCAGGATTTCTATCCTATCGACGGCTTGCGGTAAATACGGGGGAAGGAGGGTCATCCTTTCCTATACTCGGAAGGGATAGACCCCGTATGTTTGATAAATGCGCGGCGGAAGGTACTTATCGAGTGGAACCCCGAACGCTCGGCAATCTCCTGGATACTGGCCTCGGGGTGAGCCTCCAGCAACCGTTTGCTTTCCTCTACGCGGAAGCTGTTTACATAATCGGAGAAAGAGTAACCTAACTCACGGTTGAAAAGTTGCGAAAGATACGACCGGCTGATCGGAAAAACCCGCTGCAAATCCGTCAATCGCAAATCGTCGCGCAGATAAGGCTTTTCTTTTTGAAACCATATTTTTACTTCCTGGGCATATTGTTTGCAAACAGCATGGCTGCTTTCATCTTCATTTACCGGCTCTTCGGCCTCCTGGTAAGGCAAGTCCCACCCCCGCAGGAAACTATGTTCCAGGGGGATTACCTTGAGGAAAAGCGCTTTATAAAACAAATAATACCAAATCAGCAGAATAGTGGCCTTGTCGATAACATAGAGTATGGGGCTGTCGGTGAGCAACAACAGGATGTAAAACAAATACATAACCGAGAGGGTAATCATAATTTTCCGCAACCAGGCCAAATCGTAATCTTCCGGATCGGCCACGTTTTCGATCAAGTAAGCCGTGAACCCCTTGCTGTAACGCAATACCAAATAAACCGGAAGCATCATATATACTAAAGTGACGAAAAAAATCAGCAACCGAAGACTTGTGTCGGCATTCAAAGCCCCGGCTACTTCCCAGATGGAATAATACACCCCTTGTTCGCCCCCGGCCAGCCGGTAAATAAAGTAGGCAGCCGCGCCGGCTATGACAGGCGAAATATAGATTAAAAACCGTTTCGCCGTCAGATACCCCGGCCGCAACACTTCGATGACGTAACACGACAGGCTGGCCATCACCAGACATCCGGTTACCAGCACAGCGGGATTAAACACCTCTTTGCAACCTTGTATATATAAATTGACGGATAAGCGCACGCCGGCCAAAAAAGCCCACAGCAACATGCTCCAACCCAAAATTCTTTTCGCCCGGTTATCTTCGGCCCTCAGCAGAAGGGTTACTCCTCCGAATATACAAAACCCCAACACTTGCAAACTTAACAAAAGCTGAATTTTATCTACCATACTATCCTATCTATCCTTTTTCTTAAACAAAATTCTCCTTAGGATGGTTGATTTACATCCATTGTGGACGATTTGAACGTTCCAAACAATTTGAACCATGTTTTTTATACGATTTTACCCACGATTTATATGCTTTGCACGCTAGCCGGAGGCGCTTATACCCAACTTTGCGTCACGGAAAGTTACACAGAAAAAGCGGATAAAGTATGAAAAGAATCCTATTATTTGCCGGTTTGGAGATAGGGGCCTATGGTTGTACCGCAGATAGCGAGTTTATATCGGCCGAACAAGTCTTGGCAAATACAAAACCATTGGAAATCGTTACCCAGTCGCTTACGCCCCCTTCGCTCAACCTTTCGCAACAGTTTTCCGAAGGCGCGGAAATCGGCGTTTTTGTTTACTCGGCTCACACCCAAACTATTTACAAGCAGAGAGAGGAATATAAAAACGTAAAAGCAAAAGCCGTAGAACAAAAAGGAAAAATCGGCTGGCAAAAAGAACCGGAAATTTGGGTGGACGCCGAACCGGCGGAAATACTGGCCTATGCGCCCTATAGGCAAGAGGCAGGCCGGGATGCCCGGCGGATACCGGTACGCATGGCCCAAGACGCGGCCCGAACCCTGTCGTATATGTACGGCACGCATACGCCGGGACATAAAAAAATAACTAATTTATCGCCCCTGGTCTGGCTGAATATGAATTATGCACTTTCGCAAATAACGTTTCAGATAGCCAGGGAAAAGAAAACGAGCGGTTCTTGCCTTATAAGCAGTATCCGGATCGGCTCTGCGGCAGGCAAAAGCCTTTTGTTCAACGAAGGCTTACTCGACCTGGCTACCGGTGAAATCACCGGACGGCCCGCGGCAAATACTTTTACCAGGCTTCAGCTTCCCCAACCTGTGCCATTGGCTTCAGACTATCGTCTGTTGCCCGGCATCAAGGTGTTTCCTACGCCTCGGAAAACAAAGCCGAAAGAAATAGAAGCGGTTTTTACCATCGACGATAAAGTCTATTCTTTTCTGTTTCCCGAAAATACACGGTGGAAAAAAGGATATACCTATACGTACCAGTTACTTTTCTCCGGCAACTCGCTGACCTTGAAAAAGGTAACGGTAAGCGAGTGGGAACCGTCATAAAAAAGTCCATTCTAAATTTGTGTGTTTGCAAGGAGGAAGTTTTCCCGCACTGCCCTTTTTCCTCCTTCGTCGCGGCGACGCGGCGCCTTCGCAGGAGATTTCTGCCTGCGGCAACCGGCTTTGCCTATGCTCTACTTACCCGGATAAGCATTTATTCTTCATTTACTCCCCTCCTACTCTTCTTTTTTTAACTAAGTCCGGGGGCAAAGCCGGTTATTTTTTTATGCGCAAATTGTCATAGAAGAGTTAAAATTCAAAGCATGTATGAAAATTAAGTCATTATTTTTTTTATTTCTAATGATTATTGTTTGCTTTAGATTCAGATGTGAAAAGTCCTATTAATATTTTACATCATGAAGAATCACTTATTATCAGTAACGATAGCAGCTTGCTTGACGAGTTGCTCGGATAATAGTACATTTTTATCAGAAAAAGCACCTTGTACGGATCGACCGGTTTTGCAACTGTCTACCCGAACTTTCGCTTTGCATTCGCTGCGGTGGGAAGAAACCTTCCGGGAAAATGCAACGCTCAACGTATTTGTAGTAACAGAACAAGCCGGTACGGATCGAAAAAATCAAAGTATCTGCCGGAAGACGAAAGCCAAAGCTTTCCGGAAAGCAGACGGGCATATCCAATGGAAAACGGACGAGCCGCTTCCGCTGGATAAGCGGCCTGTCCGGGTGCATGTTTGTTATCCCTATCAGTCGCCGGCTACTTTTTCGCCTGCCAGCTGGCGGTTGCGAATTTCTCCGCAGGCCTGCTATACTCCCGATTATCGGACAGGTACGCTTGCCCCGGGCCATAAACCCGTGAATCGCGCTTCGCCGTATGCTTGGGTGGGAATGCAACATCTGCTCAGCCGGCTTTCTTTTCGCCTGACAGGCAGTAAGGCAGGCTCGGACAGATTGTATTGGCAAGCGGTTCAGGTAGGAAATTGTTCCGGCCATACCGCTTTTTGTCAGGAAGCCGCCGTAGACCTGTTTACCGGAAAGACGACTGCATGGCCGGCTCATCCGGGCGCTACCCTCTATAGGTTGCCGGAGCCTATGCCGGTAGAAAAAACTCTTTCTCCCGCTTGCCGCCTCGGGGTGTTACCTTTGGCAAATGCGTTGGAGGAAGGAGAAATAGAAGTTGTATTTACCGTCAGCGGGAAAAAATATCGATATGCTTTTCCCCGGGGAACTTTTTGGGAGAAAGGATACGAATACAGGTACGATTTGCGACTGGACGGTAACCGGTTAACCTTGATCGGCGCTTCCCGGACTTATATGTAATTCAATTTATTATCAATCAAAGGGGACTTTTCGCATCTCTCTCTTTCATCGATGCGGTATTTTTTTACTTATTTTGTAACAATCGCGGCTTTTTACCGTCTTTTTTAGCAGAAGCCTTTCCGCAAGCGCGCATCCGGAGGAGGATAACTATTGGAAACAAACTGCTCAAAATAAGAAAATGATGGACAAAAAATATGTTCTGCTATGGTTTTTTCTGTGGGGTTGCCTAAGTGCATACGGCCAGAAAAATATGGGACGATTGTATGAGGAATTTTCGCAGGTTGCCGAGGCCGGCCGGATTCAGATCGACCTTCAAACCTTGAAGATGTTCGGTTTTTCTACGCAAGCATGCGGCATCGAACTGTGTGGGCCGCAGGTAAAAGAACGGTTTGCCGATGCGGCCGGCAAGGTGAAAGATGCAGCTTATGAAACTTTGATAACCGCCAAGAACGATCATACCCTTACTAGGGTGATGGTTCGGATGAAAGGAGAAGTAATCCGGGAAGTGGTTATTCTGAGAACCGGACAAAAAAACGGAATGATCCGCATACGAGGAGCCATACAGAAAAGGGATGCCGAGAAAGTAATCGAATCGTATGGAAATGGATGTTGAGGAATTCAAACAACTCTTTCTGCCTTGTCATCCTAAACTTTACCGGATTGCTTTCGCCTTGCTGGAAAACCAAGCGGATGCGGAAGATATGGTACAGGAAGCTTACTGCAAGCTGTGGGACCGGCGCAAGGAATTGCCCGCTATTCAAAACCCGGAGGCTTTTACCGTCCGGCTGATCCGCAATCTTTGCCTGGACTATTTGCGCAAGCCGAAAATAAGGCAGATTCACGAAGAAATCGGAGGGCTTGATTTGCCGGGCGATTGCTCGACGGATCAGAAATTAACCCGGCAGGAAGAATTTCTGATCGTCCGCAGGCTGATCGACCGGTTGCCTGCCAAGCAGCGGCAGATGATCCGGCTCAGAGGCATCGAGGATTGCTCGTTGGAAGAAATCGAAACGATTACCGGGCTGACTGCCGCCCATATCCGTACCCTGCTTTCGCGGGCCCGGAAAGCGGTACGGGAACAATTAAAAAAACTCAGTGGATATGAATGACCGACACATAGAAGATTTGATTGACCGGGCGATCGCTCAAGAGCAGAAACTTCCCCAAGGCTTCTCCCAACGACTGGAGGACTATATCGACGGCTTGGCAACCGATCGGCGCCTTGGGGCCAAAACCCCGGCAACCGATCGAAAAGAACTAAACTCCCGTCGTTTCGTTTCCCTCCGCTTGTCGCTTTACTGGCTAAGCGGGATAGCGGCTATGCTGTTGCTTTGTATGGGAATTGTGAAATGGGCAGCTACTCCGCGACCGGTTTATCCTGCGTTAGCCGATACCTACCGCAATCCGGAAGAGGCTGCCAAGGTTGCCGCGGAAACGTTGACTTTTTTATCTTCCCATCTGAATAAAGGATTGGAAGAAGTAAATAAGGCCAACCGCGAATGGGCGGAGGTACATGGCATATTGAATAAATATTTAAAAGAGTAAGGTTATGAAAAGGAGCTATTTGTTTCTTTGTTTGTTGCTTTTGTGCAGCTCGTTTTGCTCGGCCCAAAGCAACCGTTTGTTCGAAAAATACGGCAATATGGAAAATGTCGACCAGGTATATATTTCGAAAAGCATGTTTCAGTTGATGCCGGCCATGGAAACGGCCGGCTTGAACCTGATGAACATGAAAGGAAAGATCGAGTCGTTGCAGATTTTATCTACCGAAGAGAAAGCTATGAAAACAGAAATGCGAAAAGATTTCGCATCCCTGATCGGCAAAGAGCATGAAGAATTGATGCGGGTAAAAAACGGAAAAACCCATGCTACTTTTTATATCCGGAAAAGTAGCGACCGGATTCGCGAATTGATTATGCTGGCCGATACGGAAACCGATTTCAGCGTGATCCAGTTGCTGGGAAGTTTCACCTTGGAAGATATTCAAAGCATAACGGAAGAGACCGGCAACTAGGCAAGAGTTGTCGCGCGTCCGGTTACTTCAGCCCGGAAAAAAAAGAGTTCCGAAACGGAAATCCTAAGGTAAAAAAAGATGTTCACCCTCTTTTCCGGCAACCTGCCCTATTTACTTTCCGGTGATAATCCGGCGGATTTCGCTCAGTTTGTTTAACGCCTCTATCGGAGTAAGATTATTGACATCCAGATTCTTAATCTCGTCCCTCACCTGGCTTAATACCGGATCGTCCAATTGAAAGAAACTCAGTTGGTAGCCCTCGGCGGCCGTGGTGATGGCTTGCACAGGCTTGGAATGCATGCCTTCCTGGCGGTTCTCGTTTTCGAGTTGTTTGAGAATCTCGTTCGAACGCTTCACGATACTTTTCGGCATGCCGGCCATCTTGGCCACATGAATACCGAAACTATGTTCGCTGCCGCCGCGTTCCAATTTGCGGAGGAAGATTACTTTGTTGCCTACCTCTTTTACCGAGACGTTGAAATTTTTGATCCGTTTGAAGGAACGCTCCATTTCGTTCAACTCGTGGTAATGAGTGGCGAAAAGGGTTTTCGCCCGGGCGCGCGGATGCTCATGGATATATTCCACGATGGCCCAGGCTATCGATATGCCGTCGTAAGTACTAGTTCCCCGGCCTAATTCGTCGAAAAGCACGAGGCTGCGGGGGGAAAGGTTGTTCAGAATATCGGCAGCCTCATTCATTTCCACCATAAAGGTCGATTCGCCGACGGAAATATTGTCGGAAGCCCCTACCCGGGTGAATATCTTGTCGACAATCCCGATTCGTGCCCGCTCGGCGGGCACGAAACAGCCTATCTGGGCCAACAAGGTAATCAAGGCCGTTTGGCGCAGCAAAGCGGATTTACCGGCCATATTCGGCCCGGTAATGATAATGACCTGTTGCTTTTGATTGTCCAGATATACGTCGTTGGCTACATAAGCTTCGCCCGGCGGAAGCTGTTTTTCGATCACCGGATGACGGCCCGCACGAATATCGATCACTTCCGAATCGTCTACTTCCGGACGAATATAGGTATTGAATTCGGCCACCTTGGCAAACGACAACAGGCAATCCAGCCGGCCTATCTGGTTGGCATCGCGCTGGATGGGTGAAATATAATCCGCCAAAGCCAGTACCAGCTCGTTGAAAAGCCGGATTTCGAGAGCGAAAATTTTCTCTTCGGCCCCCAGGATTTTCTCTTCATACTCTTTCAGCTCTTCGGTAATATAGCGTTCGGCATTCACCAAAGTTTGTTTGCGTATCCATCCGTGAGGCACCTTGTCCTTATGGGTATTGCGTACTTCGATATAATAACCGAACACATTGTTAAAAGCGATTTTCAAGCTCGGTATGCCGGTCAGTTCGCTTTCCCGTTGTTGTATCCGCAACAGATAATCTTTGCCCGAATAAGCTATGGCGCGCAATTCGTCGAGCTCGGCATGTACGCCTTTAGCGATGACGCCCCCTTTATTCACCAGCGAAGGCGGATCGTTGGTTATTTCCCTATCGATCCGCTCGGCCACGGAAGCACAGGTATCCAATTCTTCCCCGATGCGCGCCAGGCTGGGCTCGCCGCTTTCCAGACAAGCCTGCTTGATGGGCTCAAGCGCTCGCAGAGCCACTTTCAACTGCACTACCTCGCGGGGAGAAACCCGGCCTACCGCCACTTTCGAAATAATACGCTCCAAGTCGCCTATCTGTCCCAGTTGGGTATCCAATAGTTCTTTTATGTCGGGACGGCGGAAAAAATAATCCACCACATCCTGACGCTCGCCGATCGCCTTGGCTTCCTTGAGCGGAAAAAGCAGCCACCGGCGCAACATGCGCGAACCCATCGGCGAAATCGTGCGATCGATGATGTCGAGCAAACTGCTTCCCCCCTCGTTCATCGTGTCCACCAATTCCAGGCTGCGCACGGTAAACTTATCCAAGCGAACATAGCGTTCCTCTTCGATACGGGAAAGGGAAGTGATATGGGAAATATGGGTATGTTGCGTCTGGTCGAGATAATACAAAATGGCGCCCGAAGCGACGATGCCTGATTTCAGATGTTGCACGCCGAATCCTTTCAGATTCTTGGTCTCGAAATGCTTCAGCAACCTGTCGTGGGCGGCATCCGGGGTAAACACCCAATCTTCCATTTCAAACAAAAAGAAACGACTGCCGAAATATTCTTCAAACCGCTTCTTGTTGTTCCTTTCCAGCAGTACTTCCTTGGGCGAAAAATTATTCAACAACTTATCCATATAATCCACCGGTCCCTCGGCCGTCATGAACTCGCCGGTAGAAATATCGAGCAAAGCGATTCCACATATATCTTTCGAAAAATGCAGCGCGGCCAGAAAGTTATTTTCTTTATGATTGAGGATGTTGTCGTTGATAGACACGCCTGGAGTCACCAATTCGGTAATACCGCGTTTCACCAGCTTTTTGGTCATCTTAGGATCTTCCAACTGGTCGCAGATAGCCACGCGCTTGCCGGCCCGCACCAGTTTGGGCAGGTAGCTGTCGAGCGCATGATGCGGAAATCCCGCCATTTCGACATGTTGGGCGACTCCGTTGGCCCGCTTGGTTTGCACGATGCCCAGAATTTCGGAACCGATTACGGCATCTTGGCCATACATTTCATAAAAGTCGCCCACGCGGAACAACAGGATTGCATCCGGATGTTTCGCCTTGACATCGAAATATTGCTTCATTAAGGGAGTTTCCACTACTTTTGCCACGGTCATCTTCTTTTTGCATATTTACTAAACCGCACAAAGGTACAATTTTTTGTGAAATGACCGGAAACTTCCAAACGGGCAAACCAAACCAGCCCGGCCGGGCGCAGACTTATCCGTTCACCCGCTTGAAATCGGCCAGAAAAGCATCCAGCCCGCTATCGGTAAGCGGGTGTTTGAGCAAACCCTTGATGGCAGCCAGCGGACAAGTAGCCACATCGGCGCCGGCTTCTACGCATTGAATAATATGTTGGGTGGTACGGATGGAAGCCGCCAGCACTTCCGTTTCGTATCCGTATTCGGCATACATGATGACGATGCGACGCACCAAACTGATTCCGTCGCTGGCAATATCGTCGAGACGCCCCACGAAGGGAGAAGCATAACTGGCTCCGGCCTTGGCCGCCAGCAATGCTTGCCCCAAGGAAAAGATGAGGGTACAATTCGTACGGATGCCCTTTTCCGAAAAATACTTGATAGCCCGGATACCGGCTTCTATGCAGGGTACTTTTACCACGATGTTGGGATGGATGCCGGCCAGTTCTTCGCCTTCGCGAATCATCCCCTCGTAATCGGTAGCGATTACTTCGGCGCTTACGTCGCCATCTACCATTTCACAAATTTCCAGGTAATGCTTCCGCTGGTTTTCGATACCCCGGATTCCTTCTTTCGCCATCAGCGAAGGATTGGTAGTTACGCCGTCGAGTACACCCAATTCATTGGCTTCCCGGATCTGATCCAGGTTGGCCGTATCGATAAAAAATTTCATTTCTTTTCCGTTTAGTTGTTTCTTACTATAACCGGAGGAACAGCCGGTTAGTTGTGCCTGCGGCCGGTTAAGTGGAAGACGCCGCCGGCCGGCGTTTCCCCTTCCTCGTGCAGCCTTCCGCCCGGCCGGAATTCATCCTTTCGTATCCTGCGGAAAAAAAGGGGGAAAGCAGAGAGATTAAACCACAAAAAAAATACAATAAGTATTGCTACCTGTCCTTTTGCAGAAAGCTTTTTCGTATTCGGCTTATTATCAACAATATACAACTCAAGGAAAAATACACTGCGATGCAACGAAAAATACACCGGCATGAAATTAAAATTTCATCGGCATCCATTTTCAATTTCTTGCTTATGCAATCCGGATTTCATGTCCATATTCTTTTTTGCTTCGTGAAAAAAATACAATAACCCCGGCAAAAAGAATGTCTCTTTTTTCAGAACTGTCTCCCCGACTTCCGGCTAGGAGGAGTTATTTCCGCCTTAAAAATGAACATTTTGTCACGGAGAAGAGAGCACATCTGTTTTTTTCTTACTTTTGCGTTCGAAATCAAAGTTTTGATACGGCGGCCCGCTGATCGCCGCCGGGTACAAATAGCAAAAAAACAAGCGCAAAGAATAAAGATTATGGAATACAATTTCAGAGAGATTGAAAAAAAGTGGCACGATTACTGGATTGCCCACGAGGTCTATAAAGTCAGGGAAAACGACGAAAGCAAACCCAACGGACATTATTACGTATTGGATATGTTCCCCTACCCTTCCGGGGCCGGATTGCATGTAGGGCATCCGCTCGGCTATATCGCCTCTGATATTTATTCCCGCTACAAACGTTTGCAAGGATTCAACGTGCTCCATCCCATGGGATACGACGCTTACGGGCTTCCGGCCGAACAATATGCCATACAAACCGGCCAGCATCCGGAGGTAACTACCAAAAACAATATCGCCCGGTATCGCGAGCAACTGGATAAAATCGGGTTCAGCTACGACTGGGATCGCGAAGTACGTACCTCCGAACCCGGTTATTATCATTGGACGCAATGGGCCTTTATCCGGATGTTCAACAGCTATTACTGCTGCGACCGGCAAAAAGCCTTGCCGATCGACAGCCTGGAGAAAGCGTTCGAACAAGGGGGTACCGAAGGATTAAACATAGCTTGTAGCGAAGAACTGCATTTTACGGCCGACCAGTGGAAAGCCAAAAGCCGCAAAGAACAGGAAGAAATTCTGATGAATTACCGGATTGCCTATCTGGGGGATACGATGGTGAACTGGTGCCCGAAGCTGGGAACCGTCTTAGCCAACGACGAAGTAAGCGAAGGCGTTTCGATTCGCGGCGGTTATCCGGTAGAACAGAAAGTCATGCGGCAATGGTGTTTGCGCGTGTCGGCCTATGCTCAACGACTGCTCGACGGGCTGGAAACGATCGACTGGACCGATTCGCTCAAAGAAACCCAACGAAACTGGATCGGCCGGAGCGAAGGGGCGGAAATGAAATTCAAGGTGAAAGATTCGGAGGTGGAATTTACCATTTTCACCACCCGGGCGGATACGATTTTCGGGGTGACCTTTATGGTACTCGCGCCCGAAAGCGAGCTGGTGGAACAGCTGACTACGCCTGACCGGCAAGCTGCCGTAGCCGATTATCTGGCCGCTACGAAAAAGAAAACCGAACGCGAACGGATTGCCGATCGCCGGGTAAGCGGGGTATTTTCGGGTTCTTATGCCATTAACCCGCTTACCAACGAAGCTATCCCGGTATGGATCAGCGACTATGTATTGGCCGGCTACGGAACCGGCGCCATTATGGCCGTGCCGGCGCACGACAGCCGCGACTATGCTTTTGCCAAACATTTCGGCTTGCCCATCGTTCCCCTGATCGAAGGGTGCGACGTATCGGAAGAAAGTTTCGACGCGAAAGAAGGAAAAATGATGAATTCGCCGCAACCCGGCAAGGAAACGCAAGGCGGGCTGAACCTGAACGGGCTGGACGTAAAAGATGCCATTGCAAAAACCAAAGTATATATCCAGGAAAAAGGACTGGGAAAAGTAAAGGTGAATTTCCGCCTGCGCGACGCTATCTTCAGCCGTCAGCGGTATTGGGGCGAGCCTTTCCCCGTGTATTACGATGCCGACGGAATGCCGCAAATGTTGCCGGAAGACAAATTGCCGCTCCGTCTGCCCGAAGTCGGCAAATTCCTTCCTACGGAAACCGGCGAGCCTCCGTTGGGACATGCCGTAAAATGGGCCTGGGACAGCGCGAAAGGCGAAATAGTCGAAACATCCCGCATCGACAACCAGACGATTTTCCCGCTGGAACTTTGCACCATGCCCGGCTTTGCAGGTTCGTCGGCCTACTACCTGCGCTATATGGATCCGCATAACGGCCATGCCCTGGTAGACAAAAAGAAAAACGAATACTGGCATAATGTCGATTTGTACATAGGCGGCACCGAACATGCCACAGGCCACCTCATTTACAGTCGGTTCTGGAACAAGTTCCTGTACGACCTCGGTTTGGTATGCGAAGCCGAGCCTTTCAAAAAACTTATCAACCAGGGTATGATTCAGGGACGGTCGAATTTCGTATATCGTATCAAAGACACGAATACCTTCGTTTCTTTCAACCTCAAAGATCAGTATGAAGTAACTCCTATTCATGTCGACGTCAACATCGTAAGTAACGATGTGCTCGATATAGAAGCTTTCCGTGCCTGGAATCCGGAATACAAATCAGCCGAGTTCATTTTGGAAAACGGAAAATACGTATGCGGATGGGCCATCGAGAAAATGTCGAAGTCGATGTACAACGTCGTAAATCCCGACCGGATCGTAGAAAAATACGGAGCCGATACCCTGCGTTTGTATGAAATGTTTTTAGGCCCGCTCGAACAATCGAAGCCTTGGGATACCAACGGAATCGATGGCGTGCACCGCTTTTTGAAAAAACTCTGGTTCCTTTTCTTCGGTACGGCCGATTCGCTTCAGGTAACCGATGCCGAGCCGACAGCCGAAGAACTGAAATCGCTGCATAAGCTGATTAAGAAAGTAACGTTCGACATCGAACATTTCTCATATAATACTTCCATCAGCGCCTTTATGATCTGCGTGAACGAATTGGGCAGCCTCAAATGCAACAAACGCGCTATTCTGGAGCCTCTTGTCATCCTCCTGGCGCCTTTCGCTCCCCATATTGCGGAAGAGTTATGGCATGCGCTGGGCCACACCGCTACGGTTTGCGACGCTTCGTGGCCTGTTCACAATGAAGAGTATCTGAAAGAAAATTCGGTAACCTACGCTATCTCTTTCAACGGAAAAGCCCGTTACAGCCTTCAGTTGCCGGCCGATCTTTCGCGCGAAGAGGTAGAAAAAGCGGCTTTAAGCCATGAAAACTCAGCCAAATGGATAAACGGCAAAACCCCGAAAAAGGTAATTGTCGTGCCCGGGAAAATCGTTAATATCGTGATCTGATGCGCACGTCCAAATTCAACAAAGTCTATTTTTCCATTCAGGATTATCTGATGATTGTATTCGGAACCATTTTATATGGTTTCGGATTCAACGCCTTTATCCTTTCGAACGAAATCGTAACCGGAGGGGTAAGCGGTATCTGCGCCCTGATTTTCTTCGCCACCAACGGGCTGGTACCGGTTTCCGCCTCCTATTTCGTGATCAACGTGCTGCTGTTGATAGCGGCCCTGAAAATTCTCGGATTCAAATTCCTGGTCAAGACCATTTTCGGGGTCTTCTCCCTTTCGGCTTCCCTTTCGTTCTTCGAATGGCTGCTGGGAGGGCAACCTTTGCTGCACGATCAGCCTTTCATGTCGATCATGATCGGGGCTTTTCTGTGCGGTACCGGCCTGGGGCTTGTTTTTTCAGCCAACGGCAGCACGGGAGGAACCGATGTGATCGGGGCGATCGTCAACAAATACAAAAATATTTCCATCGGACGTGCCCTTTTGCTGTGCGACTTTATCATCATCAGTTCGTCGTATCTGCTTTTCCACGATGTGGAAAAAATCGTCTTCGGCTTTGTTGAAATGTTCGTAAGCAACTATATCCTCGACCTGGTACTGAACGGCAACCGCCAATCGGTGCAATTCCTGATCTTCTCGCAAAAATACGACGAAATAGCCGATCGCATCATACACGACCTCGGACGCGGTTGTACCATTCTCGACGGCGTGGGCGGCTATTCCCGCAAGCCGGTAAAAGTAGTGGTGCTACTGGCTAAAAAATCCGAATCGGTGGCTATTTTCCGGCTCGTCAAAGAAATCGACCATCAGGCGTTTATCTCGCAAAGCATCGTGCGGGGGGTGTACGGAGAAGGGTTCGACCAGATACGTACCTGATCGGACCAAACTGTATAGCTGCTCTTTACGATAGTGCCGACCGATAAGGGGAACCGGCTTTCTGTTTTTTCTTTGCGAAAATAACGGAAAGCCGGTTCTTTATTTTCTCCCCCCGGCAAAGGAAGCAGCGGCGCGGCGGCCCAGGGGAAAATCAATATTCTTTAAAAACATACTAAACAGGGTACCTGATACGTTTGAATAAAACCGGTTGAAAAGAGAAACCCTCTTTTTTTTCCTTATTTAAACACAACGACAATGAAGACACTGGTATTCGCCACCAACAATCAACATAAACTGGAAGAAGTACGGAACATCGTTTCCGACAAAGTACGCCTGGTGAGTCTTTCGGAAATAGGTTGCCGGGAAGATATTCCCGAAACAGCCGATACGCTGGAAGGAAACGCCCTCATTAAAGCCCGCTATGTACGGCAGCATTACGGATACGATTGCTTTGCCGACGATACGGGCCTGGAAGTGGAAGCCCTCGATTATGCGCCGGGCGTATATTCGGCCCGGTATGCCGGCCCGGGCCACGACGCGGAAGCCAATATGCGCAAACTTCTCCACGAAATGGAAGGAAAAGAAAACCGCAAAGCCCGCTTCCGTACGGTGATTGCCCTCGTGCTCGAGGGAAAAGAAATTCTGTTCGACGGTATCATCAACGGAACCATTACGGCCGATAAACGGGGTGAGGCCGGTTTCGGGTACGACCCGGTTTTTCTGCCCGACGGTTATGCGCAGACATTTGCCGAGCTGGGTAACGACACCAAAAATCAAATCAGCCATCGCGCCCTCGCTGTTCGCAAACTGGCTGACTTCTTAGCCACTTTACCGGAATAAGCCATGAGAAAACTGATTTGCCTACTTGTTGTATTCCTCGCCTGCGGACAAGCTTCGTATCCGCAGGCTACAGGTAGTTGGAAAACCTACCTGGCCTATTATACCACGACGGCCGTGGCCGAAACCCCTACCCAAGTCTACGCCGTAGCCGACGGCTCGCTCTATAGCTACGGAAAAGAAGACAACAGCCTGCAATTCTATTCCCGCCAGACGGGCCTGAGCGACAACGGGATTACGCTGATCGGCTATAATCCGGCCGTTGAAAAACTCCTGCTCGTTTACGGCAGCAGCAACGGCAATATCGACCTGATGGGCAGTCAGGGGGTGTATAATCTGCCTTATCTGAAAGAAAACACCAATTTGCAGGATAAAACCATCCACAGCATCGCTTTTCATAATGAATATGCTTATCTTTCGACGGCTTTCGGCATCTTGCTGATCGATATGAACAAACAGGAAATTGCCGATACTTATCAACTTCACGAACCTGTTTTCTCGACCTGCGTCTTCAACGGCCGGGTATATGCTTCGACTCCGGAAGGTATGCTGAGCGGTTCGCTTCAGGACAACCTGCTCGATAGAAACAACTGGCGACGGGAATCCCTCTCCCTGCCCGACTTCCTGCCCGGCGACACCCTTATGCTTGGCGTTTTCCAGAACCAGTTAGTCTTTCTGATCAAAAGCAAGGGCATTTATTATCAGCAAACCAACGGGACGGTGAAGAACCTGTTGAAAGACGGGGGGCTGAAAGATATGCTGATCGCCCCTGGCAAATTGGTGGCCTGGTCGCCTACTATCTTGTACGCTTATTCTTCCCTCACCCAAGGAACTTATAACAACCTCGCTTCGCTGGGTCCGATCGATGCGGTATCCTGTTTGAAAGACGACCATACTTACTGGATGGCTACGGGTGAAGGCGGCCTGAAAGGAATCCGGATAAAAGGAGACAACAGCGTAGAACTGACCGCAACCGATCTCTTGCCTAAAACCGCCTCGCCCAAAAGAAACCTGGACTACTTTCTTACCACTCAAGGCGATAAATTGTTGATAACCGGCGGAGGCCGGTGGACCGACCGTTACAAATATCCGGGTACCTTTATGCTGTACGAAAACGGCAACTGGCTGAATTTCGATGAAAAACAAGCCCTGACTCCCGTACAAACAGCCACCCAGGATTATACCTGCGTAGCCGTCGATCCTTTCGACGAAACGCATTATTTCGTTTCCTCCTACGGCGAAGGATTGCTGGAATTCAAAGACGATAAATTCGTCAAATTATATACCCATCGGAACAGCCCGCTGGAAACCAGCCAACCGACCCAGCCGACCAACTACAGCTACGTCCGTCTGGCAGGCCTGGCTTTCGACAAAGACGGAAATTTGTGGATAACCAATTGCAGAGTGCCTTATGCGGTAAAAGTGCTCAAGCCCGACGGCAGTTGGATAAACATGCCTTATACCAGCGCCATTACCAATATCGAGATGATGGACAAAATATTGATAACGTCCTCCGGCACTAAGTGGATGAATATCCCCTACAATAACGGGAGCGGCGTTTTCGTATGCAACGACAACAACACCCTCGACGATACCAGCGACGACGCCTATGCTCATTACACCACCTTTCCCCGCAGCGGAGGAGGTAATATCGACATTAGCGGCGTGTATAGCATGGCGGAAGATAAAAACGGGGATATATGGTTGGGTACCAACAAAGGTATTCTGATCTGCCCCTACTCGACCGCCCGCAGAGCAGCTTCCGATCCCTCGTCGGTCTCCTTTCTGCAAATTACCCGGATGGAAGACGACGGCATCACCCCCAGCGGTTATTTCCTCGACGGCGAAAAAATTACCGCCATCCTGGTAGACGGAGGCAACCGCAAATGGATCGGTACCGAATCGTCGGGGGTATTTCTGGTGAACGAAGACGGGAGCGAAACGCTCGAGCATTTTACTACCGCCAATTCTCCGCTGCTCTCCGACAACGTATTGAGCCTGGCTCTTCTCCCTTCTGCCGGCGAAGTGTTTATCGGCACCGACAAAGGTCTTATCTCCTATATGGGAGGCGCGCCGGAGGGCCGCGAAAGCTTCTCCGATGTCTATGCTTTTCCCAACCCCGTTCGTCCCGACTACGACGGGCAGGTAACGGTTACCGGCTTGATGGCCGATTCGAATGTCAAAATCACCGACCTGAGCGGCAACCTGATCTATCAGGCTCGATCGACGGGCGGACAGTTCGTATGGAATTGCAAAAACAGTCGCGGAAGCCGGGTAGCTACCGGCATCTACCTGGTGCTGGCCGCTACGCCGGAAGGCAAAGAAAGCGTAGCGACCAAAATTATGGTCATAAAATAACCCGGAAGGATGCTTTCATCCTCCGGGCTGTTTTTAAAGCTGTTTAAAGGCGTTTTGCGGCGAAGATGTCTCTTCTATCGCCGGGAAGGAAGAAAAGCCGGAAACGGAAAGCAATCTCCCGAAACCGGCGCTAATCTCTTCCTCTTACAATCCCAACTGCTCCGATATGTCCAGCATTCTTCGGATGGGCCGGATCGCTTTCCGCCGGATCTCTTCGTCAACGATAATTTCCGGCATTTCGAACTTCAGGCAATTATATAATTTTTGCATCGTATTGAGCCGCATAAAACTGCATTCGTTGCAAGCGCAGGTACTGTCGTTGGGAGGAGCCGGAATAAATTCTTTTTCAGGACTCCGCTTTTGCATCTCGTGAATTACCCCGCTCTCGGTAGCCACGATAAACTGTTTGGTATCCGCTTGCATCGTATGCTTGAGCAAAGCGGCCGTCGATCCTACAAAATCGGAAATTTGAATAATCGGTTGTTTGCATTCCGGATGCGTAATCACTTCGGCTTGGGGATACTGTTTTTTCAAAGCCAGTATCTTCTCGAGCGAGAACTGCTCATGCACATGGCAAGCACCGTCCCAAAGCAACATCCGGCGTCCGGTCAGGCTGTTGATATAATTTCCCAGATTCCGGTCGGGGCCGAAAATAATCTTCTCGTCGGCCGGCAGGCTTTCCACGATCTGGCGGGCATTGGTCGAAGTCACCACAATATCGGTCACCGCTTTCACGGCCGCCGAAGTATTGACATACGATATAACCGTGTACCCGGGATGTTGCTTTACGAAAGCCTCGAACTCGGGCGCCGGACAACTGTCGGCCAACGAACATCCGGCATTCAAGTCAGGCACCAACACCTTTTTATCGGAACAAAGTATCTTGGCGGTTTCTCCCATAAAATGCACGCCGCACATCACGATGATATCAGCCGTGGTCTTGGCCGCCCATTGCGCCAGGGCCAGGCTATCTCCCACGAAATCGGCTATATCCTGAATATCGCCCGTCTGGTAATAATGGGCCAGGATAACCGCATTTTTCTCTTTTCTCAACCGATCGATAGCTTCCTTCAAATCGATACCCTCCGGAACAGGTACATTCCGATACCCTATGGATTGCTCATTCGTCTGCATACTGCTTCAATTCTATAGTTTTTAATTCGATTCTTTATTTATATAAAACCGGCTGCCGTTACAGCCGGCAACCGCCCGGCAAAACCGAAACCCGACCAACCGGAGGACGGCCGGTCTTCACCTTCGTCCTTCCCGCGCAGCCTACCTTCCTTTACCAGAAGCAAAGGTATAAACTTTCTTTATACACCGCTTAAAACAAACCCGAAAACGTCCCCTCCCTCTCCCATCCCTCCGGCCCCGGCAGGTTTTCAACCATCTATTATATTCTTATATCTCTTTATTCTCTTTTAAAACTTAAATAATAATGAATATGATAGGCTGTTGAAACCGTTTACATATTTATTTCTTTTTAGTTGCAAAAGTCGTTATTAAGATAGACACTTCCTTTATCAAAAAGTTACCAACCGGGCTGTGCCGGATATAAAGGCTGATCCTCTTCTAGTTAGGACGAATGTCTTTCAACAGTTGACAAACCGGGCTGTGAATAAAATTTCCGAGTCTTCCGGCCGGAAGAATGTGTATAACTCCGGTTGAAAGTTCGTATCAAACAAATGGCTTTTCAGCTTGCGAATGCCGGAGACGACCCGGTATAAGGAATAATTCCAATAATCCAAGAGAAAGTTTTCATTTTATGTCCACTACTTATGAGTAAGCTATCAACCCTGTTTCAACAAATCCGGTCAAGGTAAAGATTTCGGCGGAATACTGATCTTGGAAAAGAGCCCGGCTAGGCTTCGCCTCGGCTCAATCAAGTAAACTTGCTTGTGCGCTCAGCTTGCACTATCTTTGCCCTCTGTAACAAAAAAACTGGCCCTATGCGTAAATTGAAAGTAACCGAATTGAATCGTCTTACCCCCGAGGCTTTCAAAGATAGTAAAAAAATACCGCTTGTGGTAGTACTCGATCATGTCAGAAGCTTGAATAATGTGGGTTCGGTGTTCCGTACCTCCGATGCCTTCCGCATCGAAGCCTTATACCTTTGTGGCATAACAGCTTGCCCGCCCCATGCGGAAATCCGTAAAACCGCCCTCGGAGCCGAAGAAACCGTGTGCTGGAACTATTTCGAAGATACGTTGCAGGCAATTGAGAAGCTGCATGCACAGGGATATATCGTCTGTTCGGTCGAACAAGTACAAGGCAGTGTGATGTTGGATAAGCTTCGGCTCGACAAGCAGAAAAAATATGCCGTCGTTTTAGGCAATGAAGTAAAAGGCGTGCAACAGGAAGTAGTTGATCGTTCCGATCTTTGTATCGAAATTCCCCAGTACGGCACCAAACATTCGTTGAATGTATCCGTTACGGCCGGCATCGTGATTTGGGATTGTTTTAAACAGCTTTCAGATTAGGCCTCTTTCCACCAAGACCACTACCCGTTCGGTAAGAGCGTCTTTTCCATCCGGATCGTATTCGGATTTCAGGCTGGCCCCGAACATGCCGGCGAAAAAGTTCCAGAATCCGGCCCGGAAACTTCCCAGGTAAGCCCTCAGCAAATGATAGCTTGTCTGGTTGCATTCCCTGTCGATCAGCTTGATAAGCAGCTTTCCCTGCGAATAACTCAACTTTTTCAACTCCGGTTTATACTGTTGAAAAAGTTCCTTTTCCATCCGTTTCAAATGCGCCTGCCGGGCTTTGTCGTCGGGCAGCGTTTCCATATATTCATAGGTTTCGATCAAGGTTTCATACACCATTTTGGCATACGGCAACGTGCGTTTGACGTCGCGTACCAACTTGGTGTATTTCGCCTCTTGCCGCTTGTTTTTAAACCTAAGTTGCGGATAAACATATACCTCCTGCAAGCGTACCACGGCAACCGTATCCCCTCCTTCCAGAACCGCCCGTTGCACGCCTTCCGGAACCGTATTGATCTTCAAGGTCTGTGCTTCCGCCAGAGCGGCACAGAGCAAGAGAATCATCACCGCTATGTATCCCTTTATTTTCTGCATACTACGCAAAAATACAGCAATTTTCCTGTATCTTTCCATGTTTTACACAATTTATAATCATGGCTTTAAATTCTCTCCCGGCAAAAGAGAAGATATAAAAGGAATATATTATATTTGGACGTTTGTTAACATCTTAAAGAAACCTTGGCTATGAAATTAACCGCCTGCCTGCTTTTATCCGGTTTGTTCTGTATCCCCCTTCGGGCCGCAGAAAACCTCCGTTTGCCCGACATCCGCGCTCTGGCCATGGGCGGCAACGGCGTTACCCAATCTGTTTTTCATAATCCCTCCCTCTTAGCTTTATCAACCGGCAAACTGCTTCGTTTTGATTATTTTAACCGCTATGGGTTGAAAGAACTGGGAACCCTCGGCGGCAGTTATCAACACGTTAATCGGCTCCTACCCCTGGCCGTTCAGCTTTCCACCTTCGGATACGATGCCTACCGGGAAACCCGCGTTCGTTTGTCGGTAGGCAAACGCATCGCTTCGAAGTGGACTTTGGGCGTGGGCCTTCATTATTCCTGGTGGCAGACCCAATGGGAAGACAACCCTCCCGGCCGGATTGCCTGCGACGTGGGCGCAACTTTTTCTCCTTTTGATAACTTGTTGATCGGAATGTTGATAAGCGATTTCCCTTCTTTTTCTATCGGTAAAAAAGAAACTGAAAACCAATATGATACTACTTATCGGGTAGAAATAGGTTTTCAATGGTCGCTTATGAACGACTTGTTAATAGCAGGTAGTTTAGGAACCGACGAATCGGTTGCCGTGAACGGACAGATCGGAATGGAATATCGGGTGTTCGAAGTTTTTTCCCTGCGGGCCGGCCTTCAGACCGATCCTTTTCAGCCTACGGCCGGGGTAGGATACCGTTTGCGAAGCCTCGCTTTCGACGTGGCTTCGGTCTATCACCCGGTATTGGGGCTGAGTACCGGAATCGGTTTAACCTTTTCTTTTTAATATTTTCCCGCTTATGAAACGATGGTTGATAATCCTGTGTATAACCTTGTTTATAAACAGTTATTTTATTGAAAGTCAAAATTCTTATCCTGTGGATAAATGGGTAGATTATATCCAGGAACGGGTGGATGAAGAGGCCGACGAAGCGAAAATAGAAGCTTTGTATGCCGAGCTCTCTTACCGGGCCGACCACCCGTTCGATCTGAACGAAGCCACGGAAAGCCAGTTGAAAACGCTTCCTTTTTTGTCGGGCGGACAGATAGCCGGCATCCTCTCCTACCGGGAAAAATACGGAAAAATGAATACCCTGTACGAACTCAAGCAAGTGGAAGAGCTCGATTTCGAAACGATTCACTATTTGCTGCCTTTTGTGCATATCGGTGAATATCCGGTGGAAAAACTTCCCGTTTCGGTTGAAAATCTGTTGAAGAAGGGACGTAACGAATTGCAATTCAGATATGATCGATGTTTTCAACAGAAAGCGGGATATAAAACCTATCCCGACAGTATTTTGGATCGCTATCCCAACCGGCGTTACCTGGGAGAACCTTTTTATACCGCTTTGAGATATACCTATAGCTTCGACGACCGGATTCAAGGAGGGCTGGTAGCCGAAAAAGACGCCGGCGAACCTTTCTGGACTTCGAAGCATAAAGGCTATGATTTTTATTCCGCTCACCTGTTGATAAAAGATTTCGGGTGGTTGAAAACCTTGGTGGCGGGCGATTATAAAGCTTCGTTCGGCCAGGGACTGATTCTCAGCCACGATTTTTTGCCCGGCCCGCAAATGAGCGCTACCGGACTGGAAAGAAGAAGAAACGGACTGCGCCGGCATTTTTCAACCAACGAAATCGACTTCTTCCGGGGAGCCGGCGTTACATTGCAGTGGAAAAAAACGCAGTGGAGCGCATTCTATTCTTACCGCCGCCTCGACGGGGCGCTTCACGACAAGGTGTTTCCGTCGCTCAAGACCGACGGGCTGCACCGGGTAGAAGGAGACTGGGAGAAACGCGGCCGTATTCCCATGCAAACCTACGGAGGCCATTGGCAATATGCCGACGAATCTCTTTGCATAGGGGTGGCCGCCCTCTCTTATTCTTTCGGATCTTATCGCCTGGAACCCGATCCGCATCCTTATAATTTGTTTTACTTTCGGGGCAACCGCCATTGGAACGCATCTGTGCATTATCAGTGGAAAAACAACCGGCTGAGTTTTTTCGGAGAAACGGCGATTGCGGCCGGCGGAGCGGTGGCTACGATCGACGCTTTGAGAATTACGCCTGCCTCGTATGTTTCCTGGCTCATTTTATACCGGTATTACGACCGTCGGTATCAGGCTTTTTTCGGCCAGGCGTTCGGCCAAACTACGACGGTACAAAACGAGCAAGGGCTTTATCTGGGTATGGAACTTGTGCCGGCAGCCCGCTGGAAACTGGTAGGATACGCCGATTTTTTCCGTTTCCCCTGGTTGAAGTACGGAATAGACGCGCCTTCTTCCGGTCAGGAATATAAGGCCGAGGCGAGTTATACGCCTTCCGGCGGCTTTTCGGTTGCCTTGCGTTATAGATATAAAAAGAAGGAGACAAACGCGCCGGCGGCGTCTTCCGGGATTTCGCAGGTGCTTCCCCTCGCGGGACAACGCTTGCGGCTGCGGTCGGACTGGTACCCTTGGCCTTCGCTCCGGCTGCGTACTTCGGCGGAAGGAGTACTGCAAAAAGAGGTGTCGGGATCATCCGGCAAAGGCCTGTTGATTACCCAGGCTGCCGGTTGGAAGCCTCCTTCCGGGGCTTTTCAGGGCGATTTATCGGTTTCCTGGTTTCATACCGACAACTACGCTTCGCGTCTTTCGGCCTACGAAAAGCAATTGTTGTATGCTTTCAACAGCACTTCTTTTTACGGCAGAGGGCTGCGGTTGGCCTTTGCCTGCCGGTGGGACGTGGCGGAACGATTGATTTTATCTGCCAAAATAGGCCATACTTTTTATGCCGACCGCGAGCGGATAGGTACAGCGCAGGAAGAGATAGACGGCCCTCGTAAAACCGATTTTTCCTTTTTATTGCGGTGGAAGTTTTAAAGGGCCGGTGGGCCGCAAGCCGTGAAAAAGCAGGATAGGGGGCAACCGGCGGGTTGTGGAGTGCTAAATAGTTCTAAAGCCTTTCCAAATAGGTAGGGGAATAGCCGGGGCTTTCGTAGCTTTGCAGCAGTGATAAACCGGCTGAGAAAGCCGGACAAATGATAAACTTGAATGCTTATGTCGACCATACTTTTCGATAAGATCGTATTCGGGCCGGTGCGCAGCCGCCGGCTGGGTGTTTCATTGGGGATGAACTTGTTGCCGCCCGACGGGAAACTTTGTTCGTTCAACTGCATTTATTGCGAATGCGGATTGAACGAAGACCGCCGTACCCGAAGCAAACTTCCTTCCCGTCAGGAAGTAAAAAAAGAATTGGAACAAACGCTGGCCGGCATGCAGGCCGAGGGACTGGCGCCGGACGTGATTACGTTTGCCGGAAACGGAGAACCGACGATGCACCCCGAATTCGGAGGCATTATCGACGATACGATCGCTCTGCGCGACCGGTTTTTTCCTGCGGCGAAGATAGCCGTGCTGTCGAATGCCACCCAATTGCACCGGCCGGAGGTAGTAGCGGCTTTGCATAAGGTGGAAGATAATATTCTGAAACTCGATTCGGTGCTCGATACGCGTATCCGCCAGTTGAACGTACCTAATTCTCCGGGATTTACCTTTGATAAATTGGTCGATCAGCTCTGCGGTTTTCAGGGCGACCTGATCATCCAGACGATGTTTTTGCAAGGCGAAATCGACGGCTGTTCGGTAGATAATACCACCGAAGAGGAAATAGCTGGCTGGCTGGAGGCCTTGAAAAAAATCCGTCCCCGCCAGGTAATGATTTATACCATCGAGCGGGAAACACCTTTGAAGGGGCTTCGCAAACAACCCAAGGAAGTGCTGGACGGAATTGCCGGACGGGCGCGGAAAGAAGGGTTTGAAGTAAGCGTTTCGTATTAAACCGGGCTTTTTCGGGCGGCCAAAACGGTTTGGCCTGGAAAGGCCGGTCGCAGGCTGCCCAAGCTAGGCTCCGGGGAAAAATGGCCCGGTAGGTTGTCGGCTAGGGGTGCGGTAATCCGCCTGCCGGTTTCCGGGTTTTCCGGTTCCGGCCAGTCAACTACTTATTGTATAATTTTTTTTGTGGGGAAAAATGGATGCCGATGTAAAAAAGATTTCATGCCAGTGCAATGAAAATTTCATCGGCATCCATTTTCATTTTCCCCGGCATGGAATTTTCATTCCTTGTCGAGTGTTTTGTAATTGATTGTATATCAGTTTGTTGTAAAACGAGTTTGGGGGAAGAAACTTCTGCCTTACTTATTGTAATTTTTTTAATCAAAAAAGGAGGTAATTCACCGTCAGGAAAGCGGCCGGCCGGTCGGCTGTTTCGCTCTCTTTTTTAGTTGCCGGAAGAAAATGCAAACTCCCCGTCCGGACGATCTGCGGGGCAGGTTCGTGGCCGGCGGGGAGCCTAGGGGAAAAAGAAAAATACGTTTTAATGTTTAATTCCTTGTACTGTTTTTATATCCTCATCGGTAAGCAGCCGGAAAATATACATTCCCTCAGGGAGAGAACCGGTATCGATCGTGCCTTCCGGGTGCGATATTTTCCTCATCAGTTTTCCGTTGGCGGAATAGATTTCCAACGACTTGACTTTCGCAGAGTTGAGAATTTGAACTTTTTCCCGGAAAAAACGCGGTTGAATATCCGGAGCCTCTGCATCGGCAATGGGTTCGTTGCCTACGCTTCCTTCCCAGCGGACGGTGATTTGTTCGCTTTCTCTGTCCTTTTCCTCTCCCTCGCCTTCATACAGAGCCAAGACGCCGTATTCAGGAAGGGAGACAGTAACGTTCTTATCGATATATTGGGTGACAGAAGCCGCCGTAGAACCAAGGAAACTGTCGTTCCGGTATACTTTGTAGGCTGCCAGGACGGGGAAGGTCGTAATGCTCGTTCCTTCGGTCGAAAGCAAACTTCCCGTCACTTCCATCATATTTACCGGATGGATCTGTACTTGATGGGTAGCTTTTGCTCGCGGCTGTAAATCCGAAGCGCTTCGCGGTAGCACTCCGTTTTCCGAAGTCACGGTAAACGAAACAGCAAAATTGACATCTTTTAGTTTATCTTCCTGTATCGTAGCCCAATTCTCTCCCTTCTCATCCATGGCGATCATATTTCCTTTTCCTTTCACTACAGTGCTTCCGTCGGTAAACGCCGGATATACCGATCTACCATACGCTTTCACATGAATGCCCACAATTAAATCCTGGCCGGCGTCTATCGTAAAAGGCTTTTTCAACACAACTGAATTTACTTTCAAAGGTTGCAGATTACTCAAATCTTCTTCATATATCCGGTTTCCTTGCTTGATATAAACCGCGTAGGAAGCATTGGAGGCCGGAACAAAATTTACCATCGTCAACGTTTTCAGGTGGAGAGGCGGCAAATCTTTCGTATCCCACCGCTGTCCGTAATAAAAAGGTTGTCCGTCATAGCCGAACTGATAAGCAATATTTTGATCTCCCCATCCTACGACTTGTTCGTAGACAGGCGCTTTCCATTCTAACAATATATCGCCCGCTTCCGTCCGGCTGGCAGTCAGATCCGTCGGTTTTTTCCATCCGGAGACGGCTTCATTGTCATTCTGGCCTATACCCCCCAATACGGTAGTCCCTTTCTGTTTCGGATCGAGCCATACATCCATCCGCAAAGAATCTTTGGTACTGAATTTATCCCAGTGAAAAGATAGCTTGCCATATAAGTTCAGTCCTTCCGGCATATTGCAGGTAGAATTTCCGCCGCTCAACGTACCGATAATCAGCCCCTCCCGATTGAAGAGCGGAGAGCCCGACGAACCTCCTTCCGTAACGCCATGCCCGTTGGGCGTTTCGTCGAAAGTCACGTTCCAGTGCGCATTTCTCGCGCCGGTCTGATGGTTGTCGGAGTTGCTCCAGGTAACCGATTCCGTAGGATAATTGCCATAAGTGGAAATTTTCATATAATCGCCCGAAGGATGATGAATGCCTACGCCCGAAAGCGAGATCTTATTGGTCCGATCCCATCCGTTGAAAAAGACGTTGTAATCGTCGGGGATAGATTGATTGAGCAACAAAAGCAATCCGTCGGAACCTCCGGAGATAGGAATAGCGGCTTTCCGGGTGCAACCTACCATCGTTTTCGTTTCGTAAGCCGGCGAACTATTGTCGCAACGTGTTCGTTCGTAATGGAACACAAATACCCATTGCTCCAGTTCCTCGTCGGTAGCTTCCGCCGTACCGTCAGAAGTCTGCGAACAATGGAAAGCCGTCAGAATATACGGTTTTTTATCTTGCGCCGTATTATTTACCAGCGACCCCGTACAAATATAGAGTATGCTGTCGACCAATTGAATCATATGGCAAACTCCTTTTTTCTGCAATTGCCAGTCGCTTCCTTCCTCGCAATTGATATTTACCATGCAAGGCCCCGACCGTTCCCTGCCCGTCCCCTTGGTTACGGGCGTTACGTACAAATGATTGTATCCATAGCCCACGCCGCTGATGCGGATCGAAGGTTCTTCGCCCGAAGGAGCCGGCACATACTCCAGGATAATTTCGTCGCCGGCAATCAATTCGGTCGCGAAACGGCCGTTTCGGGGGTGGGTGTTGGAGGTGTACGCCCCCAACACCTGGGTTTTATCTATATTATAAATAAATAAACGTCCTCCCCGGGGGATGTAAAAGTCGGAATAATACAGCATAAGAGCAATGGCATCCTTGGCTTGCAGATGCAACTGCCATACCTTCTCACCGTCGGGCAGCGTTACCCACCGGCCTGCATTCCCTATGCTTAAATCCGTTTCGATCACCTTGGCGATGGCCATCAATCCTCCTTGGCTTACGCGCCAAGCATCCACCGCCTTCAAATCTTCCACGCTGAATCGGATCGGGATTTGCAAAGGTTGTTCTCCGCTGCGCAATCCGGTAGCGAACCCGAAACTGGGCGGAAGCCCTCCTTCGCTGATCTGGGCTTGCAGGGAAACTGCCAACACACAGCCTATCGCGCCGAGCAGGCCGGCCCTCAGCCGGCGTACCAATTCGTCATAAAGCTTCATCATCTTTATAATTTAATGTAAATCTGTTTTTTATATAACCAATAGCCGGGTATCCAGTTAAGCGCCACAAACAGGATAGCCCAAAGTAGCGACCCTCCGAAATCGCCCGCTACGGGCCGCAACAAGTCCATATAAATAAAGGCGGAAACTCCGCTTAGGCCCAACAAAATAGCCAAAATAGCCGATTGTACGTATAAATAAAGCGGATTAATGCCGAAAGCTTCGAAAAAAACCGACCATTTCTTTTTTCCTTTGATGTCGATAATCCAGATCAACAGGGCCAGTAGGAGGGAAGCAAACCCCGAAGTGGCCAGCACGAAGGTACTGCTCCACAATTTTTTATTGATCGGACAACCGTAACTAAGCAGCAATCCGGCGAAAAGCAGAATGGTTCCTAAGATAAAAAGATTGCGGATAGCCGTTTCGTTGTTTTTGCGGCTGTCGACAATGATTTTTCCCGCATAAAAGCCCAATAATACCTGGGCTATGCTCGCGATGCTGCTCAATAACCCTTCCGGATCGAAAGCTACGCGCGTGCCGTCGGGCAGATAGTCGTGATACATCCGGGCTTCTCCGAACAAAAACCGGTCGACTACCGCGATCACATTATTTTCCGATAACGTCATACTTCCCGTCAATTCCAGCAAAGCCCAGTAAAAAACCAGCATGCCGGCTGCTACCGCGAGGATATGTTTGGGTTTGACGGCCAGACCGATCAACGAACCGGCGCCGTAGGCTATCGCCAGGCGTTGAAGCACCCCCAACACCCGGATTTGGTCGAAGCGTTCGAATCCGACGTAGCCGATATGTCCCGCTACGTTGAGCGCAAATCCCACCAGAAAGATAAGAAAGGTGCGTTTGAGTATCTTTGTTACGCTTTCCGCCGTCCACCGGTAGTTGTATTTCCGTAAGGAGAAAAACATGGAGACCCCCATTATGAACATAAAGAAGGGAAATACCAGGTCGGTGGGAGTAAGGCCGTCCCAGGCCGCATGCCGGAGCGGGGCGTAGACATATTTCCACGAACCGGGGTTGTTTACCATAATCATGCCTGCAATTGTGATTCCTCGCATCACGTCGAGTGAAAGAAGTCGTCCGGAAGTTGCCATATCGGAAGTGTGGTATAAAGGTTATACTTGTTTTTCACCATGATAGTGTGCTGCCCGGGCGCGTAAGCGAACTCTATCCTTTCGTCCTATGCCGGAAAGCCGCCTATCTTGGTTTTGATTCTTTGAAGCAAAGATAGTGCAAACCGAGCGCAGAAGCAAAGTTTACTTTGGTTATGCCGAGGTGCGGCCTATCTTCGATTTGATTCTTTGAAGCAAAGATAGGAGAAAATATGATGCGGCCTGCCTGCCTGTAGGAAGAATATGGCGGGAAAAAAATAATATGACTTCCGGTAGGGGTATTCGCAACCAAAACTGTCATATACTAAAAAAGCAACCTAAAAAAACGAAGACAAAATGGAAATGGAAGAAAGAAATCGGGTAAAAAGCCCTATGCTTTGGTATTGGAACCAACCTGAAACCGGTAGAAGCATTGAAGATTGTGAAAATATAGTCCGGGAAACAGCAAGTGAAAAAAGAGGAGAAAGCACGCGAAACCTTCATATTTTGTTTGTCTAGCTGCCCCCGGCTCTTTGCCCGGCAAATAGAAAGAACGGAAGTCGTTGTAAAAAGGACTTCCGTTTTTTGTTTTTCTCTCCCTAAGGCAGATTACCAGATCGGCCGGAATCGAAAAAAATACAGGCTGCTATTAATGTGAAAAATTTCCTTACATTCAACAAATCGGATTAACTAAAAAGTTGGATAGCCTCTTTCAGGCAAACACGCTCGCCGTCGAAAGAAAAGGAGTAAAGATATTCGTATCCGTTTTTCCATTGGGTGCCGCTGGGAAAAAGAAAGGGATACGACCGGCCGTTGATTTTGAAAATAACCTCTATTTCTTTTTTGTCCAACGGACGGGAAAGAGGCAATACCTTTATCTTCAGGGGTTCGGTTGGAGAAGTAGTTAACGGTTTGGCCGGTATGAGCGGAAGAAGAGTAGCGCCCGGCGATCCGGGCAATCCTGAAATTTCTCCGTCTACTATATTCACTCTGCCTTGCTGGCAAAACCTGCTGCTTCCCGCGCAATTGCCTACCTGAACGGATTCCAGTTTAAAATTATTCAACGAGTCGTTGGCGGCTAACAGTTTGAAGGAGAGCAAAGCTAATCCCTGTGTAAGAGAAAGCATGGCTACCGGCGAATGATCGTTGATGGGCTTGTGTCCGCGCGTGAGCGTGCCGAACCGGAAATCGGGTGTGAAACGGGCATCGGCCGAGATGCGTACCGGTACCGAGGCGGTGTCTCGCGAAGCGGTGGGACGATACGGATAATAGGCGTATACCCGGATAGGGCAACTACACAGCCGGATAGCCGATGCACATTTCCACCTGATGCTGCGATCGGTTTGCCGCACGGCGTCGGCGCGGATGTTTTTATAATGGCAACAAGCCGGAGCAGGGCGCTTGCCATCGTCAGGCAAAATGTAAACGCCCATTGCATTTCCCACCGCAAAGGTTTCTTTGAAAGTGGTCGACTTGAAAGAAAATACGCAGGTTGTTATTTTCAGCTCGTGGTGATGCAAACCGGTTTCCAGGGTTTGCCTGACTACATTACTATCATGGGAGCAATCCTCAAACAAGATCACTACAGCTATTGATAATATTAATTTTTTCATATAAAATCTCTTTTAAAGGAAATTTTTCACATTAATATATTTTCGACCGACAAGGATGTTCTCCTCTTTTCAGCGTACCGAAAGAAGGAATTGTCTGTTTCGAATATTATCTAAATAGCTTCCGGTCATGAGGATCTGTGGTTTTTCCGGAAAGTTAGGTAGGAAAAAAACGAAAGATGGTAAGAATAAACTAAATCGGGCGGTCGTCACCTGGGGCAACCGCCCGCCGGCGGTTACGATTCCACGGCCGCCGAGGCCTTTTCAATCGCTTCGCTGATATGGCTGCAAATATTTTCCGCACCTATCTTTTGTTCGAAGCCTGATTTGACAAGCAATTTTCGTACCTTTTCGTTTACACCCGATAAAATCAAGCGGATATGTTCGTTCGACGAAAGCCGGTATAAGCTTTCCAGGTTATGAAGCCCCGTCGAATCCATAAAAGGCACTTTCCGCATCCGGATGATCCGTACTTTGGGCTTGTCGCCCATCGTTTTCATAATTCCGTCGAACTTATTGGCTACGCCGAAGAAGAAGGGGCCGTCTATTTCGTATACTTCCACCCCTTTGGGCAGCGAAAGTACTTCTTTTTCGTGAGGTATCTCGCTATCGCCCCGCAAATCGATACGTTCCGTGCTTACCGATACCTGGGTAGTTTCCGCTACCCGGCGCATAAAGAGCACCATGGCGATCAGCAACCCGATTTCGATAGCAATGGTCAGATCGAAAATTACCGTCAGGAAAAAAGTAGCCAATAATACCGACACGTCGCTTTTTGGGTTTTTCATCAGCGAGCGGAAGGTTCTCCATTCGCTCATATTATACGAAACGATAATCAATACGCCGGCCAGGCAGGCCATCGGAATATGCCGGGTAAGAGGCCCGAGAAAGAGTAAAATCAACAATAAAACCACGGCGTGGATGATACCCGCTATCGGTGTTTTGCCGCCGTTGTTGATGTTGGTCATCGTGCGCGCAATGGCTCCCGTCACGGGTATTCCGCCGAACAGCGGCACCACAAGGTTGGCTGTCCCCTGGGCAATAAGTTCGGTGTTCGAGTTATGCCGGTCGCCGGTTACGCCGTCGGCTACGGCGGCCGAAAGCAGCGATTCGATAGCACCCAGCATCGCGATGGTAAAGGCTGCGGGCAAGAGCCGGTCGATCGTTTCCATAGAGAACGAAAGCGGCGCCGGCTGGGGTAGCGCGGCTTGTATCGTAAACCGGTCGCCTATGGTTTCGATGCCCGTCCATCCGAATTGATGACGCAGCAAATAAACCAGTATCGTCATCACGATAATGGCCACGAGCGAACCGGGTATTTTCCGGGAGAATTTCGGTGTAATCACGATCAGCAAAATACTTCCCAACCCGATCAACAGCGCTCCTACGTTAATGGTATGAAAAGCTCCTGCATAAGCAATCCATTTGGAAACAAAGTCGGCCGGCACCTTGTCGAGCGTAAGGCCGAACAAATCTTTCATTTGCGTGGTAAAAATGGTCAGGGCGATTCCGCTGGTGAAGCCTACCACAATCGGGTAGGGGATAAATTTGATGACGGTGCCCAATTTCAAAACTCCCATCACTATCAACAGCAGCCCGGCAATGACGGTAGCAATGGCCAGTCCTTCCAGGCCGAATTCCTGGATGATGCCGTATACAATCACGATAAACGCTCCGGTAGGCCCTCCGATTTGTACGCTGCTCCCTCCCAGGAACGAAACGATAAATCCTCCGATAATGGCCGTAATCAATCCTTTTTCCGGACTTACGCCCGAAGCGATCCCGAAGGCAATGGCCAGCGGCAAGGCCACGATCCCGACGATAATGCCTGCCATCAGGTCGGCCATCAACTTTTCTTTCGAATAATTTTTCAGCGCGGAAAACAAAGCGGGCTGGAAATCAAACCTATTCTTCATTCTTTTGCTCATTGGTGATAAGGGCTGCAAAGATATGAATAATTGTCAACATTCTATAAAAATTACAAGAATAAAAGAATGGCAGGAGGAAAATATAGATATTATTTACCATTCGATAGATATTATTTTTAGTGCGCGATGCTTCGTATGTGAAGACAAATAAGTACTTTTGGCAGTAGAAAAACAAGGGGTCGCAACAACAAATCTATCTTATATAAATTAGCGATATGGAAAAAAGTATTAAAGGTACACGTACCGAACAGAATTTATTGAAATCCTTTGCCGGCGAATCGCAGGCCAGAAGCCGTTACATGTTTTTTGCCAGCAGGGCCAAGAAAGAAGGCTACGAACAAATTGCCGGTGTTTTTGCCGAAACCGCCGAGCAGGAAAAAGAACACGCCGAACGCTTCTTTAAGTTCCTGGAAGGGGGCATGGTTGAAATTACCGCTTCTTTCCCGGCCGGCGTAATCGGTACGACGATGGAAAATCTGGCTGCCGCCGCTGCCGGCGAAAACGAAGAATGGGCCGATCTGTATCCCGAGTTCGCCCGGATTGCCGAAGAAGAAGGGTTTAAGCAGATTGCCGTAGCTTTTAAAATGATCGCCACCGTAGAAGCCCAGCATGAAAAACGGTATCGCAAGTTGCTGGCCAATATGGAAGCGGGCCAGGTATTCGAAAAAGACGAAGCCATTCTTTGGCAGTGCCGCAACTGCGGGTTCGTGTTCGAAGGCAAGAAGGCGCCCCAGAAATGTCCGGCATGCGAACATGCCCAGGCTTATTTCGAACCGATGAAACAGAACTACTAAGCCTATCTATTTGATTAAAGTTCAGTATAAAAGGAGACAAGTACTTAAAACTTGTTTCCTTTTTTCTTTTTTAAGGCATTAACTAAAATTAAGTATCTTCTTCCCAACCTTTCCCCCTTTCCGTTTGTTTCCCTTGAGATAGCTTTGCCAACGATTCCTACAATCGAACTAGGGATAAAATGATCAAAACGACTGTTCCTTATAACCCTACCGAATGATTATCTTAAATAGTGATTTGATTGACTGATTTATGAAAAAAAGGGAGTATCTGCGAAGATACCCCCTTTTTTTACGTTTTCTTTCTTAATCTTCTTCCCTCTTTTTGAGCGGCGGGTAATCGAGGGTATAATGCAGGCCGCGGCTTTCTTTGCGTTCGATGGCCTGGCGCATGATCAGATAGCCGACGTTAATCATGTTTCGCAGTTCGCAGATCTCCTTCGAAGCTACCGACCGTTTGAACAGGCTTTCGGTTTCTTCATATAAAATATCCAGCCGGTCCCAGGCACGTTTCAAACGCAAATCCGAACGGACGATGCCTACATAGGTACTCATAATCTGGCCTACCTCTTTCGCGCTTTGCGTAATAAGTACCATCTCTTCGGGCGATTGGGTGCCTTCGTCGTTCCACTGGGGAATGTTTTCCTGAAACGTCAGCGAATCGATAATTCCCAGGCTATGCTTGGCTGCCGCGTCGGCATACACTACCGCTTCGATAAGCGAATTGGAGGCCAACCGGTTGCCTCCGTGCAATCCGGTGCACGAACATTCTCCTACGGCGTATAAACGGTTGATCGACGAACGGGCGTCGAGATCGACCTTGATTCCCCCGCACAGGTAATGAGCGGCCGGGGCTACCGGGATATATTCTTTGGTAATATCGATGCCCAGGCTAAGGCATTTTTCATAAATATTGGGAAAATGCCTTTTGGTCATTTCCGGATCTCTATGCGTCACGTCCAGGTAAACATGGTCGTCTCCGCGGTTCTTCATTTCATTGTCGATGGCCCGGGCCACGATGTCGCGCGGAGCAAGTGAGAGCCGGCTGTCGTACTTCTGCATAAATTCTTTTCCGTCGAGGGTGCGCAATACGCCGCCGTAGCCCCGCATGGCTTCGGTAATCAGAAAAGAAGGCCGGTCGCCCGGATGGTAAAGGGCTGTGGGATGGAATTGTACGAACTCCATGTCTTTGACGGTTCCTTTGGCCCGGTATACCATCGCAATGCCGTCGCCGGTAGCGACCATCGGGTTGGTGGTAGTTTGATATACCGCGCCCACGCCTCCGGTAGCCATCAGCGTAACTTTCGAAAGGAAGGTATCGATACGGCCGGTTTTCATATCCATGATGTAGGCGCCGTAGCACTGAATATCGGGTGTCTGGCGGGTGACGTTTTCGCCCAGGTGGTGTTGGGTAAGAATTTCGATGGCAAAATGGTGTTCGAAAACCGTAATATTGGGATGTTGCTGAATAGCCTGAATCAAGCTGTCTTGTATTTCCGCGCCCGTATTGTCCTTATGGTGCAGGATGCGAAATTCGGAATGTCCTCCCTCGCGATGCAGGTCGAAATTGCCTTTTTCGTCTTTATCGAAATCGACTCCCCAGCTAATCAACTCTTTAATTTGTCGAGGCGCATTGCGTACTACTTTTTCCACGGCCGCGCGGTTGCTCAGCCAATCGCCCGCAATCATCGTATCTTCAATATGTTTATCGAAATTGTCGACAATCAGGTTGGTTACGGATGCCACCCCCCCCTGCGCAAAATAGGTATTCGCCTCTTCGAGGCCGGACTTGCAGACCAGGGCCACGCTTCCTTTGCCGGCTACTTTCAGCGCAAAGCTCATCCCGGCGATACCGGAGCCTATTACTAAGAAATCGAATCTCTTCACCATTTTTTATACGATTTAGAATTACCGGAAGAGTGCCAACCAAATACAGAATCAAGCTTGTCTATGCTCTGCCCGGGTGCCGCCTATCTCCGTTCTTTAATGTTACAAAAATAGAAATTAAGTTAGTTAGTTGTGTCATTCCGCCCGGGATTCTTTCGTCTTTCCTTCATTTTCAATCTTTAGGCAATTCCGCTTTTAAATAAGGAGCCGTCACCGAATGCGGCGATTGCAATAGCTGGGCGGGCGTACCGGCGAAAAGCAATTCTCCCCCCATTTCTCCGCCGCCCGGGCCTAATTCCACCACATAATCCGCTTCCTTTAGCACATCCAGGTTGTGTTCGATCAGAAAAAGCGTATTGCCCTGTTCTACCAACGCATCAAATAAGCCGATCAAAGCGGAAATATCCTTCACGTGCAAACCGTCGGTAGGTTCGTCGAGCACGAAAACCTGACCTTTCCGATCCAGGTAAGAAGCCAGTTTGATGCGTTGCAACTCGCCCCCCGAAAGGGTAGAAAGCGATTGGTTCAAATGCAAATAGCCCAATCCTACTCGCATGAGCGGCCGGAGCTTTTCTTCGATACTCGTACCGGCATAACGCTCGGAAGCTTTGCGTACGGTCAAATCCATCGCCTGGGCAATCGTCAGGCCGTCTACCGTGTATTGCAACGCTTCTTTCGAATACCGCAATCCGCCGCAAGCTTCGCATACCGTTTCGATGGCATCCATAAAGGCCATATCTGAAACGATCACGCCTTTTCCCCCGCATACCGGGCATCCCCCTTTTCCGTTGAACGTGAACATGCTCAGTCCGGCTCCACTCCGCCGGGCGTACAACTTGCGTAGGTCGTCGGCCACGCCCAGATAGGTAGCCGGCGTAGAACGCAAGCTGATACCGATACTTTTCTGACTGATATAAATCACCTCTTCCGGATAAGTTTCCGCAAAGGCCTGCATCAGCGAGCTTTTACCCGAACCGGCCACGCCGGCAATAACGGTAAGCACTCCCAGCGGCAACCGGACGGTCAGGTTTTTCAAGTTATGCGTCTGCACCTGTTCCATCGTAAACCAATCTGCCGGAAGACGTACCTTTTCTTTCAGCGGCAATTTTTCTTTCAACATCCGCCCCGTCGCCGTATCGCTCAGAAGCAACCCGGCATAGTTGCCCTGATATAAAATCGTTCCTCCCTCCATGCCCGAGCCCGGCCCCATGTCGACCACCTCGTCGGCCATCTGAATCATTTCTTTGTGATGCTCAACCAACAATACGGTGTTCCCGTGGTCGCGCAGTTTGCGAACCGACTCTTTGAGCAGATGAATATCGTGGCTATGCAGCCCTACGCTCGGTTCGTCGAGGATATAGAGCATATCCGATAAAGCCGAATGGATGTATTTGGCTATTTTACAGCGTTGCGCTTCTCCTCCCGATAGCGTGCCCATTCCCCTTTGAAGGGTAAGATAACCCAGCCCGATTTCAATCAAGGCCGACAACCGGCTGCGGATGATTTCTTTTAAATCGCCCGCCAGCGGATCGTCGATGGCATCGAGCCAGCGGATAATGTCTGCCAGGGGGCTGGCGGTGACGTCGGCGATGTTTTTCCCGCCGATCAGCGAGGAAAGCACCTTCTGATTCAACCGGCTGCCTTCGCAATCGGGACATACACCGGTCGTCAGCATCGGATCGAGCAACTTGGTATGCAGCTTTCCTTCTTCCGAATGAATGATACTCCGGTACATCCGGTGAACCAAACCTTCGTATTTCGCCGATTTAGGCCAGCCGGCCGGCGGGTTTTTCAGCCGGATTTGGGGTGAATAAAGGAAAAGTTCCAATTCCTCGGGCGAATAGTCCTTTATTTTTTTATCCAAGTCGAACAGGCCGCTATGGGCATACCTGATCCACCGCCATTCTCCGGGGCGGAAAGCCACATAGCGGATAACTCCGTCGTCGTTGAGCGATTTGTCGAAGTCTACCAGCCGGTGAATATCCAGTTCGCGCACTTCCCCCAGCCCGTCGCAACGGGGGCAGCGGCCTTCGGGATGATTGAACGAAAAGGTATCCGAATATCCTACGAAAGGATTTCCTATCCGCGAAAACAACAAGCGGAGCAGCGCATAAATATCGGTATAGGTACCCACGGTAGAGCGGGCGTTGGGAGCGGGTTTTTTCTGGTCGATCACGATAGCCACCGGCAGGTGCTCGATACGCTCCACATGGGGGCGTCCGTATTTCGGCAAATATTGTTGGGTGAAACTGGGAAAGGTTTCATTCAGTTCGCGCCGCGATTTGGCGGCAATGGTATCGAGTACCAGCGAAGATTTTCCCGAGCCGGAAACACCGGTAAAAAGCGTAATTTTCTTTTTGGGGATTTTCAGCGAAACTCCTTTCAGATTGTTTTCCGTCGCGCCTACGACATAAATATAGTTTTGATCGTTCATAACGAATAAGTTCATAACGGTGTACCGGGTAAAGATACAATATAATTCGATGGGGAAAACCAGCTGCCGGAAAAATCCTGTTTCCACCTCGCCCTCTGCGTTGCCCGAAGCGGCGGGAATATACGGCCCATCGGGTTTCGAGGCCGTTGGTTTTTGGATAATTTAAAGCTGCGCCGCTGAACAAATACGCCCTACGGCTGTTTTAACAGAGCAATGAATAATTGATAGATAATTAATAATGAACTAATTAACATTAATAAGATGAAGATGAAAGTAGTTTACGCAGCCTTGATTTCCTTGTTTGCAGCCGGTGCGATGGCCCAGGACTGTACCTTCTTTTTTCCCCAGACGGAGGGTACTAAAATGGTTCGCAAAGGATACGACGCCAAAGGCAACCTGAAGAACGTGATGACGTATACCATCGACGAAGTGAAAAATATGCCTTCCGGCACGGAAGTGGAAGCCGATTACCTTTATACCGACGCCAACGGAACGCCCATTATGAGAGGCGAGCTGGAATGCACTTGCCAGGACGGCGAATTTTTTATGAATATGGGCGACCTGGTATCTTATCCTGCCGCCATTTCGATGATCGACGACGACATCGCGCTGACAGGCGATTTCATGAATTATCCCAATACGTTCGCCAGCAACATGCCCGGCGACGACGATTATTATTTCGACGACGCCAACATCAAGATATACAGCAAAAAGAACAAAAAGAAAAGAGCCAATGTATCTATTCACGACCGGGCTTACCAGACGACGGAAAACCTGACTACCCCGGCCGGTACCTTCAATTGTGCCAAAGTGCGCTATAATATAGACGTAAATTCTCCCGAAGGAAGAATAACCGGTTACGGATACGAATGGTACGCTCCCAACGTAGGAGTAGTGCGTACGGAGCTTTACGATCCCAATAACAACCTTCAGTCGTATACCGTACTGGAAGAAATAAACTAAAAAGGCGACTTACAATCTTTTGATTTGTATTAACCGGTTTAAGTGGATACGCTGTTGCTGCGAAGTGACAGCGTATTTTCTTTTCCGGCCGGAAACTTTTCGTTAACTTGCGCCAAAATTGAAAAGATGGACAGAGAATATAAATCGAAAGTGGGTTGGTGGTATCATTTCCTGATCCTCCTGCTGGTAGCGGGCTGTGTAAAAGTATTTCTCGGCCCGAGCATACCGGCCATGGCCGGTATGCTGGTCATATCCCTACTGACCTTGCATATTTTCTTCAATACCTATTACCGCATTACCGCCGACGGCCTGCTGATAGCCCATTGCAGTATTTTTCCCGAAAAAAAAATACCGGTAGCCGAGATCGAGGCTTTGGAGTCGAGCGTTATGCCGGTATCCAGCTACGCCCTTTCGCTGGACAGGCTGATGATCTGGAGCGGGGGCAAGGTATGGATGCTGGTTTCTCCCTGCAACAAAGCCGATTTTGTGAAACAACTGCGCGCGATCAATCCCAATATCAAACTTAAATAAATCTGATAGTATGAAATACGATGTTGCCATAATCGGCGGAGGCCCTGCCGGTTATACCGCTGCCGAACGGGCAGCCCAGGGCGGTATGTCCACCCTTCTGATTGAAAAGAACGCCTTGGGAGGCGTTTGTCTGAACGAAGGCTGCGTGCCGACAAAAACGTTGCTGTATTCCGCCAAAACCTACGACCAGGTCAGGCACGCATCCAAATATGCCGTCAAAGCCGAGGGTGCCGCTTTCGATCTGGGCAAAATGATCGCCCGGAAAAACAAAGTCGTGAAAAAACTGACGGCCGGTATCCGCATGAAACTCGCCGAGCACGGTGTGACGATGGTAGCGGCCGAGGCCGAGATAAAAGGCTGCGCCGCCGACGGAACCCTTACCATCGTGGCCGGCGGAGAAACGTACGAAGCCGCCCGGCTTCTGATCTGCACCGGCTCGGAATCGGTAATTCCGCCCATTCCGGGATTGGCCGAAACCGACTACTGGACGAGCCGCGAAGCCCTTCAATCGAAAGAATTGCCCGCTTCGCTGGTAATTATCGGCGGCGGCGTGATCGGGATGGAGTTTGCTTCTTTCTTCAACAGCCTGGGCACGGAAGTGCATGTAGTAGAGATGCTCGACAAGATCCTCGGGCCGATGGATGCCGAATTATCGGCCCTGTTGCAAGCCGAATATGCCAAACGAGGCGTGAAGTTTTACCTGGGCCATAAGGTAACAGGAGTGCATGGTACGGAAGTGACGGTGGAAAAAGACGGCGAATCGTTTACCTTGCACGGCGACAAGGTGCTGCTCAGCGTAGGGCGGCGGCCGGTAACTAAAGGCTTCGGGTTGGAGACGTTGGAGCTGGAAACTTTCCGGGGCGGTATCCGGGTGAACGAATACATGCAGACATCGCTGCCGAATGTGTATGCGGCGGGCGATATTACGGCTTTCTCGCTGCTAGCGCATACGGCTGTCAGCGAAGCGGAAACGGCCGTAGCGCATATGTCGGGAGGTACCCGGCCGATGAGTTACCGGGCTATTCCGGGCGTAGTATATACCAATCCGGAGATAGCCGGGGTAGGAAAAACCGAAGAGGAATTGCAGGCGGAAGGAACTCCGTATCAGGTGAAAAAGATTCCGATGGCTTTTTCGGGCCGCTTCGTGGCCGAAAACGAGATGGGCAACGGCGTATGCAAGCTTTTGCTGGCCGGAGACGGAACGGTGATCGGCGCGCATATGCTGGGCAACCCGGCTTCCGAACTGATCGTGATTGCCGGTATCGCTATCGAAAAAGGCATGAAGGCCGACGAACTGAAATCGTTCGTATTCCCTCATCCCACGGTCGGAGAGATTATAAAGGAAGCCTTATACTAGAAAAACTGTTTGGGTTTTTGCGTCCGGATGGATAGCCGGTTGCTGTAAAAAATCATCCCGACTGCTCCGATAGCGGGTACAACCGGATGTAGCCGCACTATCCCGTTGTTTTTCCTTGTCAAGGCGGTTCCCCGGCTTCCCTATCAAACAAACCCGTTCGGCTTTTTAGCGACCGAACGGGTTTGTTTGCGTACAACTACCTGATTTACTTTCGTTAAATAACAATTTTTGCATCGCTGTTAACAAGTATAACCTGTATTTTTGCCTGGGTAAAAAGAAAAACGCTATGTAGCCGGCACGGCTGCTACCGACATGCTCAGCAAGGAACAACAGTTATACAAAAAAATTTTGTGGTTCGATCGAAGAGTTCGGTTTGACATCGATTTCTTCGATTTTCTCCAACCCCAGCGGCAGGTAACCGCCCATCCTCGCTATAAAAGCGGGGTGTTTTATTCGGAAAAATGTGGGCGGGAAATCCAGTACGAATCGGGTATGGAGCTGAAGTTTATTCTTCAACTCGAGGAAATGGAAAACGTACGCTTCTATTACGAACAGCCCGTGCAAATTCGTTACCGTCGCGGCGCGCGTAAACGAACCTATACTCCCGACTTCGGCATTTACCTGGATACCCAAGAATTCGTACTAGTGGAAATTAAAGACTTGCCGAGCATGCTCGAGGATAAAGTGCAAATGAAAGCCGAGGTACTCTTGGATTTCTGTGCCGAAAAAGGCTTCGGCTTATTATTTTTCGACGGCAAATATACCTTCGATAAATTATTGAAAGGCAAAAATAATCGTAAGCTGGAAAAAGCTGTTTTAAGCGCGCTGAGCAATACCGTGCTCCGGAAAAAGCAATACGATGAAATTGCGAAAGCATCCCGGTCTACCTTAGCCGAATTGTGGAAGGTGGTGATCAAGCATAATCTCCGGTTCCGGTCGTATCCCTTTAAGTTGCAACCCGGCAACAAAAACCAGTTGTTCCGGCAGGTCTTTGTCGAGAAAAAACGATACGACGATTTGGTAGAGGAAAAATTCGCGTCTTTGTTCGGTTGAGGGCTGAAGCTTGGCGGGGAAAAGAAACTGTTTTTTTGCGCCACCCTGCCGCCTGGAGTTTTTTCCGCCTGAAAGCCACTGTCGCGTTGCGCGCAGAGAAAGCCGTATAGGGTATTTTTTCCGACGAGGCAGCTAAAAAAAGCAACGTAAAGGTTATTTTTCACTGTCTTTACGTTGCTTTTCCGAATACCGTAGGTAAGCTGCCGGCGTTTCTTATTCAAACAAGCCTACGCTATATAAAGTATTTTTCCAATACGGAAAATTCCGATCGTTTGCTTATACCTTGCTTTCTTACCATACCGTCACCTCGTCGGTAAAGAACCAGGCCGGCTGGCCTACCCCGTAATGCCAGGGAGGACAAACCTTTACACCTTCGATTTCTACCTTGATATACCGGGCGCTTACCGGCTTATCCGATGCTACCTTGCCGCCTACGAATTTAACCTGTGTATCGCGGTCTTCCTGAAATTCGTAGCTGCCGAAAGGGCGGTAAGTTTCGTTATCCGACGAAACGGTATATGTAATGCGCCGAGGCAACAACACCCAAGCTCCGAGCTGATGCAGAAAGTCCGTTTCGATGCTCGAAAACGTTTTTTCCTCCCCTAAATCCAGCCTGAAAGCCCCGTCCGCTCCTTGCCAGCCTACCCAGCTTTCTACAAACGTCGTTCCCCCGAACAAGTCGTCCACGAGGGCCTTTGTTCCGAGCGTGCGATATTTTTCAGCCGGAGGCGTCAGCCATTCCACGGTAGCCCCGGCCGCCAGGTTGGGTTTGTCGCGGGGCAGAAAACGCTGCCGGTATATCCGGCAATATTCCTCGGGCGTATTTTTCCGTTCGTTCAGGCTCGTCACCCCGAATCGGCGGGTACGCGCTTCAAACAAATCCAACGCGCGGCTTACCGCCTCTGTGTCGTGACCCGTGCAGGTACGGGCAATTTCCAGTTCGGCATATTGCAGCGAAAGCCGGGAAAGCCGTACCCGGTTCAATCGGGCGGTATCGGTCGCCACCGCTTCTTCCGCCCGGTCGAACAACTCGTTGTAGGTGGCCAGAAGCGTAGGGTTCAGCATGCCGTCCTTATGCGAAATAGGGGAATCGTAAATCCAGAGGGGCTGACCGGCCGCCAGCAAAGCTCCCTGCATAATCTTCTGGTATTGGTAAAGGTAGGACGCCGCTGCCCCGTAATATCCTTTCATAAACGCCTGCATAAGCGAATCGGCGTCGAGCGAAGGGTTCCACATCAGCTTGGCCAGCATATACGCCCGCAATTCCGAAAAATCGCCTCCCTTGATGCCGTTCACCTGAGCGAAGTGCATAGTAACATGGTTCTTGTGGAAAAGCTGGATGTTCTTTTGCAGGATATGGAAATTGGGAAAGGGAGAGACGATATTATCGAAATTAATGCCGTAATCCCAAACGAACAAATCATCGGCGATGGCCGACCAGCCTTCCTGCGCTTCTACAAACTCCCGGCCCGAAGCATTGTCGGTAAGGGGTACTTCTCGTTTGCAATCTATATCGCACAGCATGATATGCACATTGGGGAGGGGTTTGACATGTTTCGGCGGCTTGACCGAATACAAGTAAGCTAGCGTCGAGAACTGTTTATCGGGAAACCGTGCCGCCAGTTTATTCATAAAATGAATGATACTGCCCGCAAGCGATTCTTCATACGTGTCGATGGCCTGGCAAGCCGGGCAGGTACAGTTGGTATAATGCCCGTCGTTCTGGCTGACGGAAATCATGGTTTGCCCCGGGTTGGCTTTGAAAACGGAATCTACTTTCCGGGCGGCCAGCTCCAATACTTCCGGATTGGCAAGGCACCATTGGCTGGCTTTGCCCGGCCGCCGCCGGCCGTTGATAAAGGCATAATATTCCGGGTGCGCCTTGCCGTATACATCGGAAGGAATCAAGCGGTCGAAAGTATGTACCCATAGGTTGCCGGCGAAGATTTCCCGGGGCTCCTTCAGCCGGAACCAATCTTTGTAAACAGGGTCTTCGCACCCGTAACTCCAAGTCTGCCGGTAGCGGAAAGCTGGTGTTTCCGTCCGTCGGATGGCCGGTAGCCGCAGCGTGGAGGCGGGGGTAAGCGTATACGTATCTTTGGCGTAATAGGCAACGCCCAGGTAGTCTTCCAAAAGCGTCACCACTCCGTAGACGGCGCCTTTTCCCCCTCCGCTGGCAATTTCCAGCCGGTTGCCGGAGGTAAGCAGTCTGAACCCGTCTTCGCCGGCTTCTTCCGCCGGCGCGCCTCCGATACGAATTTCGCTTTTTTTATTTTTTTCCCTCGCCGTGGATACGATAGGAAGTCTGGCGCCGCTGATGCGCTGTACGAAGTCTTGCAAAAGCGTAGCCGCGGCACGGTTGACTTCCGTTTCTTCCGCCAGTACGATTTGCGAAACGGCTTTTCCGTTTTCCACCAAGATAACTTGGCCGTGAATGCCTTCCGGGGTAAAGAAGCCCAGGCAAAGGAGGCTTAGATAATAAATCAGTTTCTTCATAGGTTGCAATGTAATTATTTATTCGTTTGATAACTAAAGTATGCTATAAAATATCAATTGCAAAAGGAAAAATTATACCAGCGACTGAAACGGATAAAATCCCATCCGGTTGTGAGGATGAGAAACCTTGCATAATTTCGAAACGAACATCTGACAGTTTTTTGTCCGATAGTAAAGCAAATTTCAGAACAAGTCTTGATCCTTACATTTTAGCGAAGGCGTACTTTTATTTTTTGTAGACTTTCCTTATAGGTCATTCTTTCCGTATCTCCGTATTTTATCTTCGCATATCCGTTTGGCAATCTCCTTTAGCCGTTCGGTTTTTGCCGTCAGCATTTCGACGTCTTCTTTCGTTACCAGGAAGTTCGGATTATAACGGGAATCCACATACGCCGCCTTCAGCAGGTTGAACAACCGCTTTTCTTCGGGCGTGGTTTGCGAGAATACGCCGGCTAACTCTTCGGAGTATTGCCTGACGGACGAAGCGAGTTTGGAGAGGTTGTGTTGTTTATTGTTGCGTAAAGTAAAGGTTAACCGGATGGCATAATAGTAATTTTCGCAGGCTTGGTGAAGATGGAAAGATGCCATCGAGTATTTTGCTTTTTTATGAAAATAGCTTGCTCCATCTAAAAAGTCATTGGCTTTTACGAACTTCTCGTCGAAATATTCCTGCGCCTGCTGTTTGATTTCCTCGAAGTTCAGCTTTCTTCTTCGCGCCAGTTTGTGTCTTCCGCTGTCGTATAGCACTACCCCCTCCTGCTTGATTTGAGTATAGAAATAACGCCCTTCGCGGATATACTTATTAAATATCTTGATTTCGTCGGTGATAAATTGCACCGGCGTATCCCGGTCGATGTCTTTTCCCTGAAAAAACACGTTTTCTACGTTGTCGAGCACGACTTCGGCTTTCTTGCTGTTGAAGCCGGCCGTGAGTACCAGTATGTCGTAATCGGAGATTTTCACGGTGGGGATGCCTCCGTCTTCCACCCGGATGCCGCGGCTCACGTAGTTATCGCGTGCATAACTACCGTATAGGATGATGTACTCGGTTTGGGATAGTCGTTTCAGAATTTCTTTTACCAGGAAGAGCAATTCTTCTTGTTTATCGGGCGGCAGGTAGGCGATTGAATTTCTCATCAGGTTCGATCGGATATGTTAGCGGAGGTAAAAGTACCACGAATCGGACTGATACGGAAATTTAAGGCAGTTCTTTTCTGCATCACATTATATTTTTTTATTGGGAAATACGGAAATGGACTTCACCCTAATGGTACGGAGGAGTAGTGTTTGTTCTTATAAACACTGCCCCTCCGTCTCGGGAATGGCATAACGAAAGTATCTTTTCATTACGCCTTTAGCCGGTTACTTTTCCGGCAACCGTTTCGGGTACACGTAACTTTCTCGCGCCCATTCGTCCCATTTCTCCGTCATCTTTTTCAGGATGGCCGGATGGCGGGAAGCCACGTCGTGCCGTTCAGTGCGGTCGGTTTTCAGATCGTACAGTTCCCAGGTCTTCATTTTTTCGTCTTTTACCGCTTTCCAGTTTTTCCAGCGAACAAAACGGTTGTCGAAATGCTCGCCGAAGATATACTCGTGAATTTCTTTGTCCGGATGACAGACTGTGGGCAACAAACTCGAACCGGCCGGCGGGATAATGGCGTTTCCGCCGTGATACGTTTCCGGATATTCGGCACCGGCCGCTTCGACGAACGTAGCCATAATATCCGGCACGAAACCTACGTTCTCCCGGATTTGGTTATGGTAAGCGCCGAACCTGGCCGGCCACGAAAGAATGAACGGGGCGGCGATACCGCCCTCGTAGGCGCGCACTTTATACTTCCGGTAAGGCGTATTGCTCACTTGCGCCCAGGGTAAGCCATACGAGGGAGCCACCCAATTGTCGTGCTTGTTGATGTCGTTCACCGTGCCGAAGCCGGTTTCCGAGTACGGTTCGGCACAGGCGCCGTTATCGGAGAAGAACACGAGCAACGTGTTATCCAGCTCGCCTTTCTGTTCGAGGTAATCCACTAACTTACCTACGTTGTAATCCAGGCAATATATTTGCGCGGCGTATACCGACATCCGCAGCGACGATTCGGCCTGTTCCATTTCCGTAAGCTCGTCCCACGTGCGCGACTCCCATTCGGCCGGCTCCCATTCCGGGCTTACAATGCCTAGTTCCACCATCCGTTTGTGCCGTTGCTCGCGGACGGCCTGCCAGCCCCGGTCGTATTTGCCGGCGAACTGCTCGATGTCTTTATCCTTTGCATGCAGCGGCCAGTGAGGAGCGTTGTAAGCCAGATATAGGAAGAACGGTTTGTCGTCCGGCTGTTCGTCGATAAACCGGATGGCGTAATCGGTAAACGCATCTGTGGTATAGTAGGGCGACTGGGGGGGCGGCAGCTTGAAATTGTCGAGCGTCAATCCTCGGCCTCCCTGCGGTTTGAGGTAACTGCTCGCACCGGCCAGGATACCGTAGTATCGTTCGAATCCCCGCTGGAGCGGCCATTTTTCCTTGCCTAACATGCCTACGTGCCATTTCCCCGTCATGTAGGTATGGTAACCGGTCTCTTTCAGTACTTCGGCTAAAGTAACGCAGTTGCGGTTGAGGTATCCCATATAGCCGTGCACTCCCCGGTTTTCGGGGTGTTTCTCGCCCTTTTTGCCGCCCGGATCTTCCGACATGGCGCCGATGCCCGCTTGCTGTGGATAAAGGCCGGTAAGTAAACTGGCCCGGGTAGGGCAGGAGCGTCCCGAGTTATAAAACTGCGTATACCGCACGCCGCGTTCCGCCAGGCGGTCGATGTTGGGAGTGGGAATTTCCCCGCCGTAACAACCGAGATCGGAGTAGCCCATGTCGTCGGCTAAAATGAGTATGATATTGGGACGTTCGTCCGGCTGCGGTTTTTCGGTTGCGCCGCCCGGCCACGCCGGTAACAGTGATAACCCGGCCAATCCGCATAAGAATCGATTTGTTTTCATTATGTATAGTATGTATAGGTTCGTTCCGGAAAATAAGAAAAGCGCCTGCCCGTTTCCCGGAAGTTTCAACGGGCAGGCGTTTTTTGTCGGGGGCGGTACAGCGTACGTGCTACCGGAAAAATAGTTCGATAGCTGTAAAAAGTTCTTGCGACAGTTATGAAACGTACTTTTGACAATTATGGAAAAAACAAAGCGTGGCCGTTGGTTTTCGTATCCTGTTGGAATATAGTACGTAAAGGTGCTTTCGGTTTTTCCGGTTTCCGCCTGTTGATAACCCGGCTTGCGAAGGGAAACGCATTACAGTTCGGGCAACTTGACGGTGGCTGCCAGTACAGGCAGGCCTACCGCTAAAAAGGAGGATTTTATATTCATGGCTTTTTCTTTATTTCTACATCCATTGCCGCACCCGTATCGCCTTGCTGCCGCATCCATTTTTCCAGTTCGGATTGCATGCGGGCGATGCGTTTGGCGTATTTTTTTTCTCCCGCCAGGTTATACATTTCCCACGGATCGTTCTGCGTATCGTAAAATTCTACCGGGGGACGCTTCACGTACCGGTTTACGAAACGTCGTGCCCGCTCGTCGGTTTTCGTGCTTTCTATCCAGCTAGCCCATACGCTCCGGTCGTTCTTCAGGTTCATCAGGTGCTTTTCGAAATACTCCGCTTGGGGCTGCAAGTTCAGAATCAGTTTGTACTGTTTGTTGCGGATGCTGCGTATCGGGTAAGCCGTGCCTTCGGGAATGTTGTTGTGAATGCCGTAGGCGTACCGGCGGTGGTTCTTTTTCTTTCCGTACAGCACCGGCATAAAGCTCTTCCCGTCTATCCCGTCTATTTCGCCGCCGCCGGCTACATCCATCAGGGTAGGCATGATGTCTTCGTACTGCACCAGGGCGTCGGTAACGCTGTTGGCCTTGATTCGTGCCGGATAGCGCGCCACCAGGGCGCTGTGCTGACCGTAGTCCCAGCACGTCCATTTACCGCCGGGTAGCTGAGGCCCTTGCTCGCCGAGGAAAATAACCAGGGTATTGTCTAACTTCCCGCTTTCTTCCAATACGTTCAATACCGAGCCCACTTCGTTGTCCAGCGCCCTGATTTCGGCCAAGAAACGCCGGAACAACGTGCGCGTACCTTCGTTGTCTACGCAATTGAGTGGCAGCACGAGCTTATCGGCGTCGAATTCCTCGGGGTTGCCCCAGCTCCACGGCGCATGCGGATGGATGCTGCATACGAACAGGCAGAACGGATTGTCGTCGCGCTCTATAAACTCGCGTATGCCGTCGACGGTATAATAAGCGGTGTACGAAACGCAGTTTTCCTCGAATCCAGGCACTTTTTCAAAATCGAACACTTTGCGGGGTACTGTGTGGGTCTTGCCGGCGCGCCCTACCCGGTAGCCGGCTTGCGGCAGGTAATGGGTAATACTCTTGATGTCGGGGTACGATACTTTGTGGTTCTGATACGAACCGTGCCTGGCCGGGTACAGCCCGGTGTATAGCGAGGCCCGGATGGGTACGCTCATGGCGCAGGAAGCGTAGTTGTTGGTAAACCGGATACCTTCTTCGGCTATCCGGTCGATGTTGGGTGTTTTCAGATTCTGTCCGCCATAGCAGCTCAATTCGTTCGAAGCCAGGTCGTCGGCCAGGATAACTACGATATTCGGTTTATCCTGGGCTTTCGCAAAGCCGGCTGCAGGAAGAAGCGCCAAGAGGGTGCATTTTACTATTTGTAGGTTCATACGGGTTGATTTATCATTCGTTGCGGATTATTCCGGTAGCGAATTTAGCGGCTTGTTTTTCCGGATAGGGTACTATTTTGCGACAAAGATGTACGAATCCGCACTTATTTGCCCGGAAAAATTTACGGTTGGAAGGTATTTGTGCCCGTTACCTCCTTGCGAGCTTGTTCCCGGTACTTTTTCGGGGTCGTTTCGAATTTCCGGGCGAATATTTTGAAAAAATTTCCCCGGTTCACGAAGCCCGTCCGGTCCATAATTTCGTCTACGGTAAGATTGGTTTCAATTAATAGTTTCCGTACCGCCTCCAATTTGTATTCCTTGATAAGGTCATTCGGTTTCTTGGGGGTGATTTCTTTTATCCGCCGGTAGAACTGGCGGCTACTGTACCCTAATGCTGAACTTACGATTTCCACGGAAAGTTCCGGGTTGGCCAGGTTCGACTCGATAACTCCGTACACTTTTTCCATGAATTTTTTGTCTTCCTCATGAGTGAGTTTCCCCTCGTTCAGCTCGAAAGCGCTTACCGGCGACGCGAAGTAATGTTTCAGTTCTTCTTTTCGCCGGATAAGCCGCTCGGTTACTTTTTCGAGGTATCGTACGCTGAATGGCTTGGTTATGTAGGCTTCGGCTCCCGACTCGATTCCTTTCACCTGATCTTCGGGCGTATTTTTGGCCGAGAGAAGAATCAAGGGGATATGGTTGCGCAAGCGGTCGCCTTTTATCTGTACGGCAAGCGATATGCCGTCGAGGCCGGGCATCATAATGTCGGAAATAATAAGGTCGGGCAACTGTTTTTCCAGTAAAGGGATTACTTCTTTCGGGTCGTTTACCGGAATTACATTGTATTTCCCGGTAAAGATTTCGGTAATAAACCACAGCATGGATGTGTCGTCGTCGATAATCATAATCGTTTGCTTGTCCTTGTCGTATTCGGAGCGACCGGTTTCGCGAACCGGAAGCGTAATGGCCTGGTCCTCCGCTACGGTCGCTATCGACGGGCTGCCGAAGGTTTCCGTAGTATCTTCGCCGGCTTCGGCCCGGAGACGGGGCAGGATTACGGTAAAGGTGGTTACTTCACCCGGTACGCTGGTTACCACGATTTCTCCTTCCAGCAACTTTACCATGTGGTTGCAGATGGCCAGCCCCAGGCCGTTGCGCGACGTTTTGTACGTTTTGTTTTGGTCTTCGAGATTATCCAATACGGTATAGCGGTCGAATATCTTGGGAATGTCTTCTTCCCTGATTCCCTTTCCGGTGTTGGAAACTGCGATGTACAGCTTTTCTTCTTTCGTGTATACGTTCATTTGTATTTCGCCTGGGCATGAAGCGTACTTGAACGCATTCGAAAGCAGGTTCGTAACGATTTTATTCAGGCAGCCGGCGTCGGAGTTCCAATAAAGATTTTCCGCGATATTCAACTGATATTCGATCGGCTTGTCGGCGATAAGCTCGGTAAACGGTTCAGCTATGTTCCGGGCCAGTTGCGATACGGAAAAACACCGGATTTCCACCTTTTTGTGCCCGGTTTCCAGTCGCCTGAACTCGATAAGTTCAGAAATCAGCGTGTTGAGCTTTTCCGCATTGTGTTTAATCAGGGTAGCGTATTTGATTATATGCGTATCGGCCTGGGCATGGGAAATGATTTTTTCGCAAGGGCCGTATATCAAGGTGAGCGGGGTGCACAACTCGTGCGTGATATTGGTGAAAAAACGCAGTTTCGATTCGAAAATATCTTCCCGTTGCTTCCGGGTCATCTTTTCGATGATATTTTCTTTTTTCATGCGATACCATTTGATACTCAGCCGGATGACTAAATAGCCGATACCGATGGCCAGCAGGGCGTAAACCAGGTAGGCTGCGGCGGTTTGGTACCAGGGATGCGAAATGCGGATAACAAGCGATTGAACCGGGCCTTCCTTGCCGGTGATATTATTGCGGTACTTGACCAGCAACGTATATTTTCCGGGTGAAATGTTGGTAAACGAAGCGGAGTTAGACGAGCCGTTGTCGATCCATATATCGCTCAGCTCGGCCAGTTTATACCGATAGGTATAATCGTTTCCGTTGATGTAGTCGATCGCGGTGAACGACAGGGAGAAAAAGTTCTGCTTGTAGTTCAGGGTAATACCTTCTTCGCCGTTCGCGTTAGTCGCAAAGTCGTGTATATTGTACTCCTTCCCGAAGATCGAAAGGTTGCCGAACCGGATGCCGGGCTGATATTCTTCATTGGGTAGCCCGTCTACCGAAACGGTGACGAAGCCGTTGATGCCCCCGAAAAACAAGGTTCCGGAAGGGCGGTGTCTGAAGTAGGCGCCGTCGCTGAATTCGGTTACCTGCAGCTCGTTCTGCTTCCAATATGTCTGGAAGGTGTTTTCGGCCATGTTGAACTTGATAAGTCCGCGGTTCGTGCTTAGCCACAGGTTATTATAGTCGTCCTGCAAAATGCCGTGTATAACGTTCTTAGGTAAAACGTTCGTTTTGTCGATCAGGTACCGGCCGCTGTCTTCGTACATCCGGGCCAGCCCGTAGCTGGTTCCGAACCAGTAGCCTTCTTTATTTCTCCAGATCGAAAATACGTCGTTCAAGGTTTGGTTTTCGTCTGTTTCGTTTAACCGGAATACTTCGATTTCGTTTGTAAGGATATTGATTTTGTAAGCGCCGTAGCCCCGGTTGCCGAACCAGATAACAGAGTCGTTTTCCTGGTACGAGGTAAAAAAGTAGTTCGAGGGAATCACGCCGTTATCGAATACAAAAGTAGTGTCTTTCTTTAGTATCGGCTTATCCCGTGTGCCCTCTAGCCGGGCTTTCACGATGCCTTCTCCTACGGTAGCGATCCAAAGAGTGGTATCGTTCGGCTCGCATACGGAAAACACATACCTCAGCGGCTTGGCGTCTCCTTCTATTTCGATAGGTTCTATCCGGTTCGTCCGGTAAGAGTAATAATTCAGCCCGTTTTCGCTGCCTATCCATAAAATATCCTGTTTACCGGGAACGATGGTGTATACCGAATTGCTTTTTAGCCGGCTGTTGCCTGTCACGAATCGGGTGGCCTTATCCCCTTGGCCGCCGGCTATGTCGTAGTGCTCGATTTTTACGATGCCGTCGCCTTTTGTGCCGATCCAAAAGGTGTGGTCGTCGTCGATGTAAAGCGTACGAACAGGTTTATTCAGCCCGTAGGGCAAATCTCTCAGCAAAGTGGTACGCAAAGTCTGCGAATCGTTGTAGTACATATATACGCCCTGCCCGTCGGTTCCTACCCAGATCACATCCTGGAATTTATCTTTGGCTATACAGAAAATTCCCGATTTGATAGCTACGTCGTATTTCGCAAACCGTTCTTTCGATTCGGGAGTGTGCTGCAATACGATGAGCCCGCTCGATTTGAACCCGATAAAGTAATCTCCTTTATGTTGGATAATCGACGATATTTCGCCGTATCGCTTTACTTCGTCGGAAATATCGTAAATGTAGTACGAGTTGTTGTTCATCGGGTCGTATTCGTAAAGCGCATGCTTGTCGTCGACGAAGTAAAACGTGTTTTCGTCGTAACAGCACCAAACCACTTTTTCTTTGCCGCGGAACCGGTTTTCGCTTACCAACCTTATATTCCTGTCGGCATCGGAGTGGATCGAAAAGCTCAGGTGACGACCGTTCTTCATAAATATCCAAAGGATATTCTTTTTGTCGATAGCCGCTTCTATAATATAGTCGGCTACCAGGCCGTCTACCCGAATGGCCCGAAAAGTCTGTTCTGTGGGCGAATAGTAGTAGATGCAATTATCGCTGTTCACTACGAAGATGTCGTTTGCCACATTTTTCACTACCCAGTTTTTCCCCTTGAACTGCTGGAAAGATCGTACGGTTTGGTGTTGTTTATCGAGTCGGTCGAGTCCGTAATTGGTTTGTATCCATAAAATATTGTCTTCCGCTTCAAGGATGCTTTCGATGATATTGCCGGATAACAAGTCTTTTTTATCGGCCGGATTGTATAGCCTGAAGTTCAGTCCGTCGAACAAATTCATCCCTTCGCACGAGCCGAACCACATAAAGCCGTCTTTATCCTGGCAGATCGACAGGATGGCGCTATTGGAAAGGCCGTTCGTGCTGGAATACTGCCTTAAATTATACGGAAAGGCTGCGACCGGAAAAAATATAATACATACGAAAATTCTGATTAAATATCTTGTTTTCATTGAATTGAGATTGAAAATACGATGATGGTAAAACAGATAAAGGTTAGCAACAAAAATACTCATTTTTTATTACGATAAACTAATTCCTTTTGTTAATAGTCATCCAAAAAGTACGAATTAACAACTAAAAAGTACGGATTTATGCCTGTTCGTGCAAACAATACTTTTATGTCGTAAATCCGTATGCGAAAACGGTTTTTGCCTGGACATATTTGCATCGGATAAACCATGAAGAATCTTATTTCGCGAATAGGAATGCTCACTTAAATCTGAATGTCATGAAACAAGCATGTGCCGTTACGGCGCTTCCGGAAAAATACAGACATGCGAGTTCCGTATGACCTTGGATTGTAATTAAACTCTACACATGAAGTTAATAATCATTAAATTAGAACTTGTATGACTTTAAAAAAGTACAAACTCTTGATACCGGGTTTGTTGGCTTTGTTTTCCTTATACATAGGAAGCGGGAATGTATTTGCCCGGCAAACCGGAAGTCCGGCTGTTTCGGAATCGGCGCAAGGGCCGGTTATAAAAGGAATAGTGAAAGACGTGAACGGCGATCCTCTTATGGGAGTGAATGTGGTGGTGAAAGGAACGAATTACAATGCGGTAACGGATATAGACGGAGCTTTTACCGTTACCGCGGGAAAAAACGATGTCCTGGTATTTTCTTATATCGGCTTCACGAAGAAAGAGGTGAAGGCCGGGAATGCTTCTTTCCATACGGTAGTGATGGAAGAAGATAACCAATTGCTCGACGAAATAATCGTAATCGGGTATGGAACTACTACGCGCAAGCATGTTACCGGAGCCGTCGACCAGGTTCGCGATAACCTGATAAAAGACCGGCCGGTTGCCAACGTAACGCAGGCATTGCAGGGAGCTTCGCCCAGTTTGTCTATCCAGCAACGGAACATGAACCCCAACAACAATACGATTAATATCAACATTCGCGGGGTAAGCTCGATGAACAATAACGATCCGCTCATCGTAATCGACGGAATGGCAGCCAATGGCGTGAACGCTATGACTATGCTTAACCCGAACGATATTGAAAATATATCCGTATTGAAAGATGCGGGTACTGCGGCGATTTACGGTTCGCGCTCGGCAAACGGCGTTATCTTGATTACTACCAAGCAAGGCCGGAAAGACATGAAACCAGTAGTAACGTTTTCCGCCTCGGTAGGAAGTCAGAATCCGGATATTTTGCTCAAACCGGTGTCGGGTTACCAGAATGCGTTGTTGCGTAACGATTCGTATGTAAATGCCGGGAAAGCTCCGATTTATACGCCCGAAGAAATCCATTCGTTTGCCACAGGCGACAGCGAATGGACATATCGCGCAATTATGAAGAACGCCTTGCAACAGCGGTACAATATCGGGGTGCAGGGAGGTACCAAAACGACTACGTATAACGTTTCGTTCGGGTACTACGACCAGGAAAGCAATTTCAAGGGGCAGGATTTCGGGATAAAAAAATATAATTTCCGCAGTAACCTCACTACGGATATCCAACGCCTGAAATTAAAGGCACTTGTTGCATACGACCGGCGCAACGGTCGTTCCGACAGAGGCGATATGCAATTGGCGGATGCCATGCGCGTGCCTACCTACAATACCTATTCCATTTATCCCGATGAAGACGGTAAATATTACAATAACGAAATCACTACGGGAGGTAATTACCTGGCGCGACTGAATCATGGCGGCTTAACGACTACCGACAACGACCACTTTCAGGGAATCCTATCCGGCGACCTGAAAATCTGGCAGGGATTAAAGGCAAGAGCTGTGATCGGATACGACTTTATATCGGAACATCGGTTGATCAAAAAGCGATATTATCCGGTATACGATTATCGTGACCGGGATAAAGTAGCCAACTCTGCCCAAAGCAAAAATTACAATATTCAGGACTATAACAACAAGGCCACGATGTTGAACATGCAGTTTCTGCTGGATTACAACCATACGTATAACGAAGTACACCAGGTAACGGGCTTGTTCGGCTTTACATCCGAATCGTTCCGGAGCGAGAAAAACGAAATAAGACGGAACTTTGTCGATCCCGATTTGTACCAGGATACCGACGAAACAGTTTATCAAACCGATAGTTATAACACGCCCAACGGCTTCCGCGAAAGAGCGCTATATTCTTGGCTGGGACGTTTAGGGTATTCGTATAGGGATAAATATTACGTCGAAGCGAATTTCCGTTACGACGGTTCTTCGCGATTCGCCAAAGATAACCGCTGGGGATTTTTCCCGTCCGCATCCTTGGGCTGGCGAATTTCGGAAGAAAACTTCTTGTCTTTCTGGAAAGAAAAAATAGGTGATTTTAAAATCCGCGGTTCTTACGGTTTGCTGGGTTCCCAGGCTGTCGACGATTACCAGTTCATGACGACTTATAAAATCGATTCCGATCAATACGGTTTCAATAATTCCACTGTTACCGGGGCTTCGTTTACGTTCGGAAACAGGGATTTGTCGTGGGAGAAAACAAAAACCCTCAACGTCGGGTTCGATGCCTCTTTTCTGAACAATACATTGAATGTAACCTTTGACGTATTCAACAAATCCACTTCCGATATTTTGCTGAAACCGCTTACGCCGGGTACGTTGGGAGGTGCTGTTCCGAAAGCAAACATCGGTGAAATGCGTAACCGTGGCTGGGAATTAACCGTTAATTACCGCTTACGTCACAGTGATTTTTCTCATGTATTCGGCTTTAACATCGGCGATGCCCGTAACGAGGTACTAAAATACGGTGACGAGGCTATCACACTGTCGGACGGAGTAGAGCGGATTATCCGCGAAGGGGAAGCGCTGTACAGCTATTACGGCTTCCTTACCGACGGTTTATACCAAACGGAAGAAGAAATAAAGAACTCACCGAAATTCGAAGGAGCCAAGTTGAAACCGGGAGATGTAAAATACGTCGACCGCGATAAAAACGGCGTGATCGACGATAAAGACCGATGTGTTTTGGGAAATGCGTTCCTGCGGTATATTTTCGGATTCAATTATAACTTTAACTGGAAAGGAATCGATTTCAGTATGTTGTGGCAAGGCGTAGGCAAACGCGATATGGCGCTCAGAGGCGAAGTATACGAACCCTTCCACGGAAGTTATTCATATGTAATATACGAACATCAGCTGGATTACTGGACGCCAGCCAATCCGGATGCGAAATATTCCCGTTTGATCAATGTATCGGAAGCCTCGTCGTATACGAACAATTACAAGCACTCTTCCGACCGGAACTTGTATAATGCCGCTTACCTGCGTTTGAAAGACATTCAGTTGGGATATACCGTTCCTGCCGGTTTCACCAAAAAGGTAGGCATTAACAAATTCAGGTTATATCTGAATGCGCAGAACCTGTTTACGTTCACTAAAAACACGTTTATCGACCCGGAATCGTCGGAATTTGGAAACAATATGAATGCCAGCGGCTCAAACAGCGGAAGAAACTATCCGACCTTAAAATATTTCGGCGGAGGAGTAGAAATTCAATTTTAACAGAAACCAGTATCCGGGGGAACCGGAAACGCTACACGCCTTTCCGGCGTTCTTAGATAAAAGAACAGGCGCGTTTCCTGTGAACCGGATGTTGAAAATAAATTATACTGAATATGAAAGCAATATCGTTTAAATATCTATTGGGACCTTCTTTCATTTTTTGTATACTGATGCTCGCGGGCTGCGTCGATTTGGACGTGGAGCCTACAGATAAGTATACGGATGGAAACTACTGGACATCGGAAGCGAATGCTTCCGCTATGCTGAATACAGCTTATAGGCAGATGAATTCCCCCGATTGGGTTTTTCGCGACGAACGTCTAAGCGACAACCTCTATAACGGTTATGGCGGCGATGCCGTTAAAACGATTACCAACGGGCAAGCCACGTCGTCGACCAGTCTTTTTAACGACGTATGGAAAGATATTTACGGCGGGATTAAAACCACCCATACGATTTTAGGCAATATCGACCGGGTGGAAGAGATGGACGAGAGCCTGAAAACCCGCATGAAGGCAGAAGCACGGTTTATCAGGGCTTTTCTTTATTTCCAGGCGACAAACTGGTATGGAAACGTACCGTTCTTTACCGAAGATATCGACGAGGAGACGGCTCGAAAGATTTCTCCTACGCCGCAAGCCGAAATCGTAGCGTGGATTCACCAGGAGTTGGAAGAAATCGCCGAAATATTGCCCACCAAGGAAGAATACCCGGAAACCGCCCGGGGCAGGATCACGGCCGGCGCGGCTGTGGCGATGAATGCCCGGATCGCATTGAACTTTAATGAATGGGCTAAAGTAGTGAATTATACGGAAAAACTTATCGACTCGAAAGAGTATGGCGAGTATTCCCTGTTTCCTGATTATCAGGAGCTATTTTTCAAGGAAAACGAATACAATGCGGAAATAATCCTCGATGTACAGTATGTACCTGAAAAAAGAACGTGGGGCAAAATATCCGTTTACGTACCTTTCAGTCTGCCCTCTGTCCAGTATACCCTGGCTTGTCCTACGCAAAGCCTGGTGGATACTTACCTGATGAAAGACGGCAGCAAATGGGATGAAAGCAAAGATGCGTATGCCGGCCGCGACCCGCGTCTGGATATGACTATCGTACGCCACGGAAGCGTTATCGAAGATAAAACCGGCAAGAAAACTACGGTCAATGTGGATCCGAACGATCCGAAAAACAATACAAAAAACAAACTCGGACGTGAAAACGGCAGCCAGACCGGTTACTTCTTCCGGAAATATTACGATCCGAATCCTGAGGCATGGACTGCCGGTACTACGTGGGATTGCAATATCAATTTTGTAACGCTCCGATATGCCGACGTGCTATTGATGTATGCCGAGGCTAAAAACGAACTGGGCCAGATGGATGCGAATATATGGAACAAAACCATTAAGCCGATTCGGCAGCGGGCCGGTTTCGATAACACGCCGGCCGCGATGGAATATCCGGCAGGAGGCGATTTGCGTCGGATAATCCGCGACGAACGCCGGGTAGAACTGGCTTTGGAAGGAAGCCGTATTTATGATATTCGGCGTTGGAAAATTGCGGAAACGGTACTCAATGAACCCAGGAGAGGAGCCAAGTTCAAACTAAACAACGGAATTCTCGGATATTATACTTACACGGAGAACAGCTTTAATAAAGACCGCGATTATTTATGGGCTATTCCACGGCAGCAATATGTGATCAATCCCAACCTGGGACAAAATCCGGGGTATTGATTCGGGATGCCGGAAATTAAAAAAGCGGAAACGGGCAAGTAACCAGAGGGAATGCCCCCGAGAATACACCGGCCCGTTTCCCATAATCAGGATATTAAAAAATAAACTTATGTATGTGATGAAAAAAAAATTATCGATTGCCTTTATATTGTCTTTTGTTTTTACCCTGGCCGTGTTTACGGGATGCAAAGAAGATGACAAAGATTTCGAAGATATGGACGTTTCCGCAGTGAAAGTACTATTGGAACCGGCGGATAGTAAACAGGTCGACTTAAAGTCGGCGGGTAACCTGGTTTTTAAATGGAAAGAGGCCGAAGCCCGGGATGGAAGCAGCTTGGTATATTACGATATTTTGTTCGATCGAGCCGGAGAAAACTTTTCGGCGCCGGTGTATATCCACGCTTCCGATAATAAAAGTTTGGCCGCCGGCGCGTCGTTAACTCCCGCGGTCTTGGATGAAATAGCCGAAGCGGCAGGTGAGGCAGCCGGACAGGAGGTGACGCTTGCCTGGACCGTACGGACAAACCGGGGAGTGAAAACGGCTTTGGCCGGAGAATCCCGTACACTGACGATCAAACGGAAAGCAACTCTTGAAAAATAAGGATAATTGGAATGAAGTTACCATACGGTCCGGCAGGAAAAGAATAGAATTATAATTAAAAAGACGCAGGATGAAATCGATTTTTATTCTTTCCTTTCTTCTGGGGATGAGCTTGTTAAGTTGCACCGGCGGGAAAAAGGACACGGAAGCGGAAGAAAATGTAAATTTAGAGAGAGCCCGGGTTCTGCTCCACTCTCTCTACCGGAACTATGCCGTTCCTAATTCGTGTTTGCTGCGGGAAAGCTATCCCTTTACCGGAGCAACGGCCGAAACGTATCTGGAGGCGGATGGAGCGGCCAACCTTCCCCGGCAGTATGCTTATTTATGGCCGTATGCAGGAACGTTTTCGGCTGTAAACGCCTTACTCGAGAATAGCGGCGACAAAGCCTGTCGCACGTTGCTCGAGCAACGGGTATTGCCGGGGCTGGAGGCCTATTTCGATACGGAACGGGTGCCGGCCGCCTATACCTCGTATGTGATCGAGGCGGCCCCGTCCGACCGGTATTACGACGACAATATCTGGGTGGGAATCGATTTTACGAACAGTTACCTGGCTACGAAAAACGCAGCCTACCTCGATAAAGCGAAAACGGTTTGGAAATTCGTTGCCAGCGGCATGGACGATACCCTGGGCGGCGGCATTTACTGGTGCGAGCAAAAGAAATTCTCGAAAAACACCTGCTCGAATGCGCCGGCATCCGTGTACGCCTTCAAGCTGTTCCAGGCTACCCGCGACAGCGCTTACTTTTACCAAGGGCGGCGATTATACGACTGGACCAAAAACAACTTACAAGATAAAACCGACTGTTTGTATTTCGACAGGCTGAACCTCGACGGACGTATAGGGCCTGCGAAACATGCCTACAATAGCGGGCAGATGATGCAGGCGGCAGCGTTACAATATAAAATCACCAGTAACCCGGTTTACCTGGCCGATGCACAGGCGATAGCGAAGTCGTGCTACGACTACTTCTTCTCCGATTATATAACGGAAAAAGGAAAACGGCTCCGGTTGCTGAAAAAAGGCGATGTGTGGTTTTCGGCCGTTATGCTCAGAGGATTTATCGAGTTGTACCGGGCAGATAAAAACGACCTGTATATAAAGGCATACGGCGAAAGCCTGGATTATGCCTGGACGCACGCGCGCGACGAACACGGCTTGTTCGGCACCGATTACAGCGGCGAAACGACCGATCAGAAAAAGAGCTTGCTCGCGCAAGCCGCCATGATAGAAATGTATGCGCGTTTGGCAGCATTCGATTATACTCCATACAACTTAAACAAGCAAAGAAATGAAAAAAAGAAACTGTAGTTTATTCGCATTGGCAGCCATCCTGGCAGCCGGCGGGAATATGCCAGCGGCGGAGTTGACGCTTCCGGCCGATAATACCGCCGTGGAAGTGGCGGCTCCGTTGAAATACGTTTCGAACCGTCCGGCCGTAGGCGACCGGCTTTTTACCTCGCAGGCGGTAGAGAACGAGATTGTCCGGATCAAGAACTTGCCGGCCAATGCGAAGCTGGCCTGGATGTTCGGGAACTGTTTCCCCAACACCCTCGATACCACCGTACGCTATCGTCAAACCGATTTGTTAAACAGCATTTGATAAAACGAACGATTAACTGCATCCTTCGGGCCTATACCGGCTAAAACCGGCCCGGCGTGCCGGCTGGCAAAAACCAACATGCTGCGTATGCTCCCGGAGGGTAAAAATAAATAAGTTACCTATGAAAGCGACACTTCTGTTAAGTATTTTATTTTTTTCAAGTATCACTTTGTCGGCCCAATGGAAACCTGCAGGCGACAAGATTAAAACAGCTTGGGCCGAAACCCTCGACCCCCAAAACATCCTGTCCGAATACCCGCGCCCGATATTGGAGCGTCCCGACTGGAAAAACCTGAACGGCTTGTGGGAATATGCCGTCTTACCCGCCGGACAACCGGAGCCACAACGCTTTGACGGCAAAATCCTCGTGCCTTTTGCGATAGAGTCGAGCCTCTCGGGCGTACAAAAAGAGGTAGGAAAAGAAAACGAATTATGGTACAAACGCACCTTCACCGTACCGTCGGCCTGGAAAGGCAAAAATATCCTGCTACATTTCGGGGCGGTCGACTGGAAAGCCGATGTATACCTGAACGATGTAAAAATCGGGACGCACACCGGCGGCTATACGCCGTTCAGTTTCGATATTACCCCTTTCCTCGCTTCCGGCAACCAGAAGTTAACGGTGAAAGTGTGGGATCCTACGAGCGATTCATATATCCCGCGGGGAAAACAAAGCAAGAAACCGCAATCCATCTGGTACACCCCCGTTTCGGGTATCTGGCAAACCGTGTGGCTCGAACCGGTAAACAAAAAGCACATCGTGCAAGTAGTACCGGTGGCCGATATAGATAAAAAGAGCCTTGCGGTAAAGGTATGTACGCAAAATACACAGCCTGCCGACATCGTGCAGGTAACGTTGAAAGAAGATAACCGTATCGTAGCGAGCGCCAAAGGCGCAGCGGGGCAAACGCTCGCCCTTGCTCTAGCCGAAGTAAAGCTCTGGTCGCCCGAGTCGCCTTTCCTGTACGATATGGAAGTAACGCTTCTCGATAAAGGAAAAATAACCGACAAAGTAACCAGCTATGCGGCCATGCGCAAGATAGCCGCCGCGAAAGACAAGAACGGCATCGTACGCATGCAATTGAACAATAAAGATTGTTTCCAGTTCGGCCCGCTCGACCAAGGCTGGTGGCCCGACGGTTTGTATACGGCCCCTACCGATGAAGCGCTTGCATACGATATTAAGAAAACAAAAGAGTGGGGGTTCAATATGATTCGGAAGCACGTAAAGGTGGAACCGGCCCGCTGGTATACGCATTGCGACCGCTTAGGCATTCTGGTGTGGCAGGACATGCCCAGCGGCGACCATTCGCCCCGATGGATACAGTACCGCTATTTCGACGGGAAGGAGCAAGAGCGTTCCATCGAGTCGGAAGAGAATTTCCGGAAAGAATGGAAAGAAATCATGGACTACCTGATGCCGTATCCTTCGATTGTGGCCTGGGTTCCGTTCAACGAAGCGTGGGGACAGTTCAAAACCCGCGAAATCACCGACTGGACGAAACACCACGACCCGTCGCGCCTGGTTAACTCGGCCAGCGGCGGCAACCATTATTACCAGGTGGGCGATATACTGGATGTGCACCGGTACCCGCGGCCCGAACTGATGATGTACGAGCCTACCCAGGTCAATGTAGTGGGCGAGTACGGCGGCATCGGCTTCCCGATACAAGGACATTTATGGCAGCCCGATAAGAATTGGGGTTATGTGCAATTCAAGAGCGCCGGAGATGTAACCGACCGTTACGTGGAGTATGCCGAAGACTTGTTGAAGCTGGCCGGGAGAGGAATCTCGGGGGCCGTATATACCCAGACCACCGACGTGGAAGGCGAAGTGAACGGCCTGATGACGTACGATCGTAAAGTCATGAAAATAGAAGAAGACCGGGTGCGTGCCGTCAACCGGCAACTTTGCAACTCGTTGTCCGAATAAACCGGAATGCCATGAAAAACAAACAATTGCTTTGGTTAACAGTAGCCGGCGCAGGCCTTTCGGCCCTGCCGGCTACCGCCCAGTCGAAACGCCCGAATATCGTGCTGGTTATCGCCGACGATTGCCGCCGGGGCGATCTGGGATGTTACGGAAGCCCGGATGCGGTTACACCCCATATCGACCGGCTGGCGGCGGAGGGTTTGAAATTCGACGGATTTTTCCAGGCTACCGCCATGAGTTCGCCCACCCGGCATTGCCTGCTTACGGGGCTTTATCCGGTAAAGTCGGGCGCCTATCCGAACCATACGTTTATAAAAGACGGGGTAAAAACGCTTCCCTATTACCTGAAAAATGCCGGTTACCGGGTAGCGATGCAGGGAAAACGGCATATCGCTCCCCTTGAGGCCTTTCCGTTCGAATACCTGAGCGGCGATTATAAGAACCTGAATATTCCCGACCTCGAGCCTTTTATCGCCGACGTAGCGGAAAAAGACCAACCGTTCTTTTTATACCTGGGTTCAAACGACCCGCATTCGCCGTGGACGCGGGGCGGCCGTTCGTTGTTCGACGCCGGTGAATTGACGCTGCCCCCTACGTTGGTAGACACGAAAGAACTCCGGGAAAACTATGTGAATTACCTGGCCGAAATCAACCGGTTGGATACCGATGTGGGGGAAGTCGACGCCCTGTTGAAGAAATACCGCCTGGATGAAAACACGATTTTTATCTTTACCAGCGAGCAGGGGCACCAGTTCCCCTTCGGTAAATGGACCTGCTACGATGCCGGCTTGCAAACAGGATTTATCGTACGGTGGCAGGGGGTAACCACTCCCGGTTCCGTAACCGGCGCCTTGTGCGAATACGTCGACGTTACGCCTACCTTGCTCGACATAGCCGGCGCTCCCGATCCGGGCAACCTCGACGGGAAAAGCTTCCTGCCGGTAATAAAAGGGAAAAAGAAGAAATTCAAGAAATACGTGTTCGGGGCGCAAACTACCCGCGGAATTGCGAACGGCTCGCCTTACTACGGGATACGTAGCATACGGAACGAGCGGTTCAGCTACATGCTGAACCTTACTCCCGAAGTTGCCTTCAAGAATATCATCACCCGCGAAAAAGACCCGGTATGGGCCTCGTGGGAAAAAAAGGCGCAAACCGATTCGTTCGCCCGGCAACAGGTAAGCCGGTACCAATACCGTCCGACCGAAGAATTGTATGACGTGGTAAACGACCCCTACCAATTGCACAACCTGGCCGGCGACAAACGCTATGTATCCGAAGTGAAAAAGTTGCGCAGCCGGTTGCTGAAATGGATGGAATCGCAGGGCGACCGGGGACAGGCTACCGAGTTGGAAGCACTGGAACATCAGTGGAATGAAAAAAGCAAGTAAAAAAACGACCATGAGTTATTGTAAATACTTTTCCTTAGGAATTATCCTCGCCGTTTTAGCCGGTTGCACGGCCAACCGACAAAAGGGAGCGACGCAGTATGTAAATCCCTTTATCGGCACCACCACCTTGTGGGACAGCGCCGAGCTGGGATACGAACCGACGCGCCGGGCTTGGGGCGCCGAGGCCTATCCGGGCGCCACCCTGCCCAACTCGATGGTGCAGGTAACCCCCGTAACGATGTGGCGCAGCGGCTCGGGCTATCAGTATGAAGATACGGTGATTTACGCCTTCGCCCATACCAGCAAAGGGCATTGGAACCTGTGCTACGTACCGTTGATCGCGGTGAGCGGCGAAGTGGCCCCTGAAACCTACTATTCGAGATACAGCCATGATAAGGAATCGGCTGCCCCCGGATATTACCAGGTATATCTCGATAAGTATGCGATTAATGCCGAAGTGACTTCCACGTTGCGTTGCGCCTATCATAAATATACATATCGCGACGGCCGGAATAAAAAACTCCTGGCCGACCTGGCCCGCTCGAACGAGCCGGTGCGCGACTGGAAGATCGAAAAAGCCGGCGGGAATGTGTTTACCGGTTGCCAGCAAACGCGCTCCCCCTTCTATTTTTATGCGGTAACCAACCATCAGATCAAAGAAGTAAAATCGCTGAAAGAGGGCGATACGGTGGTAAGCCTCGTGGAGTTCTTCGATAACGACCGTACGAACGATCCGCTCGAAATGAAGGTCGGCTTCTCGTATGTAAGCGTAGAGAACGCCCGGATGAACTTAGAGGCGGAAATGCTCGGCAAAGATTTCGACCAGGTACGGCGCGAAGCTACGGCTACGTGGGATAACCTGTTGTCCCGCATCCGGGTAACGGGCGGAACCGGAGAACAGAAAGAAACGTTTTATTCCACGTTCTACCGCGCGTTTCTGTGGCCTATTCTGCTGAGCGACGTGAACGGCGAATTCGTGGATGAGAAAGGGGATGTGGTAAATAAAGGATTCCGCTATTACAGCAATCCGTCTTTCTGGGACGATTACCGCAACAAGCTCATCCTCTTGGGCATGGTTTCGCCCGATGTGGCGGCCGACGTGATTCGATCTATTACCGACCGCGGCCGGATCGGCGGCTTTATGCCCACGTTCTTCCACGGCGACCATGCCTCTACCTTCGTTGCCGGCAGTTATTTACGGGGCATAACCGATTTCGACGTGCAGGCCGCCTACCAATTACTCTTGAATAACGCTTTTAAAGAAGGTTCCGGAAGAGGCCCGACCGGCGGCCGGCAGTTTCTGGAGGAATACATCGAACAGGGCTGGATCGCGGAAGAAGACGTACCCGATCCGCGCTTGGAAACCAAAGCGAAAGCCGCCGTAACCAAAACCCAGGAATATGCCTACGACGATTACGCCACGGCGCTCCTGGCCGAAGCGTTGGGCGATACGGCGAATTACCGGAAGCTGATGGCGCGGACCGGCAACTATAAAAACCTGTTCGATCCGGCAACCCAATTGATGCGCGGACGGTTGGCCGACGGCCAATGGATTACGCCCTTCGACCCGAAACGGCCGTTCTACAACTACATGTACCGCGAAGCGAACGGCTGGCAATCCACCTTTTTCGCCCCGCACGATCCGGAAGGGTTTATCGCCCTCTATCCGGACAAGGAAGCCTTCGAAACCAAGCTCGATTCGTTGTTTACCATTCCCTGGGAAGGATACGAAGCCTGCAACCTCACTACCTTTATCGGGCAATATTGCCACGGCAACCAGCCCGGGCATAATACTCCGTATTTGTATTATTTCGTAGGCAAACAGGAAAAAGCCCAGCGGATACTGAATAAAATCCTGAACGAGCAATACCGGATGGGCCCCGAAAAACTGGCATATTGCGGCATGGACGATGCCGGCGAAATGTCGTCTTGGTATGTATTGAATGCCATCGGCTTGTATACCTATTCGCCGGCCGACCCCGAATACATCGTTACCATACCGCTGTTCGAAAAGAGCGTGTTCGACCTCGGCGGGAAAAGTTTTACCGTTATCCGGCAAGGGAACGGCGAAAAAATAAACGAAATTACCTACGGCGGCGAGAAACTGAGCGGGTATTTCATCCCGCACCACCGATTGAAAGAAGGCAAACAACTGGTAATTACCACCGATTAAAAATAACGACACTATGGATGGAATTTTATACACAACAGCAGCCGCAGGCGCTTTGGCGCTGGCTGCGCTTCCCGTTGCGGCTCAATCCGGCAGCCGTCCGAACATTATCCTCATCCTGGCGGACGATTTGGGTTATTCCGACTTAGGCTGTTACGGCAGCGAAATCCATACCCCCAACCTCGACCGGCTGGCACAGAACGGATTGCGGTTCAATAGCTTTTACAATGCCAGCCGCAGTTGCCCTACCCGGGCGTCGCTGCTCACCGGCTTGTATCCGCACCAGGCGGGTATCGGACGGATGACGTTTAACAACCATTTGCCTGGGTACCGCGGACAGCTTACCGAAAACGGCGTAACCATAGCCGAGGTACTGCGCGAAGCCGGATACCAAACCGGTATGGTAGGGAAATGGCATGTCGCCGAAACGCCCCTCAAGCCCGACCAGCGCGAATGGCTGGCCCACCGGGTATCGCACGACGATTTCGCCGATAAAGCCTGCTATCCGGTAAACCGCGGGTTCGACGATTATTACGGCATCATTTACGGCGTGGCCAATTATTTCGACCCGTTCAGCCTCATAAACGGCGACCAGCCGGTAAAAAACGTGCCGAAAGATTACTATATCACACGGGCTTTTTCCGACAGCGCCGTGTCGTACGTAAACCGGTATGCCCGGGCCGACAAGCCTTTCTTCCTGTATTTGTCGTATACCGCCCCGCACTGGCCGCTGCATGCACTGCCTGAGGATATAAAGAAATATGAAGACACCTACAAGGTCGGCTGGGACGTGATCCGGCAAAAGCGGTACGCACGGATGAAAGAACTGGGGATTTTTCCCGGTGCCGACGATTTCCTTACGCCGCGCCAGAGCCCTAAAAGGTGGGAAGACAATCCCACGCAGGAATGGGACGCACGGGCGATGGCGGTACATGCGGCCATGATCGACCGGATGGACCAGGGTATCGGCGAACTGCTGGCCGCCCTCGAGAAAAACGGGCAGTTGGATAATACGTTGATTTTGTTTATGTCGGACAACGGATGCAGTAACGAAATCTGCCAGAATTACAGCGAAGGCGAGAACGACCGTCCGGATATGACGCGCCTCGGCGAGAAAATCGTTTACCCGCGCAACAAGGAAGTGCTGCCTGGCTCCGAACTTACGTACGCCTCGATCGGCCCTGTCTGGGCGAATGTGGCGAACACCCCGTTCCGCTTCTGGAAAGCCAAGTCGTACGAAGGCGGAATCAATACCCCCTTTATCGCCTATTGGCCGCAAGGCATTCAAAAAGAAAAAGGCCGAATCACCGGCCAGCGCGGGCACATCATCGACATTATGGCTACGTGTGTCGATTTGGGGAAGGCCGGTTACCCCGAACACTACCGGGGAAACCGGATACAGCCGTTGGAAGGAAAAAGCCTGGTGCCGGTGTTCAAAGGAAAGAAGCGGAAAGGACATGCATACCTCGGCTTCGAGCATTTTAACGAAAAGGCCCTGATTGGCAACGACGGATGGAAAATCATCCAGCCCGGGAAAAAAGCCGCATGGGAATTGTACAACCTGAACGACGACCGCACGGAAATGCACGACGTAGCCGCCGAATATCCCGAAAAAGTACAACAGATGCAAAAGCAATACGAAACCTGGGCGAAGCGGTGCCTCGTGGTACCCGCTCCTAAATAAACGAGCATATGAAGAAACATATCGGTAAAAAAATAGCCGTCGGCCTGTCCGTGTCGGCTACCGTCTTATCTTCGGCCATTGCGCAAAATCCTGTGCAAAAGCCGAATATCGTCCTGATTATGGCCGACCAGTTACGGGCCGGCTTGTTGCAGCGCGAAGGGTATCTGCTCAATACGATGCCGTTTGCCGATAAGCTGGCGAAGGAAGGAACGTGGTTCGACCGGGCATATACCTCCGCCCCGGCCAGCGGCCCGGCGCGGGTTTCCATGCTGACCGGCCGGTTCCCGAGCGCCACCCACGTAAAGTCGAACCACAACATCAAGGATGCCTTTTATACGAAAGACCTTTTCGACGTGGCGCACGAGCAGGGGTATGTCACCGCTTTGGTAGGGAAAAACCATTCGCATCTTACACCCGGACGGGCGGACTTCTGGTGTCCGTACAACCACGGTGGCCAGGAGTCGAAAAACAAAAGCGAGAAAGGACGGGCGTTCGATAAATACCTGGGTACGCTGGATATGTATGCCTGTATGGAACCGTCGCCTTACGGCGTGGAAGCCCAGCTACCCTATCGGATGGTCGACGATGCGTCCGTCTGGATCGGCTCGCAGGCGGATAGCCCGTTCCTGATGTGGCTTTCCATTTCCGAGCCGCACAATCCCTATCAGGTATGCGAGCCTTATTATTCGATGTTCCCGCCCGGGTCGCTGCCGCCGTTGGGAAGCTCGGCGGAGGACATGAAAACCAAAGGTGAGGAGTACCAGCTGCTTTCCGATATGATGGAGCAGGGTCACAAAGGGTACCGGAAGAATTTGCAGCGGTTGCGCTCCAATTACCACGGGATGCTCCGGCTTATCGACGACCAGCTGGCGCGTCTCGTAGAAGAATTGAAACGGACGGGCGTATACGAAAACACGATTTTCATCTTCGTGGCCGATCATGGCGATTACGTGGGCGAGTACGGCCTGATGAAAAAGGGGGCGGGCATGGACGACGTGCTTACCCGTATTCCGATGCAGTGGACGGGGCCCGGCATTAAAGCCTCTGCCGCTCCCCATCCGGCGCATGTAAGCCTGGTGGATATTTTCCCCACGCTTTGCGAGGTGATGGGCGCCGAAATACCGGCAGGCGTGCAGGGACGCAGCCTGTGGCCGTTGTTGCAGGGCCGGGCGTATCCCGAAAAGGAATTCGAAAGCGTGATGGCGCAAGACGGATTCGGCGGCATGTATTACACCCGCGCCGATGCGGCCGATTACCAGGCGGAAGGCGCCGTAGGGAAGAAGGGCTTGTTTTTCGACGAGCTGAATACCTGGACGCAGAGCGGCACCATGCGGATGCTCCGCAAAGGCGACTGGAAGCTGGTTTACGATATGGACGGTAACGGCCGGCTGTATAACCTGAAAGACGACCCTTCGGAGCTGAAAGACCGGTTTGCCGACGAACGGTATGCCCGGGTAAAGAACGAAATGGTAGAGAGCCTGTTGCGGTGGGAGGTTTCCACGCACGACCCCTTGCCGCTGCCTCGCCAGCGGTATCGTTTCAAACGCAACGAGCATAATTATTTGTTTTGCCGGTAAAATCCGGTTTTGTCCAGATTGAAAGTATTTTTGTTAAGCCGGGTACCGGAGTTTGCCCGCGAACAGCTACGGATTGCAACCGGACGTAAGCCCGGTTGCAATCCGTACAGATAGGGAGGGTGAATTTCTGGCCATTCACGAAATCGGGAAAAAACTGGTGTCGACCTATTTGGAAAGGGACGTTGATTTTTAACCGATTAATACTTATTATTTATAAAGAGAGGAGAGGAATACCCTTATTTACATGACCGTTCGGCGCGTCAGCCGGAAAGCAGCCAGCGCTTTGGTCAGCAGGTAACTCGCCACGAATGCCGAGCAGGCCATGCACAGCATGCGCACGAAAATGGGCAAGGTGTCGATCCGGAATACATCGTAAGCCACGGCTACAAATACGAAGTGGCAAAGATAAATGCCGAAGGTAGCCGAAGCCACCCGCGAAAGCAGGGGCGAAGAAGGGATTTTCAATTTTTGTATGATTACAAAGATGGGGAAGGTCATCATAAATACGTTGATTCCTGAAAAATACCAGATGATTTCCAGGTAGGCATAATTCCCGGGATAGTATTCCTGGGTAAGTATAAAGCCGCCTGCGGTGATCAGGTATCCGGCGATAAAGAGGGGGAGGGCGATGGCCCAGGTCTTTTTCCAGCTCCAGGCAAGGGGATATTTCACCAGGTAGCGGGCCAACACCAGGTAGCCGATAAAGCCGGAGAGATAGTAGAGCGATCCGTAAGGATTCCAGTCGCAGACGCCCCAAATGCCCATATTGCCGTAATTGCCGGTATATCCCACCAGGGGAGCCGCCATATTAATATAGGGAAGTACCAAGCTGATTCCCCATACATACAGGATTTTGCGTATCTCTTTGGCCGAGGCCTGTTCTATCCATACGCTGAAAACCGGCATGATCAGATAAAGGCCTATCAACATATAGAGGTACCAAAGGGGAGTGGTATCGTAATTGAAGTTGAAGATAAAGGTATATATTTTGTTGACGGTATCGGCCAGCGTATGCGTATCGGCCGGAATAGAGGGGCTTTGGGTGGCGGGATAAATAAAGTTCAGGTAGCCGAAAAAGAGTAGGGGAAGAGCGATCGACCAGAAAACCAACGGAATGAGGATGCGCCCGATCCTTTTTTTGTAAAAGTCGCCAAGGTTGGCCCGGACGGGGAAAAGCAGAACGCCGGTCATCATGACGAAGAGAGGAACGCAAGGGCGTACCAGACTGCCCATCCATACGCCGGTCAGGAACGAAGTGCGGTCGTTGTCGAATTGAGCGACAAAGGGGTCGCAACAATGGGAAAAAACGACTAAAAAGCAAGCCATAATACGTAGTAAATCGATCCAACCGATGTTTTCTTTCTGTTTTATTTCCATGATATTGATTTAGGTATGAAATGAATTTGCCCCAAAGGTAGGGATTTATGTGGAAATAGGGGAGGTGGGTGGAGAGCTATTTGGAAGCTATTTCAGGGGGGCAGAGTGGGCGGAGTTTAAAAGCTGGGCGGAAAAAACGTGTTCGATGAAGCAAGAAAAGGCTCCAAAAACGAGAGGGGAAAAGGAAAAAGGTAGGGAAGGAATTATCATTATGTTTTTGTTTTTGATTTTTTATTGACATAATTTTGTATTATCAGTTTATTTGGTAACAATGAATTTGATAAAGTGGCTTCTTTTAGCTTTTATTTTTATACTTAATTTAGTTTTCGATTTCATTCGTTAACATATAGGGTTCTTTCTTGTCCGATTGGCAACGCATGCCGGTGCGTTTGGAATTTCACTGCAATGAATTTTTAAATCCATAAGCATGGAATTGAAAAGGTATAACCAAGGAAATTTAGTGAAAAAAGATTAAAATATTTTTGGATGCTTTTTCACCGAAGGGCAAATAAAGAAAAAACAGGCTTGTTTTTAAGCTGGAAGCGAGTGTAGCCCGGTATTTTCTGTAGTGTTAAATAGTATAATATGGATATTGAATATGGTATTATTGTTATTCATATTCTTTAGTTATAAGATTTATGTTTATGGTAGGCGATATTTTTCCGTCTATTTGTAATATCTTATCTCCCGGAGAATCGCTTCAAAATTTATTCCCGGGTTTCATCCCGATATAATCCGCTAGGGATAACTTTATTTGACAAAATGACAAAATGAACATATGTCTTGGGAACCTTAAAATTTTTGAGAAAGATTCACCTTGGAGCTGTGTGAAGGAATTTAAGGGGGGGCAAGGTGATAATTTTTCGGAGGCCCGGCTATGTTTTTCTCGTACCTTATATATAGACTTATTTCTCCCTGGAAAAGAGTTTTTTCCTGTTTGTTTTTCAGGTGATTTTTTTTCTTCTCTAATGCTTTCGTTATCAATGCTTAGTAGTTTTTGCCAGAAAACCCTTCGAAAAAAAC
>DBFWLD010000021.1:0-5065 GCA_048465615.1 Tannerellaceae bacterium
TGAATTTTGAGCGCCCGGAGCCGTCCCTGTTTGAGCGAAGCGAGTTTGGACGGTGACAGCTCAAAATTCACCCGGAGTAGCCCTGGAGGTTCAGGCCTTGATCTTTTGTTACTTTTGGACGGGGCCAAAAGTAAGAAGAAAAGGCGGCAACGCCGCCGTCCCTGTCTGAGCGAAGCGAGTTTAGACGGTAACAGCGAAGACTTTGCCCGGAGTAGCCCAGACGGTTCAGCCCTTGACTTTTTGTTACTTTTGGACGGGGCCAAAAGTAAAAGAAAAAAGCGGCTTTGCCGCCGCCATCCCCTATAAAAAACGAAACGGCCTCACTTTCACAAGTTGAGCCGTCTCTTACCAAAACCTTAACTATGAAAAATTATTATTTTTTCACTTACAAATATCGGTAAAAATAAATTACCCACCTACAAAAAAACAAAACTTTTTTTAGGTTATACAACATATATCCCAACCCGTACCAACTCAAAAAAAATACAGTACATGAAACACAACCCATTGCGTACACTCCTACTAACCCTCGGCAGCCTCAGCCTCCTGCTTTCGAGCTGCGCAAGCCGCACCCGCACCACCACCCATGCCACCGGCAACCAACATCAAACCCGCCAAGCCGACAGCCTCGCCATCCGTCGGCACATCCTCGTCGCCCCCGCCACCCTTGCCGGCAGCCACGCCCGGCTAGCCCTTCCGCTCGCCAACCTCGCCCAACTACCCCCCGGCGCCGCCTACACACAAAAAACAGGCCGCGCCACCCTAACCGCCCGTTACCGGACAGACACCCTATACCTCGCTGCCACCTGCGACAGCCTGCAAACCCTAGTATACCAATACGAAGAAGAAATCCGCCGCCTCGCCACCACCACAACCGCCGAAAAAAACCAAACCACCCGACAAACCCAAAACCAAACCGGCCCCTCCCCCTGGCACCTCGGCCCCCTCTGGCTCCTTATCGCCTTCGCCTACCTAGGCAGCCACCTTCTGCGCAAGAAAAAATAAAACCCCGTACCCCCTTCACCCCCTACGCTTTCCCAAACCCCTTAGAAACCGTTTTGATTTTTCCGCCTGCCGATTGGAGACGACTCTTCCAGGCATACCCCTCCCACTTCTTCGCCAGACAGCCAGAGATACCCCGCTATCCTGCTCATCAACGTGAGAGACATGCCTTCGAAAAAACGCTCAAAGCATAAGCGAAAACAACCGACGACTAACTAAAATAGTCGTTTACGAAAAATCAAAACAGTTTCTTAATCAGGAAAGAAGGACAAATACGCACATACACCCCCGCCGAAAAACTCGTCGCGCTCCCTTGACGCACCACCCGGGGAGCAGACGACGGCGGCATATCCCCTTCCGAGCCCCCCGCCGGCGTACCTCGCCCGACGATCTGCCCGGCAACCCGCGCCGCCGGCACACCCGACGAGCCCGAACGCACCGGCCAAGCCGCCACAGCCCCCGACATCTCCACTGCGGCCATCTGCCCCGAAGCCCCGGCAGCCCCCGAGCCCCCTGAACTTCCGGCATCTCCCGGCACACCCGAATCCTCCGGCCGCGCCGGATACACCCCGTCGGAAGCAAACCGGTAATACACCTCCACCTCGGCCCCGATCGCATACCCCGGACTAAAACGATACGTATACTCCAACCCCACGTACCCCGTCCCGGGATGCCGGTACGTCAGCCCCGGCTCCTTGGTGGAAACCGCCCCGTAAAAAGGCAACCCATACATCGATATAAATTTATCACCCTGGAAATAAGCCGCTTTCACCCGGAAATCGGCCACATCCGCCCACGCCCGGGCATACCAAGCCACCCCGCTTTCGAAGGGCCACAAGCTACCCGCCTGCTGATAATACCCCAGCACATCGGCCTCAGCCCCCACTTCCCTCAGCCACCGCCGGCGCGGCTGCCAGGTAACACCCACGCCCAACGCCCCGTTCATCAACGTCTGCACCGAAGCCGAAAGAATCGTATCGATCTCTCCACCCCGATGCTGCGCCAACGCCTGCACCGGAATATAAAACGACCACGGCGATTCCTCCCGGCCCAGTTTCACCCGGGTAGACAACCCCACCGTAAACGCCTCCTGATGCACGTCGTCGCGGAAAATAAAACTCTGCCAGTTCACCCAGGCATCCAAATCGAACCGCGGCGAATGATAGAGCAACTGCAACCCGGCTTCCGGATCAGCCGTCAGATTCAACTCGGGCGCATACAAAGGATCGATCAGCCGGTGATTCGCCCCCCCGTACAAATTGCCTAACACAATATCGAGGCGATCGGAAACAGCCATCTGAGCACGGAAGAAAGGCAGCACATGCACCCCCCGCTGGTATTGGTCGCCTTTCCACCGGGCGATGTCGATATAAGCCATCGCCGGGTATTTCGTGGCCCCCCAATATTTGAGCAGGTGCACCCCCGCCTCCACCTTGATGTTCGCCAGCGGATAATAAGCCAGCCGAGGCTGCACCCATAGCCCGGGAAGCGAATAGCCGGCCATCACCGAACCGGCATACTCATTGTCTTTGAAGAAACTGATATTATCGATTTCCACGCGCAATTCTCCTTTGCGATCGGGATCGATCCGGTAGTCGGAAGCATACAGCCGCTCAGCCAGTTGGGCGGCGGCCGGAATTGAAAAACCAAAGAGGCCGAAAGCGGCCGAAAGGATGTAAGTAAATAGAGATCGGTTCATGCGGTATGTTTTTCGGTTCGATCGTCACGACGATGAAGCTGTCATTTCCGGCAAAAGTAAGAAAAACCTGCGAACTGCGACACAGACAGGGAAAAAGGATTTTCCGCATCCCCGCCACAAAGGCTTTTGCAGCCGGAATCCTCCCTCCCTTACCGCCACCCCGCCACAAACAAGCACACCGGGCCGCAAGCGAAGAAAAGAAAAGCAGTTCCAAACAGACAGCCGCCGCCACCGCCCAGCCCTCTGCCGAAATCTCGCCCCCTATCCCTTTGTCAGGCCAAACGGCATGAGAAACCCACATACTCCCGCTTCGTATTCACACATTCCTCCTTTTACTCCGAATGACAGAACCAAAGGAAAGCATCCAAAGAACTCCGCGACAACGCATCGCCTACCGGGCGCCCCGCATGATATGGATTTCTTTTCCCGTACGTTTCCATTTACCTTTCTCGCCATAAACCTCCTTCTTCTCCGGGGTATAAGCAAACCCCTCGCCGCTGCTCACTTCGTACAACGTTTCCGTCCCCTTTTCCCACGACTCATACACATACCCCAAGCTTTCCGCATATTCCATCGAAGGCCGGTCTTCCAGCACCCGGGCCGTAGCCAGGCAATCGGACTGCCCGTCAGACAACCGGTAGAGAGGAACCATCCCCTCCTGCCGCACCTTATACACGCTGCCCAACACGCCGTTCTGCGCAAACGCCGCGTCCATGCGCCCCTCCAGCTCCTTATACGAACAAGCATAGCGGTAACGCTCGCCATCCGTTGCCTGAAATACCGCAGAAGTAGCCAGGCGCCCAGGCTGGCTGGCAACGATATGCTCGACCACAGCCTCCTTTATCTGCCGCTTCTTCTGCGGATCGGAAACAACCTCGTACAAAGGAACCAAATCCTCGCCGTGCAAGGCCGCCAACGCGCAATTCGTTTCCTCCACCCCATACAACCAGGCAGTAATATCGATCGGATCGCCCAAGATTCCTCCCCCCGGCACGACCACCACATCCGCAAGAGCGGCATAATCCCCTCCCTGGAAAGCGATGGCAATCGATTCGTCATAATTCTTTTTCGCCTCTTCGGCAGGCGCATGACTACTTGCCACAACCGTGCTCCGGCAAGCCTCCATTCCCCGCGAAGCAGCATACAAGACAGCCTTCTCGCCGTCGGCCGCCACCACGCTGCGGTATAACGTTCGCACGCTAGCCCCCAGATAAGCCCTGACCAAGAGATGCGTGCCGAACATCTCCACCACCTCCCGCGCAGAACTGTATGCCAACGCCTCTTTGAATTCATCGCTCAAACAGGTATCCCAATTCAAGTTCAAGGTCTGCAAAGACTGCCGCACCAGGCGATTGCCCGACAAATCCAATACAAAGGCATATTGCGAAGAATAATCGTAAGGAGTTACGGCGATGTGGCTGCGAGTGATGGTATGAGCGAACAGCAAGTGAGACTTTTCGCCCGTGGGCGAAACGAATTTTCCCTCTTCCATCAACGACTTCAGCAATTGCGTATAATCCTTTCCCTGAAAAGAGACATGCTCGGCCGTCATCCCGCTCAAAGACGTTACCCTATCGCCCCCCACTTTCTCCAAATCGACCACCTTCTGCCGCAGAGAACCATTAGAGGCATATTCTCCCGTCACATCATAGCCTACGCCCAGATAGACCGGAAGCAACCTTTCTTTGACAAGAGCGGTTTTGCCCCGCGACACGGAGGGGCTCAGATAAACATCGTGCACATCGTCAGGCCCGGGAACCGGGCCAGTATTTTCTTCATCGCCACAACCTGCCAGACCTATAGCGCAGCAAAACAGAGAGAACACCCCCCATAAAATTCTTGTTTTCATAAACTATCCGTATTTGTTTCAATCATCAATCCCCCATTCCCTCGGGCCGAAGCCATACCGTCCGGTCGGAACCTTCCGCCCTTCAGAGCGATTCAAATTAAATAAATATAGAAAAAAACAGCCCACCCCCTTCCTTCCTTATGATTTCTTCATCTATCTTAACACTTCCCCCCCAAAAACCTATCAAATATCCCCCCTCCCCTCAACGAATACAAGCAAATAGAAACAAATAGAAACAGCAAAAAACTCACCCCGCAAACCTATAAAACCAACCATCCCCAGACACGAATTTAAATAAAAAGTAAAGCAAGGAATATATCTTGCCAATAGCCTTGCAAAACCATCCCCCCAAACTCCCACCTCCCTTCACCCAAACCCAACCACAACTACAACCGTTATCGGCCATCCCCACAGAAAGCGAAGCTTTCTACAAAGGGCCTTAGCGGATGGGCGTGAAGCGGAGGGTGAAGTCTGAGCGGTTCGGAGCCGCCTTTGTCCCGGGCGAAGCGAGTTTA
>DBFWLD010000022.1:0-29495 GCA_048465615.1 Tannerellaceae bacterium
ATCTTTCACTGGCATGATCGGTTCACTCTCGGCTTCCCTTTCATTTATGCTACAAATCTATTGTTTCTTTTTTATCTTTCCTATTACGATGTAAATCTAAGGCCGGCATGAAATCCGAACTCCATCGGCATCCAAAAAACGCTTCGTATAACAGGCTGTTTTTCAAACAGATGCAAAACAGCCTGTTTGTCGCCTTTTCAGCCCCGACTTATTGTACGGAATTTTTATGCAGAAGGGCCTGTTTTCCTTCGTCGTGCCCCTCTTTTTTCTCCTCGGCCGCGGTCGCGTATTTCTCCTTGAGATAGTTGTAAATGGCAAGCTGCGAACGCACCTTTTCCGGCCGGTCGTCGTATTTGAAATCATTGCGCAGCCGGTCGTCGATACGGCAAGCCTTCACGTTATCGCTGAGCTGGATTTCCAGAATCCGGATAATCTCCTGTTTGATTTCCGGATCCAGAATAGGGAAAGCCGTCTCGATGCGCCGGTTCAGGTTGCGCCGCATCCAGTCGGCCGAGGTCAGGTAGACCTCTTCTTTGCCGTCATTATAAAAATACCAGATACGGGCATGCTCCAGAAACATATCCACAATACGGGTAACGCGGATGTTGCGGCTGAAAGGACGGTCGGGCATCAGGCAACATATTCCCCTGACAATCAGATCCGTTTCCACGCCGTTTTCGCTGGCTTCATACAGTTTGTCAATCATATGTTGATCGTGAAGCCCGTTCATTTTCAAAACGATCCTGCCCCGGCGCCCCTCGCGGCTGTGGGCGATTTCCCGTTCGATCATGCCCGTCAGGCACGACACCATATTAAACCGGGCCACCAGCAGATGCCGGAAAGACGGCGCTGTAAGTTTTCCTTCCAGCACGGCGAACACCTGATTAATATCGCCGATAATTTCCTCGTGGGAAGTCAGCAGCGCCATATCCGAATAGATCTTGGCTGTTTTTTCGTTGAAATTGCCGGTACTCAAATAGGCATAGTTCCGGCGTTTGTTGCCCATTTCCGTAGGCTTTTGCAAGATGACGGCCACTTTGGCATGTACCTTCAGCCCCGGCAGGCTATAGATAATACGGATGCCGGCCTGCTCCATCCGCTCGGCCGTACGCATATTGTTTTCTTCGTCAAACCGGGCCTTCAACTCCACAAATACCGTTACTTTCTTGCCGTTCTTGGCTGCGCTGACCAGCGTATTGATCACGGCGGAATTTTCGGCCACCCGGTATTGGGTGATTTTGATTTCGGCCACCTTCGGCTCGAAAGCGGCTTCCATCAAAAAGCGAAGCAAATAGTCGAACGATTGGTAGGGGAAATGCAGCAGGATGTCGCGCTTTTTCAAGATTTTGAATATCGAGCGGTTAGGCTCGAGAAAAGGTACCCGCATCGGGGCCGGCACCTGTTGTTCCAACACCTTTCCCCGGGGATTGGGCAGCTTGCTCAAATCCTGCAAATTCAGATAGCGTCCGCCTACCACCAGATCGTCGGTCGTAATGCCGAACGCTTCGCAGACGAAGGCCAGGAAATCGGCCGGCATGGCGCGGTCGTACATAAAGCGGCTCAGGGCGCCTATCTTCCGCTTCTTCACCTTTTTGCGCAGGCTTTCGATAAGGTTGCCGCCTTTCTCGTCTTCCAGATAAATATCGGCGTCTCTGGAAATCTTGATGCTGTAGCAACTGTCGATATGGTAGCCGGGAAAAATGCTTTCCAGGTTGGCACGGATAATATCGTCGATAAACATGATGTAGAAGCATCCTTCGTGTGGCGGCAGCTCGATGAAGCGGGGAACTTTGGCGAAAGGAATCTTCATCAGGGCGTAATGGTATTCGGGAGCCTGGCCGGCCTCGGCCAGGCGTTTGCTCTTTTTTACCATGCGGATGACCAGGTACAGCCGCCTATCGCGGATAAAGGTGCGTATGTCTCCGGCCTGAATCATGACCGGGGCCAGGAAAGGAAAGACTTCTTCGTTAAAATAATTACGCACGAAGTCTTCATGAAAAGGTTCGGGGCGGCTGTCCTGATAGAGGTAGATGTGCTGGCGGTTTAACTCGGGCAACACTTTTTCGGAGAATATACGATAGTATTCCCGCTGTTGGCGGTTTACTTCGCGGGTAATCTCGGCAAGCGTTTCTTCGGCTTCGGCTCCGCTCTCTTCGGCAAAATTCTTTTGCATGATCGCGCCCCGGTGCTCGGCTACCCTGATTTCGTAAAATTCCTCCAGGTTGGAGGAATAGATGGAAAGAAATTTAATACGCTCGTAAACGGGAAGATCGTCGTCTTCCGCTTCCAACAGGACGCGGTAGTTGAACGACAGCCAACTTACGTCCCGTTTAAAGTATTGATATGAATTCTCCATACTATTCTTATCTTCGGTTCGGTAAATATAGATACTTTTGCCCAAATAAACGAAATGCTTATGTTTAAAGTTGGTCTTCTTTCAGATACGCATGGTTATTGGGACGATAAGTATGCTACGTATTTTTCCCAGTGTGATGAAATATGGCATGCGGGGGATATAGGTTCCGATTTGCTGGCGGCCCGGCTGGCCGCGTTAAAGCCCCTCAGGGCGGTATACGGCAATATCGACGGCGGGGCGCTTAGGCTGCAATACCCTAAAGTGGCTCATTTTACGATAGAGGAGGTAAAGGTGATGATGACGCATATCGGCGGTTATCCGGGGCGTTACAATCCCGAGATCCGGCCGCAGTTGTATGCGACGCGCCCGGATTTGTTTATCACCGGGCATTCCCATATTTTAAAGGTGGGATTCGACCAAAGCTTGCATTGCCTGCATATCAATCCGGGCGCGGCGGGGAAAAGCGGTTTTCACCATGTGCGTACGCTGGTACGTTTTGCCATCGAAGGGAAAGAAATTAAAGATCTGGAAGTGATCGAACTGGGCAACCGGTAGGAAACGGCCGAGGGCACGACCGACGGGGAATGACCGGAGGCACGACCGACATGCAACGGCCGGGGGCGCGACCTTCCGTTAAGACCGCCCCGCGGCAACGACTGCCGGGAAGATGACCGGCAGCGGCATCTTAGCGGGCGGGCATATCGGCGTCAGGCCGGGCGGTATCGCCCTGGCCGGCTCCCGAGCCGCCGGCGGGGGCAGCGGAAGCATCGGCTCGGGTATGGGAAGCATCGGCGGCCCCCTCAGCGCAGTCGTCGGAAAAATCGCGGCTACAGAAACGTTCGGCCAGCAGAACGGTGTTTTGCAGGTAAGGAAACTCCTTCTCGAAATAACTGCTGAAAATACCGGAGGCCAGATTTTCCTCGATCTGTTTGGGCGTCCATAATTTGCCGGTGGGTTGCTTGATCTTCTCTAAAAGGGTTTCGCTGCTCAGGCTAATGACGTATAAAGACACCAGGTGTTTCACTTTTTCGTCTTCGAAGGTATAGCGAATCAGGAACCGCGGAGCGATGCGTTTGTCTCCGGCCAAGGGGCCGATCAGTTCTTTCACCGTGCTTTCGATGCTATGGCGGAAGAGCACATAGCCGTGAAAGGGATAATCGAGGGTACCGGGAGAAATATATTCTTCGCTGCTGCGTTTCACCAGGTAGAGCATATCCCGGTAAAGCACGGCTACGCGTACTACCGGGTGATAATATTTCTTCGGCAACGAACGGCTGACCGAACGGGCGATGCACCCGGATACTTTTCCTTTTTCGTTCAACACAGGCAACCACATCTCCTTTTCGAGGCTGCCGCGCATCAGCGAAAGGCGGATTTGCTCGTATACCATGATAGCCACACCGATTACGATACCCAGCTCGCGATATATGAATTGCTCTACTCTGGGGCTGTGCATGGTGTCGGGCATGATGCTGTATACCAGGATGGCAAACAGATGCAAGGTGTAGACGTTCTGGGTAAGTTGGGAAACAAAATAAAACTCGTTGAGGGTGGTGCGCACCAGGGTACGCTTAAAACGGGGATTGTTGGAATCGCGTACCCGCTTGATGACTGTTCGCCGGGTGAATCCCACCAAGGTAAGGACCACGACGAGCAATAGTTCGGTAATCAGGGGGGAGTAGATAAAGAGAACGGGTTCCAGTTTCAAGCAGAGGAACCCGGCAAAAAGAATCAGCGTAGCGGCCGAAGGCAGCAGCATATATTGGTATACCTTGTCTCGCCAGAGTATCTGAAACAAGACTACACATACGAAACAAAAGGCAAATCCGATCAGGAAGGACAGCAAATAAGAAAAATAATTATCCAAAAACATAAACAGGAGCAACGGCGCAAGGCCGATGGCCTGATTATCCAGTCCTTTTTTTACATACTCCATTCCTTTCCCCTTTCCTTTCATCATTATATTAAACAACAAAAAACATACCTAAAGGTTCAGCCCTCACACATGCTTTTCCGCATGGTACGACGAACGCACCAGCGGCGCGCTCTCTACTTTGGGTAGCCCTTTTTCTAAGGCTTTCAAACGATAAATTTCGAAACGCTCGGGCGTTATGTACTCGGCCACAGGGATATTTTTCCGCGAAGGTTGCAAATATTGGCCGATGGTAAGTACCGAAACGCCGGCAGCCACTACGTCGTCCATCAGTTCGTATACCTCTTGCTCGGTTTCTCCCAGTCCCACCATCAGGCCCGTCTTGGCTGTTACGCCCCGGGCGGCGATCCGCCTGAGCACGTCCAGACTGGTTTCGTAACGGGCCGCGCTGCGTACGGCCGGCGTCAACCGACTGACGGTCTCCATATTATGCGAGATGATCTCCGGCGCGGCTTCCGCCACCCGATCGACCAATTCCATCCGTCCCTGGAAATCGGGAATCAGCACCTCGAGGGTGGTTTCCGGATTGACGGCTTTAATGCAACGAATGGTTTCCACCCAATGGGCGGCTCCCAAATCCGGCAAATCGTCGCGGTCGACCGAAGTAACCACGGCATGCCGGAGGCCCATCAGCCGGATGCTTTCGGCTACACGCGCCGGTTCTTCCGCATCCAGCGGCAGAGGCCGGCCGGTAAGGGTATTGCAAAACCGGCACGAACGGGTACAAATATCGCCGGCTATCATAAAGGTAGCCGTCCCCCGGCTCCAGCATTCGCCCATGTTAGGGCATTTGCCGCTGGTGCAGATCGTGTGCAGGCAATGCGACTCGACGATGCTTTTCGTACGGGTAAACTGTTCGTTTCCTCCGAGACGGATTTTCAGCCAATCCGGTTTTTTCAAATGTTCCGCCATTATAAATGTTCGAATAAATAGTTTGACATTTTGGTATAGAGGTGATGCCGCGTGTTGCCGCCGCGGATGCCGTGGTCCCTGTCTTTATAGATGTGCATATCGAATTGCTTGCCGGCTTGCACCAAGGCTTCGGCATACTCCAGGGTTTGCATGAAATGCACATTGTCGTCGGCCGTGCCGTGCACCAGCAGCAAACGGCCTTGCAAATCGGCCGCCTTCTTGAGCGGGGAAGTGGCGGCATAACCTTCGAAATTTTCCTGAGGCGTACGCATAAACCGTTCGGTGTAGACCGTGTCGTAATATTTCCAATCGGTAGGGGGAGCCACGGCTATGCCCACCTTGAACGTGCCGTCGCCCGTGCTGAGCGCCATCAGGGTATTGTATCCGCCGAAGCTCCATCCCCAGATAGCCATCCGGTCTTTGTCGATATAAGGCAGCTTGCCCAAGGCCCGGGCGGCTTCTATCTGGTCGCGCGATTCGAGTTCGCCCATCCTCAGGTAGGTGCATTTGCGGAAAGCTTCGCCGCGCGCGCCTGTGCCGCGGCCGTCCACACATACCACGATGATGCCTTTCGAAGCCAGGTAGTGCTCCCAATCCAATCCATACTGATCGAGTACTTGCTGCGAGTTGGGGCCGCTGTACTGGGTCATCATCACCGGGTATTTTTTCGACGGATCGAAGTCGGCCGGTTTCACCATCCACGCGTTCAGCTCGTAGCCCGAAGGGGTTTCGACGGTGATAAATTCTTTGGGCGAAAAGCGGTAACCGGCCAGCTTTTCTTTCAGAGCGGCGTTGTCCTGCAATACGCGGAGCGGTTTGCGGGTTTTCGTTTCGTTTACCGTGATCCGGGCCGGGGTGGAAGCATTGGAGAAGGTATTTACATAGTAGGCGAAATTGTCGCTGAATTCGGCATTGTTGGTGCCTTCTTCGGCAGACAGTTTGGTTTTCACCCCCTTGGCGTCGACCTTATAGATCGAGCGGCGGATAGGGCTTTCTTCGGCCGATTGGTAATATACGGTTTGCGTGGCCTCGTCGATGCCCAGAAAGCGGGTAACGTCCCAATTGCCCTTCGTAACCTGGCGTTGCAGCACGCCGGTGGGCGAATAAAGGTAGATATGGGCATAGCCGTCCTGCTCGCTCACATAGGTAAATCCGTCTTTGAGGAAATGGATGGAGGCGAGCCAGTCGGAATCGACATAGGCTTTGTTTTCTTCGCGCAGAATCAAACGGAAAACGCCGCTCTTGGGGTTGGCGTAGTACATATTGAACAGGTTCTGCTGGCGGTTTAGCGTCATCACGGCCAGTTGATCCGGATTCCGGGTGAACACGATGCGGGGAATATAGAAGTCGCCTTCCACCGGCACGTCGAGTTGCTTCGTATCTTTGGTGGCTACGCTGTAAGCGTGAAGAGTTACCTTCGAATTCTTCTGTCCGGCCTTAGGATATTTGTAGTTGTAATAGCCGGGATAAAGGCCGTCGCCATATACCTGCATGGAATACTCGGGTACCTCCGATTCGTCGAAACGCACGAAGGCCAGGTATTCGCTGTCGGGCGACCAGGCCATCAGATTGGTAACGGCAAATTCTTCTTCGTATACCCAGTCGGTCGTGCCGTTAAGTACTTTATTCAGTTCGCCGTCTTTGGTAACCTGCACTTCGGTATCGTAATCGAATTTTTTCAGCCAGATATTATTGTCGCGTACATAGGCGCACATGCGGCCGTCGGGCGAAAAGGTAGGAATCATTTGTTTGCTTTTCGCCTCGGCGAGCGGCTTTACGTAATTGCGCCGCACGTCGTAATCGTATACGCGGGCTTTCGACGAGCGACGATAGATAGGCTCGGTTTCGCGCCAGACCAGAATCCGGTGTCCGGTACTGCTGATGCGGTAGCCCTCGAAGTCGTCGAAGTCGCATTCGCGGGCCGTCAGGGCATTGAAAAGGGTATCTACCGGCTGGCCGGTGCGGTAGGAGTATTTTATAATCATGTTGCGGGCCTTGTTCATGGCCGTGTAGTGTTGGCCGTCGGGCAGGGAGCGTATTTCGCCGACATCCGTCGACTGACGGAACCGGCCGTCTGTGATTTCTTTCAAATCGATCTGCTTGTTTCCGTTCTGGGCAGATGCGCCTGCTGCAAGGGCTAGCGAAAGCAGTAAGCAATAACCTAGTCGTTTCATGAATACCAATGTTTCAGTTTTTAAGTGGCAAAGTTAACATTTAATCGTGTTAAATGAAGATTATGCCTTATCTTTGTGTGTGAATAATATGAAAACTTATCAGGAATTCGGGGAGTTTTTAAAGAAAATTTTCCCTTTCAAAGTACAGAAAATATCGATTAACGCAGGCTTTACTTGTCCCAATCGCGACGGGACGAAAGGCTGGGGCGGATGTACTTATTGTAATAATCAAACATTCAGTCCGGAATATTGCCATACCTCGAAAAGCGTGCGGGAGCAATTGGAAGAAGGCTTCCGCTTTTTTTCGCGCAAATATCCCGACATGCAATACCTGGCCTATTTCCAGGCTTATACCAATACATACGCCGAGCTGGAAACCTTGAAAGGTTTGTATGAAGAAGCTTTGGCACACCCTCAGGTAGCCGGCCTCATTATCGGCACACGACCCGATTGCATGCCCTCCGGCTTGCTGGATTACCTGGCAGAGTTAGCCCGGCGCCGGTTCGTACTGGTAGAATATGGAGTGGAAAGCACGCTCGACAAGACGCTGATGCGCATCAACCGCGGGCACACCTACGCGGAAGCGGAAGCAGCCATACGCCGGACGGCAGAAAAGGGTATTTATACCGGCGCGCACCTGATCTTAGGATTACCGGGGGAAACACGCCAGGAAATCCTCTCTCATGCCGGCCGCCTTTCCGCCCTGCCGCTCACCACCCTCAAGTTGCACCAATTGCAGCTTATCCGCCACACGCGGATGGCCCGCGAATATGCCGAAAAGCCGGAAGAGTTTCAGCTCTATACGGCCGACGAATACATCGACCTGGCCATCGATTTCCTCGAACGGCTATCACCCGCCGTCGTGGTGGAACGATTCGTTTCCCAGTCGCCCAAAGAATTGCTGATTGCCCCCGACTGGGGATTAAAGAATTACGAATTTACCGAAAAGGTGCGCCGCCGTATCCGGGAGCGGAACACCTGGCAGGGAAAATTCTTCACGGTAGAGCCGGAAGATCGGTTGTCGCAACCGCCGGTATAAGTACTCCCTGGTATTGAATCCCCTGCTTATGAACAGGCACGACGTTGATCGTAGCCGAGCCTCCGGGAAAAATACGGAGATTAAACGTATACAAATCCTCGTCGGTACGGGCCTTAAACTGAATACGAGCTACCTCTTTTTTGTCGTACGTCAATTGGTACTCGCCGGCAGGCGCTTCGAAACGCATCCCCTCGCCGCCTCCGTAGGGCAACGAGTAGGCGCGACCGAAATAAGGCAGATCAGCCTTTACCGAATCGCCGTATAATTCAAGGGAATAAGGAGTTGTCAGATTAACCGCGCCTCCTGCCGCAGGAAGTGCCCGATTTACTTGTATGCGGAACCGCCCGCTATCGATCTGCTCTTTTACAGCCTTTTCCTTTGCCTCTTTTTTTTCTTGCCGGCTTTGTGCAGAAAGGGATTGGCCTCCCAGAAGCAGGCCAATCCCTAACATCCATACCCATTGAAACCTTTTCATAACCTTAAAGACTTTCTACTTTGTTGTTAATAAGACTGCTACAGACCTGAAAGGTTTAGAAGCCATCTTTTAAATTAACTTAAAATCGCCTATGCGCATTATAACCTTCAGCCAATCACTCCTAAATTTCCTTCTTTTGTCTTCCAGTAAATTAAAAAGCATCCGGATCATTAAATAACGCTCACTCGTATTAAAAAAAATGCTTGTACAAAATCCGCACACCGCTTGTACCGGATTATTACCATAAAAAAGAAAACAACCAAACAATTTAAAACATTCAAATATCACAAACCTCACAAAACCAATTATCCAACAAATAAGCTAAAAAAATCTCTCAAATATTTTGTTTATACAAATTCACTTGTTATATTTGCGGCGACATCCTTTATTAAAACATCATCTACAACAAACAAAATGAAGACATCGATATTATTATTACCTTTTGTCTCTTTTAAGCATATCCGGTATAAAAGAGTGATTTACCGCTTAATAAAAATTAAGTCTACTATTTATTGAAAAGCAATACAGGAATCACAAACCAGCTCATAATCAATAAATTCCAACACCCATACGTAAAGGGGAAACAAATTCAGCTTCCACTTTAGGCCAATTTTGCCTGCCACGCTCTTTCCGCGCGGCAGGGCAACGACTATACTTACGGGATTATTAAACATACTTATTTTAAATATTGCTATCACAAGAGAAGCCTTTTATCATGAAAATCATACATAGCTTTTGGTCTCTCCCTATCAAAAAGCACGATAACTCCGATGCAATTTACCGGGATAGAGGCGGATGGAGCCGTAATACTTTTTATTATATGAGTTGGGCATTGAGTTGTCTTAAATTCAAACAGCTATACGGCCACATCGAATTAGTAACCGATAAATACGGAAAAGAAGTACTTTACGACATTTTAGAATTGCCTTATAATACCGTAAAAGTAGAACTTGATTGTTTAAACGATTACAATCATCAACTATGGGCACTAGGCAAACTATATGCTTATTCCATACAAGACGAGCCTTTTTTACATGTCGATTCGGATGTTTATATCTGGAAAATGCTGCCGGAAGACTTAATGAACGGTGAGCTTATCGGACAAAATAACGAAACGAATTTCGAACATAACATTCAGTACGTGCAAAGCTTGAAAGGGAAACTGGATTATTTTCCCCAAGCCATGCGGCAAGAAATGGAAACGACGACCGATGTGATCGAAGTGAATGCCGGCATCCTGGGAGGCAAAAACATGGCTTTTTTCAAAGAGTATACCCGCGAAGCTTTCGAGTTCGTCGACCGCAACCACGCTATTCTTCACCGGTTGGCCCCCAATATAGGAGGGTTCAATATGATATTCGAGCAGTTTCTTTTCCATTGCCTGGCCCGGCAGAAAAACCTGAAAGTAAACCTGTTATTCGACTCGGTAAGAAACCTGGAAGGCATGGCGCTGTTTTATAAAATTCCCAATCAGATGAGCTACGCCCACGCGTTGGGAACCTATAAAAAACTATACCATATCGGCGCCGATATAAGCCGGCTGCTGCTTCAGGAATTTCCCGACTATTATTACCGGATTATCGAACTGACTCGAAAAAATATCATATAATACGATGAAAAATCCCGACTCGACCCGACCGACCGGCCTTATCCGCAACGGATTGGCGCCGATCATCCGAAACATACTGACCACCGGCGACGTAGCCGAAGCCGACCGGCTGATAGAAAAAGCGAAGGCACAGTCGTACCGCAATCCTACGTTGACCGACGGGGATAGCGGTTGCATACTGGCCTTGCTTCAGCTATACGAACGCACGCGAGAGGCCCGCTATCTGGCATGCAGCCGTGGTCTGCTGGATACTTTATACCTGAACTATCAGCAAATAAGTTTAGGCCAAGGTTTAGCCGGCACGTTAACGGCCTGGCTCTACTATTACTATCTAACCGGCGAGCAAGCGGCCGTCGAGAAAGCCCGCCAATTGTCGGAAAAACTAGTCGCCCAAATTAAAGTTTGCCCCGGACGGTATTATCTTCCGGCCGGAACTGCCAACGGAACGACCGGTATCTGGCTGGTTTTGCTGGCTTGCCGCCCGCTATTCCACTCTCCCGACCCGGTTGACAGGCTGATCGTCAGGCTACTGGAATATGAAAACGACTATCTGGAAAAAAACAAGGCCGACCGGGCTGAAATCAGGCCCGATACGCTGGCCGAGATCAACCGTGTACGCGCCTGGGCCCTGACGCGTCAACCAGGCCAGTTTCCTCCGGAAATAGCGGAACTTTGCCAAATACATACGGCCGTTTCCAAGGGCGGACAGACCGAAGGAGAAACTTCAGCCGACACACCGAGCATAGGAGAAGCTTTTCCCGATAAACCGGCGGGAGAAGAAGCTTGCGCCAGCGAAAACATAGCCCCGGAAATGATGACGAGCTTACTAGCTATTTTGCAGAAAACAGCCACGTTGCCCCCTTGTATTTCCCTCGATCTCGGGCAAATAGCTTACCAGCAGGTCTACACCTATTTTCCCCGCGTCTTAGACAAAACGCCGCAACCTTTCGATTTTGCCGACGTATGGGATGCAGACGTCGTTCACACCTGTTTCAAATTTCGCGACAAGGTAGCCGGCCGTCCCGAGCAATGGGGAATCGACCCTCACCTGTATCAACTGGAAAACTTCAAATTCGGGGTGGAACTAGAAATCCGCAAACAACCGAAAAAAGCCTTCTGGGAAGCCGAGAAAAAAGAAAACGAGGCCATTTTTAAAGCCACGATGCTCGACGACAGTCTTTTCGAGAATATCCCGCTGACCGTGGCCGACAACGTACACATGATCACGCTTTCCCACTACGTAACGAAAGCGCCGGAAATAGAGATACACCCCGCCAAAAGCTACCTGGCGGTATTCAAACCCACCCTGCTGGCCGACTACGATTATGTGGTGGTGGAAGACTGCCTGCAAGGCCTGGGAGCCCTGATCCGGAGTATCGCCAAATACGGCAAACCGATTACGCCCGCCGCCCTGGCCGCCCTGATGGCGACCAACCAAACGACCGATAAAGAAGAAACCTACCAACGAATCATACGAAGTTTGAGAAAGTTCACATTCCGCCGGTTTTTAAAACCGGTAAACGCATAATGCGGTTGTCGAAAAGCTAAAATAGAGTAGACGTAATTTTAAATTTTTACATGTATGGAATCACTGAAAAAAGACCTGCATCAGGATGCAGAAGAATTGTTGGCCATGGAAGCTCGCGAGCTGTTGGACGAAGAATTAAACTCGGTAAACGGCGGTTGCTTCTGCCACAACACATCAAGCTGCATGTCTTTTACGTAGCCTGACGGAAGGGAGGAGAACGCCTCCTCCCTTCTTTATCTCTTTCAAAACAGATCCTTTAATCCCATTATATCCCATGAAAGTAGCCATCAATCCAGATTACATACTAAAAAAAGACGTAGGCCGGGCCCTGTTGATGACCAAAGAGCCGCTACGAACCAAAGAAATGAACGTAGAATCGGTAATTCATCCCATCCATGCCATGATCCTCTCCTTTTTCAACGGCATCGAGCTGACGGAAGGCATTCAAAAAGCCGCCGACTACCTGGGCATTCCCTTTGAAAAAGTAGAAAGCTTTGTACGAAAAGTACTCGAAAACCCCAAGAGCATCCGGATCAACGTAACCGATCAGGCCGGCGTATTCTTCCCCCCGCGCACCTTGGTGCTCGTGAACGACTACCCCAGCTACAACCCCGACGACTTCCGCTACGAAAAGCCGAACCTCCGGCTCGACCGCCATCAAACCCCTTCGCGGCTGACCTTCATGGCCACTACCCAATGCGCCACCGATTGCATCTATTGCTACGCCAACCGCGAAGTTCCGGCCGAAGCCATTCCGGTGGAAAGAATGCGCGAAGTAATCCGGGAAGCTAAACAGCTCGGCGTCTTCTCGTTTGAAGTGATCGGAGGCGAATTTTTCCTCTATCCCCATTGGAAAGAGATCTTGAAAGAACTGCACGACAACGGATACGACCCCTATATCTCCACCAAGGTGCCTATCACCGAAACTATCGTTCAAAGTTTAAAAACCCTGGGCGTACACGACCTGCAAGTATCGCTCGACACCTTGCTGGAAAACCACATAACGCCCATTTTGAACGTGCATTACGACTATTGCGCCAAAATAAAAGAAACGTTCCGGTTGCTGGCCAAACACAACATCGAAGTCAGGATACATACCATTTTGACCAACCTCAACGATTCGCTGGAAGACATGTATTCCATCTACGACCTGATCAAAGACATGCCTAACATTTCCGTCTGGAAAGTCGACGTAGCCGCCTCCACGCTTTACAAGGCGAAAGACCGTTTTCCGAATATCAAAATCAGCCAGGAGAAACTCGATATACTGATAGCTTACTTCGACGATCTGAAAACAAAACGCACCCATTTCAAACTAGTAAGCGGAAATTTAAGCGGCAAAAAACATCGCAACCCGGACGAACTGACAAAGGAAGAAAAGGAAAAATTCTATACGCCTTTCAAAAACATTTTCTGCGCGGCCAACTATTCCAGCCTGTTTATTTTGCCCGACGGCCAGGTAACGATATGCGAAGAATTATATTGGAAAGAACGCTTTATCATCGGCGATCTGAAAAAACAAACCATCGAAGAGATATGGAATTCAGAAAAAGCATTAGATTTGTATTATATAAGTAAAGAGAAGATCAGACACCAAAGCCCCTGCAAGAGTTGTGATATATTTGAAAAATGCCGGTACGAATACGGCGGGGTATGTTGGAAAGAAATAATCAAAGCCTATGGAGACGAAAATTGGGATTATCCCGATCCGAACTGTCCAAAAGCCGTTAAAGTAACCCGGAACATCTATGTTTGAAAGAAGATTTCCCTGTTATTACCAACGAGACACATTAGACTGCGGCGCTACCTGCCTGCAGTCTATAGCCTCTTTTTACGGCAAATTTTTCAAGCTGGAAAATATCCGCAACCACGCCTTCCTGACTAATAACGGCGCCTCCATGCGGGGCATCAAGGCGGCTGCCGAATACTACGGTTTCCAGACCTCGGCCTTCCAACTGACGCTGGACGCGCTCTTGTACAAATTCAGCGGGCCGTGTATTTTGTATTGGAACCAATGCCACTACGTGGTACTATACAAGATAAAGAAAAAAAACAACCTCCCCGTCAAGTTCTACATTGCCGACCCCGGTTGCGGAAGAATGATACTTTCCCGCGAAGTTTTCGAACAAGCCTGGTTGCACACCAAACGCGAGCAAGACGACAAATCGGAAGGCATCGCCCTCTTTCTCGCCCCCACCCCGGCCTTTTACCGGCACGCTTCGGAAAAAGAAAAGCTTTATTTCGACTTCCGCCGGATTTACCAATACGCCCGACCTTACAAAAAAACATTTCTTCTGGTCTTATACTGCGTGCTGCTGGCCAACGCGCTGCAATTCCTCTTTCCCTTCCTGACGCAAATCGTAGTCGACGTAGGCATCAAAGAGGAAAGCTTCAACGTCATCCTGGTAGTGCTGATCGCCCAGATGATTCTTTACACCAGCAACAATTTGTTCGACTTTATCCGGCGTTTCCTGCTTATCCAGGTAAACAGCCGCATCAATATCCTGATGATTTCCGATTTCCTGAAGAAACTCACCAGCCTGCCCCTTTCCTTTTTCGACACCAAACTGCTGGGAGACATCCTGCAACGGATCAACGACCATTCGAAAATAGAGAACTTCCTGACCAACAGCTTCGTCAACATCGTGTTTTCGTTCTCCACCCTGGTCATATTCAGCATCGTGCTGGCTATCTACAACTTCAAAATACTGCTGCTGTTTCTGGCCGGCAGCCTGCTATACGTAGGCTGGATATACCTCTTTCTGGAACGACGCAAAGAGCTCGACTACGCCCGCTTCATCCAGCAGTCGGTCAACAGCAGCAACCTGGTGGAATTCATCGTAGGGATGAAAGACATCAAGCTCTACAACTGCCACAACCAGAAACGGTGGAATTGGGAACGCACCCAGATCCAACTGCTCAAGCTCAATATCCAGAACCTCACCAACGAGCAATACCAAAGCCTGGGCAGCCTGCTTATCAACCAGATAAAAAACGCCCTGATTACCTTTGCCTGCGCCAGGCTGGTAATCGAAGGCGAGCTGACGCTGGGCATGATGCTTTCCGTGCAATTCATTGTGGGCCAACTGGAGGGGCCGATCAGCCAATCGGTAGACTTCCTGCATTCCTGGCAAGACGCCAAACTCTCGTTCGAACGCATGGGCGAAATCTACCTGAAGGAAAACGAAGCCAAAAGCTACCAGCAACCTCTTCCGGCCCGAAGAGACCACGACATTACGATCGAAAACGTCTCCTTCCAATACGGCAGCCCCTACGCCCCCCGCGTGCTCGACGGGATCAACCTGCGCATCCCGTACGGGAAAACCACCGCCATCGTAGGAGCCAGCGGAAGCGGAAAAACCACGCTGGTAAAACTCTTGCTCGGGTTTTACGCTCCGCTGGAAGGAAAAATACATATCGGCGGCCGGCCGATGGATCAGATCGATCTTTCCTCGTGGCGCGATCGTTGCGGGGTAGTGTTGCAAGACAGCTACATCTTTTCGGACACGATTCTGAACAACATCACCCTGGCCGACGAAAACATCGATTTCGAACGCCTGAAATACGCCGCCCGGATGGCCAACATCCTCGACCTGATTTTCTCTTTCCCCCAACATTTCTATACCAAAATAGGTTCCGAAGGACAGGGGCTGAGCCAAGGCCAGCGGCAACGGCTGCTGATTGCCCGCGCCATTTACAAGCAGCCCGACTACTTGTTTCTCGACGAGGCGACCAATTCGCTCGACGCCAGCAACGAAAACCAGATCAAAAACAACCTCGACACGATCTGCAAAAACAAAACGTCGGTCATCATCGCCCACCGGTTCAGCACCATCAAGCATGCCGACCAGATCGTGGTGATGGACAAAGGCAGGATCGTGGAACAGGGCACACATAGCCAGCTGATGCGAAACACCTCGGTGTATTATCAGTTGATGAAAGAACAATTAAACCTAAATTGATTTTCCCTATGGCAGATTTCCTACAAAATAGTCCGGAGTTCAACAAGATAATGAAGTTCAAGCCCACTTCCTTATCCTGGCTCATCCCGGGGGCCTCCGTCTCCATTTTTCTTTTGCTCTTTCTATTGACCCATGCCATAAAAATACCTCGCACCGTGCTTGTTCCGGTACAACCCCAAGCTATTACCTGGCTGTCCGACCGCCGGCTCGCCCTGCCGGTACCCCCAGCCGACCAACCGGCGGTGGAGCAGGCCGAAAAAATATATCTCATCGGCAAAGGCCTGCGGCAGGAAGTATTCAAAGACCGATGGATACCCGGCTCCCCGGCGCAACTTCGCCGGTTGGAAATCAGCCTTCCGGCAAAAGTAAAGCTCGCAGACACCCAGGAAGCCTCTTCGCTTACCCTGGAATGCAATTTGCCCGGAGAGTCTTTCTGGAAAAAAATAATACAATCAATATTCTAACAAAGCCTACAAATCATGAAAAGGAAAATCGGATGGTTATGCTTATTCTGCATACTACTTGCTAACGGATGGTCGCAAACGGCCGAAATCAAAGGACGAGTTATAGAAATGCGGGGAGAAAAAACCGAACCTCTGCCCTATGCCGCCGTCGCCCTAATGGGCACAGACTCGAGCGTGGTAAAAGGAGAAGTAACCAAAAACGACGGCACGTTCAAAATAACCGGCATACGCAAAGGCGACTACGTGCTTTCCGTATCGTTCACCGGTTATAAAACCCTCACCCTGGCCGTCAACAACCTGGCTCGCTCGCTCGACGTGGGCGAGTTGGTGATGGAAGACGCCTCGGTCTCGCTCGGCAACGTGGACGTAATAGCCAGCCAGGTGGTTCAAAAAATAGACCGGCAAATCATCATGCCTTCCGAAAATCAGGTAAAAAGATCGTTCGACACCTACGAACTACTCAACCGCCTGATGATACCCCGGCTCAGGGTAAACCCCGTCACCCGGGAAATGAACCTGAGCGGGGGGGGCGAGATACAAACCCGCCTCAACGGCATCAAGGTTACCCAGTCGGAAATCTCCGCCCTTCGCCCCAAAGATATTCTCAGGGTAGAATACATCGAAGACCCCGGCAAACGCTACGGCGACGAAGAACTGGGAGCCGTGCTCAATATCGTAACGCGCAGGCGGGAAGCGGGCGGCCGCATCACGCTCGACACCCGCAACTCCCCCCATGTGATCTGGGGAGAAAACTTCTTTTCGGCCCAATACAACGAAAAAAAATCGGAATGGGCGCTGAACGTGCGCAACTCCAACCGCGGGTTCAGGAAAAGAAGAAGAGATATTACCGAAACATACTACCTGGGCGACAAAACCATCGAGCGCATCCAAGAGGGCATCGACGACAAGTTCAAATACTTCCTCAACAATTTCGACCTGTCGTACAATTTGTCGGAGCCCGACAAATACGTGTTCAACGCCGTTTTCCGCAACGCCTACGACAAAAAGCCTTATGAATGGCTCTCGGCCAAGATGTACGAAAAAGGAAGCGCCGACTACTTGTTGGCCCGCACCAACAATTCGTTCGACAATTACTCGCCGGCTCTCGACCTCTATTTCCAGCGCACGCTGCCCCACGCGCAAAGCCTGCAAGTGAATCTGGTAGGAACCCTTATCCACTCGGACGTGGGCCGCGCCTACAACGAATCGACGCCGGGGGGCGCCGACGTAGCTTCCATCCTGAGCCGGATAGACGGAAAAAAACGCTCCCTTATCGGCGAAGCCATCTACGAAAAAGCCTTTAAGCCGTTTCAATGGACTCTCGGCGCGCGGCATACGCAAATGCGCACGGAAAACCAATACCGCGGATCGAACCCGACGGATTCGAAGATGGATCAGTCTACCACTACCTTCTTTACGGAAATACAAGGAAAGCTAAGCAAGCTGCAATATGCCGTAGGCGTGGGGGGAACTCGCACCTGGTTTAAGGAAGGAGATGAAAACCATACCTACAACTTATTCAATCCCACGCTCCGGCTGGGTTACTCGCCGTTTAAAAACGCCTATATCCGCTACCGTTTCAGCATCGACCCTTCGATTCCTTCGCTCGGGTCGCTCACCGATGTGGAGCAAGCCCTCGACACCCTGCAAATCGTACGGGGGAACCCGAAATTGAAAACCTACCGCATTTACAACAACAACCTCAACCTGAATTATGCCTACAACAGCTTCCAGGGCGGTTTCAACCTGCGCTACCTCTATCACGACCAGCCCATTATGGAAGAGATTTTCATTGAAAACGAAAAAGTAATCAGCATGGATAACAACCAGAAATCCTTCGCCTCGTTCAACCTGGAAGGGTATCTGGGCATCAACAACCTGAGTATCGGTTCGTTGCGCAATTTCTTATCGATCGATATGTCGTTGGGCTATATCCGCTACCGTTCGGAAGGCAATTTCTATTCCCATACTCAAAACAATTTCTTTTATAATGTGATGGGATCGCTCACTTATCAAAACTGGTCGTTTTTCATGCAATATACCCGCAAGCCCAATTCCCTGTTCGGCGAAACGGTGAAAAAAGGCGAAAACGTAACGGCCGTTTCGCTCGCTTACACCCGCAAGAACCTACAGTTGGGCGTGAGCATGCTGTTTCCCTTTACCAACAATTACCGCAAAGGCAGCGAGCGGCTAAGCCGGGTAGCGCCTACCACCACCTGGGAATACGACAAAGAAGTAGGCCGGATGGTAGTAATCAAGCTTGCTTATCATTTCGAGTTCGGCCGCCGATATAAATCGGGCAGCAAAAAGCTGAACAATCAGGATAAAGACGCCGGTATTATCCAGACCGACCGCTAAGGAAAAACAAGGGAATAAAAGGAGGGGAACCGACCGTGCCTGGCTGCACGGACAGGATTCCCCTCCCTCTTCTCTGAAAAGGCTGTGCAAAAACTCCCCCATACTTCCCCCCTCTTGCGCCCCATGCCGGCCGCCACAACACCAATACCCTACCTGCGACCCGGAAGTCATATTTACAACCTCGTCGCTACATCCCGCCAGAAAGACCGCCACGAGGGAGGCCAGAAAAAAAATCGTTTGTTTAGTCCTTTTCATATCCATTTCTATTTAAAATTCATACTTTTACCCTTATCGCCCCGGCCGTTCTTCCCGGCAAATCTTACCTTGGGGCAAAAGTAGGTAAAAGAAGCCCCGCAAGGGGCGAAAGCATAGTTCCAACTACTTGACAGAAACGTATCGCGATAGGAGACAGGAAAAATGGAAAAAAGCCGGCCCCGCTACATATCCGGTAGAACCCCATGCGCCTTCATCTCATCCGACAAATCGTGAAAAAAATCGTGCCCCAGAATACCGGAAATCCGCCAAAGCAAATGCACGTCGATATTTTCCTTACCGAAAATTTTATACACGTTCGGACGCGTACAACATAACTGTCCCGCAAACCAAGTAACGGTACGACCTTGGTCGCGCAGGATGCGTTCGATAAGTTGTCCGGCATGCAACATATTTGTTCTCTGTCTATAAATAGCCTTGATTCCGTAAACGAATAATCAGATCGACGTTTCCCAACAAGGAATATCAGGAAAAAAAGAGCATCGGACGTTCAATCCGGAAAACTCCGTTTGTACCGAACCTCCGCTTATTCATTCTACCGGAATTAAAAAGCACTCGTACTTAATTTCATTACGCAAAAGAAAATACAAGTGGTAATAAGGTATATAGATATATATAGGTTTGTTATTTTTACTTATTGGCAATCTATATGTTCTCTCATTCCCTTGGCCTGGTCATCCCGATTCATTTTACCCAGATGATTCCGACGAGCAAAGGTATGGAAAACGGCAGTTGCCCAAGATGCCCCCCTACTACCAAAAGCGATACACTATTGTTATCTAATTGGAGACAGTATACGGCCTATTTTATAACTTCTTTTTTTCCCGCCTTGCCGTTTTTCCATTTCTCCGCCTCCGGAGAAGATAAACAAACAAAGGCCGGAAAAACCGCCGCAGCCCCCTCGGCAACCCTTAGTTATTGTATTTTTTTTCCTTTACTGAAAATTAGATGCCGATGCGTTTCGGATTTCATCGCAGTGTAATGAAAATTCCACCGGCATGAAATTCGGATTGCATGCCGATGCGTTTCGGTTTTCTTCGGCATGCGGCTTTCTTTTCATTATAATCAACTGATTGTCAGTAAATTATAAAACGCGGTTTTTTCAAAGGAAAACAACCGCTACTTATTGTAAATTTTTTCGTATCAGCGGTAGGCCCGCCGCCCCCTTTTCCCCCCTGTCGTTTCTCCCAAAACCATCCTCCGTTCACCCTATTTCCTCCCGCCCGGCCCTCGGCAGCCGAAACACCTTCCTGCCGCCAAGCCGGCCCGGCCACAGGAAGGTACGACCCGGAAAAGCTGCGATTGCAAAAACAAGCAAACCCGCGACACACACGTTTAATGCCTCGGAATAAGAAAGCTATTAGAATATTTTTCGTACTTTTGCACCTTCGAACGGCCCGTGCCTGCACAGACGGACGGAAGCCGGAAGCAGATAGAAAAGAGAATAAAGACAAAGCATAAAAAACATGGAAATTGCAAGTAAGTACAATCCCGCGGAAGTAGAAGGGAAGTGGTATCAATATTGGTTGGACAATGGTTATTTCAAGTCGAAACCCGACGGCCGCGAGCCGTACACCATCGTGATTCCCCCCCCCAACGTCACCGGCGTGCTGCACATGGGACATATGCTCAACAATACCATCCAGGATATTCTGATCCGCCGCGCCCGCATGCAGGGAAAAAACGCTTGCTGGGTGCCCGGCACCGACCATGCTTCGATCGCTACCGAAGCCAAAGTCGTGAACAAGCTGGCCGGGGAAGGCATCCGGAAAACCGATCTGACGCGCGACGAATTTCTTCGTCACGCCTGGGACTGGAAAGAAGAACACGGAGGCATCATCCTTCAGCAGCTACGCAAGCTGGGCGCCTCGTGCGACTGGGACCGGACGGCTTTCACGATGGATGAAAAACGGTCGGAAAGCGTACTGAAAGTATTTGTCGATCTGTATGAAAAAGGATTGATATATCGCGGCGTGCGCATGGTGAACTGGGATCCCCAGGCTCTTACCGCCCTTTCCGACGAAGAAGTGATTTATAAAGAGGAACACAGCAAACTGTATTATCTCAGATATAAAATAGAGGGAGAAGACGGATATGCCGTAGTAGCTACCACCCGTCCGGAAACGATTATGGGCGACACGGCCATGTGCATCAACCCGGCCGACCCGAAAAACCAGCATCTCAGAGGCAAGAAAGTCATCGTTCCGCTGGTAGGCCGCGCCATTCCGGTGATCGAAGACGACTATGTAGACATCGAATTCGGAACCGGCTGTCTGAAAGTAACGCCGGCCCACGACGTAAACGACTATATGCTGGGCGAAAAATACAACCTGCCCTCGATCGATATTTTCAACGACGACGGCACGCTCAGTCAGGCCGCCGGGCTGTATGTAGGCATGGATCGCTTCGAAGTACGCAAGCAAATCGAGCACGATCTGGAGGCGGCCGGCTTGTTGGAAAAAGTAGAGGCCTACGAAAACAAAGTAGGTTTCTCCGAACGGACGAATGTGCCCATCGAACCCAAACTTTCGATGCAATGGTTCCTGAAAATGGAGCATCTGGCCCAGATCGCCCTTCAGCCGGTGATGGACGACGAGATTCGTTTCTACCCGCCGAAATTCAAAAACACCTATCGCCACTGGATGGAAAACATCAAAGACTGGTGCATCAGCCGCCAGCTCTGGTGGGGCCACCGCATTCCGGCCTACTTCCTGCCCGAAGGGGGCTATGTGGTAGCCGAAACGCCCGAAAAGGCGCTGGAAGCGGCCCGGAAGAAAACCGGCAACAACGCCCTTGCGCCGGAGGATCTCCGGCAAGATGAAGATTGCCTCGATACCTGGTTCTCTTCCTGGTTGTGGCCCATCTCGCTTTTCGACGGCATCAACCATCCCGACAACGAGGAAATCGACTATTACTATCCCACCAGCGACTTGGTAACGGGCCCCGATATTATCTTCTTCTGGGTAGCCCGCATGATTATGGCCGGATACGAGTACCGGGGCAAAATGCCGTTCAAAAACGTTTATTTCACCGGTATCGTGCGCGACAAGCTGGGCCGGAAAATGTCGAAATCGCTCGGCAATTCGCCCGACCCTCTCAAACTGATCGAGCAATACGGAGCCGACGGGGTGCGCATGGGCTTAATGCTGGCCGCGCCTGCGGGCAACGACATTCCGTTCGACGAGGCGTTATGCGAACAGGGCCGGAATTTCAATAACAAGATATGGAACGCCTTCCGCCTGGTGAAAGGCTGGACGGTCGACGCTGCCGCCGTGCAACCCGAAGCGTCGGCGCTGGCTATCCGCTGGTTCAAAATGCAACTCGACCAAACGATCCGCGAAGTAGACGATTCGTTCGGCAAATACAGGTTGAGCGAAGCCATGATGGCTGTCTATAAACTGTTCTGGGACGAATTTTCTTCCTGGTACCTGGAAATGATCAAACCCGGCTACCAGCAGCCCATCGACAAGGCCACCTATGAAGCTACGTTGGGATTCTTCGACGCCTTGCTCCGCCTGCTGCATCCTTTCATGCCGTTTATCACCGAAGAATTGTGGCAAGCTCTGGAAACCCGGCAGGCCGGAGAAAGCCTGATGATAGCCCGGATGCCTGAAGTGGCTCCCGTCGACAATGCTTTCCTGAAAGACTTCGAGCTGGCGAAAGAAATCGTCGGCGGCGTACGCACTATCCGGTTGCAGAAAAACATTCCCAATAAAGAGACGTTGGAATTGCAGGTATTGGGCGAGCACAACGAGGCTTTGAATCCGGTCATTCTCAAGATGTGCAACCTTGCCTCCATCGGAAAGGCAAGCGAAAAAACGGCCGGGGCCGTATCGTTTCTGGTGGGCACTACCGAATATGCCGTCCCGCTGGGCGCGATGATGAACGTGGAGGAAGAACTGGCCAAGCTGGAAGAGGAACTGCGGTACCAGCAGGGGTTCCTGGCTTCGGTAGTGAAGAAGTTGAGCAATGAAAATTTTGTCAACAAAGCGCCGGCCAAAGTGATCGAAACGGAGCGCAAGAAGCAGGCCGATGCGGAAAGTAAAATCAAATCGATCGAGGAAAGCATGGCTGCTTTAAAAAAGAAGTAGTATCTTTCCGGCGGAAAGGGATACTTAGGCGCATGAAAAACACATTTGTCAGTTGGCTTCTTTATTTATTAATGATACAGACATCTTTATCAGCACAACATCGTGCTGATACGGATGGTCTGCTTTCCACGCTCGAAAGCTTGCCCGACAGCGTCCGGCTGGAACGCCTCAGCGAAGTGGCTTACAAGCAGATAAAAGGCGATTTGAAAACGTACGCCCGGCTGTTGCTTGAAGAAGCAGAACGCCAGCAGAACGAGTATTACCAGGCCAGCGCTCTTTTCCTGTTAGCCCGTCATTACTACATCAAAAACGGCGACAGCATGCGTTTCTTTATCGGAAAGGCGGAGCCGCTGCTGATTGCTACCGACCGGCTGGAAGAATTGTTCCGGTTGAAAGCCTGGAACCTGTATGCCTACCAACGGGAAGGACAGCCTGAAAAAATCATTCCCGAAGCCAACCGCGTAAAAGAACAAGCCGGGAAGCTGAATTATCCGGAAGGAGAAGAAATGGTAGACCAGGCCCTGGCCAACTATTACATGGAAAGCGACCTGTTCGACGACGGCATCCGGCTGTATGAAGAAATCTTCCAACGGATGGAAGCCCGCAATGCGCCTATCTTAAAACGCATCTACATCATCCGCCAATTGCAAAACAACAGCCATGTGAGCGCGGAAAAACGCTATTTTTACCTGAACAAACTCGACGAATACATCCGCCACTGCGAAGGAAACGGAATCGACCAACTCAGCCCCGATATATCGCTGCCTTACCTCCGCTACCTTTACCAACGCTCGTATGCCCTGGCCTCGATCGACGAAGATAATGCCGAGAAGGCTTACCGCCATCTCAAACTGGCGGAAAAGATCATGTATGAAGAACATATGGAAGCCGTAGAAGGCATCGTTATCATGCAAATGTGGCTATCGTATTATACGTTGATAAAAGACGCCTACCGCGCCCTTCCCCTGGCCGACTCGCTGATGCGGTTTTATAAAAATCATCGTCGCTATACCGGACTGATCAATATCAGCGCGATAAAAGGAGATTTGCTCTATAAAGTAGGCCGAGGCATGGAAGCCGCTACCGTATATCGCGAGCTGGCCATGCTAAAGGATTCGATCACCCGCGAAGAATATTACCAGCAACTGGCCCGGTTGCGCACCCGCCACGATATTGACAAGCTGGAAATTAAAAACAAGGAAATGGAACTCGAAGCCGTCCGTACCCGCAACCAATTATGGGTAATGGCGGGCGGGCTGAGTCTGCTGGTTCTTATTTGCGGTTTGCTGGTCTACATTGCCTGGTCGCGCCATCGATACGGCTTGCAACTGAAAGCGGCCAAAGAAAAAGCCGAGGAAGCCGACCGGCTGAAATCGGCCTTCCTGGCCAATATGAACCATGAAATACGTACGCCGCTGAATGCCATCGTGGGGTTTTCGCAGGTATTGGTAGAAGAGGAAGACAAGCAGATCCGGCAGGAGCTGGCCGAAATTATTCAGAATAACAATGAGTTGTTGCAACGGTTGATCGTCGACGTATTGGATATTTCCAAAATCGAGTCGAACTCGATGTCGCTCCGCTATGCCTGGCAGGATATTCCGCCCCTGATGAAAGAGATATACAACATCATGCAACTGAAAATAACGCCGGGCGTATGTCTTCTGCTCGACGACTGTCTGCCTCTGAGGATGAATACCGACCGCAACCGGCTGACGCAAATCCTGACCAATCTGCTCAACAATGCCATCAAGCATACTTCCTCGGGGCATATTCGCTTCGGCTATGTTTTGCAGGAAGACTATGCCTGCTTTTTTGTGGAAGATACCGGCGAGGGCATTCCGGCCGACCAACTGGAACGGATCTTCAGCCGTTTCGTGCAACTGAGCAGTTGGAGCAAAGGGGTAGGCTTGGGGCTGGCCATCTGCCGGGGGCTGGCCGAAAAGATGGGCGGCCGTATCGAAGTGGAATCGGAAGTGGGGAAAGGCTCCGTATTCCGCGTCATCCTACCGGTAAACCAAGCGGGCAGCGTGGCAAAAGCCTGACGACAGAGAGGTGTAACCGCCTCCCGTTAAATCCCGCAAAATTCCGGCCGGTATCCTTCGAAACTTCCGGAAAAAGAGTATATTTGTTTTCAGAAAACAAAATCAGGATAACCATCTGACCCATGAAACACTCAAGACGTACTTTTTTCAAACAAAGCCTGCGCGGAGCCTTTTGCCTGGGAGCCGTCTCTACCCTCGGCACTGCCGCCGCGTCCGCGGCCTGCGATCCGGCGAAAACGCCGGCCCCCCGGCCTATCCGTCCGAAAGCCACAAAGCCGGCCAATCCCTTCCGTTTGGGAATGGCGGGATATACCTTTGTGAATTTCGATCTCGACACCACGCTCCGAACCATGCAACGGCTGGATATACATTACCTTTGCATCAAAGATTTCCATTTGCCGCTCGATAGTACCGATGAACAGATACGCGATTTTCATGCCCGCTGCGCCGCGCATCAGGTGACAGGCTATGCCGTAGGCCCCATCTACATGAAAAGCGAAGCCGAAATCGATCGCGCCTTCGAATATGCCCGTCGCGTAGGCGTGCAAACCATCGTCGGCGTACCGAATTACGATTTGCTGCCCTATGTAGATAAAAAAGTAAAAGCTTACGATATGCGGTATGCCATTCACCTGCACGGCCCCGACATTTCGACCTATCCCGACGCTACCGACGTATGGGAACATACCAAAGATCTGGATCCCCGCCTGGGCATGTGTCTCGACGTGGGCCACGATTTGAGGAACGGCTGCGATCCGGTAGCCGACCTGAAAAAATACCATACCCGCGTGTTCGACATGCACATCAAAGACGTCACCGAAGCTTCCAAGGCCGGCAAAGGCATCGAAATAGGCCGTGGCAAAATCGATTTCCCCGCTTTGATCCGCATGATGCGGGAAGTGAACTACACGGGCATGTGCAGCCTGGAATACGAGAAAGACATGAAAGATCCTTTCTTGGGAATCGCCGAGTCGATCGGTTATTTCAAAGCGGCAAGCGAACTGATTTAATTTGTCAAACAGGATGAGAAGTACCCTATTTTTAGTGTCTTTCGGTTTATTTACCGCTTGCAGCACGGTAAAATACATCGGCATCGACACTTACAATCCGGCGGAAGTAACCTTTCCCGACCATGTTACGAAAATACTGATGGTAAACAATGCCGTGCCGCAGCCCTCCGACAGAGGCTACGAACTGACCCTCCTGGGCCATCCGCAAGATACCGGCCGGATACATACCGACAGCGCCTTGTTCGATGCCTGCCGCGCGCTGGGTACGGCCATGGTCGACGCCGGATACTTCAACGACGTACTTCTTTACGACACGGCCGCGCGTACCGACAGCCTTTATTACGAAGACAGGAAAATGCGGCCCGAGGTAGTAACCGCCCTTTGCAAAGAAAACGGGGCCGATGCCGTTATCTCGGTCGACCGCTTGTTGTTCGACCAGAAAAGACAGGTCACCGAGCTTCCGGAAGGATACCTTATCGGAGCCATCAACGTGCAAATTTCGGCCGTTTTCCGCAGCTACCTGCCCGGCCGCGAGGTGCCCCTGGCCACGGTATATGCCGCCGACAGCCTGTTCTGGGCCGAGAGCGCGCCCAATCCGCATGTGCTCGACAAACTGCTTCCCACAGCCGACGAAGCGGCACGCGAAGCCGGCCAATATATCGGCTTGAAGGCCAGCCCCAACTTCGTACCCCATTGGCAGAATGAAACCAGGTGGTATTTCACAGGTATCAGTTCGGCCTGGAAAGAAGCCTCGGCCTACGCCGCCGGCGAAAAATGGGATCTGGCCGCCGGGCGATGGCAACGACTCTACGACGCCTCGTCGGGCTGGAAAGCCAAAGCCAAAGCGGCCTCCAACTTGGCGCTTGCCGAAGAAATGCAAGGGAACATGCCCAAAGCCCATGAATGGGCGACGCTTTCATACGAGCTTTTCAGGCAACACGGCGGAGAAAAAGACAAGTATACGCAACTGTTGAAACTCTATACCGACGCGTTGGCCGAACGCATCCGCAACGATAGAAAACTTACTATTCAAATTGGGAAAGAATAACCGGATATTCTTCCGAATTATTATTACTTTTGGCAGCGTATTCGAATAAAGAATAAAAAAACAATTATGAGTGCAAACAATGCAAAGGTACAGTCTGTGCTCGAAGCGGTGTTCACATCGGCTATCGGCAAACTGACCAAAGATGAAAACGGCAACCTGATCAGCGACCTCTACGTACAGGCCGATCCGGAAAGCGGTGAATTGCTGATTTTCGACGAAGAAGAAAAGTTGATAGAAAAGACCGTTATCTTCGATTGGGTAGGCAATAAAGAAGGGGAAAACGCTTTCAATAAACGGGTAGGCGCCTCCGTAAAAGCCGTGCTGACGATCCTGGCCACCAAAAAAATTTTCGATCACCCCCGTTTTCTCAAACCGCTATCGATTAGTTTGACCGACGAGGATTTCGTTGTCATTGAGGAACTTCTCTTCCTCGACGACGATATGCTGCGTCTGGACGATCCTCTTTTGAAAGATTTAGATGCAGATTTAGATAATTTTTTATCAAATCTTCTTTCAGATGTCAAATAAAGTATTTATCTTTGCACCCGAAATAAAGAAACAAAGGCTGCCGAAATAGCTCAGTTGGTAGAGCAACGCATTCGTAATGCGTAGGTCGCCGGTTCAAGTCCGGCTTTCGGCTCAACTTGTAAAACGCTGTAAAAACATCTATTTACAGCGTTTTTATATTTACTCCTCCCCTAGCAAATCTTTAAAAAAAACCGACATTAGCCGACTTTTAAGCTATTTCATTTGTCGCAAAATTTGTCGCAAAATTTTTTAGAGAGTATGGCAACACTTCATTTCACCGTCTTAAAATCAAGACAAACTGCTAAAAAAAGTTATTTCATTTATTTGGCCTTAACTCATAAAGGGAAAGTTCGATATATTACAACTGAATACGAGATTGATGCCCTGTTCCAATTTGAGGCCGGGAAGATTGTTTGCAGGAAAGACGCAAAGATTATGAACCAACGTTTAGATTATGTTTTGTCGGAATACCGCGAAAAACTAGACAGCATACCCAACAAGGAAATTTACACCTGCTCCCAACTCAAAGAAATTCTCGCAAACAAACAGAAACTTACCCAGCAAACGACTATCAGGGAATTTATGGAAGCTCGGATTGAAAGCCTCCGGAAGGAAGGACGCAACAGTTACGCGGATATGAATACCTATACCCTAACGAAAATCTTAGCAATAATCGGGGACATCTCTTTACAAAGCATTTCAGTCACTACAATCGACAAATTTAACTTGGGTATGTATGGCTTAAGTAACGCATCGAAACAAATGCGGCTAGCGCACTTGAAAGCCTGCATAAACGAAGCCATCCGGGACGGTCTTGTCAAATACGAAATACATCCATTCGCCTATACAAAAATTCCCAAGGCCCCGTGGCGAATGCTTGATTTGACCATTGAGGAATTTGTGCTTATTCGTGATCTAGTTACCCGTCACAAAAAGTTATCCCTTGCTCGTGACCTGTTTTTACTCTCCTTTTATTTGGGCGGCATCAATCTGGCTGATCTGGTCGAAGCCGATTTCAGTGGCAACCAGATCAAGTATGTTCGGCGCAAAACGGCAAATAAGAAACAAGGGGAAAAAACGGTCATTTTTTCCATCCCGGAGGAAGCGCGGCCTATCATAAAGAAATATATCAAGAGAAACGGCAAACTCGGGTTCGAGTATAAATTTAGCTACTCCAATTTCCAACGGTACGTCAACCACTGTTTGAAGAAATTGAAAGATCATTTGAATATTCAAACGAACATAAGCTATTATTCGGCTCGGAAGACTTTCTCACAATTTGCTTTCGACCTAGGTATTCGAACCGAGATCGTCGAATACTGTCTAGGGCAATCCATGAAAGAAAACCGACCTATCTATAATTATATTCGTGTAATGCAGCGACAGGCCGATAAAGCGATACATTTGGTGATTGATTACACTAAACATCCGGAAAACTATGAGTTGAACGTTACAACCTTATAAAGTATATCCCCAACCAAAGAAAAAAAGAAGCGTTCATTCTTTTTCTTTGGTTGGGGTATTTTTATGCCTTTATGCTCAGTCTGGAGCATTCGGTTTCAACCAAATGGGTAATCTCCTCTTTGATGCGCGTATAATTATTCTGGACGGCCTGTTTCATTTTTTCCTCGCTCCAGTCCAGTACGGGAGGAATGGGAACGTAGTTTTTCGTTTCCTGTTTCACCTTTTCGGT
>DBFWLD010000023.1:0-57682 GCA_048465615.1 Tannerellaceae bacterium
AATTTTGAGCGCCCGGAGCCGTCCCTGTCTGAGCGAAGCGAGTTTGGACGGTGACAGCTCAAAATTTGCCCGGAGTAGCCCTGGAGGTTCAGGCCTTGATCTTTTGTTACTTTTGGATCAAGCCAAAAGTAAGAAGAATAGGCGGCACCTCAGCAAAATCAATCTACGCTTGATTTTGCGTTCGGTTTGCACTATCTTTGCCCCATGGGAAAAAATAAATTAGCGAAATTCGACGATATGGCGGGCTATCCGCATGTATTCCAATACCCTTTCGCCCGGCTACAGGCCGAAGGATTCGAACTGAAAGGCCGTTGGAACGAAGCATTTTTTAAAAACGACCATCCCATTGTGCTGGAACTGGGATGCGGAAAAGGAGAATATACGGTAGGGCTGGCCCGGCTGTTTCCGGAGAAAAATTTTATCGGCGTCGATATTAAAGGAGCGCGCATGTGGAGCGGCGCGAAAGAGTCGCTTGAAACCGGCCTGACGAACGTAGCCTTCCTTCGAACCAGCATCGAGCTGATCGCTCGGTTTTTCGCACCCGGCGAGGTGGCCGAAATCTGGATCACCTTCCCCGACCCGCAGATGAAAAAGGTAAACAAACGCCTTACCTCTACCCGCTTTATGAAAATGTACCGGGAAATCCTGAGCGGCGAGGGGCTTATCCACCTTAAAACCGATAGCCTTTTTATGTATACCTATACCTTGGAAATGGCTAAAGCCAACCATTATCCCGTGCAGGTATGCACCGACGATCTCTACCACAGCGGAATGGCCGACGAACTGCTGTCTATCCGTACCTATTATGAACAACAATGGCTCGACCGCGGACTGAACATCAAGTACATCCGGTTTGTTTGTGAAGAGCGGGAGACGTGGGTCGAACCGGAAACGGAAATCGAGTTCGATGCCTATCGCAGCTTCAACCGGAGCAAACGGAGCGCGCTGGCGGCGGGCAAATAAACGGGCACAGCCCGGAGAAACCCGAAACGGGCAATCCCCCAAAATAAGACATATTTAATCTGTTCGACAAAATGACAATATATCCTAAACTGATTATGGACGCGCTGGCGAAAGTGCGTTACCCCGGCACCGGGAAAGACCTGGTATCGGCCGGCATGGTGGAAGACAACATTCGCATCGACGGCTCGAAAGTAAGCTTTTCGCTGCTTTTCGACAAGCCCAACGATCCGTTTATCAAATCGGTGGTGAAAGCAGCCGAAACCGCGATCCTTACCTATGTGGGGCCGGAAGTAGAGATTAAAGGCAATATTACGGTACGAGCCCGGCAAGCAGCGCGGCCGGAACCGGATAAATTGCTGCCTCAGGTAAAAAATATCATTGCCGTTTCCTCCGGCAAAGGCGGCGTAGGCAAAAGTACCGTAGCGGCTAATCTGGCCGTGGCGTTGGCCGGGCTGGGTTATAAAGTGGGATTGCTCGACGCCGATATTTTCGGCCCCTCCCAACCTAAAATGTTCCAGGTGGAAGAAGCGCGTCCCTGTATGGAAGAAGTAGACGGACGCGAACTGATTCAGCCGGCCGGAAACTACGGAGTGAAACTGCTTTCCATCGGGTTCTTCGTCAATAAGGAAGATGCCATTCTCTGGCGCGGCGCGATGGCGAGCAATGCCCTCAAACAACTTATCGGCGATGCCAATTGGGGCGAGCTGGATTATTTCCTGATCGACCTGCCCCCGGGCACCAGCGATATTCATCTGACGATGGTACAGACCTTGGCTATTACGGGGGCTATCGTGGTAACTACCCCGCAAGACGTAGCTCTGGCCGATGCCCGCAAAGGGGTGAGCATGTTTCAGAGCGACAAGATCAATGTGCCGGTATTGGGTCTGGTAGAAAACATGGCCTGGTTTACCCCGGCCGAACTGCCGGAAAACAAGTATTACTTATTCGGGAAAGAAGGAGGCAAGCGACTGGCGGAAGAATTGGGCGTGCCTTTGCTGGGACAGATTCCCATCGTGCAGAGCATCTGCGAGGGAGGCGACAGCGGCGTGCCGGTCGCGCTCGATCCGGATACGATGACGGGAGCCGCTTTCCGCACCCTGGCCGAACGAACCATCGCAGAGGTAGACCGGCGCAATGCCACCCAGGCCCCTACCGAACGGGTGCAAGTAAAAAAACAATAAGCCGATAAAAGCAGCAGGCCGGCGGAAAATTATCTCCGCCGGCTTTTTGCAGCATCTCTCGTGTAGCTGCTTCTCACCTGAAAGAGGAAGAGTTGCTTGGTTCACTATCCATATTCTAAGCACTTGCAACCCAGAGTATCCCATTTCTCTTTAAAAAAGGAGAAGAATTACCTCATTCACTTATACATGCTCCCCCAGCCGGGAGGATACCCTTTCCCTCTTCAAAAGCCATTCTTACACACTTCTTTTTAATATCTCTTATAGCCTCAGAAAAACCGTATATCGCCTAGCTATCGGAAAAGGGTGAGTTTTCCCGGAAGCTGTGACACACCCCTAACCCCTCTCGAAGAGGGGTATAGAATACTCTCGGCTGCAAGGACTTAGTAGCTTGATAGTAAAAGGAGTAACTCTTCCCCTCTTCGAGAGGGGGCAGGGGGTGTGTCACCACCGGACACACTAGCCATCTACTATTTACCCAACCATCGTCGTGAATAGAAACGCCCCTTTGCCACATCTTCCCCCCCTCGTTGCCTGTCTACCGATTAAAAGTCTCCCTTATCCTTCCCCCTTTCTCAACCCGCCGGCATCTCCGAAACCGGCCGAATGCGATCCTTCTGCACCGACCAATTGGGCGCAGCCTTATACGCTTCCACGCTTTCATCGGGCACATAGATGCGAAGTTCTTTCGAAGTACCGTAAAACCCTGCGCTCCCCAATTCAGGGGGAACCGTGCGCTGGCAAACGCAAACCGCCAGGTTCGAAGCATTGAAAAACACGTTCCTTCCCAATACGGCCACCGAAGCGGGCAGCGTGATCTGGCGAAGGCTGGCGCACTGATTAAAAGCCGACATCTGAATTTCCTTCAATCCTTCCGGAAAGGTCAGCGATTCCAACGAGGTACATTCACTAAACACCCTTCCACGCAAAATAGTCAGCGAAGTAAACCACCTTCCCAGCTCGTCGAAACTCGTCAAGGCGGAACCGCCGAATACGCCTTCATCGATCGAAGTTACCCCAGCCGCCTCCTCCGGACTCAGAAAACCGTCATTCTCGCCGTAAGCTTCCGAACAAATTCGTTCCGCTACCTTATCGGCAAAATCGATCGCCCGTTTCTCATACGTTACCGTCAATTCCGGATAGGCCGCACGCACGGCTTCCAACTGCGAAATATACACCGCTCCCGCAGCATAATAAGTACCCGTTACCACCGACTGTGCCACATTGTTCCCATTCTCGTCCATGCCTGCAATCGGCGTAAGGCCGAACAAGGTGCCCAACCCCCGGCTGCCCCCCGAAATACCCGTCAGGCGTACCCGCGAAAGCATCACCTCGGGTAAAGCCAGGCAACGGTCGATCAGCGCAAATACATTCACTCCCTTCATATTTTCCAACCGGAGCGTAGTCAGCCGCTCCACGCCGGCCAGGGTAAAGGTCTGGTCGGTCAGATTCGGCTGGTTGCGCATGGTAAGGTTGGTAAGCGTGGCCGGCAGCGACAACTCCCTGAGCATGCCCGCCGGAGGAAGAATCACCGAAGTAATCGACGTGCCGTCGGCATATACCTTTTCCAAATTCATACAACCGCTCAGATCGAGCGGCTGGCGCAGATTCGGACAATTACGCACGTCTACCGTGCGCAGCATCTTGTTCGCCCCCACCGAAAGCACCGTCAGGTTGGTATTCCGGAAACCTTCCTCTCCGCTTCCGATCAGCAATTCCGTAAGGCGCGCGGCTTTCGACACGTCGATGGTGCCGGCATATTTTCCGGCCAGCGAGCCCAGCGACTTCAACCGGCTGGCTCCGTAAATAATCGTTTCCGTATCGTTAAATTGTATGGCGGGCGCGGCTATCGTAACCGGCACATCCTTTTTTCCCCTCAGGGCTATCGAATAAGAACCGTACTTCACCCGCACGTATTGATCGGCAAAAGGCACGATCGTGAAATCCGCATCCGGCCTCACCCCTTCCCATCGGGCAGGCGTATACAAACGCATCGTGGCGTAATCGCTCAGAAAGTCGCCGGCATTGTACTTGCTGTCCATATACCGGAACCGATTGTACGTCCACCATTTGCGGTGTTCCTCGCGCGATCCCTGAGCGGCATACAGGTAGGAACCGTTGCCTTCTTCCGCCAGCGGATCGATGTATTTGAACCGGGCGTCGGCATTGTAAATCGCTTCGCACCATTTCCGGCATTGCTCGTCGTTCAATACCGCCGTCACCCCTTCGTACGACAACTGCCCCTCGCTGCGGATCGACCGGTAAAGCGATTCGATTTCCGCCTGGAAACAAGTTTCCACATTGTTCCATAATACCGATTGCTCGCCGTTGAACACCTGTTGCGTGCCCTGCGTATCGTGGTATTCCACCGGATACGAAAAGGCAATCAGCCCCTCGTTGTTGATGCCGAAACAGGTATCGTTGTCGTAAAAGATAAATCGCCAGATATACCCTTCGCTTCCGTTTTCAGGGCCCCAGGAGGTGAGGAACATATTCTTCGCCCGTTGGTCGACCATCGCAAAAAGCTCGGTAATCAGGTAGTAGGCCAACAGGTTGTCGAGATCGAAATACTGCGCCGTTTCCGCCTTGAATTTCTCCGGGTTCCCTTGGGTAGAAGCCACCCAATCCGTCACCCGTTTCAGATTCTCGGGGATTTTCCCGGCCGCATACGCCGCATTCAACGCGTCGTCGTCGGGATAACGGGCCTCGAAATCGTTCATCCAGTCGGGCGTGCTGTAATCGGATACCTTGAAGAGCATCCGGTCGGATGTATTGTTGCAGAACTCCCAGCTTTCCGCGCCTTCGGCAAACCCGAACGTCTGCTCGGTCGACTTATCGTTGTTGAAATTGTATTTTCCCACAAATACCCGCTCGGCTTCTTCCCAAGCGCGATGAAAAAGCGCAACGGGAAAACCGTCGATCGTAGTGCGTACCTGGCTGTCTGTGCGTTGGGGAGGCGTCAGCATCCCGCGAGCCTTCAGGAAACGGTCGATGACCTTGGCCATCCCTGTGTTATGCGTCCCCGACGACTCGGCAAAATCGGCCTTGAAGGTGAACACATTTACCGGAATACTGCCCGGACGGAGGGCATAGCCGGGCACAGTTTCTCCGGAAACGGGCAGGGTAAATCCTTTTTTAAAAGACATCTTGAAATTTTTCCGCGGATAATATTGCGACGAGGTTCCTTGCACATCGATCGTGATGCCTTCGGCCGTAAAGCTGTTGCCGGGCGATTGGCGGTCTTCGTACACGGCCGATACGGTCTTTTTGTCTCCTTTATAGGTTGGCAGGGGGCCGGTCACGGTCAGGCAAGGCAGGTTTTCCGACACCGATTCGTAGCGGATATTTCCGTAGGCATCATAAATCCGGTTGCGCTCGGAAAGAGCCAGCTTGCGGTCGAAATCGTCGAGGTCGCCGATAAAGTTATCCAGCAGTTGAAACGCCGACAAAGCGCTGTCGTACACCCGGATCGTATACAGGTCGATCGCCGTGGCCGAACTTCCGATCACCAGGTCGACCGGATTTTTCTGCATAAAATTGTCTTCTTCCGGGTATTGAGCCACGCCCGAGAGGATACCGTTGATGTAAATCGATATTAACCGGTGTTCGGTACGACTTTCCGCCACAAAAGCGATCCGCACTCGTTCGTTTTCCTTAAACCAGGTTTCGAGGGGCGTTTGCTCGGACGAAAACCAAGCCTTCTGAGCCGTCACCCGCAAGCCGATACCTCCGCTCAGGCAATCGATCAGCACCGCTTCGTAGTCGGTTACTTCCGTGGCGGCAAATTCGAATTCGACGGTCTTACCTGTTTGGCGGAAATCTTTGGCGAAAATCCGGAAGGGAATCCGTACCCGGGCATCTCCCGCCACGCGCAACGCTACGCTGCCGTCGTCGCCGGGCCGCCAGCCGTCGGTGGTAAAATTAAAGCCCGTCAGCAGAGCCTCGGTTTCCCCGAACGACCACACTGCCCGATTGTCGTCGTTATTGCTCCGGCCCGAAGCTGCGAGATACAGTACCAATCCTTCCGTTTCGGGCCGCGAGGCAACGGGCGATTCGCTGATTTCGATCGTAAACGTCCTGACGGCCGCGCCGCAAGCAATGGAAAGCGTATGCGTGCCGGCCACTACCGGGCGGTAATGCCAGGTTTGCAAGGTACGGTCGACCGACTGGGTAGCCACCACCTCGTCGTCTGCCGAAAGCGTCACCGAAGCGATGCTGGCCGCAGGATCGTATACTTGAAAAGGGATGTTCAGCGTTTCGAACTGTACCGCTTCGGCCGAGCGGAAAGAAGAGGCCACCACCGGCCGGGTCTCGCCGGCTTCGATGCAAATCAAATCGTAGGCGAGCGATTCGGTGCGGACGTCCAGCTCGTTTACCGAGGCCGTCATATATACCTCCAGCGTATGGTGGCCGTGGGGTTGGGCCGGAAGGGTATAGCTGAGCTGGCGGTTTGACAGGCTGGTCGTCGCCGCTTCCACTTCCGTCCCGTCCACCAGGAAGTGAACGGTTTTTTCCAACGCGCCGACGGGCGTATACCGATAAACGATAGGGCCGTCGTATATCAAGGTTGCATCGAAGGAAGCTGTCAGCGAAAGATCGATTACTTCTACCGTATAATGCAACACCCGTTCCGAGCCGGCGCTATCGGTAATCGTCACGGCGACTTCATGCGTGCCTCTTTTCAGATATTCCCCCAGGTCCAACCGGTTTTCTCCCTGGCGAATCCGCTGCGAGGCAATTTCCTTTCCGTCGGCCGTATAGACAGCCCGCCCGTCGCCGGTGGGGTTGCCGTCGTCGGTATAGACCGAGGTGAAGCGGAAGCCGATGATGAGGGGCTTGCCTTCCACGCTGGACAGGGCTGTGGGTACCAAGCTTTTCACTTTCATTACCACGCCGCCGGGAATCTGAGTGCCTAACGGCAGTTCGGTCCATTCCTCTCCGTCCCATTTGTACAATAATTCCAATTCGCCCACGTAGCATACGCAGCCCCGGCGCAAACGCTCGGCCGGGATAGCGTCGCGTTCGTCTATTGTTTCCACTTCCTTCCAGCCCCCTTTGCCGTATAAGCTGTCGTGGGTGGGATAGGTATCGCCGGTCGTAAAAGGCAATACCGGCGCGGCTAGATTGGTTCCTTTCAATTCGCTCATTTTATTTCTATATTTAATACACCCGTCTGGATGCGGTTTAACCTGTAAATTACGTAGGGTTCGGTATGGCCCGAGGCATTGGTCAGCGGGCGGGTTTCCGACTGCCAGTCGGTATTTCTCAAACCGCCTACCCAAAACTCAATATCTGCCGCGAGGGAGGCGGGCAGGATGTAATAAGGGTATTTTCCGCCCGTGCAGTCGAAACGCGTCGAGGCCTGCGGGCGGGTGGCCCAGTCGGAAGGCAAGCGGACGATTTCATCGTCGGCCAGCCGGGCGGAAGCGGAAACGCCCCAGTATTTTTTCAACCGGAAAAGCGCGCGGGCCGTACGAGTGGCTGTCAGATGCCCGGCTGCCGCCGAAAGCATATACTCGGTGTCTTCGCGCACCGCTTCCCAGGACTTCGTCCGAAGCGAGGGCGGGAGGGTTTCGCCGTTCAGCGTCTGGGTCGTAACGGGCCGGTCGTATTCCCACCGGAGCGTGATGGTCGGCGCGCTTCCCGTCTCGAAGGTGCCTCCGCCCTCCAACGTAAGGGTGAAAGGAAACACCTTATCCATCAAGGCCTCTACATCGCCCAGCATGCCTTCCTCAGGCTGATAAACGCCTTCTTTTTTCACCAGGATGCTCCCGTCGGCCGCCGAATCGGCTCCCCGGGCCACGTTCTTCAAACCGCCTAAGGTGGTCGCCCCGCCGCCTCCCGAGCCTCCGCCGCCGGCTGTCAGCAAATCGGCCGACAGGCGCACGTTGCGGCCGGTGGATTGATGCAAGGCAGGTACGAACAGGTTGTCGGTAGAGGCTACTTCCGGCATTTCGCTGATTTTACGGGTCAGGAATTGCGTTTCTTCGGAAGCTTGTACAGAGGCGGAAGCTTGGGAAGCTTGTAAAGAGGCAGAGACCTGGGAACTCTCCGGAGCGGGACGGCCGGAAGCAACGGCGGGGGCCTCTATCAAAGTAGGCATATAGGCTACGGGGGTTACGTCGATCAGGTAATTATCTTCCGTCCGTACCCTTGCGCCGTCTTCAGCGGCAAGCAGGTAGGCTACGTTCGTCGTGTTCTGACGGCCTGTAAATACCAGCGTCAGTTGGAAAGCGGCCGCTACCGGGCCGTCCGGCGAAAGCAGGCGGAAACCGGAAGTTTGTTTGTAATAGCAAGCGTATTCCTTCCCTTCCGTTTCCCGGCGCAGCCGACGTTCGCCGGGCTGAACCAAGGCATGGAAAAGGGCGTCGTAACAGCTCCAGAAACGCTCGAAGGTAGCGGCGGCCAGGCAACACCGCAAGGTGATTTCCCGGCTGTCGAACACCACTTGTCCGGTATCGTACCACAGGCCGTCGCTACCGGCGAATTGCCGGGTTAAGCCGGTTTTCACGGCAGCCGATTGGCGGCAGTCTTCTCCGCCGGATTCTACCGCCAGGCCGTACCGGTCGAGGGAAACGCCGTCGAGGGAAAAAGCGGAAGCTGGCAAGGCGACGCCTCCGCCTGCGGGTTGAGCGGGGGCGGGACGATAAGGGAAATCGTCGGCCAGCCTAAGGGTAAAAGCGGCTCCCTCCGTACCCGGCAGGCCCGAAGCCGACCGGGAAAGCAGCCTCAGCCGCCATTCTTTGTGCAAGGCGGGAAAGCGGAAGGTACGATAACCGGGACGGCTCAGGAAGGCCATAAAAGCGTCGTCGGCCGACGGATTGCCCTGGCCGAGGAAAGAAAGGGAGAGTTCTTTGGGCTGCAAGCAAGGTGCTTCCAGATCGACCTCGATTCCTTCCTCGTCGGGCCAGTTGTTTTTCGCGGGTTCTTTCAGCGGGGGAAACGCCAGGAGTTCGTCGAACGTTCCTGCGCCCGGCAATATGCCGAAACGGGCGAATATGTCTTCATTATCAATAAATAGCGGTGTGTTCATCGTGTTCTCATTAAAATGCCTTTGTTGTTGATGTCTTGCATATCCTTGCGGACAGAGGCCATATCTCTCTCGATCGTTTCCAGCTTGCGGCAGTAGCGGGTGTTTTCCTCGATGCGAAGCCAATGATCGGAAGCTTGGTAGAGTACGGATTGGATGTTGGTTACGTTCCGGTCGATATTCGACGTCAGGTATTGCAGGGCGTAGAAGTTGCCGTTCAGCTCGCTGGCCGTTTCCTGGCTCATCGAAGCGATGCCTTGCGCCGTGGCTTGCCGGACGGTCTCCGCGTTCGTGCCCAATCCCGTGATCGCTTCCATATTTTCAGCTTCCCGGGCCGCGTTTTCCACGATCTGCTCGTATTGGCGGCGCAACTCGGCAATCTTTTCTTCCGTCAGGCCCCCTTCCGAAGCTTCCGCAAATCGTTTATACCATTCGTCCAGAGGGCCTTCCAGGTATTTCATCTTCACCGATTGCATCATGGCCGTCTTCATCATATCCTCGAAAGTGTCGGCAAAATCAGCCGCGCTGCGTTTGCCGTCCAGAAAGCCTTGCACGATGCTGTCGGCAATGGCCGAGGTAGTTGTGCCCGTCCAGCTTTCCTTCATTTCTTGGTTCAACTGATCCATCATTTCCGTTACGTCGGCACCTTCTTCCTTCAATTGCCGGAGCCGTTCGAAAAGCGTTTTGGCCGAACCTTCCAGTTTGTCCTGCGTATAGAGGCTCTCCATCTCTTCGTAGCTTTTCCCCGCCAGCGAATCATATTCATTCCACGTCTTTGCCTTCCGGAACCAGGTGCCGTGTTTATACCCCGTCCCCGAGATATATTGTTCCTGCATCAGCTTGTTCCACACTTCCGTATATTCCCGGTCGATGTCGCCTTGTTGCTTGCCCAGCTCCCCCTGCAAACGGTTGAAATAAGCGAGGCTGGTCTCCCCCAGTTGTTGTTGGATGCGCAAACGCTCCCGAAGCACGCTATTGTATTCCAGCTCCTTGCTATACGTCTCTACCAGACCTTGCAAATATTCCTTACGGATTTGCTCATTCTCCTGCATCCGTTTGCCGAACGAACCCACAATCTTCGTCACCCCGCCCAGGATACTCGTGGCTCCCTGCAGCGGATTGGCCGAGAACGTGGCTACGCCCATCGCTATATCCGACGCCCCCGCAGCCACATCCGCAGCCGTCTGAATAACCGAACCCAGCGATTCGTCGAACACATACGCCAGGTCGGCGCAAGTCTGCAACGCTTCGGCCGCATCCCGGAAATGTTCGGCCAAAACCATCTTATCCGTCTTATCTCCGTCCCCAACTTGAAGGCTTGATTCCGCCCTATCGATACCCGCCTGTATCCGTTCGATCACCTTTTCCGTCTCCGGGTTCAGCTCCCCCGCATTCGCCGCCCATTTGGATATAAAATCCCGTGCCTGGGCGATCGCTTCGTCCAACGCCTCCTTCGACATCTGCTGCAAATCCCCGAACAGCACCTTGCCAAACCCCGCATGCTCCGCCTCCAACCCTGCCAGCGACGCAGTATACCCATCGCTCCGAAGATCGATAGCCTCCTCAATCCGCCGCTTCTCTTCTTCCGTCTCCGCCTCCTTCATCGCTTGGTTCAGCAAAGCCATATCCGCTTGATAAGTCCGTGTCAGGCTGGTCATCTTAGTCGTATACCCCTGATACTGCGACAAGAGGCCATCCAATCGATTATCTTTAGTTCGCTCCGCGCTCCCCAGCTCCCGTTTCAATATATTCTCTTCCTGCCTCCCCTCCGGTGCCGGATTCTCCTTCGCCGCCGCAATCTTCTCCTGCAAATACGCGATATAGGCATTGATGTCTTCTTGGTAGAATTGCTTTTTTTCGGCTAACTCTGCCCGGAGTGCTTCAGTATCAAAAGAAGAGAAAGCAAAGCCTTTACTGGATATTTCTGCTATCGAATTAGTATTCGACTTTATTCCAACTTCATCATTTGTCGAAAGAATCGTTGAAGCTGAACGTGGTAAATTGGAATTTTCAAAAATACTATTAATAGCAAGGTTATTTTTGCGATGAGCTTCATTGTTGTTTAACGCTTTAAGAAAAAAGGCTTGAAATTCAGCTTTAAGATTTTGACTCCAGTTTATGCTTGTATCGGAAACAACCTTATGTAAGGTAGTAAAAAGGTCGGTCTGATCTTCGGGAGCTAATTGGATACCTTTATTTAAGGTGTCAAAATAATTTTCAAGTTTCACAAACTCTGAAGTCAATTCTTTTTTAGCAGGTTTATAATCACTAGAATTAATATTTTTAAATATACCATATTCCTGACTTAGATCATCCGCTCTATATTGAAAATTCGTATTCTCTTGTTGAAGGATTTTGTTCAACAATTCTTTTCGCTCCGTCAAAGATAGGTTAGCATCTCCCAAACGTTTACACTGCTCCTGAATTTGAGTATTATTTACTCGAATCAAATTGGTATGAAAAAGTATTTGCTTGTTCAGTTCCTTTTGGTTGTGTGTGGCTAAATTCGCACTTTCCGCCGATTCTAGCTGCATATCATCAAGCATTTTCATTCGGTCCCAGTTCTTAGCCGCAGCTTTCCAGTCTCCCTGTAATAAATTATATACGGCTGTCCCCGCCTCACTTAGTATTTTACTAAAGCTTCCCCAATAAGAATCGGCATAAGATAGCTGAGCGTCCATTGCATTATTAAGCTTTTCACTTCCTTCAATCGTATCGTCGATAAGCGAATACATGGAATAAATCGCACCTATCAAAGGTAGCTTTTTAAGACCTGGAGATTTTAATATACCAGATAGTTCATACAAATCTTTATAATCCGGCAAAAATCCTTGGGCATGATCGGCAGAAAAAGAAATATCATAATCCGGCATAACCATTGTTGTTGCACCACCCTTTATTTGATCAGCCAACAATTTTTGTTGTCCAACCCGCACATACGCCTCAGCAAGGGAGGACAAAGCCTTTTTACGGTTTTCTAAAGCTGCTACACTCTGGCATGAGAGTAAAATTTCTTCTTCTAATAGAGCATTCAACTCGCCCACTTGCACTTTAAATTCAGCTTGCTGTTCTGACAAAGTAGTTTGAGCTTCGGCATACTCCCGACTAGTAACTGTACCCTCTTTCAGTTTTTCCAAAAGAGCACTTTGTGACAGCTCATTCGCCTTTAACATGCTAAGCATTTTTTCCAGAAGGATGATATTTCGAAATACACTTTCACTCATACTCTGAAATGTATCTTCACTTTCACTCCTCAGCCGACGGAAGGACAAGTAACTTTCACTTCCAATTCCCCTAAGGGCTTCTTTAATCTTCAGAAGTTCTCTTTCAACCTCCTGATGAACTAAAAAATCAAAACTTTTTGGTTCCATATGATAAAAATTTATATTTTTGTAGATAAAAAAAATAGTAATGATGAAAAACTTATTTTCTATTTATTTACTTGTATTCTTCTTTTCTTCCGCCTGCAGTTCTCAACCTGCGCCCATCCAGTCCATGAAAGATATACAACCATTCTTAGAAAAACATCTTGGCACTCCCACAGAAATTGATACAACATTTGCTAGTAAGGAAGATCATGAATTATACACTTCGCTGGATTTCTACTATAAAAACAGAAACGACTTAAATATTGAGAAAATATCCCGCGTATTATCTGAAGGGTTTGGAGAACCAGTATACCGTAAAGATAAAAATCCAGAATCTAGAAGCGGAGGATTAATCCCCTTAGAAAAAGGAATGTATGGAGTTCTATACAAAGTGCAATTTGGCAAATTTGGAAAAGAGGAACATCCTGCCAATTATATTATCTGTATACTTGATGAAAAAAAAGAAATACCTATTCCTGAGAAATCGGGCTTCTAATCCTAAGTAGTATTAAAAACATAATAAAGTTCATCTTCATGTACTAAAATATATTTATATTTTATTATTCAAAACAAATAATACCAATTTCAATTTCCAAATAAAGTTATTACTGTAAGAATATTTCCTATCACCCTTGATACATAGCTGTCTTATACGCTTTATAAAGAGAGAAAGCATAGCACCTTTTCTGATTCTCTTATCCCTTTAGCCGGTATTCCGTCTCTACCTATGTCTTTGCCAAAAGCGGATAGCGAGGATAGCGATGCCTGTTAGCAGCAGCCAACCTAGGAGCCGCGGAAAAGGGCGGGTGCTTAGGTGGGTTTTTGTCGTGGCATGGGTGTCGACGGCTAGGGACTGACGGGCTTGGGTATCGCGGCGGAGGATAGTGAGGGAATCGAGGGCGATGAGGCGGGCGGCGGCGAAGTCTTCGACCAAGGCTCCTTCTTCGATGGATAGGGGCCATTGTCGGCCGGCTGTATCGGGGGAAGAGAGGAGAGTGATTTTATAGGTATGCGCTCTTCTTAGCTTTTCCCGGATACTGTCGGTTTGGACGATACCTGTCACGATATTCTCGCGCAGGTAGGCGTTTTCCCGGCGGCGGATTTCGGTATGGGTTTCCGAAGTCGTTTGCCGGGTGGCGCAGGAACAGCCTACGAGCAAGAGGATAATGGGGAGGGCTTTCATTTCGCAAGGTCTCCTATTAATATTTCCCATCCGTTGGCTATTTCGGCAGGATTAGCCGGGCATCCGTTTTCTACTTGGCTCATGGCGGCGACGATGGCCGTCATTTGCCTGCGGGCGTCGATACGAATCGGATCGTCGGGAGCGATGCCGGATAATTTCGATACGGCGGCGATATAGGCCGCGGTGTCGTTTTCCTTAGGGGGTGCCCAACGGGTGATTATCCGGCGGATTGTATCGAGGCCGTATAATTTATAGTAATTCCGAAGAATCACGAACATGGCCCGATAGCCGTAGGCCGGGGTACGGAATTGTTTGAAGGCCGGATCGGCACTGGGATGGATTTCGCCCAGGAACCTGTCGGTGCTGATGCGGATGTTGCCGGGGTTATGATTTCGAAGGCCCCGGGGCAGGGTGGTCTGTTTCATCTTTTATCTCCTCTGTTTTATCTTCATCCGTCGCGCTGTATTCGAGGGGCGGATTCCGATGGATACATTTTAAATTTCTACATTTCAATATGCTGAAAACGGCCACCTGCGTGGTAAGCCGGTTGTTTTCGTCGCGGAAACGACTTTGGTCGTCGTATAGCTTGTCGATCAAAGCGCTTTGTTTTTTCTTGTCTTCGTCGGCTTGCATAAACAATTCCCGCCATTGTTCGCTCGCTTTCTTTTCATTTTCCAGATCGGCTGATTTGCGGTTGGTAGGATACATCAGTACCGCGCCCAACCCGCCTCCGCCTAGAAAACTTAAAAGAGCCGTCAAAAGAGTTGTCCAATCCATAGATTATAAAATTAGGGCTGTTTGCTACAAAGGTGTCTGCCGGCAACGCGATGCCAAGCGGGTATCGGCGCAAGGGAGAGAACTGTTTTCTCCGGAAAAAACAGGGCTGGGGACGTCTCCTACCAAGCGGGAGGAAGGCGGAGGGGACGGAAGCGACTTGCTTGCTTCCGTCTCCCGGCCCTGGTATTCTTTTCTTTTCCTTCCTACCGGTTGTCGTTATCGCGCCGCGCTGGTTTCATCCCACCGGGTTTGAAAATCCTCCGATCGGAAGGAGGCATCGAGAATCTTCATATACGATTCGGTAGTTTCGGCCGAGAACATGCCGTTGCGGTCGATGTAATCTATGCGCTGTTTGAGGTACAGCAATTCTTCATCGGTGAAATCGAACGATCGGATGGCGGTAATCGCCTCGACTGTTTTAAAGGAGACGGCATACTCGCCGTTGCCGACCGGCGTGGATACCACGTCTTTTTGTTCCGCGTCCGTAAGCTTTACTTTCTCGGTAATTGAAATTTTAAACCCTATATTCTTCCGGTTGTCATACATCGGCAACACATTATTGAGTATTAATACTCTGTCTTTTAATGTTAAATCCATAGTTGTAAACTTTTTTTAATTTCATTAATCTTCGTAAGCCAGATAACCTGTTATGTCGTTCACGACTACCCGACGCCAGGTACCTCCCTTTTCCAAGGCCTCCATATGGGGCTTGCGAGCAAGAGACCCCACATTAATAACCGTCCTTTCCATAGCATTTATATCATTGAAAAACCGGCTTTCCACCCTAAAACGAGAACCCCAGCCATCATCGCCGTGCCGGCAATTAAGCCAAACCTGAGGTGTTAGAGAGTTGCGCGCCCGACCTATGCTCAACCATATAAGATCTCGCCTACGCATGCCATTGTCATTATCTATATTGCACCAATGGCTCATAACGGACGCACCGGATTCTATCGGAAGAGCCGTCAGACCTATATGACAGTACTTTCCTGCAGATTCTTTTAGACCGATCCCTCCCGTAGAGGAAAGATAAAAAGACGACCCCCATCGGATAGTATTTTCCGCTATAATCTGGTTATTTTGGATGGTAAAACCACCGATCTGGGCACCCGTAAAATTACATTTCGAAGCAAACAACTCTCCGTTGTGGTTTACCCGGAAAGGAGCATTAGCCATATTGGTATCTCCGGCCCAAAACCGAACCGAATTTGCCGCCGTCCCCTCTCCATTTATTCCCGCCTGGTTATCCTGCAACCGGATCGCTTTTTTCGCCATTACCTCGCCCGAAGCATTTACCTGGAAAGTGGCATTATTCGCATTGGTTCCTCCCGACCAGATCCGGATCGAGCCGCTTCCCACTAAACCGGCCGCTCCGGGACTATTGGGCCCTCCGAAAGCAATAAACCCGTTAGCGATCGAAACACCCCTATCCATGGTTGCCATAATATTGCCATCGGTAGAAGACAACGCCCAATCGGAAGCCGAATAACCACCCGACTGCCGGGAAGCAATGCAAATACGCATATCTCCTCCTACGCCATTCTGTATCCACTGATCGCCCGCATCATAAGGAGGACGCGGCGTAGACAAAAACACCCGTCGCTTCCCATCGGCCGTATCCTGGGCATGACTGGCCGCTTCGGCCGCCTTAATGGCTTCGACATCTTCGATAACGGCCCAATTATTGGCGGTAGGCCCCAGATAACGTTTCAGTTCCTTAGTTTCCGGATTATACCATAAATCGCCTCGATGCTGGCTGGCCGTAACCGAGGGCCAACTGTTCCACGGATTGGATGTGCCGTAATACGTCTCTATTTTATTATCCAACTGTGTTTGCAGCACATCCTGCACGGCATTCAACATATCCTTGGTACCGTAAATACCCAAATCCGGTTTATCCGTAAGTTTATCATATCCGGCCGAACCGTCGGCAAAACGAATACGTCCTCCAATCTCCCCCTTGACCAAATCGAAATAAGTTCCTCCGTCGCTGCTCACAATCTTATCTGTGGAAATCCGTCCGGGTAGTATCTCGGTAAAACCGTATACGGTAACGAAACTTCGCTCGCCATCGGTTTCGGAGGAAAGCGTACCTACCAAGAAATAATAGGCATCCGGTTCATCCATCTCATAGGGCGTCTTACTGAGTAAAAACGTTCCCGAAGAACCGGATTTGCTGCAACGGGCATACAGATAGAGGGCCGAAGGATCGTCGAGCGGGGGCGACGTATAGGAAGCCATATCCCAAAAGCGATAGTCGGAGGGTTTGTGCACCGTGGAAATATCCTTAATGCCCAGCGTCATATGCTGGATAATACCGGCCGGCGTAGCAAACACTTTCGTAGAGTTCGTATAGGTAAACGCATGTTGCACGACAACCGGATTCGCCCGGCCCGCCACAAACCGAAATTGCAACGACTCGCTCCCCACCTGCAACGACATGGTTTGGATATAGATCGGATCGATAGGCGAAGAAAAGCCCTCGATGGCGGCCTCCAACATCCGGCCCGTCTCCTCCAAATCGCGGAACCGGCGGCGGGTGTAGGAAAGCGTGTTTTGGTGCCACTGCTCGTTTTTCACTTCCTCGGCCTCCAGCTTTCCCAACTGATCGGAAGCAAAGCCGGCTACCGGGGTGTTGGATAGCTCGATGGTGGGGCTATGGGGCTTATTCAGATAATCGGTTACCCCGGTGATGCGAATTGCAATGCCCTCGGGCTGAAATTGGGTGTCCGAAAAATCCACATAGCCGCCCGGTACCAGCTTGCCGCCGATTTCCAGCCAATGCTTTTTGGCCCAGATCCCGTCGAGATCGCCCTTGAAGGTAAACTGCGGTTGCTCGTTCTCGTAAAAATAGCGAGCAGCCTCGCGAAACATATCCCATGAAGCCCCCGTGCGGGTGGCATCGTCGCAGATGTAGGCGGCGGGAAGCGCAATATGGAAAACAGCGTAGGTATCTCCCACCGCCGGGCCTATCGATTCATTGGGAAGAAAGGCGTCGCCCTCCTGCAACGGTACCAGCCGGAAGGTTTTCGTGGCCGGATCGTAGCCTGTCAGCGCATCGTCGGTCTGCACCAGGTCGAACTCGCGGCCGGTAAGCAAGCCGGATTGAAAAATAAGCGTCGCTTTCTCGCCTTTGATGCGGCAGGCGCGATAGTCCAGACTGTCGGGAATGGTGCTGTCGACGATGTTGTAGAAAAGCACGGGGTTTCCCTCGCTGTCTTCGCCCGGCACCGTCTGTACCCCGGTTACTTCCCCCACGCGGGAAGGGTAGATATGGGAAGCGTCGTAACTGTCTTCCTGATACACCGTGAGCGGCTTGTCGGCGCGGGTAATATACATTCCGTCGGCATCCGTGCGGTATCGGCGGCCTTCGTACACGAGTTCGGCCGACCGGGGGAGCAGCAGGCTCGGACTGCCGTACGACGCCCGGGGCAGATTCTGCTCGCCCCCTTGCACATACAGCAGCGTCACCGCCTGTTTATCGCCTTGCACGGCCCGTCCTACGCCGGGCAGAAAACCGTTGCCGCGGCCGTAGCTGAGCGCGAGCGGCTCGTCTTTAAATTTCTCCACCTTGCCCAGATGGATGGTTTTGCCTGTAATCTCCCACTCGGTATTAAATTCGGAAGCCAGCCGGCTCAATACGCCAAAGCAGGATTCGTGGTTGAACGAAAGCGATTTTTCCGTAGCCTCGATCGTGGCGCCTACGCTCCAGCCGGAATCATACAGATTAAGATTGTCGACCAGCAGCCGGAGAAAAAGCTCGGGTTTGGCGGTAAACGAAAACTTCAACTGATAAGGCTTATGAGCCAGCAGCTTGAACTTATATTGTTTAAGTATCTCTTCATTGCCTCCGAACTCGACGGTATACTCGAAAGCGCGGGAACCCATTTTTTTGAAATTCCCGGGATGCCAGAGGGTGTACCGTTGGCCCTGATACAGAATATAGGCTCCTACCGGCAGTTCCACATGGCCCGGCAGCGCATAGTGCAAGGAGACCTTTTTCTCCTGCATCACGGCCCGGTAGCGGAAACTGTCGTCGTCGACGGGAATGTCGAGCAAAACCTCGTTGTTTGTATTATAAATAATCATGATTTTCTTCTTTTTTAAAAGGAGAGCGCTTTTTTAAGAACGCCCTCCCGGTTGGTCGGCCGAAAAAATACCCATCAATTGCTCTTTGCTGGTAATGCGAATCGGTTCTTCCCGGGGAGCGCTCACGTAGCGGGGCGCGTCGGAAAGCATCATCACCAGCAGCGGGTAAGGCAAACGAAGTATGTATTCTACGCTCCACCCGGTATCTTTGGCAATCTGGTAGATCAAACCGAAAGGGCTATGAGAACCTTCGATACGGCCCTTAACTCCCTTTTCATCCTGGCTCAGTCGGTCGTGCGCGGCATCGTGATCCGCATGCCCGACATCGATCTGATAAAGTTGGAAAAATCGTGTACGCCGCTCATTCCGGCTACGATAGCCCAGAGTTCGGCCAGGGCGCGGGTGTCGAGATGGCGGCGCAGATAGCGGGCCAGCAGCCGGTTGCGCAACCCCAAGGGGGTGGCATACGGAGCAATTCCGTACGCCACGATCCTTGTTGCGGGCCGCATACACTGACATACCAGGCGGTGAGCTTCATCCAGCGTGGAAGCATCGAGCGAATCGACGTCGCGTTTCATCCGCAGATAAAGCCCCGAGATGCGGTACATGGTTTCGCTGTCGGGACGCTTTACGGTGAGCGAAAGCGTCGGTTTGCCCAACCACCGAAGCAGGCGGGGAGCCGGAAGCTTGATCTTTACCCCCCGGTCGAGCAAGGTGTCGACGGTTTTGATTTCCACCTCCGTTTGTTGTTTTTCTGTCAGCATGCTTTTCATCGGTTAGCCTTGCGATGCGGGTTCTTTTACTCCGATCATCATCGGCGCTTCGTCGGCTTTGGCCGGCAGCTCGACGATGGCGGTGATTTCGATCAGCGACACGTCGGTAGTTTTAGCGCCGAACTTGCGCACGCCGTAGCAGGTAGCCTTAGGGATAGAGATGGGAATATCGAACTCGGTCATCAACTCCAGGCTGCGCACGGTTTGGTAGTTGCCCCGGGGCGATTGCCACTGCCCGTCTACAATCTGGCCTCCCATCCACTCTTTCAGGTTGTCGTTATCCATCGGAACGGAGAATTTGAACGTGGTTCCGGCTGCATTGTAAATCGTCAGAAACGGATAGCGGGCGCCTTGCAGATAGTGTTTCACCACTTCGCCTTCTTCGTCTTCGAAGGTGACGGATTCCTGATAGGGCAACAATTGTTTGTCGAGCGCAGTCGCCATGCCGCCTTCGGCCGTAGGTATACCGTGTTTTACTAATTTTACGCCTAAAATGTAATTTGCCATTTTCTTTTCTTTTTTAAATGTGAATACTTTTTTGTTTGAAATTTTCCGATCATTCCGTTCGACGCGTCTCTCAAAAAAAACGATCATTGTCTGTTTGACGAAGGCAAAGTAAGCGAGGAAAACAAAGCCTTCCAAGCGAAGTTGCAAGGGTAGGAACATTCGTTTCCAGGGTTGGAATTTTCCTTCTCGTTTCGTCTGGCCGACGCCTTATTCCCCTAAAAATCAGAATCGCCCCAGCCCGGAAACCCGGCCGTCTCCCTTCAAAGGGTACGACAGGATTTCCCGGCTGAGGCGACTCACACAACGCCCGGCCCATCGCCGCGCTACGGCCGCGCTATGGCCACGAGAAGAAGAATTTTCCGGAAAAAGACTTCCGACAAAAAAAAGAGTTCCGCAGGCAAAACCATTTCCGCCGACAAAAGACTCCCGCCAAGCTCCGGGGGAGCAACCGGGCTCAATCTCCCGGCTTTTCCGCGCCGGCCTGTTCCGTTTTCCGGGCCGCCAGTTGGCGAAGCGTTTGTTTGGCCGGCAACGACAACCATCGATTGAAGGTAGAATAGGAAATAAAATACGTATCGCGGATATAATGTTCGTATACGTAGCGTTGCGATACGCCGTGTTTCTTGTGCTCCAGTACAATATCTTGTACTTTACAAATTTTCAGCAAGGTGTTTTTGTTATTGTATGCCATAGTGTATAATAATGTAACGAAATGAATACTTGAATAAAGAAATATACCGGCCGGCAAATAGCTCCGGCCATCGGCTGCCCGGTAGCGGGGAGAGGTAAAAAGAGGTGCGGTTGTTTTCATTTTGAAACCAGCAATTAGCCTTTTGTGTACATCTTTTCTTCCGTCCCCCTGTAGTTACAACTCCGTTTTTTTCAGGTTTTACGCTTATTTTCCATTATGTATGCTTTATTTTAAATTGTTTTTGTATCTTCGTTGTGTATTTTCATGGTGGAAACACACTGCAAATATATACACATATCGAAAACAAAGCAAATAAAAACGTAGAAATATTTTCACAATGAAAACTCTTATCTCTAAAGCTGATACGCTCGATCGCATAAAAATAAGCCAAGGATTGAAAACCGATGCAGAACTAGCTCGTTTTCTGGGGATTTCGCCGGCCACCTTGTCGAATTGGAAGAGCCGCGACAGCATCGATTACGATCTGGTGTTTTCAAAATGTGAAAACACCAACCTGGATTGGTTGCTTACCGGCCGGGGAGAAATGGAAAAAACGTGGGAAACCGGCGCGCCGGAAATACGGCTTATTCATCAACCCAAAGTACCGGAAAAACATTACGAGCAACAAGCCGTGCGCCTGTACGACGTGAGCGCGGCCGCTAACCTGAAAACCTTGTTTGCCAACAAGGAACAGAATATTCTGGGAGAAATTACCATTCCCAACATTCCCAAATGCGACGGCGCGGTGTATGTAAACGGCGACAGCATGTATCCGCTGCTGAAATCGGGCGACATTATCGCTTACAAGGAGATCCATAGTTTCGACCATATTATTTACGGCGAGATGTACCTGATTTCGTTCCAACTCGACGGCGACGAATACCTGACGGTAAAATATGTAAACAGTTCCGACAAACCGGATGCCATCCGGCTGGTAAGTTATAATTCGCACCATAACCCGATGGATATTCCCGTAGCTTGCGTCAACGCGATGGGACTGATTAAATTCAGCATCCGGAAAAACACCATGATCTGAGGTTTATTTTCCGGGTATGCACGGCGGTACCGGTTTTGCCTTCCGCAACCCGGCCGTGGCTGGGGGAGATTTCTTGCCGGAAGCTGCGCCGGGGGCCAGTAGCGTCCGCTCCTTTCCGGGTAAGGCGGCCGGGCATCCGCTCCCGGCAGGGCGACGGGAACCCCCGTTTTGAGCCGGCCTTCTTGTATTTTTTTTCCACTGGCGAAAAATAAATGCCGATGTAATTCGAAATGGATGCCGGTGGAATGAAAATTTCATCGGCATCCATTTCGAATTACATCGGCATCCGTTTTCAAGGGTTTCGAGACCTCTTTGCAACACACTATGTATCAAGCCATTACAAGAAAGCTTGTTTTTGAATCGCCTTAGGAGAGACTTATTGTAAATTTTTCTTTTTTTAAAAGGCGTCTTCCATCGACCTACACCCTTCTCTTTAGGCGGTGTGGATGGCTATCTGCCGGCCTTTATCGAGGTATTTTCGGCAAAAAACACTTTCTGTATGCAAATACGCTCCCGATGACGTATTCCGAAAGATAGGTTGCGGCTTTGCCAGCCGGCTGCCGGCCTATTCGAGGCCCTGCCGGCCGGCGGAAAGCTGCTTTACCTTAGTAGACAAAATCTTTCCGGCGAATAAAAGCTACCGTCCGGTGGATTTCGGTATACATGATAATATCCTCTTCCACAAAAGGTACTTCTTTGCGGTAATCTTTCAGGAATTTTTCGAGCACCGGCGAGGTACGTGCCGGCCGGCGGAATTCGATGCCTTGGGCGGCGTTCATCAACTCGATGGCCAGAATATGGTCGAGGTTGTCCATGATTTTGAATAGTTTGGTGGCGGCATTCGCTCCCATGCTTACATGGTCTTCCTGGCCGTTGCTGGATACGATCGAGTCGCTGCTGGCGGCGTAACAATACATTTTGTTCTGGCTTACCATGCTGGCCGCGGCGTACTGGGGAATCATAAATCCGGAATTCAACCCCGGGTTGGCTACCAGAAATTCCGGCAAGCCGCGCAGCCCCATGATAAGCTGGGCGACGCGACGTTCCGATATATTGCCCAGCTCGGCCAGGGCGACGGCCAGAAAATCGAAGGAGATGGCCAATGGCTGCCCGTGGAAATTGCCGCCGGAAATAATCCGGTCTTCTTCGGGGAAGATGGTAGGATTGTCGGTTACGGAGTTGATTTCGGTGAGCAATACGCCGGACACGTAGTTGATAGCGTCTTTGGTGGCTCCGTGTACCTGGGGAATGCAGCGGAAGGAATAGGGATCTTGCACATGTTCTTTGGGCCGGCCGATCAGCTCGCTGCCTTCCAGCAACCGCCGGAAAGCGGCTCCGGTTTCGATCTGGCCGGGATGCGGGCGCATTTGTTGAATGCAATCCATAAACGGATCGATACGGCCGTCGAAGGCTTCGAGCGAGAGGGCGGCGATCAGGTCGGCTTTGCGCGAAACGGCAAAGGCGCGCATCAGGGCGAAGACGCCGTTCGCGCTCATAAATTGGGTACCGTTCAAAAGGGCCAGGCCTTCTTTGCTTTTCAGCTTTACGGGTTTCCAGGCAAATTCGTCGAGCACGCTGATGGCTTCCCGTTTCTTTCCTTTATAATAGACGTCGCCTACGCCGATAAGCGGCAGGAAGAGGTTGGCCAGAGGGGCCAGGTCGCCAGAGGCTCCCAGCGAACCGCGGTCGTATACGATGGGCAAGACGTCGTTGTTGAAAAAATCGAGTATGCGCTGTATGGTTATCACCTGTACGCCGCTATGGCCGAGCGAAAGGGCGTGAGCCTTGAGCAGCATCATCAGCCGGACGATGACGGGGCTTACTTCGTCGCCTACGCTGCAAGCATGGCTTTTTACCAGGTTTTCCTGCAGGGTGCTCAGTTCGTCGGGCGAGATGTTTTTGTTGCAAAGGGAGCCGAAACCGGTGGTAATGCCGTAGAGTGGGCCTTCCTGCTGCTCGATCTTATGGTCGAGGTAGTCGCGACAGCGCTGGATGCGCCCGCGCACGTCGGCGGAAAGCTCCAGTTTCATATTTTGCGTCAGGATGCGCTCTATGGTTTCGAAGGTGAGCGGTTCGGAGCCTACGTAATAGAGGTTGCTCATATCACAAAATTGTTTTTACCCAGTCGAGGAGTTCTTTTTCTTGCTGCAAGGCGTATTTCTCCCATTGGTCGGCGCTGCGGCGCATCTCGCTGGCGAAAGCTTCGTCTTTGAGCGAGAGCAGGTTGATCCGGACATTCAGCAGCGCGCCCAGCACGGCGGTACGAGCGTTCATCATGGCCACGCAGGCGTCGGTCACGGCGTTGCGGTTGCCTTTCATCGCCACCTCTTTGATCATTTCCATTTTGGCGCACATGCGTTGGGCTACCGTCATGGGTATGTTGGCTGCTTCGCGGGTGGCTTCTTCGATTACGCGGGCGCGTTCGGTTTTCTCGGCCTCGGTTTCCTTGGGCAGCTTGAAGGCGGCGAAAACCCGGTCGTAGGCCTGGCTGTCCAGGTCCATGCTCTCGAGCATGCTTTCCCGGGCTGCGCAGGCGCGGTCTGCAATCTGCCGCATCTCGTCTTCTACTTCGGCATATTTTTTCTTTCCAACGGTCAGGTTGGCTACCATTTCGGCCAACGCCAGGGCGACGGCTCCGTTGAGCGCGGCGATACTGCCGCCGCCGGGCACCGGCGACGAACCGGCTGTTTCGGCTAAAAAGTCTTTTAAGGTTGAATCTGCTAACATGGTATTTTTATTTATAGGTGTGTTGATTTTTATGCTTCGTCCGGCCAGGGCCTTGCAAAAGTCGATTTTTCCGGGTTCTAACCGGTTTTTATTTTTCTTGTGCTTTCCCGGCAGCCGTTGCGCGTTTCTTCTCTCCCTGGCCGGATTGCGGTTTTGCGCTTGCTTGGCAGCGTAGGCTTTGCGCCTGCTTTCGGGCCACGTCGGTTGCCTTGCCCCCCGGGGATGTTGCCCCGCGGGCTTCAGACCAGATATACCCGGCCGTCTTTAATGACGGTGTCTACCAGGTTCATGCCTATATGGTAAGGCAGGAATTTATAGGAGGGGTATTGCAGCAGCACCATATCCGCTCGTTTGCCTACGTCGATGCTTCCGATCTCTTTGGCCCGGCCTACGGCGGCCGCGCCGTTGAGGGTAAGGGCCGTAACGGCTTCTTCGGGCGTCAGTTTCATCTGGATACAGGCCAGGGCGAAAAGGAGCGGAATAGAGGCGGAAAAGCAGCTTCCCGGGTTCAGGTCGGACGCCAAGGCTACGGCGCAGCCGGCATCGATCATCTCGCGGCCGCGCGCATAGGGCTCGCCGAGCGAAAAAGCCGTCAGGGGCAAGAGGGTAGCGATCACGCCGCTGCGGGCCAAGCGGCGGATGCCCTTATCGGAGGCATGCAGCAGGTGGTCGGCGCTGACGGCTTTCAGACGGGCGGCTAGCTCGGCTCCCCCCAACGGTACGATTTCGTCGGCATGGAGCTTGAGCTTGAACCGGTGGCTGCGGGCGGCACGTAGCAGACGTTCGCTTTGCTGAAGGGAAAACACGCCTTCTTCGCAAAAGACGTCGCAGAAGGTAACGCTGCGCTCGGCCCGGGCTGCCGGCAGTCCTTCTTCGATCAGGAAGTCGACATAGGCATCGGTTCGTCCGGCAAATTCGGGGGGAACGGCATGAGCGCCGAGATAGGTGGAAACCACGTCCATAGGGTGGTCGTGGTTGAGCTCGGCCATTACCCGGAGTTGAATAAGCTCCGTTTCCAGATCGAGCCCGTAGCCGCTTTTGCCTTCTACGGTAGTAACGCCCATAGCAAACAATTCGTCGAGCCGCTCGAAACCCAGGTTCTTCAGGTTGTAAAAGCTGCTTTCGCGGGTAGCTTGCATGGTATTGGCGATACCGCCGCCGCGGGCCATGATCGACATATAGCTTTCGCCGGCCAGCCGCCAGGAGAACTCTTCTTCCCGATAGCCTCCGAATACGAAATGGGTATGGCTGTCGACGAAGCCGGGAAGCAGGCATTTTCCTTTTCCGCTGATTTCCAGGTAGCGGGCGGCATCGATCTCTTTAAGTATCTCTTCCGATTTGCCTACATGGGTAATCCGGCCGCCCGACATGGCGACCGCTCCGTTTTCGATCACGCCCAGCGAGTTCATTTCTTTTCCGCATTTGGCGGCAAACCCCGAGCAGGTGACTAGTTGGGATATATCCCGTATAACGATTTTCGATTCTTCCATCGGCTATTCCATTATGCGGGCTTCCAATACCTGACTGACGGAAAAGTTTTCCAGCCCCAGATAGTAGGAGGCTGTATCGATCAGGGCTTCCATCGGCACGAGGCCGATAATCTCGCTGCCTGCCACCGCCACGCCGTACCGGCGGGCTTCGATGCGAACCAGTTCGAAAGCCCGGTAAAGGGCGGTGCGGGTATAGTCGGTCATATTGATGGATACTTGCACGATGCCGCGTTCTTTCAGCTCAACGCCCATGGCTTTGCAGTAACGAAGGCCGCCGCCGATAAAGCGGATTTTCTTGGCAATGTCGGAGGCTATTTCCAGTTTATCCGTGGCCAGGTTTACATTATAGGCCACCAGGGGCATGCGGGCGCCGATGGCTACCGCTCCGGCTGTGGGATGACGCCGGGCGGGACCGTAATCGGGTTTCCACTCGGGGAGTTGTATTTTTTCCGCCATGCCTTCGAATTCTCCTTTCCGGATAGCGGCCAGGTTTTCCCGGTGAGACGCAGTGGCCGATTTTTCGTATAAAAACACCGGCACGCCATACCGCGCGCCTACCGCTTCGCCTACTTCGCGCGACAGGGCGACGGCTTCTTCCATCCCGCAACCGCGAATGGGGATAAAGGGCACCACGTCGACGGCTCCCATGCGCGGGTGTTGGCCGCTGTGCCGGGTAAGGTCGATTTGTTCAACGGCCTGCCCGATGGCTTCGAGTACGGCTTCTTTCAGGGCCTCAGGCTCGCCTACCACAGTTACCACCAGTCGGTTATGGTCTTCGTCGTTGCTGTAATCGAGCAGCTTGACGCCCGGTTTGGCCCTAAAGGGAGCTACGATGCGTTCTATTTTTTCCAAATCGCGCCCTTCGCTGAAATTGGGCACGCATTCCATGATTTTCGTCCAGGTACTCATATTTTTCGGTTTAAAGAGGTAGTCACTACGGTTTGTATCAGTTCTTCGTCGGCAAGATAAGGCAGGGTGATGTGGTATTCCGGGTCGAATTTCCGGTTGAAGGCTTCGCTGGTAGAGAAGGCATTGGGGTTGCGGGCCCAGGAGCGGCGGGCTACGCCTCCCATCACGTCCCAAAGCATGGCCGAGCGGAGAATTTCGTCTACGCGCCGGCTGCCGTCGAGCACCATGCCGAATCCGCCGTTGATAGCTTTGCCGATGCCTACGCCTCCGCCGTTATGGAGGGCTACCAGGCTCATGCCGCGGGCGGCGTTGCCGGCAAAGCATTGCACGGCCATGTCGGCCATCACGTTGCTGCCGTCGTAAATGTTGGAGGTTTCGCGGAAAGGGGAATCGGTTCCGCTCACGTCGTGGTGGTCGCGCCCTAGCATGACCGGCCCGACTTCGCCGTCGCGTACCATTTGGTTGAAACGAAGGGCGATCTTCAACCTTCCTTCGGCGTCTTGATAGAGAATGCGAGCCTGGGTGCCGACCACTAGCCGGTTCTTCGCGGCGTCGCGTATCCAGTTGTAGTTGTCGCGGTCTTGCCCCCTGCGGTCGGGGTCGATACATTCCATGGCCGCTCTATCGGTGCGGGCCAGGTCGTCGGGGCGTCCGCTCAGGCATACCCAGCGGAAGGGGCCGTAGCCGTAATCGAATAATTCGGGGCCCATAATATCTTCTACGTACGAGGGCCAGATAAAGCCGTCTTTTTCGTCGGTGCCGTTGCGGGAAATGGCTTTGACGCCGGCGTCGTAGATGGCTTTCATAAAGGAATTGCCGTAGTCGAAGAAATAGGTTCCGCGTCGTACCAGACGGTCGATCACCTCGAAATGCCGGCGCAACGAATCGTCGACCAGACGACGGAAGGTGTCGCGGTCGCGCCCCAGCAGGCCGGTTCGTTCTTCGAAGGTGAGGCCGGCGGGGCAATAGCCGCCTTCGTATACGGCATGGCAGGAAGTCTGGTCGCTCAGCAAATCGATAGGGAGCCGATGGCGGTCGGCATATTCGAGCAAGTCGACGATATTGCCGTGGTAAGCCACCGAAACAGGCTCACGTTCCTGCACGGCTTCGCCGGCCAGCCGGAAGGCTTCTTTCAGATCGGCCGTTACATAGTGTACCCAGCCTTGGGAGCGGCGGGTTTCGATCCGGGAGGCGTCGACTTCGGCTATGATGCAGGCAGCTCCGGCAATAACGGCGGCTTTGGGTTGGGCCCCGCTCATGCCGCCCAGGCCGGAGGAAACGAAAAGATGTCCGCGCAAATCCTCGTTTTGGGGAATGCCCAGGATTTTACGGCCTGCGTTCAGCAAGGTGTTGAACGTCCCGTGCACGATGCCTTGGGGGCCGATGTACATCCAGCCGCCGGCCGTCATCTGCCCGTAATTGGCTACGCCCATTTGCATGGCCACCTGCCAGTCTTTTTGATTGTCGAACATTCCCACCATCAGGGCGTTGGTAATAATCACGCGGGGAGCGTCGGGCCGCGACTTGAAAAGGCCGAGGGGGTGGCCCGATTCGATCACCAGCGTCTGGTGGTCGGTGAGCTGTTCGAGGTATTGTTTGATCAGGCGGTACTGCATCCAGTTCTGGCAGACCTGCCCGGTTTCGCCGTAGGTAACGAGTTCGTAAGGATAAAGGGCTATATCGAAACAGAGGTTGTTGTCGATCATCACCTGGAATGCCTTTCCTTCCAGGGTATTGCCCTTGTATTCGTCGACGGGTTTCGCTTTCAGGTCGCCTTCCGGGCGGTAGCGATACCCGTAAATGCGTCCGCGGGTAAGGAGTTCGTCCATAAATTCGGGCGCCAGGGCGGCATGCAGTTCCCGGGGAATGTAGCGGAGCGCGTTTTTCAAAGCTGTTTCCGTCTGGGCGCGGGTGAGCGAATAGCCGCGATCGGGAGCGCGGCGGATGCCGGGTACAAAGGCGGGATAGTCCGGCAATCGGTTGCTGAGGTGTATTTCCATACTATTTCGATTTAGCGGGCCGCTTACAATCTGTAAGTCGTTTACAGGTATAAGCCGCCTACAAGGTCGGATTTTCCCGGCGTACAGCCAAGCCCCGGCATATGTTTAGGAGCATAATGGCAGAAATAAATGAAGCGCGGCCTCCCCTTTTCCAAAGGAAGGCCGCGCTTTATGAAAGGTAGCTGTGCCGGCGGTTATTTACCGGCTTTCTCGGCAGCAGCTTTTTTATTGATCTTTTTCTTCTGCAATTCGTAGGCAATCGGGGTAGCTACGAAGAGGGTGGAGTAGGTACCGATGATAATACCCAGCAGGATGGCAAACGTAAAGCTGCGGATCGTGCTGCCGCCCAGGATGAAGATACAGAGTACGACTACCAGCGTGGTCAACGAAGTGTTGAACGTACGGCAGAGCGTGGAGTTCAGCGCGTCGTTAATTACCTGGTAACGGTCGCGTTTGGGATAGAGAGCGATCGTTTCGCGGATACGGTCGAAGACTACCACGGTATCGTTGATCGAGTAACCGATAATCGTCAGGATGGCTGCGATAAAGGTCTGGTCGACTTCCATCGAGAAAGGCAATACCTTCCAGAGCAGCGTGTAGAACGAAATGATACACAAGGTGGTCGTAGCTACGGAAGCGAAGGCGCCTACCGAGAAGGAGATGTCGCGGAAACGAATCAGGATATAGGCGGCCATACAGATCATGGCGAAGATAACGGCCAGGATGGCGCTGTTCTTAATATCGTCGGCCATGCTCGGGCCTACTTTCTGCGAACTCTGTATATAGGTAGAAGTAAACTGGTCGGCCGTAGTTCCTTCCGGAAGCAGCGGTTTAAGTCCTTCGAACAATTTGCTTTCGATTTCTTCGTCCACCGAAGGATCGGCATCGTCGATCTTATAGTTGGTGGAAACACGTACCTGGTTGGCCGAACCGATCGTAATAACGCTTACCGATCCGTCGAGCTGGGCATCCAACTTATCGCGCACATCGTCGGTTTTCACATCCTGGTTGAAACGGATGATGTAGTTGCGACCGCCCGTGAAGTCGATACCGTTGTTCAGACCGATCGTCATCATCGAGATGGCGCCCAGTACGATAATAGCAACGGGAATCAGATAACCTACCTTGCGGGCACCCAGGAAGTTGACTTTGGGGTTGGTCAGCAAATCTTTCGTCAGCGAGGTGGTGAAGGTTACTTTCTTCAGTTTATCCTTGGCCAAGAGGGCTTCATAGACAATACGGGTCAGGAAGACGGCCGTAAGGAAGGAAGCGAACAGACCGATAATCATCGTCGTGGCAAACCCGCGGATGGGTCCGGTTCCGAAATAGAACAATACCACACCGGTAATGATAGAAGTCAGGTTCGAGTCGAAGATAGCCGAGAAGGCATTGCCGTATCCGTCGGCGATGGCTTTGCCCAGCGATTTGCCGGCCCGGAGTTCTTCCTTCGTACGTTCGTAGATCAACACGTTGGCATCCACCGCCATACCCAGCGTGAGCACCATCCCGGCAATACCGGGCAGCGTAAGCACGGCCTGGAAAGAGGCCAGGATACCCATCGTAAAGAAGATGTTCAATACCAAGGCGCCGTCGGCGATAAGACCGGGTATCAATCCGTAGAATGCGCACATATAGATCATCAGAAGCACCAGGGCGAGAACAAACGAGATAACGCCCGAGTTAATGGCTTCCTGTCCGAGCGAGGGGCCTACTACGTCTTCCTGTACGATGCGTACGGAAGCAGCCATTTTACCGGACTTCAATACGTTGGCCAAGTCTTTCGCTTCTTCGGGCGTAAAGTGGCCCGTAATCTGCGAACGGCCGCCGGTGATTTCGTCGTTTACGTTCGGGGCGGAATATACCATATCGTCGAGCACGATGGCGATGCCGCGGCCGATATTTTCTTTCGTCAGGCGGGCCCAGGCTTTGGCGCCTTCGGCATTCATCGTCATATTGACCATTTGTTCGCTGCGGCCGGGCTGCTGCATGAAGTCGGCGTTGGCATCGGTTACCACGTCGCCGCCCAAAGCGGGGCTACCGTCGCGATTAGTTACCTTGATGGCATAGAGTTCATAATATTGTTCCTTATCATCGACAGCTTTTACTCCCCATTTGAGCGAGAGGTTGCGCGGGAGCACTTCCTTTACCTGCTTCATGTTCAAGTATTCGTTGATCTTGTCCATATCGGAGGTGCGGGCAACGCCTACGGCTGCGCCCCGGGCCAACTGGCCGTTGTACTGGTTGATCTGCAACAAAGCGAACAACGGATGTTGCTTGGCAAATTCTTCCATGCTCTGAGCCGCCTGGGCATCGGGCTTGTCTTTTCCGATCTGGGCCAGAAGCGAATCGGCTTCGCTGACAGCCGCGTCGGCCGTGGTAGCGGCATCGCCGGCTTCGGTAGCCAAAGAGTCGGCCGGCGTTTCGTCCTTTTGGCTCAGCAGGCCCGCCAATACGTTATCGGCGGCTACCAACTGCTGGTAAATTTCCGGGAGCTGATAGGTTTCCCAGAATTCCAGGTTGGCGCTTCCCTGAAGCAATTTACGTACACGCTCGGGTTCTTTCACGCCGGGAAGTTCCACCAGGATACGGCCGGCCGTTTCCAGACGCTGGATGTTGGGGGATACCACGCCGAAGCGGTCGATACGGGTACGGAGCACGTTGAACGAGTTGTCGATCGCGCTCTGCAATTCGCTTTTCAAAACGGAGATTACCTGTGCATCGGTACTTTGGGGAGTGATTTTATCCTTTAATTCGAAGGTACTGAAAATAGCCGACAAACGGGCTCCGTTGTCCAGCTTCTTATACTCTTCTGCAAACAGATCGATGAAATCTTTCTGGCTGGTGGCCTGGTGCTCATAGGCCAAGTCGAGGGCTTTGTTGAAATTTTCGTCCTGGTTGTTGTTGGAAAGCGACCGGATGACATCGGCTACGTTCAGTTCCAAGACAACGTTCATACCGCCTTTCAGGTCCAGACCTAAGCTGATTTCCATTTCGCGGCATTGTTTTAGCGTGTAGCCCAGCCACACCTTCTGAGTAGATAACGAGTCCAGATACAGACTCTCTTTCGCAGGATCCCCTGCTGCATACTCAGCGGCTTTGTGGTTGTAATGTCTTGTCACAAACGAAAAGGACAGATAAAACAAGCAAACAAGCGTAAGTAACACAGCGAAGACCTTTACAAATCCTTTGTTTTGCATTTGAATCTTAGGTTTATGTTATTACATTATTTTATATTCGTTTTTTCACAGGGTGCAAATATAGACTTTTTTTCTTTGATAAAGAGCAATTAGATTAATTATTTGTCACGCTGATAGTTTATTTTGAGCAACAAATGCCTATCTTTGTTTCAAAAAAAACGAGGATAGGCTGCACCTCGGCATAATCGAAGCCAGCTTTGCTTCTGTGCTCGGTTTGCACTATCTTTGTCTTCCAAAAAGCAACGGTAGGCTCCCTCCGGGCACCACCCGGGCAAGCTCGCTTACAGGCCCGGGTTGCACGAGGCCTTGGCTACTGACGGAAAAAGCTAACAGAAAGGAAACAATACCATGAAACAACTTGTATGTATTCTCTTATTCATCCCCATGCTCCTGGCCGCGCAAACAGACGAACGCTACCTGGCGGGAGCCGTGCCCGTGGAAAACGGGAAGGTCGTTTTCTCGAAAGAATTTAAAATTCCCGGCTATTCGAAAGCCCGCATTTACGACAGTATGCTGGCATGGGCGAAAGCTAATTTTAACACGGATGCCAAGCGGATCGTCTATGCCAATCCGGAAAAAGGGGAAATAGCCGCCGTGGCTAATAAGGAATATATGGAATTTTCGCGTACGGCCCTTTCGCTCGATCATGCCAAGGTAAGCTATCGCCTGACGATGGAATGCAGCGACGGCCTGTGCAAGGTGGAAGTGGGGGGAATCCGGTACGAATATGATGTATCGTATCAACGGGAACCGGAAAAATACCTGGCCGAAGAATGGATTACCGACAAATACGCCCTGAATAAATCGCAAACGAAGCTGAACCGGATTTCCGGCAAATTCCGCAAAGGCACCATCAACCTGGCCGCGGCTTATTTTGAACAGATCGGAAATACCTTCGGCCAGCAGTTGTTGGCCGAAGGTATGGCTCAAACCCCGGCCGGAACGCCGCCGGCCGCTGTGCCGGCGCCGACTGCTTCCGATGCGCCCGCCGCCCGGGCAGAATCTTCTACGCCGGCCGCTCCCGCCGCCTCAAAAACTCCGGCAGCCGCTTCCCCCGCCGCTTCGCCGGGCATTCCAACGGTTCCGGCAACGCCCCTAACACCTGCTTCTCCGGCCGATCCCGCTTCGGTATCCGCGGCTCCCGCAGGATTTATGGAGTTGCCCGCCGATCCTATCCCGTCTACTTTGCTCGATATGTTGCCTGATAACCGGATGCTTGTATCCCCGCTAGCCAGTATGAAGGCAAAAGGCACGCCAGCCATATGGGCAGGCATCGGGAATTTGTTCGGCAAACGCATCGCCAGTATCCAGGTGGCCTCGGAAAACAGGAATATAAAGATCGGAGATAACAAAATTTACCGGCTTTCTTTCTTCAAACCCGGCGAAACGGCCCCGTGGATGATTATCGAATGTCTCCGGCAAGGCGAAACCGAGAGCGCGGAAACCATTACGATAATGGGAGAAATCCTACATGTATGGATCAGATAACCAATCGATAAACAACCTATTCGAATGAAAAAACAGTTTATTTTCTTTTGTCTGTTATGCCTGCCTCTCTGGGCTGTCGCCCAGGGGCATAAGGGAAAAGCGGAAGAATGCGCCCCGATGAAAGAGGGAAAAGTATGTTATAGCGACGAGGTGGAAATGGAAGATAAAAGCCGGGCCGAACTGTTTAACTCCATCAGCAAATGGGCCAAGAAAAGCTACGGAAAAGATTACTTCCTGTCGAACGTCGTTACCGATAAAGCAAAAGGCACGATCTCTATCAATTCCAAAGTGGAATTATTGCTGAACGAAACCGACAAGACGATCGTAAAATACAAGATGCGGATTTATTGCGCCGACCGGGGATACCGGGCGGAGGTTTCGAATATCGTCTATCAATATGACCCGGAAAACCAGAAGAAATACAAGACGTACCCGGCCGAAAACGTGATTGCAGGCAACGGGAAAAGCAATACGGTAGCCCTTATCAAAGACCCGCTTCTTTTCTGCAACGCCACCTTTTTCTTTGTCGAGAATCTGTTTGCCGACGTATTTGCGGCAGCCGACGACGATCAATAGGGCGGCCGGGGCATATACCCTGACACTGAAAAGCCGGAGACGGGATGACCGCCGATAAGGAACCGGGAGATAGGCCGGAGACGTACAAACACCCCCTCTTAGCCCTTCCGGCACATACGGTTTATTACATCCGCCCTTCTACCCTCTTCTATCCCGATGGGGCTTGTCCGGGATTGATCAATCGAGCCGGATATAACACCAAAGCGGATAGTGGTCGGAATATTTCACCTTGTCGACCGTGCAATTCATCGACCGGATGTTGCGCGAATGCAGGATATTATCGATCCGGAACCAGAAAAAGTTCTGATTGTAAGTAATTCCCATCCCCCGCCCCGACTCGACAAAGGAATCGGCCAGATCGCCCTGTATGGTACGATGAGCATACGAAACGGGAGTATCGTTGAAGTCGCCGCATACCAACAGATACCCGTCTTTGGCCTTCTCCACTTCCCGGGCCACCGCTTCGGCTTGCCGGGCGCGGATACGGAAAGCCGGGCCTAATTTCTGCCGGAAAGCTCCGCGCAACTCGTCGAGTCCGTCGGAACTCAGGCTTTTGATAAACGAGGAATATCGTCCCCTGTCTTCCATCGTCAGTTTAAACGACTCCAGATGATTATTAATTAAGGTAAGCTTCTTCCCTTCTATATCGATTTCATGCACCGACGAACCGTTGTACTTACTGTCGTACTTCACCCGCCTCGAACCGGAAATAGGATATTTGGAAAATACGGCAATCCCGATATGCTGAACCCGCGAAGAGCTGATGTTCACCACCGAGCGGTAAGGATACATGGAGAGCGCCTGATAAATCTTATCGGCCGTGAGGCCCTTTTTCACTTTCGATTCGGCATATTCCTGCAAACAGACAATATCGGCATCGGAACGCACGATATACTGAATGATTTTGTTGGGCGACAACTTGGTATGGTTCTTATACCCGAAAGCCATCACGTTGTAAGTCAACACTTTCAGCACCCGCTCTTCCGGCAACGGCTCCGTACGCCCGTGAAACGAGAAATAATGCTTCAACGGCCCCAGGCAAACCAGAAAAGCCCCCGCGCCGACCAATACCAAACGCCACTGCCTGACGCATAGCCAATAAATAATAAAAGCCAGGTTCAGGGCACATAATACGGGAAAAGCCAACCCCAGGTAGGACAAAATCATATGCTTCTCCGGCGAAACCCGATCGGAAAAAGCCGATACGATCAATAAGATAACTACCCCTATATTCGCTACCCCGAAAAGGAAGTGAATCAATATCCGTAGAGTTTTCATAAGTCTTTTTTGCTATTTCCGGCTGGCATCGAACAGCCGCTTTTTCTCTTCGGCCGTCAGGCTTTCATACCCCGACCGTTTCAACTTATCGAGAATAGCGTCGAGATCGACGTTTTCCCGATGCTTGCGCGCGTTGTATTCATAATCCGTTTCCCGCCGGTACGTCACCTTCATCTTCGGCTTGCGTTTCCCCAGGTTCACCACCCAATCGATCGCCCGGTTCACCGGCGCCGTCAGGTCTTTCCCCTGCCGGATACGAGCCGCAAACCAGATCCCGAACAAAGCCCCGCCGATATGAGCGATATGGCCGCCCGCATTGTTGGAGGTAATGGCCAGCAGATCGATCAGAAACGTAAACAAAGCCAGGTAGACCAACTTGATGCGCCCGATAAGGAAAAGCCCGATCTCCAGGTCTTTCTTGTAAAAAGAAACCGCAAACACCACGGCCATGACCGAAGCCGAAGCCCCCATCAGCAAGCTATAAGGAGCCATATGGCGAAAGTAAGGGAAAATATTGTAGGCCAGCATAAAAAGCAAGGCGCCGGCTATACCGCCCAGTACATACAACCCGCCCAACTGCCGCTCGCTGAAAAAATTCAGAAACAAACCGCCGAACCAGTACAGCCACAACATATTGAACAAAATATGCAGGAAGTCGAAATGAGTGAACATATAGGTAATGATCGTCCACGGCCGCAACAGGAAAAGCTCGGGCGAAGAAGGGAATTGCAGGTAAGGCAGGAAGGGCACGCCCGGCACGTTGAACAACACCAACACGATACCTGCCAGGCGGATCAGGATAAACGCGCCGACATTGATATAAATCAGTTTCGCCAGGATATTGCCCGACTGAAACGTCCGTTTCAAATTAGTAAAAATAGCGTCCATTGTCTGCATCTTTCTTTTTCCAGTAACGAATCAGGACATATCCGAACAGCATTCCGCCCAGGTGAGCGAAATGGGCCACCGTATCACCTCCAAAACTGGCGACACCCAGAAATAGTTCAGCCAGACCGTAAAATATAACGAAATATTTAGCTTTTATAGGAATCGGGATGAACATCAGGTATAAAGGCACGTTGGGAAAAATCATCGCAAAAGCCAGCAAAATGCCGAACACCGCTCCCGACGCGCCGATGGTGACGAAATAGTTCAGAAACTCGCTTTTGCCGATCAATTGCGTTCCGTTCAGATTGATCAGATCCTGGCCGGCAAACACCACATCGCGCAAATTGAAGAACCACACCGCCTCTTGCGTCAAGCCCGCGCCGATACCGGTAACCAGATAAAAAAACAGAAACCGTTTCGGCCCCCACACGTTTTCGAGAATGCGGCCGAACATATAAACGGCAAACATATTGAAGAACACATGCGCGATGGAATGGGTATCGTGCATGAACATGTAGGTAATGAGTTGATACGCTTTGAAATCGGTGGCGCCGGGAAAATGCAATCCCAGCAGCTCGATCAGGTCGACGCCCACCTTGGGCATCGCCAGGCTGGCCAGCCAAAAAAGAAAGTTGATAATAATCAGATTTTTTGTTACCGGCGGGATACTGTTAAAAAAACCCGTGCTATTTTGATTCATCATACAGAAGGCACATTTTGTTACGACAAAGGTAAATATATTTTGGAATTTTCTGATTCTTTCCCGGTAAAACATAGAAAATCAAGAAAAAAAAAGCTTTTTTTCTTTGCCGTATATCAAAATAGAACTACATTTGATGCCTACTTTAGGCTATCGAAGATTTGTTTAATATATTAACTATCAAACCATCATGAACAAAACAGATTTCATTAACGCTGTATCTGAAAAATCAGGTTTAAGCAAGGTGGATGCAAAAAAAGCAGTGGATGCTTTTGTAGAAACAGTTTCAAACGTGCTCAAAGAAGGCGACAAGCTTTCTTTGCTGGGCTTCGGCACATTTTCCGTAACCGAAAAAGCCGCTCGCAAGGGCGTGAACCCGAAAACGAAAGAACCAATTGAAATTTCGGCCCGCAAATCGGTCAAATTCAAAGCGGGAGCCGAGCTGAACGAAATTATCCAGTAAGATCGCCCCGAGAAAGGCTAGAGAAAAGGATGCAATGCGAATTGTATCCTTTTTTTATGTACCTTTGCGGCCGAAACAAATCCGAACATACAATAAAAACAATATGGTGATCGAGCAACAAATAGCCGGCGCGGTCGTAGCCGGGATAAAAGCATTGTACGGGGCGGAAATCGCAGCCGGGCAGGTACAATTGCAGAAAACGAAAAAAGAGTTCAAAGGGCACCTCACCCTGGTGGTTTTTCCCTTCCTCCGCCTATCGAAAAAATCGCCCGAACAAACAGCCGGCGAGCTGGGCGATTATCTGCTGGCCCATGAACCGGCCGTGGCGGCGTTCAACGTCATCAAAGGCTTCCTGAACCTCAGCGTCGCTGCGGATTGCTGGACGGCGATGCTGAACGACATTCACCGCGACGCCAGTTTCGGCCTTACCCCCGCCAGCGACGCTTCGCTGCTGGTAATGATCGAATACTCCTCTCCCAATACGAACAAACCCCTTCACCTGGGCCACGTACGCAACAACCTGCTGGGCTACAGCCTGGCCGAAATTATGAAAGCGGGCGGCAACAAGGTGGTGAAAACCAATATCGTGAACGACCGCGGCATCCATATCTGCAAATCCATGCTGGCCTGGCAGAAATGGGGCGAGGGCGTAACGCCCGAAACCGCCGGCAAAAAGGGCGACCACCTGATCGGCGACTTCTACGTATTGTTCAGCAATAAGCTCAAGGAAGAAACAGCCCGCCTGGAAGCGGAAGGATTCACCAAAGAAGAAGCCGAAGCCCGCTCGACCCTGATGGCCGAAGCCCGCGAAATGCTCCGCCGCTGGGAAGCCGGCGACCGGGAAGTACGGCAGCTTTGGGAAAAGATGAATAGCTGGGTATACGCCGGCTTCGACGAAACCTACCGCAAAATGGGCGTGGATTTCGATAAGATATATTACGAATCGGAAACCTACCTGGAAGGAAAAGGCAAGGTATTGGAAGGATTGGAAAAAGGCATTTTCTACCGCCGGGACGACGGTTCGGTCTGGGCCGACCTGACGGCCGACGGACTGGACGAAAAGCTGCTGCTGCGCGCCGACGGCACCTCGGTGTATATGACGCAAGACATCGGCACCGCCAAACTCCGTTTCGACGATTACCCCATCCATAAGATGATTTACGTGGTGGGGAACGAGCAAAACTACCATTTCCAGGTATTGTCGATCCTGCTCGACAAGCTGGGCTTCGCCTTCGGAAAAGGGCTGGTACATTTTTCTTACGGCATGGTAGAACTGCCGGAAGGCAAAATGAAAAGCCGGGAAGGCACGGTGGTCGATGCCGACGATTTGATGGAAGAAATGATAGCCACCGCCCGGGAAATTTCCCAGGAACTGGGCAAGCTGGACGAGATGACGCCCGAAGAAGCCGAAAACATCGTCCGCATGGTAGGCCTGGGCGCGCTGAAATACTTTATCCTGAAGGTCGATCCGCGCAAGAACATGACGTTCAACCCCAAAGAATCGATCGATTTCAACGGCAATACCGGCCCCTTTATCCAGTATACCTACGCCCGCATCCGTTCGGTACTGCGCAAAGCGGCCGGGCAGGGCATCGCGCTGCCCGACCAACTGCCTGCAGGCCTCGCTCTTTCCGAAAAAGAAGAAAGCCTGGTGCAGATGATGGCCGAGTACGCCTCGGTGGTAAAAGAAGCCGGCCAGGCATACAGCCCGGCATTGATCGCCAATTATATCTACGATCTGGTGAAAGAATACAACCAGTTCTATCACGACTTCTCGATTCTCCGGGAAGAAAACGAGGATCTGAAGATTTTCCGCCTGACGCTTTCGGCCAACCTGGCCAAGATCGTGAAATCGGGCATGTCGCTTTTGGGCATCGAAGTGCCCGAACGAATGTAGGCTAAAGCATGGAAATAGACGAAAAAACACGGAAAGCTCTGTTGCGCTTTCAGCAGAACGAGCTGACGGAAAGCCTGATTTATACCCGGTTGGCGGCCTTTGAGAAAAATGCCGCCAACCGGAATATCCTGCTCCGGATAGCCGGCGACGAGATGAGCCATTACGCCATCCTCAGGCAGTATACCCAGCAAGACGTATCTCCCGACAAGGGACGCGTGAGGAAATATTATTGGCTGGCAAAAATCCTGGGGCTCACCTTTACCGTCAAACTGATGGAAAGCACCGAAGAGATCGCCCGGAAAGAGTATGCGAAATTCAACCAACTCCCCGAAGTGTTGCAAATGGCCCGCGACGAAAACGAGCACGAAGAAAAGCTGATCGGATTGATCAACGAAGAGCGGCTAGGCTATATGGGATCGGTGGTTTTAGGATTGAACGACGCCTTGGTAGAGTTTACCGGCGCGCTGGCGGGTTTCACGCTGGCGTTGAGCGACTCGAAACTCATCGCCCTGACAGGAAGCATTACCGGCATTGCCGCCGCGCTCTCGATGGCCTCGTCGGAATACCTGTCGACCAAATCGGAAGGGGAAAGCGGGAAACGGCCGATAAAAGCGTCGGTATATACCGGAATTGCCTATTTGCTGACGGTGGTGGCCTTGGTAGCCCCCTTTATCGTATGCAGCAACGTATTGGTCGCGCTGGGCAGCATGCTGGCGATCGCCTTGGTAATCATCGCTCTTTTCAACTATTATTATGCGGTAGCGCGCAGCGAAAATTTCCGCAAACGATTCACGGAAATGGCCGTACTGAGTTTCAGCGTGGCTGCCTTGAGTTTCCTGATCGGCTATGCCCTGAAAATCTTTACGGGGATAGAAGCCTGAACTACTTCTTTTAGCGGACTGCCCTCTTCTTCCGAGGGTTATGCTTTCATCACCTCGTTTTCCAGATAAGTCTGAAAACGCGCGTATTCCCCGGCCGTTAGCTCGCGGGGATACGACATCACTACCAGCTCATGCCCCCGATGGCCGGCGTGATAAGGCGGATGTACATGCCGGTAAGGATTTTCCCGGTAGCCGGCCCGTTCATAAAAAGCTTTTCTCCGGCTAGCGATTTCATCGACAGGAGGATCGATTTCCAGCAATATCGTTTTGCCTTTTTCGGCCAGTAAAGCAAGCGCTTTCCGCCCGTAATTCCGGTTGCGCAACCCGGGATCGACGCAAAAATGCTCCACATAGACAAAATGGGGCGTCTCCCAATATAAGATGAGGCCGACAAAGGTATCCTCGTCCTCAATCAAATCGAAATGGTATTCTTCCGCCTGCCATATCCTTTCCTGAGAAGCGTTTTCCCGTTGTTCATGGTAAGGAAAACTTTTCCGGTACAAGTCCATCGCCGCGGCGAAACGGCTGTCGGCCGCCGATTCCAATCGTACAAATTTCATTTTTTCGCTTTTTAATTTCCTTTTTCAGACGAGACGGCTCTTAGAAAAACAGGCCGTTCCGAAGAGGGGGGTTATTGTCATTTTTTTTACTGGCTCAAAAGAACACCGGCATGAAATTCGGATTGCATGCTTATGAAATCCGAAATACACCGGCATGGAATTGGAATTTCATGCCGATGGATTTTTCACTCCTTCGGCATCTATTTTTTGCTTCTTGTATACACTTGATAATAAGACAGATACAAAACGCATTTCCAAACGGCGGCCGACCGGGGACTTATTGTATTTTTTTATCTCTTCCGAATAGAAATAATTTCTATTTTCTCCCTTATGGCCGCTCTCTTTCAGGGCGGAAAAAGCCTGCCTTTATCAGCAAAGCCCCGCGCGCCACGGAAAAAACAAGCCACCCTGCTCTTCTTTCCAAACAGGGTGGCGGCAATAGACTTACGACTTTTTCTTGGTAGCGGCGCGCCGTTTGGTAGCCGGCTTATCCGCCGCTTCGCTGATAATCTTTTTACATTCGTCGAGCGTCAACTCCTCGGGATGAGCCACCGATTTGGGAATGCGGTAATTAGCCCCCTTATAAGCCAGGTACGGGCCGTAGCGGCCGTTCAGAATTTCCAGCTCGGGCTCTTCGTCGAATTTCTTGATAAACCGTTGTTCGTCTTTCTGCCGCTTGGCTTCGATCAGTTCGATAGCTTCCTCGGCGGTAATCGTAAGCGGATTGAATTGCTTGGGAATAGAGACGAATTTGCCCCGGAAACGGATAAAAGGCCCGAAGCGTCCTACGGCAGCCACCATGGGTTCGCCTTCGAACTCGCCGATGGTGCGAGGCAGATCGAAGAGTTTCAAGGCTTCTTCCAAGGTAATCGTCTCGATGGATTGCCCTTTCATCAGCGTAGCAAACTGGGGTTTGGGCGCTTCCTTGTCGTCGGTGCGCGCCTGGCCGATCTGCGCCACAGGGCCGTAACGGCCTATTTTTACAAACACCGGTTTGCCGCTTTTCGGATCGATGCCCAATTCCCGTTCGCCTACCTTATGCTCGGTACGAACCGCCGAGGTGGTTTCCACGATGGGGTGAAACATTTTATAGAACTTATCGATGGCTTCCGTCCAGACCATTTCTCCCTCGGCCACGGCGTCGAATTCTTTTTCCACGCTGGCGGTGAAATTATAATCCATCACCCCGGGGAAATATTCCATCAGGAAATCGTTTACTACCGTGCCGATGTCGGTCGGCATCAGCTTGTTGCGGTCGGCGCCTACCGTTTCGGTTTTTTCTACCTCCTTCACGGTATCTTTGGAAAGGGTGATGACGCAGAAATTACGTTGCGTGCCCTCTTTGTCGCCTTTCACCACATATTCGCGGTTTTGAATCGTCTGGATGGTGGGGGCGTAGGTGGAAGGACGGCCGATGCCCAGTTCCTCCAGCCGGCGCACCAGGCTGGCTTCCGTGTAGCGGGGGGGCCGCTGGGTAAAGCGTTCGGTGGCCACGATTTCTTTGAGCGAAAGCATATCGTGCAGTTTTACCGGCGGCAGAAGGCCGTTTTCCTGTTCCTTTTCGTTCTCGTCGTCGTAGCTTTCGCGGTATACTTGCAGGAATCCGTCGAAGGTAATCACTTCGCCGGTAGCTACGAACTTTTCCTTTTTCCCGTCGATGCCGACGGAAATGGTGGTGCGCTCCAGTTCGGCGTCCGCCATCTGCGAGGCGATGGTTCGTTTGCGGATCAGTTCGTATAATTTCTTTTCCTGCGCCGAGCCGGAAATGTCGGCATGGCTGATATAGGTGGGGCGGATGGCTTCGTGCGCTTCCTGTGCTCCCTTGCTTTTGGTATGGTACTGGCGGAATTTATAATATTTTTCGCCGTAGGTATCTACAATGGCTTCCTTGGCCGTGCCCAAAGCCAGGTCGCTCAGGTTGACCGAGTCGGTACGCATATAGGTGATCAGCCCCGATTCGTACAAACGCTGGGCGATCATCATGGTCTGCGATACGGAGTAACCCAGCTTGCGGGCCGCTTCCTGCTGCAAGGTGGAAGTGGTGAAGGGAGGAGCCGGCGTTTTGCGTACCGGCTTGGTGGTAATATCGTCGATCGAGAAAGCGGCTTTTTTGCACGATTCCAGAAAGTCGATTACTTCTTGTTTGTCTTTCAGCCGCTTGCTAAGCTCGGCTTTCAGCAGCGTGGTGCCGTCGGGCAGAATAAAGTTGGCTATTACCCGGAAGGCGGCTTCCGACACGAAGTCGTGGATTTCCCGCTCGCGCTCTACGATAAGCCGTACGGCTACCGATTGCACGCGTCCGGCCGACAGGGCCGGCTTTACTTTCCGCCACAGGATGGGCGAAAGCTCGAACCCGACGATGCGGTCCAGCACCCGGCGGGCTTGCTGGGCGTTCACCAGGTCGATATTGATGTCGCGGGGCGTTTCGATGGCATGCAAAATGGCGTTTTTGGTAATTTCGTGGAAAACGATGCGTTTGGTATTTTCCGGTTTCAGGCCCAACACTTCGTACAGGTGCCAGGAAATGGCTTCTCCCTCGCGGTCTTCATCAGACGCCAGCCATACCTGCCCGGCCGCCTTGGCTTCGCTCTTGAGCTCGGATACCAGCTTTTTCTTATCGGCCGGAATCACGTATTGGGGAGTGTAATTATGCTCGATGTCGATACTAAATTCCTTCGTTTTCAAATCGCGGATATGCCCATAGCTCGACATGACTTTATAGTCTTTCCCAAGGAATTTCTCGATGGTTTTCGCTTTGGCGGGTGACTCCACTATTACCAGATTTTTTTGCATATTCTCTTCTTTCTTGTTGGAAATCGGATGCAAATGTACATGAAAATTTCGTATTCTCCCAGATATGCGTAAAAATGTGGAAATTACCCTTTCTTCGTATACGGAAGCCGGGCCGGCTTTTTGCCTGTCCCCCCCTGCAGAGCGATACCGCCGGCCAACCGCCGCAGCAATCCTCTTCAAGGGGGCAGGCAAATAGCCGGCCCGGTGAAAGAAACCACATCTCCGCTCTGCCCTTCCGAATGCCAAACTACCTGGGGCGGGGCGATGTGCTCAAAACATCTTATCTCATCGATTCAGTTTGTCTTCCAACAACTTAATGTAATAGCCGCCTACTACCGAACGGGCCTGGAAGCCTCGTTGTTTGGGAGTATCGGTAAACACCCAGTCGGACATCGGAACCCGGTCGGTGGTTTCGTTTACAAACCGGTAAACGGGCGCGATGAACTGTTCGAAAGTTGCCTTGTCGGGCGCCAACGTGGCCGTCCACATAATCCAGTCGGTCTTCGTATACAATTCGCGGTTGTCCAACGGCAAGCCGTATTTGTTTTGCTTGGTCAGGTAGTAAGCCACTTCTTTTCCGGCAATGTTGTCGGGGAAGATTTGCATTTTCAACAATTTGTTCCATACCAGGTTGTACTTCTGGCTCCAGGTGCCGGGCTTGTCGAAGGTCAGGCGGTAATGATCGCCGTCGTCGGCCATTTTTTCCCATTCGGCAGCCATGGCTTTGGCTTTGCGGGTATATTTTTCCGCCACGTCTTTCTTGCCCAGCCGGTCGGCCAGGTAGCCGTAGGAAGCTACGCCCAGGATGGCTTTTACCGACAGGTTGGCGTTGTGGGCGAAATGGCCGGCAAAGTCGTCGGTACACAATTGGTTTTCGGGATCGAGGCCATATTCCGCCAGGTAGTCTGTCCAGGTAGTAAGGGTTTCCCAATGTTTGGCGGCATAGTCGGCATTTCCTTCCACGGCGGCGATGGCGGCCGTCAGAATCAACATATTGCCCGATTCTTCCACCGGCATGTCGCCTCCGTAGGTCTGGCCGTTCGCCAGCGGATAGGTACCGATGTCATGCGCTGCGAAAGGTTTCGTCCATTTGCCGCTTTCGCTGTAGTAGAAGATATGGTTGATCAGGCCTTTGGCCAGGTCGGGATTGTAAACCAAGAAGATAGGCGCAGACGGATACGAGAGGTCGACCGTTCCGATCGAGCCGTTGCTGAAGTTTTCTTTCGAGGGGTAGAATAATTCGCCGTCGGGCGACTGCATCAGCTTATGGGCGGCCAGGCATTGGCGGTAAGCAGCCGCGCAAAGCTCGGCATAGGGGCGTCCGCCTACGCGGGTAGCCTCTTCCATCAGCCGGGCGTTGAATTCCTCGCTGCGTTTCATCAGGCTTTCATATTCGTTTTCGGCTTTTTCGAATTGCGAGAAAATCGTTTCGTTCTGGTTGCGGTTCCAGTACGGACGAAGGTTTTCGCCGAAATATTGTACCGAGAACAAATCGTCGTATCCCAGCAGCACATGGCCTTCGGCACGGTCGGTTTCGCCCAGCGAAGTAACCAGGGCCAGCTTGTCGTAACCGGCGGTTTTGGCCGTTTCCGGTTGTCCGGCCAGGAAGCTCTGGCGCAACTTGCGGCCGTCGCCTGCCCGCGAAACGGTACGGTTCTTATCGGCTGCCATGTAAAAATATCCCCAGTCGATGCGCACGTCGTCGCCTTGCTTGTTGAGGATGTACTGGTTGCGGCTGCCTGTTTTGGCATAGGCTAGGTCGCCTTTTACGAAGGTATCGCTTACCGATTCCTGGTAAGGCTGGTCGAGCGCCCAGGCCGGCGAAGCTTCGAAATAGAGCTCCACGGCATGTTTTTTGCCGTCGTTGGATTTTACCTCGTACGACATGTAATTCACCGGCCGCGACAGCAAATCCAAATCGTCCATGAACATGGGGGCCGTAAAGGCCAGATCCAGGTCTACCGGGCCGCAGGTAAAGCGGTAGGTCGTGGTCATGGCTTGCACGTCGGCCCATTGTTGCGTGGCCGTACGGGTAAAGAAGCGCGTATCGTCTTGCTCGACCAGCAAACCGAAGTCGAGCAAACCGCCTCCCACGCGGTTGCGGCAATGGGCGGCAATCAGGTTTTCGCCTTGTTTCAAGGTGGCTGCCACTTCGGGGGGCAATTTCACCAACTGATGTTTTTTGCAGGCATTGCCGGTGTCTACTACCTTGATGCCGTTTACATAAATCGTCACGTCGTCGTCGTGCGAGTATTCCAGGTAAATGTTCTTGCCTTGCAAATCTTCGTCGATAAGAGCATGGCGGCGTACCCAGATAAATTCTTCGCTCCACTGGGTCTTGGCAGTCGTTTCGTTCTCGCGCGTGCCGAAGGCGGCGGGGCCTTCTTTCCAGCCGGCGTCGTTGAAACCGGCCTTTTCCCAACCCGAAGCGGGACGGGTAACGGTATATTTCCCTATCCAGTCGCCTTGCTCGGATGTTTTCACTACCGGCAGCAATTCCAGTTCTTCATCTCCCATAAAGCGGTAAGCCTGGCCGTCTACTTTCACTACGCCGATCAGGGAGAAGTCTTTGCCCGTCCAATGTTTCGTGGGGGCGTCGTATAAACAGTCGGTAAACGACCAGCCGCTGGTGTAAGGGTCGATCGTAACCAGCGGATAAGCCGAAGCGCGTAGCTCGCTCCGCACAGGCTCGGCCTTGGAAACGGCGCTGCAACTCCCCAGGATAAGGGCGCATCCTGCTAACGCCGTGCCGGCAGCCCATGCGGCGGTTTCCGTCAGAAATGTTGAAAATAAATGTTTCATAAATGCAGATTTATTGCTTATTCTTTTGTTGTTGCTTATATAAACCGGATAGAAGCGGCAGTCCGGCGGAAACAAGCGAATTGGCTTTCCCGCCCGGTTTGCATGCTCTTGGAGGAAGGTCGTTCTACCATTCGATTTGCACGTCTACTCCATCGGGATTGTTCTCGAAACCGAGCCGGAGCGTTTTCGAGGCCTGGTCCCAGGCTTCCGCCGGCACGGTCACTTCTTTTCCGCCTACCGATACCTTCGTCGGCTTTTTCGGCAGCAGGATACGCGATACGTTGGTGGTATTGAGCGGGCTTTTGGCTACAAAGCTGTAGGAACGGCCGGCTACCTTTTCGTCGTAAACCCGCGACGCTCCGCAGAGTACTTTGGCTTTCGTACCGCGGGGCACCCCGCTTACCTTATATAAATATCCCTGTTCGCCGGGGCGGATCACTTTTTCCGACAATACCGGCAGGTCTTTGTCGAAGAGATCGATATAAACGCCTTTCAACCGGAGCGGCTCGTCGGATACGCTTTCGTCCAACACGGCGGCGATGGTATACGGGCCGCGTTCCACCACGTAATTATTTTTCGTCTCCACCGCTTTTCCGGCCGTCCGGCGGTATAAGTCGGCTACCGTTTCGAAATAGGTGGCGTCGTTGCCGGCTTTCAGCACGAAATGTTTCGGGTCTTCGCGCAATACCACCACGGCGCCTTTTCCATAGGCATAGGTACCGGCCGCCGGCTTGCGCGCGAGGCCCATTTGTTCGAACAAATGTTCGGAAGGGGCTTCATAGGTATTTCCGCTCGTATTCCACCATTCCTGCACGGTCTGGTAAGGGTCGATATCTTCCCCGCAATACACCAACGCGCCCCCGGCCTTTACCCAATCGGCAATATAGCCGTGAAAGCTGGCGTCGAGCGGCTTCATGTTCGAATACGACATCACCAGCACTTTCAAATCCTTGAAGGTCTCTGCAAAAGGGGTGTTTTCGATATGCACGATGTCTACCGGAATGCCTCTTTTGAGCAACGGCAAAGTCTGGCCGTAGAAACTGGAAAACTGCGGGTCGTCGTAGCCGGCATGGGTGGGGAAACGCTGGAACATCATCGAATTGGCCATCAGCACCCCGATTCCTTTGCTGCCGTTGATCTGCTTGGGAGATTTCCGAATATCGTTCAACGTATTGATCATCACCTGCATCTGGGTGGAATAAGAACGCGGAATGCGCTGTCGTTGGTCGGTGCCGGCAATGCGGTAAAGCCCCTGGTAGATGCGGTCGGGCCAGGGCATCACCTCATAGGTATCCACCGTGGGATACATCAGTTGGGCGGCAAAGGTGGCCTGGTAGTTGATTTTGTAATCCGTCCAGTCTTTGGCGCGGTCTTCGATGGGATCGGTCAGGAAATACATTTCGCGGCCCAGCGGGTCGGTCATCGATTTCATACATCCGTATTCCAGGAAAGCGTTTTCGAACACTCTTTCTTTTTCCACGCCGTTGTAAAATACCGGTTCGCGGGCCGTGCCTGTCCAGACCTGGGCAATATATCCGTCTACGCAATCCAACGAAGCCAGGCTGGCTTCGGGGCTTACGATCTGCCAGGAAGTATAGTTTACCAGCGAATGGGTGGGTACATAACATTTAATATCCAATCCTTTGGACTTGCCGTAGGCCTTGGCATAGGTGAAAATCTCGTTCAACGCCCGGTAATACAAATGGTATTTCAGTTTGTTGGACAAATAGGTGTTCTCGGGCGATTCGTGCTGAGGCCGCCAGGGGAAACGATAATATTTCTTCCACTCGCTCCGGAAGGCGTCGCTATACCCGGCCCGCGCCCAAAACTCGGGTTCCTCCAGGTAAATCGAGGTAATGCCGGCGTCGATCACCCGCTTGATCTGGGTTTCCTGCATATACCGGATAAAGCTTTCCGTGGGCACGATATAGGGCGTAAGGTAGCCGTGAGCGATTTCGCGGCCCTCGCGGTCGCGCTGGCCTTCTTTCATATGTTCCCGGCTTTTGTCCCACCAGCCCAGGAAGTAATCGCTGTAATCTCCCCAGGCCACCCCGGTCATAAACTGTACCTTATATCCGCGGTCTTTCCACGATTGCATGCGCTCCTCGAAGGTAACGCCCGGTTTGTCGACTGTGCCGTACACCATCACGCCGTCGGCTCGGATATCGGTCTCCGTTTTCCACGGCTCGGCCGTCTGGAAAATCGTTTTTGCTTCGGGAGCTTCCTGCGCCAAGGCATAACTGCCCCAGGCCGATAAAGCAAAAGCTGCTACTAGTTTGTTCATATACGCTATGTTTTATTTCTGATTCTTTTTCGGTTATGTTTATTCGGCAGCGGGAGGTATCACCTGCATCAAGGCCGGGCAACCGCTGGCATCGTAGCTTTCCATCACACCTTCAGGGCAGGCGCGGGAGGCGTCTTTGAAGGTAAGACTCCGCTTTTTATCCCGGTTTTTCCAGGCCGCGTCGATGTTCTGCCGCAGCCAGTCCAGGTATTGCGTTTGGCCGCCGTCTTCGATCAGCCGGATAATATACTGGGCGAAAATAGCCGCATAGATACCTTGCTCCACTCCGTTCTTAAAAGGCAGCAATCCGTCGGAGGTACACATCTTTTCCCGTACGTAATCCGCAGCCAGCACCGCATCGTCGAGATACGCTTTCTCGCCGGTCGTCCGATAAAGCATCACCGCCGAGCCGATAAAGGTAGCCTGGTTGTAAAGCTGCGTCGTCCAGTCGATGTCCATCCCGTCGCGGCGTTGGAAATGGTAGTGCATATTGTCGGCTATGCGTCCTTGCTCGGTGTCGAAAAACACCCCGCGCGACCAGGCATATACCGCTTTGGCTTTCTCCAGATAATCCGCTTTTTTCGTTATATCATACAAGGTCATGCTGCCCACCACGGTGGGATAATTAATGCAGGCCATCTTGGCATCGCGCGCAAAGTTCCACCATAAGCCGCCCCGCTGCGGGTCGTAAGCTTCTTTCCAGACATGGTCAAAACCGGAAGCGGCATCGGCCAAATATTTCGCTTCGCCCGTGATTTCGTAGGCCCGGGCCAGGGAAATGATCCACCACATCATATCGTCGTAGATGAACCATTCGATTTTATTATTCCAGTTGAATTTGTCGTATTGCTCGTAGCCCCCTTCATACATTTCGCCGATCAGCCGGCGGTATTCGGGAGCCTTCGTGCGTTTGTAGGCATTCATCATCATATCCCAGTAGATGGCTTGCACCCAAATGGCGGCCCGGCCCTTGCCGTCGGACGAAATCGCGTACAATTTCATCTCGGGATTGTAAAAAGCCTTGTGAAAGGCGTCGATAGCCCGGGTAGCCTCTTCCGAGGTATAACTTGCCTTCGCAGGCGCGCCCGGCTGGTTGGAAACAACCGTAGCGGAGACCGGCACAGCCCCCGCTACGGGTTGAATAGCCGCGACCGCCGCGGCCACGGAACAAATAAAAGAGATCAGCAATCGGTTCTTCATGGTACGCTTTGTTTTTTTTAATCCTCCCGACAGGCTTAAAACGCCCGCCGGGAGGAAATTCACATCAATCTTTCAAGAATCTATTACACAACTAAATGAAATTTTTGCAAAGGAACGATTATCTTCCCGGGCGGCTGTTGGGGGAAGCAATCGCTTCGAAAAGCAATCGCCCCCCGCTCAGGCAGCCGCCTAAAGGAACCATCATCTTAAAAAATAACCTCTTTAAGGCACGGCCACTTCTTTCGGCTCGTTGTAATTATACCGCCGGCGGCCGTCGATTTCGTGGTCGATACGCGCTCCTACGCGCACATAATAGGTACGTTTGCCCGGCAATTTCGGAGTTTTCAGCGTGACGGTCTGTCCCAGACACGCATTCATCGTTTCGTTGTCCAACCGTACCGAATAGCGATCGTCTTTGTTGTTGTCGCCTACATAGGGGCTCGACGAATTGAGGAACAAATATACATCCGACAGGTTTTTATGATACGTCGTATTGTCGGTTCCCCGCGTGATTTTCGCCTGGGCCGTAATCATCCCTTCGGCATCCACCGACGGCGAACCGACCCATTCCACCCGGAGGAAAGGCTCCACTTCGAAATCGATTTGCGTGGTGCCTTTCACCTCCCCTTTCCAGCGGTCGTCTTTTACCACGCTGCCGTCGGAAGCGGTGATATACAACGGCACAAAGGCGCCGAGCGGTTCGATAATATAGGTACCGGCAAAAATCTTGGTATTCTGGTAAACACCTTCCTGCTTGACGGTGGTATAATAAGGCGTCGGGTTATCGCTCCAACTCATTTCCAGCAATTTCAGGCGTACCCCGCCGTCGCCCACTTCGGTGGGCATCGGTTCCCCCGTCCGGGTATCGAGAATGCTTCCCCGGATGGTTTCTTCCGGCGCGTCGTAATTATCGACTTCCGTACAAGCCACGGCCGCCAGAGACAACACCAAACCGGATAAGTAACAAGCTATCTTTTTCATATCTTTATTCATTTAAAAAAATCAGTAACCAGGATTCTGCAATAAAAGCGGATTCTTCTCGACCGAGCCGCCCGGGAAATTCTTGTAATACCAACGCGTATCGAAGGTAAAGCGGTGATTGTCTTCGTCGGTGCGGACATCGAAAAAGTATTTGCCGGCATGGGCGGCATAGAAAGGCATCAGAATGCGCCACAGGGTAGACTGTTGTTCCTTTTCGATCAACCGCCAGCGTTTCAAATCCCACCAAGTCTTGTTTTCGAAGGCCAGTTCTTTTCTTCTCTCCCGCTGGATAATCGAGAAATCGTTCAGATCGGCGGCGGAAGCCAGCAAATCGGCTCCGGCCCGTTCGCGCACCTCGTTGATGCACCGGAAGGCATCTTCCTTATAGTTTCCGCCTGCGCCCAGGGCATCCAGCTCGTAAGCCGCTTCGGCGCGGTTGAGCAGTACTTCGGCATACCGCATTTCGACCCAGGTCTGGGTAGAATTATTTTCCAGCACCTCCGATTTGGGCATATCCGGATTCAGCCATTTCCGGACGGAGAATCCCGACATCGCGCCCGCTCCGGTATCGGAGAAGAAGGGGCCGCTCAAACCTGCCGCATTCATCTTCGTGCCGTCAGGCAGGGTATACACCGTCTGGTTGTCGGGGTTGGGCGAGCTGACGATATAATCCTTGCATTCGGGGATATTTTCGTATTTCTCGGTCGCTCCCTCCGGAATCAGGCGGGAAATGCCGCGGGCCGCATCTTCCTTGGTATAAATACCGCGGTAGATCGAAATGGCTTCGCCCTTGAACTCGTCGCCCGGCAAAATCACGATGGCCCTGAGGCGCGGTTCGGCCTCGGCAAACAAATCCATCGTCTGATCGTACATTTTATAATGGCCGTCGGCGTCGAAGTTCTGCAAATGCCCGTCGGCATCTTTGGGCAGCCCGTCGAACATTTCCACAAAATCCAAGGTAGGATTCACCAGCGTGGCATAACCGTTGGCGCCCATCGCCTGGCGAGGCACGCAATACGCATCGTAACCGTGTACGGAGTTGGGATAGGAATATTCCTTGACGAAAATATTCTCTTCGCTGCTTTCGTCGAAAAAGAGGTTGACGTAATTCTGATACTGCGCTTCCTTATCGCCCTCCTTCCAATTCTTCTTATACAGACTGAAACGGCCCTCCAGCTTTTTCGCCTCGTCGTAGCTCTTCTGGTAGAAATCGCGGGCTTTGGGCGCGTCGATACCCACCAGGCGATTGCCTTCCTTGTCGACCAGGGTGGAGTTGCGGTTGTAACGCGCGATGGAGCCGGCAAACAACATCGCCCGCGAATTGAATGCCGCGGCGGCATATTTGGTAGCCCGTCCGCGCACGGCCTTTTCCGGCAGCAGGTTGAAGGCTTCCGTCAGATCGGCATACACCTGGTTGTAGACGGCTTCTTCCGAAGAACGGGGAATCTTCAATTCGTCGATGCTCTGCTCGGGATATTTCAGCACGCTGTTCACCAAAGGCACGCCGCCGTATCGTTTCACCAAGGCAAAATAAGCCAGGCCGCGAGCAAACAAAGCCTCGCCTTTCCAGGTATTCACCTGTTCGGCCGTAAATCCCTCCGCATACGCAGGCAAAGTTTCCAGGAAATAATTCACGTCGCGTATCAACTTATAGCCGTTGCCGGTAGGATCGCCCCGGCCGTCATTATAATAATCGAAATCTTCCGAATGCGCCCCGCACCAGTCGCGGCCGATGGCCTCGCCGGTAATCATCGGCACCGGGTCGATAATCCAGAAATGGTTGAACCCGCGCGCCGCCGAGTAACGGAAATCTTCTACCGGCAGCTCGCTGTAAATGCGCGCCATATAGCTGTCGACGCCGTTTTCGGAAGTAAATATGTCTTTGTCCTGCACGATATTCATGGGAGGCACGTCCAAGTCCATGCAAGCCGTCAGCGAGCAGGCTGCCCATGCAAATGCAACTATATATTTCTTCATCATTTTCTTAGAATTTAACATTAACACCAACCGAAACCGTTTTATTCAACGGATAATTATATCCTTCCCCATCGTTGGTATGTTCCGGGTCTACATCCTTCAAACCGGTGATGGTAAGCAAGTTATAGCCGTTTACATACAGCCGGGCATTCTTAATTCCCACTTTCTCCGTCCATTTCGTCGGCAGGGTATAGCCCAGCTCGATGCTCTTCATACGCAGATAAGCCGCGTTGTGAATGCTGAAGAACGAATCGAATTCGGGCAGCGAGCCGGTATACCCGTGATAGCCCGACACCCATTGGGTATTCGGATCGTAGGGATCGGCTTTCGGATCGACCGGATGCCAGCGATCCATAAACTGCGTCATCGCATTCGAATAATCGCTTCCCCACAACGGCTCGCGCAATTGTTCGCCGTAGGCGCAATACACCTTGGCCGCTCCCTGGAAGAGGATATTCAGGTCGAACCCTTTATAAGCCGCGCCCAGATCGAGGCTGAAGTTCACCAGCGGGCCGTCGCCGCGCATGGCGATGGGGTGCCGGTCGTGATCGGTAATCTGGCCGTCGCCGTCCCAGTCGGTATAGATATAGTCGCCCGGCAAGCGATCGCGGCCTACATAGATGGGGCTGCCGGCAATATCGGCATACGAACCGTAACGTCCTTCATCGCCGTATCCCCACCAGATACCTTTATAACGGTCGTTTTCATTGTTTCGCCAGTTCTCGTAGGAGTTGCCGGCGCGCGCCTTTTCCACATGCTTTTTCATAATGCGGGTGAAAGACACCAATCCTTTGACGCGATACGTCAGTTCGCCCACCGTATGGCGGTGATTCAGTTCCAGTTCCACCCCGCGGGTCAGGTCGCTGTTCAGGTTTTCCTGAGGCAGGTCGGCACCCACTTCGTCGGGCAGGCTGGCGGCCCGGGTAGCCAGCAAACCGCTTCGGGAGCGGCTGAAATAGTCGGCCGAGAGGCCCAACAAGCCGTTCCAGGCTTCCAGGTCGATACCTACGTCGAAAGTTTTGGCCACATACCAGGTAATATTGCGGTTGGCAATCCCCTTATTCTTGGCCGAATTGATAAACGTGCCGTCGAAAACATGGCCGCCGGGCAGTTTGTTGCGGTCGCCGCCCGCAGGATAGTAATAGCCGGTGATAAACTGGTAGCTCGACGCGCTGTCGTCGCCCATCTTACCGTACGAAGCGCGCAGCTTACCGTTGGTCAGGAAGGCCAAACTGGAGTCTTTCCAGAAATTTTCCTCGGAAAAACGCCATCCCATCGATCCGGCCGGGAAGAAGCCCCATTGGCCGCCCGACATGAACATAGACGAGCCGTCGTAGCGGAAGCTGAATTCAGCCAGGTATTTGGAACGGTAATCGTATCCGAATTTTCCCACCAAACCCAAATTCACTTTGTCGTACAACGCGCCTCCGTCGGTATTCATATACCCTTCCTGGTTGGTGGTATTGCCGGCAAACAACTGGTCGAGATCCAAGCCCAGCTCGCGAAGGGCATAAAAGTTATCGCCCGTACGTTTGGAGCCTTCCCACAGCAAGAGGGCGTTTACGTTATGCGCCTCGCGAAACTGCCGGGTATAATTCAGCGAGAATTGATACAACAAAGATTCTTTCTTGTAATATTCGCGTCTCAGCTTGCTCGGATTGTTGCGCGTATTGGGACGATAGATATCGTCTACCTCCTGATAGTTATACTGCTTATAAGCTTTCTGATACTTCTTGTTGTCTTCCATATTGAAGTCGAAACTGAACACGGCTTTAGCCGAGAGCCCTTTGATGCCCGGCACCTCGTAGGTAGCTGCTACCGACGACTGAAACCATTTCCGGTTCCATTGGTTGTACCCGGTGATGTCTTTATCCATCATGGCCACCGGGTTGCTGCCGTCTACCAGGCCTTGCTGCAAATACTCCGGGTTGTTGTTGGCATATACCGGCTGGATAGGGGCCGAACGCCACAACGAACGGATAATCTGGTCGGCGCTTTCCCACGGCCGTTCTTGTTTATCCATGATGCCGGTGATGTTCAGATCCACCTTCAGCCGGTTGGTAAGCTGGCTGCTCACGTTCGAACGCAGGTTGAACCGTTGGTAATCGAAATCGCCGCTTTTGAAAATCCCTTCCTGGCCCTGATAGCCGGCGCTCATATAGAAATGCGTCTTTTCGTTGCCGCCGGTCGCGCTCAGGTTGTGCTGGGTTTGAGGGGCCGTTTTGCGCACCACCGCGTCGTACCAGTCGGTCGACCGGGCCTGGCCGCTCAGATAAGGCGCGAAATCGTCGTCGCCGAAACGCAGCGAACCGCCGTTTACGTTGTGCATTTTCTTTTCGTTCCATAGCGTCATCCAGTCGACGGCGTTTACCACGTGCGGCAATCCGCTGGGCATCTGCCAGCCCACGTTGCCGGAATAGTTCAATTCGGTTTTTTCGGATTTGCCCGATTTGGTGGTAATCAGCACCACCCCGTTGGCCGCCCGCACCCCGTAAATAGCCGCCGAAGCGTCTTTCAGCACCGAGAAGCTTTCAATGTCGTTGGCGTCGATGCGGTTGAAGTTGTCGCGGGGAATCCCGTCGATAATGACCAAGGGCGTACCGAGCCCGCGAATATCGAAATTATTGTTGAACGCGCCCGGTTCGGAACTTTTCTGTACCACGCGCAAACCGGCCACTTTCCCGGTAAGCATATTCTGGGCATTTTCATTCTTGGTGGCGATAATATCCTCTGCCTTCACCGAGGAAACGGCTCCGGTAAGAGTTACCTTTTTCTGCGTGCCGTAGCCTACCACGACCACTTCGTCCAAGGTTTCGGAATCTTCTTTCAGGTTGACACGCAAGAAAGTTTGTCCTTTCAGGGGGATAGTTTGCGTGACATAACCTATATAGGAAATCTGCAACACGGCATTTTCGCCCACCTGCTGCAAACTGAAGTTTCCTTCGAAATCGGTAATGGTTCCGTTGGTGGTACCTTTTACCAATACGCTGGCTCCGATGATAGCTTCCCCGCTGGGATCGGTAACCGTTCCGGTTACTCTTTTTTCCTGAGCTGCCATCGACAAGCTAAGCCATAGAAAAGCACATAAAAACAAGACTTTCGTTCCTGTTTTTTGAATGTTTCCGCTCATAATGAATCTGATTAAAATTGTTTTTTTACATAATGTGGATTTAAGAAGCCGGGAGGATTAACGCTCCCTCGGACTCCCTACCCCGAGGGGGGCGGGAAATCTCCTTGCTAAGTTGGCTAGGTTACTCGTTGCGTTTTTTTATTACATAGGCATCGATCGTTTTTTAAAGTTAACTATATCGGTTGAAACGGGCCCCCGGGGGGGGGAGAACTGCCGCAAAAGTAGAGCAAGCCCGGGAAAAGGAAAACTAATAGATAATCAATAAAAGGCAATAGCTGTTCAAAGGAAGGGAACATAAAGCAAATCAAGGATCTATGACCTGTTATTACCATTTTTCGCCCGGGAATTGCCATTTTTCCAAGCAAGGCTTTCTACCGGAAAAAGCAAGCGAAAAGGCAATATTCGCATCGTTTGGCGTCGAGTTTGAAAAGAATCTGTTTTCTTTGTATCCCAAAACGATGTTAACCTCCGACGGCATGAAACAGACATTCTTTTTTCTTATTTTCCTGCTCGCCCTGGGCGGCGGTTGCACTTCAAAGCAAAAAGCTCCCCACGACGCAACTTCCCCGGGACGCCCCACTTATACCAACCCTTTGCTGCCGCAAGGCGCCGAGCCGTGGGCTGTTTTCCGGGGCGGTTATTATTATTATACGCAAGGGGAAGAAAACAAAATCATCCTTAGGAAAACGAAGGATATTACCGGCTTGAAAGAGGCCGAAACGAAAATCGTATGGTTGCCTCCCTCGCGGGAAGCGTCCTTTCATCTGTGGGGGCCGGAATTGCATTTCATCGGCGGCAAATGGTATATTTATTTCGCGGGCGACGACGGAAATATGGACAACCATCAAATTTACGTGCTCGAAAACGAAGCGGCCGATCCGCTGGCGGGAGAATTTACCATGAAAGGCAGCATTCCTACCGACCCGCATACCCGCTGGGCGATTCATGCCAGTTGCTTCGAACACGCCGGGAGGCAGTATATGATTTGGTGCGGTTGGAAGCAGCGGCGCATCAGCGAGGAAATACAATGTATTTACCTGGCCCCTATGAAGAATCCCTGGACGCTCGACGGCGAGCGGGTATTGATTTCGGAGCCCGAGTACGAATGGGAGCGCCAGTGGGTAAATCCCGACGGCAGCAAGACAGCTTATCCGATCCATGTAAACGAGGCGCCTCAGTTTTTCCAGTCGAAAAGCCGCGACAAATTGCTTATTTATTATTGTGCCAGCGGTAGTTGGACGCCTTATTATTGCATCGGCCTGCTTACGGCCGACGCCGGTAGCGATCTGCTCGATCCCGCCTCATGGCGTAAATCGCCCGAGCCGGTTTTTCTGAGCGCGCCTGAAAACGGGGTATACGGCCCGGGCAGCCCTTCCTTCATCCCTTCGCCCGACGGAAAGGAATGGTATATGTTGTATCACGCCCGGCGCATTCCCAACGATGCCCCGGGGGCACTGGATTCGCGGTCGCCCCGCTTGCAAAAGATCGATTGGGATGCCGAGGGGATGCCGGTGCTGGGCATCCCTCAAAAGGAAGGGATAGCTTTGCCCTGTCCTTCCGGAACCGTGAAGGCGGGGAAATAAGGAAAGACCGGCAAGGGGGGTGAAACGAACCTAAGGTAAAGAGGAAAAAAAGCGAGGAAAAAAGCCGGTACTTAGTGTATTTTTTTCATCCTGAAAAAAAGCCGTTGCCTATCCGTTTTCCATTTCTTGCCGGTGGAACGGGAATTACATCGCAGTGAAATCCGAATTACATATTATTATGATTTTTGCAACTATTAGGCAGAAAAAAAAGGCTGATAGAAATCATTTTTTTTGATCACAGCAAACATTCGTGCCACAATCTTGGCTCTCAGAGCATTGATTA
>DBFWLD010000024.1:0-12025 GCA_048465615.1 Tannerellaceae bacterium
ATCTTTCACTGGCATGATCGGTTCACTCTCGGCTTCCCTTTCATTTATGCTACAAATCTATTGTTTCTTTTTTATCTTTCCTATTACGATGTAAATCTAAGGCCGGCATGAAATCCGAAATTTATCGCCGTGTAATTTCCGTTCGATAATATACGGTTGTATATCAGTTGATTACGAAACAATCGAAGATTGGCTTTCGCGGCTTTTACTTATTGTATAATTTTTCTCTTTGCGTTGTCGTTTTGATGATGGGCCTACCATCTTTTTTGCCTTCAACACGCCCATTTGCCGTGGCTGCCGGTGCGAAGTTTGGCTACCGCCCATTTGCCGCAATAAAGAGCGAGCAGGAAAGGGTACATACATACGTCGAGACCGATGAATAAAATATACTTCATACCTTTTTTAATTTGCTAACCGGCTGCTAAGGTAGAATTTAAATTTCATTCCGAGCCGTTTTTTTGCTTATTTATGTTAGCCGGTAGGAATTTTTTTAAAACATCGGTTTCGGCGGTAAGGGCTTTTCAAGCCGGGAGGCGAGGGGGCCAGGGCAGGATGCGTTTATCCGCGCATCCAAAAAAAGAAGGTATACACCCAAAAGAAAGACAAAAACCTTTTCACCTTTCTCCTTACTTGCGGATAAGTACTGTAATGCGCAGAGAAAGATCGAAGAACACCATCTTCGAATTCACGTTTTGCGCGATATGGCGCTCAGCTTCCGCCAAGGTGTCCATCAACTCTACTACATTGCGTTCGTTCACATAGGGAGCGAACTTTACGGCAAATCCCGCTTCGTCGGCATTCATGTAGTTCAACTCGGGCGATTGGAAACGATACATGAAATTTTCCCGGATCAGATGCTGGCAGTAGGAAAGGAAGTTTTTCTGCCGTTCGCGCCCGATGCCGGCCAGCGTGTCAGCCATCAGGCGCATTCCTTTTACATTGCGCGCCCAGGAGTTGCGCATCATTTCTTTGAATTGTTCGAGGAAAAATTTATTTTCTTCTCCCAGGCTGATGGCTTCCAAGGCTTTTAGGAAATTGCCCGCCGACAGATGGGCTACATGGGCGGCATCCGAAGCCGAAAGCCCGAAACGGCTTACCATCGCCTCGCTGACTGCTTGGGTGTGAATGGGACGCACGTGTACCCGTTGGGCCCTCGACTGGATGGTGCCCAGAATCAGGTCGGGCGTCTCCGATACCATCAGTATTACCGTGTTCAGAGGCGGTTCTTCAATTACTTTCAGCAATTTGTTGGCACAGGTGGGATGCAGTTTCTCGGGCAGCCAGACCAGGAGAATGCGATAGTCGGCTTCATAAATTTTCAGGCTGAGCTTATGAATGATTTCGTCGCTTTCTTTCGAATAAATCAGAGCCTGCGAGTTGCCCGCATCCATAGCGTCCAACCAATCGTCGAGGCCGAAGTAAGGCCGGCCGGCCAGAAAGGCGCGCCATTCGGCCAGGTAATCGTCGCATACTTCTTTTTTCTTTTCCTTTTTGGCCACGATGGGAAAAACGAAGTGGAGGTCGGGATGCGCCAGCTCGTCGAATTTCCGGCACGAGGGACATTGCCCGCAGGCGTCCGTCTCGCTGCGACGCTTGCAATTCAGATAGCGCGCGTAGGCCAGAGCCAGCGGAAAGGCGCCGGCTCCCCCTTGTTCGGTAAATAGCTGGGCGTGGGGCACGATCCCGGTGAGGGCCGACCGGATAAGCCGTTGTTTCACTTCTTCCTGTCCGATGATGTCTTTGAAGTACATGGTTGGGTTTCCTGCTTTTTAGGAAGACAAAGATAGGATTTTTGGGGATATTTTCAAGCAAAGGGCTACTTGGAAAAAGCGGGAAAAAAACAGCGAGGAAGAAAAAAGGAGAAAGAGGGGAGCGGGCGCAGGCCCGTTCGGAGACGTGGTTGCGGGAAAAGAAGGGGGGGGGCCGGTAAGTGGCCGGAACGATAAAAAAGCTTGGGGGGCAGGTGTATAAGAAGAGAGGTAAGGTCGGGAAAGGACGAAAAAAACGATCGTTTATTTTAGTCGGTCGCAAAGGTAGGATGACAAACCGACATTTCCAAATCTTACCCCGATAACTTACTTGCTTTTAATTGTCTGGCTGCCCGCGGTTTTTGCTTTGCGTCTCTTTGGCCGGCTTCGGAAAATGACTAGAAAAAACGATCGTTTTTTCTAGTCATTTTGTTAACCTTCCGGCGGGTGCGACCGATGGTTCCCTTCTCCGGTTAAAACTGAATAAGATGTTTTATATACTGATATGGATTGGTTTTGCGGTTTCTGTTTTTCTTTCGTTTATACTTATTCCGCGTATCTTGGTTGTTGCGCTGCGTCGGCGTTTGTTCGATCTGCCCGACGAACGTAAAACGCATGAAGGAGCTATTCCCCGTCTGGGAGGCCTGTCTTTTGTTCCCACTATTATTTTTTCGCTGTCCTTGATTATCAGCTTGATCTGCCGTTTGAAACTTACGATGCCGCCTGACGTTATCCTAAGACTGGTGCCTGAATTTTGTTTAGGGCTATGCGGGCTTACTCTTTTGTATCTGGGAGGCATAAAAGACGACTTGGTGGGATTGCGTTACCGGACGAAATTCTTGCTTCAGGTACTTGTTGCCTCTTTCCTTCCTCTGTCAGGCTTATGGATTCATACCCTCTACGGTCTTTTCGGAATCCAGGATTTATCTCCTTGGCTGGGTATTCCGCTTACCATGCTGGTTGTGGTCTGTATTGTCAATGCCGTCAACCTGATAGACGGCATCGACGGTCTGGCTTCGGGATTGAGCAGCCTCGCTTTGGTTTTTCTGGGCGGTTCATTCATCTATACCCACGCGTGGCTGTATGCCGTCCTGGCTTTTTCCACGCTGGGCGTCTTGCTTCCTTTCTTTTATTACAACGTGTTCGGACGGGTAGAGCGGGGCAAAAAGATTTTCATGGGAGACACCGGCAGCCAGACGTTGGGATATATCCTTTCGCTTCTTTCCATCCGGTATTGCGCGGGCGGCCTGGAAGATATGCCTTATCGGGAGGAGACGGTGGTGCTGGCTTTTTCTACCTTGATCGTGCCAGTGTTCGATGTCTTTCGCGTCATGTGGGTGAGGGGCCGGCAGGGGCGTCATTTGTTTTCTCCCGACCGCAATCATATTCATCACAAGTTCCTGGCTATGGGGTTCGGTCCTCGTCGGGCTATGATGCTTATTCTTTTGCTTGCCTGCTTTTTTACCGGCTTGAACATGGTCTTGGTTTCCTATGCAAGCCCTACTCTGATTTTGCTGTCCGACATAGGTCTTTGGATGGGGTTGCATCGTTGGTTCGACCGTATCCGGGATAAACGTCTGGCCCACCCGAGTGGGTCGAGACGGCAAAAATCGGAAGCTTGGCTGAGTTGAGCAGAGGCGGCGTGGCCTCTTTGCCTTCCGCTACCTTTCCGGGTTTTCCTTTTTACCGGCGCGTGGCGCATAGGGTCGACAAGAACTGTAAAGCCTTGGTTTTCGTTATCCCGGCGGGAAATCGTTTTCAATTCTTAAATTTCAGCTTTCCGGGAGGTATTTGCTTCTTTCCTACCGTTATATTTCCTATTTTTGAGCCGAGTAAACATTAAAAAAAGGATTTATGGCAGTTATTATTGGTATTGTTATTCTGGTTATCTTGGTGTTTTGGGTGGTTTCGATGTACAACTCGTTGGTGAAGTTGCGCAACAACCGCGAAAATGCGTTTGCCGACATCGACGTGCAGCTCAAACAACGACACGATCTGGTGCCTCAATTGGTGGATACCGTCAAAGGATATGCCGCGCATGAAAAGGATACGCTCGAAAGAGTAATTCAGGCCCGCAACGGGGCCTTGGGCGCCAAAACCATCGACGAAAAAATCGTGGCGGAAAATGCGCTAACGTCGGCGCTTTCGGGATTGAAGATCACGCTCGAGGCTTATCCCGATCTGAAAGCCAATCAGAACTTCCTGCAATTGCAGGAGGAAATAGCCGACTTGGAAAACAAGCTCTCGGCTGTTCGCCGCTACTTCAATTCGGCTACGAAAGAGTTGAACAATGCAGTGGAAACGTTTCCTTCGAATATCCTGGCCGGCATGTTCGGTTTTCATAAAGAGGTGATGTTCGATTTGGGCGAACAACGCGCCCGGTTGGAAGAAGCGCCTAAAATCAAATTCTGACCATGAAATACGTAGGTCTGGAAACGCAGCGGCGGCGGAATAATTTCCGTTCGTTGCTGCTGCTTACGCTTTTTCCCTGTCTGGTGGTAGGGATGTTGTTTTTATTTTGTTACCTCTTGGTCTGGCTGGGAGGGGGGCAATCCGCCTATGGGCAGGCAGCCGACGCTTACCCGATGCCTGAGGCTCTTGCCTTGTTTGTGCACCTGGCTCCTTACGTGTTGGGCGGGGTGCTCCTGTGGTTTCTGATTGCCTATTTTGCCAATACCAGCCTGATCAAGGCGGCTACCGGAGCGGTGCCGCTCGAGCGGAAAGACAACAAACGGGTGTACAACCTGGTGGAAAATCTTTGTATGAGCCAGGGAATGAAGATGCCTAAGGTAAATATCATTCACGACGACTCGCTGAATGCCTATGCCAGCGGGATCAATGAACGTACCTATACCGTGACGCTTTCGAAAGGCATTATCGAAAAGCTCGACGACGAAGAATTGGAAGCGGTGATCGCTCACGAGCTTTCCCACATCCGCAATCACGACGTGCGGCTGCTGATCGTGTCGATCGTTTTCGTCGGCATCTTTGCCATGTTGGCCCAGATCGCGATGCGGTCGGTGTATTATTCTTCGTTTACCTCGTCGCGCAACCGCGATGAGAAGGGCAACGGGGCGATTGTGATTGTGGTTCTGGCCATGATCGTGGCGGCTATCGGTTATTTCTTTTCCATCTTGATGCGGTTTGCCATTTCCCGCCGGCGGGAATACCTGGCCGACGCCGGTTCGGCCCAGATGACCAAAAAACCGTGGGCCTTGGCCAGTGCGCTGAGAAAAATATCGGCCGATCCCGACATCGAGGCGGTAGAGCGCGAAGATGTGGCCCAGCTTTTTATCGAGCATCCGGGGCGTCAGGCGAAAAGCGCGCTGAGCGGTTTGTCGGGCTTGTTTGCCACCCACCCGCCGATCAAGAAAAGAATCGAAGTGCTGGAGCAGTTTTAGAGCGGAAAAGATACCGGCAATAAGAAAGGGCGGCCAGCGGGAAAATTTGCTTGGAAAAGGTATATAAATAATAGGAAAAGCAGGATAGGTGAATAAGGAGATAAGCGTTGAACTATAAAACTTCCTGGTTGTTTTAATCGAAAAGAAGCACGCAATGAAAAGCTGCGGCAACTTATCGCCGTTTGCCGCGCGACAGCTTGGGGCTTTGCCTTCAGTTCGGACAAGTAAATGATTATTAAATAATGAATAAATCGGCCATGACAAACGAAAACACTGGGCGGAAATTATCCGACCCTTATGATTTAGCCGCGTTGGCTACCCTTTCTCTGCGCCTGGTAATAGGATGGACTTATTTTTCCGCCTTTTTACGGCGGGTCGTGCTGGAAAACAAGCTCGATCCGGATGTAGCGGGTTACGTAGGTGAAAAATTCAACCATTTTTTGCCTAACGCGCTGGCAATAAAACCTCTCATCGCCTACTTGGTTACGCATCCCGACCACTTGTTCTGGTCGATGATTGTATTTACCCTCATCGAAGGCATCGTCGGCCTGGCGTTTATGCTGGGCTTCCTTACACGGCTGATGAGCTTGGGCGTGATGGGTTTGGCCGGCGGTATATTGCTCGGTTCAGGTTGGTTGGGCACTACATGCCTCGACGAGTGGCAGATCGGTATTTTGGGAGTGGCCGGAGGCTTTACGCTTTTTCTCGCCGGAGGAGGCCGGTATTCGGCGGATTATTTCCTGCTCGGGAAATGGGATACGCTTCGCCGGCGTCGATGGTTTGCTTGGATAAGCTCGGGAAAGCTTCCGGCGGGAGAAGAGACTCTAGGGAAATGGGTTCCGGCTGTATCGGTTGCTATCTTTTGCCTGGCCTTGCTGACCAACCAGTATTTTCACAACGGGGTATGGGGGCCCTTGCATAACAAATCCGTCAAGCCCCGTTTGGAGATTGCGGAGGCGCGGTTTGCCGATCATCGTTTGATGTTTCAGGTTTACCGGGTAGAGGGAGCAGACGTATACGGTTCCTTCCTGATCGGCATCACCCTGAAAGATGCTGAAGGACGCACGGTGTTCGACCGCCGTGGCGACGAGCTGGCCCGTTTCCCCGAGCAGGATATTTCCAACGAATATGTGGCCCGTGTTCAGCCCGGTGCGCATAGCCTGGTAATCCCGCTTGGCGCAAAAGCCACTTTAAGCCTCGTCGATCCTGCGTTGGCCGGTCTGCCGGCCGGAAAGTATACCCTTATCCTGACCGATATTAGCGGAGCCACCTGGAAAGAGGAAATCATACGTTGAGACGTTCGGCGGGATAGTTTCTCAGCTTTTTAATTGCGCTACAAGACGTTACTAACCGGCCTGAGGCAGAAAGAAACGCAAAGCAAAGGAAAGGCAGATGGAAAGCAAACCGAAAGAAACCTTCCCGCATACTCTTAAAATGAGGTGTTGTCTTTCAAAATGAAAGTTGTATAGGGGTTCTGTTCGGTGAAAATCTTTTCTATTGACCTTTTTTATTTATCGGATAAGATATTTTGATTTCAAAATGATAGTTTCTATCTTTGCTGTATCAAACAGAAAAGAAGCGAAGATGCTATGAATGCAAGCAAAGAAGAAGCCTCCATTTTATTGATTTATACCGGCGGTACCATCGGGATGATCCGCAACTCCCAGACCGGCGCGCTCGAAGCCTTCAATTTCCAACACCTCCGCCAGCACGTGCCGGAGTTGGAAGAGCTGGGTTGCCAGGTATCCACCGTACAGTTCGATCCGCCGATGGATTCTTCGGAAATGGGGCCGGAATCGTGGGAAAAAATCGTGCGCGTTATTGCCGACAATTACCATACGTACGACGGCTTTGTGGTGTTGCACGGCACCGACACGATGGCTTATACCGCTTCCGCGCTCAGCTTTATGCTGGAAAACTTGAATAAACCCGTTATTCTGACCGGCTCGCAACTTCCCATCGGAATGTTTCGTACCGACGGGAAGGAAAATTTGATTACCGCTATCGAAATTGCCGCCGCCAAGGAAAACGACCAACCCGTCGTGCCCGAGGTGTGTATTTTTTTCGAAAACAATCTCTTCCGCGGCAACCGCACCTGCAAAACCAGCGCCGATCACTTCAACGCCTTCCGTTCCTATAATTACCCCGTACTGGCTCATGCCGGTATTTCCATCAAATACGATACGGCCCAGATTTACCGGCCCGTATCGCGCCGTCCGCTTAAACCTCATTATTTGCTCGACCGGCATGTCGCTATCCTGAAACTCTTCCCCGGCATCTCGCCCGAGGTGGTGGAAAGCATTCTGCACATTCCTGGTCTGAAAGGCGTGGTGATGGAAACTTTCGGGAGCGGGAACGCACCGGGCGATGTCTGGTTTCTGGAAATGCTGAAAGAGGCCGTAGGGCGGGGCATTGTGATTGTGAACGTTACTCAATGCCGGGGCGGTTCGGTGGAAATGCACCGCTACGAGACGGGCCACAGACTGCTGGAGGCCGGGGTGGTGAGCGGATACGACAGCACGACCGAATGCGCGGTGGCGAAACTGATGTTCCTTTTCGGCCACGGCCTGAGTCCGGAAGAGGTGAAGGAACATATGAATTGTTCGCTCATCGGCGAGGTGACGGTTCCGGAAGGCTGCGCGTTTTAAGGCCTAACATCGGCCGGTTTCCGGATCGGTTGAAAGGCGGGATAAGCAGACCGGTTGTGAAAACCGATTAAAAGCCGGTTGAGAAAATCGACCGAAAAGGCGGCAGAGAAACCGGTTGAAAAGGCTGCTCGAAAGAGACCGCCGCAAAGCCCGAGCCTGCATCCTGGCGGAAAATCCCGCCCGAACCATTAAACAATCGTCGGAGAAAACGCATTGTTATTAGATGCTTATAATCATCTATAGGATAGAACGAAAATATTAATCTTATTTACAACACAATCGACATGACGACACCGACAACAAAAAACACGCGGACCGAAAGCGATCTGCTGGGTAGCCGTGAAATAGCCGACGACGCAATGTATGGCGTCCAGACCCTTCGCGGCATTGAAAACTTCGTTATCAGTAAATTTCATCTGAACGAGTATCCTCTCTTTATCAACGGCTTGGCCTATACGAAAATGGCGGCGGCCATGGCCAATTATTCCCTGGGTTTGCTTACCGACGAGCAGGAAAAAGCTATTGTGCAGGCTTGCCAGGAAATCGTGGACGGCCGTTTCCATGACCAGTTTCCGGTCGATATGATTCAGGGAGGGGCGGGCACGACTACCAATATGAATGCCAACGAGGTGATTGCCAACCGCGCCCTTGAAATCATGGGGCATCGCTACGGCGAATACCAATATTGTTCGCCCAACGACCATGTGAACCGTTCGCAATCTACCAACGATGCTTATCCCACAGCCATCCATCTGGGATTGTATGCGGCTAATCTGCGTCTGGTGCCTTGTTTGGAGAAGCTGATCGCTGCCTTGAAGGAGAAAGGGGATGCCTTCGCTTCGATTATCAAAATGGGACGTACGCAATTGGAAGACGCCGTGCCGATGACACTCGGACAAACTTTCCACGGTTTTGCCAGCATTCTGGAGGAAGAGATTCCGCGTTTGAATTATGCGGCCGACGATTTTTTGACGGTTAACATGGGAGCGACGGCTATCGGTACGGGGATTTGCGCCGAACCGGGGTATGCGGAAAAATGTATCGAGGCGCTTCGCGAGATTACGGGCTGGGATATTCGCCTGGCGAAGGATTTGGTAGGAGCTACCTCGGATACGTCGGGCATGGTGGGCTATGCGGCGGCCATGAAACGGCTGGCGGTGAAAATCAACAAGGTATGCAACGACCTGAGGTTGTTGGCCAGCGGGCCGCGCACGGGGTTGGGCGAAATCAATTTGCCGCCTATGCAACCCGGTTCGTCGATTATGCCGGGCAAGGTGAATCCGGTGATTCCCGAGGTAATGAACCAGATTGCCTATAAGGTGATGGGCAACGAAGTCTGTGTAACGATGGCCGGCGACGCGGCACAGATGGAGCTGAACGCGATGGAGCCGGTGATGGCGCAGTGTTGTTTCGAATCGGTCGATTTGCTGGTGAACGGGTTCGATACGCTTCGCCGCCTGTGTATCGAGGGAATTACGGCCAATGCCGAGCATTGCCGCGAAGAGGTGCACAACAGCATCGGAGTGGTGACGGCCTTGAATCCGGTGATCGGGTACAAGAACTCAACCAAGATCGCGAAAGAGGCGTTGGAAACGGGCCGGAGCGTGTATCAGTTGGTGCTCGACCACGGTATCCTGACAAAAGAGGAATTGGATACGATTCTGAGTCCGGAGAATATGATTCGCCCGGTGAAGCTGGATATTCATCCGAAGAAGTAGGAAAGGAAACGATGCTCTCCCCGGGTACGAGTACGACGACGCGATGGTCGGGAGGTATCGGGGAGGGCTTCCCTATCCTCTTTATTCCTCATAACCTAAGCCGTCCGGTAAGGATACCAGACGGCTTAGGTCATTTCAATCGGATTCACACCCGCCTATTTCAAGAAACGAGACAGGGCCTGAATTAGGGATATAGAGTAGATAAGGAATGGTAGCCATCTTCTTTTTCTATCTTCCCTTCGCAACCGTCGAGGGTGATCTTCGTTCGGTTTACCTCTTGATTTTCCAAGGTGAAATCAATCCGGATCACATGAAAGTCTTCGTCGTCGAATAGGGGAGGACATTTTAATTTATACTCCGTATAGTTTTGGGTAAGTTGAGTATCATACCATTCGTATTCCCAATTTAAGTCGGTGAAGAATTGCAGCGTATAATAGAAAGTATTCTCTTTTTTTATGTACAAATCATTGGGATAATTTTCGATCTCTTTTCCATTAAAAAAAACATCCAATTGATACTGATTTTTCAATACCATCCCTACCAATTTTTTGTCTTCACTAAGCTCCAAATTTTCAAGCAGATCTCGGTTGTCTTTGATAAATTGTACCTGATCTTTCATATAAGGTAGCGGAGGAATGTCGGGGCGGACATTGTCGCAGCTGACAAATAAAAAAGTTAATATGCTGATAATTAAGTATTTCATAAGTTTATCTATTAGGTTTAACCGTTATTAATTCTCTATTTTTATTGTAATTTCGGTCATTATTCCTATTTACCATATCGGAATAAAACCATCCGTCATCTTTTCCATTATATCCCCAATTCATATAAAAATATTCACTATTTACTTTCGTAGTTCCCGTATAGTATTCATAGCCGGATGATCCGGGCTCTACGGAAACATAGGAGGCAGCATAGGATACTATATTCTCCTTATATCCTTCGGCCACCCACATATGTCCGACGTCTTTTCCTTCGGAAGTTTCTGAATATCCGCTCATGATTACCGGACGATTCCATTTAATTTCGTTGGCCGCTTTCAGCCGTTCCGAATAACCGTAATAATTCATTACTTGAGCTGTATAATTGAAATTACGCTTAAAAGCATTCTCCACTTTATCCGTAGTAGTACCGGTGCCCTTTGCTCCATCATACTTGACATCCGCCGCTTTTCTCACATCGAGTATCATCCGCTTCGCCTCCGCATTATCCGGAGCAGGATTATTACCGATCGCACTCCAATTATAAGTTGTGGGCCATTGATGGTACCGCATGACTTGCGCCATCGCGATCGGCCCGCAGCCTGCCCACCCATTCGGGGCATTCACATTAAAGGGTACTCCTTGTCCCCATTGCGTAGCCAGCAGCGGCCCGTACTGATTGTCCGAGCGTTTTATTAACAAGACCGTCGAATTCATCCCGTCTACCGCATGCGAGCAAATATCCTGAATAAACCGATCGGCTTCGTCAGCGGGCAGGAAGTTGCGGATGGCCGATAAATTGAAACATTCATAGCCTTGCGCCTGCCATTTCCGGACCTCCTCGTCGCGGTTGTAAGACGCTTTGGTTAAGAAAGCGACTCCGGGTTGATGCTCGTAAGCCGCCCAGTGGATGGCATATTTACGTCTCAAACTATCGATTTCGAACGAATTAACCGGCTCGATGTCCGCCAAATACTCGTCCAGCAGATCGGAAATTCCGGTTTGCGACCATTCACCCTCTTCTCCAAGATTGCCGCTTTCGGCATATCCTAACACGGGAGCATAGTTTTTGGTGGCACTTATCAATATATAACCGGCGTTATTCTCCCGGTTGATAATATAATAAGCCGGTTCGCCATCCTTGTCGTTGATACATTTTATTTCTTTTATAGCTCGACCGGCGCTTTTTGTTTTTCCCGAGGCAAAAAACAGATCGGCCACTTTTCCCGCATCCACGGCGGAAAGGATAAGCATACTTCGGTCGATGCCGCCGGTATCTCTCGTGGCGTTTACCGGGCATGTTTCTAGGAGCGGAGGCACCTCTTCCATTACCTGTTGACAAGATAAGAAAGCGAGTAAAATAAGGAAACTTACGGTTTTGTACATGGCATAAAAAGGAAATAAGGTTAATAATAAAATTTCTCAGCAAAGGTTCATCGGAAATTTGCAGCCATCCTGATTCAGGATGTTATACTTCCAAAACAAAATTAATCAAAAGAAGACAACTTCCTAATTTTTAATAAAGAAATAGTAGTAGATGTGTTTTATAACATTTAATATCCTTTCAACGAAACAAAAAAACTCTTCCTTTTTCTTCGAAATTTTTACAATAAGTCATCCGCAAAGCAAGCAGAAAAATCAGGTTTTGTAATCTTTTGATTTATAGCGGTTTACAGGAAAGGAAAAATACATGCCGATGAAAAGCAAATTAGTCGTGGTCGGAAGATTGAAGAGTAAGTATTTCTCAGTATCTTTGGGTGTTAAAATTATCGTTCTTATGTCTCAAGATATTTCCTATGCCCAGCAACG
>DBFWLD010000025.1:0-11848 GCA_048465615.1 Tannerellaceae bacterium
AAATATGAAAGCAAATATGAAAGCAAATATGAAAGCAAATATGAAAGCAAATATGAAAGCAAATATGAAAGCAAATATGAAAGCAAATATGAATATGAAAATAGAAAAAAGAAAGAAACAACACCCCCTAAAAAAACATCCCCCTCCAACTCCCAACTAAAGTAAAGCATATTACCCATACAAACATCCTTGCAAAACCATCCCAACCGCCCCCTTCACCCAAACAACAACCGTTATCGGCCATCCCCACAGAAAGCGTCAGCTTTCTCGAAAGGCCCTAAGCGGAAGGGCGTGAAGCGGAGGGTGAATTTTGAGCGCCCGGAGCCGTCCCTGTTTGAGCGCAGCGAGTTTGGACGGTGACAGCTCAAAATTTACCCGGAGTAGCCCTGGAGGTTCAGGCCTTGATCTTTTGTTACTTTTGGACGGGGCCAAAAGTAAAAGAAAAAGGCGGCAAAGCCGCCGCCCTTAATCCTTACTATAAAAAACCGCCTTTACCGCGAACGCCGCGCCCCCGACGCAGACCCAGCCGCCCGGCCGGCCCGTCTATCCGCCGTTTTGCCCGCACCCTGCGAACCCGACGAACCCGACCGCGAGGCCGACGACCGCGAACCCGAAGAACCCGAAGCCGAAGCCGACGAACCCGAAGCCGAAGAAGCATCCCCACGGCCCGCCGCGCCACGACGCGGCAAACCCTCATCCTTCCGTTTAAACATGCTCCGCCTACGCGACTCCTCCGCCTTCGCCTCATTCCGATCGGCCACAGCCTGCCTCACATCCGCAGCAGCAAACTCCTCGCCGCCCGCCACCGGAATCCGTTTGCCGATCAGGCGAGTAATATCCTTCAACAAAGGCACCTCCTCCAAACCGCAAAACGAAATAGCCACCCCGCTGCGGCCGGCCCGTCCGGTACGCCCGATACGATGCACATACGTCTCCGGCACCTCCGGCAACTCATAATTAATCACATGCGTCAGATGATCCACATCGATACCACGAGCAGCAATATCCGTAGCGATCAACACCCGCAAGCTACGATCCTTAAAACGGCTAAGCGCACGCTGCCGTGCATTCTGGCTCTTATCGCCATGAATAGCCTCCGCCCCGATCTTAGCCTTGGAAAGCATCCTCGCCACCTTGTCGGCCCCATGTTTGGTACGGGTAAACACCAACACCGACTCCAACGCCTCATCATCGAGCAACGTCCTGAGCAAATCGATTTTATCCTTCCGCTCCACGAAATACACCGACTGGTCGATCTTATCCACCGTCGAAGCAGGAGGCGTTACAGCCACCTTTTCCGGCTCATGCAAAATAGTACCCGCCAACCGCTCTATCTCCGGCGGCATCGTAGCCGAGAAAAAAAGCGACTGCCGCTGTTTAGGCAAAAGCGGCAAGATACGCTTGATGTCGTGGATAAAACCCATATCCAGCATCCGGTCGGCTTCATCGAGCACAAAATAATCCAACGTATCCAACCTGACATACCCCTGCCCTATCAAATCCAGCAAGCGGCCGGGCGTAGCAATCAACACATCGACCCCCCTTTCCAAAGCATCCGTTTGAGGCTTCTGTCCCACCCCGCCGAAAATAACCGTATGGCGAAGCGGCGTATGCCGTCCGTAAGCAGCAAAACTCTCATCGATCTGGATAGCCAGCTCGCGGGTAGGCGTAAGTATAAGCGCCTTGATACGGCGCGAATGGCCGAGCTCGTTCTGCTCGTACAACCGCTGGATGATAGGAATGGAAAACGCGGCGGTTTTGCCGGTTCCGGTTTGGGCGCAACCCAAAAGGTCGGTGCCTGCCAATACTACGGGGATAGCTTCAGCCTGGATAGGCGTAGGCGTTTGGTATCCTTCTTCACGGAGAGCCTTTCGTATAGGCTCGATCAACGCTAAATCTTCAAATGTCATGTTAAAAATAATGAGCCGTCGCGGCTCCTTTAATTAATGAAAAAGAAAAGATAAAATGCAAGCCCTCCATGCCGGCCATCAAAACCCGACACGATCCGGGCGCACCCCATCTTTACTAAGCGGCGGTAAAGATAGGCATAAAAAACGAGACTAAAAGCACCCTGCGAAAAGAAAGCTGTAAACAAGCCATTTAGAATAAAACGACAAGCTTCTGTAATCCGGGTTATAACCTCCGTAATCCGTCTACCCCCCGGACGCCCCGCCCCCCCTACCTTTGTCGTGCAATAAAGAATCGCCATAAAAATGGAAATCATGAAATACTCCTTCACCGCCTTCTATCCGACAAACAAGCAAACAAATTCAAATAAATCATTACTAAACAACCCCCTTATGGAACAAATCAAAAACAAAGCGTACGAGGGCGAGCGCCCCCTATTTGCCAGACACGATCTGCAACTGGAAAACGTAACCATCCACGCCGGCGAATCCGCCCTGAAAGAATGCAGCCATATCGTGGCCGAAAACTGCCGCTTCGAAGGCAAATACCCCTTCTGGCATACCCGCCGCTTTACCGTGAAAAACTGCCTTTTTACCGAAGGCGCCCGGGCCGCGCTCTGGTATTCGCAAAACCTCTGCATGACGGATACCCGGGTGGAAGCCCCCAAGATGTTTCGCGAGATGGACGGGATAAAGCTGGAAAACGTACAACTGCCCAACGCCCTGGAAACCCTCTGGCATTGCCGCGACGTGGAATTGAAAAACGTGGAAGCCGACCGGGCCGACTACTTGTTCATGCACTCCGAAAACATCCGGATCGAGAAATACGCCCACCACGGCAACTACGCTTTCCAATACTGTAAAAACGTAGAAATCCGCCAGGCCGTCATTCATTCCAAAGACGCCTTCTGGAACACGGAAAACGTCACCGTATACGACTCCGAGCTCAACGGCGAATACCTGGGCTGGCATTCCCGCAACCTGCGTTTGGTGAACTGCAAAATTTCAGGCACCCAAGCCCTCTGCTACGCCCACGGCCTGAGCATGGAAAACTGCACGATGGCAGACGACGCCGACCTCTGCTTCGAATACAGCAGTCTGCAAGCCACCATCCAAGGCCCGGTACATAGCGTGAAAAACCCGCGCCTGGGCTGCATCGTAGCGGAAAGCTACGGCGAAATCATCATCGACGAGCACAGCAAAGCCCCCGCCTGCTGCGAACTGAAAGTATGGGACGACGTAACCTCGTTCAGCGCATGAAATACGATTTCGACCAACCCGTTTCCCGCCGCCACACCCATTCGTACAAATGGGATACCCAAGCGGAAGAAGACGTTTTGCCCCTGTGGGTAGCCGACATGGATTTCCCTACGGCTCCCGCCGTGACGGAAGCCTTGCGCAAGCGCGTCGAGCACGGCATATTCGGCTACACGAAAGTACCCTCCGGCTATTACCAGGCAATCGTTCATTGGTTTGCCCGCCGGCATGCCTGGCTGATAAAAAAAGAATGGATTCTCTACACCTCGGGCGTAGTCCCCGCCTTGTCGGCCGTCATCAAGGCCCTCGCCGCACCGGGCGACCACGTGCTGGTACAGACGCCGGTATATCAGTGTTTCTTTTCCTCCATCCGCAATAACGGCTGCCAGGTAGCGGAAAACCCGCTTATCTATCACGACGGCGCCTACCGCATCGACTTCGACGATCTGGAAAAGAAGGCCGCCGACCCCCGCGTAAAGCTGTTCCTGCTCTGCAACCCGCATAATCCGGCAGGCAGGGTATGGACCCGACAGGAACTGCAACGCCTGGGCGACATCTGCCTTCGCCACCACGTGGTAGTCGTAGCCGACGAGATACATGGGGAACTGGTTTTTCCGGGGCACGCCTATACCCCTTTCGCATCCCTCTCGGCCGAATTCCTGGCAGGCTCCGTCAGTTGCCTCTCGCCCGGCAAGGCCTTCAACCTGGCAGGCTTGCAGATAGCCAACATCGTCTCGGCCGACCCCGAGAGGCGGGCAAAGATAGACAGGGCCATCAACATCAACGAGATTTGCGACGTAAACCCGTTCGGCGTGATTGCCCTGACCGCCGCTTACAACCAAGGGGAAGAATGGCTGGAAGAACTGATACGCTACCTATGGGACAATTACCGTTACCTGAAAGCCTATTTCGAAACCCACCTCCCCCAATTTCCGGTCACTCCTCTGGAAGGCACCTACCTGGCGTGGGTAAATTGCTCGGCCACGGGCCTCCCCTCGCAGGAAATAGCCAGGCTATTGCTGGAAAAAGGAAGGGTCCGGATAAACGAAGGCAGCCTGTACGGAAAAGCCGGCGAAGGATTTATCCGCATCAACCTAGCCTGCCCCCGCCAAGTGCTCGCCGACGGTCTCGCCCGGCTGCAAAAAGCCTTCGCCTCGCTCCAAGCTCGCTAAAACAGGGGCTTTTCCGGAAAAAGGCCTTGACGGCCACAAGGGAATATCTACAAAGCGGCTCTGAATCCCTGCACGCCATTACCCTCATGCAGGTTGTCGGCCCAGGAAAAAAATACCGGAATCACCGCCTTGAAAAGCAAGAAGAGGAACCCGGCCGCCGTCTTCCGACAGGCATGGCCTTGTTCCTCTCCTTTTCCGGAAGGCAGCCGGACTTAGCTTGTCCGGCTGCTCTGCTATCACTATTATATACTGGGAATATTGATGTTTTCGGAAACCTCTTTCCAGTTCGTCACTTCAAAGCCGTTGGAAGTCGTTTCTTCCACGAATATTTCGCCGATCGAAGCCGTCAGCGTCAGCCGGGTACCGGCAGAAAGCGTATTATCGAGCGGTTGCCGGTATACTTTGATCTTTCCGTCGGTCAGCGTCAGCACGATGGTCAATTCGGGATTGGGCGCCGAGGGGAAAAGCATCACCGTCGAGTTGGCGCTCATCCGGGTGCCGTCGGCCGACTTGTCGAGGGGGAAACTGATGGTTTTCGTAAAGTCGGAAGCTTCGGCCGTATAATAATTCAGGGCAGAAGCAATGCTGCCTACCTGGATACGTGCCCCCGCGATCACCGGGTTCAACGCCCCGCCGTTTTTATCCTGCAAAGTCACCCGCAGACCGGCCGTGACCCGTGTCAGCACGGTCGACATTTTTTCGGTACCTACTTGCAGGGGTTCCACGGAATGTACATAATCGAATACCGGATAATAGGTAGTATCGGGCCTACTGTAAGGATACAGGGTATACTCCATTTGTTTCATATCGTTGCCGACAATATAGGCCGGTTCCTTGACGGCCACAAGGGAATAGGTAGAATCGGCAGCCGTATTCAGAGGCACTCCCCAGTACACCAGGTTGTAAGAGCCGGCAGGAAGGCGGATAGGGTTATTGCTATGCGCGATCGTGCCCTGGCTGATGGTGTAAAGAGCATGGATAGGAGACAATTTGCCGGCCGCATTATAGTTGCCGTAATAAATGGAACCGTCGCCTTGGGCGGGAGCTACCATCAGTATACCCGAGAAAGGACTTTGGGTAGATAAGCTGACGGCCGCCAGTTCGGGAGTGATCAATTTCGAGGGGTCGACGTCTGTCTTATCGTCGTCGTCGTCGTTCGAGCAGCTCCAGAAAGCCGCCGGGATAAGCATCATCAGTACGATTAACTTTTTCATACGCAATCAGAAACATTTTAGAATTACCCCTATACAACCGGCAGGAAGGGTGTTTGGTTCGCATGCAAAAGTTAAGAAACCGTTTTGATTTTTTACACCCGGCCGTTTTTAATGCGCTTACGGGTGTTTCCGCCTGTGCTTCGGGCGTCTTTCCAGGCGGTGTCGTCCTCTTCTTCGTCGGTTCCGCCTCTCTTCTTTGTCAGATCCTCCTCCTTCTTTGTCAGATCCCCTCTTCTTCTTCGTCAGACCCTCCCTTATCTTTTGTCCGATCCTCTCTTATTTTTTGTCCGATCCTCCCTTATTCTTTGTCCGATCCTCCCTTATTCTTCGTCAGCTAACCCGCCGGCTTCCCCGTCAGGGAGGCGGATAGCCCCCCCGAAAAGCCGGCTCAAGCCATCAGCCCCCGCAAAACCAACCCGGTTTTTAAGAACCCCCGCCCCGAAACCGGGTAATTTCCCCGCCCTACGGCCGGAAGATATGCGACCAGTCTTCGCGCGGCCCCACGTTGTAAGCGCGCATGGCCAATTGTTCGGCCGTCCGGCAATTGGCCGGGGCGTCGTCTATCAGCAGCGTCTCTTCCGGGCGGATGGACGCGTCTTGCAATACAAATTCGAAAATATCGGCATTAGGTTTGAGCATATGCAATTCATACGAAAGATAAACCCGGTGGAAAAAGCCGGAAGCCGGCATGTCGCCCCGGCAAAGCAGGTTTTCCCGGATCCAGGTCCAATGAATCTCGTTGGTATTGCTCAGCAAAAAGGTATTATATCGCTCCTTCAGGGAAAGAAGCAAATCCAGCCGGCTGCCGGGAATATCGCCCAACATGGCAATCCACGCCCGGTCGATCTCGTCGTCGGCAAGCGGCCGGGCCGACAGCCGGCGGATGCCCGAACGGAACTCGGCCGTGGAAATCAGCCCCAGCTCCAGTTGCATGAACAAATCTTTATGCTGGAAATTATTTACCACATTCTCGCGCACATCGGCCACGCCCAATTGCTCAAAGGCCTCGATACACCGGTTGCGCGTGAGGTTTACAATCACGCCTCCCAGATCGATAATCAGATTCTTAATGCCTTCCATTTTCTTCTTCTTCTTCCAAACTATATATTCCGGCCATCCGGGCGGCCAGGCTGCCCGACTGGCCGGGTTTGCTTACTCTCTATCCGGGTTTGCTTGCTCCCCCCCCCTCCGGCGCGGGCGTTTACCGCTTCCGATACCACCTGCGGCGCCGGCGCTGATGGCGTTTCTGCTGGCGATAACGACGTATCTTCCGGTACACCATCCAAACGAACAATACGCCGAAAACGGTAAAAATCAACAACACGATGCCCGTATTCAAATTATCTCCTTTCACCCGGCTCCACATTTCGAGCACCTGTTGCGTCTCATCTCCGAAATCGCGGATCATCGCGCACCGCTCCACGACCTTGCGATCGGGATACTGCACCGGATCGATCCGGACGCTATCGGCCGCCGGGCCGAAAAAGTAGCTCAAGTCCGACCATTCGGCCGGGGCATCGGTATCCGCGCTGTCGGCAGCCTCCGCCAGTTTGGCTTCCAGTATTTCGGGCGTAGCCACCGCGCTTACATAGCCGGTAGCTTCCATGTTCCTGAGCGCCACGTCGGGGCGACAAAGGTAGTCCATGAAATAACTGGCCGCTTTTACATTGCGCGCATACTTGGGAATCACCCAGCCGTCGTACCACACGTTGCTGCCTTCCGCCGGCACCTCGTACCCCAGCTCCACACCCACGGCGGCCGCTTCCTCGATGGCCCAAACGGCGTCGCCGCTCCAGGTCAGGTTCAGCCAGGCTTTGTTTTTGGTCATCATTTCCTTGCCGAAGTCGGCTTCCCATCCGGCAATATTGGGTTTCATGCGTTTCAGATATTCCTCTGCCAAGGCGATGGCCTGGGGCGAGTTATCGTTCATCAATTCCTCTACGGTGACCCGGCCGTCGGCCAGCTCGGCCGCATGGGCGTAGATGACGGCGGTGCCGTAAGCGTCGCGGTAGCTGTCCTTCATCAGGATTTTTCCTTTGAAAGCCGGATTCCATAAGGATTGCCACGAGGAAGCTTCCTCTTTTTTCACATAGCGTTTGTTATACAGCAAACCTGCCGTGCCCCACATATAAGGCACCACGTAATCGTCTGCCTGACGCCCGGGCTGGCTCAGCTTGTCGATCTGGGCCCGGATAAAGGGAGATATGTTGGCCAGGTAGTCGGGCGTCCGGCCGAAACTCCGGTCGATGGGCAACAACAGATTTTTTTTCAGCATTCGCTCGATGATGTATTCCGAAGGACAAACCAGGTCGTAGTCCTCGTGCCCGCGCTCCACCTTGGTGAGCATGATTTCGTTGATGTCGAACACCTGGTAGATAACCCGTATCTGCTCGCCCGTCTGCTCTTCATACCAGGCGGGAAACGCGGCCAGCACTTCTTCGTCGATATAATCGGCCCAATTGTAAATTTTCAGGATATGGCTGCGCTCCTTCTCGCCGGTGCCGCACGATAGAAGAAGAAGAAGCGACGCAAAGGCCCAAAAGGCCTTGATTGCCAAGGACAGGTTTTTCATTTTCGTTTCTCTGGGTTTGCCTTGTCGGCCCGTTTATTAATAATTACCAATAATAACAACACCGTGGCGAAGATGATGGTTGAGAGCGGACGCAGTTCCGGCGTCAGGCCTCCTTTGCGGGCATCGGCGTAAATAAAGGTGGAAAGCGTTTCCAGCCCCTCGTTGCCGATGGTAAATATCGTCACGGCGAAATCGTCGATCGACAGGGTGAAAGCCAGGATGAACCCGCTGATCATCCCGGGCCTTATTTCGGGCAGGATTACCTTGCGCAACGCCTGGAAAGGGGTGGCGCCCAGATCGAGGGCCGCTTCGTAAATATTGGGATTCATCCGTTTGAGCCGGGGCATGACGCTTAATACCACATAGGGGGTACAGAACGTAATATGCGCCAGCACCACCGTGGTAAAGCCCTGCGAGACGGAAAGGCTTACGAACAGCAGGAAAAGGGAAATACCGGTGATAATGTCGGCATTCATCATCGGGATGTCGTTCACGAAGGTGACGATCTGGCGCGGACGCGGGCGAAGATTGAAAATGCCGATAGCGGCCACGCTGCCCAGCAGGGTGGAAACGGTGGCTGCCAGCATGGCGATGGCAAAGGTGTTCCACAGGGCCGAGAGCAGGGAGTGCTGCACGCCTCCCGAGAGCAAGGAAGTGTATAAACGGGTGGAAAACCCCGTCCAGTTGCCCAGCACCTTGGCTTCGGTAAACGAAAAAACCATGATAATCAGGATGGGAGCATAGAGCAACAGCAGCAGCAGCCACAGGTAGGCTTTGCCGGCTATTTCGGCCAGGCGGGGGCGGAACCATTTGGTCGTCATAACAACCCTCCTTCCCCGGACACTTCGTCGCCGTCGCTGCTGAAAAGGATGGTTACCCCGATCAGCACGAGCATGATCAGCGACAAGGCCGCGCCGTAATTCCACATGCCGTTGTTGATGCTTTCCTGCACGGTGGTTCCGAACAGCTTGATATTATTCATGGTCAGCAATTCGGCAATGGCGAAGGTGGAAACGGTAGGCATAAATACCATCACCACGCCGCTCATCACCCCCGGCATCGATAGCGGCACGATGACTTTGACAAAGACTTGCAGGGGGGTGGCCCCCAAGTCCTGGGCGGCTTCCACCAGGCTGTAATCCATCTTTTGCAAGGTGTTGAAGATGGGGTAAATCATAAAGGGAAGGAAATTGTAGACCATGCCGAAAAGCAGGGCGCCTTCGCCCAGGGGAAGATTCAGGAAATCGAAAAGGGCTACCGTGGCCAGGGTGCGGATCAGGATATTCACCCACATGGGAAGAATAAAGAGCATCACCATCGTACCCGACGAGCGAAACCTTTTCTGGCTCAGGATATAGGCGGCCGGATACCCTGCCACCAGGCAGACAAGGGTGGTAATCAGGGCGATCCCGATGGAATAGATAAAGGTGTTGATCGCTTCGGGATGCACCATGAACTTGTGGAAATTGGCCAGGGTAAAGGCCCCGTCGGCGTCGGTAAAGGCGTAGTATACGATCAGCAACAGCGGCGTTACCACAAATAGGGCCAGAAAAACGGCATAAGGAAGCGTCCAATTCCTTCGCCGGGAGAAAAATGCAGTCAGTTTCTGTTTCACTTCCTTTCTTTTTAAGTGGTTTGTACGGTTTGCGGAGCCAGGATGCGGATATGCTCGGGCGCGATGGTGATGCCCACGCGGTCGCCGTCGTCCCACACATCGTTGGTGTCGACAAAAATATCCACGTCCCAATCGGTAAACACCGTCAGGTGGTAATGGTTGCCTTTATAGAGAATAAATTTCACCTCTCCCGTCAAACGGCCGTCTTCCTCGTTGTCTTCCAGCATCACGTGCCGGAAGTCTACTTCCACTTCTACCACTTCGCCCGGCGTCGCGCCGGCTTTCTCCGGGCATTCGAACGTCCGGCCGAGAAATTCCACATGGGTGGCATCGATCATTTTTCCTTCGAACCGGTTGGCGGTGCGTTCTTTTTTCATCACATGAATATCGAAGGGTTTCACCAAGAGGCCTACCTCCTGCCCTACTTCGAAGGGGTGGTAATCCTGTACCATGAATTCGTAGCCGGCCGGCGTCTGCACCATCATTTCGTAGTGCACGCCTTTGAAGATAGACGAGCTCACCGTGCCGGTAAGCATGGCGGCCTCGGAGGGTTCGAAAATATAGATGTCTTCGGGCCGTATCACCACGTCGACGGCCGTCTCTTCCCCGAATCCTTCGTCCACGCATTCGAACTCGTGGCCGGCGAAACGCACCAGCCGGTCGCGAATCATCACCCCGTTCAGAATATTGCTTTCGCCGATGAAATCGGCTACGAACGAGTTGATCGGTTCGTTGTAAATATCGATGGGCGTGCCGATCTGCTGGATGCGGCCCTCGCTCATCACCACGATGGTGTCGCTCAGCGTAAGGGCTTCCTCCTGGTCGTGCGTAACGTATACGAAGGTGATGCCGAGCGATTTGTGCATCTCTTTGAGCTCCATCTGCATATCCTTGCGCATTTTCAAATCCAGAGCGGCCAGCGGCTCGTCGAGCAGCAGCACTTCCGGCTCGTTCACGATGGCGCGGGCAATGGCCACGCGTTGTTGCTGGCCGCCCGAAAGGGAATCGACGTCGCGGTATTCGTAATCGGTCATCCCTACCATTTTCAGGGCCTGCTTTACTTTCTTTTCGATCGTGGCGGAAGGTGTTTTCTTTAGCTTCAATCCGAAAGCGATGTTGTTGTATACATTCAGATGGGGAAAGAGGGCGTACTTCTGGAATACGGTATTTACCGGCCGCTGGTGAGGGGGCGTCTGGGTGATGTCGCGACCCGCAATGGCAATCTCGCCTTCCGAAGCGGTCTGGAAGCCGGCTATCAGGCGGAGCAAAGTGGTTTTCCCGCAACCCGAAGGCCCCAGGATGGTGACGAACTCGCCCTTGCGGACATATAGGTTCACATCGTTCAGCACGGCTTTGTCACCGAAATATTTGGAGACGTGTTCCACCTGGATGATGTAATCGGATTTCTGCATAGTTTATTCCTTACAATCGCTAATGTTTATTCCTTCAATGAATCGCTCAGGCCATGTGCCGAACGCTCCTTTTTCAAAAAGCGGCACAAAGGTAATGAATTTGATTCAAATTCTTGTTCCCCCTGCCCGAAAGCGCGAAGTTTTCTTGCCGGCTCCCTGCCACCGGATGCGCGACACCGGATGCGCAGAGGCCGGTTTTCGTCTTGAGATACAACCTCCTACCGGCCGCCGCCAAAAAAAAATCCAAAAAAAATCGGATTTCATTTGCAGTTTGTCAGACTATAGCTATATTTGCTGCCGTAATAACAAAAAAGAAAATGAAAACGTTTAGCGTAAATACATATTGGTGGTGGCGCTCCGTACAACCCGAAAGGTCGTAAGGGACGAAGACTGCACGTATATATTTACCGTGAATATAAGGAAAAGAGGTCTGTCGCACTTGCGGCGGGCCTCTTTTCTTTTGTATGCCCTTCCCCACGGCCCGGCAACCTGGCCGGAGATGTTTGCGCAGAGGATGCCTTGCGCGGAGCCGGGGAAGGACGAAAACCGGAATAAACAACTAAAAAATAATCAGGCAAACAGACAATGAACTATAATAAGCAAAATGAATACGGTTAAGAATAATTAGCATAATCATGCAAGTTGTCGTAAGTGGAAAGCTCGTCGGGGCTGATTGCTCAGCCCCTTGCCGCATGGCGT
>DBFWLD010000026.1:0-288014 GCA_048465615.1 Tannerellaceae bacterium
ATCGGTATCGGCCATCCCCAAAGAAAGCGAAGCTTTCTACAAAGGGCCTTAGCGGATGGGCGTAAAGCGGAGGGTGGATTCTGAGCGGTTCGGAGCCGCCTTTGTCTGAGCGAAGCGAGTTTAGGCGGTGACAGCGAAGACTTTGCCCGGAGTAGCCCAGACGGTTCAGCCCTTGACTTTTTGTTACTTTTGGGTCAAGCCAAAAGTAAAAAGAAAGAGGCGGCAACGCCGCCCCGTCTCTAGAAATTTTTTGAAAGTTTATAACCTTCCGTGGCAACCCGGCATACCCTCCGAAATCTTTGAAGTTCAGCCTTTGACTTTTTGTCCCTTTTGGACGGGGCCAAAAGTAAAAAGAACGAGGTGCCACGCCGCCCCATCTCTAAAAATTTTTTGAAAGTTTCCCCACTTTCGGAGCCAATCCAAAATCCCCCCCAAATACAAATAAAAAAGAGGATTGCAAAGGTCATACCTTTGCCTCCCTCTTTGTTAAAATAAGACAGTTATTGTATGCAATGGCCCGTTTTGATAGCGGGCCATTGCTTTTCAACTCAATCCTTCTACCAACCCGTCTACAATATCGATCTTCCTTGCCTGAGGATCTTTAGGCAGGCCGGGCATACGCATAATTTCGCCCATCACCACCACAATCATCTCCGCTCCGTTATTAATGATCACGTCGCGCACCTTCAACTCGAAATTCTTGGCTACCCCGTACGCTTTGGGATCGGACGAGAACGAATACTGCGTTTTAGCGATACACACCGGATAATGCGAAATACCCAATTCCTCGATCTGCCGGATTTTCTTGTCGGCCAACGTAGTATATACGATCGAAGCCGCGCCGTAAATCTTCTCCGCCACTTTCTTCACCTTCGTACGTACCGGATCTTCGTCGGCATACGTAAACTGCAAGGGGCCCGAAGCATGCTTATCGATGGTATCCACCACCAGCCGGGCCAGCTCTTCGCCGCCGGCTCCCCCTTCCGCAAACACCCGGTTTACGGCAAAACCCACTCCTTGCGCGCGGCAATGTTCCGCTACCAAGGCCATTTCTTCTTCCGTATCCGTAGCATACTTGTTGAACGTAACGATCACCTCCTGGCCGAAACTCTTCATATTCGCGATATGCTTGTCCAGATTTTCCAGCCCCTTCTTCAACCCTGCCGCGTTCGGCTCGCGGATAGCCGCCTCGGGCACCCCGCCGTGCAACTTCAAGCTCTGCGACGTAGCCACGATAACCGTCAGCTTGGGCGCAAGCCCCGCTTTCCGGCATTTGATATTGAAAAACTTTTCAGCTCCCAGATCGGCCCCGAAGCCCGCTTCCGTCACCACATAATCGCCATACGTCAAAGCCATCTTGGTAGCCAGCACCGAATTGCAACCATGGGCAATATTGGCAAACGGCCCCCCGTGCACGAACGCCGCCGTCTGCTCGGTAGTCTGCACCAGATTAGGCAGCAGCGCATCTTTCAGCAAAACGGTAATAGCTCCCGCTACTCCCAGATCGTTTACCGTAAACGGCTTATTATCGTTGGTATAACCCAATAAAATATTCCCTATCCGCCGCTTCAGATCGTCTACATCCTTGGCCAGGCAAAGAATAGCCATAATCTCCGACGCAGGCGTAATATCGAACCCCGTTTCCGTCGGCACGCCACCCGTCGAGCCGCCCAAACCGGAAACGATATTGCGCAAACTCCGGTCGTTGACGTCGAGCACCCGCTTCCATTTGATTTCTTTCAGCCCTTCGCAGGAATGCCGCGTCTGGTAAATATAGTTGTCCAGCAAGGCGGTAATCATATTATGGGCGGAAGTGACGGCATGAAAATCTCCCGTAAAATGCAAATTGATATTTTCCATCGGCAACACCTGCGCATACCCGCCGCCGGCCGCTCCCCCCTTCATACCGAAGCAAGGCCCCAGCGAAGGCTCCCGGAGCGCCACAATCGCCTTTTTCCCGATTTTGTTCAGCCCCAGGGCCAGGCCGATCGAAACCGTCGTTTTTCCGATACCCGCTTTGGTAGGCGTAATAGCCGTCACCAAAATAAGATTATGCTGTTTGATCTTCTCCTCATCGATCAGATGATGGGGTATTTTGGCCATGTAGCGGCCGTAATTCTGTACTTCCTCGCGGGGTATACCCAACTTCCCGGCAATTTCCTTTATCTTGCTGAGGGAAACCTCTCTGGCAATTTCAATATCCGATTTCATCTTGCATAACTGAATTAAGTGAACAACAAATGTAACTTTTTTTACTATCATAACAAAATGTCAACCCGGCCGGTTTGCCGCCCGGGTATATTCGGGCATTCAGGTGTTATTTTGTTTATTTGAAATGCAGATAAGCTTTTTGGCGACTATTTGATATGTCGAGTTGATGTTTTTATGTGTATTTGCTTTGTCGGGATGACAAAATACCGGCATTTTGACGCTCTTTGCCTTAAAGAAGTTTAAAATAGCGGATACAATGTGCCGTGTATGATAATTTGATTAATTTTGCGATGTGATGATGATAAAACGAAAGGTGAAACCTTTTTAGTGATGATAAAATGAAAGTGATTATTCAAAAAAACAGTATAACTAAAAAGTATGTAGGAGTTAATGTGTCATGTCAACAGCAAGATTTAATTCGGTAGCAGTCGCCTCCAAATCGCGGGCAGCAGAAGCATGGGCAAAAATCGTAGCAGATTTGTTCGGAAACAAGGAAGTAATCGCCACAAGGGCACGCGCCGGAAAGCGGGAAACCCGATGGGAAGCGGAATTGATCCGTCTTCAGAAAGAAGTATACTTCCTTTGCCACCACGCGCTTCACCAACTTATCCCGACGGCCGGTATCTACCAGCAACGCTTGCTGAACATGCTACAGGACGCGTATGCGGTATACGCGCCCGAAGAAGCCGAAAGCGTAGTGGGTGAAGGCAACCGGGCGTTGGAGGAAATCAAAACCCATATCCAGTGCATCCGCTATAACGCCCGTCAGATGCGCGAAGCCAACGACCGGGTGGAAGCGCTCCAGGATACGCACGCCAAGGCTGTTTTATACCACCGCGCCGTGCAACCCTATATGGACACGCTCAAATCTCATATGGAGCAACTAAAGGCTATCGTGGGATAAGCTTTCTTCCGGCCGGATCACCATCAGGGAAAAATACGGAAACCGTTTTTCCAGGATGAGGGTGCGGTCGGAGGTATAAAATTCCGTCGGGGTGCCGACGTTTTCAAAATAATGGAACACGGCCTGCGGGCTGCGCCTCATATAGTCCTTCACCTCCTTTTCCGCAGCCGAAAGCTTCATAATGACCACTACCTGCCTTCCGTTTATTTTCCGCTCCAAATCTTCCGCCGTGCACCGGCCGGGAATCACGTTCAATTCTTCTTCCTGCCGGACGATATGCAGCCCCGCCAAGGCCCCCGCGGCGATAAAAGCGGGAATGCCGGCAATGCGTTTCACTTCCACGCCCTCGGCGACGAGTTTATCGTATACGTAATGTACCGAGGAATAAAACCCCGCATCGCCTTCCGCCACGATGGCCACCCGCTTGCCTGTCCGGTAATCTGCTTCCGCCTGCAAAGCCAGCCCGTCGTACGCTTCCCAGGCAGCGGCGCGGTCTTTGCTCATGGGCAACATAAACGGGCGGACGGCGTCTGCCGGAATTTCCAACCGGCCTAGAATATCGGCCGCTCTCGAAACAGCCGCTCCGTTTCTTCCCGCCGTAGCCGGACAATAAATCCGGTCGGCTGCACGAAGCAGGTTCAATCCTTTCACGGTAATCAGTTCGGCCTCTCCCGGCCCCAGCGATATGAAGTAAACAGGGTAAGTCATGCAGTATTGTTTTTTATAAAGGGCAATCTGTTTTCCCTCCGGAATTTTTTTTCCGGAAAGAGAGTGCAAAAATGCTTATAATTGCCGAACTCTCCAAATTATTATCCACCGTGAAGAGGGCCTAAGCGGCCGAAAAGCCTTCCGCAGGAGCCGCCCGATGGCGAAAGGCGGATTGCCGGTTGTCTTTGCTTTTTTATAGAAGGTTGATTTTCTTTGGAATACAGACAAAGAACCGGTTGAACCGGATTGTTCTTGCCGGATGAACGGGCCGGAATAGCATTCTTTTTGAAACTTGGAAAAAAGGCGTCTTCTCAGCTTGCCGCCCAAGAGGCAAGCAATGGACCGGCAAAGGCGGCGCAAAAGTCCGGAAAATGCGCATTTAAAGATAAAAAACAAGGGTTTTCCGAAAACATTCCGGCGCAAAACCGCGTTATATAGAAAAAAGGTATTAGTATTTTAAGGTAAATAAGCCCGCCCCGCCTGCGAAGGCCGGGCGGTTTTCATAGGCACCCTCCCTAAAATAACCGCCCCAACCCCCGGAATTACGTTTTTTATATCTATTTTTGTGGCACGAAAAAGGTTCTGCGGCCCCCTCTCCGGGAGCGCGGATGAAAAGGGAACCGGGCGGAAATCCCGGACAGTCCACGCTGCTGTGCAGCTTCTGCAACATCCCGGCAACACCTGAAGGCCACTGGGGGTTTTTCCCCCCCGGGAAGGCGCCGGGAATGGAAGCAAGTCAGAAGACCTGCCTTTTTCAAAGCATAAAGTCCGCTCGACTCGTGGAAAAGGAGCGCGCTTATCCGTATTCCTAAACGAAAAAAGATGATGAACCCATTCTTAGCAGCTACCTGTCTGGCTGCCGGCCTTCTGGTAGCTTCCTGCCAATCCGGCCGGCCCTCGTCGGGCCAGGACACTGCCGGAGCACCTGCCGGCGAGAAGACCGCCGGCCCCCGGCCCCCGGCAGGGAAAACCGCAGCGGCAACCGATTTTTTGCCGGCCGAACGCATCGTGCCTACCTATGCCGAAGGCTTCCGGCTTACCTATGCTTCCGACTGCATCCGGCTGGATATACACGACCCGCAAAACGAAGAAGCCGCTTCCTATCGCTATGCCTTGATTCCGCGCGACGCCGCCGCCCCGGTCGCCATTCCCGAAGGCTATACGCCGATCGAAATACCTGTCCGGAGCGTGATTTGCATGACTTCCCTCCAGCTATCCAATTTTATCAAACTCGGCGCGCTCGATAAGGTGGTAGGCATTACCAGCACCCGCCATCTTTTTAATCCGGAGATGAACCGCCGGCTCGACCGGGGGGAAGCCGCCCGCATCGGCATCGAAGGAAACTTCGATACGGAACTGATTATGAGCGTCAACCCCGATCTTATCCTGATCTCTCCCTTCAAGCGCGGAGGCTACGAGGCGTTGAAAGAGGTGGGCATTCCGCTGATTCCCCATCTGGGCTATAAGGAAACTTCTCCGCTGGGGCAGGCCGAATGGATAAAATTTGTCGGTTTGCTGCTGGGCGACGAAGCCGGCGCGAATGCCAAATTCGCGGCGATCGAAAAGCGATATAACGAGTTGAAGGCGTTTGCCGCCGAAAAAAAAGCCGGCAAACGCCCGGTGGCATTCAGCGGGGAACTGCGGGGCGGCAACTGGTATGCGGTGGGGGGGAAAAGCTTTCTAGCCCGACTTTTCCAAGACGCGGGCGCCGATTATTTCCTTCGCGATGATACCCGGTCGGGCGGGGTGACGCTCGATTTCGAAACCGTTTACAACCGCGCCGACGAAGCCGATTACTGGCGGATCGTGAATAGCTATCCCGGGCGGTTCACCTACGGGGCCTTGCTGGAGCAAGACCCGCGATATGCCGATTTCCGGGCTTTCCGGGAAAAAGCTATTTTGTATTGCAATATGAAACAAACGCCTTTCTATGAAAGCATGCCTACCGAGCCCGAGGTGGTGCTGGCCGATTTGATGGTTATTTTCCATCCCGATCTTCTGCCGGGCCATACGCCGGTTTATTATACCCGCTTGCAAGATGAATAAGGTTGTAAACAAGATGAACAGGTCCTTGTGGAAAATAAGGAATACGCAGACGCCCCCCGGCGAACGAAACCGGACGGGCGCCACCGCTATGGGGATGTTGCTGCTTCTGTTGGCAATCGGTTTGCTGTTCTTTCTGAACCTGGCCTTGGGATCGGTTCCCATTCCGCTGTCTTCGGTGTGGCGGATATGCCTGGGACATATCGTCGACGAGCCGGTAAGCTGGCAAAATATCATCTGGAAATCCCGCTTGCCCCAAGCGTTTACGGCCTTGGTAGCCGGAGCGGGGCTGTCGGTAAGCGGGCTGCAAATGCAGACCGTTTTCCGCAACCCCCTGGCCGGCCCTTCCGTATTGGGCATTAGCTCGGGGGCGAGTATGGGAGTGGCGTTTGTCGTGCTTCTGAGCGGCAGCCTGGGAGGCGTGGCATTGAGCAAGCTCGGGTTGATGGGCGAGATCGCTCTGTCGGTAGCGGCCGTGGCCGGCTCGTTGTCGGTGATGGCCCTTATCGTGTATGTTTCCCAGCAGGTGCGGGGCAACGTCACCCTGCTTATTATCGGGGTGATGATAGGCTATGTAGCCAATGCGGTGATCGGGGTGCTGAAATTCTTTAGCGTGGAGGAAGACATCCGGGCCTACGTAATCTGGGGATTAGGCAGTTTTTCGCGCGTATCGGGAGGCCAGATGATGATTTTCGTGGGGATTATGGCCGTCTTGCTGCCGCTTTCTTTCCTGTTGATCAAAACGCTCAATCTGATGTTGCTGGGCGACGGCTATGCCCGCAACTTAGGGCTGAACATCAAGCGGGCCCGGTTGCTGGTGATTACCTCGGCCGGTATCCTGACGGCTATCGTGACGGCTTATTGCGGCCCGGTTATTTTCCTCGGGTTGGCTGTGCCCCACCTGTGCCGGGCTATTTTCCAGACCTCCGACCATCGCATCCTGATGCCGGCCGTTTTGCTGGCGGGAGGGGCGTTGGCGCTTATTTGCAACCTGGTGGCCCGGCTGCCGGGGTTCGAGGGAGCGTTGCCGGTCAATTCGGTCACGGCCCTGATCGGCGCGCCGGTCGTGGCCTCGGTATTGTTCCGCAAACGGAAAAACGAATGGAATGAATAAAAGATGAAAAAAGCAACCATCCATATTGAAGACTTGTCGATCGGCTACCGGTCGAAGCATGCCGTGCATGTGGTGGCTTCGGCCATCCGCACCACGCTCTATAGCGGCGAGCTGACCTGCCTCTTGGGCGCCAACGGCGTAGGCAAATCCACGCTTTTGCGTACCCTGTCGGCTTTCCAGCCCAAGCTGGGCGGAAGCATTTCCGTGCTGGGGCGCGAACTGGAAGCGTATACCGATAAGGAATTGAGCACCATTATCGGCCTGGTGCTGACCGAGAAATGCGCTGTCCGCAATATGACGGTACGCGAGCTGGTCGGCATGGGGCGAAGCCCTTATACCGGTTTCTGGGGGCGTCTGGGGGCCGACGACCGCCGGAAAGTGGAGGAAGCCATCGACGCGGTAGGCATCCGGGAGCTGGCCGGGCGGATGGTGCATACCCTTTCCGACGGCGAACGGCAGAAGGTGATGATTGCCAAGGCGCTTTCGCAGGAAACGCCGGTGATTTACCTGGACGAGCCGACGGCTTTCCTTGATTTTCCGAGCAAGGTGGAGATGATGCAACTGCTGCATAGCCTGACGCGGCAGACGGGGAAAACGATTTTTATGTCTACCCACGATTTGGAACTGGCCTTGCAGATTGCCGACCGCGTTTGGCTGATGGACCGGGCGAAGGGCATTCGAACGGGGGTGCCGGAGGATTTGGCCCTCCAGGGGTATCTGTCCGATTTCTTCGTGCGCAAGGGCATTGCTTTCGACCGGGAAAGGGGGCTTTTCCGGATCGATCCGGCCTATAAGGAAAAGGTGAATCTGGTAGGAGAGGGCGTGCCGTACGCCATGGCCCGGAAGGCGCTTGAGCGGAACGGCATCCTGGCCGGCCGCGAGGTGGATTCGGCTGTCCGGATCGTAGCCTGTCCGGAGGGGTTTCTGATTTACGATCTGGCGCTAGGCGAAGCGGAGCGGGGCCGGGCCGCCACGATCGAAGAGCTGCTGGATTATTGGGTATAGGCGGCCCGGAAGGGGGCGTTTTTCATCTCCGAAAAAAAGAAAAAAATACAATAAGTAGCGGCCTTTCGCAGGGCTTTGGAAGGCGATTTGTATCTTGTTGATTATCAACGCGTTTTGTCTGGCCAAAAATACACTGCGGTGTAATTCCGATTTCATGCCGGTGTAATTCGAAATGGATGCCGGTGTATTTTCCATTTCATCGGCATGAAACCGGAATTTCCTTGCGGGAGGGCTTTTCTCTACCAAAAAAATATACAATAAGTCTTACTCGCTTTTTACCACGTCGGCCGGGTTGCCGTTGGCTGCTTTCCATACTTGCCTCAGCACGGCTGGATATGGTTGTAAGATACTCAAAATATAGCGGATTGCTCTTGAAAACCTTGCCGTATTCCGCAACATTCTCCCTCCTTAGTCGGAAGACCTGATATAGCATGTATGGTATTGGCATGGGTTATGGAATAATGAATCATTCCTACGGCTTTATCAAAAAAATAGCTAACTTTGCGTTCATAAAGATAAAATTTGGTTTCACTATAAAATAATCAAGATTCTGGAGATTTATGAATATATCTAAAGAATTACGTAATGACAAGCAAATACTTCTAACATATTTCAGAAGTAGGGCAAATGAAGCTTTAAGTGAACTTGCTCTTACATATTCAGTTGCTGATTACAAGAAAAAGGCACAAGCTGTCAATCATGCTATCGCTCAAAGCAAAGAAAACCTTATACAGATTCTATTAGAAACAGCAAAGAGAGAGTCTTGGCAAAACATAGAATTACTGGAATGTATATTAATGATTACATATACAAATGATGTAGTTATGTTGGAAACGAGAAATTCTGTTTGGGAATATGATTATATGGCGTTTTCTCGTAGGATTGGGGAATTATGGGAGCCCTTTTGTAAACTTTGCTTTCAATATCCGATAAATACTTTGAGTTTATTCGTACCTCCGTTATTCTCTGAAGTTAAACGCGACTTGTCAAATGAAATAGAGCAATATATATTATCTCTTAATATCAAAGAGGAGGAAAAAAATCAGTTAAGAAAGTATTATGATAAAGTTTGGGGGTTAGTAACTTCTGGTGTGATACGATTGGAATGTGATTTGCATTTTACTGATGGAACAACAAAATATGTTGTGGATTTCAAAAGTGGGTTTGGCTCGAATGAAAAAGGTAATACTAACAGGCTCCTGTTAGTAGGCAGTATCTATAAAAATATTGAGAATGAAAACTTTAATTGTGTAATTTTTGTTAGGTCTATCGATAATTGCCATTATCTTAACACTTTAAAAAAATCCGGAGTATGGTCTACCTATTGCGGAAATGATACCTATATGCAAATTCAACGTTTTACAGGTTATGATATTCGCCAATGGATAGAAAATAATGTTAATTGGTTTGCTGATTTTTCACCATTTATGCGAGATACCATACAATCTAAGAAACTTGAAAATTATTTAATTTGGTAAGGAGATGAGTGCGGCAACACAATATCAGTCTTATTATACTAAATCTGAGCCAATATTAAACTATATGGCTACTATGCTCGATATAAAATCGACTGATCTGATTTTTGAGCCTTGTGCAGGTGATGGAGTTTTTGTTGATAAGATTCTGGAACAGATACCCTCTGCCAACATCAGTATATTCGAACTTAACCCGGAAGCTGTTTTAAGCTTGCAGCGCAAGTATGATTCAATTCAGAATGTAAGGATTAAATTGACCGATACCTTGTTGGATGATGCTGTGGTAAGAAAACTTGTGGCATTTGACAAGATAATCGGCAATCCTCCATACGGCGCAAGAAATAGTTCAGAAAAAAAAGAGGAATTGAATAAATTATACCCGGAGCTTTATACAAAGGAAAGTTACACGCTTTTCTTATTTGCTTGTGTGCGGTGTTTAAAAGAAAGAGGATTGTTATCATTTATCATTCCCGACACATTCTTGTCTCTTCATCGACATATATCTATCAGGCAATATATACTTAAAAACACTAAGATAAAGGAACTTTCCATGATTCCGTCTTCCTATTTTCCTGGTATAAATTTTGGATATGCAAACCTTTGCATTATTACTTTACAGAAGGATAGTGATGTTGCATCGAATTTGTCCCATAGGTTTTGTATTCGGAATGGTTTTAGCGCTGTAGAAGAATTGGAGTATGTTGGTAGTGGTCATTGTAAAGAATACTCTCAGGCTGATATTTATAACAATATCGATTCTGCATTCTTTTTTAATTCAAGTGAAAGAGTCAGTGATCTTATAAATGATATAAGTATTCATCGAATTGGAGATATAGCTAATTGCGTTACAGGATTTTATTCTGGTAATGATAAAGCTTATTTACGTCCTGTGAGTATGGAAATGAAAAATGCGAAAAAATATCAAATAGTTAGCAAACCAGAGATATGCGATAGGGAATTGTCTGAGGAAGAAAAGAAATATGGAATACGAAGCATTTCTCATTTTGTTCCCATTGTGAAGGGAGGGAATAAAAAATATATCAAACCTAATGATTGGTTTATGGATTGGTCTGAAGCTGCTATAATCGAATATAAAAAGAGTAAGAAATGTCGTTTCCAAAATTCTTCTTTCTACTTTAAGAAGAATGGTATTGCTATTCCGATGATTCGTTCTGGCAGATTAACAGCAGCACTGATAGAGGGCAGATTATTTGATCAATCTATAGTGGGTATTTTTCCACATCAAGAGCAATTTGTATATTACTTGCTTGCTTTCTTTAACTCCTCTATCTGTACGAAGTTAATTAGTGCAATAAATCCGTCTACCAATAATTCTGCAAATTACATAAAGAAGATACCCTTTATATATCCCTCGCAAGCGTTATTAAAGGAAGTGAATACTCTTACGAAAAAGATGATTGATTGCATCCTAAATGGTGAGGAAGATGTAGTTTGTTATGAAAGTAAATTAGAAGTTCTTTTTGAGGAACTTTATAAGATGTAGTTGAAGACAATCAAAGGTCAAAATGCCATTCCAGTAGATTCGGGCTATATCCGACAATATTTCAAACTTCTCTCTCTTTCTGTGTTGAGTGAAAGGTAGTCATCTTATTTAAATGACAAGCATACAAACTTAAAAAGAGTGTGTGCCTATAGAAACCTCGGGGCATGGAATTCATTGCCGGCAATCGTCGATCCTATTTTTTTTCTCTTACCCTCTGCTAGGTGGTTTGGTGAAGCAAAGTTCCGTCGTCTCCGATCAATAGCAGGCGGATGGTTCCGCCGGGTAGCAAAGGGGCTAGTTGGGCGTGACAGCGGCGGAGCAAAAGGGGGAAAAAACGGCCGGCTTCTTCTTTGAGGAGCACTTCCGGCAGTTCCCTCCCTAGCGTGATTTCTCCGATTCGAGCTACTGTGGTTTCACCACATCCGCTTTCGCGGGCCAGCGATTGCAGAAACGATTTGTTCATTATTCCTTTTTTGCTGTGCGTGTCTAAAGCTCCTTCCGCCAGTTTCACCGCTTTGCCGATCATTATGCCTAGTATTACTTCCCGGAAACCCAGGGAGGCGGCGATGCGTACGGTTTCTCCGATAAAGTTGCCGTAATGAATAAAGGCTTGGGCATGGGGAGGCATTTCTCCCTGGGCAGCCAGCCTGTTTTTCAGAAAACGTTCGCTTTTTGCGCCCGAGTTGAGGACTAACCGGGTGCAACCTATCGCTTTGGCTACTTCCGCTTCCTTGCGGATGGAGGCGATAAAGGCTTCGGTGGAAAAGGGGCGCACGATGCCGGACGTGCCGATAATCGAAATGCCTCCCACGATGCCCAGCTTCGGGTTGAAGGTACGAAGCGCTAAGGCTTCTCCGCCGGGTACCGAGAGGGTGACGACGATTTCCGGCCGCTCCTCGGTTTTCAGCGGCCATTTATCGTTTTGGCCGTTTCCGCTTTCTTGGGAAGGGAGGCGGAGAAAGTTTCGAGGCTCCGGCCCCGTCGCGCTCTCCTGTGCGCTTCCCGGTGTGTTTGCCTGCCCGCTCTTCTCTGTGCTCCCCTCTCTGCTCCCCGGCCGAGCTTGCCGCCAGACGGCCGCCAATTCCCGGGCTATCATCCGGCGCGGGGTGGCGTTGACGGCCGGCCCTCCGATTTCCAGCCCCAGACCGGGCAAGGTAACTCTTCCGATTCCTTCGCCGGCGCGCAACCGGATGATCGGGCCGGTCACCGGCGCGGCATCTGCCGGGAAGCCGGGCGGGGTATTTTCGGCCTTTTCCGGGAAAAGGAGCACTTCGGCGGCGGAGCTCTCGGGCGAAGCCGGCTTTTCGGCCCCATTCCTCTCTTCGTCCGGGCAGGCTCTCATTTCGACGTCCGGGCAGGTGTTGGCATCGATGGTCGTGCACGCGTCCGCATCGACGTCCGTTCGTGCATCCCTCTCTGCGTTCGTGCAAGTGTCCGCATCGACATTCGTGCAAGTGTCCCCGCCGACGTCCGTGCAAGTGTTTGCCCGAGCATCCCCCCGGGCATCCCTCCCGGATGATACTTCCACTTGGGCTACCAGGCGGCAACCGTTGGTTACGTCGGGGTCGTCGCCCGACTCTTTGACGACCGTGCACACGGCGGATGTGGCTGTGCGTCGGCCGGAGGCCACCGGCAACGTGACCGGTTCGCCCGAAGGCAGGGTTATGGAAACTTCTTCCGGCGCGCGTCCGCCCAGAAGGTAAAGCAAAGCCGCTTTGGCGGCGGCTACGGCGCAGACTCCCGTGGTATAGCCGCTACGTAGCGGAAAGAAGCCGGGCGCCAGACGCTCGATCTGCTTGCGTAGGCCTTCTTCTCCGTTTACGGTATAAAAAAAACCGTCCAACCGGGGGCGTTTCACCACGTATAACGGGATGCCGAGCTTCCGGGCAGCCTCCGCCTTTTCCGTAAATCCGCCCGCATACCCGCTTTCTTTCGTAAGAATGGCTGCGGGTTGCAAGCGGCGAATCACGGCTTCGGCCTCGTTCTCGCGGTAAAATACCAACTGTTCGGGCGGGAATCCCTGGGCACGGGCTATGGAAAGCGATTCTTCCCGGTTCAGAATCCGGAACCAACACCGGTTCGATTGCCAGTAGCCGGACAGCGGCGCGATGGTATTCACCCCCGTCAGGGCCAGCAACCGGCGGATGCCGGCCTCTTGCAAACGCCGGACGGCATCGGCATAGTCGTCGCACCAAACGAAATCTTCGTCGCGGGGCGGATAGGCTCGTTCGTACCGCACCACGGGGATTTGCAAGGCGCGGGTCACGGCTGTCGTTGTCCGGTGCACGCCCAGGGCGAAGGGGTGGGCGGCGTCGATAATCAGCCGGACGGAATGCGCGCGGCAGAAGGCCGTCATAGCTTCCCGGTCGAGCGCGCCCGTCAGCCGGGTACCGTGCAGGCAACGGATTTCCTGCAGGGCACCTTTGGTGGAATAATAGTAGGGGCTGCCGGCTTCGTCGGCTACCCCTACGGCGGCGCGGCCTTCGGTGGTGCCTCCCACAATCAGGATCATGACCGGAAAAGGTGTTTGAACTCGTCGGCATACAGCCGGGAGAGGCCTTGCCGGTTGCCGATGGCTTCGCCTACGACGAGAAGCGTGGTGAGCGTCAGGTGATTGTCGCGCACGATTTTCGCCAGGTTGCGGAGCTCTCCGCGGTAGATGCGTTCGTCTTTCCACGTTAGTTTATAGCAGGCGGCCACAGGGGTGGAGGGGGGATAGGCCCGGAGCAGTTCCTCTTGTACCTGTTCCACGATGCCCGCGCTCAGGAAAATGCACATCGTGCTCTGGCTGGCGGCCAGTTTGTGCAATTGCTCTTTTTCCGGCATGGGGGTGCGGCCTTCTCCGCGCGTCAGAATAATGGTCTGTACTTTTTCGGGGATGGTGAACTGCGAGCCCAACGCGGCGGCGGCGGCCTGGAAAGAAGAAATGCCCGGCGTGATATGGTAGTCCATGCCGTAGCGGTCGAAATAATTCATTTGCTCCTGAATGGCTCCGTAAATGCAGGGATCGCCCGTATGGAGCCGGACGATGAATTTGCCCTTGTCGTAAAATGTTTTCATCAAGGCAAACTGTTCTTCCAGGTTCATGTCGGCCGAACTGCGTACGGTGGCGCCTGCCTTGGCGCATAGCGTGAGTTCTTTCGGAACCAGGCTGCCGGCATATAAAATCAGGTCGGCTTTTTCCAGCATATGCCGTCCGCGTATGGAAATCAGTTCCGGGTCGCCCGGGCCGGCGCCTACAATTTCGATATGGCCGCGGCGCGAGGCGCTCCGGTCGATGGCCACGGCAAAGGTATATTCGTTGCCCGGGCCTAAATCTCCTTTTTGCTTTTCCACCACCAGCGGGCCGTGCCCGGCACCGCAGATGGCGGCGGCTTCCGATACGCTGGCCGAAGCCGTGGCTTCTTTTACCCTCTGGGAAGGGTTAGGCACCTGGGTGGCGTCGAGCTCGGCGGCCGGATAGGTATGGTAGGAGCATTCCATGACGCCGTAAGCCAGGAGGTTGAGTACCGGTTCGCATTTTTTCAAATCGATGCTGTGTACCCCGGCCAGAGCTTCCGGCGCCCAGCCGCGGTCGGTCAGCGTCCGGGCGATGTGGCGGTAGAGTTGGGCGGCGTCTCCTTTCATTTCTTTGCGGCATCCTACTCCCAGTTGGAGTACTTTGGGGATGAGCCGCAGGGTGGGGACAGGGGCGGAGTAGAGCCGGGGGCTGACGAGGATCAGCAGCTCGAAAGCCTCCGGGTCGACATCTTCGAAGCGGTAGAATACCTGCACGTGCTCGGGGCAGCTGCGTTCCAGTTGTTCGGTTCCCTTGTCGCGTATATCGAGCACGAGGGCGGTCGGACGCCGGTTGACGAAGGCGGCGATGCAGGCATTCATCTGTTTGCCGGCGTCTTCCGGGCTGCCGGGCACTGAGGCGACGGGCGTCCATCCGTACAGGCGTTGGAAGGTATCCAAGGCCCAGAGCCCGGCATTGTCGCTTTGGGTGGTGACGACCGGTTCGGCGCCCAGGCAGAGAGCCAGCTCCCGGCCGAGTTGGTTGGCCCCGCCGATATGGCCCGATACTACCGGGATAACGTAACGTCCGGTACTGTCGATGCAAACTACGGCCGGATCGGTATGTTTGTCGCCGAGGAAGGGGGCGATGCTGCGGACGCAAATGCCCATCGCGCCGATAAATACCAGGGCCTCGGCCTCAGCGAACAGGCGTCCGACAAGGGTGTGGAGCGTTTCTGCCGTTTCATCTCCCTGCATTGGGCAGGCATAGATGCCGGCCGAGGGAAATTGCTCTTTTAGTTTTTCCGCCAGCGGCCGGCCGGCGGGCGATATGGGTAGAATGGCGATCTTTTCTTTCATTTTTTTCTATGTTAAATGCCTTCGTCGAGGGAAATCGGCGGGGCGATGGAAACTCGATTGCGGGAAGCGGGGTGGTTCCGTCTTATCGGCGGGCCCGGAGCAGGGGGGCTTTCTGGCTCAGTCGCCGGGCGGGCTGTCTTCCCACGGGCCGCGTACCGCTTTGAGAACGGTTATCGGGTTGAACCGGTCGACGGTTATCGTCGTTTCCGAGGCGATGCGCAGGCCCGCTTCCCTGGCAGCCGTGGCAAAGGCTTGCCGGCTTTCTTCCGAAACGGAATTGAATACGACCACGCCGTCGGCGGCCAGTTTCGCAACGACGCGGGCCAGGATGCGGGGCAGTTTGCCTCCGTGGCCGCCGATAAAAACGGCATCGGGTGGTTCAATCGTATCCAGCGGAGCCTCGCAGAAGTCGCCGATATAGGGTTCAATGCCCGGGGCGCCGAAACGCCGGCTGTTCGTTTCCATCAGTTCCCTTCCTTCGGGCCGCACTTCGAAGGCTGTTACGTGCAGGTGGGGGAATTGAAGCTTGGCTTCGATCGATACCGAGCCGGTACAGAAACCGATGTCCCACAGCCGGCGGCGGTTGTGGAGGTCGAGGCTGTGCAGGGTAAGCAGCCGGACGGGCATTTTGGTGATCATTTTGGCGCGGCCGTCGAGCAGGGCGAACCGCTCGTCGGGAATGCCGAAGGGGCGGGGGCGGGCTTCTTTTTCTTTTACCAGCAGCACGCAGTTGGGGCTCTCGAAGGTGTTTAACAAGGCGGTCGAGAGCGTGAATTGCCGGATGTTCTGTTGTTCCGGGTTGCCCAGGTGCTCGCCGGTGTACATCGTATAGTGGTCGTATCCGTAGGCCAGCAACCGGCGGGCGATGGCCACGGGGGTATGCGTGCGGTCGGTCAGGATGCCGATTTTGTCCGTTCCTTCTATCAGGGCGCGGTCGAGTTCGTGCCAGGGCCGTCCCGTCAGGGAGACGATGCGCATGTCGTGGTAGGGCATGAGCAACGCATGCGCCAGCTTTTGCAGCGAATTGAAGGTGGGATACAGGCGGATTACCGCTTTGGGCAACCGGCTGCGGATGGTGGCGGCAAAACCGAAGAAAAGGGGGTCGCCCGAGGCGAAGACCACAATGCTTTCTTTGTTGTCGTAGGCTGCATACTGCTCGAATACCTTGTCGAGGGGGACGACGATGTCGATCCAGGTAATGCTCTTGGGCAGGTAGGGGGCCATGATTTCCCGGTGGCGGACGCCTCCCGAGAAAACTTGATGGGAGGCGATGATTTGCTGTATTTCCGGCGGGAAAAAAGGACGCCGGTTGTCGTCGAGGCCGATCAGGTAAAAACGGTTCATACGTCGCGTCCGGGTTTGAGTTGCCGGGCATCGTCGAAGCAAAGCACGGCGTTTACCAGTGTGGCGGCCAGGTTGCTTCCGCCTTTGCGGCCTTCCACGATGATTTTGGGTATCTGCCCTAAGGGCTTTACCATCTGTTTCGATTCTTCCACGTGTACGAAGCCTACCGGCGCGGCGATAATGCCTGCGGGGGCGGCTTTTTGTTTGCGTACCAGCGCGCAGAGCTCCATCAGGGCGGTGGGCGCGTTGCCGAATACGAACAGGGCGTCGGGGTGTTCCGCTACGGCCAGCCGGATGCCGGCCTGGGTGCGGGTGATGCCTTTTTCGGCGGCTAGGACGGCTACCTGCGGGTCGGGCAGGTAGCATTTCACTTCGATGCCCAGCCGTTGCAAGGCCCCTTTGCGGATGCCTGCGGCGGCCATCGTCACGTCTGTCACGATGGTGCGGATTTTACCCGCCCGGCAGGCTTCGTGCAGGGCGGCTACGGCGCCGGCGTCGGTATAGAGCAGGTGTTCCATTTCGAAATCGGCCGTGGTATGGATGGCATGCAGCAAGGCCCATTTCTTGTCGAGCGGGATGGCGGGATGGCGGAGTTCCTTTTCGATGGTTCGGAAACTCCGGATCATAATATCGCGACCGATGCTTTCTTTTTCGTGTTCCCGTTTCATTTCCCCGTAATATCCGCGGGGGGTGATGATGCGGTTTTCAAAAAAGTAGCTCTGGGAATTGCCGATCAGTACTACGGTGAACATATCGATTTGTTCGGGATCGAAAGCGCCGAGCGTCGTTACCGATACCTTTTCTTCTTCCCGGCCGGCCTGGCGGACGTAGCCTACAGGCGTCTGAGGATCGCGGTGTTGCAGGAACAACTCTTTCAGGCGGTGAAGCTGCCAGTAGCGGCCCTCGCTTTTGGGGTTGTAAACGGCCGTTACGAAGTCGGCTTGGGCGGCGGCTACGATGCGTTTTTCGATGCGCAGCCAGGGCGTCATCAAATCGGAAAGGGAAATCACGCAAAAGTCGTGTCCTACCGGCGCGCCCAGCAAGGAGGCGGCTTTCTGAAAGGCGCTGATGCCGGGCAGCGAAACGATTTCCACCTCGCTGCCGGTTTCTTTCTTCATTTCGTACACCAAGGGCGTCATGCCGTAGATGCCGGCGTCGCCCGAGCTGATGACGCAGACGGTGTTCCCTTCCGCCGCTTCGCGAAAGGCTTCTTCGGCCCGTTGGCGTTCGCGTTTCATGCCGGTGTCGATGCAACGGCAGCCGGGTTTCAAGCAGGAGGCGATAAACTGAAAATAATAATGATAGCCGATCACGACATCGGCCTCGCGGAGGGCGGCCGTTACGGCGGGCGTTATATCGGCTTCCCCTCCGGGGCCGATACCTGCTAGGATAATTTTTCCTGTATTCATAGGGCAAAGATAGTGCAAATCGAGCACAGAGGCAAGTTTACTTGGCTATGTCGAGATGCCGCCTATCTTCGTTTCTTAAAAGCAAAGATAGTGCAAATCGAGCACAGAGGCAAGTTTACCCCTCTATGTCGAGATGCCGCCTATCTTCGTTTTTCAAAAGCAAAGATAGTGCAAATCGAGCACAGAGGCAAGTTTACCCCTGTATGTCGAGATGCCGCCTATCTTCGTTTCTCAAAAGCAAAGATAGTGCAAATCGAGCATGGCGAGGCAAGTTTACCCCTTTGTGCCGGGATGCCGTCTGTTTTCGTTTTTTATATAATATAGGATACCGATTGGATGTTGATTGGCGGGTGCTTCTCCGTTGAGAAGAGCCGGTGCTTGCCGCTGCTTAGCCGGGAACGGTTAGTCCTTCCCAGCCGCATAGGCTTTTTTCTTATCCAGAATATCTATTTTCTTATGGGTAAGCATATACAGGGCATGCTCGATAAAAAGTTGCTGGACGGCCGGATTTTCGCCCAATCCTTTCAGGCGTACTTCCACTTCATAGCCTTGCTTTTCCAGAGCCTCTTTCCAGTCGACGGCTATATCGTTTTTAGCATGATCGCCGGCTACGAACAAAAAAGGCATCAGCCTTACCTGCCGCCTGCCGGCGGCTTCCAGTTTGGCCTGCGTGGTCTCGAAAGTAGGATAGCCCTCGATGGTGGCCACATGGAAATGAGGGTAGCCTTCGGCTTTCCACATATAATCCATCATGGCGTATTGGGCGGTGGCCGGGGTATAGGTGCCGTGTCCTACCAGCACGGTAGCCCCGCCCGCCAGGCTGTCGGGAGCCAGGGCCTCGATGACGGCGGCATAATCTTCGGGCGTGTAAAGCAAGGGATTGCCGATGCGGATTTCTTTAAAGCCCGGAGCCGCGGCTGCCGCATCTTTGCGGAGCGATTCCATTTCGATGCCTTCGATGATGTTGGTCGATTGAATCAGGACGTGCGTAAAGCCGTCGGCTTTGAGCCGGGCCAACGCTTCGGCCGGGTTGAGTTTTTCGACGCCCCGGGCTTTCAGCCTGCGGATGATCATGCGCGAGGTATAAGCTTCGCGGAATTCCAGGTTTCCGAACGCCTCGCGGGCTTTCCGGTTGATGACGTCGATGGTCAGGGCGCGGGTGTCGTCGTGCGTCGTGCCGAAATGAACCATCAGCAAGGCGGCTTTGTCGCCCGGTTGCAAACCGGCCAGTAAGTCGGAGGCAATAAATTCGCCCTCTTCGTGCGCCAGGCAGGCGGGGGCCAGTAACAAGGAGAAAAGCAGTAGTAAGAATCCTTTCATTTTTAATAGGTATTGAGTAGTTTGACAAATCGTTTTAGGAAGAGGCGGCCCGTTTTTAACCTCGGCGGTTCTTTAGTTCGGCCGTACGCAAGCGGCCGGGACCGGTATCCGCATAAGCCTGAGGGGGCGGTTGCCACTGACGAACCTGCGGTTGTCCGCATGCGTGGCAGTTTGCCGGATAAAGGGCATAGGCTGTCGGAAAAAAAAGCGAAAATGGCCGGATAAAGGGCATCAGTTGCCGGACAAAGAGCGTAGGCAACCGCCTGCCGTCCACCCAGACAGCCGCCGCCTGCCGGCAACCTCCTGTCGTACCGTCGGCCGGCACTCCCTGCGCCCGGCCGGCAAAAGCCTGTATCCGTCGTTTGGCGCCATTCTTCCGGCAGACAATCCGGCGGAATCCGGTAAAGCCGTTTCTCGAAAACCGATAAATTCATGAATATATGTTTGCACTATTTCTCCTGGCCCCGGGAGAAAGGGTTACTGTTAGCTGCCTGGCAGGTTTCCTGACTTCCCCGGAAAAGCAACCTTCCCGTCCGGCAGCTACCGGACAGTGGCAAAGAGGCGGATGGCTTTTCCCGTTTTCCCTAAAGGGGGGGATTACAGTAGCGGGCACTGTTCCGGAATTGCACCGGATTCCCTTTTATATCGCCGGCCGGTCGGTCGGCGGTATCACCAAGCGGCAGGCAAAGATAGAGAATATTTCCGGTTGAACAACTTCTTTCTTCGCTCTGTTTCATTTACAATTCATAGTTATAAACGCCAAAATAAAAAAGTGTATATGGAATGGTTTGCTAATTTGCTCCGGCATTATCCTGAACTGGCTATTTTTCTTACGCTTGCGCTGGGTTTCTGGATCGGAAAGTTCAAGGTGAAGAAGTTTACGTTGGGGACGGTTACCAGCGTTTTGCTGGTAGGCGTGGTAGTCGGCCAGTTGAATATCCCGATTACCGGCCCCATCAAATCGGTCTTTTTCCTTTTGTTCCTTTTCGCCGTAGGCTATAGCGTGGGGCCGCAATTTTTCCGCGGATTGAAAAAAGAGGGCCTGCCGCAGGTGCTGTTTGCCGCCGTGATGTGCGTGTTTTGCCTCGTCGCTCCTTTTCTGCTGGCCAAGCTGATGAGCTATAATGCGGGCGAAGCGGCCGGGTTGCTGGCCGGCTCGCAAACCATGTCGGCGGTGCTCGGGGTGGCCGAAGATACGATCGACCAATTGAATATCAGCCAGGCTGATAAAACCGATATGATCAATGTGATGCCGGTAGCCTATGCAGTAACCTATATTTTCGGTACGGCCGGATCGGCCTGGCTGGTGAGCGACATAGGGCCGCGGTTGCTGGGCGGGCTGGATTATGTGAAAAAGGCATGCAAGGAGTTGGAAGCCAAAATGGGCAGCAACGACGAAAGCGAGCAACCGGGATTTATGCCGGCGGCTCGCCCGGTGACGTTCAGGGCTTATCAAATCGAAAATGCCTGGTTCGACGCAGGCAAAACGGTACGGGAATTGGAAGACTATCTGGAGAAACAAGGTCGCCGCTTGTTTGTCGAAAAAGTGCGTTCCAACAAAGGCGTGAAAGAGGTGAAGCCCGACCTGAAGCTTCGCAAAGGCGACGAGGTGGTGCTGAGCGGCCGCCGCGAATTTGTGATCGGCGAAGAAAATTGGATCGGCGAAGAGGTAAACGACGTGGAATTGCTGGATTTCCCGGCCGAAACCTTACCGGTACTGGTGATCCGAAAAGGCTTCGTAGGCCAGAATGTAAGCCGGCTCAGGCGCGATCCCGCCCTGCACGGCGTAAGTATCAAACGCATCAAAAGGGCCGGCATCAATATCCCCGTTTTGCCCAATACAACCATCGACAGGGGCGATATGCTGGAGTTGGTGGGTATGAAAATGGACGTCAACCGGGCAGCCGCCTCCCTGGGGTATGCCGACCGGCCCACCAACCAGACGGATTTGATTTTCGTCGGATTGGGTATTGTGCTGGGTGGAATCGTGGGTTCGCTGGCCATTCATTTCGGAGGCGTGCCCATCAGTTTGAGTACCAGCGGCGGCGCGTTGATCGCCGGGTTGTTTTTCGGTTGGCTCCGGTCCAAGCATCCTACCTTCGGGCGTATCCCCGAACCTTCGTTGTGGATACTGAATAATATGGGGCTGAATATGTTTATCGCCGTGGTAGGCATTACGTCGGGGCCCAGCTTTATCACCGGTTTGAAGGAGGTAGGCGTCAGTCTCTTTTTCGTCGGGGCGGTGGCTACTTCCATCCCCTTGATTGCGGGCTTGCTGCTGGGCCGGTACGTATTCAAGTTCCATCCCGCTATTACGCTGGGATGTACGGCCGGTTCGCGTACGACAACGGCAGCCTTGGGCGCCGTAGAAGATGCGGTAGAGAGCGAAACGCCGGCCCTGGGCTATACCGTAACCTATGCGGTGGGCAACACCTTGCTGATTATCTGGGGCGTGGTCATCGTTTTGTTGATGTAGACAACCCGCGATAAGCGGCGCCTTAGCCCCGGCAAACCGGTTTGCTTCTGCATGGAGCTTGTGTTTTTTTTGATGTAAAGCAGGTAAAAATAAAAAGATAAATGTCATGGATAGAAAGAAGATTACCAGAGAATATGAAAAGAAAATGTCGGAAATCAGCCCCTTCGAATTGAAAGATATTCTGATCGGTCTGGCCGACGAGAGCGCGCGCAAAAGCACGCATATCATGTTGAACGCCGGCCGGGGCAATCCGAACTGGATCAGTACGGTTCCCCGGGAAGCTTTTTTCCTGCTCGGGCAATTCGGCATGGAAGAATGTCAACGCTGTACCGAATTCGAGGAAGGAATGGCCGGGATTGCCGGCATTCCCGAGAAGAAGAAGATAGCTACCCGGTTCCTGCAATTTATGAAAAAGCATAAGGAATCGCCGGGCGGAGAATTGTTGCTGAATACCTTCAATTACCTGGTGCGCGAAAAAAGGGTGGATGAAAACGACCTGGTGCACGAATGGGCGGAGGGAGTCATCGGCGACCAATACCCCGTGCCCGACCGCATTCTCAAGTATACCGAGGTATTGGTGGAAGATTACCTGAAACAGGAATTATGCGACAATCGGCCGCCCGAGGGCCGGTTCGACCTTTTCGCTACCGAAGGGGGAACGGCGGCCATGTGTTATATCTTCGATTCCCTCCAGCAGAATTTTCTGTTGAACAAAGGCGATAAGATCGTCTTGTTCGCCCCGGTGTTCACGCCTTATATCGAAATACCCGGCTTGGCCCGGTACGAGTTTGACGTAACCGAGATTCATGCTTGCAAAATGACGGGTGAAGGCTACCATACCTGGCAGTATAAGGAAGAAGATCTGGACGTGCTCAAAAATCCCGAAGTAAAGGCGGCCTTTCTGGTGAATCCCAGCAACCCGCCTTCGTATGCGCTTACCCCCGAGCTTACCCGCCGTATCGGGGAGATCGTACGCAACGATAACCCTGACCTGATGGTTATTACCGACGATGTATACGCTACCTTCGTCCCGCATTTCCGTTCGTTGATGGCCGAAATTCCCGACAATACGCTTTGCGTATATTCTTTTTCCAAGTATTTCGGCGCCACCGGCTGGCGGCTGGCGGTGATAGCCTTGCACGAGCAGAATATTTACGACCGGATGATTGCCGCCCTGCCCGACGAGAGGAAGGCGCAGCTGAGCAGGCGGTACGGCAGCCTGACGTTGCAACCTGAAAAGATGCGCTTTATCGACCGGATGGTAGCCGACAGCCGGCAGGTAGCCCTCAATCATACCGCCGGCCTTTCCTTGCCGCAGCAGACGCAGATGGCTTTGTTTGCCGCTTTTTCCCTGCTGGATGAAGAAGGCATTTATAAAAAACGCATGCAGGAAATGGTTCGGGAACGGTTGCATACGTTGTGGGAAAGCACGGGCTTTACCTTGATCGACGATCCGTACCGGGCCGGTTATTACAGCGAAATCGACATGCTGGTATGGGCGCGGAAGTTTTACGGGGAAGAGTTCGTGGCTTATCTCCAGGCCAATTACGAACCGGTCGACGTGGTGTTCAGGCTGGCTCAGGAAACCTCGCTCGTATTGTTGAACGGGGGCGGATTCGATGCGCCCGAATGGTCGATCCGGGCGTCGCTGGCCAACCTGAACCGCGAAGATTATCTGCGTATCGGGCAGGGGATAGCTTGTATCTTGCATAGCTACGCGGAAAGATGGAAAACAGGTCGTACCGATTCTCCGGTATGCAGTTGAACAAAAGAAATCAAAACTTAGTTAGTATTATATATAGAATGTAATCGCAAAACCGGACGGTTTCGGGCGCTTCCTTCCCGGCGGCTTCGGGAAGATGGGAAGGAAGCTCCCAAAACTCATGGCCGGCAAAGGAAAGCGGGATAGATAGGGTCTATGAACCGATAGAAATTATCAACTGAAGCGCACTTTAATTTTTCTTATATTTGACTCAACTAAGCGAAGACAGGCTGCCTCTGGGCATAACCGGGCAAGCTTTGCTTCTGCGCCGGGCTTGCACGCTTTGGTTTCAAACAGACGAAGGCGAAGCGTACCGCGGCAAAAGCCGGGCAGCCGGCCTGCCGGTCTTCGTTTACATGAGCCGGAGCGAAAAAACAGGCGGATGTCTTATATATTACATAAAATCTGACGGAGGGCGATTAAATTTGTATAGAATCGAAAACCCGAAAATCTAAAAACTGCAAGAATATGGTGCATGACATTGAAATGTTGGAAAAATTTTATGCCGGTTTTCCCCGGCGGGTAGATAATGCACGCCGGGCCATAGGCCGCCCGCTTACTTTAGCCGAAAAAATTCTGTATGCTCATCTCTACGACGAACACGCGATAAGGCTTTTCCGGCGGGGAGAAGACTATGTGAATTTCCGGCCCGACCGGGTGGCGATGCAGGACGCGACCGCCCAGATGGCGTTGCTGCAATTTATGAACGCCGGCAAAAGCGAATCGGCAGTTCCGGCCACCGTGCATTGCGATCATCTTATCCAGGCCGATCTGGGAGCAAAAACCGACTTGGCAACGGCCCGCGAAGGCAATCGCGAAGTATACGACTTTTTGAAGACGGTTTCCGGCAAATACGGCATCGGTTTCTGGAAACCCGGAGCCGGCATTATCCACCAGGTAGTACTTGAAAACTATGCTTTCCCCGGCGGAATGATGGTAGGTACCGATTCACATACCCCCAATGCCGGCGGTTTGGGCATGATAGCCATCGGGGTAGGAGGCGCCGACGCCGTTGACGTGATGACGGGTATGGAATGGGAACTGAAAATGCCCAAGCTGATCGGCGTGAAACTGACCGGCCGCCTGAGCGGTTGGGCTTCCCCGAAAGACGTGATTCTGAAACTGGCCGGCATCCTGACGGTAAAAGGCGGAACAAACGCCATTATCGAATATTTCGGCGAAGGAGCGAAATCCCTGTCGGCTACCGGCAAAGCGACGATTTGCAATATGGGCGCGGAAGTGGGAGCCACTACCTCCTTATTCTCTTTCGACGCCTCGATGGCGGCCTATCTCCGGGCTACCGGTCGCGAAGAAATTGCCATCCGGGCCGAAGCGATAGCCGGTTACCTGGAAGCCGACGAAGAAGTCAGGGCCAATCCGGAAGTATATTACGACCGGTTGATCGAAATTAATCTGTCGCATCTGGAACCTTATATCAACGGCCCGTTTACGCCCGACGCCGCTACCCCTATTTCCGAGTTTGCCGCCAAGGTAAAAGCTGCCGATTACCCTCGCCGGATGGAAGTAGGGCTGATCGGTTCCTGCACCAATTCCTCCTATCAGGATTTAAGCCGCGCCGCTTCCATTGCCCGCCAGGCAGCGGAAGAAGGCATACCGGCGGCCGCGCCGCTGATTGTCAACCCCGGCTCCGAGCAAATCCGCTATACAGCGCAGCGCGACGGCATTATCGCCGATTTCGAACGGATCGGGGCTACCATCATGGCCAATGCCTGCGGCCCCTGTATCGGGCAATGGAAACGGCATACCGACGATCCGACGCGCCGCAACTCCATCGTCACCTCCTTCAACCGCAACTTTGCCAAGCGGGCCGACGGCAATCCCAACACCCATGCTTTCGTGGCCTCTCCTGAGCTGACGCTTGCCTTGACCATTGCGGGCGATCTTTGCTTCAACCCGCTGACGGATACCCTCCAGACGGCCGACGGCCGCGAGGTGAAACTTGCCGAACCGGAAGGAACGGATTTCCCGCCGCGGGGTTTTGAAGTGGAAGACAACGGCTATGTCGCGCCTTCCGGCCGCCAGGCGGAAGTACGCATCGATCCGGCCTCGAAACGGCTGCAACTTTTGCAACCTTTTGCTCCCTGGGACGGCAACGACTTGGAAAACATGCCGCTGCTGATCAAAGTAGCGGGAAAATGTACCACCGACCATATTTCGATGGCCGGCCCCTGGCTTCGTTTCCGCGGCCACCTGGAAAATATTTCCGATAATATGCTGATGGGCGCCGTGAATGCTTTCAACGGCCAAACCAATGCCGTGCTCAATCGTCTGGACGGGAAGTACGAAGCCGTCTCGGCGGTGGCCAAACAATACAAGGAAAAGGGTATTTCGTCGATCGTGGTAGCGGAAGAAAATTACGGAGAAGGCTCTTCCCGCGAACATGCGGCTATGGAACCGCGTTTTCTGAACGTAAAGGTTATCCTGGCCAAAAGCTTCGCCCGTATCCATGAAACCAACCTCAAAAAGCAAGGCATGCTGGCCCTTACCTTTGCCGATAAAGAGGATTATGGAAAAATCCGCGAAGACGACGAGATTTCCGTTCGCGGCTTGGCGGCGTTTGCTCCCGGCGTGCCCCTGACGGTGGTGTTGCACCATGCCGACGCCACGGAAGAAACCTTCCTGGCCAATCATACGTACAACGAGCTACAGATTCGTTGGTTCAAAGCCGGGTCGGCGTTGAACGCCGCCCGCTGAACGGCCCTAGGGGAAGCGGTTTGCCGCCCGCGGCCCGGCTCCTTTTTCACCATGAAACAATCCAAAAGCCATGAATAAAATAACAAAACAAAACGGACAACTGATCGTACCCGACCGGGTGACGATCCCTTATATCGAAGGCGACGGCGTGGGGGCGGAGATAACCCCTGTTTGCCAGCGCATCGTGAACGCCGCCGTGGAAAAGGCGTATAAAGGCCGGCGCGCCATCGAGTGGAGAGAAGTGCTGGCCGGCGAAAAGGCTTTCCGGCAAACCGGCAGTTGGCTGCCCGACGAAACCATGGAAGCTTTCCGCACCTATATGGTCGGCATCAAAGGGCCGCTTACCACGCCCATCGGCGAGGGCATCCGTTCGCTGAACGTAGCTCTGCGGCAAACGCTCGACCTCTATGTTTGCCTTCGCCCGGTACGTTGGTTCAAGGGAGTGGCCTCGCCGGTGAAAGAACCGCAGAAAGTGAATATGTATATTTTCCGCGAAAACACGGAAGATATTTACGCCGGCATCGAATGGCAGCAAGGCACGCCGGAGGCAAAGAAATTCCTCCGCTTCCTCGTCGACGAGATGGGCGTGACGAAAGTGCGTTTTCCCGACACTTCTTCGTTCGGCGTCAAGCCGGTTTCCGTGGAAGGCACCGAGCGGCTGGTACGTGCCGCCATCCGGTTTGCGTTGGAAAACGGCTTGCCCGGCGTCACGCTGGTACATAAAGGCAACATCATGAAGTTTACCGAAGGCGGCTTCAAGCTGTGGGGCTATGCCCTGGCCGAACGCGAGTTTCCGGAAAGCGTCTTTACCTGGCTGCAATACGAAAAAATCAAAAAAGAACAAGGCGGAGCCCAAGCGGAAAAAGCCTTGTTGGAAGCCCGCCAGGCCGGCAAATTGATTGTGAAAGACGTCATAGCCGACGCTTTTTTACAGAATACGCTGCTTATCCCCGAAGAATACTCGGTAATTGCCACGCTCAATCTGAACGGCGATTATATTTCCGACCAACTGGCTGCCATGGTGGGCGGCATCGGCATCGCGCCGGGGGCCAACATCAACTACGACAGCGGGCATGCCATTTTCGAAGCCACGCACGGAACCGCGCCCAACATCGCCGGCAAAAACATCGTCAACCCTTCTTCGCTTTTGCTCTCGTCGGCGATGATGCTGGAATACATGGGATGGAACGAGGCGGCCGAGCTGATCGCCTCCGCCCTGGAGTCTTCTTTCGGCGCCGGCAAGGCTACGCGCGACCTGGCCCGTTTTATGCCCGGGGGCGTACCATTGGGAACCCGGGAATTCGGGGAAACGATTATTTCCTTACTATAAATTTTTAAAAGTCTGTAGATATGAAAAAAGAATATATTGTATACAAATTGTCGGAAGCGGCCAAAGGCACATGTAAGATCGATAACGAATTGTTTCCCAAGTATAACGTCAAACGCGGGCTGCGCAACGAAGACGGCAGCGGGGTATTGGTGGGGCTTACCAAGATAGGCAACGTAGTAGGCTACGAACGCCTGCCCGAGGGAGGTCTGAAAGCCATTCCGGGCAAGCTGTTTTACCGCGGCTACGATGTGGAAGACATCGCGTACGGCCTGATCAGGGAGAAACGATTCGGCTTCGAGGAAGTGGCCTACCTGATGCTTTCCGGCAAGCTGCCCGACAAAGAGGAACTGGCGGCTTTCAAGGAATTGATCAACGACAATATGCCGCTCGAGCAGAAAACGAAAATGAACATCCTCGATCTGGAAGGCCAGAACATCATGAATATCCTGGCCCGGAGCGTGCTGGAAATGTATACCTTCGATCCGAACCCCGACGATACTTCGCGCGACAACCTGATGCGCCAGTCGATCGAGCTGATCTCGAAATTCCCCGCCATTATCGCCTATGCTTACAACATCTTCCGCCACAGCACGCAGGGACGTTCGCTGCATATCCGCCATCCGCACGAGAACCGTTCCATCGCCGAAAACTTCCTGCATATGCTTAAACGCGATTACACCGATCTGGAAGCGCGCACGCTCGATTTGTTGCTGGTGCTTCAGGCCGAGCATGGCGGCGGCAACAATTCGACGTTTACCGTCCGCGTAACCAGCTCCACGGGTACCGACACCTATTCGGCGATTGCGGCCGGTATCGGTTCGTTGAAAGGCCCGTTGCACGGAGGCGCCAATATCCAGGTAGTGGATATGTTTCATCACCTGAAGGAAAATATCGCCGATTGGAAGAACGTGGATGAAATAGATACCTATTTTATGCGCATGCTGAACAAGGAAGCCTACAACCGGACGGGGTTGATTTACGGTATCGGGCATGCCGTCTATACCATTTCCGACCCGCGGGCCGTGGTATTGAAAGAACTGGCCCGCGATTTGGCCAAGGAGAAAGGACGCGAAGAGGAATTTGCCTTCCTGGAATTGTTGGAAGAACGGGCTATCGAATGTTTTGCCAAGCATAAAGGCACGAAGAAACGCGTCTCGTCGAACGTGGATTTCTATTCCGGCTTCGTGTACGAAATGATCGGTTTGCCGCAGGAAATTTATACCCCTTTATTCGCCATGGCCCGCATCGTAGGCTGGACGGCCCACCGCATCGAAGAATTGAACTTCGAAGGAAAACGCATCATCCGCCCCGCCTACAAAAATATACTGGAAGAACAAACCTATGTGCCTATCGGGGAGCGGTAAGTTTCCGGCGGAATAAAATAAGCAATTGTTTTGATTTTTCACAAACAGCCATCCCGAATCGTCAGCCGGAAAAATCGAAACGATTTCGAAGAATTTAGAAAAAGGAGAAAGGGAGCAGCGCCGCCGCTTGGGGGCTAGCTGCTCCCTTTCTTTTTCTATCAGCCAGGCAACGCGATTTTCTTCCCCAGATGGTGGGGTTGCTTGCCGGTGGCCAGGTCGATGAAGACTTTTACACGGGCCAGCCATTCGCGAAGGCGTACTTTGAGGGAGGCGAAGGTGTAGACGTCGGGGGCGTTGTAGCCGACGGCAGAGAGCCCGGAAGCGTCGGCCAGGTAAATGGCCCGTTGGTTGTGGAAACGCTGGGAGACGACCGTCAGGCTGTCTTGCCCGAAAATCAGTTTGGCCCGCACTACGGAATCGAGCGTCCTCAACCCGGCGTAATCGGGGAAGAGGACGCTCTGCGGCACGCCTCTTTTTACCAATGCTTTTTTCATTTCTTCGGGTTCGTTGTAGTTGCGGCGGCGGTTGTCGCCGCTGAGCAGCAAGTAACGTACCTTGCCGGCTTTGTAAAGAGCTGCCGCGGCGTCCATGCGGTATTCGAAATAGAGGTTCGGCCGGCCGTTATCCAGCCGGGGCGTGGTGCCCAGTACCAGCCCGACGGGGCGGAAAGGGACGGAGTCGAGGCTGTCGAATACTCTTTTTTCGGTAGTATGGCCGATCCGGTAGTTGCAGGCGAAAAGCAGGAGAGCGGGAGCCAGGATACCTGCCAGCAGCAGGCCGATTATCAGCCGTTTCCTATATGTTGCGCGTAAGGATAGATTCATGCTTGTTTCTTGTTTCAGAGGTTTTCTGTCTGTTGCTTTCAGAGTTTACAAATATACTTCTTTTCTTGTTATCACGCGGTATTGTCGTATATTTGCCCCTCGGTAAACATGGAGTGGTTCATATGAAAGAGTCGGTACGCGTTCTTCGCTTTGTATTGGTGGGATCGCTGAATGCGCTTATCACGGCAATCGTGATCTGGATAGGAATGGATTTATTGCACTGCAATTATCTCTGGTCGAACGTGGCCGGATATGTCGTAGCGTTGATAAACAATTTCTTCTGGAGCAAATATTGGATATTTACCTCGTGGCAGGGCAAATTCCGGCGGGAGATTCCTCTTTTCCTGTTTGCTTTCGGGTGCGCGTATGCCACCCAGTTCCTCTCGTTGGTTTGCATGGTCGAAATTGCCGGCCTCGACGAATACCTGGGGCAGTTCCTGGGGCTGTTCGTCTACGGAGCCGTCAATTTCGTGCTTAACAAACGGCTTACTTTCCGCGCCACATTCTGACCAGGTAATAGGAAAGATGCGTAAAAGCGAATACAAACGAAATAATCAGCAAAGCTTTGCTTTCTTCCCAACCTACGGTTTGCTGATGCCACAAGCCGGTAACGACGCATAATACCGACAATACGATGCCGATCAGGTTCAGGGCCGTTTTTCCTTCCCGGCGCGCCAGGCCTTTTTCCAGTTTGCTGTGCCGGGTGCCGTATACGGCGTATATATCCAACCCGATCAACATCCATACTACCAGTCGGATCCAGGTATCGGCTGGAAGGAAAAGCATCATGCACAAACAGGTGATGATGCCCAGTACGGGTACCAGCGGCACGAGCGGGGTTTTAAACGAGCGGGGCGCGTCGGGCATGGTGCGGCGCACTACCAGCACGCCGGCACATACCAGGGTGAAGGCGAAGAGCGTGCCGATGCTCGTCATTTCGCCGGCCAGACGTGCCGGCACGAAGGCGGCCAGCGTGCCCACTATCAGCATAAACAACAGGTTGCTGCGCGCCGGCGTACGGTATTTTTCGTTGATATGCGAGAAGAGGGGCGGCAACAACCCGTCGCGGCTCATGCTCAGGAAAACCCGGCTTTGCCCCAGCAGCGTGACCATAATAACCGAACAGTAGCCCAACAGGATAGCTACCACGATGGCCCGGTTGAGCCAAGGATAATCGGGGCGGATGATGCCGGCCGCGTCGGGATGGCCCATATGGTCGATGGCGATGGCTACCGGGGCGATGCCGTTTTGGCCGTCGAAAAGCGTGTAATGGGCCACGCCTGTCATTACGTGGGCGAAAAGCATATATAAGACGGTGCATATCAACAAAGAAGCCAGGATGCCGACGGGCATGTCGCGTTTGGGATGCCGCGTTTCCTGGGCGGCGGTACTTACGGCGTCGAAGCCCAGGAAGGCGAAAAACACGATAGCGGCCCCGCGGAGCACGCCGGAGAATCCGAATTCGCCTAAGGTGCCGGTATTGGCGGGGATATAGGGCACGTAATTTTCCGCGCGGATGTATTGCCATCCCAGCCCGACGAAGATCAATACGACCGAGACTTTCAGAAAGACGATAATTCCGTTGAAGACGGAACTGCCCTTGGTGCCGCGGATAAGGAAGAGGCTCATCACCACCACGATCAGGAAGGCGGGGATGTTGACGATGCCCCCGTCCCAGGGACAGGCGGTCAGCTCGGGGGGCAGGTGGATGCCCAGTCCTTCCAGAAAGACCACCAGATAGCGGCTCCAACTGATGCTTACGGTGGTAGCGGCTACGGTATATTCCAGCACCAGATCCCAGCCGATAATCCAGGCGACGAGCTCGCCCATCGTGGCGTACGAGTAGGTATAGGCGCTGCCTGCCACAGGTATCATAGAGGCAAATTCGGCGTAGCAAAGGCCGGCAAAGCAGCATCCCAAAGCTGCCACGGCAAACGACAGGGTGATGGCCGGCCCGGTATATCCGGCCGCCACGGCGCCGGTGATGGAGAATAATCCCGCGCCGATGATGACGCCTATGCCCAGGGCGATAAGGCTCCAGGGGCCGAGGATGCGTTTAAGCGATTTGTTGCCTGATTCGTTGGCTTCTTCTATCAAGTCGGCCAAAGGTTTTTTGACGAATAATCCCATAGGGTGTCTACAGTAGTTTAGAGGTATTTGAATTGTTATTTGTTTCTGAATTGCTATTTGTTTCTCGGGTTTGATTCTTTGACGGAACGGCAACGAAGACAGCGCAAGCCGCATCCACCCGCAAAACTCCCTTCAATTACGCCCACGCGCAACCTATCCCCGATTGAATATAAAACAAAAAAAGCAAACCGAACGCAAAGATAAGTATTCATCCAAGCATATGCAAACATGCCCCTCCTTGCAAAGCCATCCCCAAGCAATCTCTTCACCCAACTAACAACCGGTATCGGCCATCCCCACAGAAAGCGTCAGCTTTCTACAAAGGGCCTTAGCGGATGGGCGTGAAGCGGAGGGTGGATTCTGAGCGGTTCGGAGCCGCCTTTGTCTGAGCGAAGCGAGTTTAGGCGGTGACAGCGAAGAATCCGCCCGGAGTAGCCCAGACGGTTCAGCCCTTGATCTTTTGTTACTTTTGGATCAAGCCAAAAGTAAAAGAAAAAGGCGGCAACGCCGCCCCCCCCCTTATTGTATTTTTTTTTAAAACCAAAAAATCCCACCAGCATGCAATTCCAATTTCACCGCAGTGTAATTAAAATTCCATGCCGATGAAATTCCCATTCCATAAGCATGTATTTTCAACCCGACGCCGGCGCCTCTATAACATGCTGTAAATCAACCCAATAAAAACCAAACTTCCAAGTGCGATTGAAAACCGTACTTATTGTATTTTTTTAATCATCCAACGCCCCCCTCAATTATGAATAGAAAGCCTCTCCCAAAGCCACTGAGGAATCAACCGCCAGAAAAAAACCATCCACCCATACCGCCAATCGATCACCACCCGCCGTTTCCCCCGTTCAATCGCTTTCACGATCCGGGCAGCTACCCGATCCGGTTGCATTTCCAGCGGATAAGGATCACCCTTGAGCAGATCCGTCCGCACGAACCCCGGCCGAATATCCGTAAACCGCACAGGCAATTTTTCCATCCGCGCCAACTGCGCCAGCGCATCAATATAAGTATTTTGAAACCGCTTCGAAGCAGAATAAGCCGGAGCCGCCCCCAGCCCTTTCGTGCCGGCAATCGAGCTGACTACCGCCAGTTGCCCCCCGCCCCGGACACGAAAAAACTGCCAGGCAGCCGTTACCATCCGGGTAAACCCCATCGTATTGGTTTGCACCGTAGCCAGTTCGATAGCCGCATCGAGCTGCCGGTTTTGGCTGCCGATACCCGAACACAACAAAAAAACATCCATGCCCCCCACCTGGTCGATCAACCGCCCCAACGCTTGGGGAGCATCCTCGCGGGTAATATCGATCACCTCCGTGAAAGCCTCCCCGCCCTCGCGCGCAATTTCCCCTTCCAGTTTTTCCAACCGGTCGGCACGTCTTCCCGCCGCTCCTACGCGCCATCCCTTCCGGCCGCACAGCCGGGCCACTTCATAGCCGATACCCGACGTCGCTCCTACAATAACGATTCGTTTCATATTTTTATTCCGTTTGGCTGCCGCCCGCCGGGCGCAGCAGATACAACCCAAGCCTCAGACCCCGCACACCCGGTGCGCCGACCTTTCCGGCTACGAAACAAAGATAAGGAATTATTCCGGTCGCGGAATGCTTCCCCCAGTCCATCCTTGCTTGAAAAAACGAAAGGAAGATAAGTTACGCCCCTTCCTCCGGAAAACACTATCCCCCCGCCCGCCACTTTCCGGTTAGACCGGAAAAGAACCCGCCCCGGCCCCGGCGGAACTACGCGCAGCTTTAATATATTCGTTCACGGTACGTCCGTCCCATTTTATATCTCTTTTCACCACCCTGGCCGGTACGCCGACGATCAGTTGGCAACTATCCTCAAAACTTTTGGTTACGACACTGCCCCAGCCGATGACGGTATCGCTGCCGATTTTCACGTTCTTCCCGATTTTCACGTCTTTGCCCACCCACACCCGGTCGCCGATTTCGATAAACCGGGCTAAGTTGGCCGGTTCGCCTTGCCTATCGGTAATAACATGAGCATCCGTACACCAAATATTTACTCCCCAACTTATCATCGCATCTCTGCCGATCCGGATCGATGAATGATTATCTTGCAAATAAATCATGGCCCCGCAAACGATGGCATGCTCTCCGATCACCATCCGGCAATTATCGGCCGTGCGGGGCGTCCCCGTCCAAGGATCGAAGGGAGTGCCGATAACCAGGTGCATGCCCGACATGCCCCAGCCGGGATTATGGCCTACGCTCAACCCCTTTCCGATGTGCATCCGGTTGTTGCATCCGCATATCAGGATATTGAACCCCGGATGCCGCAATAGATTTGCCGCCTCCTCTTCCGAATTAAAATGAATATCGATCGTATTGCCATCGCCATCGATCGAAATATTCGCATTCTCTACCATCTCCCTCCACTGCGGGGAACCTGCAGCAAGGCATTTCTCTTTCTTTCCGTCGGGAAAACACAGGGTAATCTCGTTTCCCTTTCCGCTTATTTTCTTCATCTGTCAGTTTGTCGATTGGGTGAAAAAAAGGGTAGCGGCCCGGCCGACCGGAAGCCGTCACACCCTGATTCTTCGTTTTTATTTATTCAAATTCTCCCGGAAAAACGCTTCCATCTTGTCGAACGGAATCAAATCCGTATGGTCGTACAGGTCGGTATGATTAGCCCCGGGAATAATCATCAACTCCTTGTTGTCGCCCGTAAGTTTCTCCCGCGCGCCTTCGCTGAAATAGCGGGAGTGAGCTTTCTCGCCGTGAACCAGCAACACCGCGCTCCGGATTTCTCCGGCATACGCCAGTATCGGCATATTTATAAACGAGAGCGACGAGGTAGCGTTCCAAGCCCCGTTGGAATTGATCGAGCGGGGATGAAACCCCCGGTCGGTCTTGTAATAATCGAAATAATCCTGTACGAACTGAGGCTCGTCGCCCCGGATGCTGTCGGGAAGCCCGCCTGTCGAGGGAGCGACGGCGCCCGATCGCGCATCTTCCGAACGCTGCCGGTTCAACTGCTTGCGCAACTCATGCCGGGCCTCGGCGTCCATCGCATCGAAATAACCGTTGGCGCTCGCCCGGCTTATATCGTACATGGTAGAAGCTACCGTCGCCTTGATGCGGGTATCCATCGCCGCAGCGTTGATGCCCATGCCGCCGAATCCGCAAATGCCGATAATACCGATACGCCCGGCATCCGCCTCAGGGAGCGTGACGAGAAAATCCACCGCTGCGCTGAAATCCTCGGTATTGATGTCGGGCGAGGCTACGTGGCGAGGTTCGCCGCCGCTCTCGCCTGTATACGAGGGGTCGAAGGCAAGCGTTAGGAACCCCCGCTCGGCTATCGTCTGTGCATACAAGCCCGAAGCCTGCTCTTTCACGGCTCCGAAAGGTCCGCTTACGGCCAGGGCCGCCAATTTTTCTTTCGTATCCTTGGGCATGTAGAGGTCGGCTGCCAGGGTAATGCCGTACCGGTTGCGGAAGGTTACTTTGCGATGTGCTACTTTTTCGCTCCGGGCGAATTTCTTGTCCCATTCCTGGGTAAGTTGCCATGTTTCCATAGGCTGGTTTGTTGATGAATCAGGCTGATTTGTTTGTGAATTCGCCCCGTTGCCGGTGCACCCGGCAAGTGCCAGGGTTCCCGCCACCGCCGTGGCGGCGAGAGATTTCAGACGCGTTGTTTTCATTTGCTTTTACGATTGAATGGTTTATGAACTATCGATTGTTTTCGAAGACAAAAGTAAAGCAAAAGCCCCGCAGCAACCTTGCTGTGGGGCTCAAATGAAATTGCTCAAAAGCTCAATTTGTCGTGCCTGGGGATCACGTTGTCTTGCCAAGGGCCTCTCACGTGAAAACGGCGGTCGGCGATATGCCGTACAACTTCTTGAACGCCGTGGAAAAGTGGGAAGGGTTCTTAAACCCCACTTCCACATACACGTCCATTACCTTTTTACCACCTTCTTTCATCTTGTCGTAAGCCACTTCCAGCCGTTTGCGAATCAGCCATTTTTCAGGCGTAAGGTCGCTTATTTTCTTAAAGTCCCGTTTGAAGGTGGCCAGGCTTCTGCCCGTATAATGCGCCATTTCCTCCAGGGTGAACTCGTACATATAGTTTTGGTTCATAAATTCCAGAATGTCTATTTTCCACGGTTCGTTAAAATCGAAGAGGGTAGGGGCGAACCGCTTGTCGATATGCAGCAAAGCGAGCAATCCCTCCTGCATTTTCAAGTGCATGAAGTCTCCCTGCGGCTTGACGTCGGGGTCGAAATAGGGCGTCATGGAAGCGAACAGGCTGGTAATTTCCACGCTGGGAGGGAGCTTGATTGCTTCCGAAGTAAGCTTGGGGGTGGTAGGAGGTATGTCATGTTTGCCGAATTTGGTATACATTCCGCGCAGGAAATTGCGTGAAAAAGCGAGGAACACTCCGCAATAGCGTTCGCCCTCATAAGTTTTCTTATACAGGGTGATATGGTGGTCGCGGGGAATGTATACGCATTCTCCCTTTCGCACATGAATCTGCCCTTTGCCGTTATCGAGAATCATTTCGCCCGAATAGACATAATTCAGGGCATAGTCTCTGGCCCGGTGCACGCATCCGCCCACATCGTCGTAATAAAAACTATAGAATACGTTTTCATAATTGAAAATGACTTTCATCGGCCCCGCTTGCTCTCTGGTTTCTTTTTCCATATGGCTTCTTTTTTTATTTCCGCTTGCAACCTTGCAACGATAGGCCGAACCGAAGCGCCGCCTATCTTCGTTTTGCTTCTTTATCACAAAGATAGTGCAAACCGAGCGCACAAGCAAAGCCTCGCTTTGATTTTGCCGAGGTGCAGCCTGTCTTCGTTTTGATTTTTTGAATCAAAGATATAAATAATAATCTAATTGTGTTGCTGAATAAAATATTTCTTTCTTTCTTTATAAAATACGCTATCATGCCAAAATTTTAAGTGAAAAAATGCAATTCGATGAATTTTGATTCACTTTTACACTTAATCATCTCATAAATAGGCATATCTTTGTGAGAAGATAAATGTATTGATATGGTAGAATTACGTAAAATTGAACATGTGCCACCTCATATAATATGTGAATTGGCAAATAACTATAAGATTGCTATAAACTTACGTGACATATTTCCTTATCCCTACACTCATGATGATGCCGTTGCTTTTATTGAATTAGCTAAAACAGGTGCATTAGGATTAGAGAAAATTGGATTTGAGAAAGAAGCACTTATTAAATTGTCCGTCATAAAAGAAGGGCGAATATTTGATGAATACATATATAGCATTAGGAATATATGAAAGATGGAGCAATAAAACATATAATTGGTAGGTATAATCTAAATGAAATAGTTGATATACTGTCCGATAAATTGAGTGGTTCAGAGTTAAACTCTTTGCTGTTAGAGGTGTTTGACAGGCGTACTTCAAAAGAAACACCATCTTCCTTATTGAGTAAATACAGTAAAAACAAATTGACTAAACCTGCACAATTAGATTTTCTTGAATTTAAAGAGGAAGAATTGGAATGTTGTAAAATAATTGCGAATAACAACTATGAATTAATTGAGCTATCTCCTGTTGCTCAATTAGGTACAAGTAGTGTAATGGCAACAGTAAATCAAAAAAAAGTTCTTACAGCACTAAGAAACACGGAAGTTCAGTCCGACCCGACAAATGCAATAGCTTTGCATTATGCTTCCTTAAAGAAAAGTAATGAACTGTCTGAGAAAACATATAATTTTGGTAATGTATCAAGAGTTATAAGAACTCAGGTTTTCTCAAACCCCAATTTTACACCTCATTTTCCTCTTTTGTGCCTAATCTCGTGCGGTATGGATACGGGTAGTTTTGAATTTGAAAAAACTGAATTGCATAAACATTTAGCCATAACACACAAGGTCTGCAAAGAAGTCTTTGGGTTTGAAAATATATTCTTTGAAATTATACCCTGCAAAGGATATGATGAAAAAAGTCAATTGGTATCAGATACCTTATTTTATACTAAAAATAGCGGTTTGGATATTCGTATTGCCAAATCAGATTCATATAATAATTATTACTACGGTATTAGAATTAAAGCTAAGATTATTATTAATGGGGTAGAACATGAAATAGGTGATGGGGGATTACTTAACTGGACTCAAAACTTATTGGCAAATAAAAAAGAGCGTATGCTTACAATGGGGATAGGGATACAATTGTTGCACTTATTTAAGAAACAAAAATGCTGAAATCTAAAGTCATCTACGAAAGCGAAATAAACGAACATGTTAAAGTTATATATCCATGTTTTGAGCTAAGGAATATTATTGAATATTTCTTTGAAATTAAAACGGAGGGTAATTTAATAACTCCATTCTCAATAATTGCACTTCCTAATATGAATATTGTTGCGTCTGTTAATCTGACAGATAAAAGTCAAACTTTAAAAGTAGATAGGAAACTCGGTATTAAAGATACTACGTGCGATAAACTGTGTGGAAGTTTAACAGATGCAATCACCATAATACATGCACCTGGAACACATGAATTTGCAGTAAAATTCAAACCAGGTGTATTGTATCCGTTTTTGAAAGACGATATTCCTTGCTTATTAGATAGTTACAAACCTTTAAATAACTATATAGATAATACGATCATCGAAGAGCTAAAAACTAAAAACACCTTTGATGAACGTGTAGATTATATAGAAAACTATCTTTTATCAAACATAGATATTTTTAAGCCGGATTATAAATTAGAAACTGTGATTAAGGCTATTTACTGCATTACTCATTGTGGCGACTTTAAATCGAGTATGGTTAGTAAACAAGTTGGAGTATCAACACCAACACTAAATAGGCATTTTAAAGAGGTATTAGGGATGTCTCCGAAGCAATGTTGTCGAGCCTTGAGGTTTAAAATGGCTTTGTTAAATTACCGTTCTAAAGGAAGTGGTAATTTGTATGATGAGTTAGGATACACAGACTTCTCTCATTTTGCAAAAGAGTCTCAATGCCTAACAAATAAAAAACCATCTGAGTTGTAGCAGATAAACGGAATCATTCAATAACAAAGCAAATGCTTCAATAAATATATTAACCTATAAAGTTATGTTGATAATACAATTGGAGAGTGAATTATTGGCTCTATAAGCTACAGTGCTTTTAGCTGCGCTGACATATCTAAAGCACTGAATAGAAAGAATGCAGCTATATTTGTCGAATTAAAGCCTGCAATCGTATCTTATAGAGAGTAATTCGGCAAATTATTCCTATTTTTGCATATAGTTCATTCAATTATAACTAAAAACATATGTATCGACCATGAATACGACCGACATTGAAGATAAGTTGAATAAATTTATATCTACCATTCATATTTCAGATGAGTTAGCCGGAGTGTTCAGGGAAATGGGTAAAATTGTCGTTCTTAAACGCAAGGAATATTTTATCCGACAAGGAGAAATATGTCGCTATATAGGTGTCGTATTAGATGGCAACCTGCGGTTCTGTCATTGTGACGCAGATGGCCAGGAGCGTACAATCGGGTTCAACACGAATGGGTTTGCAACAGAATACCATGCCTTATTAAACCAACTTCCGGCAAAATACTCCATACAAGCTATTTCTGAAACTATAATTTTCAGGTTGACTTATAAGCAAGTCATCGACTTCTATGAACATAGCATGGAAGGCCAACGCTTCGGTCGACACATAGCCGAACAACTCTTTTTCCGCCGAGATGAACTTCTCTTCTCTTTTCGTTGCGATACACCGGAAGAGCGTTATAAGAAACTACAGGAAGCGGCTAATAATTCTTTGAACAAACTAACCCTGAAAGATATAGCTTCCCTTATCGGAGTAACTCCTGAAACGGTAAGCCGTATTCGAAAGAAATTGCAGAAAAAAGGAGGGGCTTGACAATTGTCAAGAATTTCCAGTTTGGTTCTATCTACTTTTGTCGCCAGTTAATTAATCCGACAAACGAAGATGAATCATTCAAAATATTCCTTGATAATAGTCATTTTACTGTTTTATTTTCCCGTTGATGCTTTTGCGCAACTCACCCAAACTGTACGTGGACAGGTGGTGGATATGGAGACTAAAGTACCACTGATTGGCGTAACAGTCATGTTAGCAGGCAGCAATGCCGGAAGTACTACCGATACTAACGGCTATTTTTCTCTGAACAGCGTACCTACCGGAAGAATCAGTCTGATAATCTCCTATCTGGGCTATGAAACTCAACGACTTTCCCAACTGCAACTGACCAGTGGAAAAGAATTAGTGCTTACCATCGAAATGAAAGAAAGCCTGCAATCATTGAATGAAGTGGTTATAACGGGCCGCCAACGGAAAGACCTCCCTCAAAATAACATGGCTTCTGTCAGTGCCCGTACTTTTTCTGTCGAAGAAGCCCGACGATATGCCGGAGCAGTAGACGATCCTGCACGTATGGCCGCCAACTTTGCCGGTGTCACCACCGGGTCGGCAGAAACAAATGTAATCATTATCAGGGGAAATGCGCCTTCCGGAGTACTATGGCGGATGGAAGGAGCGGATATTCCTGTTCCAAGCCATTTCAGTGGTGGCGACGATGTGCCGGGCGGAGGGGTATTTACCATATTCAGCAGTTCCATGCTCGCAAATTCTGATTTCTATACCGGAGCATTTCCTGCGGAATTCGGTAATGCTGTTGCCGGGGTGTTTGACATGAAGTTCCGCAATGGTAACAACCGGAAACATGAATTCACAGCCCAACTAGGCATACAGGGAGCTGAATTTGCAGCCGAAGGACCTTTCAAGAAGAGTTATGACGGTTCTTATCTCTTCAATGTTCGTGTTTCCACAATGGGAATTATCAAATCGTTCATCTCGGAAATGTCGGGCAAACAGTCCATTCATTATGAAGATATAGCTTTCAAGGTCAATTTGCCTACACCTCATACAGGAACATTTACTGTATGGGGTATCGGCGGCAACTCCCGATCGGAAAGAGAAGCGGAAGAAGATCCGTCAACATGGGCATCTCCGACAGAAAGTACAGACATGAGGATGGGATACAAAGCCGGTGCTGCCGGCATTTCACATAAACAATCATTCCATTCTTCTCTCTACCTATCCACTACATTGGCGGCTACCTTCTCCGATACGGATTTTGAATTCGGAAGGAGAAGAGTGGTTCAACCCGCCGTTTCCAACATAGACATCGACAACTTGAATCGAAGCTATAAGCTCTCTTTATCTTCACAACTTAACCACCGGCATTCTCCACAATGGCACAGCCGGTATGGCATGCGCCTGGAACAGTTCTTCGATAAGTTCGATTATCAGAAGATGGATACTGAGAGAATTATGCAAACCGTCAGTAGTAAACGTAGCAACACTCAATTGTTTCAAGTGAATGCACAGACCAAATATGCCTTCAACCCGCATTTTTCATTTACAGGCGGCCTTAATACTACTTTATTCGCTTTGAACGGAGATTTCTCCATCGAGCCGCGCCTCTCTGCAGAATGGAGATGCAACAGGAATCATTCAATCATGCTGGGTACAGGTCTTCATTCACAAATAGCGCCACTTTACTTCTATTTCATGGAAGTACCGACAGCCGATGGAGAAACATCCACTCCCAATACCAAATTGAAAATGATTCGTTCCTGGCATAACGTACTCAGCTATAACTGGACTATCTCCTCCCTTTTGCGATTGAAAGTAGAACCTTATTTTCAGTATTTGTATAACGTTCCTGTTTTACAAGGCGGAACTTATTCCACGATCAACACTACCACACAACCGCCCTTATTCTACCATCCCTTTACAAACAGAGGAAAAGGAATGAATATGGGAATTGATTTCACATTGGAGCGTTTTCTTCAATCGGGATATTATTATATGGCAACGCTATCTCTTTTCGACTCCCGCTACAAAGACGATCTTGGCAATTGGCATAATACTTTATTCAATACCCACTACATTATCAATCTTTTAGGCGGGAAAGAATTTACTTTTCGCCGGAAGAACGGTTTGAACAGCGTATTGGGATTGAACGCACGCATTGCTCTTTCCGGGTATCGTCCTTCTTCACCGGTCGATTTGGCAGCAACACTGGAACAGCAGGATATTATCTATGATGAATCCAAACCATTTACTCATACACGAAAAGGCATAAGTCCCGTTTCAGATGTTTCCATCACTTACCGGGTGAATTACAAGAAGTGTTCGGGCACCGTAGCTGTCCAAATAAAGAATCTGGCAGGAAAACAGTATATGGGCCCTGAATTCAATCTCGCCACACAACAAGTGGAAGATTTCTATTTCCATAGTATGATTCCGTTTGTCAGTTATAAAATGGAATTTTAACCGAAGCCTCTGTTTTGCGACTTTCCGCAGCCTTATGCTGACCCGTTGCCGTTTTGAAAAGAGTAACGGGATAGTAACGTAACTCCGGTTTCACTTGGCTCCGCCTTTGCAGTCTGTTTTCCTCTACGCTCCTTGTTTATAACCTTCTTGAGTTCATCTGCTCGATCTTTCGTTTTTTATTCTTATCTTTGATTCAAAAAATCAAAACGAAGATAGGCGGCACCTCGGCATAATCAAAGGAAGCTTTGCTTCTGCCCCAGGCCCCCCAATGTCTTTGCTTCGAAAGATAAATACGAAAGAGAGGTTGCCCTCCGGCCTAGGTGCGGCAAACTTGACACCGTTTTCCGGGAAAGGAGCAGGCGTGCTTCGCAAAAGCAAACTCGTATCGATTCAGCCCGCGGATGCCTTTAATTTTTTTTGACACCCAAAAATAAAAAGATATGTCAGTAAGAACGTATATCGAATCCAACAAGGATCGTTTTCTGGATGAGCTTTTCTCGCTTATCCGTATCCCTTCCATCAGTGCCAAACAAGAACATAAGCCCGATATGGAGGCTTGCGCCCGTAGGTGGGTAGAGCTGTTGCTTTCCTCCGGAGCCGATAAAGCGGTCGTGATGCCCACCGCCGGCAATCCGGTGGTATACGGCGAAAAAATAATCTCGCCCGATGCCCCCACCGTTTTGGTATACGCCCATTACGACGTCATGCCGGCCGAGCCCCTGGAGCTGTGGAAAAGCCAACCCTTCGAACCCGAAATACGCGACGGACGCATCTGGGCGCGCGGAGCCGACGACGATAAGGGGCAAGGCATGATACAGGTAAAAGGATTTGAAACCGCCTTGCAGGAAGGACTGCTGCATTGCAACGTGAAGTTTATTTTCGAAGGCGAGGAAGAAATCGGTTCGCCCAGCCTCGAAGCCTTCTGCCGGGCAAACAAGGAGTTGCTTAAAGCCGATGTCATCCTGGTATCCGACACCAGCATGATCGGCGCCGACACCCCTTCGCTCACCACTGGCCTGCGCGGTCTGGCTTATTGGGAAATCGAAGTAACCGGCCCCAACCGCGACTTGCATTCCGGCCATTTCGGCGGCGCGGTAGCCAACCCCATCAACGTGCTTTGCAAACTCATGGCCGATATTACCGATGCCGACGGACGTATCACGATTCCCGGTTTTTACGACGAAGTGGAAGAAGTGCCCGCGGCCGAACGCCAGATGATAGCCCGCATTCCTTTCGACGAAGAAAAATACAAACAAGCCATCGGCGTGAAGGCCTTGTTCGGCGAAAAAGGCTACTCCACGCTCGAACGCAACAGTTGCCGTCCTTCGTTCGATATTTGCGGCATATGGGGCGGCTACACCGGCGAGGGAAGCAAAACCGTCTTGCCTTCCAAAGCGTACGCCAAGGTATCCTGCCGGTTGGTTCCCCATCAGGATCATGCCCGGATTTCCGCCCTGTTCGAAGCTTATATCGCCCGCGTAACGCCTCCCTATGTGGAGGTAAAGGTAACTCCCAGCCACGGCGGCCAAGGCTATGTATGCCCCATCGACCTGCCGGCTTACCAGGCTGCCGAGAAAGCCGTCGGCGTAGCTTTCGGCCAAACTCCGCTGGCGGTACGGCGCGGCGGCAGCATCCCCATCATCTCTACCTTCGAACAGGTATTGGGTATCAAAACCGTATTGATGGGCTTCGGGTTGGAACAAAACGCTATCCATTCGCCCAACGAAAGTTGCCGGTTGGATATTTTTGAAAAAGGCATCGAAGCGGTAGCCGAATTCTACCGTCTCTATCCCAAAGCATGAGGCCGGCCTATGAAACATAAAGTATGTATGGAAACCTGGGAAAGGCGCGACAACTACCGGTTTTTCGAAAACTTCCTGAATCCGTGCATCTCCTTCACCGCCGAAGTGCGGTGCACGGGGGCACGCAAGTCGACGCGCGCCAACGGGGAATCGTTTTTCCTGCATTACCTCTACGCCATTTTGAGAGCCGTCAACGAAATCCGCGAACTCCGTTTCCGTTTCGACGCGGAAGGCGACGTGGTATGGTTCGACACGGTCGACGTGATGGTGCCTCTCCGGATGAACGATAGCGGTAAGTTCTATACCGTTCGCATTCCCTGGCAACCCGATTTCCAGGCTTTTTATGCGGAAGCTTTCCGGATTGTACATGCCCTGCCGGCCGACGGCGATCCCTATGCCGCTACCCATGCGGCCTCGGGCGACGACCGGTACAACGTCGTGCTGGTCAGTGCCATCCCCGGTTTGTTTTTTACTTCCATCACCTATACGCAGCAGCATGCCCACGGCAACGATTATCCGTTGATGAACGTGGGCAAGGCCGTCGAGCGCGGCGGCGAGTGGATTATGCCGGTGGCCTTGTCGGTCGACCATAGTTTTGTCGACGGGGCCCATATTGCCGATTTTTATAAACGTGTAGAAACTTATTTGAATTGAATCCGGATGAATACAGAACAACAACATACCCTCGATCGCGCTTTGGCCCAGGCCGGGATCGGGGCGCTTAACGAAATGCAGCAGGCCGTTTTGGAAGCCGGAACAGCCTGCGATATGGTTTTGCTCAGCCCTACCGGATCGGGCAAGACGTTGGCTTTTTTGCTTCCTTTGCTTACTGATCTGGCCCCGGCCGGGAAGCAGGTACAGGTACTTATTATCGCTCCTTCCCGCGAGCTGGCCTTGCAGATCGAAGCCGTGTTCCGTTCGCTCGGAACCGGCTTGAAAGTGAATTGCTGCTACGGCGGCCATCCTATCCGTACGGAGAAAAAAAGCCTTGAACATCCTCCTGTCGTTCTGATAGGTACCCCCGGCCGCTTGCTCGATCATATCGAGCGGGGGAACATCGCGCTCGATACGGTGCATACCTTGATACTCGACGAGTTCGACAAGTCGCTGGAACTGGGCTTCCTGTCCGAAATGAAAGAGATTCTTTCGCATCTGGGCGGGCTTCGCCGCAGGGTGCTTACTTCGGCCACGGCGGCGGTGGATATTCCGGCCTTTACTGGCATTTCCAAGCCGGTGCGCTTGTCGTTTCTCACCGAAACGAAGGCGAACAAAGGGCTTACGGTGAGAATCGTCCGTTCGCCGGTGAAAGATAAGCTGGATACCTTGTATGCCTTGCTCGGCGAGTTGCAAGGCGGCTCCGCGCTTGTTTTCTGCAATCTGCGGGAAGCCGTAGAGCGGGTAAGCCGGTATCTGGAGGAAAAGGGAGTCGAGAATGCCTGTTTTCACGGAGGCATGGAACAGCCCGAACGCGAACGCGCCCTGTCGCAGTTTCGTTGCGGAAGCGCCGCCGTATTGATTTCTACCGACCTGGCGGCCCGGGGCTTGGATATTGCGCAGGTGAAAAACATCATTCATTATCATTTGCCCGTATCGGAAGAAGCCTATATCCACCGCAACGGCCGGACGGCCCGGATGGGAGCCGAAGGAGATGCTTTTCTGATTCTGAACGAGGCGGAAACCGTGCCCGAATATATCGAGCGGGAGCCGGAAGAATTTTTCCTGCCCGAGTCTGCCCGGCGGCCGGTTGCTTCCCCTTGGGCCATGCTTACCATCAACCGCGGCAAGCGCGACAAGCTCAGCCGCAAAGACGTGGTGGGCTTCCTCTATCAGAAAGGAGGGTTGGAAAAAGAAGACCTGGGGGTGGTAGAGATTAAGGAAAGCTGTGCCTATGCCGCCGTCAGGCGAGAGAAGATGAAGCAGCTTTTGGAGCGTATCCGGGAAGAAAAAATAAAGAATATGAAAGCAAAGTTCGATTGAATTTATGAAATTATTGATAAAGGGCGCTGAGCTCGACGGCGTGTTAACAAACATCTACATCGAAGGCAAATACATCCGCGAGATAGGTCCCGATCTCGCCCCGGCGGCCGACCGGGTGATCGACGGCCGCCGGAAAGCCGTCATTCCCGGCCTGGTAAACGGCCATACGCATGCGGCGATGACGTTGTTCCGGGGCTTCGGCGACGATATGCCGCTGATGCCCTGGCTGGAGCAAAAGATTTGGCCCAACGAGGCGAAAATGACGCGTGAAGATGTGTATTGGGGTACCAAACTGGCCTGCTTGGAAATGATAAAGACCGGCACGACCTGCTTTTTCGATATGTACCAGAAGTTTCGCGGCACCGCCGAGGCGGTGGAAGAAATGGGGCTGCGGGCGGTATTGTCGGGCGTTTGCTTCGACCATTTCCAGCCCGAGCAGGCGGAAAAGTGCAAAGAGCATAATAGGAAGTTGTACGCTTCGATGGGAGAGTACAGCGACCGTATCCGCTATGCCGTCGGCCCGCATGCTATTTATACGGTATCGGGCGAGTTGCTGCAATGGATCGACGAGTTTTCGGCCGAGCGTCAGGTGCCGATCCATCTTCATCTGGCGGAAACCGAAACCGAAGTGGAAAATGCCGTGCGGCAATTCGGCTATACGCCCGTGCGCTACCTTTATAAATTGGGGGTATTGTCGCCGCGCCTGATCATCGCTCACGGCATTTATGTAGACCACGACGAGATCCGGATGCTGGCCGATCATGGGGTGAAGGTGGTGCATAATCCGGCCTCGAATATGAAGTTGGCTTCCGGTATCCGCTTCCAGTTTCACGAAATGAAGGAAGCCGGCATCCAGGTGGCCATCGGAACCGACGGATGTTCTTCTTCCAACAACCTGGATATGATCGAAGCCATGAAACTGGCCTCCTTATTGGGAAAATCGTGGCGCAAAGATCCCGAAAAATTGCCGGCCGACGAAGTATTCCGGGCGTCTACCGAAGTAGGAGCCGATGTGTTGGGCATTCCCTGCGGCCGGATCGAAGCGGGGCGGCTGGCCGACCTATGTCTGGTCGATCTGAATCAGCCCGCCTTCACGCCCAACTTCAATTTTGTTTCCAACTTGGTCTATGCGGCCAACGGCAGTTGTATCGATACCGTCATATGCAACGGGAAAGTGCTGATGCAAGACCGCAAGGTGCCCGGCGAAGAAGAGATACTGGAAAGGGCTGCCGACACGGCTTACCGGCTGATGGCGCGCTAGCCGAAACGCCCGGGAGGGGGGAAATAAAAGCTACGTTAATTATTGAATAGTCCGAACAACGAAAAAATAATCCGCACAATGAAAGAACTGAAAGACTTATACAGCGAAACGGCGGCTTACCTGAAAGCCTGTCTGCCCGGCCAGCCCGAAACGGCCATTATCCTGGGAAGCGGCCTGGGCTCCCTGGCCGAACAGATCGAAGACGCCACGGTGATCCCGTATCATGAGATTCCTAATTTTGTCAAATCCACGGCTACCGGTCATAAAGGCAACTTTATTTGCGGCAAGCTGGGCGGCAAACAGGTGGTGGCCATGCAGGGCCGTTTTCATTATTACGAAGGCTATACCATGCAGCAGGTCACGTTTCCGGTACGGGTGATGAAGCTGTTGGGGGTTAAGAACCTGTTGGTGTCGAATGCCGCGGGAGGCATCAACACGACCTTCAAGGTGGGCGATCTGATGATTATCCGCGATCATATCAATATGATGCCTAATCCGCTTATCGGGCCCAACAACGAGTTGTTCGGCCCCCGTTTCCCGGATATGACGCGCGCTTACGATCGGGAGTTTATCCGTCAGATGGAAGCGATTGCCGCCGAGCGGGAGATACCGTTGAAAAAAGGCGTATACGTAGGCTTGACGGGCCCTTCCTTCGAGACGCCTTCCGAATATGCTTTTTACGGCAAGGTGGGGGGAGACGCTATCGGAATGAGCACGGTGCCGGAAGTGATCGTAGCCCGCCATGCCGGCCTCAGGGTATTCGGCATGTCGGTTATCACCAACGAGGGGTATCATTTTGCCGACGATTTTGTAAACGACGGAGCCGACGTGATCGTGGCTGCCGACCGCGCCGCCGCGGTAATGACCGTTTTATTCCGCGAATTGGTGGCCCGGATCTGATCGGAAATGGGAAAAACAACGGAGGATACCGGAAAAATGCGGGAAAATACGGAAAAAATAACGGCAGAGTACCGGAATATTTCGGGAATAATACCGGAATAATCCGGCCTGATACCCGCATAATACCGAATGGCCGCAAAAACCGATGAAATTTCTTTTTGAAGCAAAATAGCTGGTTAAAAGCCAGATAAAGATTTACAACGGGTGCATGGCGAAAAAAAGCCGTAAAAAAGTGCACGGAAGTTTTGGAAATATAAAAATTACCTCTATCTTTGCACCCGTTATCGCGGAAGTAGCTCAGTTGGTAGAGCATAACCTTGCCAAGGTTAGGGTCGCGGGTTCGAGTCCCGTCTTCCGCTCATCAGGTAACAACGAAGGCAAGCGGCTTTCTGTTTTCCATAGTGAATTGCCCAGGTGGCGGAATTGGTAGACGCGCTCGTTTCAGGTGCGAGTGGTTTTGCGATCGTGCAGGTTCGAGTCCTGTTCTGGGCACCCTCTGTTTTTTTATGCGCAGGTGGTGGAATTGGTAGACACGCTACTTTGAGGGGGTAGTGCCGGTTACGGCGTGTGAGTTCAAGTCTCATCCTGCGTACTTGCTTTTTAAAGGTTTGACAAACTTATGGTTATCCATATAATTAATTCAATAGTATTTTAATAAAGTACAGGAAGATTGAATGATTGTATGGATAATTTTTATTTGCTACCCCCCCCGGATTTGCAAGCAGGGCCGCCGGGAGAAGCAAAGAGAGACTGTGAAGAAAGAAACTGAAAATAAAAAAATACGGAATTCCTGGAGAGTTCCGTATTTTTTATTTTTGGAAAAGCATGTACGCTGATGTTCCTTGTCAAAAGGCCTTTTTAAATTTAAAGCGTCTCCGAGCGAAATTTATTTCATATCGCCTTTTTTGAAGGAACCGTAGTCGCACCAGCTTATATTTTCTTTCGGGGTGGCCGAGAGGATTTCGTCGCTGCGTTGTTCGGCCAGCTTTTCATCCATTTCTTTCACCATGTCTACCGTACGCCGGGTTCCTACCGGTTCCATGTCGAGCAATCCGTTGGTTTCTCTTACCTGTACCCCGGGGTTGTTGATGTATTGCCATTCTTCTTTCAGCTCGGTGCTTTCTCCTTCGTTCCAAGGGCCGCGGGCGTCTTCGCCTTGCGACATATTGTAATAAAGGTTGCTGTATTTCGGATTCGTCTGGAATACGCCCGGCGGGAAATTGGGCTGGATGGTTTCCAGAGCGGCCTGGAATTGCTGGAAGTGGGCTACTTCGCGCGTCATCAGGAAGTCGAGCGTTTCTTTTACATAAGGATCGTCGGTGAAAGGAATCAGATATTCATAGACAATTTTGGCACGCGATTCGGCAGCGATATTCGAACGCAAGTCGACGGTTAGTTCCGCATCGGCCGTTACATACGTGGCGCTCCAGGGGTTGCCGTTGCTGTCGGTCAGCATCGGGCTGCCGGGGGCCAGTACCAGAAATTGAGGATTGGTCATTGCCTGATGGATAAAATCGTCTTTGGCCGGCGCGCCTTGCATCATTTTCATGATGTCCAGATCTTCCACTACGTCCTTCATTTCGCCGTTGACGGGCCCTAACAACATTTGGATCGTGGCGCCTACAATTTCCAGATGGCCTAGTTCTTCGGTGGCTATGTCCATGAGCATGTCATACTTGTCGGGATAGGGATTCCGGCAACTGAATGCCTGTACGAAATATTGCATGGCGGCTTTTAATTCTCCGTTCGATCCTCCGAATTGTTCCAACAGCAAACGTGCGAAACGCGGATCCGGTTGGGATACCCTTGCGTTGAATTGCAAATCTTTTACGTGATAAAACATAACTTGAATTTTTAATGTTAATAAACTGATTTACTTTGATCCAGATCTGTACCTATAACATTATCAGTAGTTTGGAAGTTTATCCTAGCCTTCTTTCGGTATGATTTATTAACCTATCCGGCGCATCTTGCCCCCTGCGGGACGCCGTTATGTAAAAATATCTGTGTAAATTGGGGGGAAAGGTGAATTGAACCTGCCGGCCGCCAGCTTGTTCTATACACATTCAGTCAGATTTAAATGTAGAAGAATATGTGTTTTCATAATTCCATGTCGAAAAAAGCGAAAGATCTGGCCGCCCGGTATGGGCGGAAAACAGATGTGATCGAGATCGTGAAAGAGATTATCGACGAGCAATATCATGTGAATGCGTTTAATTTTCCGCTTTGCCCCATCGTTACCGACCAGGAAGAACTGGAAGTGTTCCGTTGGGGATTGATTCCGTTCTGGACCAAGTCGGAGGCCGATGCGGATGAAATCCGGCGGATGACGCTCAACGCCAAAGCGGAAACGCTTTTCCGCAAACCTTCCTTCCGGGAGCCGGCCCGGCGCCGGCGTTGCCTGATTCCCTCGACGGGCTATTTCGAATGGCGCCACGAGGAAACCCGGAAAATACCTTACTATCTCTATCTGAAAACCGAGCCGGTTTTTTCGATAGCCGGCGTGTACGACGAATGGTTTGACGAGAGAAACGCCAAGCGTTATTATACGTTTTCGATGATTACTACCCGGGCCAACCCCCTGACGGCTTATATTCACAATACCCGGCGACGCATGCCGGCTATTCTGCTGAAAGAGGAGGAAAACCGTTGGCTCGACCCCGGGTTGACGGAAAAAGAAGCCGAAGCGCTTTTGCAACCCATCCCGGCCGAGGTGATGGAGGCTTATCGGATTCGTCCGGATTTTCTGAAGAAACGCTCCGATGATCCTACCATCCTGGAAAAAGCGTCGTAAGGAAAAATTTCCGGAAAACCACAGTTGGGATGGTTCCCCGGAAACAGGTATCTGCCGGCGGGAAGGCATTAGCTTCCCTCTTTGGCCTGGGCGAATTCTTTTTTTATTTGCTCTGCCCAGCGGCGAATCCGCGGATCGGTCAGCTCGGGTTGGGTATCCATATCGATGGCAAGACCTAGCAATTTGCCGTCGCGAAGCGCTTTCGATTGGGAAAAATAGTAGCCGTCGGGCGAGGTAAGCCCCACCAGGGTGGCGCCGCTTGCCGTGAATATATCTGCCAAAAGGCCGATTCCATCGACAAAGTTGTCCGGATAATTTGTTTGGTCGCCCAAGCCGAAAACCGCCACTTTCTTGCCGCTCAAATCCAGATGCCTTAGTTCGGGTACTACCTCGTCCCAATAGGTGGGCAGTTCTCCGTCGAACCAGGTGGAAGTGCCCACTATCAGGTGATCGTAGTTTTTGAAATCGTGCGCGGCCGCTTCTTCTATGGGGACGACGTTCACTTCGTCTTTCCCGAATGCTTGCCGTATCTTTTCCGCTACGGCGGCCGACTTGGCCGTGGTAGCTCCGTAAAATAATCCTGCTTTTTTCATCTTGCTTTTTTCACTTAAAATAAAATTTCCTAAGAAACGGTTGCGCTTTTTTCGCTGGCTGCATCGAGGGCAAGGGTTGAGCCTCTTCTCTTCGTCCGGCACAGGGCTATCTGCCTGGCCGAACGAAAAGAAGAGGCCAAACAGGCTGAAAAGCCCCCTCGTCGCCTAAGCGAAAAACAAAGCACGAAACCTTAATAAGAAGACGGTTGGTAAACCATCCGAACGACTCCTTAATAAGCTGCTAATTTTCTGGCCGCTTCATAAATAGTTTCTTCGCCCGGCAAAATCGCTTTTTCCAGAATAGGATGAAAACCGACCGGGGTAAACAAGGCGCCTACGCGCTGGATCGGCGCGTCTAGCGAGCGGAACATTTCGGTGCCGAGTATGCCGGCAATTTCCGCGCCGAAGCCGGAGAATACTTTGTCTTCGTGTACGATCAATACCTTGCCCGTTTTTTTCACCGAAGCGAAAAGCGTCTCCGTGTCCAACGGAATCAGCGATCGCAGGTCGATTACTTCTGCCTGCCAACCGTTTTCATCGGCCAGCCGCTCGGCCGCTTTCAGACAGAAATGGGTGGTATTGCCATAGGTGATGATCGTTATATCGTCTCCCGGGCGGCGAATGCGGGCTTTTCCGAAGGGTACTTCGAAGTCGTCGGGCACGTACGCAGCCGCTTCTACCGAATTGTAAAGCGCCTTGGGTTCGAGAAACACCGTAAAACCTTTCGAGCGCAGGCTGGTGCGCAACAAACCGGCCGCGTCGTCGGCAAAGGAGGGATAAACGATACGCGCCCCCGGCAAGGTGGCCAGCGCGCCTTCTATATTCTGCGAGTGGTACAATCCGCCGCCTATATATCCGCCCGAAGCAAGCCGGAGGGTGATGTTGGTGGTAAACTGCCCGTTCGAACGCCAATACTCGTGGGTACATTCCACATACTGATCCATAGCCGGCCAGAAATAATCGGCAAATTCGGCTCCTTCGATCACCACCCGTATTTTTTCGTCAAACCGGCACATGCCGTCGGCCGTGCCCACGATGTAATCTTCGGCAATCGGGGCGTTGAATATGCGCTTGTCGCCGAATTCCTGCTGCATGCCTTTGGTGACGTTGAAGACGCCGCCTTTTTCTTTGTTGGCTACGTCTTGTCCCCACAGGAAAGTGTCGGGGTTATGCCGGAACTCGGCTTTCAGGGTTTCGTTGATGGCCGCCACGAGGGTTGTCTTTTCCTTCTCCGTTTCCCCCGCTTTTTCATCCGGAATACCTTCTTTGTATTTCCGGGGATGATAGGGCTCGGGCAGCACATACTGAGTAACCGTGGCCGGGTCGGGATCGGGCGCGGCCAATGCTTTGCGGTTGGCTGCGCTGGCCTCTTTTTTCGCCTGTTGTTCTATCTTGGCCAGTTCCTCTTCCGTAAACCGGTCGTAGCGAAGCAACATCCGCCGGAATTTTTGCAGGGGATCGGCCGCTTTCACATAGGCCAGCTCATACTCGTCGCGGTAAAGCGTATGCTTGTCGGAATTCGAGTGAGAGCCTATACGCACGCAGTTGGCGTGTACGATGACCGGCATGTGCTGTTCGATGGCATAGGCGCGGGCCTCGGTCATGGCGTTCATCGAGCTGAATACGTCTTTCCCGTTGCAATGAATGATTTTCAGATTTTTGAATCCGAGGAAATTGTCAGCCGCTTTGCGATTGGAAGTCTGGTCTTTTTTAGGCACGGAGATGCCGTAGCCGTTGTCCTGAATCACAAAAATTACCGGCAGTTGTTCGCGGCTGGCTCCGTTGATGGCTTCGTATACGTATCCTTCCGACATGGTGGATTCGCCGTGCGAGGTGATAGCCACCCCCGTATGGTTGTAATAGACCATGGCGCGCGCTACCCCCACGGCATGCAAATCATGCGAGCCGGTAGCCGACGAGACATTTTCGATATGCCAGGCCGGCTTGGCGAAATGGTTCGACATATGGCGGCCGCCGCTGGCCGGATCGGTGGCTTTCGAGATGCCGTTGAGGATGATTTCTTCGGCCGACATGCCGGCCGAGAGCACAGTAAGCATATCGCGGTAGTAGGGGAAAAGAAAATCTTCCCCTCGCCGGAATACCTGCCCGACTGCCAGTTGAATGCCGTCGTGCCCGGCATAGGGCGCATGATACGACCAGCCGAGCGACTGCAAGAGATAGGAAGGGGCCTTTTCATCGAGAATCCGGCCGAGCGACATCAGGTAAAACCATTTTTTGAGGGTTTCCTTGTCGGTGTTTGTGATATCATATTTTTCCATAAGCCTCGTTATTTATACATTCCAGTTTTCCAGCAAATCGCCGATGCGGCGCAGGAAGGAGCCGCCGAGCGCTCCGTCGATCACGCGATGATCGTAGGAGAGGGAGAGGTACATTTTGTGCCGGACGGCAATCGTATCGCCTTCGGGGGTTTCCACCACGGCCGGCTTTTTCTCGATATATCCTACGGCCAGAATAGCTACTTCGGGCTGATTGATAATGGGCGTGCCGAACAGGCTCTTGAAGGTTCCGAAATTGGTGATGGTAAATGTTCCTCCCTGAATATCAGAGGGCGCCAGTTTATTGTGGCGGGCTTTGGCCGCCAGTGTATCGATGGCCGAAGCCAGGCCGCCCAGGTTGAGCTTGTCGGCGTCGGCAATAACGGGCACGATCAGGTTGCCGTCGTCGAGCGAAACGGCAATGCCCAGGTTGATATGTTTTTTCAGGATCACGCTGTATCCGTCGACCGAGGCGTTGAGGGCGGGAAACTCGGCAAGCGCTTTGGCGGTGGCTTCGGCTATGGCCGGCATATACGTCAGCTTGATGCCTTCCCGGCGGAAAAATTCCTCTTTGGTACGGGCACGCCAGCGCACCAGGCGGGTGACGTCTATTTCGATTACGCTGGTCACATGGGGAGATACTTGTTTCGACATCACCATATGGTCGGCAATCATCCGGCGTACGCGATCCATTTCTACCCGCGTATCGCCGGGCGAAAGCGAAGAGGCCGGCGGTGTTTTGGCCGATGCCGGCCGGCTGCCCGGGGCTGTGGGGGCGGCGGAAGAACGGGAAGAACCGGAAGACGGGGCTGTGGGCTGCGAGGTGGCAGGGGATGCTGAAGGTGCCGCGGATGCTTCAGACTCCGTCGGGCTGTCGGCTGTCTGCGCCTGCCCTGCCGGTTGGGTGGCAGGCCGGTCTAATGCGCCTGCGGAGGCCTGGGTGCTTGCATCCGGCCGGGACGCGGCAGGGGCCTGCTTGCCGCTTTGCTTTTGTTGGATATACTGTTGAATGTCTTTTTTGCTGAGCCGGCCTTCGAAGCCCGTGCCCGGGATACGGTCGAGTTCTTCTTTGGAAAGACGAGCTTCCTGAGCCAGTTGCAAAACAAGGGGAGAATACCACCTGTCGGCGGCCGGAGTTGCTTCCTGCCCGGTACCGGTACCGCCGGACTGAGCTCCTGACGGCGGCGTGGCAGTTGTAGCGGAACCTGCGGCCTGTGTGTTGCCGGCCTCGGGTTTCGTTTCGGCATTCATACCGGCATTCGGCTCTGCGGGTGTCGGGTCGGATGCTTGGGAGGCACCTGCCGACGGGGAAGCGGCGTCGGCTCCGGAAGAAGCGGATGCAGCTTTTGCGCTGTCTGCCGCGGAAGACGGCTGCGATAGGGGAGCGGAAGAAGACGGTGCAGCTGCCGGACGGGAAGCTTCCGTTTTTTCGGTGGTTGCCGAAGCTCCCGTTTCCTCGTCTTTCGATTCGTCGTCTTCGTCGTCTTCCGGCCGGATAGTGGCCACCACTGTGCCCACGGCTACCGTATCGCCTTCGGCAAAAAAGATGTCATGTACTTGCCCGGCGATGGGAGAAGGGATTTCGGCGCTGACTTTGGCCGTACTCACTTCAAAGAGCACATCGTCTTCCTGGACGTTATCTCCTACTTTGACAGACCAGGACAGAATTGTCCCCTCTGTGATGCTTTCGCCCAGTTTGGGCATTTTTATTTCAAATAGAGCCATATTAGGTATGTCTTTAGTTGCTGGTTCGGAAATCCGCCCCGGGAAGGGCGGCAGCTAATCTCTCCGTTTAGAACAAACCGGAGAAAAGGATAGTTTTGTATTACAAGGGATAAGTAGAGGCTATCCAGCCCCCATTAGCATATTTTTCGTTCCTTAAACGCTTGATGGCCTCTTTTTCCGGGCCGTCGAAGTCTTTACGCACAATCGGGCAGGGGTGTTTGGCCGGCCCGATTTCTCCCTCGGCCCAGGCTTTGAGCACACATTGCCGGAATGTCTCTAAGGTATAGGAAGAGGGTAAAAAATCCGATAAGTTGGCCACCGGGCTTTTGACCGATCGGGTAAACAACCTACGGTTGCGACCGGGAGAAACCTCAACGGAAGCAGTAGCAGAAGAAGCGGATAACACATGAGTAGCAGAAGAAGCGGATGGGGCGGAAGCATCGGATAAGACGGAAAAAGGAGAAGAGATAGCAGAAACAGATGCAGCCTGCGAAGCCGGAGAAATAGAAAGCGCAGCGGGCAAAGCGCACGCATAGGGCGCATCGAGCACCTTGACCAGGCGATCGAGATCGGTGAAAAAAAGCAAAGTGGCATGATGCAGAAAACGATCCCGGCGGACATATTGGGCGCTCCCCGATATTTTCAGCCCTTTCACGAAGAGAGCTAACCGGGCATCCGCTTCAACCGGTATGCCCAGGCGACGAAGAAAGCCGGCCAGCCACTGCGTGAACCCTTCCGGGCTATCCTCGCCCAGCCGGCCGATAAAAGTAAGATTCAGGTTCCCCAAATCGTGATAAACCGCCCCTCCGCCCGAAAACCGGCGCGCCACCCCGATCCGGTTTGCCTCGGCAAACGGCCGGTTTACTTCGCTTTCCACGTCCTGATGCTTGCCCACCACCACGACCGGCCGGTTTTGCCAAAGCATGCAAGCCGTTTCCGTAGCCGGCAAACAGCCGAAAAGATATTCTTCGGCAGCCAGGTTGAAATAAGGATCGGTATCCCGATGGTCGATTATCCGCATCAGATATACAACGCTTCGTGAATCACCTCGCTCACCGTGGGATGCGGGAAAACCGCTTTTTCGAAAGCTTCGGCGGTATAGCCGTGCTCCACGGCGATGCCGGCAATTACGATCAGCTCCGAAGCCGGATTGCCCAGCAACTGGCAGCCGATAATGCGGTCGGATTCATCGGTAAGCAATTTGCACAAGCCCGTCGCTCCTTCGTTTTCGGCTACGAACCGGCCGGAATACGTCATCGGAATTTTCCGCAACCGATAGCTGCGTCCTTCCGCCTGCAATTCCTCTTCGGTGCTTCCCACGCTGGCCAGCTCCGGGTTGGTGTAAACCACAGCCGGAATAGCGTTGTAACGCATCGGGTCGGCATGGCCCAGCATATGGTGTATCGCTACCTCCGCTTCCCGGTAAGCCGTATGGGCCAGCAAGGAATATCCCGTTATATCGCCCGCGGCGTAAATATGCGGATGCGATGTCTGCATATACTCGTTTACTACCACGCTTCCCCGGCGTGTTTCCACCGAAAGCTTGTCGAGCCCCAAATGCTCCGTGTAAGGGCGACGCCCCACGCTAACCAACAATTTTTCCGCTTCGATGAAAAGCGACTGTCCCGCTTGCCGGGCCGCTACCCGGCCGGGCTCGACGGAGGTTACTTTCGTATCCAGGTAAAACTCCACCCCTTTTTTAGCATAGATGGCCCTGAGCATCGCCGAAGTTTCCTTGTCCATCGCGCCCAGTATCTCGGGCTGCATTTCGATTACTTTTACTTTCACCCCCATGCTATGGAAAAAAGAAGCAAATTCCATCCCGATCACGCCCCCGCCGATAATTGCCAGCGAGCGGGGAAGCTCTTTCACGTCGAGTGCCTCGCGCGAGGTCAGGTAACCGGCTTCGGCCAACCCCGGAATGGGAGGGATAACGGTATCGGAACCGGTGGCCAGCAGCAGTTTTTTTACCTGATAGGTTTCGCCGCCCGCTTCCACTAAAATAGTGCCGTAACTTTCGCCCGTAATACGCGCCTCTTCCTGCACGATAGCTATTCCGCCGGCTTTCAGACGTGCTTGAATGCCGAGTACCAGTTTACGTACCGTCTTGTTTTTCCGGGAAATGATTTTCTCCAGATCGAACTCCGGCGACGCGGCCGGATCGATGCCGTATTTGGAAGCGCTCTTTATCGTATCGAGCACCTTGGCCGAATACAAAAGCGTCTTGGTCGGAATACAGCCTTCGTTGAGGCAGACGCCCCCTACGGCTTTCTTCTCAAAAAGGACGGTTTTCAAGCCGTTCTCCGAGGCGCGTTCGGCGGCCGTATAGCCTGCCGGGCCTCCTCCTATAATACCTAAATCGTATTCCATGAGGTCGTTATTATGCTTATTATAAGTGAAATATCTCTTTTTATCTGAAGTTATTATTTATATACGACTACCCTGTTGTCGAGCGGTGAAATTTCTTTCTCGCCAGGTTGCGCGGTAGGCGTGCCGAAAGGCATCTGGGCAGTCAGCTTCCAGTTGGGGTCGATATTCCACGTCTGGGCCACTTGTTCGTCGATCAGCGGATTGTAATGTTGCAACGAAGCTCCGAAGCCTGCTTCCTCCAGCAGGGTCCATATCGTAAACTGGTGCATGGCCGAAGTTTGCTGCGCCCATACCGGGAAATTGTCTTTGTAGGAAGGAAACTTCTTTTGCAGGTTTTCCACTACGCTCCAATCTTCGTAGAAAAGAAGGGTGGCGTATCCCGCCGCGAAGGAACGGTCGATTTTCGTTTCGGTGGCGGCAAAGGCTTCGGCCGGCACTACCTGCCGAAGTATTTCTTTCGTCAGTTCCCATAACTTCTTATGGTTCTCGTGCAATAGCAATACCACCCGGCTCGATTGGGAATTGAAGGCCGAGGGTACGTAGGATACTGCAAAGTCGAGTATTTCTTTGATTTTTTCGTCCGACGCGGCCGGACGATCGTTGATTTGGTAATAACTCCGGCGGTTTTTAACCGCTTCTTTCCATGTTTCTGCCATAATTATCCTGTTGTTTTTTTGTAAAATACTGTTTCTTTCTTTTAGAACTAACGGAAGCTTTGTTTTGTTGCGGAATTTCAGACTGGATTTTTAAAGTATTTTCTATGATGGAATCGAATAAATTTATATCTTTGCACCCCGTAACAATAAAGTGTTGCAGTAAGTTTTCTTTGCTTCTGTTCGTGATGCTAGTTCAGAATGTGAAGATTGTCGTGCATTTTCGGGTGTAAAACTTGCATGGGTTAATTTTTATGCGTTACTTTGCGCCCTCAGATTGGAGAATTTATAGTTTGGATTATTACATGTAATATAAAAGAAGATACGAGATGTCTAAAATTTGTCAAATTACCGGAAAAAAAGCAATGGTTGGCAACAACGTTTCCCATTCCAAAAGAAGAACGAAACGTAAGTTTAATGTTAACCTGTTTACGAAAAAGTTCTATTGGGTAGAACAGGATTGTTGGGTTAGCCTGAACATTTCAGCCGCAGGCTTGCGCACTATTAACAAACTGGGTTTGGACGCAGCAATTAAAATGGCAGCTGAAAAAGGTTATTTAAACGCTTAATTTGGAGGAAAAAGAACAATGGCAAAGAAAGCAAAAGGTAACAGAGTTCAGGTAATCCTGGAATGTACCGAACATAAGGAAAGTGGTATGCCGGGCATGTCCAGATATATCACTACGAAGAACAGAAAGAATACGACGCAGCGTTTGGAGTTGAAGAAATACAACCCGATCCTGAAAAAAATGACGTTACACAAAGAAATTAAGTAAGAGGAGATATAAACAATGGCAAAAAAAGCGGTTGCAACATTTAAGAAAGGCGACGGACGTACCTTCTCGAAGGTGATTAAAATGGTGAAGTCTCCGAAAACGGGTGCTTACATTTTCCAGGAAGAAATGATTCCTAATGAAGCTGTAAAAGATTATTTCACGAAGTAATCGGTACTTGGTTTTTAAGGATATAGGAAGGGTTCCTTCTTCTGCGTGAGGCGGAAGGGGGAACTTTTTTTTATTTGTGCGGGGGGGCTTGTGAAGATTTAGGGGGCGGCTTTGCCGCTTTTTTCTTTTACTTTTGGCCCCGTCCAAAAGTAACAAAAGATCAAGGCCTGAACCTCCAGGGCTACTCCGGGCAAATTTTGAGCTGTCACCGTCCAAACTCGCTTCGCTCAAACAGGGACGGCTCCGGGCGCTCAAAATTCACCCTCCGCTTTACGCCCTTTCGCTTAGGGCCTTAGTAGAAAGCTTCGCTTTCTTTGGGGATGGCCGATACCGATTGTTATTTTGGTGAAGTGTATTTTGGTGGAGGGGTGGTTGGGTTGGTTTTACATGAATGTTCACAAGGAGGGTCGATGTGCGCGGTGGTAGTCATAATAAACATATGGTTTAATAATCTATGGCTTTCCTTATGGTATGGTCAGGCTACGAATAGGGGGGCTTAGTTCTTCTCCAAGCTGGGGTGGTCCTTGTTTTTGTAGGCTTTTGGCCGTTTCGGCGCGGGGGTGGTTTCTTTTCAATAAGATTTCAGAATAAAAAGCCCAGCGAGAAACTCATTACGTTGGTGCGTTTGTCGATGCGCAGGTCGTGGGTATCGGTCGCGTCGGCGGTTTCTTTGGCAATCGGCCGGAAATCCGTTTCCGTCTGGTTCAGGCCGAACTCGTAGGCGAAGTCGAAAAACAATCGCCAGATGCTTACGCCTACGCCCGTAGCGATATTGACGCCGAAATGGGCGTGGTTGTTGGTATATTCTCCCCTTACGTTGGCTAGTTCCGATTCGTAGGTTACCTTATAATCGTATTTGAATTTGGGACCGGCCATTACGCTTAGCCCGTACGGCCCTTTCTTGACGAGGCTATAACCGATCATAACCGGCATTTCCAACGAACGGGTGGTCATTTTCAGCCGGTCGTTTTTCTCGTATAGATTGGTTTCCGTGCCTTGGGAAGAGGAATAGGGAAGGTTGAAATACAAGTCGCCTTCCGATTTATGCCAGATCAGGCTGGGCTGAATGAAAAATCGGTCGATATTTACCCGGCAGAACAGGGCGGCCATATAGCCTACCCTGTATTTGACGTTTACTTCATCTACCCGGTTGCCGTCGATCATCAGCGAATTGACGATAGGAAAGGTGGCTGCAAATCCTACTTTGGCGCCGAAATCGAACGCTTTGTCTTCGATTTGCATGAATTTTTGTGCTCCGCTTTCCATCCAGCAGAGCAGCAGGCATCCGATCAGGCAGATTTTCTTCATTGTTTTCATTTTTTCTTCCGAACCGACCAGCCGAACTTGCCGACCAGTTCGCCTAAACCGTAATATTTCCCGTGCGAGTAGGCCAGCAGATCGGCCCGTTGCATATCGAAAGCGCCTGTTTCGGGGTCTAAGTAGCGGTCGTCGGCCCGTACGTTCACCACATCGGCGATAAACATATCGTGGCTTCCGAGCGCGATGATTTCTTTTGCGCGGCATTCGATCGCGAGGGGCGACTCTTCGATAACGGGGGCCGAAACCAGGCTCGCCTGGCCGGGCGTTAGCTTCATTTCTTCGAATTTGCAATAATCGCGGCCGGAATTTACCCCGCACCAGTCGGTGGCATAGGCCATTTCACGCGTGGTGAGGTTGATTACGAACTCCATGTTTTTGCATAAGACGGGATAGGAGTGTCTTTCCGGACGGACGGAGATATAACACATCGGCGGGTTGGTGCAAATCGTACCTACCCACGCGATGGTGATAATGTTGTATTCGGAAGGGGTGCTTCCCAGGCTGACCATCACGGCTGGTAACGGATAGATCAGTGTGCCCGGCTTCCAATCGTGTTTCATTTGATGATAATATCTTCTTTGTTAATCTTACGTTCGCAATAGCGGCAGCGGATGGTGCCGGCTTCCTTGTCGATCACGTCGAAACGCGTAGGCATCGGCTCATTGTTGGTAATACATTTCGGATTATTGCATTTTACCAAACCTACCAATTCGTCGGGCAGCGTGACCGTCTTTTTTTCTACAACCTCGTAATCGCGGATAATGTTCAGAATAACTTTGGGCGCAACCAGGGCGATGCGGTTGATTTCGTCTTCGCGGAAGAATTTGCCGGCGATTTTAATCATGCCTTTGCATCCCATTTTGTTGCTGTGGAAGTTATTTCCGATGGTGATTCTGTTTCCCATTTTGTCCAGTCCCAACAGCGAGGCTACCTTGAATAATTGGCTGGGGGGGATATGGTCGATAGCCGTGCCGTTTTCCAAAGCGGCTACCTGCAATTCTTTTTTCTTTTCTACTGACATACTATTTTTTTGTTTAATGAAGAACGGAAACCGCCGGGGGGCGGAGACCTGAGGAATTATTCGTCGACAGAAATATTCAACACTTCCGAAATGATCGCTTCGCGGGCGAACAGGCCGTTGCGGGCTTGCTGGATGTAATAGGCCTTCGGGTTGTCGTCGACATCGTAGGCTATTTCGTTTACGCGCGGCAGCGGGTGGAGGATGCGCAGGTTTTCTTTGCTGCCTCCCAGCATGTCGTTTTTAAGGATATACACATTTTTTACCCGTTCGTATTCTTCCAGGTCGGTGAAGCGTTCGCGTTGCACGCGCGTCATATAGAGTATGTCCGAGCGGTTGATAATATCTTCGGTAAAGTCGGTATGTTCGTAATAGCGGATACCGTGTTTGTCGCAGAAATTCTTTTGCTCGTCGGGCATTTTCAGTTCGTCGGGGGCAATGAAATGGAAAGTGGGGTTGAAGTGCGACATGCCTACGATGAGCGAGTGTACCGTACGGCCGTATTTCAGGTCGCCTACCATAGTAATAGTCAGATCGTCAAGCTTCCCTTGGGTTTTGCGGATCGAATACAGGTCGAGCAAGGTTTGCGACGGGTGTTGGTTGGCGCCGTCGCCGGCGTTGATAATGGGCACGTCGGTGATTTCCGAGGCGTAGCGGGCAGCTCCCTCCAGGTGATGCCGCATGATGATCAAATCGGCATAGTTGCTTACCATCAGAATGGTATCTTTCAGGGTTTCTCCTTTCGACGAGCTGGTGGTAGAGGCGTCCTGGAATCCGATGACGCGGCCTCCCAACCGGTTCACCGCGGTTTCGAAGCTCAGCCGGGTGCGGGTGGAGGGTTCGAAGAACAGGGTAGCCGCCACCTTGCCTTCAAGTACCTTTCGGTTGGGATTGGCTTCAAATTTCCGGGCATTGTCCAAAATCCGAAGAATGTCCTGTTTCGAACATTGATCGATCGATACTAAACTTTTACTTTTCATAGGTTGTGTATATTCTGTCATTGTTGACCGCAAATGTATAAAAAAAGCATAGACCGCGGTTCGATAATCTCCAGGAATTTGTTACTTTCCTCCGCTTGAAAGTATGGCGGGCCTCGCGGTCTGCTTCCCGGCGTCGGGGGGCAGGAAAGGGCAGGCTGTGGAGGGAAGACGTCCGGGATGGCCCAAAGTTGTTGCGCCGGTCGGTAAAAAGGGTCGTAAAATCCGTAATCCGGGTAGCCTTTCGGGTCGGTTGCGGGCTTATCTTTGTCCCGAAAGCAAAGAAACCAAACGAAGAGGAGCCGGAACGCGGCTTGCTTTGGGTAGGTTATTCTTTTCACCTGAAAGAAAAAGGAAGGGCAAAGACAAACTTTGCCGGATATGAGCATGTTGTAAATGAGAAAAATAGGAAAAATAACTCATCGTATGATAATAGGTATCGCGATAGGGCTGTCTGTTATAGCAGGCATAGCCGCATTTGTTTTCATAAATCAACCGAGTTTCGGGCGTTTGCCCCGGGGCGAGCGGTTGGAAAGGATAAAACGTTCGCCCCAATACCGTGAGGGAGAATTTAAGAACCGGCAACCGACGCCTCTGATGACTTCGGGAAAAGGACGATGGCGGACTATGTGGGATTTTGTGTTCGACAAACCGAGCGGAATCTCTCCCCCCGGGCCGGTTACGGCAGTGAAAACCGACCTGAAAAAACTGCCGGAAAATACAGACGCGATGGTCTGGTTCGGACATTCTTCTTATTTGCTTCAGTTGTCGGGAAAACGTATTTTGACGGATCCAGTTTTCCGTCAGGCTTCACCGGTTTCCTTTATCAATAAACCTTTCGAAGGAACTGCCGTGTACGAACCGGAGGACATGCCCCCCATCGATTATCTTTTTATTACGCACGACCATTGGGATCATCTGGATTATCATACGGTCAGAGCTCTGAAAGACCGGATAGGGAAAGTGGTTTGTCCTTTAGGAGTAGGCGAGCATTTCGAATACTGGGGATTCGACAAAACGCGGATCATCGAACTGGATTGGCAGGAAGAGGCCGTGCTCGACCCGGGGATAGTGGCGTATGGCTTGCCGGCCCGGCATTTTTCCGGCCGCGGGCTTACGTCTAACCAGACTTTATGGGCCTCTTTTCTTCTTCAGACTCCTTCGCGAACGGTTTATATGGGAGGCGATAGCGGTTACGATACGCATTTTGCAGAAATAGGACGGCAGTTTCCGAATATCGATCTGGCCATATTGGAAAACGGACAGTATAGCGAGGCTTGGCGGCATATCCATACCATGCCTGCTTTTTTAGGACGGATTGCTAACGAGTTGAAGGCCCGGAAGGTCGTTACAGTCCATCATTCGAAGTATGCTCTTTCCAAGCATCCCTGGGACGAGCCGTTGCATAACGAAAAGAGGATGGCCAAGGAAACAGGGCAGGAGTTGATAGTGCCCGCTATCGGCCAGGTAACGATATTGGACTGAAAAGGAAATCCCCCTCGTTTTTCGCTTATCTTCCTTTGGGGAAAGAGGCTGTAACAAGGGGGATTCGTCGGGCGGAAGAGGGCCGGGGAAGTATGCCTTCCGGCGGATGAAAACCGCTCCGCCATCCGGCCGCCTGATCCGGAGTTCGTTTATTTCAGATAATCGGCCAGGGCGGTCGGCAGATAAAACGTGTTGTTCTTATCCACATACACGATAACCGATTTGAGCCGTATTTCCTCGTCGGCCTTTTTGCCGGCTTTTACGAGATTGGTAAACGGCGTGATGGTGAGTTGCTTTTTCTTGTTTTTCTTATTCTTCACAACCAACGTAGGCGAGTCTTTTTCGTGAGAGGCCGGAATCATTTCGCAGGTGTATTCCTTAAACACTTCCGTGTGAGGGGCGAAATTCAGCGCCGTCAGTTCATCGAGTTTGCCGTTCAATCCGAACAGGGCGCAGAGATAATGGTTGATCTCGATATTGGTGTGCATGCCCAGCGGCAAAGTGCCGGCCGGATGATAGGCGGCCAGGAAGACTTCTTCACCCGTATGCCCGCCGGTGGTGAAACCGAAGCAAGTGCGCGAGGTGAGCAGCCGGGCCATAAAACCGCTCAGGGAGCCGCTGTAAAGCGATGCCATCCCTTCGGCCGAACGCTGGTCTTGGGGAATGGGGCTGTTTTTATAGTCCTTGCAATGGTTCAAGGCGTTGAGTTCTTCGGGCGTCAATTCGAAACCGGCATAGGTGCGGAAAATTTCCTGTACGTCGGAAGCCGGGCGGCTGTTTACCAGCTCGGCGAATCCTTCGGCCGTGCGTTTGTATTGCGAGAACTGGTGAAAAAGTTGGTCTTTCGTCAGTTTATCGTATCCTTTGCAGTCGGCGCGTCCTAAGCTGATGCCGCTATTGCCGTGGTCGGGCATGATTACTACGGCTGTCTCTCCGTTCCGGCGGGCGAATTCCAAGGCTGCGCCGCAAGCCCGGTCGAAGGCCAACATGTCGGTTGCTATGCCTACCGGATCGTTGCCGTGGGCCGCCCAGTCTATTTTGCTGCCTTCTACCATCAGGAAGAAACCGTTCGGGTCGGCCGATAGTTTGTCGATGGCTTTGCGTGTCATTTCTTCCAGCGAGGGTTGTTCTTCCGGGTTCCGGTCGATGTCGTAGGCCATTTCTTTGTTGCCGTAGAGCGCCCACATCTTTTTTCCTTCGTCGGCGCGCATGCCTTTCAGGTCGTTTTTATACACGTTGTATCCGTTGGCCAGCAGGTAGTTTTCCATATCCGGCGTCAGAATACTCACGCCCCCGCCGATTACCACGTCGAGATCGTTATGTACCATTTGCGGAGCGATCCATTCGTATTTGCCGCGGTTGTAGCTATGTGCCGAGCAGTCGGCCGGGGTGGCGTGCGGAAATTCGCAGGTAAATACCAGCCCGGCGGCTTTATTTTGTAAAAACTTGGCAGCTTCCAGAATGGTGGTGAGCGGTTGGTAAGCCCGGGCCGAATCCATCGGATAGATGTCGTTGTCGGCGTCGCTTACGGGATAGGTCGATACGTAGCCTGTACGGCTGGGGTATCCCGTCATATAGCACGAGGTCGTAGGGGCCGAGTCGCCGATGGGCGCATTGGAGGAATGAGTGCGCACGGTTCCGCAAAGATAGGGGTCGATGTGCAGATTGGGTTTGCTCGGGTCGTTGTACCATTGCAGCCACCGGGCAATGGAAACGGTAGCCAGCGACGTGCCGTCGGGGATGAGGACGATCAGGTTCTTTACCGGCTTTACTTGTTCGAGGTCGGCTGCCCGCCCCGGCACGACGATCAATGCCAGGAGAAGCAGAAATACCATTGTTTTTTTCATACGTACGATTATTTAGTGTAATTCGATAATTTCTTCGGTACATAACGTGAGCTTTTCCAGCCCCTCTTCCGTTACGAGAAAGCTGTTTTCGATGCCTACCGCGCCTACCGAAGGGATGACGAACTTGGGCTCAAGCGCGAAAACCATGCCCGGTTGGAGGGCTTCTTTCGAGCGCGGGGTAAGTACCGGCAACTCGTTAATCTGGATGCCGATGCCGTGGCCTACGAATTTGGCCTGTTGCCGGGTACCCATAAAATAAGAGGAAAGCCCTTCTTTTTCGGCTTTGCGGGCAGCCCGCTCGTACAATTCGCTGCAAATGGTGCCGGGCCGGGCGGTCGCTTCTATTTCCTGCTGGATGTCGAGCGCGGTTTGATGCGCCCGGTAAGCCAGGTCGCTTAGTTTGCCTACGGAAAAGACGCGGGTCATATCGGTCATATAAGCCGTATAGTTGCCGGCCATATCTACCATGACGGCCGTGCCTTCTTTCAGCAACGTGCCGTTGGCCCCCAGCGGGCAGGAGGGGCCTATGCCGCCGCCGCCCAAAGCAAAGTCGAAGGGGGAAGGAGTTTCGGCATTTTCACCGGCCAGGATGCTGCCCATGAAAATATCCATATTGGCTCCGAAAGCGCGGAACAGGCCGATCGAACCGTGTTGCCGCATGCGTTTTTCTATTTCGAACTGGAATTCCAGGTCGGTCATGCCGGGGCGGAAACAGTCGGGTATTCCGGCATATACTTCCGCATGCCGGGCGGCGGAAATACGAAATTGCCCGATTTCCCAGGGAGTCTTGATTTCCCGCAACAGACGCATATAAAGCGTTGCGTTGGATAGGTTGTCGGGCTTGAAAATCTGTCGGAGGCGCTCATACTCGGTATAGGTAAGCTCGTCGGCTTCCAGAAGCAGGTTTTTCGGCATCGGAATGCCGTGTTCGGCAAATAGCTCCGGCAATTGTTCCGGCTTGCGGAGGTAGAGCACCCGGTCGTCTGAAAAGCCGCTGGGACGTTTGACGAAAAACCAGGGGTCGCCTTCGGCTCCCAGATAGAAGTAGCCGCTGTAAATACGTCCGGTGGTATAATAAAGATTGACATCTACGCTCAGCAGGCATCCGTCGAAGTCTTCCTGCCGCATGGCCTGCTGCAAGCGGGCCCATTTTAACTGTAAGTCGTTGACCAGTTCCTTTGCTATCATAAAGGGTGTTTTTTTGTATTCGAGCATCAAAGGTATTAAATTATACGGGTTGATGGAAAGCCAGGCTGGTAAATCTTGATTAATTTTAACTTGGCAAGGCGTTGCGGAAGGCTTTCCTCTTCGGGGCGGTATTGCCTTCCCTATGAAAGGAAAGCCCGGCGAACCTTCCCGCCGCGGGATGTGTTTTTAAGAAAGGAACAGAGCAAATCTGTCCGGAATTCAGAACTGTGTTGATTTTTTTCGGCTGATGCTTTGAATTGGCTTTCCGATGCCTATTTCGTCTCGCGGATGAGCCAGATAGCCCGGCTATCCGGCGAAGAAGGGGGGCGGCGATGATCCAAAAGAGACTCAAGGCAGAGGCGTCGACAACAATAATGGAATTAAAATGGCTGTTTGTAAGAAATTCAAAACAGTTTCTTCGTATTTTAGCCGTTGTTTCCGGCAGGGCCGGACCAAAAAAGAGCCATAAAATAATTGAATATGACAAAAATACAGAAAGAACTGGCCGAGTTGCCGGAAGAGAAGAAAGCTTTGTTCGTCCCTCTTTTCGGGGATGTCGACAAATTTTACACCGTGATGTACCTGATTGCGCGTAACGAACACCTTACCGAACTGGAAAAGCCCGAGCGGTATGAAGACCGGTTGCAGGTAATCCGGCAGGTACGCCATAAGGCGGAAGAGATCCTGAACGGTTTCGGACTGGACGGTGCAGAGATCATGGCCGATATTGCCAGCGATTATTTTGAAGATTATGTAAATTACAAAGAACCGGAATGGCCGTTGACAAATGAAGAGTTTCTGGATGTGATCCGCAAGATTTCGGCAGCCGGGTAAAGAGGCCGTATCCGCCAAAAGAAAGAAAGGGGGGAAGGTTTTTCGGAAAAATAAGCCCGGGGTTTTCAAAGCCCAACCCTTTCGACCGGCCGGTTTTTCCGGCTGGAGATAAAGGGGCGGCCGGGCAACGAAGGAGGCGGAAAGGCAAAGGGTGTGCCCGGAGCTGGAAATACGTATGTTTTTTTAGCCGGAAGATGGCATTTCAGCGGTTTTTTTCTATCTTGCCTGTCGGTTTTTAACAAGCACTGCTTAAACAAATACACCGTATGCAAGAATTAAACCACCTGCTCGCTTTCGTCGATGCCCATTTCGGCGGTTCTCCCTGGTTTGTTTTCCTTTTATTGGGTACAGGCCTGTTTTTTACCATTTACCTGCGCTTCCCCCAACTCCGTTTTTTCCGCCATGCCTTCGACGTGGTGCGGGGGAAGTTCGACCGGCAACAAGACCGCGGCGATACGTCGCATTTCCAGGCGTTGGCCACGGCGCTTTCCGGCACGGTAGGCACGGGAAATATAGCAGGCGTTGCGCTGGCTATCCATCTGGGCGGCCCTTCGGCGCTCTTTTGGATGCTGGCTACGGCATTTGTCGGAATGACCACCAAGATGGTGGAGGTGACGCTTTCGCATAAATACCGCGAGCAAACGCAAGACGGGACGATGGCCGGAGGCCCGATGTATTATATGAAGCACCGGCTGCGTATGCGCGGACTGGCCGGGTTGTTTGCCGTAGCTACCATTCTTTCGTCGTTCGGCACCGGCAGTTTGCCCCAGGTGAACAGTATTTCCAACGCCATGTTTTCCTCTTTTCATATTCCTCAATACCTTACGGGGGCCGTACTGGCCGTGTTGTTGGGCTTGATTGTGATCGGGGGAATCAAACGTATCGCCCGGGTGACCGAGAAGCTGGTGCCTTTTATGGCGGTGGTTTATTTGCTGGGCGCCATCAGTATCCTGGTTTATAATTATCGGGAAATCCTGCCGGCCGTCGCCTCGGTTTTTTCCAATCTGTTTTCGGGTACGGCCGCGGCCGGCGGTTTTCTGGGAGCTACCGTAGTCTGGGCGTTCAACCGAGGGGTCAACCGGGGGCTCTTTTCCAATGAAGCCGGGCAGGGGTCGGCGCCGATCGCTCATGCGGCCGCGAAAACGGAAGAGCCGGTATCGGAAGGCATGGTGGCCTTGCTGGAGCCTTTTATCGATACGATCGTGATCTGTTCCATCACCGGGTTGGTACTGCTTTCCTCGGGCGCCTGGCAGGAAAAGTTCGAAAACAAATTTCAGCAAGCCGATACCCTGGTATTGGCCGGCGTCTATGCAGAAGACGATCCGGCCGGCAAGGCAGCGGTGGCCGGACATGTGCTCGGCAAGAAAGCATTGCCTTTATATACGGGAAACATCGCTGTCGACAACGGTGCGATCCGTACTTCGGGGCTTACCCTGCTGCATGCCCGCTCTTTTGCCGACAGCGTGCGGGTATGGGAAGCCGGTAGCCCTTTCACCGGCAATCTGCCCGTGAAGGAAGGACGCCTCGCGCTGTCCGGAGGAAACGCAGGCGACGTTTACCTTACCGGCCGTTCGCTCTTGCATTCGGCCCCGCTTTCCACCCAGGCTTTTAAAAAAGGATTCCTGGGCGATTGGGGACAATACATCATTCCGCTGTCGTTGTTGCTGTTTGCCTTTTCCACCTCGATAGCCTGGTCGTATTACGGCGACCGGGCAGTGACCTATCTGTGGGGAACCCGCTATGTGCGCCTTTATCATCTGATTTACGTGGCCGGGTTCTTTCTGGCTTCGTTTACCGATACCACGATTGTCTGGGCGCTTTCGGGCATCACGGTCGCCCTGATGACGCTGCCTAATCTGATCGGAATTTTACTGCTTAGGAAGGAGGTGAAAAAACTGGTGGGAGAATATGATGAAAAGATGAAGAAGAACGCCAATTTGTAAGAAAAAATCCAAATAATCCTTACCTTTGCTCCAGACATTTACCAAGTAAAAGGGAAGAAAGCCATGAATAATACGACAAAATCACAAATTATAGCGCTTATCCGCCGGGAAGTAATTCCCGCGATCGGCTGTACCGAACCGATCGCGGTAGCTTTAGCTTCCGCCAAAGCGGCCGAAGTGCTGGGAAAAGAACCGGAAGAAATAGACGTTGCGTTGAGCGCCAATATTCTGAAAAACGCGATGGGAGTGGGGATACCCGGCACCGGAATGGTAGGACTTCCCATAGCAATTGCCCTGGGCGCCCTGATCGGCCGTTCGGAGTACGGGCTGGAGGTCTTGCGCGATCTCGACCCCGAAGGGTTGGCGCGGGGCAAGGCGATGGTCGAGGCCCGCTGTATCCGTATTGCTTTGAAAGAACAGGTAGATAAGTTATATATCGAAGTGGCGTGCAAATCGGGCGCCGATTCCTCGCGGGTGATTATCTGCCATGAGCATACCCGTATTGTCTACATAGAGAAAAACGGCCGGGTGCTGACCGACCTGCGGGCTCCGGGCGCGGCCGCCGAGGATGCCCCCTGTCCCGACGACGACCTTAAATTGTCCTTTTCAATGGTATATGAGTTCGCTACCGAAATGCCGCTCGACGAGATTCGTTTTATTTGCCGGACGGCCGAGTTGAACCGCAAAGCCGCCGAAGCTTCCCTCCAGGGCGAATACGGCCATACGGTGAGCAAAACGGTATCGGGCGTATACGGCAGGAAATACATGGGCGATTCCGCCTATACCCATATGTTGGCGCTTACCGCAGCCGCTTGCGATGCCCGGATGGACGGAGCGATGATTCCGGTGATGAGCAACTCCGGCAGCGGCAACCAGGGAATTGCCGCCACCCTTCCCGTACTTTCGTTTGCCGAAGATATTGAATGCGACGAAGAGCAACTTGTCCGCGCCTTGATGCTGAGCCACCTGATGGTGATTTATATCAAGCAAAGCCTGGGGCGGTTGTCGGCCTTATGCGGTTGCGTGGTAGCGGCCACGGGAGCCAGTTGCGGCATCACCTGGCTGATGGGGGGCAATAAGACGCAAATTTCTTATGCCATTAAAAATATGATCGGCAATATTACCGGAATGATTTGCGACGGCGCCAAGCCGAGTTGCGCGATGAAGGTGTCGAGCGGGGTATCCACAGCCATGCTCTCGGCCCTGATGGCTATGGAAAACAAAGTAGTTACTTCGGTGGAAGGGATTATCGACGAAGATGTCGATAAGTCGATCGCCAACCTGACGGCCATCGGTTCGAAAGGCATGGAAGCCACCGACCGCCTGGTGCTGGATATTATGACCGGGAAATCCTGCTAAAAAAAAGGTATTCGACAACGCCTTTCCCTCGGGGAGCGGTTCAACCTCCGTCCCCACGTTTTTCCGGAAAATGCTTGCCTCAGCGCCCGGGTGTCTGCTACCGGCAAGCATTTTTCTTGAAATAGTTTCCGTCGATTGGCAATTTATACCCGAAGCCCCTATTTCCGGGCTTCCGGCAGATGGGTTTCCGGCTTTTTTTATATACATTTGTCGGATAACAACCTATTGCTACGATTCATGAAAAAAGTATCCATTATCTCATGCGCGCTGTGGCTGGCCACCGCGTTGCAGGCCCAGACTAATTTCTGGGAAAACCCCAAGCTGGTAAGCGAAGGGGTGGAGAAGCCCCGGGCTACCTTTGTTCCTTATCAGGGAAAAGCCGAGGCTATCGGCGGGCAGAAGTTCGACACTCCCTTCGTACATTGCCTGAACGGAACCTGGCGGTTTCACTTCAGTTCCAAGCCTTCCGAACGCCCGGAAGATTTCTACAAGACGGATTATATCGACAATCACTGGCACAACCTGGAAGTGCCTTCGAATTGGGAAATGCACGGATTCGGCGTCCCGGTTTATACCAATGTCACCTATATCTTTCCGAAAAATCCCCCTTATCTCGACAATGAAGATTTGCCCGTAGGCTCCTACCGCACGGTCTTCGAAGTGCCCGAAGGCTGGGACGGCCGCGAAATTATCCTGCATTTCGAATCGATAGCCGGCGCTGCCACGGTATGGGTAAACGGCGAGCGGGCAGGCTATTCCAAAGCTTCGAAAACGGCTGCCGAATTCGATATTACGAAATACCTCAGGAAAGGTAAAAACCTGCTGGCCGTCGAAGTCTTCAAATGGAGCGACGCTTCCTATCTGGAGGATCAGGATTTTTGGCGTCTGGCCGGTATTGAACGCGACGTGTATCTGATTGCCCGTCCGAAAGTGTCTCTGGAAGATTTCTTTGCAATCGGCGATCTGGACAAGACATATAAAAACGGCATTTTCAACCTCGATGTGGAAGTGCGCAATTTCAATCCTCAGCCGGCGGCGGGCTATCGGGTGGAAGTAGCCCTGAGCGATCCGGCCGGAAAGACGATTTTCACCGGCGAAATGCCTGTGCCCCAAGTGGCAGCCGGCGGCCGGCAGAAAGTCTCCTTTTCCCGCAACGTGCTTCGTCCGGCTTTATGGAGCGCCGAGTTTCCCAATCTCTACGACGTGACGCTTACGCTGAAAGACGCCTCGGGCCGACCGGTGGAACTGACGGCTGTGAAAACCGGATTCCGGAAGATCGAAATGAAAACCGGCCAGGTGCTGATCAACGGAACGCCTATTATTATCCGGGGGGCCGATCTTCACGAGCACCATCCCCGTACCGGCCATACCCTGACCGACGCCACGCGGGTGGAAGATCTCCGGCTGATGAAGCTTTTCAATCTGAACGCGATCCGCATGAGCCATTATCCCCAAAGCCCCGACATGTATAAATTGTGCGACCGCTACGGCCTTTACGTCATCGACGAAGCCAATATCGAATCGCACGGGCTCGACGGTTTCGACCGCACGCGTCATCCGTCGTTCAACCCCGATTGGCTCGGGCAGTTGATGGACCGGATGCAGCGCATGGTGGAACGGGATAAGAATCATCCTTGCGTGATCGGGTGGTCGCTGGGGAACGAAAGCGATTTCGGGCCGAATTATAAAGAGATGTATAATTGGACGAAAGCCTACGACCCCACCCGTACCGTACAATGCGAGCGGGCTCCCGAAAGCGAACCCTATTCCGACCTGATTGCCTGGATGTATACTTCGCCCGGGCGACTGCAAAAATACGCCGACCGTACCGACACCGACCGGCCGTGGATTCTTTGCGAATACGCTCATGCCATGGGCAATAGTACCGGCAATTTCCAGGAATACTGGGATGTGATCCTGCATTCGCCCAAACTCCAGGGAGGCTTTATCTGGGATTGGGTAGACCAGGGTTTGGAGGCGGTCGATCCTAACGGCCGTACTTATTTCTATTACGGCGGCGATTTCGGAGGCGACCGCTGGACGCACGATCAGAATTTCTGTGCCAACGGCTTGGTAAGTTCCGATCGCACCGTTCACCCGGGCTTGTATGAAGTAAAGAAGACCTATCAAGGGATTTACTTCGAACCGGTAGAAGTGGAAAAGGGCCGGATCCGGCTGATCAATTACTATCAATTCACCGATCTGAACCATTATAATTACGAATGGTCGTTTCAGGTAAACGACAAGGTGGTAGCTTCGGGCAGTTTTGCGGTTTCCGGCAAACCGGGCGCAACCGTGCCGGTCACGATTCCGCTGCCCCATTTTACGCCTAAGGCCGGCGAAGAATATTTCCTGAACCTGAAAGCCGTGGAAAAGGTCGGCACGGAATTGGTACCTGTAGGCCATATCGTGGCTTCCGAACAAATGCTTTTGCCCGTCAGCCGTTATTTCGAAAAAACGGATACGCCGGAAGGCAACCTTACCGTACAGCAAGACGACAACGCGCTCCGGTTTGAAAGCGGCGCGGTAAAAGGCGTCATCGACCTGAAAAACGGATTGCTTGCCGCTTATTCGTACCAGGGGGCTAATTTGCTTACCTCGGCTCCTGTTCCCAATTTCTGGCGGGCACCGACCGATAACGATTTTGGCGAGGATTTGGCGGCGAAAACCAATGTCTGGCGCACGGCCGGCAATCATCTGAAGATTACTTCGGCCCAGGTAGACCGGCGTCCCGGCGGGGAAGTGGCCGTAACGGCCCGCGGCAAGCTGGCTTATATCGATATAGATTATGTGTTGAGTTACCTGATCCGCAAAGACGGTTCGGTGGAAGTAAGCGCGACTATCGATATGGGCGATAAGGAAATGCCGGAATTGCCACGTTTCGGCATGAAGATGCAATTACCGACGGCTTTCGATTATGTTTCGTATTACGGCCGCGGGCCGCTTGAAAATTATTGGGATCGCAGCCGCTCCATGTTTGTGGGTCGCTATGAGAGCCGGGTCGACGACCTGGGCTTCGAGTATATCCGCCCGCAGGAGAACGGTAACCGGGGCGGCCTCCGCAGCGTGACTTTTACCGACGGCAAGGGAAACGGGTTGGAGATTGAAGCGGTAGGCGAACCGCTGAACTTTACCGCCCGCCATAATCTGGACGAAGATTTCGATCCGGGCCTGACAAAAAAGCAACAGCATATGGCCGACATCGACCGCCGCGACCTCTTGGCCGTCAATATCGACTGGCAACAACGCGGGCTGGGCGGCGATACCAGTTGGGGCGATAAGCCGATGGACGAATATCGGCTCTTGGGCAAGAAATACAGCTTCTCGTATATTCTGCGCCCCGTTGCCAACTAAGTCCTTTATTAAGGATTGAATGGTCTAAACGCCGGATTTAACGATCCGGCGTTTTTTTTAACTTGCATATACGCAGGGAAATAGGTAGTTTAGCCGCCGTTTTGCTTCCTTAACTAAACTGTCGTTTAGAAAGCAAGCGAGCGAGTGTTTAATTTAATGTAAATCAGTTATGAAAAAAAAATGGATGTGTTTGTTGGCACTAGTGTGCCTGGTGGGTTTTTTTACCGCCTGTAGCGACGATGACGATAAATCGGGCAAAGAGGGCTGGGAAAGCATTTCCGGCACCTACGAGGGAGCCCAGAAGCTGTCTCTTACCTTGAATGAAAAGACTTTGCCTATCGGTTACAGATCGGTTACCATTACGGCTTCTTCCTCGGAAAAAGCATCGGTCGTTCTGACGAATGTGCTTCCCGAAACGCCTCAGCTCACGCTCGACGTCGCCTTGGAAGAAAAAGACGGAGCGTATCGTTTCAGTGGTGAAGCTTCGGTTTCCGACGGAACGGTGAAGGTAGCCGGCGGCTTTCAGGGAGAGATGTTGAGCGTGTGGGTCGTACGGCAAATAACTTCGCCGATAACGGGAGAGTGGAAGTTGAAATTTACCGATATAGGCGCCACGACCTCGGCCGTCGTATATGCGAACATCGTGACGGGCGACCCCACCATCGACGGAATGGTGAAACTGCTGCTGCCCCGTTTAGGGGCGCTGATAGCCCAGAAAGTAGAATCGGTGACGCCCTTGTTAGGTGTCGACGGTATTTTCAGCGTGGGTTGGCGCAAGGTCGGCGCAACAGAAGAATCGGGCCTGCCGGAAAACATAGCCTCGGCTATGAATTTTCAATATTGCGTGATCGACGGGAAATTACTGTTGGCTATCGACAAAAATTATGTGGAGCTGGCGGCTGCTTTCCTGGGCGACAAGCTGGCCGGGTACGGCCTGAAGGTAGAAGACCTGACGAAGTTGCTGGTCGACCTGGGCGGTTATTATGCAGTGCCCCTTGAAATGAAGGTAGAAGGCAACGAGGCTACTTTTTATGCCGACAAGTCGTTGATCGTGCCGGTAGCCCAAGTGATAGCTCCGATCGTAACGCCGATGCTTCCGGCGAATATCCAGCAAATACTGCCCGCGCTGCTTAACTTGCTGCCGAATGCCCAAACCTTGGATTTCGGTTTGGTATTTACGAAAGAGTAATTTCTTATAGCGTTATACCGTAAAGCGGGAAACGGAATCAGTGAAGGGCTCCAAACCCTTCCCGGTCTGTTTCCCGCTTTTTCATACTTCTTTTTCCCCTACCAGCCAACTGCTTGAATGTTAGGATAAATTTTGCTTTGCTATCTTCTTTCGTATTTTCAGGCAATTATTTTCTCCTCGCCCTTCTCAATTCCATTTATTTAGCTAAATTTGTCTTTTATTTATACTCTGAAAATTATATGAAAAAATTAGTAACAATCATGACCTTGCTGGTCATGCTGGGTATGCCGCGGCTCGTAAGCGCCCAAAGTGAATCGGGCAGATGTTTCGACCATCTTTCAGTGGCCTTAAATGTCAGTTCCGTCGGGCCGGGATTGGAATTTGCCGCCCCCTTAGGCAGCCATTTCGCCCTCCGGGCCGGGTTTACCACCCTGCCTTTCAGTTTCTCGTACGATTACGACAAAAAGGGATTGGAAGTAGAAGCCGATGCCGACGTCAAACTGATGAACGGGAATATCCTGGCCGATTGGTTCCCTTTCCGGAAAGCGCCTTTCCATATCACGGCGGGGCTCTATATGGGAAATACCGGTATCGAGGCCCAAGGGCATAGTAACAAATCGTTCGAGATCGGAGGTACCGTAATCGAGCCCGACGAGCAGGGCATGGTACATGCGAAATTGAAAACGAATGCCGTGAAACCTTATTTCGGCTTAGGCTTCGGCCGCTCCATTCCCCGTTCGCGGTTCGGGTTCAAAATGGAAGTCGGCGCTATGTACCACGGCACGCCGAAAATCGAGACTGCCGGTACGGGATACGTAGGAGATGTGGCCGGCGAAGAAGTGAGCAAAATTACCGAAAGCCTTACCAAATGGAAATTTTATCCGGTACTCTCTTTCCAGCTCGTTTACCGGATTTTTTAGCTGTGGCTCGAACTTGAAAAAGCCGGAAGAAATTCCGGATATAAAACAAGAAAGGGCGTTGGAAGAGCCGTTTTCAATTAGCTTTTGCAACGCCCTCTTTTTACAAGCATCCGGTGCTGTCCGGCTGCCCATTGAGGCTAAACCGTATCTCTTCCTCTTTTTCAAAAGCGGGCCGGTATCCTTCTATCGAATTATATAATTCCAGAAATAACTCGTAATTGGCTTGGGCGGCATCCTTTTCCCTGTCGTTCACCGGAAGGCACGGAATATGCAGTATGTTACGTGCATTTTCCAAAAGCGTTTTATTATCCGGATAAATAGGCTTCCAGTTTTTGAGAAGCATATCCGCTTTGGTATAAATATCGTAGGCTATCGCCGTTTTCAGAAACCCCGCCATACCCTTATCCGAAGTAGTCCGGGTATGGATTTTATACCCCTTGTTCAGCATTTCGGTCGCCAAACAAGTCCCTTTCAAAGAAATCGACCGGATACGGGCGCATCTTTCGTTGGTCGGGTGGTGAATACCTTCCGCATCCGTCCAATCCTGTGCCAGCCTTTCTATGTTTTTGCCGTAATCGGGATCGGCCTGGATGTATTTTACCGTATCCACTTCCAGGAAAATCATCATTCCCGAACACATCATGCAAGGTTCTAACGTAGTAACGATTTGCATGCCGCTGAGCGTATTCTGAGGATACGCGCAAAATGCTCGTTGCAAATAGGCTTGCATCAGGCCCACTTCCGCATGCTGGGTTTTGTCGTTGGCAAGGAAAATCGAATTGCGATGCAACCCGATAATGGAATCGGGGGCTTTGTATAAAAGGGCGCCTATGTTATACCCGCGAGGCGGATCGTTGCCCACTTGCCAGTCTTGCAAAACGTATACCATAGCGGCCAAAGCCAGAATATTGTCTTTTTCTTCTTGCAAAGATAAGTTTCCAAACCGGCCGGCGAGGGACGACGACCACGCTCCGAATGAAAAATGACACAGGAGAATGCCGTATAGCATCAGTCGGAAAAAGGTTCTTATTTGTTTCATGCTGGATTTATTTACTGATTAGTGTCGAATAAGGATAGGGCCGGGGCGGGCAGGCCGGAAACAGCCTGCCCGCCCTAAGCGCCCCTTACCTGGGCGCCTTCTGATACAGATAAATGGCGATAAACGTATAGAGGATATTCGGTATCCACGCCGCCACCATCGGGCTTACATACCCGTTGATGGCAAAAGTCGAGGTAACCGTCATAAAGAGAATATACGAGAAGCTGAGCCCCAGGCCGATTCCGATATTCAGCCCCATTCCTCCTTTGATTTTCCTCGAAGAAAGAGAAGCGCCGATAGTGGTCAGGATAAAAGCGGCCATAATCGTGGCAAACCGTTTATGGTATTCGATTTCGAAGGTCTGGATATTACCGATGCCCCTTTTTTTCTGCCGGTCGATGTATACTTTCAATTCCGGCGAGGTCATGGTCTCGCAATCGTTGGCGGAAATCAGGAAATCGGCGGGCACGATGGTAAGCGTCGTATCCATGCGCGAGCCTTCGCGGATATGTTCGTGCATGCCGTCGAAATCGCGGATCATATAGTCGATGACCGTCCAGGTATAGAGCGAGTCGTATTTGATGGAATTGGCCGTCAACCGCGAGACCAGTTTTTTGTCTTCGAAGTGCTCCAGAGAAAAGCGATAGCCCATATTCGACCGCGAGTCGTAGCTGTTGAAATAGGCAATCACGCCCGGCTCTACCTCCAGTTGCTCGTTGCGCACATAGTCTACTTTTTTGTTGCGGATATACTTGTTCTGAAAATCGATACGGGTGGTATTGGCCGGAGGAATGATGAAAGCATTCAATACGAAGGTGACGCCGGCGATGATAGCCGCCGAAATAGCATACGGCAGCATCAACCGCCGAAAGCTCATTCCGCTGGCCAGCATAGCGATGATCTCCGAATGATCGGCCAGCTTCGAAGTGAAGAAAATGACCGCGATAAAAGTGAAAAGCGGGCTGAACAGGTTGGCGAAATAAGGAATGAAGTTCAGGTAATAATCCACTATAATCGCCTTGAGAGGAACATCGGGATTGAGGAATTTATCGATCTTTTCGTTGATGTCGAAGACAACCGAAATAGATATAATCAAGGCAATGGCGAAAACATAGGTGCCCAGGAATTGTTTGATGATATACCAGTCGATCCGTTTTAGTCTGAATTTCATACCTTTTGTTTTACAACCGGTTTGCTAATTGACCCACCATGCCGCTTTTCCACGTCGTGAAATCGCCGGCCGCGATATGCTTGCGGGCTTCTTTCACCAGCCAGAGATAGAAGGCCAAATTATGTACCGAGGCGATTTGAAGGCCCAGAAGTTCGTTTACCTTGATAAGATGATGCAGATAAGCTTTCGTATACAGCGTATCTACATACGAATGGTTGTCGGGATCGACGGGCGAAAAATCGTCCTCCCATTTCTTGTTGCGCAGGTTGATGGTGCCGAAGCGCGTAAAAATCTGACCGTTACGACCGTTGCGGGTGGGCATGATGCAATCGAACATATCCACGCCCCGCTCGATGGCCTCCAACAGATTGATCGGGGTGCCTACGCCCATCAGGTAGCGGGGTTTGTCTTTGGGAAGAATCTCGTTGACCACTTCGATCATCTCGTACATCTTTTCGGTCGGTTCGCCTACGGCCAGTCCGCCTATCGCATTTCCGTCGGCTTCCCGCCGGGCGATGTTTTCGGCTGCCTTCCGGCGCAAATCCGTATAAACGCAACCCTGCACGATAGGGAAGAGGCTTTGGGAATAGCCGTATCTGGGCTGGGTTCGGTCGAACTGTTCGAAACAGCGGTCGAGCCAACGCTCGGTAAGCGCAAGCGACTTTTTGGCATATTCGTAATCGGCGTCGCCGGGGCAACATTCGTCGAAGGCCATGATGATGTCGGCACCGATAATACGTTGTATGTCCATCACTTTTTCCGGGGTGAACAAATGTTTCGAACCGTCTATATGAGAGCGGAATTCGGCTCCCTCTTCATGCAACTTCCGGTTGTCGGACAGCGAAAATACCTGAAAGCCGCCGCTATCGGTCAGAATCGGACGATCCCAGCCGTTGAAGCGATGCAATCCTCCGGCTTTTTCGAGTACGTCGAGGCCCGGGCGAAGGTAAAGGTGGTAAGTGTTGCCCAGAATAATCTGGGCCTTTATATCTTCTTTAAGTTCCGTAAGATGAACGCCTTTTACGGTACCTTGCGTACCGACAGGCATAAAAATGGGCGTTTCGATCGTACCGTGATCGGTAGTAATCAAGCCCGCCCGCGCGTTCGATTTCGTGTCGTTATAGTGTAGTTCGAATTTCATCCTGCAAAGGTACTAATACTTGTTTTAGTTGCAAAGCATTTTTGCAAAATGATATTTCGGCCTGTTTATTAGCCGCTTATGCTTTCCAAGGCTCGAAGAAGGGTTACTTTTTCCCGGGCATGTAATTTTTAACTTTCAGCCAGATAATTTCCAACTGCTGTTGGTGGATGATATTTCCTTGCACCTTGATCATCAAACGCAAGGCGGCAATCAATTCGTCGCGGTCGAAAGAAGCATCGTCGGAAGCATCCAACTGAAGCGTGGTATTTGTTTTTTCCTTCAATTCCTTCATCATGCCTTCGTTTTCATCCAGAAGCCGCTTCATTTCTTCCAGCGTAGGAATAACGTTGTTGGAAGCAACGGATCGGGAAGGATAAATAAGCGTCAGCCGGGAGGCTTTGGTGTGTTTAATAAATTTCATAGGTTTTGTTTGTTTGTTGATATGCCGTAAAAATAGGAAAAGTATCTCGACTAAACGGATTTTCAGTTATGTTGTGCAGCATGCTTTCTATGGGCTAACCCCTTGCGGGATGGCGGAAAGCGGCCGGTCGGCCGTGTGCTTCTATAAAAAACGCCAGGGCTGCGAGGGGCCCCGGCGTTTCCGTATCATAGGGGATAAAGGGAGAAGAACTCCCGCCATCCGTCAGAATCCGAAATCTTCTACTTCTACCTCTTTCACCTCTTCCAGACCGGGCTTTTCTACGAATTTATGTACCGGATTGGATTTGATGATGATGGCACGCATAGGCCGTACCGGGCAGATCGATTCGCAACCGCCGCAGCCGATGCAAAGATCGGGTTCGACAGCCGGAATGGTAAGCGTGCCTTTATACGGTATCATATGCACGGCCTGGGTAGGACAATGTTCGGAACAGGCTCCGCAATCGGTTCCTTCCGTATGCACGATACATCGGTTGATAAAGAAGGTGGCGATACCTACCTGGGTGGTGGCCTTTTCTTCTTTCGTAAGCGGTTTGATCGCCCCGTTGGGACAAACCTCCGAGCAGACGGTACATTCGTAATTGCAATAACTGTCGATATAGGCTACGCGCGGTTTGAGCAGGTAGTCGAAACCGTATTCCAGTCCGGCCGGCCTGAGTACATGGGTAGGGCATTGTACGACACACAGATGGCAGCCGGTGCAACGATCCTTGAATCGTTCCAGGCTCAGAGAACCGGGAGGCGTGACGGGAGCCCATTTTTTAGCATGCTTTTTTCCTTTCCCTTTTCCCTTTCCTTGCCCCTGGGCCGAAGCCTCGGCCAGCACCGAAACGACCGGCAAGGAGGAAGCTACGGCGACGCCGGTAGCCAGAAAAGTGCGGCGACTGTTGGGCGCGGCGGCGGCATCTGCCTTTTCCGCCTTCGCGGGAGCCGGGACGGCAGTTTTTGTTTCCGATTTGAAAGTCGGCTTGAACCGGTATTGCAATCCGCCCTTAGCGCAGGAAGAGACACAATTGAAGCAATCCACGCAACGGGAAGTGTCGATAGTGAGCGTCCGGCTGTCGATGGCTTCGGCTTTGCAGGTATGCTCGCAGTTGCCGCAATGGGTACATGCGCTTTTATCGAAGGAAATCCGGAAAAGAGAATACCGGGAAACCAGGCTCAACAAGGCGCCCACCGGACAAAGCGTATTGCAAAACAGGCGGCCGCGCCATATCACCATGCCGATAAAAACGAGAAGGGCGATAGCCGCTGCCGTTAAGGCAGCCGTCGTTACATTGCTGACAGTAATATGGTAGAGCGTGTAATTATCGAAATGCGTCAGCCCTTCCGCCAGCAGGTTATTGCCCCAAATCACGACGGGCCGCATCAGGTTGGTCGCTATGCGGCCGAAATTGCTGTAAGGGTCGAGCAGCAACAAAAGACCGCTGAATCCGGCTATGGCCGTCAGGGCGGTAACGGCAAGAAGCGCATACCTAAGCAGATTCTGAGGGCGGTGGTAACGAAACCTCCGGCTGCCGTTTTTCTTTTTCTTGCCCACACAGAATATCCGGTTGATAATATCTTGCAAAACGCCTGCCGGACAGATCACGGAACAATAGATGCGGCCGAAGGCCAGCGTCAGCAGCAATTGGAAGACCAGGATACCCAGCGCCCCGGCCAGAACGGCCGGAACGATTTGCAACCGCAAAAGGTTGCTGGTGGTATCGGGCAATATATCGGCAAAATCCAGGAAAAACAGAAGTATAGGTATGAAAATGAGGATTGCGAGCAGTACCCGCAACCCTTTTAAATAATTCGGTCGTTTCATTCTCTATATTTTGATACGTTTGATGGTGACTTTGTCGAGGTCGGTGCTTCCCAAATCGAGCGCTTCTCCCATGCCCAGATGGCCTACCGCTTCCATATCGAGCTTTTTCACCTGATTGAACAGTCTGAGCGCGGCCGTATCTACTGCTACGATATTGGGCGAAGCAATCAGCGATTTGAGCACGGCCACGTCGGCTGCCGATTTTCCCTGCGGGCCGTTCTGGTGCATGATCCGGTAAGCATCCACGATATTCAGTACCGGTTTTTTCTGCCAGGTGCAGATGTCGGCGATACATTGTTGCAGGTTGTTGGAATGGAAAAAGCGGCGATCCCATACGATACCCATGTAATTCTTCATGGCGCAGGTCATCTTCGCCCCGCCGTGGTTTTTCAGCACAGGCACATTGATCCAGGCGTCGGCCTCGAGCAAGGATTCGTGTATTTTGGCCGTTTTCAGGTTTACCCCTCCCGGAATCGATACTTCCTTGTAATATTTTTCGTCGTTGCCCGGCATCACGATAGCTCCGGCCTCTTTGGCGGCAGCGGCGATTCCGCTGGTTTCGTAGCATTTTTGCCAGGTATCGCAGGTATGGTCGAATACCGTTACCTTCTCGGCTCCCGCCTCGAAGCACTTCTTTATCAATGCCTTTATCAGCTTAGGATTGGTATTGCCGGCCATTTCGGGCGTACGATCCCAACCGATATTGGGTTTGATCACGACTTTTTGGCCTTTTTTGATAAAGTTACCGATTCCGCCCAGCGCTTCGAGCGCTTTTTCGAGCATTACTTCAGGTTCGCCGCCCATTACGGCTACCAGGTCGGGAGCTTTTTCTACGGCAACCGTATTGGTGGATAAAGCGGCTTGCAGTCCTTCAAAATTCAGCGTAAGGGCAGCGCCGGCTACTACACTGGTCTTTAAGAAATCGCGACGTTTCATTTTTCTACTTACTTTAGGGGTTTAGGAATATAATAGTGGTAACAAAGGTAGTGAATCGTCGATAAATCGCGTATATTTGGATCAAAAAAATATATATTTTATGGAATTATATCAACGCGTGCCGCTCGAGACCTTTATAAAAGGATGGCAACCGGCCGCAAATGCCGGATCGTGGCGGGCAGTTGCCGTACATCTGATGTATGCCGTTCCTTCCGGGGAAATAGATTACGGGCTGGATGTACTCCGGCAGGCCATCGGAGCGTATGAAACCGAAAAAGGGATTCCGCCGGAAGCCTCGAAACGGCAAATGCCTTTTTTCCGGGAAAACCGGCGCATGCTGGTGGGACCGGAGGCGGAAATGTATATGCTGCCTTTTTATGCCGAAAAAGAAGCGGTGGTAAATTCTTCCGCCGGCGTATGGACGGAGACCGGGCGGGAAACTGCCGGAAAAAATCCTGACGTTATCCTGACGTTCGATTCCGGCAAACTAGTTCAGAACTGTTTGGAAGAAAATCGTTTTCTGGTGAACTGCAAATACGATGCTCAGAAAGCTTCGCGCCTGTTCCGCGAGCAACTCGAAGTGGAATACGACCGCTTTTTTTACGATGCCGAACACACGGGCTTCGCGCCGTCTTCCCGCTTCTTCTCCATGTTGTGCAATGCTTGCTTGGAGGTGAAAGAACCGCGGTTCGCCTGCGAGCGGGAGTGGCGTATGGCCTTGTTGCGGGAGCCGCAAGAGGCGGAATACCGGTATGCGGAAGGAAGACTGATTCCGTATGTGCCTGTTTCGATTCCCAAAGATTGTTTGCTGAGCGTGGAACTGCCCGATTATCGCTGCCAGCCTTTGCTGTACGGCGCGTTAGCCGGATTCCTCGAACGGGCGGGATTGCCTGCCGGGCAGTACCTGGAGGGTATTCGCGAACCGTCCTGAAGAGGCGTCGAAAAGGAAAAAGTGTCTATTTTAAAGTTAAAACATACAGTATGAAAACATTGACAAACGCGTATTTATCATTGGAAGTGAACGAAGAGGGCGCGGAACTGGCCCGGATTACCTCGGTGGCCACGGGGCGCGAATACCTTTGGAACGCCGACCCGGCCTACTGGAAACGGCATTCGCCCGTGCTTTTCCCCATTGTAGGGGCCGTATGGGAAAATACATACCGCCATAAAGGCCGGTCTTATCGGCTTTCGCAGCACGGCATGGCTCGCGACAAATTGTTTCAAACAGTTTCCCAAACAGCCCGGGAGTTGCGTTTCAGCTTGTCGTCCGACGAAAGTACCTTGGCCGTTTATCCGTTTCCTTTTCTGCTGGAAATCGGTTATCGGTTGGAAGGACGTTGCATCCAGGTGTCATGGACGGTGAAGAATACCGGCCGGGAACCGATGTATTTCCAGATCGGAGCGCATCCGGCTTTTTATTATCCCGACAGGAAAGCCGGCGACCCGGCCCGCGGCTTTTTTGCTTTCGACCGCACCGAAGGATTGCAGTATAAACTGATCGGAGAGCAGGGGTGCGTGCTGCCGGAATCGTATCCGCTTCCCCTTGTCGACGGTTTGCTTCCGCTCGACGTCCATACCTTCGACAAAGATGCGCTGATTTTCGAAAACAGCCAGTTAAGAGAGGTTGCCTTGTTGGATACGCAGCGTCGTCCGGTGCTTTCCCTCCGTTTTACGTCGCCTGTCGCAGGGTTGTGGTCGCCTCCCGGCAAAGACGCTCCTTTCGTTTGCATCGAACCCTGGTACGGCCGTTGCGACCGGGTAGGGTATCAGGGAGAATTTAAGGAGAAAGACTGGATGCAGAAGCTGGAGCCGGCCGAAATCTTCGAAGCTTCCTACTGCATTGAAATCGCGCCCGAAGAAGTTTAGGCTTTTCACCGGGCACGGTATTTCCTCCCTCGCGTCGTAAAGCGGCGGAAAAGATAAACGGCCCCTCGAAAAGTTGATTACGCTTTTCGAGGGGCCGCCCGCAACTAGGCTTCCGGATTTTTTCAGAACGTCAATTCCACTACGTAATCGATTTCCGAAGGCACTTCCGGCAGTTTCAACACAATCCCCTCTTTATCCCGGGTGAAGCGGACAGGCGATTTGTCTTTGAAGCGAACGGTTTTTTTTACCTGCCTGCCCGCCACGGGCAGAAAAAGTTCCCGGTCTTGCCAATCAAGGATATGAACATACATCGTATTCTCTTTTTCGGTAGTCACTCCCCAGGCACGTGGCGTAACGGAGCCGCCCCGGGTTCCGTAAATCGTTTCCCCGTAGACATTCATCCAATCGCCTATTTCCCGCAGCCGTTGCACGGACACCTCAGGCAGCGAGCCGTCAGGCTGCGGCCCGATATTCAAAAGCAGGTTGGCATTCATCCCGGCCGCTTTTACCAGATAATGAATCAAGGTACGGGCCGATTTGTAATCCTGATCGGTAATCTTGTAGCCCCACATGCCGTTCATCGTTTCGCAGGTTTCCAACGGAAGCGGGCTGATGGCCTGTCCCGACAAGCCGGCTTTGTTCTCGCCCGGCAGATCGCGTTCGAAAATCTGAATATCCTCGCCCGGAGCCGGCGTATGATGATGATTATTCCCCACCAGGCAACCCGGCTGCAACCTATGAATATGCTCGTACAAAGCCGGCAGCCCCCAGTCGAAACCGGGATGCTGATCCTGATCCCATTCCCCGTCAAACCAGATTGCGCCTACCCGGCCATAGCGGGTCAGCAGTTCCGTCAACTGGTTTTTCATAAACCGGTCGTAGGTCGACCAGTCGCCGTGGGAGGCGCGGCCGGTTCCGGTTCCGGTACGTCCCAGCGGATAATAGTCCTCGCGCGACCAATCGAGCAGCGAATAGTAGAAATGAAGGCCGATGCCCTGCTTATGGCATTCGTCGGCCAGTTCCTTCACCAGGTCGCGCCCGAAAGGGGTGGCCTTGGTGATCGTATAATCGGTATATCGGCTGTCGAACATGGAAAAGCCGTCATGATGACGGGTGGTAAAGCAAATATAGTTGGCGCCCGACGCCTTGATGGCCGCCACCCACCGGGCAGCATTGAAATTGGCCGGATAAAACCCGCCCGCTAGTTTGGCGTATTCTTCGTGATTCAGATTTTTATTCGTCATCACCCATTCCCCGTCGGCCAGCATGCTGTAAAGACCGAAGTGGAGGAAAATACCGAACTTGTTGTCTTGGAAGGTTTCCCGAGCTTTCCGGTTTTCTTCCGAAGGAGTATAGCCTGTCTGGGCCGACAGGGAAAAACTCAATCCTGCCGAGAGCAGGAGAGCATACAAACTTTTTTTCATTTGAAAATTATTTAGGAACCTGTTGATAAAACCTTTTTGCCTTTGTTGCCTTTCCGCTTTTTTATTTTCCGAGCAGAAAAGCACCTCGTGTTTCCAATCGATAATGAGGCGTATCGCGATTTAAAACGATGGAAATTGGGAGATATAGCCGTATGACGACCTTGCTTCTACCCGCAAAATTACGCTATTTTTTCCAATCCGCGCGGGCCGGCATATTCTTTTTGCCGGATTTAACGTTAAGTTTCCGCCTTCCTCGCCTTCTTCCCGCAATATGCGCGATCTTTCGATTTTAATCCTTATTTTTGCCCGCGGAAAAAGCAGGCCGGCCTGCGAAGGGCTGTCCTCCGTTTTCTGTTATTTTCCAATCAAACAACACCAAATCATCGCTATCTGACTATACGATAGAACAAGCACGGAATGGAAGAATATCTTGACCAACTGAACGAAAGCCAGCGGCAAGCCGTAACTTATTGCGAGGGGCCTTCGCTGGTAGTAGCCGGCGCAGGCTCGGGCAAAACGCGGGTATTAACCTACAAGATCGCCTACCTGCTCCAACAAGGAGTGCCTCCTTACGGAATACTCGCCCTCACCTTTACCAACAAGGCGGCCCGCGAGATGAAGGAACGTATCGCCGCCATTACCGGCGAAGCGGTAGCGCGCAGGTTATGGATGGGCACGTTCCATTCTATTTTTTCGCGTATCCTCAGGGTAGAGGCCGAACATATCGGATACCCTTCGAATTATACCATCTACGATGCCGCCGATTCCAAAAACCTGCTCAAAGCGATTCTCAAGGAGATGCAGCTCGACGACAAGGTATACCGTCCGGGCATGGTGCAAAGCCGCATATCCAACGCCAAGAACGCCTTGGTCACCTCGGCGGCTTACGCCCAGAGCAAAGAATTGGCCGAAGCCGACCAGCAAGCCAAAATACCCTTGATGCCGGAAATTTATAAACGATACCAAAGCCGGTGCGTGCAGGCCGGCGCGATGGACTTCGACGATCTTCTGCTTCAAACCAATATTCTTTTCCGCGATCATCCCGACGTGCTGAAGAAATACCAGGGATTCTTCCGGTATATCCTGGTAGACGAATATCAGGATACCAATTTCGCCCAACACCTGATCGTGCAGCGGCTGGCCGAGCCTCACGGGCGCATTTGCGTGGTGGGCGACGATGCCCAGAGCATCTATTCCTTCCGGGGAGCCAATATCGACAATATCCTGCAATTCAAAAACATCTATCCCGGCTGCCGCATTTTCAAGCTGGAACGGAATTACCGCTCTACCCAGAATATCGTGAATGCCGCCAACAGCCTGATCCATAAAAACAAAGAGCAAATTCAGAAGACGGTATATTCGGAGAACGAAGAAGGAAGCAAAGTCTCCGTCTCGGCCTCTTATTCCGATTACGAAGAAGGGTATGCCGTAGCGGCTAAAATCGGCGAGATGCAAAGCCGCCGCGACGATACGAGCTTCGCCGATTTTGCCATTCTCTATCGTACCAACGCCCAATCGCGTATTCTGGAAGAAGCGCTCCGCAAACGGAATATACCTTATAAGATATACGGAGGATTGTCGTTTTACCAACGCAAGGAAATCAAAGATGTGATTTCTTACTTCCGCCTGATTGTAAATCCGCACGACGAGGAAGCCCTCAAACGAGTAATTAATTATCCTTCGCGAGGGATAGGCGAAACCACGGTCGGCAAGTTGGTAGCGGCCGCAACCCAACATGGCGTCAGCTTATGGACGGTTTTGCAGGCCCCTCTGGAATATGCTTTGCCCGTCAACAGCGGCACGGCCCGCAAACTGACCGGCTTCCGCACGATGATAGAAGAATTTATCCGGCAGAACGAACAGCTTTCGGCCGAGGAACTGGCTACCCTGGTGGTGAAGCAAAGCGGCATCGTAGGCACGTTGTTTCAAGACCGGTCGGTAGAAGGCGTCAGCAAACAGGAAAACTTGCAGGAATTGCTGAAAGGGATTGCCGAATTTTGCGAAATACGGCGCGAAGAAGGAGCCGAGCAGGTCTCTCTGGCCGATTTTCTGGCGGAAGTATCCCTCTTGACCGATCAGGACAACGATAAGGACGAGCAGGCAAACAAGGTGACGATGATGACGGTGCATGCCGCCAAAGGCCTGGAATTTAAAAATGTGTTCGTGGTAGGGTTGGAGGAAGACCTTTTTCCCTCTTCCTTGTCGAAAGACAATCCGCGGGCGGTAGAGGAAGAACGCAGGCTGTTTTACGTAGCCATCACCCGGGCCGAGCGCAATTGTATCCTTACCTACGCCCGAAGCCGCTACCGCAACGGCCAGACGGCGATGTGCGCCCCCAGCCGGTTTCTGAAAGACATCGATGTCAAATTCCTCGACCTGCCCGACGAGGCAGCCCCGGTCGATTCCTTTGCCGCCAGTCGCGAACGCTATGCCGGAAGGCCGGCTTTTGCCTCTCCTTTCCGGCAGCCCCGGCCTTCCGACGATAGTTTTGTCTCGCCGGTTTCCCAGGCGGCCAAGCGGCAACGTTTGTCGCGTATCGAGCCGTCTTCGTCGTCGGCCGGAGCCTCTTTTTCCGGCAACTCCCCAAGCTCCGCAGCATCCGGGCGGCCGCCCTTGCCCGGCTTGTCGGGAGTGAAGGTAGGAGCGCAAGTGCGGCACGAGCGTTTCGGCGAAGGCGAGATTCTTTCCATCGAAGGCGACGGCCCGAATGCCAAGGCAACGGTTGCTTTCACCCATTTCGGCCAAAAGCAATTATTGTTGAAATTTGCCAAGCTGACGGTGATTTCCTAAGGTATCGCTTTTCGCGCGCCGCTTTTTCGCCGGCCGGCGCGCGGATCAGGTATTTTTCCATTTCATGGGCGGAAGTTTGAAAAGTCGGCGGAACTCCGTATCTTTGCGCGTCCTTACCAGTAAAAGGCCGTAAAAGAGAACCGAATGATAGATTTGACAACGATTCCTTCACCCTGCTATGTGATGGAAGAAAGATTACTTAGGCGGAACCTGTCGCTTATCAAAGACGTGGCCGACCGGGCCGGCGTAAACATCATCCTGGCATTTAAAGCATTTGCCCTATGGAAAGCCTTCCCGATCATCCGCGAATACATTACCGGAGCTACCGCCAGTTCGAAATACGAAGCCCGGCTGGCTTTCGAGGAAATGGGCAGTCCGGCTCATACCTATTCGCCGGCTTATACCCAAGCCGATTTCCCCGATATTCTCCGGTACAGCAGCCACGTGACGTTCAATTCCCTCTCGCAGTTCCACCGTTTTTATCCCCAGGGCCGCACAGCCAGGCGCCCCGTCTCCTTCGGCTTGCGCGTCAATCCCGAATATTCCGACGTGGAAACCGACTTGTACAATCCGTGCGCGCCCGGTTCGCGCATGGGGGTAGTACGCGACCAATTGCCCGACCGCCTGCCGGAAGGCTTGGAAGGCTTCCATTTCCATACCCTTTGCGAATCCACTTCCCATGACCTGGAAAAAACGCTGGCCGAAGTCGAAAAACGGTTCGGCGCGTTTTTACCGCAGTTGAAATGGCTGAATATGGGAGGGGGGCACCTGATGACGCGGCAAGGCTACGACCGCGAGCACCTTATTTCCCTGCTTCGCTCGTTCAAAGCCAAATACCCCAATCTGGAAATCATCCTGGAGCCCGGCAGCGCTTTTGCCTGGCAAACCGGTTTCCTGCTGGCCACAGTGGTCGATGTAGTCGAAAACCACGGCATCCGTACCGCCATTATCGACGCTTCGTTTACCTGCCACATGCCCGACTGTCTGGAAATGCCCTACAAACCGGCTATCCGCGGCGCCGTCGACGGCGTAGCGGGCAAACCCGCTTACCGCATCGGAGGCAATAGCTGCCTGAGCGGCGACTACATGGGCGACTGGTCGTTCGACGAGCCTCTCCAACCGGGCGATCGGTTGATTTTCGAGGATATGATTCATTACACCATCGTCAAGACTACCCAATTCAACGGTATCCCCCATCCCTCGCTGGCCCTGTGGACGGCCGACGACCGGCTGGAAATTTACCGGACTTTCGGGTATGAAGATTATAAGAACCGGATGAGCTGAAACCGGCCGTCCTGAAAATATTTCCCCCGGCCGACGGATAATTCTCAATTATGTAGTATCTTAGCAGCCAAATAAATAAAGAAAGCAATATATGGGTATTTTTAGCTTTTTCAGTAAAGAAAAAAAAGAAACCTTGGACAAAGGTTTATCGAAAACAAAAGAAAACGTATTTTCTAAAATAACCAGAGCCATTGCCGGTAAAAGCAAAGTCGACGATGAAGTATTGGATAACTTGGAAGAAGTGCTGATCACCTCCGACGTAGGCGTCGATACCACCCTGAAAATTATCGAGCGGATCGAAAAGCGCGTAGCGAAAGACAAATATGTCACCACCGACGAGCTGACGGCTCTTTTGCGCGACGAGATCGCCTCGTTGCTGACAGAAAACAATACCGACGACGGCGAAGGCTTTACCCTTCCCCAAGACAAGAAACCCTATGTCATCATGGTGGTGGGCGTAAACGGCGTAGGCAAGACCACGACGATCGGGAAACTGGCTTATCAATTCAAGAAAGCCGGCAAAAGCGTCTATCTGGGGGCGGCCGATACCTTCCGCGCCGCCGCAGTGGAACAATTGGTTATCTGGAGCGAACGGGTAGGGGTGCCTATCGTGAAGCAAAAAATGGGTTCCGACCCCGCTTCCGTGGCCTTCGACACGCTCAATTCCGCCAAAGCCAACGGCGCCGACGTAGTCATTATCGATACCGCCGGCCGTTTGCACAACAAGATCAATCTGATGAACGAGCTGACCAAGATCAAGAACGTGATGAAAAAGGTTATTCCCGACGCGCCCCACGAAATATTGCTCGTGCTCGACGGCTCCACCGGACAAAACGCCTTCGAGCAAGCCAAGCAGTTTACGGCGGCAACCGAAGTCAATGCCCTGGCCGTAACCAAGCTCGACGGCACGGCCAAAGGAGGCGTGGTGATCGGCATTTCCGATCATTTCCGGATTCCGGTAAAATACATCGGCCTGGGCGAAGGCATCGAAGACTTGCAGGCTTTCCGCAAACGCGAGTTTGTCAATTCCCTGTTCGGCGAATAAGCCGATTTCCCTTTCCCCGACGATATTTCATACATCAAGATGAGAAAAAACAAAGTAGATATTATTACCCTCGGCTGTTCCAAAAACCTGGTCGACTCCGAACAATTGATGCGCCAGTTCAAGGCCAACGGCTACACGGTGGCACACGATCCGCATACCATCAACGGCGAAATCGTCGTAGTCAATACCTGCGGGTTTATCGGCGACGCTCAGGAAGAATCGGTCAATATGATTCTGGAGCTGGGAGAAGCGAAGAAAAAAGGACGGATAGGCCGGCTCTACGTGATGGGCTGCCTGTCGGAACGCTTCCTGAGCGAACTGCAAACGGAGCTTCCCGAAGTCGATCGTTTTTACGGCAAGTTCAACTGGAAAGAACTGATCGGCGATTTGGGAAAACCCTACCGTCAGGAGCTGGCGTTCGACCGGGTGCTGACCACGCCCCCCCATTACGCCTATCTGAAAATAGGCGAGGGATGCAACCGCACCTGTTCGTACTGCTCCATTCCCATCATTACCGGCCGGTACCAATCCCGGCCGATGGAAGAGCTGGCAACCGAAGTCCGTCTGCTGGCCGCACGGGGCGTGAAGGAGTTTCAGCTTATCGCCCAGGATCTCACCTATTACGGCTTCGATCTGTATAAACGCCTGGCCCTTCCCGAGCTGGTAGAACGCCTGGCCGATATTCCCGGCGTGGAATGGATACGGCTCCATTACGGATACCCGGCCCGTTTCCCTTTCGATCTGCTCAGGGTGATGCGCGAACGCCCCAACGTATGCAAATACATGGACATCGCCTTGCAACATATCAGCGACGCGATGCTGCAAAAGATGCGCCGTCCGGTTACCAAACAGGAAACCTACGATTTGCTGGAAAGGATGCGCCGGGAAGTACCGGGCATCCATTTGCGTACCACCCTGATGGTGGGGCATCCCGGCGAAACCGAAAAAGATTTTGAAGAGCTGGTGGAATTCGTGAAAAAAGTCCGGTTCGAACGTTTGGGCGCCTTTGCCTACAGCCATGAAGCCGGTACTTATTCCTATGCCCATTATGCCGACGAAATACCCCGGGAGGTAAAACAGGAGCGTCTGGATTACCTGATGCGGGTACAAGAATCCATATCGGCCGAAATCAACGCTTCCAAAATAGGTCAGGTCTTCAACGTCGTCATCGACCGGGAAGAAGAAGATTTTTATATCGGCCGCACCCAGTTCGATTCGCCCGAAGTAGACCCGGAGGTGTTGATTCGCAAAGAAACCCGGTTGATACCCGGCTCCTTCTATCCCGTGAAAATAGAAGAAGCCCAAGCATTCGAGCTGTACGGCAGCGTATTGCCGGGCTATAAAAACTGTCAATAAATTTGACTGTTTACAAAAAAATAACTAACATAGCAGCGGAATCTGCAAAAAGAAGGAAAGTATGAAAAATAAAGAACTCGTTACCGAACTGGCCAGCCGCCTGGGGTGGCCGCAAGCGGAAGTAACCGAAATGCTGGCCGCATTCAGTGCCGTAATGAGTTCGGCGTTGGTCGACAACGATACCGTCTACCTGCAAGGGCTGGGGCAGTTCGAAGTAAAAAAGAAAGCGGAACGCATTTCGGTAAATCCCGCCAACGGCAAACGCTATTTGGTTCCCCCCAAGCTGGTGCCTTCGTTCAAGCCCGGCACTACCGTCAAGAACCGCCTGAAAGCCTTATCGAGCGATGAATAACCGGCTGACGATACCCGATATAGCCGCTTCGCTTGCCGAGCGTACGGGGAAAGACAAGCAACTTGCCGAATCGTTCCTGAAAGAATTTGTCGCGCAGGTACGCGAAGGAGTATATAGCGACAAGATTGCCAAGGTAAAAGGGATAGGCACGTTCAAAATCATCCTGGTCGATCCGCGCGAAAGCATTCACGTGGGTACCGGCGAGCGTTTTCTTATCCCGGCCCATTATAAATTTTCGTTTCTGCCCGACAAAGAATTGCGCGATCTGGTAAACAAGCCTTTTTCCTTTTTCGAAACGACGGAGCTAAAGGAAAACGTGGATTTTACCGACCTGGAAGCATCCGAGGAAGCGGAAGACAAAGAAGCGGATGCCGAAGACGAGTCGGTGGAAGAAGTGATGCCCGACGAGCCTCAGGCCGAGGCTGCTGCGCCGGAAACTCCCTCGGAGGAAGAGCCGGAAAAACCGGCGGAATCCTTGCCTGCCTGCCCGGCCCCGGAAGAAGAAACCCTGCCCGACATATTGCCCGAATTGATTTCGGCCCCGGAAGAAGAAATGCCGGAAGAAGAAACATCCCAAGAAAAGACACCGGAGGAAGAAGATACGGAAAAAGAACTGCAGGAAGAGAATCCTTCCGTTCCTTTGCCGCCGGATTTCCTTCCCCACGCGCCGGAAGCGGAACTTCCTGCTGAAAACGACGCCGGTTTTCCCGAGATAGACAGCCTGCAAACCAAAAAGAACGCCGCTGTTTTCCGTCAATACGTCGTATTGGGTTTTGCCCTGTTGATGTGCTGTCTCGGAGGAGCTTATCTCTATGTAAACCGTCATTTTGTCCGGGCCATCCTGTTCGGCGTGGAAGTGGGGTATCCCGATACATCCGCCCCGCGGGACGCCGCCGCTCCCGGCAGCGAGCTCCCGTCAGCCGAAACGGAAACCCCTCCCGAAACGGAAACCGTCCCCGATACGGCCAACGCTTCCCCGGCAGCCGATCCGCAACCCCGACCCTCCCGGCCGGTTTCCGAGCCTGCCCCGCCTCCCGCGTCCAAACTGCTGGGCACCGTTAAAATCGAACCCGGCAGCCGGCTGACGCTGGTCTCGCTCGAATACTACGGCAGCAAAATATTCTGGGTATATTTATACGAATACAACAAGGCCCGTATCAGCGATCCGAACAACATACCGGTGGGTACGCCGATCGATATACCGGTTCCAGAAATGTACGGTATCGACGCACGCGACAAAGCCTCTGTCGCCAAGGCCGCCGCCCGCCAGACCGAAATCCTGGCCGGCGCGGAATAGCACACATTTTCCTCTTATTTTAAGTAAAATAAAATAAAAAACAGAGTTTGCGGTTAGTATTATTTAACTGCAAAAGTAAAGCGCGCGAATTTAACATTTCTAATTTTGTGCAGCTTAAAAAAGCTACCGGAAATCAAGACAAGAATCATAACAATAAAATAAGAAATTCTATGAGTCAGACAGTAGACATTCGCGAGTTGAATGAACGAATCGAAAGCAAAAGTTCGTTTGTAAATATGATTACCATGGGCATGGATCAGGTAATCGTAGGACAGAAACATTTGGTTGAATCCTTATTGATCGGCCTGCTGTCAGACGGACATATCCTGCTCGAAGGGGTGCCCGGCCTGGCTAAGACCCTTGCCATCAAGACCCTTGCCTCGCTGATCGACGCCAAATACAGCCGCATTCAGTTTACGCCCGACCTGCTGCCGGCCGACGTGATCGGTACCATGATTTACAGCCAGAAAAACGAGGAATTCCAGGTAAAGCAAGGCCCTATCTTCGCTAATTTCGTCTTAGCCGATGAAATCAACCGCGCCCCGGCCAAAGTACAGAGCGCGCTGCTCGAAGCCATGCAGGAACGCCAGGTGACCATCAGCGAAAAAACCTACAAGCTGCCCGAACCCTTCCTGGTAATGGCCACGCAAAACCCCATCGAGCAGGAAGGAACCTATCCGCTGCCCGAAGCCCAGGTAGACCGTTTTATGCTGAAGGTAATCATCAACTATCCCAAGAAAGAAGAAGAAAAACTGATCATACGCCAGAATATCTCGGGCAACAAACCCGACATCAAACCTATCCTGACCAAGGAAGAAATCCTCGACGCCCGCAAAGTGGTGCGCGAAGTTTATCTCGACGAAAAAATCGAGCGTTATATTGTCGACATCGTGTTCGCTACCCGTTTTCCCCAGGAACACGGCCTTGGCAACCTGGCGGGCATGATCGTCTTCGGCGCTTCCCCCCGCGCTTCGATCAACCTGGCCCTGGCCGCCCGCGCCTACGCCTTTATCAAACGCCGCGGCTACGTCATTCCCGAAGACATCCGCGCCGTCTGCCACGACGTGATGCGCCATCGTATCGGATTGAGCTACGAAGCCGAAGCCAACAATCTGACGTCGGAAGAAGTGATCAGCGAAATCCTGAACAAGGTAGAAGTACCTTAATCGTCCCCCTCTTGAAAGCCGCCGGAGGAACCAGAGGAACCCGGGACAAGAAATAAGTTTATTTTGCCGGCAAAAGTCCCTTATTTTCTTCCCGGAAGTCTCTTATTTTTTTCAGGAAAAAAAGAGAGGCTTGTTTCTCCGCACAGGAAGGCTTTATCCTAAGCGAAAAATATAAAAAAGAGAAGGATTGATTCTATGGAAACAAGTGAGCTATTAAAAAAAGTCCGCCGGATCGAAATCAAGACCCGCGGCCTGTCGAAGAATATCTTCGCCGGGCAATACCATTCCGCCTTCAAAGGGCGCGGGATGGCTTTCAGCGAGGTAAGGGAATACCAGTTCGGCGACGATATACGCGATATAGACTGGAATGTAACGGCCCGGTACGTGCGTCCTTACGTGAAGGTATTCGAAGAAGAACGCGAACTGACCGTGATGTTGCTCGTCGACGTCTCCGGCAGCCGCGACTTCGGCACCGTCAACGTGATGAAGCAGGAGGTAATGACCGAGATCGCCGCCACGCTGGCTTTTTCGGCTATCCAAAACAACGACAAGATCGGCGTGATCTTCTTCTCGGACAAAATCGAGAAGTTCATTCCCCCCCAGAAAGGGAAAAAACACATTCTCTACATCATCCGCGAACTGATCGACTTCCATCCCGAAGATACGAAAACCGACATCGCCCAGGTACTTAAATACCTGACCAACGCCATCAAGAAACGCTGCACGGCTTTCCTGATTTCTGATTTCATCAACAAAGGCGGTTTCAAAGACGCGCTGACGATAGCCAACCGCAAGCACGACGTGGTAGCCATCCAGGTATACGACCGCCGGGAAACCGAGCTTCCGGCTATCGGATTGATGAAGGTAAAAGACGCCGAAACGGCCCGCGAACAATGGATCGACACCTCGTCGGCCCGGGTGCGCGCCGCCTATCGCGACTGGTGGCAAAAACGGCAGGCCGAGATGGACGACACGTTTAAGAAATGCCGTGTCGATTCCGTATCCGTCCGGACGGAAGACGACTATGTGAAAGCGTTAATTGCCCTGTTTGAAAAACGTAATTAAAGCATGCAATGAAATTAATGAAAAAAAGTAGCTGGTTGCTCGTCCTGGCGGCTTCCCTGGCCTGGGGGACAGCCTCGGCCCAGAAAACGCTGATCGACGTAGCCATCGATTCGGCTGCCATTCTGATAGGCGAACAAACCGTCCTGCATCTGACCGTTACGGCCGATAAAGACCGGCCCGTGCTTATCGCTGTTCCGGCCGATACCCTGACGAAGGGGGTAGAGGTGCTGAGCCTGTCGAAACCGGATTCGACGGTTATCGAGAACGACCGGCTGGTGATCAAACAAGATATTCTCGTCACTTCGTTCGATTCCTCGCTTTACCTGTTGCCGCCCCTGAAAGTAATCGACGGAGCGGATACGATTTATTCCAACCAGGTAGCCCTCAAGGTTTCGACCGTACCGGTGAATGCCGACAAGCCGGAAGAATTCAATGACATCAAAGACGTATGGAAACCGCCTTTCGTCTGGGCCGATTATTATCCGCTGATCTATGGGGTGCTGCTGGCGCTTTTCCTGATTTGCGTGGCGGCTTACGTCATCAAACGCCTCCGGAGCCGGAAATCGCTGATACCGTTTAAAAAGGAAGAGCCCGAATTGCCGCCTCACGAGCAGGCTATTCTCGAGCTCGACCAGATCAAGCAACAAAAGCTGTGGCAGCAGGGACGAAGCAAGGAATACTATACGCTGATAACGGATACGCTGAGGAAATACATGGCAGGCCGTTTCGGAATGAACGCCATGGAAATGACATCGGGAGAAATTCTCGATTTCATCCGCACCGAAAGCGAAGCCGGGTCGGTATACGCCAACCTCCGGCAAATCCTGGAATTGGCCGATTTCGTGAAGTTTGCCAAGATGCACCCGTTGCCCGACGAAAACGATTTGACGCTGGTAAACGCTTACCTCTTCGTCAGCCAGACCAAGCCGCTCGACGAGCCCCGGCCGGCCGAGACCCAGGCACCGGGCCAGTCCGCAACCTCCGGCACGTCGCAAACGGCCGCTTCTGCCGAGCCGGCTTCTACCGGCAACGATACGAACGATTCAACCCAAATTCGAAAATAAGATGGTATTTGCAAATCCTACATATTTGTATCTGTTATTGCTGCTGATCCCCATGATCGGATGGTACATTTATAAACTGAGCAAAAGCGAAGCCAGTTTGCAGGTGTCTTCCACCGAAGCCTTCGAGGCGCCGGGAGGATCTTCCTGGAAAGTATATCTCCGGCATGTTCCCTTTATCCTGAGAATGGCGGCGATCGCTCTTTTGATCGTGGTGCTGGCGCGGCCCCAATCCACCAATAGCTGGCAAAATTCTTCCACGGAAGGTATCGACATTATGCTGGCGATGGATATTTCGGGCAGTATGCTGGCGCAAGATTTGAAGCCCAACCGGTTGGAGGCAGCCAAAGACGTGGCCGCCTCCTTTATCAACGGCCGGCCCAACGACAATATCGGCCTGGTAGTCTTTTCGGCCGAAAGCTTTACCCAATGCCCGCTCACTACCGACCATACCGTGCTGCTGAATCTCTTCAAAGACATTCAAAGCGGAATGATCCAGGACGGAACGGCCATCGGGCTGGGGCTGGCCAACGCCGTAAGCCGCATCAAGGACAGCCATGCCAAATCGAAAGTCATTATCCTCCTCACCGACGGATCGAACAATGCCGGCGAGATCGCTCCGGTTACCGCGGCCGAAATCGCCAAGACCTTCGGCGTGCGCGTCTATACCATCGGGGTAGGCACCAAAGGCGAAGCCCCTTATCCGTTTCAAACCGCATTCGGCGTACAATACCAGAATATTCCGGTCGACATCGACGAACCCACGCTCAAACAGATTGCAGCCACTACCGGCGGGCAGTATTTCCGCGCTACCGACAATGCCAGTCTGAAAGAGATTTATTCGGAAATCGACAAAATGGAAAAAACGAAAATCAGCGTACAAGAATTCAGCAAGAAACAGGAAGAATATAAAAACTGGGCCTTGCTGGTATTCGCCCTGCTGCTGATGGAAGTATTGCTGAGAAATACATTGTTGAGAAATATACCATAAATAAAAAAGGCTTATGTTTCGTTTTGCACATCCTGAGTTTTTATACCTGCTGTTTCTTCTTCCCGCTTTGGCGGCCTTTTATATCTATGCCCGGTATCAGAAGAAGAAAGCAGTGAAGAAATATGGAAATCCGGCCCTTTTGTCGGAATTGATGCCGGAGGTGTCCCCCCGGCGGCAACATCTGAAGTTCTGGATGTTGTTCGGGGCGATCGCTCTGGTGATCTTTATTATTGCGGGCCCGCAGTTCGGCTCGAAGCTGGAAACCGTCAAACGCCAGGGCGTGGAGATCATGGTCTGTCTCGACGTATCCAATTCGATGCTCGCCGAAGACGTTTCGCCCAACCGCCTCGACAAAGCCAAACAAATGCTGTCGAAGCTTACCGACGGCTTTACCAACGACAAAGTCGGCTTGATCGTATTTGCCGGCGATGCGTTCACCCAGCTTCCGATTACCTCCGATTATATTTCGGCCAAAATGTTTCTTTCGTCCATCAATCCCTCGATGGTTTCCACCCAGGGCACCGCCATCGGAGCTGCCATCAACCTGGCTGCCCGTTCGTTTACCCCGAGCGAGACGTCCGACAAGGCCATTATCCTGATTACCGACGGCGAAAACCATGAAGACGATGCCGTAGGGGCGGCCAAGGCGGCTGCCGAAAAAGGCATTCATGTGAATATCGTCGGGATGGGCGAACCTAAAGGAGCCCCGATCCCTGTAGGGGGCAGCAATAATTATATGAAAGACCGGGAAGGCAACGTGGTGATTACCAAACTCAACGAACAGATGTGCCAGGAAATCGCCGCGGCCGGCGACGGCATGTATGTAAGGGCCGACAACACCAACTCGGCCTTGAAAGCCCTTCAGAAGGAAGTGGAAAAAATGAATAAATCGGAGCTCGACAGCAAAGTGTATTCCGAATACGACGAGCAGTTCCAGATTCTGGCCTGGCTCGCCCTCTTTTTGCTGATCGCCGATTTCATGACGCTCGACCGCAAGAACCGGGTTTTCCGCAGGGTCAAATTGTTTACGGTTTTGCTGGTCCTGGTCGGTTTCGGCCAGACTGCCTTGGCCCAGAAGGCCGAGCGGAAGCATGTGCGCGAAGGCAACAAGCTTTACCAAACGGAAAAATTCACCGAAGCTGAGATCGAATACCGCAAGAGTTTGGAGGTAAACCCCCGTTCGATAGAGGGAACCTACGATCTGGGAAATGCGTTGTACAAACAAAAGAAATTTCCCGAAGCCGCCGAACAATACCAGCTCTTGGCCGGACAGGGTGAAAAAATGGTGGAAACGCCCGAGGGGAAAGCTCGCCTGTCGGAAGTCTATCACAACCTGGGAAATATTTTCATGCAAAACAAGGATTACGCCAAAAGCGTGGAAGCCTATAAGCAATCGCTCCGCCTCGATCCGAAAGACGACGAAACCCGTTACAACCTGGCGTTAGCCCAGAAGCTTCTGGAAGATCAGCAAAGCGAGGATCAGAATCAGGATCAGCAGAACCAGGACAAACAGGAGAATCAGGACGAGAAAGACGATCAGCAGCAGCAACAGCAGCAACCCCAGGATCAGAAACAAGATCAAACGCAACAACAGCAACAGCCCGACGAGCAGATGAGCAAAGACAACGCTCAACAAATGCTCGACGCTTTTCTTCAGGATGAAAAAGATACCCAGGAAAAAGTGAAAAAGGCACAGATGCAACAACAGCAACGCCGGAAAACGGAAAAAGAATGGTAAAATGAAAAATAAACAGATAATGAGGAAATTAGTTTTCTTATTCGCACTTATGCTAATGGCCGGGGGAGCTCTGAGAGCCGCCGATGTGGTTTTCAAAGCCGCTGCGCCTGCCGCCGTAGTCATGGGCGAGCAGTTCCGGTTGACCTTTACGATCAACGCCGAGGGAAAAGACTTGCGCGTGCAGGAATTGTCGGATTTCGACGTGCTGATGGGCCCGTCGCAATCTACCTCCTACAGCAGTAGTTGGGTAAACGGGCAAAGTTCGAGCGAAACGACCGTGACCTATACGTATATCCTGATGCCCAAAAAAGAGGGAACCTTCAATATTCCCCCTGCCACCATCAAAGTAAAGGGCGCCAATTATACGTCCAACGCCTTGGTTGTGAAAGTACTGCCGCCCGATAAGGCTTCCGGCGCGGAAGCGGCCGCCGGCGAAAGGGGAGGAGCATCGCCTTCGGCGGGAATCGGCAAAGACGATTTCTTCGTCCAACTCAATGTATCCAGCCATCAGGTATACGAGCAGCAAGGATTTCTGGCTACCTTCAAATTGTATGCCGCTCGTCCCTGCGGGCTGAACAATGCCAAGTTTCCCGAGTTCGAAGGTTTTCTGGCGCAGGAGGTAGAACTTCCCCAGGAAAAACAGTGGACGATGGAGAACTACAAGGGCCGCAACTATTATGTGGTGGTCCTCAAACAAAGCTATCTTTATCCCCAACGCCCGGGCAAGATCACGATCGACAAAGGAACGTTCGACGCCGTGATCCGTATCCCCACTCAACAGAAAGTACGAAGCATATTCGACGACTTTTTCGATGCTTATCAGGATGTAAACAAGCAATTGGTATCGCCGGCCGTTACCATCGACGTCAAGCCGCTGCCTTCGGGCAAACCGGCTTCTTTCGGAGGCGCGGTAGGCAACTTTACGATGACGGCCGGCATCAGCGCAGACCGGATCAAAACCAATGAAGCGGTTACCGTGACGGTAAAGATCACGGGCAACGGGAACATCAAACTGGTAAAAAATCCGGAGGTGCAATTTCCCAACGATTTCGACGTGTACGATCCTAAGGTGGAAACCGACAGCCGGGTGACGGCCGGCGGCGCGAGCGGAACCAAGACGATCGAATATATTGCTATTCCCCGCTATGCCGGCGATTTCGAAATACCCGCCGTGGCTTTCTCTTATTTCGATCCTAAGGCCGGCAGTTATAAAACCGTTCGCTCGGAGGCTTTCCGTCTTCATGTAGAGAAGGGAAAAGAGGGCGAAGGCACGGCTCCGGTGGTTTCCAATTTCAGCAATAAGGAAAATGTGAAGTACCTGGGGCAGGATATTCGTTATCTGAAAGTGAAAGGCGTCCGGTTCTTCTCGAAAAACGAATTGTTGTTCGGCTCCTTCACTTACTATTTATGCTATTTGGTGCCCGCTCTCTTGTTTATCGTTTTCTTCCTGATTTATCGCCGGCAGGTAAAGGAAAATTCCAACCTGGCTTTGGTACGTACCAAGAAAGCCAACAAAACGGCTGTGCGCCGGTTGAAAAATGCCGGACGCTTGATGAAGGAAAATAAGAAGGAAGAGTTTTACGACGAGGTGCTCCGGGCTTTGTGGGGCTATCTGAGCGACAAGTTGAATATTCCGCAGGCTAGCCTGACCAAAGACAATGTAGAGGCCGAACTGATGACCTACGGGGTGGACGAAAGCCTGATAAACGAATTTATGGACATTCTCAACACCTGCGAATTCGCCCGGTATGCGCCTTCGCAAGCTTCGGATGCTATGGACAAATTGTATGAACTGACCGTCGACGCTATCGGCAAAATGGAAAATACGATTAAAAAATAAGGAAATGAAAACGATGGGAAATCTGAAAAAAATAACTCTCTTTCTCTTGATGCAATGCCTGACGTGGGGCATGTTCGCCCAACAGACGGTTATCAAGGAAGCCGAAACGGCCTATACCCAGGAAGCTTACGGAAAGGCGGCCGAATTGTATGAAAAGGTTTTGCAAGAGAGCGGCGATTCGCCGGAAATCTATTACAATCTGGGAAACGCTTATTATAAAGCCGGCAAAATAGCTCCCGCCATCCTCAACTACGAGCGGGCGTTGGCCCTCGACCCGGGCGACGGGGATATCCGGTTTAACCTGCAAATCGCCAAACAGAAAACGGTCGATAAAATCGAACCGGTAGGCGAGTTTTTCCTCGGGCGTTGGTTCGGGGCTATCGAGAACCTGGGCGGCGCCGACACCTGGGCGCGGATGGGCATCGTATGCTTTATCCTGTTTATCGGTTGTTTGATTCTTTTCTTTTTCTCCAAATGGCTCCGGTTGAAAAAAATCGGGTTTTACCTGGGTATGGTTTTGCTGGTTCTGGTCGTTTTTGCCAATATATTTGCCAAGCATCAGAAAGACGAGCTGATCGATCGCACGCATGCCATCGTATTCGCTCCCACCGTAACGGTGAAAAGCTCGCCCGATGCCAGCGGCACCGACTTGTTTATCCTGCATGAAGGTACCAAGGTGCTGGTGAAAAGCACGCTCGGGGAATGGAGCGAAATTGCCTTGGAAGACGGCAATGTAGGCTGGATGCCTAGTAAGGACATCGAAATAATCTGATACGAATGCTGGAAAAAATACTGGATTACGAACGCGAAACGTTCTTTCTGCTCAACGGCAGCAACTCGGCTTACCTCGACCGCTTTATGTGGCTTTTTTCGGGAAAGGCGGTGTGGCTGCCGTTGGCCGCTTTTATTGTGTGGGTATTGATTTATAAGAAAAACTGGCGCGAGTCGCTTTTGATTCTGCTGGCCGTTACCTTGGTCGTCGCTCTGTGCGACCAATTCGCCTCGCATCTTTGCAAACCCTTGTTCACCCGTTTCCGCCCCACCCATCATCCCGATTTCATGAACCAGGTGAGAACGGTTTTCGACTATCGCGGAGGCATGTACGGGTTTATGTCGAGTCATGCGGCGAATGCCTTCGGCTTTGTTACCTTTATGACGTTGCTGATGCGGAACCGGCTGTTGGGATACGCACTTTTTGCCTGGGCCGCATTGACGGCTTATTCCCGGGTTTACCTAGGCGTGCATTTTATTTCGGATATTGTTCCGGGCGCGCTGATCGGTACGTTGTTCGGCTGGTTGGTGTATCTGCTATACCGATGGACGAGGCTGCATGTCCTGCCGGGCGCGCGAACGCTACCTCCCGAAAAGCTCTATGCCGATAAAGAGAAACGACTGATCGTGTATGCCTTGGGCATCACCGTTGCCGTTTTGTTGCTGCTGAATGCTCCGCTTGCCGCCTGGTTGCATTAGGGGGGGATTTGCGGTTTTATGTCATAAAGCATATATCGCCGGGAATTTATTTCTTCCAAATAATTTGTCCCGCTGACGGATAATTGCTAAGTTAGTGGCATCATAATTAACAAAATTATTAACCTTCAAAATAAGGAAACCATGACGAAGACGATCACATTTAACGAATTGCGCAGGATTAAAGACAGTTTGCCCGACGGCAGCACGCATCGTATCGCCGATGAGCTGGGGGTATCGGTCGAGACAGTCCGGAATTATTTCGGCGGACATAATTTCAAGGACGGCAGAAGTTGCGGTATCCACTTGGAGCCGGGTCCTGACGGCGGGTTGGTTGTTTTGGATGATACTACCATTTTCGAACGTGCTTTGCAGATACTCGACGAAAGCCGGAAAGTATCCGAAGCACCGGAGGCGTAAAGAAGTTATGACGACAAATAAAAATCCCGAGGCGCTGTTTCACCCGACCGTGCTTTGGGATTTTTTATTTGCAACATGTATAAACCGTTTTGATTTTTCCGGCTGATGATCGGCGAAGGCTTTCCGAGGCCTATCCCCCCGCATTGATGAGGGTGATAGCCCGGCTGTCTGACGAAGAAGAGGGGCGGGTCCGGCCGGAAAGACGCTCCGGGCATAGGCGAGAACAACAACAAAATAATTAAGATGGCTGTTTGTAGAAAATCGAAACAGTTTCTCAGATAGTCCGATTGTTTAATCTTAAAAACCAACGAACATGGAAGATAAATTAGTTACATTAGCCATTCACACGTTCGAGAAGGCGCAGATTCTCAAAACGATGCTCGAAACCGAGGGTATCGAAGTCTACATACATAATGTAAACCAGATCCAACCCGTGGTATCGGCCGGCGTCAGGGTGCGCATCAAGGAAAGCGATCTGCCCCATGCCTTGCGTATCATCGAAGACAGCAAATGGCTGGAAGAACCCGCTGCCGAAGAGCCGGCCCGGCCTAAGGAGAAAAGGGTGCTTATTCCCGTCGACTTCTCCGATTACTCGATTAAAGCTTGCGAGATAGGCATCAACTACGCTCATAAGACAGGCGCGAAAGTGATGATCATGCACGCCTATTTCAGTCCTTATTTTCCTTCGGCCATCCCTATGGGCGATACCTTGGCCTATCAGGTCGACGAAGAAGAATCGGTGCAGAACATCCTCAAGCGGGTGCATATCGACATGGAAAATATCTGTACGCATATCGACCGGAAAATAGAGGCCGGCCAGTTGCCCAGAGTGCCCTACGACTATGTGCTGCGCGAAGGTTTGCCGGAGGAAGAAATTCTGGCTTACAGCAAAGAATATCACCCGACTCTTATCATTATGGGCACGCGGGGCAAGAGCCAGAAAGATATGGATCTGATCGGAAGCGTCACCGGCGAAGTGATCGAGGTAAACAAGGTGCCGGTGCTGGCTGTTCCGGAAAACGTGCCTTTCGACGACTTGGGGGAAGCGAAGAATATCGCCTTTGCCACTTCTTTCAACCAGAGAGACCTGGTTGCTTTCGATGAATTTATGGAGCTGGTCAAAGATTATCCTTTCCGCATCCATCTCTTCAACATCTCTACCAGCAAGAACGAGTGGAACGAAATCCGGCTGACCGGCGTAAGCGAGTATTTCAAGAAACAATATCCGGATGCCGACATTTCTTATACCGTGCTGGCCGACGGCGATTTGTTGCTGGCTATCGAGAAGTTCGTCCGCGACAAGCATATCGACCTGATCGCCCTGAGCACCTACCGCCGCAACATCCTGGCCCGCATGTTCAACCCCAGCATCGCCCGCAAGATGCTCTTCCATACCGACACGCCGCTCTTGGTGATGCACGCTTGAGAGTACCCGAAGCATAGAGGAACCTGATCCTGCAAAGCGGACTGCCGAACTCTCTTTCGGCGGTTCGCTTTTGTATGAACGGAAGGTCCGTTCCGGCGCCGGCCTGCTTGTGCGCCTCGCTTGCAATCGGAGCTACGACCGGAAGCACGACCGGAACCGAGGCAATAGATAACAACTATTTTTTTGCCGCATCCTTTTAATTTCAAACCATCCGCTTGGGTAGATACAGCCGATTCCCTATCTTTGAGAATCGCTCCGGCCCGGCCGGGAATATCGGCCTTGGGGAGGGAAACCAACATCCTTGGCAAGACAATTGAAAATTGGTAATGGAATAAAGTAACCTGTAAAAACATGAAAACACTCGCATCTTGTATCTGCGCGGCCGGTCTGTTCGTTCCGCTGCCGGCCGGCGCGCAGGCCGTCGTAAAGGAAACGACGCAGGTCGTCAAAACCTATCCTTTCTCCGATCCCGACCCGGTAGCCGACCCCGGCCGGCTGTATTATCCCTATTTCCGTTTCGACGGATTTGCCGCTACCGGGGCAGACAAGCCTTGGAAGACGGTGGTGATGGAAAACGACTATATCGGCCTGACGCTTTACCCGGAGGTAGGCGGTAAAATCTGGGGAGCCGTCGATAAGACTTCGGGAAAGGAATTTATTTATCACAACCATGTGGTGAAATTCCGCGATATTGCCATGCGCGGCCCTTGGACGTCGGGCGGAATAGAGTTCAATTTCGGCATTATCGGACATGCTCCCACTTCCAGCACGCCGGTCGATTACCTGACGGAAGAGAAAGAAGACGGCAGCGTAAGTTGTCATATCGCTTCCTACGACTGGATTACGCGTACGGTATGGAATGTGGAAGTAAATCTACCCAAGGATAAAGGCTATTTTACCACCACTACCACCTGGTATAACCAGTCCTCGCTCGATCAGCCCTATTATCAATGGATGAATGCCGGATATACAGCCGCCGGCAATGCACAGTTCTGCTATCCCGGCAACCGGTATATCGGTCATGGAGGCGATACGCATTCTTTTCCTTGCGATGAGGAGGGACGCGATATTTCCTGGTACGATAAAAATAATTTCGGCAGTTCCAAATCCTATCATGTACTGGGATATTACAACGATTATTACGGCATATACTGGCACGACGACGATTTCGGTTCGGTACATCATTCCGGTTACGACGAAAAGCTCGGCATGAAAATCTTCCTGTGGAGCCAGGCCCGCGACGGAGGCATCTGGGAAGAGTTGCTGACCGATACCGACGGGCAATATATCGAATTGCAATCCGGACGCATGTACAATCAGCCCGCTTCCAACAGCGCGTCGACGCCTTATAAGCATTATGCCTTCGGGGCCGGCATGACGGATCGGTGGACGGAATATTGGTTTCCGGTAAAAGGCATTCAGGGTATTTCCAAAGCCAGCCGTGTCGGCGCGTTGCATGTAAGCCGTGAGCCGGATGGCTTGAAACTGGCCTTTTCGCCCTTGGCGGCCTTTTCGGCTACATTGAAAATTTACGACGGCGACCGGGAATGCTATACGTTGCCTATCGAAACCGAGGTGCTCCGACCGTGGAGCAAAACGGTGGCGGAGGCGGGAAATATTCCCCAAGGAAACCTTCGCATTGTCATCGGCGAGGCCGATTTGGTCTATTCCGAACGAGAGGAAGATTATAAGCTGAACCGCCCCACGGCTTTACCGTCCGGTTTCGACTGGAATTCGGCTTACGGCCTTTATACCCGCGGCGAGCAGTGGATGAACCAGAAGGAAAACCAAAAAGCGGAGCATTATTTACGTCTGGCCTTGGAGAAAGACTCTCTTTTCGCACCGGCTCTCCGCCGGCTGGGTTCTTTATATTATCGCCAGGGGCGGATAGACGAATCGCTCGGTTTGCTCGGAAAGGCCCTCAGCCTCGACGCCTACGACGGGGAAGCCAATTATTTGTATGGCCTGTGCAACCGGGCGCAAGGCCGTACGGCCGATGCGAAAGACGGTTTTTCGGTCGCCTCCTATTCCCCGGCCTTCCGTAGCGCGGCCTTTACCGCTTTGGCCGAGATGAGTTTGAAAGAATCCGACTGGAAGAAGGCGGAGCATTACGCCTTGAAGAGCCTCGATTATAACCGCATGAATCTCGGCGCGCGACAGGTATTGATGGTAGCGTACCGGAAAAGCGGCTTGAAAGAAAAAGCCCGCCGGCAAATAGAAAAGGTATTGTCCGACTGGCCGATCTATCATTTTGCCCGTTACGAACAACTTTGCCTCGATCCTTCTTTCGAAGCGATGGGGCGGTTTACCGATCTGGTAAGGAATGAATTGGCCTGGGAAACCTATCTGGAGTTGGGCAGTTGGTACGAATCGGCGGGATGCTACGACGAAGCGTTGGAACTTTACACTTTTGCCGGGGGGTACCCGATAGCCGATTATCGGATTGCTTATCTTTTGCATCGTAGGGGAATGGAAAAAGAGGCGCAGGAAGTATTGAAAAAGGCCGATATCACTCCCCCCGCTTTTGTGTTTCCTTTCCGCAGCGAAACGGCCGAGGCGTTACGATGGGCCGTCGACCGCTCGAACGACTGGAAACCGAAATATTACCTGGCATTGGTTTGCTGGGCCAATCAAAATCTTTCGGAGGCCGCCCGCTTGATGGAGGCTGCGGGCAACCCTCCCTATGCTCCCTTCTACCTGACGCGTGCCCGGCTGAAAGAGTTAATGCCGGATGCCGGCGGCGACGCCGTGCTGGCGGATTTGTTGAAGGCCGAGAAAGAAGCCATGTCGTGGCGTACCGGAGATGCGTTGCTCTCGGCTTATATGGCGAAAGCCCGATGGCCGGAGGTGGTCGAGACGGGCCGGAAGTATATGAAAAAATATCCCGACAATTATTATATCGGCCTCAAACTGGCGAAAGGCTATTGCGAGACCGGCCGTTATCCGGCTTGTATCCGGCTGCTGAAAACGCTGCAAGTATTGCCCAACGAGGGAGCTTACGCGGGGCGGGGCGTGTATCGTGCCGCCAATCTTTACCAGGCGATGGATTATCTGCAACGAGGTAGCTTCGGCAAAGCCTCGGCCAGCGTATCCGCCTCCAAAGAATGGCCCGAAAACCTGGGAGTAGGCAAGCCCTACGACGAACTGGTCGACAGCCGTCTGGAGAACTATCTTCAAGCTCGTATCCTGGGGGCCCAAGGAAAAGCCGCGCAAGCGAAAAGTTTGCTGGAGCAAGTGGCGGCCCAAACCGGCAGGTCTTCTTATTTCCGTTCGGCCGATTTGCTGACGGCTTTGGCTTTGAAGGAAAGCGGCCGGCAGGAAAAAGCCGACCGGTGGGTAGATTCCTGGAAAGCGTCTTATCCGGGTAACCGGATCGTGGAATGGTGCACGGCCATGTATAAGGGGGAAACCGATAAAGCGGCCGCCCTGATGGAAACCCGCCACGACGCATCGGATACCACTCCCTGGGAAACTTCTTTCCGGGATACGGATTTCGATCTGCTGGTACGGTTATTCAAACAATAAATCGATATAAGCAGGGCGGTTTAAAAGGCGCGCGCGGGCGGTCGTGAAAACAGGAAGGCAGGTGTTTGTTCCTTACTGCCGGGTTAGGGTTGCCCGCGATAAAAAAACTGCTGTCACATAAAAAAGAAAGAAGAGGCCCGGCTCCAAGGAAATACGATTTCCGGGAGGCCGGGCCTCTTCTTTTGTATGCCCGGTCGTAAGGCAGCCATGCGTTTTCCCCTCCTTTTCCTGACTATCCTCTGTTTGATCCTCTTTTATCTTTCGGTTATGCTTTCCTTCTTCCCGGTATTCCTTGGGAAAGTTTTTTTTAAATTGAAGTGTTTTTCCCGGGGCTCTTTTACACTTTCTTTTTATTCATCCCAAAAGGATGTTAAGAATGAACCCGCTTTTCTTCATCCTTTTAAATCTGTGTTTCATCTGCCTCCCGATAATCGGTTTTGCAGTCGCGGATAGGTGGTTAAAATACATTAATAGAGATTGTTGTCTTTTTTATCTTTTCTCTTTCCTTTTTTGTTATGGTAATCCTTGCATGCCAGACATCCTATCGACGATATAGATACGATTTATAATTATTTAAGTATGAAAAATGGAAATTCAGAAGTAAGAGAAAGAGAACAGGCGTTGCCCGCTTACCCTGGTTTTGCCGATTACATGCAAACGCTTGTGCTTCGTAAAAGGGAAACCGGCAAAAACCGGACGGCCGACAATTACTTGAGCGCCCTCAATAAATTCAGTACTTTTTTGAACGGGAGGGCCGGTAACCTCACGTTGGATACTCTTACTCCCGGGTTGATACGGGAGTATTTGCAATGGTTGGTTCAAACCGAAGAGCTCTCGGAAGGTACGATCGACTTTTATTTGCGTACCCTCAAAGCCATGTACAATCAGGGCGTGAAAGAATTTAGCCTTCAACCGCCTTCGGGCCATCCCTTCGCAGGAACTTCGATCAAGGTGCCTCCCACACGCAAAAGAGCTCTTCCCGACGAGATTTTCAACCGCCTGATGAGCCTCGACCTGAGCGATAAGCCCCATTTGCTGACGGCCCTTCATCTGGCCCTTTTTATGTTTTATGCCCGCGGCATGAGTTTCATCGATGTGTACAACCTGACCAACGAGCATATTGTAGACAACTACATTATATATGTTCGTAGCAAAACCCAGGTATCCCTTCAGGTAAAAATAACGCCCGAAATGAAACAGTTGCTGAAAATGTATCGCCGCAAATGCTGTCCGTGGATTTTTCCTTTTCTGCACGAGAAAATGCACGGTTACGGCAAAATCTCGCCGCAATCGTCGCTGCGGCGAGTCAATCGTTATCTGAGGGAGGTGGGGGATATGCTCGGACTGGCACATCCGCTTACCACGTATGTGATGCGTCACTCCTGGGCTTCGCTGATGTTGGAGGCCGGGTCGGAGTTGGGCGTTATCAGCCAATCGCTTGGGCATACTTCGATGCGAACCACGGAAATATACCTGAGCAATTTGTCGGTGGGAAAAATAGACAGGGCTGCCGACGATATGTTGAATGCTTTTATCCGCAAGAAAAAGTTCTACCGCAAAGAACTGCTTGGCGAAGGGGAGGAAGAAAAGCGGATGCCCGCCTGGCAGGCAAAAAAGAAGGACGCAGAGGGCAGGGAAGGCAAGCTATCGGCAAAGGGGCGGGAGCAACCGGTATCGGAGCCGTGCGCGGTCGAAGGTACGACAATATGCGGGAAGCAGTCTGCCGATAGACCGCCTGTGGCGAATACCACGCATGTGGCTTCCAAAGTGTGGACTGCATTGATTGCCGTCGCTGCTAAAATCCGGATCGGTAAAAAAATAAAAGGATAGAAGGAAAGGGTTCTTAGGGCGTTCTTGTCCGTGGTAGCGGATGATTTTCCGCTAAGTGGAAATTTATATCGGTTTGCTAAAAGAGACGAAAGAGGAAAGAGAAAAGAAAAGATGCGACCGGGGGCGGAGAACCGCAAAAAAAACAATTAGAGGGCAACGCGGAAGTAAACGGGTAAAAATCAAACGAAAGAAGGAAAAGCAGTTAGTCGCTTTCTTGTATAGAGAGAGACAAGCATCTAAATAAACTATATCATATCCGTTTTCGTACCGCTAAAGTACAACTTTTAACGAAATTCGCAAAGCTTTTTTTAAAATTTCGATCTTTTATTTGGTGTTATAGCATTTTCAGAAATGCAAAGAAAAAGAGTATTTATTCTTAACTATATGGCTATAAGACGGTTAATACGAAAATACATCCGGGTATCTCTCTATACAAGAAAGAGAGAAGCAGAAATCTCGAGAATGTATAAGGTTATTATAGTTGGAAGTTTGATAGTTGGAATATGAATAAAGCAGAATTAGCACGACAAATATCTCATAAGATGGCTGTTCCCCACCGGGAAGCGATGCGGTATATCGAAGCATTGAAAGATATATTCGCGGAAACTTTTCAAACAGACGAAAGTATCGTCATCCAAAATTTCGGTTCTTTCACCTTATGGAAGCAAACGGAGCGTCCGGGTAGAAACCCCCGAACGGGTCAGCCGGTGGTTATCACCGCCCGGAAGAGTATTAAATTCAAGCCTGGCCAGTACCTGATCGACAAGTTGAACGGCGAGGAAAAGGAAGAAACGCCCGACAAGTAGCCGGTAAAGGGCTTTTATTAGCTGTATATCATTCGTTGCGGGAAATGGTACCGGTTGAAAAGGCAGGGGCGGGTATCCTGCAAAAAGTGTTTGCGAAGAAATGTAAAACAGGAGTTACGAAAGGGGGCCGCTACTTTCCAACGACGTTTCTGTCGTAAAAAGCAGCGGCTTTTTTAAAATTTAAAAAGCCTGGAATGTAGAGATTACGGTGGGATGAAAACAAGCAAGAAAGCAAAAGCGGCATCTCTGTTGCACCGAAAGCGTTATTACTTGTTTGCTTCCTCCGCCGGACGTTTCCTTTCTCCTTGGGTTATTTCAACCGGATTTTCGTAAACAAGGAAGAAATCAGTTTTTTGCATCGGCAGCTTAGTTTGCGGGTACTTATCACAGAGCAGAGGCTAGTGCTTTTTTCATCTGTCGCCGGGAGCTTTGCCGGAGTTTTTTTATCTTTTTGCGGCGTGCCGTCTTTCTTTTTCTTCGCAGGCCGGATCAGATTATCCAGCATGCTATCGGCTGCCTTGTCGATTTTGTTGGTGGAAAGACGCCCGAGGTAAATTTCAGTGGTGCGAAGCGAAGAATGACCCAACGATTGACTGATTACTCCCAGCCCCGAATCGGCTTCCAGCATCATCGATGCCCAGCTATGGCGCATCACATAGGTGGTAAGGGGATGGGGAAAACCTAGTTGGCGGCCTATTTTTTTTAGGTAATAGTTGATGCGATGTAGAGCGGATTGAGGGGTTATTTCTCCTTTTCCCTGAATCTTTTCGTGTAGAAAAGGAAACACCCAGCTTATATCAGGCCTGTGGTAAAGATCGATAATGATAGCCATTTCGGGTGTTATTTTTACTTCTAACATTATGCCGGTTTTGCGACGGATATAATGAATATACCCATCCTGGATATTTTTTACTTCCAGATAAAACGCATCGATAAAACACATTCCCCGTGCGTAAAAAAGAAAAAGCGCCAAGTGAAGGGCCGACATAATATGCGGGCAATCGGGCCAAACGAGGGTGGTTAGGTGCTTCACACTTTGCTCCGGTAAGGCTCTTTTGCGGGTAGACGGCACTTTTACGCGTAAACCGTGAAAAGGGAATTGTTCGCACACGGGTAAACCGGTCTGTTCGGCAGCCTTTTTGTACATGATTTTCAGGTTCCGCAGGTAAAAATCCTGGGTTCCCAGGCTCAGTGCTTTCAATCCCGGCTCTCCGCTTCGCGCCATCCAGGCCATAAAGTCTTTGGCAACTTCGGGCGACAAGTCCGTAAGGGAAAAATAGTCGGCCTGTCCGCCCAGGTAGGTTTCCAATTTCTTCCAAGCGCTAAAGTAATTGCCGGCAGTGCGCTCTTTTCCTTCCTCTTTTTTGATGCGCACCTGTTCCTCCATGCAAGTACGTAGGTAGGGGTAAATTCTTTCTTTTTTTTCTATTTCCATATAAAATGTTGTTTTAAACCCCGCAAAAATGGGATATAAATAACAACATTCTTGCAAGATACCCTGAAATATTTGGGCGGTATAAGTAAATATTATGTTTTGATAACAGATGTTATCAAAACGGTTTTTGCATTTTATTAAAGTGGAAATAACGGAATCGAAGCAGAATAGGATAGATTAATTATTGTCCCAGAGCATCCAGAAGCAGGGTGTAATTGGCTGTAAATAACCGGACGGAAATGGCCAGAAGGATGATTCCGAAAAATTTGCGGATAATATAAATGCCTCCTTTGCCAAACCAATGTTCCACCGTGCGCGTCATCCGAACCACGAAGTAAACCCAAAACATATTCAAGATCAAGGCTAGTACGATATTGATGTTGGCGTATTCCGCCCGCAAAGACAATAGCGTCGTAAACGAACCGGCCCCCGCCAGGAGAGGGAATACCAAAGGCACCAAGGTAGCCTCTTTGATGGGACCGTTATTTTTGAAAATCTCTATATCCAGAATCATTTCCAGCGAGAGCAGAAAAATAACGAATGAGCCGGCTACGGCAAACGATTCGATGTCGACATGAAACAGACGAAGCAACACATCGCCGGCATAGAAAAAACCGATCATCAGGATAAAGGAGATGACGGTCGCTTTGAGGGCATTTACTTCTTTTCCTTTATCTTTCAGATTGATAATGATGGGTATCGATCCGATAATATCGATTACTGCAAACAGCACGATAAAGGCGCTGAGCATCTGTTGAAAATTGAAATCGGCTAACATACTGGTATCCTCCCTCGGTTAAAATTAATCGCTGTGAAGTTACTTATTTCCGGACGGAAAAACAAGGAATAAACAGAAGCAAGGTATAGCAGAGGGGGCGGCCGGAACGGCTCCTGCTGCCCGCCGTCTTATTCTACGGCATACGGCAATCTATAGAGTGAATGGAGCTATGAATTTAACTTTTTCTTGTTATGACGCGTCCTTCCTTATCTTCAAAGGATTCATCGACCTTCTTATCCCAATTTTCTATGCAAGCACGTAAAAATGCTAAATAAAAATTATCTCTCGGTTTTCCTTCGTGTAGTTTGGTGGAAACAGGAACAGCCATTTCATAGGTTCTGATCCCTCTCTCTCCCACACATTTTATATGGATTCCACGGATACTTTGCTTGCTATATCCTGGAATTTCGTTTCCTTCATACGTATTGCTCCCTTTTCTGCCTTTAAATGTATCAGAGGATTTCCATGTCTCGACAGATTCCTCTTTATTTACAAGTTCCTGTTCTTCGTCCTCTTCATCGGCTTTGGACATTTTCGTCGGGGGCATCTTCTTCCGGGCTTTTTTTTCTTCGTGTGCTTTTTGACGATAGGCTTCCGTCTCAGCAGTAGCTTGGTCGATAGCTATCTGATCCCCGATAATATCTTCGGCACTATGACCTGCTAGAATATCCCCGATAAGAGTTGGTAAATAAGTATACATGCAAATATTCGTATCCGATTCTGCCAAGGCCGCCAACGTTTCAATAATACCGGGTATTTTTTCCGGAGGAACCTCAGGCATACGTTGTCTGATTTTATCGGCTAACCCTCCCATTATGAAACCTAGTGACACGGGTGTTTCCCCGTTTATGTAGAGAGTGCGTTGAATAGCAGGCCGGGCGGGTATATCGGTTGGAAATATTTTTTTATCTTGTTGGAAAAATTCCTCTAAAGAAAGGGGTTTGGAAGCCTTAGGATCGGCATCCAATGTTCTCGATACCTTTTCGCTTTGCGGCATTCTTTCTTTCATGATCTACCTAGATGAATGTTTAGGTCCTAAAAGTGGGAAATAAGAAGGAGAAAACCATACGGAAAGAGGATGTTTAAGGACATCTTATGCACAAAAAATGCCGGTATTCCTATTCGAATACCGGCATTTTTCATTGAAAGTGACCGCGACAGGATTCAAACCTGTAACCGGCTGATCCGTAGTCAGCTACTCTATTCAGTTGAGCTACGCGGCCATTTTAATTTAAAGTTGAAAGAATTTGCAAAAAAAAGTGACTCGCATAGGATTCAAACCTATAACCTTCTGATCCGTAGTCAGATGCTCTATTCAGTTGAGCTAGCGAGCCTTGTTTTGCACTTTCACCGTGCAATCTTCTGTTGTGACCGCGACAGGATTCAAACCTGTAACCGGCTGATCCGTAGTCAGCTACTCTATTCAGTTGAGCTACGCGGCCATTGTTTCTTGATTGCGAGTGCAAAGGTAAGAGTTTATTTTAATTATGCAAACGATTTGCGCATTTTTTATGAAAACTAATCCAACATTTTCGGATTAAATATCAGATAGCCGATATTCAGCCCGAAGTTGAAGTTTTGTTTCGGATAGCTATACCCGTTGGCATAGAGACTGATAGAGAGAAAAGGCAGTTGAAGCACCAGGGCCGCTTCGCTCATATAGTCGAACGAATGCAGGAATTTGCCGTAGTAGGGGACGCCTACATAGGTCTTGTCGGTCTGTACGATGCGTTTCTTTATTTCGTACAAAGGGGCAAATCCGTACATATCCAGCCGGAGATGAAGCAGTTTGCTTAATTTGAGTATCGGTGTAACCCCGGCGGCCACGTATTGGTTGGCCCGGAATGCTTCGTTGAATACGATTTCGCTATGGGGAGTAGGGGTAAAGGCCGGCGCTTGCAGGACGGAGGCGGTATAGTTGTTCATCAGGTTTTTGCTCGACAATACCATTTCGGCCAGGCCGCCGATATTGAAGCGGTTGTTCAGTACGTAAAACTGCCGCCAACGGCCTTTCATTTGCAGCCAGCTATGCACCTGGCGGTCCCAGTCGGGGGCTACGGAAGTGGAGGAGGCTTTATAACGTTCGGTACCGGTTACATATTGGGCGATGAGGAACTGTTGCTTTCCGGCCGTGGGGAATTGTTTGGCATTGAGCGAGTTTTGCTCGATGCTGAGCGATCCGCTGAACAGGTCGTACCAACTATGATCGAAGGTAGCGTTGGGAAAGGAAATATTCGAGGTCTGTAGGTAATAATCGTTCAGCCGTCCGTAGGCAAATCCTATTTCGGCCTTGGCCTGGTTCAAAAAGGGGAAGCCCAGCTTGAGCTTCATATACAGTTCTTTTTGCTTGATGATGGCCGGCACCACGTCTTCGTAAAACAACGATTGGCTTTCGGAGTATTTTTTATCGGAAAACACGCCTTGCCAGTTCAGGTAAGTCGGAATGCGGGTTTGCAGGTACATCCGCGCGCTCAGCATCACTCCGCTGAAGGAATTGCCTACCTGGAAGTTGGAATTGAAATCGGCCGCGAAACGTCCCAGGTATTGGTATCCCAGGCCCAGAAAGAGCTGGTTGGCCTGGTGGGAAGAAACGTTGCCGCCGAAACCGATGGTAATTTCCTCTTTCATTTTTACATCCAGGTAAAGATCGAATTTCTTGTCCTTGCGGTTGTATACGGCATGAGGCATAATCTCCTTTATTTTGGAGTAGGTGAGCATTTTGAAGTAGGCTCGTTTGAATTCTTCCATCGAAAACTCCTGGTTGATGTCGCGATGAAGCTGGGCTTCGATGTACTTGCGTTGGGCTTCGCTTACGCCGGTAACGTAAATGCTGCGGAAGATAAGCGGGGGAAGACTTTCCTTGTAGGCTTTGCGGCGCTCCGTCACCTGGGCAAGGGGCACTTCGCGGGGTACTCGCTTCTTGATGGAGTCGATAAGGGCAAGCGTGCGCTTGTATCCTATTTTCATCAAATCTTCTCCTTTCTGGAAATCGAGCAGGGAAACGTCGGGAAACCGGAACCGGATCATCATGCCTTGTTCTTCGGGCACTTCGTAGTCTGTTTTCTGCATAATCATGGTTTCCAGTTGGTTGTAGGGGTTGTTGGAAGGTTTGTCATTGCTTCCGGCTACTACCGAGCCGAAAATGAAATCCGGATGGAAAGCCTCTTGCATGGGGCCTACCGGGAAATTATCGTATATGCCTCCGTCGAAAAGAGGGACGCTGTCTTTCCAGATGGGCTGAAAAAAGAAAGGAAAGGTCATCGAGGCGCGTACGGCATCGCCCAGGTCGCCGTTGCGGAATACGACCGGTTTTTTGGTGTATATATCGGATGCTACGCAACGGAAGGGGACGAACAGGTTGTCGAAATTCCAGCCTGCCTTGGCTGTGGCCTGCGAGTACAGGGCCATGAAAGCCTGGTTCATCTGGATGGGGTTGATGAAACTTTGCGGCAGGAAGCTGGCCTTGATTTGCAGCGAATCGGACATGTCGATCGAGAAATGGGCGAACTCGGGGGTAGGGTAGGGCTCTTTGAAATAATAGGTATACTGCTCTTCCACGGTGCCTGTTTGCCAGTAGCTGAATTCTTTCGATTGAATCAATTCCAGCATCTCTTCGGGCGAATAGCCCATGGCGTAGAGACTGCCCATAATCGCTCCTGCAGAGGTACCGGTGATGTAATCGATCGGAATATTGTTTTCTTCCAGGGCTTTGATGACGCCGATATGGGCGGCGCCTTTCGCTCCGCCGCCGCTGAGCACCAGACCGACCTTCTGGGCTGAAACTAACTGGAGGGATGCCAGCAATGCAAAGGCAAAGAGAGTTATTTTATTCATACTATATATAACGGTCTGTTTTTCCACACCAAATGTAAGCGTAATTTTTTAAGTTCGCAAGGTGTTAAGTTGTAAAACCTCGGGGTGGGTTAATCCTGTTTGAAAGTAAACATTTTATTTGTTCTTATTGTTTGAGAAAGGTATTAAATAGGAACGTTATGAAAGAGAAAAAAGAAAACAGAGAAGCTCGTAACCAGGAAGCTCTGGAGACGGGACGTTTGGTTATGGCCGAGTTTTATGCCGACTGGTGTCCGCATTGCCAGCGGATGATGCCGATCGTGGCGGAACTCAAAAAGTCGAACGAAGGCAAGGCGGAAATCGTGCAGATCAATATCGAAGAGGAAGCGCCCCTGGCCGATCGCTATACGGTGGAAAGTATTCCCACTTTTATCTTGTTGCGGGAAGGGGAAGAGATCTGGCGGCAGTCGGGCGAAATGCCTCTCGAACGCTTGCAGGAAGCAATTGACAGGGAAGCTCGCTGAGCATAGCCGGCTGAACAAATAAGAAGGAGGCTGTAGGAAGGGGGCATTCGGTGAAAATGCTTTCTTCTTACAGCCTCCGCTCTGTTGAAGGGATAAAAAACAGGTTTTATCTTGTAAGTCCGCTTATCCGGCCGCGCCGGGCTTTACTTGCCGATCAGTTCCACGCTCCGTTTGATAAACCGGCTCAGCGCTTCGCCTTTCAGCATGCCGTTGCCCAGGAGGGCCAGGTCGATAAGCTGGCTGATCATCGGATTGCCGGCTGCATATTCGGCCAGGATTCGATTCCGTTTTTCGCGCAGTTCCTCTACTTGGCGATCGGTATTGGCCAGGTCTTCTTTTTCTTCCGACGTTATTTCTTCTTCTTTTTTCTTGCCCTGGGCTTCGCGAAGGTCGGCCTGGCGTGCTTCCCATCCTTTGAGGTCGTTCAGAACCGGGGTAAGCTTCTCGTCGCATTTAGCCTCTTCGTCGGCCAGCACTTCCTTGATAAGCGCCTGGTCGGTATTCAATACCAGGTTGTAACTGTCGGGAAGTTCGCCGTAGAACGACATGCCCGGTTGCATGGCCGACATCTCGCGCATCCGCCGCATGTATTCGCTTTGTGTGAGCAGGATCGGATTGGCGGCCGCGCCCAGCGCTTCGAAGGTGATGTAAAACTCGGCCTTGTTCAGCTTAGGCAACTGGCTTTTGAATACTTCCTGCAAGGCATTCTTTTGTTCGTCGCTCAGGTTTACCTCGCCGGTTTTATCTTTCGGAATCAGATTGTCGACCGTATCGCTGTCGACGCGTACGAAACGGGTCTTTTCGAACTTTTGTTCCAACTGGCCGATCAGGTGCACGTCCAACTGGCCGTCCATTACCAGCACGCTGTAGCCCTTGTCTTTGGCGGCGTGGATATAGCTGTATTGTTCGTCCTTGTTGGTGGTATAGAGGAAAATCAGGTTGCCGTCTTTGTCGGTCTGATTGTCTTTTATCAACGTTTTGTATTCTTCGTAAGTGAAATATTTATCGTCTACATCTTTGAAGAGAGCGAATTTGATGGCCCGGTCGTAGAATTTTTCGTCGGTCAGCATGCCGTATTCCACGAAAAGCTTGAGGCTATCCCACTTTTCTTCAAACTGCTTGCGGTCGTTTTTGAAGATTTCTTCCAGCCGGTCGGCTACTTTCTTGGTGATATGGCTGGAAATTTTCTTTACGTTCTGGTCGCTTTGCAAATAGGAGCGAGACACGTTGAGCGGAATATCGGGCGAGTCGAGCACGCCGTGCAGCAAGGTGAGAAATTCGGGCACGATGCCTTCTACCGAGTCGGTTACGAATACTTGGTTGCTGTACAACTGGATTTTATTTCGGTTGAGGTCGATATTGCTTTTGATGCGCGGGAAATAGAGAATACCGGTCAGGTTGAACGGATAGTCCACATTCAGGTGAATCCAGAACAAGGGCTCTTCGCTCATGGGATAAAGGTCGCGGTAAAATTTCTTGTAATCTTCGTCGCTCATATCGGCCGGTTTGCGTACCCAGGCCGGTTTGGTATCGTTTACGATATTGTCTTCGTCGGTATCGACGTATTTGCCGTCTTTCCATTCTTGTTTTTTGCCGAATGCGATGGGGATAGGCAGGAAACGGCAGTACTTGGTCAGAAGGCCGTTGAGTTTGTCCTTATTGAGGAAGTCCTTGTTTTCGTCGTCGATATGGAGGATGATGTCGGTTCCGCGATCGGCTTTTTCCGTTTCTTCCATGATATATTCGGGGGTACCGTCGCAACTCCATTTCATGGCTACCGCATCTTCCTTATACGATTTGGTAACGATTTCCACCTTTTTCGACACCATAAACGAAGAGTAGAAGCCCAGTCCGAAATGGCCGATGATGGAGGCGGCGTCGTTCTTGTATTTGGCAACAAATTCTTCGGCACCCGAAAAAGCGATCTGGTTGATATATTTGTCGATTTCTTCGGCTGTCATCCCGATGCCTCGGTCGGAGATGGTGATGGTGTTGTCGTCGAATTTCACGTGGATCGTCAGATCGCCCAGTTCGCCCTTGAAATCGCCTACCGACGCCAGGGTTTTCAGCTTCTGCGTGGCGTCTACCGCGTTGGAAACCAGCTCGCGCAGGAAGATTTCATGATCGCTGTACAAAAACTTCTTAATGATCGGAAAAATGTTTTCCGAAGTTACGCCAATGTTACCTTGTTTACTCATAATCAATATCTTTCTAATTATTTATACGTTTTTTGAGCTTAGGGGATTTAGGTAAATCCGTCAAGGGGTATACAAAATAGGTGCCAAAACTTCTTTTAAACGGGCTGAAGGAGGCTTTCGGATACATTTAAGCCGGCATTCGCCAGGACGGCTGACAAATTTGCACTTAGGAATGTTAAGTTTGGCAGATTTATTCCCAACGGCGTATTTCCGGCGCATCCGGCAATCCGGAAGCGGCAAAGCGGCGGGGAACGGAACAGACGACTTCGGATTCCGAAAAACAGACGACAAAACAGACGACTTCCGGAAGTTTCCCGCAAATCGCCGGAAAGAAATGGAATCGTTGCATATAAGGTAAGGATAGCGACACCGGAGATAAGAAAAAATAGAAAGGATACGGAAATAATACAACCGATACGGCAGTAATACAACAGAACCCAAAAGAAGAAGACGGAAACAAATCGCAGCCGGTTTCGGCCCAAACTTGCCGAAAGAAAGAAACTATATGCTTTTCCGGTTGAAACAGCTGAATATAGCCCCTTTTATTTCATAATTACGATTATGTTTAATAATAATATCGGGATCGAAGAATTTGTAGCCCTAAGTACGGGAAGAATGCCCCCTCTCACAGGTTTTTCTGCCATCATCCCTTGTTTTTCTGCCCTAATTCCTAAATTCCTAGTATGCAACCATTCTAGTCCTCCGTCCGGAAAGAGCCGTCTCGTCTCTGCCTTTCTGCCTGCTTTTTGCAACGCTTTCCGCCTGGAAAGGTAAAAAAGTTCTCTTGATTTATATTAGCCCCTTTAAACATTTATAATTACACGTCTGTTTAACCAAATAAATTATGCTTCTTAATCATATATGACACTACTGAACGCTGCCGGGGCGCTGCCCAGGCGGAAAATTATCATCATAGGCTCCGGATTTTCAAGTCTTTCCGCAGCTTGTTATCTGGCAAAAGAAGGCTATGAAGTAACGGTTTTCGAGAAAAACGCTACCTTGGGCGGCCGGGCCCGGCAACTCCGGAAAGACGGTTTTACCTTTGATATGGGCCCTACCTTTTATTGGATGCCCGATGTGATGGAACGTTTTTTCGCCGATTTCGGTACCACTTCGTCGGCATTTTACACCTTAAAGCGGCTCGATCCGGGTTATGAAATCTATTTCGGCAAAGAAAACTCCCTCCGGCTATCGGCCGATTTCGATAAAATAAAAGAAACATTTGAAAAAACGGAACCCGGTTCGTCTCGTTTTTTGGAAAAATTCATCCGGCAAGCTGCCTATAACTACCAGGTGGCGATGGAAAAAGTAGTTTATAAACCGGGCAAATCGCCTTTCGAGCTGGTTATGCCCGCCACCTTGAAGCGCCTCCCCTCCTTTTTTACCAGCCTGAGCCGGGAGGTACGCAGCCAGGTGAAGCATCCCGCGCTCCGGCAAATCCTGGAGTTTCCCGTATTGTTTCTGGGAGCCAAACCGGCCGACATACCGGCCTTCTACTGCTTTATGAATTATGCCGACATGATTCTGGGAACCTGGCATATAGAAGGCGGCATGTACGAACTGGTGAAAGCGATGTGCCGGTTGGCCAAACAACTGGGCGTGCAACTGCGGACGGGCGAGAAAGTGGAAAAAATCGTGATCGATTCCTCCCGCCCCCACGCTAAAGGCATTCTGGCCGACCAGGTTTTTTATCCGGCCGATTTCATCGTTTCGGGCGCAGATTACCGGCATACGGAGCTGTTGCTCGATCCGGCCTATCGGAACTATAAGGAAAAATACTGGCAGAAGCGCGTACTGGCTCCTTCGGCATTGCTATACTATATAGGTTTCGGGAAAAAACTAAAACATGTTTCCCACCATACGCTGTTTTTCGATGCGGATTTCGACCGGCATGCCGCCCAGATTTACGATAGCCCCCGTTGGCCCCGCAAACCTTTGTTTTATGCCAGCTTTCCCACCCGCACCGATGCCCGGCTCGGGCCCGAGGGCAAAGACAGCGCGGTAGTGCTCATCCCCGTAGCCCCCGGGTTGCCGGATGCGCCGGAAATACGCAGTTCGTATCTCGAGCAAGTACTTTCGCGCATGGAATACCTTACCGGCCAGTCGTTGAAAGAAGATGTATTGTTTGCCGAATCGTACGGCATCAACGACTTTGCGCGCGATTACCATGCTTATAAGGGAAATGCCTACGGGCTGTCGAATATTCTGCTGCAAACGGCTTTTCTGAAACCGAAAATGCAGAACCGGAAGATCGGCAACCTGGTATATACCGGACAGCTTACCGTGCCCGGCCCCGGCGTGCCGAGCACCATTATTTCCGGCCGGATTGCAGCCGCCAACGCTACGGCTTATTTCCGCCGCCAACATTGATTAATCTCTATCGTTATGGATCCGTTATATTATAAAGTATCTTTTCAAACCAGCCGGCTGGTTACGCATGCCTACAGTACTTCCTTCTCGATCGGCGCACGGCTGTTGCATACGCCCGTAAGAGAGGCTATTTATAGCATTTACGGCTTCGTGCGATTGGCCGACGAGATTGTAGATAGCTTCGAAGGGTACGACAAAGCCCGGCTGCTGGAAGAATTCGAGCAGGAATATGATAAAGCGCAGGCTGCCGGCATCAGCCTGAACCCGGTGCTCAACTCTTTTCAGGCCACGGTAAGCCGCTACCGCATCCCCGACGAGCTGATCCGCTCGTTTCTGAAAAGCATGCGGCAGGATTTGGAGAAAGTGAAATTCTCAGAAGAAGAGCTGAAGGAATATATCTACGGTTCGGCCGAGGTAGTGGGCTTGATGTGCTTGCAGGTGTTTGTCGACGGCCGGAAGGAGGCGTACGAGCAGTTACGCCCTTACGCCATGCGCTTGGGTGACGCTTTCCAGAAAATCAACTTCCTGCGCGACCTGAGGCACGACACCCAGCATTTGCACCGCGTCTACTTCCCCGCCCTCAAGACGGCCCCGTTGGACGAAACCAACAAGCGGGCCATATTGAAGGATATTGAAGAAGACTTCCGCCTGGGCCTGGAAGGTATCCGCCGGCTGCCTGCCTGCGCCCGGCTGGGGGTATATACCGCTTACCTTTATTATAAGGCATTGGCAAAGCTGATTGAAGCCACCCCGGCCCATCAACTGATACAAACCCGCATACGGGTACCGAACGCCACCAAGCTCATGCTGTTCGGAAAAGCATACGTAACAACAAAATTTAGTTTCTTATGGTAATTCTGGTAGATGAAACGGATAGGCCGCGGGGCGTCATGCCCAAATTGCAGGCCCACGAAGAAGGTGCGTTGCACCGTGCATTTTCGGTTTTCATATTCAATTCCCAAGGCGAGATGCTGCTGCAAAAACGCGCAGATCATAAATATCATTCTCCGGGGCTGTGGACAAACACCTGTTGCAGCCATCCCGCCCCCGGGCAGGATACCTTGGAAGCGGCCCGGGAGCGTTTGGGCATGGAAATGGGCATGCAGGCAGAACTGAGGTACATCCTGAAATTCCGCTACAAAAGCGAACTGGACGGCCGGCTGACGGAGCACGAGATAGACCATCTGTATATCGGACGGTCGGACGACCGCCCGGTGCTCAATCCGGAAGAAGCATCTGCTTTCAAATACATGTCGCTGCCCGAGATAGCCGACGACCTTCGCGCCTTTCCCGAAAAATACACCGCCTGGTTCCGGATTATATGGGAGCGTTTTTTAGATAAGATAACCGATTACCCTTTGCTGAAGACGCTATGAAAGAAAAAGAAGACGACAGGAAAGCCGGCGTAATCGGCGCGGGAATCGGCGGCTTGGCCATAGCCATCCGGCTGGCCGTCAGAGGCTACCGGGTAACGGTGTTCGAGAAAAACCCTGCCGCCGGAGGAAAAATAGCCGAGTACCGCCTGGGCGGCTACCGGTTCGACAGGGGGCCGTCGCTTTTTACCCTGCCCTGCCTGGTAGAAGAACTCTTCCGCCTGTGCGGCGAAGACTGCCGGGCCTGGCTGCCTTACGAACCCTTGGAAACCAACTGCAAGTACTTCTACCCCGACGGCCTGGTCTTTACCTTCTATCGTAGCCGCGAAGAGGTAGCCCGGGAAATCCGCGGAAAAATGAAAGATACGCCCCAGGCGGTTTTCCGACGGCTCGACCGGGCCAAAGAAGTATACGAGCTGAGCGCCCCGATATTCCTGTTTAGCCCCTTCGGGAAATGGTCGGCCTTTACTACGCCACCTTACAAGAAAATGGCAAGGCAGTTGCATAAGCTGGATTTCTTCCGGACGATGCACCGGGCCAACCGGCACGATTTCGCCGACCTCCGCTTGGTGCAATTGTTCGACCGGTATGCCACCTACAACGGCTCGAATCCCTACAAAGCCCCGGCTACCCTGAATATGATAGCCCACCTGGAAAACAACATAGGCGCCTTTTTCCCCTGCAAAGGAATGTACGCCATTGCCGAAAGCTTGTATAAACTCGCGCTGAAAACGGGCGTGGAATTTCGCTTCAACACCGAAGTGGAGCGTATCCGGGAGGCCGGGGGGCGCGTCTGCGGACTGACGGCCGGCGGAGAGTTCCACCCCTTCCCCCTTGTGGTATCCGACGCCGACGTCTATACCGTAGCCAACCGGCTGCTGGCCGGCCATCCGCTGAAAAAACGGTTGAACAAGATGCCCCGTTCTTCTTCGGCGCTTATCTTCTATTGGGGTATCCGCCGCCGGTTCGAAGAGCTGGATATACATACCATCTTTTTTTCGGCCGACTATGGGAGCGAGTTCCGGCAACTGTTTAAGGAAAAAACGATTTCCGACGATCCTACCGTTTATCTGTTTATCAGTTCCAAACGGGTGAAAGAAGACGCTCCGGCAGGATCGGAGAATTGGTTTGTGATGATCAATGCCCCGGCCGATACGGGCCAGGACTGGGACGCCCTGGCGCGAAGAGCGCGGGAAAATATCCTGCAAAAGCTCAGCCGGCATTTGAAGATCGATATTCGGCCCTATATAGAAATCGAGAAGGTCGTTACTCCCCCTGCGATCGAACGGCAGACGGGCAGCGCCGGGGGCGCTTTGTACGGTACGGCCTCCAACTCGATGTGGTCGGCTTTCTTGCGTCATCCCAATGCGCTGAAAGCATTTCCCGGGCTTTATTTCGTGGGCGGCAGCGTGCATCCCGGCGGCGGGATTCCTCTCTGCCTGGCAAGCGCCCGGATTGTGGAAAACGAAATCCTGGCTTCTCATGAATAAATCGGCATGGTCGGGATTTTCGCAGCAGGCGATGCCTCACGCTATCGCCCGGTTTTACATCGTGGGGCTGGCCCTCTTTATGCTGCCTTTTACCCGGGCGTTTTTCGTTACGCTTATACCCTTTTCCCTGCTGTTGGCAATCGGGCTGCTTTTTTATTTCCATCCGCGGTGGAACGCGCCCACCCTGTTCTTTTTTCTTTTTGTCGGTGTGGCTTCTTTTTTACTGGAAATGGCCGGTACCGCTACCGGCCGGATTTTCGGCGCCTATCAATATGAGCGCGGGCTAGGCGTTCAGGTATGCCGCACGCCGCTCATCATCGGGCTCAACTGGCTGTTTCTGGTGTATGCCTGCCGCAGCCTGGCCGAAGGAATATCGGCGCGTCCCCTAGGCCGTATCCTTATCGCCTCCCTGCTGATGGTGGCGTACGATGTGGTGCTGGAATGGGTTGCTCCCGTCATGCAGATGTGGCGTTTCGATTCGGGCTATCCGCCCCTGCGGAATTTTATCGCTTGGTTTATCGCCTCGGTTGTCTTCCAAACGCTGTACCAATATTTGCCGGTCGGCTCCCCCACCCCGCTGGCAGGTACGATGTGGAAGATTCAACTGGCTTTCTTTCTGGGTATCGGTCTTTTTGCCATGTTCTTTATCCGATGATCGAGGCACGCCATACGCTGTTGGGGAAATGGATGGGCCGGTATTATGCCGGCTATCGCCTGGGAAGAGCCTTCCGCTCTGTCCGCCTGGTGGGCGATTGGCAGGATCGGGAGGGGGCGGTGCTTCTGATAGCCAATCATTTTTCCTGGTGGGACGGTTTTATTCAGTATCGGTTGAACCGGGAAGTTTTCGGGAAAAAATTTCATGTGATGATGCAGGAAGATCAATTGCTTAAATATAAGCTGTTGCGTCAGGGAGGCGCTTTTTCGATGCCCAAAGGTTCGAGGCGGATGTTCGAATCGTTGCGCTACGCCGCCGGCTTGCTGGGCGACGCGGGGAATCTGGTGCTTTTGTTTCCCCAAGGAGAACTTCAAAGCCTCTATACATCGTCTTTTCGCTTCCACAAAGGGCTGGAATACCTGCTTGAAGAGGCACAGGGGCCTATTCAGCTTGTGTTCAACGTCAACCTGATCGATTATTTCTCCCGGAAGCGGCCGGCCCTCTCGGTTTATTACCGCGCTTGCGAGGCTGGCCGGGCGGGTGGCGGTTTGCGGCTGATTGAAGAAGCTTTTAACGCCTATGCCGGAGAATGTAAGCAACGGCAACAACAATTCAAATAAATCTTTATGGGATGGTTTCTACTTGTTTTCGGTTTCATCCGGATGGCGGTCAGCTTGGTAAACTGGGCGGCTCGCTTGTATTTGCCCGATTCGCTTCCGGCCGCGCCGCGTCCCCGGGTTTCGGTACTTATTCCCGCCCGGAATGAGGAAGATACGATCGGGCGGCTGCTCGAGGATCTGCAAGTGGCAGACTATGAGAGACTGGAAATTATCGTGTACGACGACCAGTCGACCGACCGGACGGCTGCTATCGCAGGCCGGTTCGCCTCGGCCCGCCATCCGGTGCGGTTGATTCGGGGAACTTCCTCGCCGCCCCCCGGATGGATGGGCAAAAACAGGGCCTGCCATTATCTGTCGCAGGAAGCCGGCGGCGACTGCTTCCTGTTTCTGGATGCCGACGTGCGCATCGGAAAAGGAGCGATCGGAAAAGCCGTCGCTTACCGGCAGCGGTACCGGCTGGCTTTGCTTTCCGTTTTTCCTACCCAGCAGATGCCTTCCTGGGGGGCACGGCTGGCGGTACCGCTGATGAACTGGATATTGCTGAGCCTGCTTCCCCTCTCCCTTGTCCGTTTGTCGGAGCAACCCGGGCTAGCGGCTGCCAACGGGCAGTTTTTATTGTTCGACGCGTCTGCCTATAAGCGTTGTCGCCCGCACGAGGCGGTGAAAAATAATCCGGTGGAAGATATGGCTATCATGAAAATGTATAAACAGCAAAAGTTGCCGGTGGCTACGTTGTTGGGGGGAAAGGATGTTTTCTGCCGGATGTATTCGTCGCTTTCGGGCGCGATAGCGGGATTTTCCAGAAATATTTTCCAGTTCTTCGGCGGCAGCGGTCTTCTGACGGCCTTGTTTGTCTTGCTCACTACGGCAGCTCCTTTTTATTTGTTTCTGGTTTACGGAAAGCTATGGGGATGGGTGTATGTGGGTATGGTGCTGCTGAATCACCTGTTTGTATCGCTGGCCAGTTGCCAGTCGGTTTGCCGGAATCTGGGGTTACTGATTCCCCGGCAGGCGGTGTTGTGGGTCATCCTGTTGTCGGCTTTCTGGAAACGCAAACGGGGCAGGTTGCAATGGAAGGGCAGGAATATTTCGGAAGGGGAAGGCTTGTAGGAGGAAAACATCGTTTTTTTGCCCGGCCACGCCCTAGGGGCCGGGCGGAATAAGGCGGGCGGCCGAACTGAACCTCCCCCCTACTTATTGTATTATTTTCCGGATAACGAAAAACGGATGCCGATGGAATCGGAATTTCATGCCAGTGAAATCGGAATTTCACCGGCATCCATTTTCCTTTTCACCGGCATCCGGTTGAAGGCGGTTGCGGATCGTTTTGTATATATTTGATTATCAAATATATACAAAACAAGATTTCGCGTCCGGCTTCTGCTCTTACTTATTGTATTTTTTTGCCGGAAAATATCCAGTTTATCCGGCTGCCCGGAATGCCTTCTATCCGACCGTCCGGAATGCCTCGTCGACGACCCGGGCCGTTTTCTCGAAACTTTGTTTCAGCACTTCTTCGGCCGGCATTTTTTCCCAGTATCCCCGGTTGAAAAGCTCTACCGAAAGGCTGCCGCGGAAACCGCTATCGTAGAGCAAAGGAAGTATTTGCCGGAAAGGACAAACTCCGTCGCCCGGAAAAATCCTGTCGGAGTCTTTGAGCTCTGCGCGGGGCGGGTAGGCCGGGTAGTCGTTGATGTGGAAGACCGGAAGCGATTTTCCGTTTAGCAGCCGCAGGCTGTCGAAGGAGTTTTCGCCGCGGTACAGGTGGTAGAAGTCCAGCAAGAGGGTTGCCTGGGGATGGCCCGAGGCGATAGCGATTGCCGCGGCGTCGGATAGCTTGCTCAACGCTCCGGCTCCCCAGAGTTCCAGGATGGGGATAACGCCCAGTTCGTCTCCTAGCTTCAATATGGCGCGATAACGCCCGGCATAGTCTTCCAGCCGGGCCCGGTCGAAAGCGGCTACTCCCTGCATGGGGGCGGCGATAAACCGGCCGCCGAGCGCGGCTGTCATTTCCATATCGTGGCGGATTTGCCGCAGCCCTTGCTGCCGTTTCTGCGCATCGTCGGCCGCCCAGGAAGAAAAACCGATCATATTTTCCAGTTTCAGCTTCGCGCTTTCCAACTGCTTGCGTATTTGCGCGTAGGATCCTCCTTGCTGCACAAAGCCTTCTACGTCGCGCGTCCATAGTTCGATTCCGTCGAAACCGGCTTTCGCGCAGGCTTCGATTTGTTGCAGCACGGGCCATTTATAGCCCGAGATGGTGGAGACATTCAAACTGATCCGGAAGGGCCGCGCGGGGGCGGCGGTATCCGGACGGTTTTTTTTCGCCGGCGAAGGCACGCATGCGGCACATCCAGCCAAAGCGCTTCCCGCCAGGGCCCGGCCGGTATGCCGGAGCATGTCGCGTCGGGAAATTTTTTTATCTAACATGGTGTTTTGCTTTAGGTTTTTATTTTCAACCGGTTCCGCCCGGCCGGAATACTTGGCGAGGCTATGCGGCCTCTAAGCTTCCAACGATCGGCGCGCCCGGCGATCCGGATCGTTCCGCACTTCGCAGATATTATCGAAGATCATTACCTCGCCGTTTTCCGCCGTGTATTTCGGCCATGCCGGCAGGTTGCCGCCGGAGGGATCGCCGGTGCGCATAAAGCGAAGCAAGGCTTCCGACATTTTGTCGGACAAGGCGCGCGGCAGCTTCCCGCCCCCCGTATGCGTATACATCCGGTCGGTATTTTTAAACCAGAAACAAATATCCGAGCAGTGGAAGGCACGCATCCGGTTGTTGAACAAGGGCGGGCACCAGCCGAACCAGGCCATGTAGACGGGCTGTCCTTGTTGCAACTTCGCCCCGGCTGTTTCCACCACCCGCTGGCGAGACGACAGAATCATCGCCCACAGCTCTACCGGCTTTTTATCCGGAAAGTCGGCAGCATAGGCGTTGACCACCGATTGCGCCCGGTCGCCGTATTGATTTTTCAGTTTTCCGGCCACTTCTTCCAAGGTGATTTTCTCCAGGGCGGCATCGTCGCGGTTGGGGTTCCATTCATGAAAAGTAGTGCAGAGCAGCATGGGGACTTCGGGCGAGGGCAAATTGCTTTCGTCGCTGTAAAACAGGCCGGCCGGAATGTTGCGCCCGTCGGCTACCGGCCCGAATCCCCGCCTTTTTCCGTCACTCCCCGCTTTGCGGCATTTGCGGGCGGCCCGGTCGGCCAGCTCCAGGTATTCCCGCCAGGGCATTTCCTGCAATTTGTCGAGTTGGGAAGCGGCCAGGCCGGCCTCTTTCAAAATGGCGGCCCCTATCTCGCGGCTGTTTTCCTGCGGGGTAGCCCTGATGGTCGATCCGCTCAAAGCTACGGCTTTATGAATCAGTCCTTTGGCCTGGGGCATGGCGGCTACGGTGCATACTTTTGAACCGCCGCCCGATTGTCCCATGACGGTTACGTTGCCGGGGTCGCCTCCGAAGTTGGCAATATGGTCGCGTACCCATTCCAGCGCGGCGATAATATCCAGCATGCCTACATTGCCGGAATCTTTGTATTTGTCTCCTCCCACGCCCGAGAAATCGGAAAAGCCGATCGGCCCCAGCCGGTGGTTGACCGAGCAGAATACGATGTCGCCCGCCCGGCTGATATGCTCGCCGTGGTATCCGTCTTGCTCGATGCCGCTGCCGTTGGTAAAACCGCCGCCGTGCAGCCAGACCAACACCGGACGTTTTTTGCCGTCGGCTATTCCCGGCGTCCATAGGTTCAGGCAGAGGCAATCTTCGCTCACGTCCCAGTAATTCCAGTGGTCGGCGAAGGTTGCGTAGGTATTGGGCCAACGGTTGTCCATGCGTTGGGGAGCCGTATGGCCGTAAAATACGGCCGGGCGCACGTCTGTCCACGGCTCCGGCTTGCGGGGCGGCATAAAACGGTTCTTGCCCGAGGTGTCGGCCCCGTAGGGGATGCCCAGGAAAGTGTATACGCGGTTCAGGATATAGCCTTGTACTTTGCCGTAGGCGGTTTCGGCAATGGCGATGTCGTCGCCTATGAAAAGGTACTGGTCGTCGTTTTCCGGCAGGTTTTCCCCCGTAGCGGGGCGGCCGGCCGGCGTGCAGGCCGAAGCGGCCAGCATGCTGCCCATACTTAACGAAGCGGCGGTACCCAGCCCCAGGTGCTTTACAAATTGTCGTCTGTTTACTTTCATCGTGCAGGTCGTTTTTAATTCATTTCTAGTATAAGTACTTCTTTCGCAGCTAGTTTTAAGTGTTTTTCCCAGCCGACGACGCGTTTTGTCACTACGTCTTTTCCCTTGGTTTTTCCCTCCAAGGCTTCGGCATACCGGTCGAGCGGCAGGTCTACTTCCCGGTTCGAACCGTTCATAAAGACCATTACGCTCTGTTCGCCCAGCCGGCGTTGGTATACATAGACGCCCATCTGGGGCAGGAAGTGAAGCATGCGGCCTTGGGAAATCACTTTGTTGCCTTTTCTCCATTTCAGCAAGGCCTGCAAGTAATTCCAGGCTTCGTTTTGCAGGGGCGAACGGCCTTCGGGCGTAAACCAGTCTTGCGTATCGCCCGGCCATCCGCCCGGTACGTCCAGCCGGATGTTGCCGTCGCCGCCCGGCGCTTTTTTGGTGCCGTGCATCAGCATTTCATGGCCGTAATAAAGTTGGGGCGTGCCGGGGATGGTCAGCAAAAAGGCTGCCGATTGCTTGTAGCCGTCGAGGTTGGCGGGCGCGGCGCGCAGGAAGCGGTCGGTGTCGTGGTTGTCGAGGAAACGAAGCACGTTCGAGATGTCGGGATAAACGAAATCGTAGCATAGATGATCGTAGATTTTATGCAGTCGTCCTTCCGCGTGTGTGGTGTCGTTGAATACGTCGCTGGCCATGCTCATCAGCGTGAAGTCCATGACCGATTTCAGTTCGGTGTCTTTGCCGGAATTCAGCCGGTTGCCTTTTTGCCACCAGGCTGTGCCGATGGTGTTTTCCGTCCATATTTCTCCTACGATGTTGAACTGGGGGTATTCGTTTCTTACTTCGATGTTCCATCGGCGCATCATGTCATAGTCGGCATACGGGTAGGTATCTTGCCGGATGGCATCGATGCGGGCGTATTCAATCCACCAGATGGAGTTTTGAATCAGGTATTTTTCCACATGGGGGTTGGCCTGGTTCACGTCGATGCCGAAACCGGCATATTTCATCACGTCGGAATCGTAGGCGGAGGCATAGGTGTCGTAGAAGATGGTTTTGGCATGATTGCCTCTTTTCGAGGGGCTTCGGTTGAACCAGTCGGCCGACGGCACGTCGAGCACCCAAGGGTGATTGCCGCCGATATGGTTGAAAATCATATCCATTACTACCCGGAGGCCTTTCCGGTGGGCTTTGTCGATCAGCCTCAGATAATCTTCGTTGGTTCCCAACCGGCGGTCTACATGGTACATGTCTGTCGAGAAATAGCCGTGGTACGAACCGCCTTTGGCGTCGTTTTCCAGTACGGGGTTCAGCCAGATGGCGGTTACTCCCAGGTCGGTGAAATAGTCCAGGCGGTCTTCTATCCCCTTCAAATCGCCCCCGTGCCGGGCTCCGGGCCGGCTGCGATCTACGGTATAATCGGCCGTGAGGGGTAGCCGGTCGTTGGAGGTATCGCCGTTGGCAAACCGGTCGGGCATGATTAAGTATAAGACGTCGGAAGCGTCGTAGCCTTGGATGTCGGCCGTGCTTTCTTTTCTTTTTTTCAGTTCGTAGGGATAGACGAGTTTCTTTTTTCCTTGAGTGAAGGTGATGTCGAAGGTGCAGGGGCTTGCTTGGGATATATCCAGGTAAAGGATAAGATAGTTCGGGCTTTCTACCGTAACGTAGTTTTTCAGGTAAATGCCCGGCTGATCGATGGACGGCCGGTAGTCGGAGATACGGTTGCCGTAGATCATCAACTGCAACTCGGGGTTTTTCATGCCGGCCCACCAGAAAAGGGGTTCTATTTTCAGGCCGTTTTGCCCGGGCGTATTTTGGGCGGCAAGGCATCCTAAGCTAAAGAAGAGGATGAAAAAGGGAAGTATGATTTTTTTGTACATAAGTTGGATGGGATTTAGAAGTGATAAAAGCGGGATCGGGCATACGGAGCAAGGATAGGGACAGGGAGCATAGCGGAAGATAAGGGCAAGAGGGCTGAGAGCAGGAAGGCCGGGGATGGCGGGGGTAACTTCTCCCCCCCATGAGCCGGGAATAACTGAACATTCCCCGACTAGGGGGAGACAAGTTAAAAGCGGCGGGAGTAACTTTTCCCCTCTCGAGAGGGGGAAGGGGGTGTGTCAAGCTGTCAGGCTATCGGGTAAAAACAAACCGACACCTACCCCCTTCCCTTCTTAGGAAAACTCGTTCTCCCCTTTTTCTTCCTTTCCTGAGCCTTTCCGGTTAATTCATCTTCACGTCGGGATTGCCGTTTTGCTCTACGTCGGGAATCTGGAACATTACTTTCCGAGAATCCCACGCATCCCCGCGGACAGCTTGTTTGAGGCGTTTGAGCTCGAACAACCGTTCGCCTTGCAAAGCAATCTCCAACCGTCTCTCTTTTCGGACGGCTTGTATGATAAGGGCTTTGTCGGCCCGCGTGGTTTTCGCTGCGCCGTAAGCTCTTTGCTCTATGTTCTGCAAGGCGCCTAAAGCCTGCTGCATATCGCCGTCCGACTCGGCCAGAGCCTCGGCGTAGATCAATAACAATTCGTTGTATCCCATTATGATGCCGTCCATATACTCGTAATCGAACTTGACGGTATACCAAAGCCCGTTGATTTGCTGGTAGTAGGCCGCAAACCGGCGGTCGTTTGCCTGGTCGTAGGCGGCGATCAGCGCCTCGGAAGGCCGGCTGGTGGGCAGCGCGAGTCCGTTGGTGCGATAGTCGCGAAGGCCTCCCCAGGAGTCTTCGATCAACGAGGCCGAGGGAATCATGGCAATGGTTTCTTTCGTGGCGGTTTGCTTTTCCGCCCGGGCAAAGCGGGCCGCCAGATCGTCGTCGAGAGCGTATTTGCCGGTATTGACCACTTCCGCGGCATACTTGGCCGCATTCGCGAAATCGTGCTTGTAGAAATACACCTTGGCCAGCAAGGCCTTGGCTCCGTCGATGGTAGCCCTGCCCGATTCAACCTCGTTTCCGGCGGGCAGGTTCCCGGCGGCGTAGGTCAGGTCGGAGATGATTTGATTATATACTTCTTCCACCGTCGAACGGGGCAATACTTCGAAGGCCGATTCGCGGTTCAACACCCCTTTCAGGCGCAAGGGAACGCCCATCTCCGCTACATTCTTGGTTTCTTCGGCATAGGGAAGACCGAAGGCGCGTACCAGTTGGAAATACCCGAAGCCGCGGATAAAGCAGGCTTCGGCTTTGAACTGAGCCTCTTTTTCCGGGTTTTCCGCTAAGATGCTTTGACCTACGTCGCTGAAGGCTACCTGGTTGGCCATATTGATGGCGTTGTAGGTATCGGTCCAGGCTTCGCGTCCTACCAGGTTCACCAGGTTCATGGTATGGGCGCTCATCTGTACCCATTCGAAGGTGGCCACGTCGGCGATGCCGTCGTCGGCAATCACATCGAATCCGCGCAGGGTACGGCCGCCGTAAAAGCCCGACGAACGTACGCGGTTGTAGGCGCCCAGCAGCAGTTTTTCCAGATCGTCGATGGTCTTGATCCGATCGTCGGTCAATTCCAGGTTATCGGGTTTGATTTGCAAAAAATCCATGTCGTCGCAGGAGGTGAAGGCTAGTTGCGCGCCTAGCGCCAAGATGGCTATCTGTTTTATTTTCATGATTGCATTCGTTTAAAAGTTAACATTTAATCCGATCGTATACGTGCGCGCCTGGGGAGGCGTCAGGTAGGTGACGTTCAAACTCAGGTTGCGTTTCTGGGCGGAATCCACGTCGCGCATGATTTCCGGTTCGCCGCTGTATTTGTTGTAATATTCCGAGAATAAGGTCAGCAAATTGGTAGCCTGGGCGTACAAACGGATGTCGCGGATATGGAATTTGTTAATCCTGACTCCTTTGAAGGTATAACCCACGTTTACGTTTTTCAGGCGCAGGAAGCCGGCGTCGTGCAGGTATTCGGTGGTGTTGCGGGCCAGCTCGATGCCGCTCTTGCCCAAGCTGACGCGGGGCACGTCGGTTACGTCGCCCGGTTTCTGCCAGCGGTCGAGCACATTACTTTTCAGGTTCCAGGTGCCTACGTTGTTCATCTGGAATTTCTCGCCGTCGTCGTAAATATTGCCTCCGATCTGGAAGGTAAACATGAAACCGAAGTCCCAGTTCTTATAAGTGAAGGTATTGTTCAGCCCGCCTACGAAGTCGGAATAGGGATGCCCTACCGGCTGGCGATCCCGGTCGGCGTTGTATTCTTTGGTTTCGCCTGCCGGTTGTTTGTTTTCGTCCAGCATCTGGTATACCGGCATACCGTCTTCCGGATCGACGCGCAGCACTTTCACCAGGTAGTTCACGCCGATGGGCTGGCCTACCAATACGCGGGTATCACCTTCGCCGCTCAGGGCGTCGGGGCCGGCGTTGCCTACGTCGAGTACCTTGTTTTTGTTGTAGCTGATGTTGAAATCGGTCGTCCAGGTGAAGTCTTTGTTGGTGATATTCACCGATTTGATGTTGAATTCCACCCCGGTGTTCCGTACTTTGCCGATATTGGCCAGGAAGGCGTTATAGCCTACCGACGCCGGCACGCTGACGTTGAGGAACAAGTCTTTCGAGTTCTTATTGTAGAAGCCTATTTCACCTGAAATGCGGTTTTTCAGGAAGCCGTATTCCAACCCTATGTCGAAGGTAGAGGTGGTTTCCCATTTCAGATCGGGGTTTTTCAGGGAGTTGATGTACCAGTAATTAGTACCCATATAAAGCTGGTTGGTATTCACGCTCACCGCTCCCCATTGCGCATAGTTGGGTATTTCGGCGTTGCCGGTGACACCGAAGCCGGTTTTCAGTTTCAACAGGCTCAATACTTCGTTGCCTTTGAGGAAATCTTCCTCGGTAATCAACCAACCGACCGAGGCTGCCGGAAAGTCGCCGAATTTGTTGTTTTGCCCGAACCGGGAAGAACCGTCGCGACGATAGGTGCCGGTGAAGATGTAGCGATCCATGAACGTATAGTTGATACGGCCGAAGAAAGAGATGAAAGAGAAATCCTGATTGGGATATTTGGTAAAGGTCTTATTGGCTTCTTCAAACGCGGGGTCGTTGAATAACCAGTGTTCCCTGCCTTGTTCGAAGACCACGTTGGTGTAGTTGGATACGCGGGTCGATTTGAGGGCTTCCGTACCCAGGAGGAAATGGAAGCGGTGATTTTCGCCCAGCGCGAGGCTGTAGTTCAGGAGCGCCTTGGCATTCCAGGAGGTTTCGTAGCGATTGGTCACGTTGCTGTTGGGCTTGGTCGACAGTTCTTTGGTGCGCAGATAGTTCGACTCGTTGTCGCGGTAGTCGATATTGCCTTCCGCCCGCAGCGACAAGCCTTTGATGAGTTGCAGATCGGCATACAAGCTGGCCATCGTGCGCCTGGTAAATATCCGGCGTCGTTTCTCGTTCACCTCCGTGACGGGGTTGGTTGATTTGGGGAATACATAATAGCTGCCGTCGGCATTATAGGCCGGAAAATAAGGCAGACCCGTGCTGACGGCTCTCCCCCAGCCTCCGTCCCAACTGGAAGGCGTAGGACGGTGGTCGGTATGCGAAAAGCTGAAGTTTCCTCCTACTTTCAGGATTTCGATCGGTTTGTAGTCGATGTTCAGCCTGATGCTTGTGCGTCCGAAATGGTCGTTTACCAGGTACGAGTTTTCCGCCACGTTGGAGATGCCCAGATAGGTTTGTACTTTTTTATTTCCCCAGGATACCGACAAATCGTTGTAGGTGGATGCGCCCGTGCGCGTGATCAGATCCTGCCAGTCGGTATCGTTTTCCAAAGCCTGCGCTTGGGTGTAACCGCCCGGATAAGAAATATCGGGTGTAGGGGCGGGCGCGCCCGAGGGGTTGAACTTATAGTCGTTTTCCAGGGCCTCCTTGTAAATGGCCAGATAATCCCCGGTGCTTAACATGTCGACTTTGCGGTTGGGCGTGGAAAAAGCTACTTTCGAACTGAAGCTGATTTGCGGCTTTCCCGCTTTTCCGCGTTTGGTGGTAATCAGAATAACGCCGTTTGCGCCGCGCGATCCGTAGATGGCCGTGGCGGAAGCGTCTTTCAGGATGTCGATACTTTCAATATCGTTGGCGTTGATCGACGACATGGGGTTGTCTTGCGCCGCCCCTACCCGGTCGCCGGCATTCTGCATGATGGGAATACCGTCTACCACGATCAGCGGGTCGCCCCCGGCCGTGATAGAGGCGATACCGCGTACGCGTATGGCGGCTCCCGAGCCGGCCAGCCCCGAGGTCTGGGTTACTTGTACGCCGGCGGCCCGTCCTTGCAAGGCGGCGTCGAACGAACTGGTAGGAATGGCCATCAGTTCTTCGTTGCCTACCTTGGCGATCGAGCCGGTGACGTCTCTTTTGTTCTGTACCCCGTAGCCTACTACCACTACTTCGTCCAGCTTTTCCACGTCTTCTGCCAGCCGGACGTTAATCCGGGTCTGGTTGCCTACTCTGATTTCCTGTGGTTTGTAGCCGATATAGGAGTATACTAAAACGGATTCCGGGCCGGGCACGTCGATGGCATACTTTCCGTCCATGTCGGAAGTGGTTCCGGTGGTGGTGCCTTTCACCTGAATGGTGATAAAAGATAGGGGTTCGCCGGTCGTCGCGTCTGATGCGGTTCCCGTTACTTTGATTTGCGCGAAGGCTGTAAGGGAAAACAGGCCCAGCACAAAGCATAGCATAAATTTACACATTTTCTTACATCTCATGACCGATTGAATTTAAAGTTAAACAAGTTCTAAAATATACACGCCCCGGGCCGGGACGGTTACGGCGCGGTCGATCGGAAGCATGGTATCTGTGACGATCTCTTTGCCCTTGGCGTGTCCTTTCGTGATTTCGTGAAAACGGGCCATATCCAAGGTTTGGTCTTTATCGGTGCCGTTCATCAGCACCAGCACCGTCTGGCCTTCCGCGACGCGGGCATAGACGTAGCAGCCTGATTTGTCGGGCGTGTAATGAATCAGCTTGCCGGTCTTTGCCGGTTGGGAGTTCCGCCGCCAATCGAGTAGTTTTTTCATATAATTCCAGGCTTCGTTTTCCAGCGGCGTACGTCCTTCGGGGGTAAACGCGTTCCGGGCGTCGCCGGGCCATCCTCCGGGAAAATCGGTGCGGATTTTACCGTCGCCTTCCGCCTTGGTGCCCGACATCAGGATTTCCGTTCCGTAATAAATCTGCGGTATGCCGCGGGTGGTCAGCAAAAACGCCAGGGCTTGTTTGTATCGCCGCAAGTCGGTTTCGCCCTCTTGCATGAAACGGCCCAAATCGTGGTTGTCGAGAAAGATCAATACGTTGTCGGGATCGGGAAACAGAAAATCCTGGGCAATTACTTCGTAAATCTTGAACAGCCCGGCTTCCGATCCTTCCCGGCTCGACGATTCGTCGGTAAAGGCTTTCTGGCAGGTAAAGGTCAGGTCGAAATCCATGACGGTTTTCAGATGGCTGTCGGAGGCGTTTATTTTCGAGCCGCGTTGCCACCAGGCCGAGGCTGTTCCCCGGGGATACCAGGCTTCGCCCACGATATTGAAATCGGGATATTCCGTCTCTACTTCTTTGCACCAGTCGGCCATGAAATCGTAATCGGCATACGGATGCGTATCTTGCCGGATACCGTCGATACGGGCATATTCGATCCACCAGATGCTGTTTTGAATCAAATAGCGGGCCAGATGCCGGTTGCGTTGATTGAGGTCGGGCATTCCGCGCCCGAACCAGCCGTTTACCAGGATGTCTTTTTCGGATTGCGGGGCGTGCACGTCCATCAGCGTCCATTTGAAATGGGTGGTTTGCACGAAATGATCCTGATTGTTCAACCAGTCGGGCGAAGGAAAGTCTTTCAGCCACCAATGGGCGCTCCCGCAGTGGTTGAAGATCATGTCCATCACCACTTTCATGCCTTTATCGTGGGCTTTGTCGATCATCTCTACGTATTCTTCGTTGGAACCGAAGCGCGGATCGACGTTATAGAAATCGGTGATGGCATAGCCGTGATACGAGCCGCCGGGCATGCGATTTTCCAAAACCGGGTTCAACCAGATCGTGGTAAAGCCCAGGTCGCGGATATAATCGAGCTTTCGGATGATGCCGCGCAAGTCGCCGCCATGGCGCGCGCCGCTGCGGGAACGATCGGCTTTCACGTCGTCGAGCTGATCGTTCGTCGGGTCGGCATTGGCGAAACGGTCGGGGGTAATCAGGTACATCACGTCTGCCGAAGAAAAGCCGGCCGCTCCGGGCTTCCGGTTGCGGGCCTGCAAGGGGAAGGAGTGCACCTTCTTTTCCTTTCCTTGCTGAAACCGGATTTCCAGGGTGCCGGGCAGGGCATCCTTCGCTATATCCAAATAGATAAACAGGTAGTTGGGATTTTCCATCCCTACGATTTCTTTTATCCGGACGCCCGGATAGTCGATCTCTACCCGCGAACGCGCAATATCAGGGCCGTATACCATCAGTTGCAATTCCGGATTTTTCATCCCTACCCACCACGAGGAAGGCTCCAGCCGGGTAATCTCGATGGCCTGCACCAGGCAGGCACATCCTAGGAAAAGTGCAAATAGCAATAGTTTTTTCATACTGATAAGTTGTTAAGTATTGGGGAATTGCCACGGACTTCTGTAGTTTTTCTTCAAGTAAGCGTCTGCCGCGGGATTATCCGCGAACCGGCGTGCCGCAGGATCGTAAGTCACCTGGGTGCCCGTCCGGTAGGAGATATTGGCCATATGGGCCAGGATGGTGGCGAACGCGCCTTTTTCGATCGGGCTGTTGGTGAGGGGAGATTTGTCGAGGATACACCGGCACCAATCGGTGGCATGCGCCTCGACTCCGCCGTCTTCGAATTTGCCGACCAGTTGGGCGCGATCGGCCAGAAGTTCCCCCTCGCGGGTTTTTTCGGGGATCAGTTCGTAGCCCTCGCGGTTGCAGACTAGTGTGGCTTTGTTGCCGATCCAGGCTACGCCTTGGTTGCGGTTGTACAGATGGGCTACCTGTTGCGCCCATTCGATGTGGAAATGTTTGTACCTGAAAATACTGGTCTGGCAACTCGGCGTCTCGTTGAACGAGGCGGGATTTTTATAAGCTGTCGAGAAAACGGCTTCCGGGTATTCGCGGTCGCATAAACCCAATACCTTCAACCCGTCGAAGGCCGAATCCAGCCAATGCACGCCCCAATCGGTTTGCTGGCCGCCCCCGTAATCCCAGAATCCCCGCCACCCGCGGAAACGATAGGCATTGAACGGACGGCGGGGCGCGGGACCCAGCCATCTATCGTAATCGACGGTGGCCGGCGGTTCGGAATCGGCCACCGCCGGCCGGGGATTGGTGGATTGGCAAAGCCATATCTGTACTTTGTATACGTCTCCCAGCACGCCGGAGGCCAGAATCTCGTTGGCCGCTTTGAAGTAACGCTGGCTGGTTTGCCATAATCCGGTGGTGACGACGCCTTGGTATTTTTTCCAGGCATCTATCATCGCATGGCATTCGGGGATGGAATTGGCTACCGGCTTTTCCACGTAAACGGCTTTGCCGGCTTTGAGGGCTTCGGCAAAGATATAAGCGTGCCAATGGTCGGGGGTGGCGATAATCACGCCGTCGATGTCGGGCTGGGCCAATACCTGCCGGAAATCGCCGTAGGCTTTCATCGAGGCGGTTTGCCCGGGAAAATCCTTCTTGAACCGGGCCATCTGTTCGTCGAGCCGTGTCTGGTTTACATCGCATAGGCCGAGGCAATGTACCCAGGGATTATTCGTCAAAGCCCCCTGCAGGTCGCGGCAGCCCATGCCTACCCCGATCACGGCCAGGTTTACCCTTCCGCTCACCGGTTCGGAAGCGGCGGCGGCAGGGGCCGGAGAAGCCGAAGAAAGAAGCGGCGACATGCCCAGGCCGGCAGCCAGCAAGGTGGAGTTTTTCAAAAAATTTCTGCGTGTAGTCATACTGAATCTATTTAAGGTTGTTTGCTATATGTCATGTTTGTTTCTCCCAGGCGGCTATAAATTCCGTATCCAGATATTGCGGAAAGCTACCTCTACCCCGTGATCCTGCAAGCTGAGCGGCATCCGTCCGTGCGCCACATATTTGGGCAAGCCGGTATAAGGCGTATTTCCTTTCAGCACATAATTGTTTTGTACCACGATGCCGTTCAGCACGACCGTGATCATGGCCGGCGATTCCAGCACGTCGTTGGTTCCGAAGCGGGGGGCTTTCCAGTAAATGTCGTATACCTGCCATTCGTTGGTCTTCGTAAAAGCGTTCGCCAGCGGGGCGCTTTGTTTGTAGATGCTTCCTACCCATCCGTTCACATAGGTGGGGTTGTCTTCGCAATCCAGCACCTGCACTTCGTAGCGGCTTTGCAACATAATGCCGCTGTTGCCTTTCATCTGCAAGGTATTTTCCGGACCGGGCACCGGCGTTTTAAACTCGATATGGAGCTGGCAGTCGCCGAAATAAGCCTTCGTGCGAATCGATCCGGCGCCAGGGGCCACGATCATCGCGCCGTCTTTCACCGTCCATTTGGCGGGGCCTCCCTCCTTCCCGGCCGATTCCCATTGGGAAAGATCGGTTCCGTCGAAAAGGATGAGGGCGTCGGAAGGCGCGCCGGTGCCTGCTCCGGGCTTTACTTTCGGCGGCACGGGCTGATACCATTCCGTACTTTCAGGCTTCCATTTCTGCGCGGGGCGTTGCTGGGGTTGGTCACTTTGCTGCGCCTGCATCCAAAAGGCGCTGCACATAAGGCTGATGCTGATCATTGCTTTTTTCATATGACATAGTATTAAATGAATAGTTGCGGATTGCTTTTTTTCGAAATACCACAACGAACTATCACAAATGTATCGTAGCTGCCGGGAAATCTTTCTTCTGATTATCTCAAAATCATGTCCGTTTGTTGCATTATCCAAAGAAATACGTATTTCTCTTAAAAAATAAGACGATAACATCAACTATGAGACGATTTTGCATGAGGCGGCAAACCTTCTCCTTCGTTTCACCGAGGCCTGTACCGGCGTATTTTCCCCTTGTTCGGCCGATCTCCCTTCACCGGCATGCGCTCTATACCGTGGGCTCATCCGGCGGGGAGCCTGAAATGCCTATCTCTCTTTTTTGCTGCATCTGTTTATTCGTCAGATAGAGATTTGATTCAAAAGTAGACTACCCGCCCTGAAGACAGAGCGACTTTTTTATCAAAATATTGGCTTTTCGTATCAATCGGCCAGCCTTTGAAAACCCGCCGCCGGGGGAAGATTAAAAAAAATTCCTTTGATACGATATGAAAAAGAATAAGATGAATTTACAAACCTGTAATCGAAAAAGTTGATATATTGCAGTCGAAATAAGGTAAATATGAAAAAACACATGAAGTATTCCATCGCTCTGCTATGCCTTTTTTGCCTGTTCGAGCTACGTGCCGCCTCTCTCTATTTCAAGCCCTACGATATGGAAGACGGATTGAGCAACAACCACGTCACCTGCTGCGTGCAAGACGCGTACGGGTTTATGTGGTTCGGTACCCGCGACGGTTTGAACCGCTTCGACAGCAAGAAGTTCCAGGTATTCAAAAATGAAGCTTCCGCCCCCGGATCGCTGGCCAGCAGTTGGATTATGGATCTGGCTGTCAGCCCGGCGGGAGAAATGTGGGTAAGCACGACGCTGGGGGTGCAGAAATATAATTACCAGACCGACTCCTTTGCCCTGGTGGATTTTACCAAAGGCAGCAACTGCCATTCCTTACAGTTCGACCGCCAAGGGAACCTGTGGATGCTTCTTTCGGGCTATTCGCTCATCAAGTATAACGAAAGCCAGGCCCTTCACCAGAACTACCTGTATAAAGGCGGCGATCCGATTACTTCGTTCCATATTACGGAGCAAGACCATATCTGGGCTACCACTTCCAACGGACAGGTTGTCTATTTCGATCCTGCCGGAAACGAATTTACCGCCCTGGAAATTCACAATCAAGACCCGGGCCGTCCGCTGGGCGGCATGACCGCCGTCTGGGCCGCTCCTTCGGGCAATTTGCTGCTGGTGGGAACCAACGACGGCATCAAACGGATCGATATACCTTCCGGAATCTGCCGGGATATATTGCCCCCGCAAAAAAAATCGCCTCTTTATACCCGGGATATTCTTCAGATAACCCCCGACAAGGTATGGGTCGGCACTTACAAAGGCATTTATATTTACGACCTGCATCGCGATACGCTGGTACATATCCGGCAAAACAAAGCCGATCCTTATTCCCTGTCGAGCCACACGGTGAAGCAATTTTACAAAGACCAGGAAGGGGGCATTTGGATATGCACCGACAACGGAGGCATTAACTATTGCCCTCCCTATTCGGCCATCGAGCGGCATTATGCCGTGCCTGGGGAAAATACGGTACATGGCGACCTGATACACGATATTTGCCTGGACGAAAACGAAAACATCTGGATCGGCACGGAAGACGCCGGAATCAACAAGCTGGATACGAAAACCAATACCTATACCTCCTTCGACGATACCCGCGGCCTTTCCCAAAATTGCATCCACGGGCTGGCCGCCGTGGGGCATTATCTGTGGATAGGCACCCATGCCAACGGGATCGACGTGATGGATCTGCGTACCGAAAAGATAGTGAGGCATTATACCCTGGCTGCTACTGCTTATACCGATAAAAACGATCTGATCGTGTATTTATACAAGCCTCGGCGGGGTCGGTTGCTGGTAGCTACGGCGTCGGGCATGTATCAATATAATCCTGAAAAGGATACGTTCGAGCTCTCGCCTCATTTCCCCTCTCATTGCCGGATTCAAACCATTTTCGAAGATCGCTCCGGAGTGATTTGGGCGGGCACTTCCAGCAAAGGCTTGTTCTGCTACGATCCCCGCACTGGCCGATCGGGCAAATTCACGCTCGAGCCCTCCGATTCTCTGGCCAACCGCACTATCAACCATATCTATGAAGACGCCGGCGGCCATCTGTGGTTCGCTACCGGCGACGGGGTAAAGCGATACGACCCCGCCAGCCGTGCCACGACCCGCTACGGCAGGGAAGACGGGCTGCCGAGCAACGTGATCTACCGCATCGAGCAGGATGCGAAAGGCATGTTCTGGATCAGTACGGCCAACGGGCTGGCTTGTTTCGACACCTTGCATCATTCCCTGAAAGTGTATAAAAAAGAACACGGCTTAACCTCCAACCAGTTCAATTACAATTCTTCCTTGAAAACCCCCGACGGTACCTTATATTACGGTACGTTGAAAGGCATGATTTCTTTTCACCCCGACAAAATCCGGGAATTTGCCGTGCTGCCGAAAGTATATATCACCCAGATCAATTACAACGATCCGAAGCGTAATCTGCTCCGACAAGAATACGTTACCTTCAAAAAAGAGTTGAGGTTGGCCTACGATCAATCCACTTTTTACATCGATTACACTTCGCTTAGCTACCAGGCGCCGGGGCTGACGCAATATGCTTATTGCATGGAGGGGCTTAGCTCCAAATGGTCGTACGTAGTGGGGGAAAACCGGGTGTATTTCACTAAATTGCCGCCGGGAGAATATACCTTCAAAGTAAAAGCCGCCAATCTCTCGGGCGTATGGAACGAGCAGCCGGCCACGTTCCGGGTGACGGTGCTGCCCCCCTGGTGGCGGTCGGTGGCTGCCTGGGGCATCTATGGCCTTGTGGCGATAGGCGGCGTGGCGGCCGGTTTTTTCTTTGTCGCGCAGCGCGGCCGGGCGAAGATGGCCGAGAAGATGCGGGCTTTCGAAAACGAGAAAGAAAAGGAGTTGTATCAGGCCAAGATCAATTTCTTTATCAATATCGCCCATGAAATCCGTACCCCTCTTACCCTTATCAAAAGCCCGCTGGAAAAAGTAAACCGCGATACCCGGCTTTCGGAGCCTACGCGCAGCTATCTGGCTATCGTAAATAAGAACGCCAACCGGCTGCTGGAGCTCGTCAATCAATTGCTGGACTTCCGGAAAACCGAAATAAAAGGTTATAAACTGAATTTCGTCCGCACCGATATTATAGCCCTGATTCATGAAACGTACGATCGTTTTTACGATACGGCCGAACGGGAGTCGTTGCAGATGACCATTGAAGAGAATGTAAAAACGCAGCCCGTATTTATCGATAAGGAAGCTTGTACGAAGATACTCAGCAATCTGTTGTCGAACGCGGTGAAATATGCGCGGAGCAAAATCGTGATCCGTTTCGAGGCGGAGGAAGGCGGGTGGTTTACCATCGACGTGATGAACGACGGCAACCCTATTGCGGAAGAAATAAAGGAGAAGATTTTCGAGCCTTTTTTCCGCGACGATTCTTCTATCCATAAATCCGGCACGGGGTTGGGCCTGCCGCTGGCCCGTTCGCTGGCCGAGATGCACGAAGGAAAGCTGACGTTGGAAACCTCCTCTTCCGAACTGATTGTCTTCCGGTTGCGTTTGCCTGTCCATCAGCCCGGCTCGCTTGGGCTGGAGGCGGAAAAGCAGGAGCCTTCGGTTGTGGCTCAAACGCCCGCTTCCTTTGTTATCCAGCCTTCCCGGCCTACGTTGCTGATTGTGGAAGATAATCCGGAAATGCTAAGTTTCATCGGGCAGGAAGTGAATACGACTTATAATGTGGTAACGGCCTGCAACGGCGAAGAAGCCCTCCTCAGGTTGAAGGAATATGGCATTCAGCTTATCGTCAGCGATGTGATGATGCCGGTAATGGATGGATTCGCCTTATTGAAGAAAATTAAGACGGATTTGGAATTCAGCCATATCCCCGTTATTTTGCTGACGGCCAAAAGCACTTTGCAAGCTCGGATGGAGGGGCTGGAGCTGGGTGCCGACGCCTATATCGACAAACCGTTTTCCACCGATTTGTTGCTCACCCAGATAACGAATTTGCTGAATAACCGCAGTACGATGCGTTCTTATTATTTCCATTCGCCCATCGGGGGGCTCAAGTCGATGGCTTATACCAAGGCGGACGAGAAATTCCTTACCAAGCTGAACGAGATTATCTACAACCATATTCAGGATGTCGATCTGGATGTGGATATGATTGCCGATTTGATGCACCTGAGCCGTCCTACGCTTTACCGGAAGATCAGCGGCTTGTCGAACGTGACGCCCAACGAACTAATTAAAATCAGCCGATTGAAAAGGGCGGCCGAGCTGATTTTGCAGGGAGATATGAAGATTTACGAGATCGCGGAGGCGGTGGGTTTCAATTCGCAGTCGTATTTCAGCCGGGCTTTTTCGAAGCAGTTTAATATGAGTCCTTCCAAGTATGCCAAGGAAAACAACGTGGAGCTGGCCTAAGGAAAGAAGGCGGTTTTCCGAGCCGTTTTTTTCCTTCCGGGCCCATCCGGCCGCTTTTTCGACCGGAAGGCTGTTACTTGCCTGTTTTCTGCGGAGGCCGATACAAATGTCGTAACTTTTTGGACGGGCCAAAAGTAAAAGAAAAAAGGCGGCAACGCCGCCCCATCTCCATAAGTCTTTTTGCATACTCTTCAATCTTTCGGAATGCCCCGAAAGCGCACAACACCGATACAAGCGGCCAGCCCCCTGCGCCCGGAGCTATAGGCTGTTTGTACCTTCAAAATCGCGCATAAAAAAAAGCTATCCGATTCTCACGAACAGGATAGCCTAAAACTATTATCAATAACATCCTTATTTGTTATTTCTTCGTTACATAAATCCGATACAAATATAAAACTAATTTTTAATACCACAATACTTTTTCCAAAAAAAATTCATCTTTTTCTCAAAAAAAATCTGTGTATCAATTAATTCAAGCTATTTTAGACCAAAAAAACACTATCCAATACATTGGTATTCAATTGGTATGGATTTGTAAAACTCCCTTTTCACCTGTCTGCCGGGGCCTGGAGTTTTCAGAGCCCTTCCGCCGGCCGCTACTGAGGTTGCTTGCCGATATAAGCCAGAATCCCCCCGTCTACATACAGGATATGCCCGTTCACGAAATCGGAAGCCTCGGAAGCCAGAAATACGGCCGGCCCCGTCAAGTCATCGGGCGTTCCCCAGCGGGCGGCCGGGGTTTTGGCCACGATAAACGAATCGAAGGGATGACGGCTGCCGTCGGGCTGCCGCTCGCGAAGCGGCGCGGTTTGCGGCGTAGCGATGTAGCCCGGCCCGATGCCGTTGCATTGAATATTATATTCCCCGTATTCCGAAGCGATGTTGCGGGTAAGCATTTTCAATCCGCCCTTGGCAGCGGCATAGGCCGAAACCGTTTCCCGCCCCAGCTCGCTCATCATCGAGCAGATATTGATGATCTTGCCGCGTCCTTTTTTAATCATGCCCGGAATCACGGCTTTCGCCACGATAAAAGGCGCATTCAAATCCACATCGATCACCTGCCGGAACTCGGCCGCCGACATTTTGCACATCGGGACGCGCTTGATAATGCCGGCGTTGTTTACCAGAATATCGATCGTCCCCACTTCCTTCTCCACCTGGGCGATGAAGGCGTTTACCTGGGCTTCGTCGGTTACGTCGCACACATATCCGTGCACCCCGATTCCCTTTTCGGCGTAAGCCGCCAGCGCCTGGTCGACCAGTTCCTGCTTGAGGTCGTTGAATACGATCGTTGCGCCCGCCTGGGCAAAAGCCGTAGCCAGCGCAAACCCGATACCGTAAGAAGCGCCGGTTATCAGCGCAATCTTACCCTGCAATGAAAAATTTACCATACATTCGTTCCTTTCTATGCTCTAATAAGTTAAGAAGCTGTTTTGATTTTTCAGGCTGATGATTCGGGATGGCTTTCCGCAGCCTATCCGTCATGCTGACCAGGAAGCCAGCTGCGCTTTCCAAATAACCACCCCTGCGTTCTGCCTTGCAAACAATGGCACAACGCGTTCATTCGCCCGCCGTTTCTTCCGGTCGTCTTCCCTCTTTTTCAGCGGGCATTGCGTATAACTTCCAACGAAAAGCGGCAAAGCCGTGTAATTTCCTCCCACGCTCCGGCGGCTATCGCTTCCTTGGGAAACAGCTTGCTGCCCATGCCCACGCAGGCCACCCCTGCTTTAAACCAGGCCGTCAGGTTTTCTTCCGTAGGTTCCACCGCGCCGGTAGCCATCAATTCCGACCAGGGCAGCGGCGCCTTTATGTTCTTTACGAACGAAGGCCCCCCTACGTTGCCCGCGGGAAAAATCTTGCACACGTCGCAACCCGCCTCCTGGGCGTTGCCTACTTCCGTCACCGAGCCGCAGCCGGGAATATACGGTATCAGCCGGCGGTTGCATACCTTGCTGATTTCCGGATTGAAACAAGGGCCTACCACAAAGTTGGCGCCCAACTGCAAGAAGAAGGCCGCCGTGGCCGGATCGACCACCGAACCGATGCCCGGAATCAGGCCGGGGCATTCTTTCAAGCTATATTTTACCACTTCGGCAAATACCTCGTGGGCAAAATCGCCCCGGTTGGTAAACTCGAAAGCCCGCACGCCTCCCTCGTAACAAGCCTTTACCACTTTTTTAGCTATTTCCGCATCCGGATGATAAAAGACGGGCACCATACCGGTAGCCCGCATGGCTGTCAATGTCCGTTGTTTAGTAAATTTTGCCATTTTACCGATGTTCTGTTGATTCGATTGTATATTTTATTTACCGGGAAACCCTTCCGGAAGCATCTCCCCCCATCAGTTTTTCCACTTCTTCTACAGTTACCTGGTTGAAATCGCCGTACACCGTATGTTTCAAACAAGAAGCGGCCACTGCGAAATCGAGTGCTTTCTGTTCGTCGTCAGGATAGGCGATAAGGCCGTAAATAAGGCCGCCCATAAAGGAATCGCCCCCTCCTACCCGGTCGACGATATGGGTAATATCGTAGCGAGACGAACAATACAGCTTGCCTTCGCTGTATAATACGCCTCCCCAGGTGTTATGGTTGGCATTGATCGCGCCGCGAAGCGTGATAATCACCTTCTTCGCCCGCGGAAAACGCTGTTGCATCTGGCGGCAGACCGATTCGAATTCGGCGGCGTTCACCTCGCCGTTGGTCCGGGCCGCGTCGAAGCCTTCGGGCCGGATGCCGAATACTTTCTCGCAATCCTCTTCATTGCCCAACACGATGTCGGAACCGGCCACCAGCTCGGGCATCACCTGGGAAGCCGTTTTTCCGTATTTCCACAGGTTTTTCCGGTAGTTCAAATCGCAGGATACCGTTACTCCCATCCGGCCGGCTGTCTGAACGGCTTCCAGGCAAACGGCGGCCGCTCCGTCGGAAATAGCCGGCGTAATGCCCGTCCAGTGAAACCAAGAGGCGTCGTGAAATACCTCTTCCCAGTCGATCATGCCGGGCCGGATGTCGGCTATGGCCGAATGAGCGCGGTCGTATACTACCTTGCTGGCCCGGGCCACAGCGCCGGTTTCCAGGAAATAAATGCCCAGCCGCTGGCCGCCGTACACGATATGGCGGGTGCCTACCCCATATTTGCGCAAATCCATTTCGCAGGCGCGGGCGATGTCGTTGTGCGGCAAGCGGGTTACAAACTCCGTATCCATGCCGTAATTGGCCAGCGACACGGCCACATTCGCCTCTCCTCCGCCGAAAGTGGCGGAAAATTCCGTAGCCTGATTAAAACGCAAATAGCCGGGGGTGGCCAGGCGCAGCATGATTTCTCCGAAGGTTACAATTTTCTTTTTCATTTCATTTTATTTTTTCATGATACTGATTTCGCATTGTTTTGCATGCCAGGAAAGATTCCGGTGCAAAAATAGGCTTCCCCGGATAAATGGAAGCCAGATTATATTTCAAAGAAGTAGAATAAAGGGAACTTTTGTATTTGTTTACATATATTGATCGATTTTAAGAGTGAAAAATCGTTCATCCCTGCCTCTTGTCTTTTTTTACTTCGCAAAAAAGGCAGGTCTTCTTTCACTGCCTAGCCGTAGCCCGCGGCAGGTGGCGGCTTATCGGAGTGAAAGCGATTCCGCGTCAGGTGGCTGATAAAAATTCTATCGCCCGCTTAGGCGCGGGTGCCTTTTTCTGCCGGCGGCTTGCCAGATGGCATGGTATCCGGATAAATAAAAAAAGCGTTGCAAAAAGGTATTCTGTTTCCCTTAGGAAAAAATACCTTTTTGCAACGCTATCTTTTAGTTGACATACGCTGCGGGGGGTATGCCGGTCGAGCGCAGGAATGCAGAGGAAAACGACTTTTTTCGCAACGGCTCCCCACCCTATGCCGTCTTAGGCATCGGGCAGTTCCAGGGGGGCAGTGCAGCGGGCCGCAACTCCTGTCAATAAGCGCGGGCGAACAGCACGCGGCGTGCCGACGGCTTGCCGGTGACCATACATTTGCCCGGCGTCATATCGCCTTCCAAAGGCAGACAGCGGATGGTCGCTTTCGTTTCGTTCTTAATCTGTTCTTCCGTCTGGGGCGTACCGTCCCAATGGGCCATGATGAAATAGCCTTCTTCGATTTTTTCCTTGAACTCGTCGTAGGTATCTACCGTAATGGTACGTGCCGTGCGATTGTCGAGCGCTTTTTTGAAAATGTTCTGCTGAATTTCTTCCAACAGGTTCTTTACATATTCTTCGATGCCGTCCAGGCTTACCGTTTCCTTTTCGAGCGTATCGCGACGCATCACTTCGATGGTGTTGTTTTCCATATCGCGGCCGCCCATCGCCAGGCGTACGGGTACTCCTTTGAGTTCGTATTCGGCAAATTTCCAGCCCGGTTTCTTATTATCGGCATCGTCGTATTTCACCGAAATGCCCAATGCCTTGAGCCGCGCCACGATCGCGGCCACTCTTTCGCTGATGGCGGCCAATTGCTCTGCGCTGCGGTAAATAGGCACGATCACTACCTGGATGGGAGCCAGGTGCGGAGGCAATACCAGGCCGTTGTCGTCGGAATGCGACATAATCAAAGCTCCGATCAGGCGGGTGGATACGCCCCAGGAGGTAGCCCAGGCATAGTCGATTTTGCCTTCTTTGTCGACAAAAGTCACGTCGAAGGCTTTGCCGAAATTCTGGCCCAGGAAATGGGAGGTGCCGGCTTGAAGCGCTTTGCCGTCTTGCATCATCGCTTCGATGGTATAGGTATCGATGGCGCCGGCGAAACGTTCGCTTTCCGACTTCACGCCTCTGATAACGGGCATGGCCATATAGTTTTCGGCAAAATCGGCATATACTCCCTGCATTTTCAGGGCTTCCGCTTCCGCTTCCTCGCGGGTGGCATGGGCGGTATGCCCTTCCTGCCAGAGAAATTCGGCCGTGCGCAGGAACAAACGGGTACGCATTTCCCAACGCATGACGTTGGCCCATTGGTTGCAGAGGATAGGCAGGTCGCGGTACGACTGTATCCAGTTTTTGTAGGTATTCCAGATGATGGTTTCCGAGGTGGGACGGATGATAAGTTCCTCTTCCAGCTTAGCGGCCGGATCGACTACCACGCCGCCGCTTTCATGATCGGTTTTCAAACGGTAATGGGTAACGACGGCGCATTCCTTGGCAAACCCTTCCACGTGTTCGGCTTCCCGGCTGAGGAAGGATTTGGGAATCAACAAGGGGAAATAAGCATTTACATGCCCCGTTTCTTTAAACATATCGTCGAGGACGCGTTGCATCTTTTCCCAGATGGCATACCCGTAGGGCTTAATGACCATGCAACCGCGTACGGCGGAATTTTCCGCCAGATCCGCTTTTATCACCAGATCCTGGTACCACTGTGAATAGTTTACCTTTCTCGAAGTAAGTTCTTTCAGCTCTTTTGCCATTGCTTTATCTTTCTAAATTATTTATTTCTGACTGATTCGGGATAACGGGAGGCAAAGGTACGAAAATATCGTTTATCTTTGCTATAATAAGCGAAAATAGGGGGCACCTCGGCATAATCAAAGCAAGCTTTGCTTCTGTGCTGGGTTTGCGCTATCTTTGTTTCAAAAAATCAAATCGAAGATAGGCGGCTTCCCGTCGTAAGCGGGAGCAATTGGCCCGGCGCCTTCGGCCGGCTTTCGTTTCGATCCTTCGTTTCGATTCGAAGAAGCAAAACGCAAATAGGCTACGGCCGGCGCGGGGAATGCTAAAGCCGGGAAGCGGCCGCCTTTCGTGTGGAAATCCTTATTGTTTAACAATTAACTGATAGATTATGAAAAAGCTTTTATTCACTTTGCTGGCCTGTTGCCTCGCTCTGGCGGCATCCGCCGCAGAACCGGTTTTTCCCGTAAAAGGAATCTGTATGAATCCGCCCGCCCCCGGCAGCGTAGACGCCTTCTGCACGTTTATCGACAACGATCTCTCGCCGATGGGCGTCAATGCCCTCTTCATTCGCATCGACTATAATTATCAGTTCGAAACCTACCCTGAGATGGCCGGAAAAGAGGCTTTGAGCAAAGACGAGATCAAAAAAATGGTGGCCGTATGCCGCAAAAACCACATCCGGCTGATCCCGTTGGTGAACTTGCTGGGCCATCAATCGTGGGCCGGCACCCTGAATCGCCTGCTGGAAGTTTTCCCCGAATTCGACGAAACGCCTTATATCCCGCTGCCTGCCGATCCGAAAACAGCCAAGCGCAAACCCAACGGCTTGTACGACGGCGATTTGTATTGCAAAAGCTATTGCCCCTTGCATCCGGAAGTTCATAAGGTGGTATTCGCTTTGCTGGGCGAAATCATCGACGTATTCGAAACCGACGCCCTGCATGCCGGCATGGACGAAGTATTTTATCTGGGGGAACCCGGTTGTCCGCGTTGCCACGATAAAGACAAAGCTACGCTATTTGCCGACGAGGTGAATCGGATAAACAGCTATGTGAAATCGAAAGATTGCGAGTTGTGGATCTGGGGCGACCGGCTGCTAGACGGCCCCACGACCGGCATGGGCATGTGGGAAGCGGCCGCCAACGGCACCGCGCCCGCTATCGACCGGATAAACAAAGACGTGATAATCTGCGACTGGCATTACGAGCGGCCCGATTTAAGCGCGGTTTATTTCGCCCATAAAGGATTCCGGGTAGCTACCTGCCCGTGGCGCAAACCGGAAGTAGCCCTTCGTCAACTCGACAACACGGTGCTCTTCCGCTCCTGCTCCACCCCGGCCCTGAAAGACCGGTATATCGGTATCGTGCATACCGACTGGGGTTCGGCGAAAGGGTTTATGGAAGAATACGCCCGGGTAAAAAAAGGAAAGCCTAGCCAGTCCGACACAGCCGCCAACGCCTTCTATCAATTGTTCGGCAAGATACGGGAAATGGAACAATAAAAAAACGGGGCGTACAAACCACCCCGGTTTATACGCCCCACATCATCATTAATCACTCTATACTATACAAACAAAGGTTCATTTCATAGCGGATGCAACAGCCTCCCGCGCCGGCATTTGCCGGGGAAGTGCCGGTTGTACCGCTTTTCCGTTTCCTCGGCCGGGCTGCCGGCTACCCCGTCCGGGCTGCAAACTGTAAACTACAACCTGCAAAGCCCCTCGCGTTTCCGAAAGCCGGGAGACCCGCAGCTTTTTCAAAGCACTTCCTTCCAATGCTTCAAGTTCGTATTGATGGTATCCAGCACCTCTTTCGTCCGGCCGTGAATCATCAGTTTATACATCGATTCGGCAAAGCCGAGCATCTGTGAAAACTCGATTTTCGGCGGCATGGCCAAGGCGTTCGGATCGGTCATGACATTGAGCAAAACAGGCCCCTCGGTAGCAAGAGCTACCTGCAAGGCATTCGGTATCTGTTCGGGTTTGTTTATAGTGTATCCCGGCATTCCCATGGCCTGGGCGACACTTGCAAAATCGGGATTATACATATCGGTTTGCCAATCCGACAAGCCGGCTACAGCCATTTCCAGCTTTACCATCCCCAGCGAACGATTATTGAAAACCACCACTTTAACCGGCAACTTATACTGCACCACCGTAGCCAGGTCGCCCAGCGTCATCGACAAGCCTCCGTCGCCGCAGAGGGCGAATACCTGACGTTCCGGAAAAGCCAGGGCGGCCCCGATAGCCTGGGGCAACGCATTCGCCATCGAGCCGTGGTTGAACGAGCCGATCATTTTCCGCTTTCCGGTAGCTTGCAGGTAACGGGCACCCCATACGCAGGTCATTCCCGTATCGACCGCGAAGATAGCATCTGCGGCCGCCATTTCGTTAATGGCGGAAATAAGATATTCCGGTTGGATATTATCCTCTTTTCCCTTCACCTGGGCCGACGAAAAAAGATAATCCTTTACCTTTTTATATAAAGCAAGCTGTTCGGCAAGGAAATGATCGTCGTCTTTCTGATGAATCAAAGGCAATAAAGCCAGAAGCGTATCCTGGCAATCGCCGCACAACCCTCTATGAATTTTGGCCCGACGCCCCAACCGAGCGGCATTTATATCGATTTGTACGATGGTATTGTCGTCGGGCATAAACGCCTCGTAAGGAAAATCGGTACCCAGCAACAGCAGCACCTCCGCGCCGTGCATGCTATGATACCCCGAAGGCATGCCCAGAAGTCCCGTCAGGCCCACCTCGTTGGGATTATCGTATTGAACCTCCATCTTCGCCTTGAAGGTATAAGCTACCGGCGCATGCAGCCGTTTGGACAACTCTACCACCTCGTCGTGCGCGTCCTTGGCTCCCATGCCGCAGTAGATCGTCACCTTGTCGGCTTCATTGAGCAAACGTGCCAGTTCCACCAAGTCGTCGGCCGCGGGCACTACATGCCGGCGGGTGGGAAACGCGCAAGCCGAGGAAATAGGCTCGGCGGCATCCCAGGCAGCCACGTCGCCTGGCAACCCGAACACCCCTACTCCTTTCATCGAAATAGCGGCTTGCATCGCGCCCTGAAGCATGCGGACGACCTGTTCGGGGTTGTCGGCCAACTGATTGTAATAACTGCAATCGTCGAAAAGTTTGATGGTATTGGTTTCCTGGAAATATTGCGTGCCTGCTTCATGCGTCACGATGGCAGAAGCTATGGCCAGCACAGGAGCGCCCGAGCGGTGGGCATCGTACAGCCCGTTGATCAAGTGCACGTGTCCCGGGCCGCTGCTGCCGGCGCAACAAGCCAATTCGCCGGTAAGCTGCGCCTCGGCCCCGGCCGCATACGCGCCTGTTTCCTCGTGCCGCACATGAATCCACTGGATATGGCCGTTTTTACGAACAGCTTCATTTACTTCGTTCAGGCTGTCGCCCGTAACGGCATAGATACGTTTCACCCCGGCCTCGACCAAGGTTTCGACCAATTGATCGGCTACTTTTTTTGCCATATTTCCATTATTTTTTCTTCTCGTTGGTGTATTTTATAATACACAACTCCGCCGCCGGGGAAAATGTTCAGAAAAAGCCGAAAGAAACCCGAAAGGCGGCTCAGTCGGGCCGGTAGCCGTCGGTCAGGGTATGCAGGAAGGCAACCAGAGCTTTCTCTTCTTGGGGCGAAAGCTTCAAATCTCCCAATTCTTCCTTATTGACCGTAGGCGCGTATTCCGGCGCGGGAAACTCTTCCACATCCCTCACATTATAAAAACGGACGATCTCTTCCAAGGTTTTAAAATAGCCGTTATGCCCGTAAGGCGCCGTAAGCCCGATATTGCGCAGCGTAGGTACCCGGAATTTGCCGTAGTGGGCCGCTTCTCCTACGGTGACTCCCAGGCCCAGATCCACCGTATCGCGACCGCGGCGGTTATGAGGAAGCCCGACCCGGAAAAAAGGATTGTCCGGATTCGCCGGGATGCCGAGGTTATCGTAGGTATGGTCGGTAAACAACACCTTGCCTGCCCGCTCGTCTTTCTCCGTCACATGGCATTCCGCGCACAATGCTTTTTCGCGAAACAGCTTCCAACCTTCTTCTTCCTCAGGCGTAAATTCGCATAATCCGGCTTCCCTGGCATCATATTTGGAAGAAAAGGGATTCATCTCTTCCGACCGCTCGTAAGTCGCCAACGCGTCAGCCACATACGTCAGAAGGGTATCGGCAGAAGCGGTTTCGCCGTACAAGGCAGCCAGATCGCCGTAATAAGGCGCCTGCTTTATCTTACCGGCAACCGCTGCCAAGTCTTTATTTCCCATTTCCAAGGGGTTGATAAAAGGCAGCAGCGCTTGTTCTTCCAGCGTATTCGCCCGGCCGTCCCAGAAGAGACCGCCTACGTAGGTTTCTTCTTCCTCATCGTAATACAAAGCGGGCACATAAGCGGTATAGGCGCTGCTCATCGAGTTGCGGTTGCTGAAAAGATTCTTTACCGCTCCTTCGGAAGTAATCCGGGCATCCCGGTCGGCATATCCTCTTTCAGCCGTATGGCAAGTAGCGCACGACTGTCCGCAAGGCTCGGAAAGAGATTCGTCGAAAAATATTTTCTTTCCCACTTCCTCCTTCATGCTCAAAACGGTGCGGCCCTGCCTGGTGCAGGAGAGGCCGGCCAGAACCGAAAAGAAGGTAAGAAAAACGACTGTCGTTTTGCGGACGAATCCGGCCCTCGGTTTTCCAAGGCAAAAGTACATAGGGATAAACATCTTCATTTCACGTATTATTAAGTAAACAATTTCGCTTTTTCCCGGGAACAAAGATAGTGCAAACCGAAGGCAGAGACAAAACTTTGCTTTGGATATGCTAAGGTGCCACCTTATCTTCCTTTTGCCCTGCCTTCCATTTTACGCCCGGTTAGTAAAGACAGACGGATGATAAAACGAAAGAAAAGCGTATATTTGTGAGTAAGAAATAGAACATCGGTAAGAAGCAGGATAACAAATCGGAAGAAGGCAACCTGCAAAAAAAATATAAAGCCATGAAACACTATTGTACACAATGCGGCCGGGAACACGGAACCAAGGGTTTATGCTATTTCTGTCGGAAAAACGAAAAACTGCAAAAAGACGCAGCACTCTCCGGGAAAGAACTGAACGAAAAACTGGAAAACCTGATAAAAAACATACAACGACTCGGCAAGTTCAAAGAACCGGAGTCAAGCGACTTATCCATCCTCCTGCACCTGCACGGCATTATCAGCGAAGACTTGCAACGCGCAGCCCTACAGAAAGAAATTTATTTCCACGAAGAAATCTTTTACCACGCGGCCGCCGATATACGCGACGAACTCATCCGCCGGCTCCTCGCCACCAAAGACGCGCATGAAGCCAGACAACTCATGGGATGCCTGGCCATGCAAGGCGACGACATAGCGTTGCAAACACTTCGGGAGTTAGAAATAAACCCGCGCCCGTGGAGAAAAAAACTATATGTCGATCCATCCGTATACGCATGGAGCGGCGGATTTACTTTCGACCGGGAGGGAAACCGCCTACCCATTGTTTATTCCGATTGCTATGCCCTGGAAGAAGGCAACCCGGAAGAAGACACTGCCGTACGCTTAGGACAGCCACGCGAAGACAAATGCCCCTGCTGCGGAGGCCGGTTAATGGACGTATTGACACTTGACGGCGACGATCCGCGCCTCCAATTTCTCGGCATCAAAGGAAAGTTATCCATTCCGTGTTGCCCGAATTGCGTATCGGCTTATCCTTTCGCTTTTGCAAAAGCAGAGCCCGGCGGAAAAAGCAAGCTCCTATTTCCCTATCCGGAAATGCAGGGAAACGAAGAATGCTCTTTCTCGGAAAGCGATTGGCAACAGGCCCGCTGCAATAAATTGGTTATCAGCAAGGAAAAAAAGCCTCCCTTCTACGGTTTATACCGGGGCGGCGATACCTTGGGCGGTTTTGGCGATTGGATACAAGATTGCGAAGCTCCCTCCTGCCCCGAATGCGGCAAACCGATGCGCCTGTTGGCCCAAGTGGCCTGGGAAACCTTATTGAATGATTTCGCGGAAGGCACCCTTTACATCTCCTATTGCCCGGACTGCCGGACAGCAGGCATACAACATCAACAAACATAAAAGAGACAGGCAATTCAATGAGATTGTCCTCTTCCGAGCAAAGGGAGTGCTAAGGAGCGAATAAGCCGCAGCAAAGGGGGCTATTCGCAAACTAAATTCACAAACTAAAACTAACAGGGGAGCAGGCGAAACGCCGCAGCTTGTCTGCCAACCCCTTATCGACACACTGAAAAAACAAAAATCATGGGATTCTTCAAAACACTGGCGACCATTTTATTAGGAACAAGAAAAGAATACGCGGTAAAAGATTTGGGAATCTTTACCTGCAAGGTTTACGACAAATGGCAGAAGGAATATTATATGTGGTGGAGCCCCGTACGATTGCCCTCGTATTCGGCGGAAACCGCTATTGTGATAAAAGGAGATGCTTTGGCTCCGTTGCCACAGCAGCTATCGGATTTGCAGGCCTTGTTGAATAACTGGAAATCGGTAGTTGCCCGACTGGATGGCCTCTTGCTAAATGAAAGTCGCTTGGCACATAAAGAAGAAATATATGCTTCGTGGCAAAATAAATTTTATCCCGAGGCGATAGAGCCGGTGGAGGAAGACACGGAAGGATGGGAAATCACCTTCGTCAGAGAAGATGCGGATGATTATTTCAGCTTTCTCTGGAAGAACAACACCGTACGGGATCTTACCCTGCATTAAGGGCCTTATGTTTCCTTTACAACCAGATCCGCATCTCCTTATCATCCGGCAAAAGGCTGGTATCCGACTATCCGGCCCGGTTTCTTTGCCTTAGCTTCCATCCATCGGCAAAGCTGTTTTCCTCCGGCAAGGAAGACTACCGGTTGGCATCCTTCCCCGCGAGCCCGCGCCCGGAGCGAAAGCGACATGCAAAGTGAACAAATCCTTCCTAAGGGAAGTTATAACTACACGCATGCGCCAAAAACAACAATCAAGTATAACGTACAATTGAAAAGAGATGGAATCTGCCAACTATATCCGGAAAACAGGTACGGCCGCGATAGCCCTCAGCCTGTTGCTCACCTTGGGATGTTCGAAAAACACCATCAATATCTCCTTTGGCGATGCCGACGACCCCGCCGGCAGCCTCATTCCCAAAGGAAGCGCCTTAATAACCTTCAATGCCTCGGTAGAAAACCGCAATTTGCTTACCCGGGCCATGTCGCCGATGGAAAAAGGCATTCAAAACCGGCTTTTCGCCTACAAATACCCCGCCGCCAACCTGGCTACTATCTCGCCCATGGCCGAAGGGCTTTACATCACCTCGTCGCCGGGCATTCTGATGGGTAGCGACGGATATAAAATGTATCTGCAAAACGGCATCTACGATTTTTACGCCGTATCCGACAATTTTTCCACCGTTCCCCCTACCTTCACAGCCGGCGTGTCGGAGCCTTTATACAACGGTATCGACTACCTGTGGTGGCATAGCCCGGAGCATGATGTAAACAGCACGCAAGTGAACGTGCCCATCGTCTACCTGCATGCAGCCACCCAGGTCGTCTTTCAAGTGACCGCCGGCACGGGCCTGAAGCTCGAGAAACTCGTATCGGCCATGATTACCCCGCCCCAACCCGGGGGGCGCATGAACATCGGCACGGGAGAAATTCCGCCGGCTACCACCTATGGGACAGCCGACAAAATGGGCATCAACGGCATGCTGGCCCAATACATTATGCTGCCCTTGCAAACCGATACGCCGCTCACGCTCACGCTCGAACTACTGATCGAGGGCGAAACCGATTCGCGCGACTACGAAGTAAAAGTGCCCGTGCCCGACGGGCAGTTGAAAGCCGGCAATTCCTATCTTTTCCTGACGGTTATCGACGAAAATTCCGTTACCTTCCCCAGCGTCAGCATCAAAAACTGGACGGAGGTAGACGAAGAGGGCAATCCGCTTTATCCGGTACAGGAATAAAAAATGAATCCGTCCTATGAATAGTAACCCCATACGGCAAACGGCAAACGATGGTTTGCTCACGCCCGAAAATACAGCCTGGTTGGTGATGGATTACCAACCGGCGCAAATCCGGTCGATCCGCTCTACCGATCGGGCTTATCTCATTGCCCGCATCGTATCTCTGGCCCGCCTGGCCGCCCTCTACCGGTTGCCGACAGTGCTTTCCACCCTTCAGATAAGGGAGGGAGATTTCCAGGATACCATCCCCGTGCTGCGCCGCGAACTGGGATCTATACCCTCCTGCCGCCGCACGGCGATCAATGCCTGGGAAGACGGGAATTTTCATCAGGCCGTACAAGCCGTGGGACGGAAAAAGCTGCTCGTCACCGCTCTATGGACGGAAACCGGCCTGGCTTTTCCCGTGCTCGACGCGCTGGCGGAAGGGTTCGAAGTCTATCCGGTGATCGACGCCGTAGGAGGCACCTCCCTTGCGGCACACGAAGCCGCCCTTCACCGGATGGAAAGGGCCGGCGCCATCCCCACCACCTTGGCCCAGCTTTGCTGCGAACTTCAACGCGACTGGCGTCGGACGCCCACCGGGGCCGGCCTGGTGCGCCTGTTGAAAGAAAGCGGTATTTTCCTCGACGCCGAGTAAGCGGTTCGTTCTCCGCCTTTTCCCCGCTCCTGAAGCTTCGCACGGCGTCAATAAAGCTGCGCCGGATTTCGCCTAGCTCCTAAAGTGCCGCAAGGAGACACCGAGTTCCGCATAACTCCGCAAAGCCTCATCAAGCCGCGCCACGGCTCGCATTTCCTAAAGCTCCGCAAAGCCTCATCAAGCCCCGTAGCCTCGTAAGGCCCCGCACTAAAAAAGGTGTTGCAAAAGCCATTCTCGTTTATTCGTAGGGGGCATAGCCGTCAGCGGATTAAGCTTCCATGCCTTTGAGCGTCATGCCCCCTTCCCCTAAGGAAACAAGAATACCTTTTTTTGCAACACCTTCGCGTTACCTTGCGCTTACGCCGCTCCGCTTACCGGTCGGCATACAATCCGATGCGGTTGCCTTCGCTATCGTGGAAAAGAGCGAAATAACCTTGCCCTTCGGCCTCGATTTTTGTTTTCGGCCGCGCCACGCTGCCCCCCAGCCTGACCACTTCGGCCAGCAGAGGCTCGATAGCTTCGCACCGGAAATAAATCAACACCCCGTTGACGGAAGGCTTGAAATCGCCGTCCCACGAAAGCGCGCCTGCCAGATCGTCGCCATCCATAAAGAAAGCCATTTTTTCCGTCTCGCACACACAAGCGGGCATTTTCTGTCGGAAAAGCGATTCATAAAAGGATACGGCCCGATCGAAATCGGCAGCCGGAATTTCGAAAAATGGAAGATAAGAACGCATAATACATAAATTTTTAAGGAGGAATTCCCCCGTTGTTCAACAATACGTCTTCTTTAACTAAGAAAGACTGTGCAAAAGTACCGCCGGAAACACGGCCGATCTAGTAAAAAAGGGACATCTTGCTTCATAAAAGAACCGATCTTCTTTATTCGTCCGAAAAATAATCGGAATAAGGCGCGCATATGGCCATGTATTCGGTAGGCGTATAACCGGAAAAAAGCCGGAACTCCTTGATCAAATGGCTTTGATCGCTAAACCCCGCCGCATACGCCAGATAAGCCAGCGACATGCCGGGCGACCGGCTAAGCAGATGCAAAGCCCGCTGCATCCGCACAATGCGCAGAAAGGCCTTAGGAGAGGCCCCGATATAGGAAGTGAAAAGACGCCCGAATTGTTTGGGGCCGAGGCAGACATTTTCCGCCAATTTCTCTACCTTCAATTCAGGTTGCCACTGAATCGCTTGCAAAGCCGTCTGCATGCGCGCCAGATTGTACGGCGACTTTACCGACAACCGCCCGGCCAGAAAATGCTCGATCAGGCCGATCGATGACGTCCGGTCGGGAGCCTCTTCCACCCGGAAAGCCAATTCCCGCAACGCCCGGTCATCCATATCCCGCACATCTACCAGGCGATTGTAAAACCGGTCGGCCGGCACATTCAAAAACAACGTAGAAGCAAAAGGCCGGAAGACAACAGCTATCATTTCGAGCGGGCCGGCCGATACGACGTCGGAAAAGCCCAGCGACTGCCCCGCTATAAATGCCTCAGGCTGAGCGGCCGGAGCGAACGCTGACGCCTGCAAGCCCGTAGCCGCAGCCGCCACGTGCAGCGGTTTCCCCCGGTGAAATATCAATTGAAGGGAACCCACCGGAAGGGTGCGTTCGGTTACCGGCAACCGGCCCTCTTGGCTAAGAAACCAGTAATGTTTCACGTAAGGCCGTAAGACCGGCCCAGGCTCGATAAGTTCGAAATGAGGCGACATAGCATATTTTTTTATTGTTCTTCTTCGCTCTTCCGGCATCCGCCGCCCCCCGGATGCCGGGGGGCTAAGCGGCTCACCCTTGTGATCCGAGCGGCCCACCTTGGTGGGGCGAATGGCCCACTGGGGTGAACCGATCGCCCCACCCGGGTGGGCCGCTTAATTTACGGCCATTGCTTCGGCTTTTTCCCGGCTTTTGCATTCCTATGAGCAAACAGCTATGGAAAAATAGAGAAAAACAGAAGGGGCAGTATGCCGGAAAGCGGCGGCGGCCCGGAAGCAGAACCTGATTTTTTTGCCTGTAAAGATAGACCTTTCCCTAAGAACCGCCTTGTAAAAACGGGACATAATGGGGAAGAAAAGCGCAGGGTTTTCCCGGCGCAGGGAAACGCTCTCGATGGTATAAACGACTTCCGGTCAATCCATTATCCTAAATCGCTTTTGGTTTCACTTTCTTTCTTTTAACAGGAATGTAACAGGTATTTCATTTTTCCGAAACATAAATAACCGTCCTTTGCCTAAAAGAATCGGAAACTGTTTTGATTTTTTCGCCTGATGGTTGGAGTCGGCTTTCCGAGGCCTATCCGTCACGCTGACAAGGAAGCTAGCCGCGCTAGCTGACAAAGAAGCGGGACGCCCCCGACCGGGAAGAGGCTCAACGCATAGGCGAAAACAACACGGCAATAATTAAAACGGCTGTCTGCAAAAAGTCAAAACAGTTTCTTATATTTGTAACGAAGCGAGCGAAACAGCTTTGCTTATTTTAAAGAAACACAACTATGGCAACAACCCGCATTCTGGTGGTAGACGACGAAGAGGATTTATGCGAAATCCTCAAGTTTAATCTGGAGATGGAAGGATATGAAGTAGATACCGCTTTCAGCGCGGAAGAGGCGTTGAAGAAAGACCTTTCGCGGTATCAGCTTTTACTGCTCGACGTGATGATGGGAGAAATATCCGGCTTCAAAATGGCTAGCATGCTACGTAAAACGGAAAAGACGGCTTCCGTTCCGATTATTTTTCTGACCGCCAAAGACACTGAAAACGATATGTTGACGGGCTTCAACCTCGGAGCCGACGATTATATTTCCAAGCCTTTTTCAATCCGCCAGGTAGCGGCCCGCATCAAAGCCGTTTTACGGCGGACGGCCGACAAAGACAAAAACGCCGATGCCGAACGGCTGGAGTACGAAACGCTGGCCTTGGATACGAAACGCATCAAAGCTACCGTCGACGGCGAAGAGGTGCCTCTTACCAAAAAGGAGTTTGAAATTCTGAAACTCTTGCTCGAGAACAAAGGCAACGTGTTCTCGCGCGAGGAAATCCTTTCGCGTATCTGGAAAGACGAGGTATATGTGCTCGACCGCACGATCGATGTGAATATTACCCGGCTGAGAAAAAAGATAGGCCCTTACGGCAAGAATATCGTCACCCGTCTGGGATTCGGGTATTGCTTCGAATACTAAGCAAAGGAGACGAGTCATGGTAAAAGTCGACAGAGAAAAAAAGAACCGCATTCCTTTCAGCCAACGGCTTTTCTGGTCGGTCTTCTGTATTTTCCTCGGATTCACCGTTTGTTTTTTGCTTTTTCAATATCAGCGGGAGCGGGAATTTGCCGAAGAGAAACTGAATAACGTGCTGAGCAACTACAACTACCAGTTATCCCGCAGAGCCCGCCGGTCGGCCGATCTGGAGGAATCGATCCGGCAGTTCATCGGCGATATTCCCCAGAAAGAGCTTCGGGTAACGATTATCGGCCCCACCGGAAAAGTATTGTTCGACAATAGCGGGGCCGACGAGTTTACCAACCATAACGACCGGAGCGAAGTAAGAAAAGCCCGTCTGTCTAACGAGGGGTTTGCCATCCGCTCGTCGGAATCGACCGGGCGGCGCTATTTTTACTCGGCCAGCCGCATCGACGACTATATTTTCCGTTCGGCCCTGCCCTACGATCCGTATGTGAGGGGCGTTTTGTCGGTCAATAAAGACTTTATTTATTTTATGGCGTTGATGACGCTTATCTTTTTCTTCGTCCTCTCCCGCTTTACCTTCAGCATAGGCCGTACCATTTCGAAGCTGCGCGACTTTGCCCTGAATGTGGAAAAAGACCGGATGCAGCAGGCGGAGTATGTTTTTCCGAACGATGAATTGGGAGATATTTCCCAAAATATCGTTACCCTCTACCATCGGCAGCAAAAGGCCAAAAACGAGCTTTGGATGGAGCGCGAAAAAATCATCAAGCATTTCCAGTATTCCACCGAAGGGTTTGCCATGTTTACGGCCGAAGGAAAAGAAATTTTGTCGAATATCCTTTTTATCCAGTTTGCCAACGTCTTTTCCGATACGCCCGTGCACGAGGCGGAAGAGGCGATCGAAACCGCCGAGCTACGGCCCATCCGCGAGTTTCTGGCTAAAAACCAGCCTGAGGGCAAACGCCGGAAAAAAGTGCTTCGCCAATCGGTTACTCTCGATAAAAACGGCAAGATTTTCCGGATTGAATGTATTCTTTTTCTCGACAACAGCTATGAGTTGTCGATCAACGATATTTCGCGCCAGGAAGAGGAGAGCCGGATGAAAAAGCAGCTTACGCAAAATGTTTCGCACGAGTTGAAAACGCCGGTAAGCAGCATCCAGGGGTATTTGGAGACGATTTTGTCGAACCCGGATCTTTCGCCGGATAAGCGGCAGTTTTTCCTCGAGCGTTGTTATTCGCAAAGCACGCGCCTGACGGGATTGCTGCGGGATATTTCGGTGCTCAACCGGCTGGACGAGGCGGAAGGGTTGTTCGAACTGAGCGAGGTGAATATTCCTCAACTGATCCGGGAGATCGAGAAGGAGTGTTCGAAGGAGATGGAGGAAAAGCGGATCGCTTCGGAGGTGATTTTGCCGGGCAATCCGGTTATCACCGGCAATTATTCGTTATTGTACTCCATTTTCCGCAATTTGTATGATAATGCCATTGCGTATGCGGGCGAGGATGTCCGGATTACGGTAAATTGCTATAAGGAAGATCCTAAGTTTTATTATTTCAGTTTTTCCGACAACGGCGTGGGTATCGAACAGGCGCATATCAACCGGATATTCGAGCGGTTTTACCGTGTGGATAAAGGGCGAAGCCGGAAAATGGGGGGCACGGGATTGGGCCTTTCCATCGTGAAAAACGGGGTGCATTTTCATAAAGGACAGATTTCGGCCAAAAGCAGCCCGGGCAAGGGGGTTACTTTTTTCTTTACGCTGAAAAAGACGAAGCAATCTTCCTGAAAAGACGTAGCGAGTGTTTGGTTATCGAAAAAAGAAATCCCTCTCCGGGGCGGCTCAGTTTGCCGCTGCCGGAAGAGGGATTTTCTTTCGTATTATATAAGTAAAAAGAGTTTACTTGATGTTTGCGTTCAGGGTATGCCATTGGTCGATAGGCGGAATAATGCCCATGCCGATTACTTCGTCGCGAAGTTTGCAAAGGTGTTCGTAGCTGCGTTTCAGCTCGGCTACTTCCTCGGGCGTGCCTTTTACTTCCTTATAATGTATGCCGTCTTTGTCGATTACGGTTTCCATAGCCATCATGATGTGGTCGAACCCGTCGCTATGCACATAGGTGCCGGCCGGCCAGCGGAAGGCTTCGCCGCCCATGGCGGCGCGGATCATTTCTACCGATAGGTAAGAGGGGCTTTGGAAAGAGGAACGGCCGCGAAGGTCGATGATATGTTTGCCGCCCTGGATAACCTGTTGTTTGATGGCGGCCCAGTCTTCTTCGGTAAGGGCGGCCGAGCCGATCAAGCCGGCCAGGGGTTTGCCGTCGACGGTGGCGGTGGAAGCGAATACGGCCATCTGTTCGCCGTGGCCGCCGTAGGTGCGGCAGTTGGCTACTTTGTATTGGGCGATGCCGAAGTGTTTGGCCAGCGCGCTTTGCAAGCGGGTGCTGTCGAGCCCGGCCAGGGTGCTTACCTGAGAGGGCTTGAGGCCGGAATAAAGCAGAGTGATCAATCCGGTAATATCGGCCGGGTTGAAGATGATGACCACGTGTTTTACGTCGGGGCAATAGGCGCGGATGTCTTTTCCCAGTTGGGCGGCGATTTCGGCATTGCCTTTGAGCAGGTCTTCGCGCGTCATCCCGGCTTTGCGGGCTGCGCCGCCGGAGGAGATGATATATTTGGCGCCACTCAACGCTTCTTTAATATCGCTGGTGAAGGTGATATGCGCATAATCGAAGCCCGATTGAAACATTTCTTCGGCTACTCCTTCCAGCGCGGGGCCGAACGGGTCGTATAAACAAATTTCGGTGGTCAAGCCCATCATCAGGGCTGTCTGGGCCATATTCGAACCGATCATGCCGGCTGCTCCTACAATGGTGAGCTTTTCATTCGTGAGTGTTTTCATATTCAATCTCGTTTTTATATGTTGTGTATCTTTTTTTTAAGCGAGGGAAAATTCGGAAAGAGAGACCATGCGGCGCGCATGTTTCGTTTTTCCGTTTTTCCGGGAGCAAAGGTAGCCGGAAGCTGTCTTTTTTCCTAATCATAAAAATGAATGATCCATAAACGGAAGTTATAAGCAGGTTTCAACGCAAATACGCGCTCAAAGGCCGGAGGATTGGGGGATAATGGTTATCTTTGCTTCAAAAAGCGAAGATAGGCGCAGCGGAAGGAGAACAAGGAGTATCTTATTCCCCTCTGGAGAGGGGGAAGGGGGTGTGTAACATCACCGGCAAATCAATTACCCCTGTTTTACACACACCCTCCCCCGGAAACGATTTTTGCCTCCCGACAACTCATGTCGCCATATCTTCCCCCTCATTTTATGAAAACATTCAAACCGGAAGCGTGGTTGCCTACCACCAAAAAAGAGATGGAAGCGCGGGGGTGGGATTACCTCGACGTGATTCTGTTCAGCGGAGATGCCTATGTAGACCATCCCTCGTTCGGAGCGGCCGTAATCGGGCGTACGCTCGAAGCCGAAGGGCTGCGGGTGGCTATCGTGCCGCAGCCCGATTGGCGGGGCGATCATCGCGATTTCAAGAAACTGGGCGTTCCCCGACTCTTCTTCGGCGTTTCGCCCGGCGCGATGGATTCGATGATTAATCATTATACGGCCAATAAACGCCTGCGCAGCGACGACGCTTATACTCCCGACCGGCGGCCGGGCATGCGGCCGGATTATCCGAGCATCGTGTATACGAAAATCCTGAAGGATTTATTTCCCGGCGTGCCGGTCGTGCTGGGCGGCATCGAGGCGTCGCTTCGCCGGCTGACGCATTACGATTACTGGCAGGATAAACTCTTGCCCGGCATCCTGGCCCAAAGCCCGGCCGATTTGCTGATTTACGGCATGGGGGAAAAACCGGTGAAAGAGCTGGTGCGCCGGTTGCGGGAAGGCATCCCTTTCCGCGAAATACGGGATATTCCCCAGACCGTCTACCTGGCAGAGGAGGTTACTCGCCGGGAAGGCGACATCGAGCTTTTTTCGCATGAAGAATGCCTTGGCGACAAACTGAAACAGGCCCGCAATTTCCGGCATATCGAAGAGGAATCCAACAAATACGATGCCGCGCGCATTCTACAAAAAACAGGTAGCCGGTATATCGTGGTCAATCCTCCCTTCCCCCCCATGACGGAAGCGGAGCTCGACGCTTCGTACGATCTGCCTTACACCCGCCTGCCGCATCCCAAGTATAAAGACAAGGTAATTCCGGCTTTCGAAATGATTAAGTTCTCCGTCAATATTCATCGGGGTTGTTTCGGGGGATGCGCCTTCTGCACCATTTCGGCCCATCAGGGTAAGTTCATCGCCTCCCGGAGCAAGGAATCTATCCTGAAAGAAGTGAAGGCCGTGATGGAGATGCCCGGCTTCAAAGGGTATCTGAGCGACCTGGGAGGCCCTTCGGCCAATATGTACCGGATGAAAGGAAAAGACGAACGGATTTGCGCGAAATGCAAAAAACCTTCCTGCATTTCGCCTTCGGTATGTAAAAACCTGCATGCCGACCATACGCCGCTACTGGAAATATACCGGGCGGTCGACAGTCTGGAGGGTATCAAACGTTCGTTTATCGGCAGCGGCGTACGCTACGATTTGTTATTGCACCGGTTCGACGACGAGAAGCTGAATGAAGCGGCCCGCAACTATACCGAGGAATTGATTGCCAGGCATGTATCGGGGCGGTTGAAGGTGGCGCCCGAGCATACGGAAAACGAGGTGCTCAAACAGATGCGCAAGCCTTGCTTCGAACTTTTCGGCCGGTTCAAGCAAACCTTCGAGGCCGTCAATCGCAAATACGGTTTGAATCAGCAACTGATTCCTTATTTTATTTCCAGCCATCCGGGGTGTACCGAAATGGATATGGCCCAGCTAGCGGTGTTGACGAAAAACCTGCATTTTCAGTTGGAGCAGGTGCAAGACTTCACGCCTACGCCGATGACACTGGCCACGGAAATGTATTATACCGGTTATCATCCTTATACGCTCGAAAAGGTATATGCCGCCCGGAGCAAAGAGCAGAAACTGGCTCAGCGGCAGTTCTTTTTCTGGTATCAGCCGGAATACCGCCGCCAGATTACCCAGGCCTTGCAGAGGGCGGGACGAAAGGATTTGATTGAAAAACTTTTCGGCAAAGGGCCGGCCTTTTTTGGCGCCCCGGGCGGGGGTAAGAAAAAACGATAAAAAGAAAAGACCGGATTTCCTTCCCTCCTTACGTTCCGGGCCATCCGTTGCCCATCGGCAAAGTCGGCCCGGGAAGTAGTGTTCAAACGGAAATCCGGTCTTTTTTTTCTTGGAAGCTTTTTCCTTTGTCGCTTAGAAACTGTTTTATTTTTTTTCGGCTGATGACGGGAGATGGCTTTTGGAGGCTTATCCGTCATGCTGAAGAAGAAGATACCACGCTATCCGCCGACGAAGAGGGGCGGATCTGACCGAAAAGCCGCCTCAAAGCAGAAGCGGAAACAACCCTGATAGAATTAAAAGGGTTGTCCCATAAAAATCAAAACAGTTTCTTAATCTTTCACGGCAATGATTTCCACTTCTACCAGGCCGTTTTTGGGCAATGTTTTCACAGCCACAGCCGAGCGGGCCGGAAACGTGCCCTGGAATTGGGAAGCATAGATTTCGTTCATGGCCGCAAAATCGCCCATGTCGGCCAGGAAAACCGTGGTTTTTACCACCTGATCGATGGTATAGCCGGCTTCGGCCAGGATAGCATGGACGTTTTTAAAGGCCTGCACGGTTTGTTCCTTTACGCCGCCTTCCACAAAATTGCCGGTCGAGGGGTCGATACCCAGTTGACCGGAAGCGAATAACATTGAGCCGGCTTGGATTGCCTGGCTGTAGGGGCCGATAGCAGCCGGCGCCTGGGTGGTAGCAATTACTTTTTTCATGTTGTATCTTTTTAAGTGAGGGAGCAAATTAAACGGCCGGCTCGTTCATGCGCTGGCGTACCACCTCGTAAATCAGCACGCCCGAAGCTACCGAAACATTCAGCGAACCGATGGTGCCGAACTGGGGTATTTTCACCATCTGGTCGCACAACCGCAGGTTATCGGCCGATACTCCGGTATCTTCGGCGCCCATCACCAGGGCTACCGGGCCTTCATAAGATACGGCTGTATAATTTTCCGAGGCCTTTTCGGTAGCGGCAAATACCCTGACGCCGCTTTCCTGCAAAAACCGGATGGCCTGGTTGATGCTTTTTTCCTTGCAAACGGGAAGCACATGCAGGGCGCCGGCCGAAGTCTTAACCGCATCGGCATTGACCGTTACGCTGCCTTTGGAGGGAATCACGATCGCATCCACGCCGGCACATTCGCAGGTGCGGGCAATGGCGCCGAAATTGCGCACGTCGGTCACGCCGTCGAGCAGGACGATAAAAGGGCTTTTCCCTTCTTCATACAAAAAAGGAATAATATCTTCCAGTTTTTGGTAGGTAACGGCCGAAATAAAAGCGATTACCCCCTGATGGTTCTTACGGGTAAACCGGTCTAACCGTTCGAGCGGCACGCGCTGCACCGGGATTTCGGTTCCCCGCAACACTTCGAAAAGCGTTTTGGAAAGTTCGCCTTGCAATTCCCGTTTTACCAGGATTTTATCGATCTCTTTTCCGGCCTGTACGGCCTCTATGACGGCACGGATGCCGAAAATCATTTCGTTTTCTTTCATTTTTAGTTTATACCTCAGGCGGTTATCACTTAGTTACTTTAGTTGCCGTCCTCTCTCTTTCCTTATCTCTTCGCACGGCTTCGGTATAGCAGGTACGGCAAAGAGGCTCGTATTCCGTCTTTTCACCTAAAAGCACCTGTTTTTCGCCGGCTACCACCCGGTGGGAAGCGTAAGCCAGGCTGCCGCACCTGACGCAGATAGCATGCACCTTCGTCACTTCGTCGGCAATGGCGCAAAGGGCCGGCATGGGGCCGAAAGGCTGACCCTTGAAATCCATGTCGAGCCCGGCTACGATAACGCGTACGCCGTTATTGGCCAATTGGTTGCAAACATCGGCCAGGCCGTCGTCGAAAAACTGGGCTTCGTCGATGCCCACCACGTCGATTTCGGAAGTGAACAACAGCAGGCTGGCGGAAGAATCGAGAGGCGTAGAAGCAATGGAACGGCTGTCGTGGGAAACTACTTTCTCGCGCGAGTATCGCGTATCGAGGGTAGGTTTGAAAATCTCCACCCGCTGCCGGGCAAATTCGGCTCGTTTGAGCCGGCGGATCAGTTCTTCCGTTTTTCCGGAGAACATGGAACCGCATATTACTTCGATCCGCCCGCTGCGGGGATGCCGGAAAATATGTTCTTCTGTAGCCGATGTCATAGAGAGTCGATTTTTGAAGCGCGAAGATAGTGCAAACCGAGCGAAGAAGCAAACTTGTTTGATTCTGCCGAGGTGCAGTCTAGCTTCGTTTCAATTCGTTGAAACAACGAGCGTGCAAACCGGGCACATAAGCAAACCTGCCCTACGTATGCCCAGGGATGTAGCCTACCTTCATTTTCAGATGCAAAAGTACAATAAATCCACGGGAAAGAAAATTATTCCGTTTTTTCCTTTTCTTCCGATTCCAACTCTTTGATTTCCTTGTTCAGGAAAACCGAGAGAATCGTACGTAAAACGACGATTCCACCCAGAATAGCCAGCTCGGTATACGTAGGTTCGAGCACGGTCTTCAAAATATCGGAAGCGATCAGCAATTCCAAACCCAGCAAGAGGTAATTGCCCAGGTTAGCCCTCAGCCGGCGGATATTCGTGGGAGAATATCTGCCGGTGATACGGGCCAATTCGTTTTTAAGAAAGGAAAGAAAGGCGATAAGAGAACCATAGGTTACTACCAACAAGCTGACCACGCTGATCGCGATAGCCAGCAAATCCAGAAAATGTTTCATATACATCTTTTCCGTTTAGCGTTTTACCTGGCCTGCGAGTGCATGAAACTCCTTCCTCCCGGCACCGGCAGCGAAGCCCGCTATGCCCCCCGGAAAGGTTTCTCCATATCGCTTCATAAGGCTAGGGAATTAATCGTTTACTTGAGATGAAAACAACTATCCCGAAAAGAAAGTTCATTCAATCGCGCTCGCGGCCATGCCCGTAGGAACGTCCGCGCTCGCGATCGCCCTTGTACTTTTTATCCTTCTCCTTTTTGTCTTTATCCTTACGTGGATTCGAAGGTCTTTCGTGCCGGCCGGGCTTCTGCCCGTGCGGAGACCGGCCATGCTCGTAATGAGGGCGGTGTGCAGGACGGCTCTCTTCCCGATAATTATGGCCGTGTCCCCAATCATGTTTCCAGTAATTGTCTTCATGCCGGGTACATATCGCCGACGGACGATAATGCGGATAATGCGGGTTCTTATACCACCCGCGATAGTCGTGGATACGCTGCGGATGCTCGCGCACGAAACGTACATACATCGCAAACTGGGCCGGCGTAAGCAAGCGTTGGATTTTGCGATCGCGCTGCATCCGCAAGGTGTAAATCTTCGACGCCGATTTATCCCAATACCGGCAATCGCGCCGGGCCTCCCGCTCGATACGCTGGCCGTAGGTATGGATAATTTTATGATACTCGGCTGCTTTGCGGGGAGGAAGCCTCAGGGCCTCTTCCATCCATCCGCAGCTTTGGCAATGCGGTTCATTCCAGCCGAAACTAATCCAAAACTGGCTGTAGCCCGGAAGGCTGCAAACCATCATCAACAAACAGATCAAACCGATTCGTTTCATGTTTCTCAAAGGTTTTTAAATAAATACTCTTGTTTATCAGATCCCGGGGAAACAGGAAGGTTTAATTCAGCGGCTTTTTATTCTTCAGCAGATCGCGCGCATTCGCCACCGAAGCCTGGGTAAGCGAAGCCCCGCTAAGCATCCTGGCAATTTCTTTTACCCGCTCGTCTTTAGCGAGTTGCTTGATGCGAGTGACCGTACGGTCGTCGGTATCTTCTTTATAGACGAAATAATGCGCCCGTCCCTTGGCGGCAATCTGCGGCAAGTGGGTGATGGTAACTACCTGCATCTTTCCGCCCAGCTGTTGCATAATATCGGCCATTTTATCGGCAATATCGCCCGATACCCCGGTGTCGACCTCATCGAAAATAATGGCCGGCAAAGCGGTGAAACCGGCAATCATCGCCTTGATACAGAGCATCAGGCGAGAGATTTCTCCCCCTGAAGCCGTCTGGGCTACCGGTTGCAAGCCGGCCTGCTTGTTGGCCGAGAACATAAACCGAACATCGTCCATTCCGTCGGGGCCGGGCTCTTCCTTGGGCAACACGTCTACCCGGAAACGGGTATTGGGCATGCCCAAGGGAACAATCATTTTTACCAGTTGCCCGGCCATAGCCTCTGCCGCCACCTTGCGCTGGCCGCTCAATACGGCGGCTTGGTGAAGCAATTCCTCGCGCGAAGCTTCCACCTGTTTTTCCATCTCGTCGATCTGTTCGTCGAACGACCCGATTTCTTCCAACTGCGCCGCATACTTATCGCGTAGGGCTATCAGTTCCTCTACGGTGGAAACGCGATGTTTTTGCTCCAGGCTATAGAGCGTATTAAGCCGGTCGTCTACCCATTCGAGGCGGTCGGGATTGAACTCTACGTCTTCTTTCAGCACATCCGTTTCCGAAGCCAGATCGTTCAGGTCGATATATGCCGTGCGCAGACGTTCGGCAATTTCGGCAGCTTTGGGGTAAAAACGCTCCAACGCATCGGCGGTGGAAAGGGCTTCTTTTATCAATTGCAGGCCACCGCCTTCGTCGCTGTCGAGCAGGCCTGTTATTTTATACAACGAGCCTTTTATTTCCTCCGCATGGGAAAGCGTTTCCTGTTCCTGCTCCAGTTCCTCCAGTTCTCCTTCCTCCAGACGGGCGTCTTCCAGTTGCTCGAGCTGGAACCGCACGTAGTCTTCTTCCTGCTTGGTCTGGGCCGCTTTCTCGCGCAGGTCGCGAAGCTCTTTGCGAAGGGCTTGATACCGCATGTATTCCTTCCGGTACAGGATAAGCAGAATCTCGTTTTCGGCCATGACGTCGATCACCTTCAACTGGAAACGGTTATCGCCCAGCAACAGATTCTGATGCTGGGAATGGATGTCGATCAGCCGGCCGCCCAATTCCCGCACAATCGACAACGAAACCGGCGAATCGTTGACGAAGGCCCGCGACTTGCCCGAGGCAAACAATTCGCGCCGGAGAATACAGCTTTCCCGGTCGTATTCCAAATCGTTTTCCAGGAAAAAAGGCTCCAGTTGATAATCGGAAATATCGAATACCGCCTCGATCACGCATTTGTCGGCGCCGCCTTTGATGCTTTTGCCGTCGGCCCGTTGCCCCAGTACCAACGACAAAGCGCCCAGAATAATGGATTTCCCGGCTCCCGTTTCCCCCGTGATGACAGAAAAACCTTTATCGAACCGAATATCCAGACTGTCGATCAAAACGAAGTTCTGTATAAATAATGATTTCAGCATAGCTTGCTTTTATTTTTTAAGCGATTCCAGCCGGGTGGATTCGGTGGGATAGAGATTTGACAGTATTTTGTATCCCTCCTGCTTTTCCTGGGTGGTCGCTTTCGAATAAATACTGACGATTTCATCGAGCTTGGCATCGGCAAACATCTGCAACAGGATAGAGGTGGGACGGGCGCTTTTATAAGCTGCCAGCACGGGAAGCGCGGTAATCAGCGTGGTTCGTCCGCGGTCGGGATTGGCGGCCATTTCGTCGAGGGCTTTGCGGTGATAGGTATACCAGAATCCGCGAAACTCCTCGGCCGTATTTTCGGTCAAGGCCGTGGCTACCGCGTGGCGGTTGCGATTGCTGTCGAAAGCTTTCCATCCTACCCAGGCGGGCTGCGCCTGCGCCAGGTTGACCACTTGCATGGCCTGCTGCAAAAAAACATTTCCTCCCTCGGGCGCAAAGCTGTCGAAATCGAGCCCCAATATCAAATAGATATAAAATACGACAGTGGCCGTCAGGTTGTTTTCCAGCGTGTTTTCGGTATATTCCAGCGGTTCGAATTCCACGTACTCGAATTCCAATTGCTGATCGCGGAAATTGAGCAAGGTGGTGGTATAACTGGAATTGTATACCGGACGGCGCGCCTGTATCTGGATTTCTCCCTTGAAACTATTGTCGGAAGGCATCTCATTGATAATTAGGGTGAACGTGCAATCGATCCGTTCATTCAGCGCAAACGTGGCATCCGTCCACCGGCGGGTATTGACAAAATCGCTCAATGCCTTTTCCAGCGTACCGAATACCTGCTTGTTGGTGGCTTGCACCTTGTCGTGATTGATGGTGACACGCGCATTCAACTCCTGGGCTTCCGCCATCCAGGGCAAAAGACCGAACAAAGCCAGAAGGCATCCTTTTTTAATCCTTTTCATCTTGTTTATCCCCCCTATTCTATCTATTCACATTCCAGGCCAAACTTGTACTTTTTTCAGGTAACTTATGCCCACTGCGCAGCCAGCTTGCGTATAATATCGCCGGCTACTTCCTGCTTGCTCTTGAGCGGATAGGCAACCGTTTCTCCCCGCCGGTCGAGAATCGTTATCTTGTTGGTATCGCACCGGAAACCGGCACCCGCGTCCCTGAGGGAGTTCAAAACGATGAAATCGAGGTTTTTTCGCTCCAGCTTAGCGGCGGCATGCGCCTTTTCGTCGGAAGTTTCCAGCGCGAAGCCGATCAATACCTGCCCGGGCCGTTTGACGGCGCCCAGCGAAGCGGCAATATCGGGATTGGGAACCAACCGCAAGGTCATCTCGCCGGTCGCCTCCCGTTTGATCTTGTCGTCAGCTGTTTTTTCCGGCCGGTAATCGGCCACGGCGGCGCAGAGGATAGCGGCGTCGGCTTCGCGGAAGGCTTGCCGGGCGGCCCGGAACATTTCTTCGGCCGACTCCACATCGACGCGACGGATAGCGGGATGGCTCGTATTCAACGCCACTGGGCCGGCTATAAGCGTTACGTCGGCTCCGTGGGCGGCGCAGGCTTCGGCCAGGGCAAACCCCATTTTTCCGGACGAATAGTTGCCTATAAAACGTACGGGATCGAGTTTTTCATATGTCGGCCCGGCGGTAATGACGATCTTTTTTTTTTCCAGCCGTTTTTCGGAAGCAAAAAAATCTTCCAACACGGCTACGATGCGCTCGGGCTCTTCCATACGCCCTTTCCCCACCAGATGGCTGGCCAGTTCGCCTTCGGCCGGTTCGATAATACGGTTGCCGAACGAGCGAAGACGGTCGAGGTTTTGCTGGGTGGAAGGATGGGCGAACATGTCGAGATCCATCGCCGGGGCGACGAATACAGGCGCCTTGCACGACAAATAGGTCGTCACGAGCATATTATCGGCAATGCCGTGGGCCATTTTCCCGATGGTCGAAGCCGTAGCCGGCGCCACGAGCATGGCATCGGCCCAAAGACCGAGGTCGACATGGCTGTTCCACGTGCCGTCGCGGTTGGAAAAAAACTCGCTGATCACGGGATGGCTGCTTAAAGTGGCCAGCGTGAGCGGGGTAATGAACTCTTTCCCCGCCGGGGTGATCACCACCTGTACTTCGGCTCCTTTCTTCACCAGCAAGCGAATCAGGCAAGCGGCTTTATAGGCGGCAATGCTGCCGGTGATCCCGAGTATGATATGTTTCCCTTTCAACATGGTTTATCGTTGTTTTGCGGTCGGTGTCCCGACCTTCTTCTGCCTAACTATGTTTCCTTTTCTATCTGAGATTTCTCTAAATGCCGGCTTTCTGCAAACGGCGGTTTCTCGCTAATGCCGGTTTTTTACCTATGCGCGGTTGCCTGCAAACACAGCTTTTCCACCTATGCCGGCGGTCTGCCAACGCTGTTTTTCTACGAGCGCCGTTTTTTTGCAAACAATCCCGTAAGCTTTTTAAGAACACGAGCCTTTTACAGCCGTAAAGCCATAATTTCGCGGGCCGCCCGGCTATCGATATTGCGATGTTCCCCCAAATGCCAGCCCAAGCGGTCGACGGGAGCGGCAAGCTCGTCGAGATCGTTTTCCCCGATGCCGCATTCCGAGAGCCTCGTCTTCAACCCCATCCGGCGGAAAAAGTCTTCCGTCAGGGCGATGGTTTGCCGGGCTTTTTCCTCTTCCGTGCCCTGGGTCAACCCAAACACCACCTCTCCCATCCGGGCCAGTTTCGCCTGTTTTTGCCGGAACATATAGGTCATTACGCCGGGCAGCAAAATAGCCAGCGTCTGGGCATGATCGAGCCCGAAGCGAGCCGTCAGGGCATAGCCCATGCGGTGAGACGACCAGTCTTGCGGCACGCCCTGGCCTATCCATACATTCAAGGCATTGGTAGCGGCCCACATCAGGTTGGCGCGTATATCGTAATCGCGGGGATGATCGAGCACCTTCAATCCCTCTTCGTAAATCACCTTCATCAATCCTTCGGAAAAAGCATCCTGCACCTTGGCGTTTACCGGATAGGTAAGGTATTGCTCCACCACGTGGATAAACGAATCCACCACCCCGTTGGCTACCTGGCGCGAAGGCAAGGAATAGGTAACTTCCGGATCTAACACGGCAAAGCGGGGAAAGACAAGCGGATGAGCGAAATTGAGTTTTTCCGTCGTGGCCTGGCGGGAGATCACCGCCCTTTCATTCATTTCCGAACCGGTAGCGGCCAGCGTCAGGACGACACCCAAGGGAAGCGCCTCGCGAATTTCGGCTCCCTTGGTGAAAATATCCCAGGGCTCCCCTTCGAAACGGGCGGCTACGGCCATAAATTTCGTGGCGTCGATTACCGACCCTCCGCCTACGGCCAGCAGGAAATCGAAGCCTTCCCTGCGGATACGTTCGACGGCTTTCATACAGGTCTCGTACCGCGGATTGGGTTCGATGCCGGAAAACCCGGCCCATTCGAAGCCCTTCAATGCCTCGGCCACTTGTTCGTACACTCCGTTCTTGCGGATGCTTCCCCCGCCGTATACCATCAGCACCTTGCTGCCGGCCGGTATCAGGGCGGAAACACGGCCGATCGTCTGTTTGCCGAAAACGACTTTGACAGGATTGGCAAATTCGAAATTATTCATCGTATTATTTTGAATTAAAGCCTCGCAATTTTATTTCCGTAAGCATCTTCTTGGTATTGAGCGGAAAGTCGCCGTTCATAATCCAGGCGTAGTAACCGGGATCGTTCTTGAGCACCTCGGCCACCAGCCGGCCCTTGTATTTGCCGAAATTAATCACTTCCTCTCCTTTATCGTTGTATACCATGCGGCCGGCGAAATCTACATTATTATTATAACTGGAAAACTGCGAGAGGTAGGCAACATCGTTTTTCAAATCCGGATACCGGTCGAGCTGGGCCTTCAGCACTTCGTAGGTAGCCAGCGTGTCGGCTTCGGCGGTATGGGCATTTTCCAGGCTTTTATCGCAGTAGAATTTGTAGGCTGCCGAAAGCGTGCGTTGTTCCATTTTATGGAAGATGGTTTGCACGTCGACGAATTTGCGGCGGTTCAGCTCGATGTCGACCCCGGCGCGCAGAAATTCTTCGGCCAGCAAAGGTATATCGAACCGGTTGGAATTGTAGCCCGCCAGGTCGCACCCTTCGATTTCCGAGGCAAGCGACTTGGCTATTTCTTTGAAGACCGGGCAGTCTTTTACATCTTCGTCGGTGATGCCGTGGATGGCCGTGGATTCGGGCGGAATGGACATCTCCGGATTTACGCGCCGGGTTTTTGTTTCTTCTTTTCCGTTGGGATGTACTTTTACATAGGAAATTTCAATGATACGGTCTTTGACAATATTAATACCCGTTGTCTCCAGATCGAAGAAGACCAACGGGTTTCTTAAATTCAATTGCATGCTTTTCAAATTAGTCATTCAACATCATGGGCATCAGCAACATCAACAAATCTTCGTTCTCTTCGTTTTCCGAAGGAACGATCAGCCCGGCCCGGGAGGGATCGGCCAGTTCCAGAACCACCTCGTCGGAATTGATATTGCTTAGTATTTCGATCAGGTAGGTAGCCTTGAAACCGATGTTCAGCTCGTCGCCGTCGAAATGGCAAACAATATGCTCTTCGGCCGAAGTAGAGAAATCGATGTCTTGGGCCGAAACCGTCATTTCCCCTTCTTTAAGCTGCAATTTCACCAAACTGCTGGCCGGGTTGGAGAAAACGGAAACGCGTTTGAGGGCCGTCAGGAAGGAAAGGCGGTCGATGGTTACCTTAAAGGGGTTTTCCTGCGGAATCACGCTATTGTAATTCGGATAGCGTCCTTCGATAAGCCGGCAGACCATTTCGAAATTCGTGCAGGTAATATAGGCATTGTTGTCGTCGAAACGGATCTGAACGGTTTCCGTTTCTTTGCCGAGGATATTCTTCAGCAGGTTGGCCGGTTTCTTAGGCAAAATGAAAGAGGCTCTTTCCGGCGATTTGATAGCCAGGTTGCGCAGCCGCACCAGCTTATGGCCGTCGGAAGCCACGAAAGTAAGGTCTTCAGGGCGCATATCGAAGTAGATGCCGTTCATCACCGGGCGGAGTTCGTCGTCGGCCGTGGCGAAGAGCGAACGGCTGATGCCGCTGAGCAGCATCTGGGCGTCCATGGCAAGCGAAATCACGTTCTCGCCCAACGGCTTTTGTTGCGGGTAGGTATCCCCTTTCTGTCCGATGAAATTGTATTTTCCGTTCTGGAAATGGATAAAAATTTCCAGGTTTTCATCGTTAATGTCGAACGTGAGCGGTTGCTCGGGAAGTTCCTTCAACGGATCCAACAGAATTTTGGCCGAAACGGCGAAAAGGCCCGTTCCTTCCGCGTTCATCACCTCTACCGAAGTCACCAGACGGGTTTCCGCATCCGAAGCCGTCATCGTAAGCGTAGTACCCTCCAGGTTGAAGAGGAAACTATCGAGGATAGGCAACGAATTCTTGGACGCAATAACTTTGCTTATAGACTGTAAACGTGACAATAGCGCAGTGCTGGATACATCGAATCTCATAGCTTTCTTTTTTATTTATCTTATATTAAATTATTTACATTCCAAAAACCGGTCCGGCAAGCAGTTTGCGTCCCGGCAGTTTAGCGAGACAAAAATAGCAATAAAAAGTGGAATTGAGCAAAGCGGAGTAATAAAATTGATAAACGGAAATTTTGTACAAACCCGCCGGAGGGAGCGAAAAGAATCTGCTCCTCGGAAAGCCCCCTCCAGCTACCCGATATACCCCCCGGAGGACAAAAACAGCTCGGCGCGGACCGGAAAGCGGGCTTGCACAGCAGGCAAGCGAAGGCTGGACAAATAAGGCGCCAGAACATTCCGATACCCCGGCAGCGCGGCCATAACCCCACCACAGTGCCGCCCTGCTAATGTCCCCGCTACTATTACATTGCGATGTGTTTATTGTAACACAGAGGTTTATGAAAAGTGTTTTGAAAAAGGCAACGGTTTAACAACGTGCTAACTGTCTTTGTGTTCGGCGTTCTTTCATTCCTCAAATAACCCCATCGCAAAGATGCTATCTTTTCCAGAAGTAACAAAAGTACTCTAAGAAAGATAGCTAAAAATATGGAATCGAAAACAGAGTAACACATAGATACTTTAGTTCTTTGATAATCGGAAATATAAAAAAACAACTATGAAAACTCCTGAAAAATATATTCAGTGAATATTAATTCATATCTTTGTCGCTGAAACTAGCTCTCACTGAATATAAGATTTTAAATAAGGAGAACAGAAGTAATAGTGAATATATCAAATAAGGGAGTATATTATGAATTACATTTAGATTATGCTTTTAGAAAAACTACTTAAAGAATTTAATTTTAGCATCAATGCTTTCAATTTAGAAGAATCTAAGTTGTTTGACCAATATTTTGAACGGATATTGATTGGTAAAGGTACATTTTTAATTAAGGAGGGAGAAATAGAAAGGTATAGTTATCTCGTTTTTGACGGGATATTACGTTGTTGGATTTTAAATCATAAAGGAGAAGAACAAGTTTTTTGGTTTTGTAAAGAGGGTACGTTTTCAATGTCAAACATATCTTTTACATTACAGACAAAGTCTGCATTTAATGTGCAAACAATTGCAGATAGTGTTATTTACCGAATAGACAAGAAACAAGTAAATGAATTATATACTGCTCTACCTAAGGTGAAAACTGTATTTGAAGATTTAACTGCTATATTATTGAATAAACTCTTGAAAAGAAGTATCGACTTGATTAAATATTCTCCTGAACAGTATTATCTACAAATGATTGAAGAATATGGCATTGCATTAAACTATATACCACTAAAAGATATAGCCTCTTATTTGGGTATCACGCCGCAAGCACTAAGCAGAATCCGTAAACGTATTTTTTAACTTAGGTTCAGTGCATTCAATGTATAAGTTCCGAACTTTGCGGCTTTAAATTGAAATTACAAGTATGATTAGAAAAATTGAAGTTAGGGATTATCCACGTTTGGTGGAAATTTGGGAAAGTGCAGTATTGAGTACGCATGATTTTCTTAAAGAGGAAGATTTTCTATATTATAAGGAGCAACTTCCAGTATATTTTCAGCATGTCACTCTATTCGGATTTGAACAAGACGGAACCTTAACCGGATTTATGGGAATTGCAGAAGGAAATCTTGAAATGTTATTTGTTGACAATAATTATCGAGGCACAGGAATTGGGAAAAAATTAATTACTTATGCCATAGATAATTTACAAGTAACAAAAGTCGATGTGAACGAGCAGAATATTCAAGCTGTAGGTTTTTATAAATACATAGGCTTTAACATATACAAAAGGTCAAATTTGGACGGAGAAGGTAAAGAATATCCTATTTTACATATGCAGTTGTAGTCTCTGTTCAATTATAAACAGATTTCTTTAATTGAAGATGTAATGTTTCATTTGAATGAAATGATTTGCAAAAAAAAATATAGAGTTTAAATAAGTGCATTTGTCGCTTACTTAAACTCTGTTTTGATGTATATTTATGATAAAGCAATTATTACAACAGAGATTTCTCCGTTTATTGTCGGAATACTCGCACCGCAAATTTTCTGCATTCGAATTTGCAGAAGCTATTGAAGAATTGGATACACATTTATCTGATTTCAATTTCAACAAACAGGACTATAGCGTTTCCGGCCATTCTTTTTGGAGCATGGCATAGAGCAGGTCGTCAGTCCATTCGCCCCGGTTATAATAGCTTTCCCGCAAATGTGCCTCTTTAGTGAATCCCAGTCTTTCTACCAAAGCGACGGAAGGGGCGTTGCGCGGGTCGATACTTGCCACAAGGCGGTGTTTATCGAGGTGGACGAATAAATAATTGATCATAGCCCGCATGGCCTCGGTGGCATACCCTTTGCCGTGATAGTCTTTATGGAGCGTACATCCCAGATCCGCCTGCTTGTTGTCGTGGCCGGTGAAAACGATGCCCATATCGCCGATCAGGGTTGAATCGCTTCGGCGAAGCAAGGCGATTTGATAGCAAGTATCCGCCGCATTCAAGTCGGCGGGCATGGTAAGAATATAATCGTATACTTCTTTTTCCGATTCGGGAAACCATCCTTGGTATTTGTTTGTTTCGTGGTCGGAGCGATAAGCATAGATCGCCGGCGCATCCTCGGGGATGGCTGTTCTTATCACTAATCTTTCCGATTCAATATAGATCATAGATTCGTCTTATCTGTAAAGTTCCAATGCGGGCCATGTTTTTCATTCTCTGTAGCAAGATAACGCAAGCCGGGTGCAGGCAGCTTGCCTCCGAGTATGCCGAGACGCCGGAGACGCTGCTTATCTTCGTTTTTCGATAACAAATATATTCAAATTCCTTATGCGGCAAAGCGAAATTGCTATCTTTTGAATTTTGAATCGGGAAACCGTAGCCCTTCTATCGAAACGATCCTGAAACTTTCACCACTCCCTATCGGGGCGGCGCTCTCCGCTCGGCCGGCTTGAGCAAGATCGCGGCATAAGCGGGAAGGCTGGGCCTTATGCTACGGGCGTGTTCGGTAGCGTTGGTTTTTTCCACATATCCTATAAGGCGGCTATTCTTTAAGCCATAAAAAAACCCTTCTGAAATCGAAACACTTCAGAAGGGGTTCCTGTATGTTGGTCGCTTCCGTTCGCTTGGATCGGAAGAATCCCAAGGGAGATGTCGCAGATTACTTGTTCATTTCGGCTTCGATCTCGTCGAACTTGTCGCCCATGTTCAGGTTGTAATAGATACCTCTCAAAGCCGTCATATATTCTCTTTCTTCCGGCTTCATCTCGTGGGCTTTTTCGAAGTAAGGCAATGCCTTTTTGAAGAAGTCTTTGGCTACGGCCAGTTCTTCCTGGTATTGCTTGCTGTCGTTGATCATATTGGCTTCGCCTTGTTTGTTGACGCCCTGGTTGTAGTAGATACGACCCAGGTTCGACAGCGCTTCGATATAATCGGGGTTGATTTCCAACGCTTTCTGGAAATATTTTTCAGCATTTGCAAAATCTTTCAAACCGGTTTCGTATACGCGGCCCATTACGTCGTACAACTGAGCGTTGTTCGGGTCTTTGGCAATAGCCGTGTTCAGGTATTCGATAGCCTTGTCGTTGCGGTTGGAATAGATGTAGTTGTTGATCAGGCTCATCAGGTAATACGGTTCTTCGGGGAATTTTACCATCCCTTCTTCCAGCGTTTTTTCCAGGTTCACCGTGTCTTTGGCCTGTTCATATTCGTAGCAAAGATATTGATAAACGTCGTTGGCGCGATAGTCCGAGTTTTTAGCACGTTCCAGGGCTTCGATGGCCAGCTTGGAGTCGCCCAGTTGCGTAGCGGCCACGGCGGCATAGAACTGTACGGTCATAAAGTTGGTGTCGCGTTCGGCCACTTGTTCGCCTTTGAACATGGGCAGGTCGGAAATCTGAAGATACTGATCGAAGAAATCGTACGCTTTCTTGTAATCCTTCTGGTCGAAATAATAGGCTCCGCCATTGATGTAGTACACATGATTCGCGCCCAGGATGCCTTTGATGTCTTTGGTATATTTGGGTTTGATTTTACCCTTTTCGTTCGGCATCTGGTCCAGTTCGTAGGCTTTCTGGAAATAAGGCAGAATGTTGATCAGCGCGCCGTACATCACCGGTTCGTCGGGCTGCTGGCCGATAACCTGCTTGGTTCTTTCGTTGCTGAACTGCTGGTCTTCGATAAAACCGGCTACATACCAGGTTTTCGCGTCGTCCTTTGTTTCCGGATTTTCCAAAGCTCCCTTGATCAAGGTACGCGCTTCGGCGAAATCGGGCTTCTCTCCTTTAGCAATACTTTGCGCCTCGTTGACTGCTTTTTTCTGAGCGAAAGAGGCCGTTGCTGCCACACAGAGGGCAACCGTTAATAAAAGTCGTTTCATTGCGTGTGTAATTTGAGATTAATATTTCATTTATTTAAATTGTTTCGTTTTCAGCATCCTCGCCTGCGTCGATGCCGGCATCCGTTTCCGCATCCTCATCGGCATCTCCGGCTATTTCCGCATCTTGCAGTTCGCGAACGATTTCGGTTTCGGCTGCCCCTTCTTCTTCGCCGGCCGCTCTCTGCTCCAAGGCTTCCCGCTCGGCTTTCTCTTCGGCTATCTGTTCTTCCGTTTCCGACATCACCTTGCAAACCGAGGCGATTTCGTCGTTTCGCTTTTCCAGGTTGATCAACCGTACGCCCTGCGTGGCCCGGCCGATCACGTTCAGGTCGGATACCTTCATGCGGATGGCGATACCCGATTTGTTGATGATCATCAAATCGTTTTCGTCCGTCACGTTCTTGATGGCAACCAGTTTGCCCGTCTTATCGGTAATATTGAGGGTTTTCACGCCTTTGCCGCCGCGGTTGGTGATGCGGTAATCTTCTATCGACGAGCGTTTGCCGTAGCCTTGTTCGGATACCACCAGCACTGTTTCCGTTTCTTTGTTCTTGATGCAGATCATGCCTACTGCTTCGTCGGCGGGATCGTCGTCGAGCGTCATGCCCTTTACCCCCGAGGCGGTACGGCCCATCTCGCGTACAGCCTTTTCGTGGAACCGGATGGCCCGGCCGTTGCGGTTGGCAATGATGACTTCGTTGTCGCCGTTGGTCATACAAACCTGTATCAGCCCGTCGTCTTCGCGCAGCGTGATGGCGTTCACCCCGTTCTGGCGCGGACGCGAATAAGCTTCCAGCAAAGTCTTTTTGATCACCCCTTTCCGGGTACAGAAGAGCAGGTAATGCGAATTGATAAATTCCGTGTCGGTGGTAAGCTTCTTCACGCGGATAAAGGCCTGTACCTTGTCGTCGGCGTCGATGTTGAGCAAATTCTGGATGGCGCGGCCTTTGGCGTTTTTCGCTCCTTCGGGTATTTCGAACACCTTCAGCCAGTAACATTTGCCTTTGGCGGTGAAGAACATCAGCGTGGCGTGCATCGAGGCCGGATAGATGTATTCCACGAAATCCGCGTCGCGGGTTTCCGAGCCTTTCGCGCCTACCCCGCCGCGGCCCTGGGCGCGGAATTCGCTCAGCGGCGTGCGTTTGATGTAACCCATGTGCGAGATGGTGATAATCATTTCGTCGTCGGCATAAAAGTCTTCCGGATTCAGTTCTTCGGAAGCGTATACGATGTCGGTTTTCCGCTCGTCGCCGTATTTGTTTTTGATTTCCTGAAGCTCGTCTTTGATGACCTGCATGCAGAGATCGTCGTTTTCAAGGATTTCTTTCAGGTAGGCAATCAGTTTTTCGATTTCCTCGTATTCGGCGCGCAGTTTGTCTTGCTCGAGGCCGGTAAGTTGGCGCAGGCGCATTTCGACGATGGCGCGCGACTGGATTTCCGACAGGGAGAAACGTTCCATCAACCGCTGGATGGCCTCGCCCGGACTGGTGGACGATTTGATGATGGCGATTACCTCGTCGATGTTGTCGGAGGCGATAATCAGCCCTTCCAGGATGTGGGCGCGCTCTTCGGCCTTTCGAAGTTCGAAGCGGGTACGACGGATCACCACTTCGTGGCGGTGGTCGATAAAGGCCTTGATCATGTCTTTCAGGTTCAACAATCTCGGCCGGCCGTTTACCAGGGCGATGTTGTTGACGCTGAAAGAAGATTGCAAGGCGGTTAGCTTGTACAGTTTGTTGAGCACGACACTCGAATTGGCGTCGCGTTTGACGTCGACCACGATGCGCATGCCCCGGCGGTCGGATTCGTCGTTGACGTTGGAGATGCCTTCGATGCGCTTTTCATTCACCAGGTCGGCGATGTTGCGGATCAGTTCGGCCTTGTTCACCAGATACGGAATTTCGGAGATAATGATTTTCTCGTGGTTGTTTTCCGTTTCTATTTCGGCGCGGCCGCGAAGCACCACGCGTCCCCTGCCCGTTTCGAAGGCTTCCTTTACGCCGGCATAACCGTAAATCGTGGCGCCGGTGGGAAAATCGGGGGCTTTTACGTATTGCATCAGTCCTTCCACTTCAATATCGCCGCGGGCGTCGATATAAGCCATCGAAGCGTCGAGCACTTCCGACATGTTGTGGGGGGGCATATTGGTGGCCATGCCTACGGCAATACCCGAAGCGCCGTTTACCAGCAGATTGGGGATACGGGTGGGCAATACGGTAGGTTCCTTCAGCGTGTCGTCGAAGTTGAGTTGAAAATCGACGGTATCTTTATCGATGTCCCGAAGCATTTCTTCGGCCAGTTTGCTCAAACGGGCTTCCGTATAACGCATGGCGGCCGGACTGTCGCCGTCGACCGAGCCGAAGTTTCCCTGCCCGTCGACCAGCGGGTACCTGAGCGACCAGGTCTGCGCCATACGAACCATTGCGAAATACACGGACGAGTCGCCGTGCGGATGGTATTTACCTAAAACTTCACCAACAATTCTTGCAGATTTCTTATAAGGTTTATCGGATGTGTTGCCCAATTCATTCATTCCGAACAATACGCGGCGATGAACCGGCTTGAAACCATCCCTAACATCCGGAAGAGCGCGTGAAACGATGACCGACATCGAGTAGTCGATGTAGGCCGATTTCATTTCTTCTTCGATGTTAATCTTAATAATTCTGTCTTGATCAACCATTTAGTTTTATATTAATTACACTGGATTTTCTCAGCTATGAAAAATTGCACTAAGGTAAGGTTTTTTGGCGTATCCTGAAAATATTTAGGCTGAAATTTTCCGTTTCCGGAATTTTCAAGAGAATTTAAAGAATAATGGCATGAAATTTGCAAGATACTTCGAGAGAGTTTATTACTTTTGCATCAACACGACACATAAGTTGTACATTATATTATAATATGAAAAATAACTATTCCAAGAGATTGATCGACGTGATAGAATATAGCCGTGAAGAAGCCACCCGGCTCCAGAACAGCTATATCGGGCCAGAACATCTGATGTTGGGAATCATCCGCGACGGCGAAGGTGAAGCCGTCCGGATACTAGGGGAACTGAACGCCGACGCTTTCGATATAAAGAGAAAAATCGAACAGGAAATCAAGAATACCTTTGAAACCGACGAATCGCAGCATGAAATAGCCATCAGCAAAACCACCGAGCGGGTGCTCAGGATGAGCATGCTGGAATCGCGCATGTTCAAAAGCGAGGAAACAGGCACCGAACATTTGCTGCTGGCTATTCTGAAAGAAGAATTCAACGTAGCGGCCAAGGTGCTGGCCGAAGCCGGCATCGACTACCGCGCGGTATACAATGCTCTGGCCGGCGATGCCGGGCTCGATAGCCTGGAAGAGGTAGACGACATTCGCGACGGCTATACCGACGACGAGGAAGACGAGGAAGACGACAATTTTTCAGGACGCCGCGAAGCCTCCCGCCAAGGAGGAAGCGGCGCGGGGGCGGCGCAGGCCAAAGCATCGAACGATACGCCGGTGCTGGATAATTTCGGAACCGACATGACGCGCGCCGCGGCCGAAAACCGCCTCGATCCGATTGTAGGACGCGAAAAAGAGATCGAGCGGCTGGCTCAGATCCTGAGCCGGCGGAAGAAAAACAATCCCGTCTTGATCGGCGAGCCCGGCGTAGGAAAATCGGCCATCGTGGAAGGGCTGGCGCTGCGTATCATCCAGCGCAAAGTATCCCGCGTTTTGTTCGATAAGCGCGTCATCAGCCTCGATATGGCTTCGATGGTGGCCGGCACGAAATACCGCGGCCAGTTCGAGGAACGTATCAAAGCCATTCTGAACGAATTGTCGAAGAATCCGAATATCATTCTTTTCATCGACGAAATCCATACGATCGTAGGAGCCGGTTCGGCTTCCGGGTCGATGGACGCGGCCAATATGCTGAAACCGGCTTTGGCCCGGGGCGAAATTCAATGTATCGGAGCCACTACGCTCGACGAGTATCGGAAAAACATCGAAAAAGACGGCGCATTGGAACGTCGTTTCCAGAAAGTGATCGTCGACCCGACTACGGCCGAGGAAACGTTGCAGATTCTGCAAAACATCAAAGCCCGGTACGAGGAACACCATAACGTGATTTATACACCCGAAGCGCTCGAGGCCTGTGTCAAACTGACAGAGCGTTACATCAGCGACCGCAATTTTCCTGACAAAGCGATCGACGCGCTCGACGAAGCCGGTTCGAGGGTACATATTTCCAACATCATCGTGCCTAAAAGCATCGAGGAACTGGAAGCCAGGATAGAAGAAACGAAGGCGGAAAAAATAGCCGCCGTCAAATCGCAGAATTTCGAACTGGCCGCCAGCTTCCGCGACAAGGAACGTCAATTCCTCCTGCAACTGGAATCGGCCAAGGCCAAATGGGAACAGGAACTTCAGGAACATCGCGAAACGGTCGACGAAGACAAGGTAGCCGAAGTGGTTGCCATGATGTCGGGCGTGCCTGTACAGCGTATCGCCAAGGCGGAAAACGTGAAACTGCTCGAAATGGGCGGTATCCTGAAAAGCAAGGTCGTAGGCCAGGACGATGCGGTACAGAAAATCGTAAAAGCCATCCAGCGCAATCGCGTAGGGCTGAAAGATCCCAACAAGCCTATCGGAACCTTTATGTTCCTGGGACCGACCGGCGTGGGTAAGACCTACCTGGCCAAGAAGTTGGCGGAATATCTGTTCGACTCGGCCGATGCCTTGATCCGGATCGACATGAGCGAATACCTCGAAAAGTTTGCGGTGTCCCGCCTGGTGGGCGCGCCTCCGGGATACGTGGGCTACGAAGAAGGCGGCCAGTTGACGGAGAAGGTGCGCCGGAAACCCTACTCGGTCGTCTTGCTCGACGAAATCGAAAAGGCACACCCGGATGTGTTCAACCTTTTGCTTCAGGTGCTCGACGAAGGCCGTCTGACCGACAGCCTGGGACGGCGGATCGACTTTAAAAATACGATCCTGATCATGACGTCGAATATCGGTACGCGGCAACTAAAGGATTTCGGCCGCGGCGTAGGGTTCAATACCGCGCTGGCCGGCGAACCGGACAAGGATTTTTCGCGCGGCGTGATCCAGAAAGCGTTGAACAAAGCCTTCGCCCCCGAGTTCCTGAACCGTGTGGACGACATTATCATGTTCGACCAACTGGATAAGGAAGCGATTCACAAGATTATCGACCTGGAATTGGAAGGCCTTTACAAACGGGTATCCAACCTGGGGTATCAGTTATCGCTCACCGACGAAGCGAAAGACTTTATCGCCAGCAAGGGATACGATGTGCAGTTCGGCGCTCGTCCCCTCAAACGGGCTATCCAGAAATATCTGGAAGACGAGATGGCGGAAATTATCATCCGCGCTTCGGTAGAAGAAGGCGATACGATTATCGTCGATTTCGACAAAAAAGAACAGCAAATAACGACGGATATACGCAAAAAAGAAGCTCCCGCTTCCTAAGCAAGTATCCTTCGAACCTTATATATACGGCAGGCGTTTCCCTTTCTACAAGGCGGAACGCCTGTTTTTTTATTTATTCCTGGCGCGAAAGTCATTTATCGGTGCTTTTAAAAAGGAATTGAAAGAAGGATTTTGTATTTGATAATGAACCTATACCCGCTAGAGTTCTTCCTCCCATGCAAAACTTTATTGTGAAAATTTATCTATATTTAAAGATTTTATACCTACCTTTGGCCGAGATATAATTAAAAAACAATAAACCTCAGTTCAATCATGAAAAAGTTTGTATTGGCGTGGGCATTTATCTTGCCCTTGATTTTTGCGGGTTGCTCGGATGATGATGAAAAAGAAATCTCTTTTTCCCTGAGCGACGACTATATTTCCTTGCGCGTAGACGAGGAATATCTTGTTTCGAGTAGCAAAGAAGCTACCTGGGCTTGCGATAATCCGTTTGTGATTTCGGCAAATACTGTCGGCTACTATCCTAACTTGCGGATTAAGGCCGAACATGTAGGCAAGGCCACCCTGGCTGTAGTAACGCGTGAAGGCGAAAAAGGCGAATGCGTCGTAGAAGTATTGCCGGTGTATACTACTTACCGCGAGCCGGTGCTGCAATTCGGGGCTAGCAAAGCCACTATCAAATCGAAAGAAAACCGGGTATTGATACAGGAAAAATCCAACAGCCTCGGATACCAGGGAGAAGATAAGGCGGTACAGGCCGTTCTTTATCTGTTTGAGAATAACAAAATGACGTCGGCCGCCGTCGCCGTTTCTTTCTCCAAAACCGAAGAAGTGACGAAATTCCTGTTGGAACGTTACCAGCCTATCGGCGAAGAAGACGGCATGTTTCTTTTTATCAACAATGAGATAAAGAAAGCCGATATGGGTGTGGCCTTAACGGTGCAGGACAGTTATCTGATGATCATGTACGTGCCCTACGAAGATATGACCAAAGCGGCCGGTTCCGGGGATAAGTTTAGCCGGTTGAAAGCTGCATTTGCCGAAGAATTGGCCCAGCAGGCGGCCAACAGGGCTGAGAATAAGAAGTAACGGGAAGTTGAAAATACATTTTTCCTCTTTGAAGGGAACAAGCTTGATTGAAAGTCGGGCTTGTTCCCTTTTTTCGTAAATACGGGCCGGATAATTCTATCAATTGCACATCATCTTCTCGTAATAATCGAGATTTATCATCGTATGCTTGGGCACATTGCAGGAAGTTTTTTCTATCGATACTCCGTATACCGAAAAACTTTTTTTGGAAAATTCCAGTCTGGCTATTTCCGGCCCTTTCTGCAAGAGCGAGTTTGTATAGTCGCATACTTCGTCCCAATTAGTGGGCCCGATCCACAGAGAGTCTATTTTCTGGCCTTTTATGATCGAACCGATCGTGTAACTTTCTATTCTTTTACACATGGAAACTGCTTCGTTGAAAGTCATGAGTTTGTTTTTTACGAACAAAAATAGTATAAGGAGTCGATATAGAGAATATAATATTTCCTAAATAATGCTTTTGAGAGGTATCTCCCCCCCTTGGGATAGGATGAGTTTGGAAATATCGTATTCCCATCGATATTGTTTTCCTCGGGACAGGCATAGCGCTCCTGTCTGAACGACAATATAAAGATAACACAAGTATTATGGGCAGTCTATCTTTTGATAATATTTTTCTTATCGACTCCTGTAATAAAAATATGTTTTACTCTTCTTCACTCCCCTATCCGTGCCGCGATCTTATAAAGTATTTGTAAAGTTGCTTTGCCTTTTTGAATAAACAAAGCTGCTCCGACCCTGCCATTTCCCCGTATCATACAGGCTCTGCAACCTTTACCCGCCGGAAAATAAAAAGTCCGTATACAACTTCACAGTTACATACGGACCAAACAAATAACAAACTCTACTTATATGAAAAAACAAATACTACTAACAAATTTTTTTCTGACAGATCGTGTACTTTAGCTCTTCTATTTCCCTGTCTTCGTATATATAACAGCGTCTTGTCGGGAAATGTTTGCGGAACTCCTTTTTTTATTACATTTTTTTCGGCCGAAATGAAGAAAACTATTTTTACGGATTGATTTTCAGTTGCTTAATTTAGCAGAAAAAATGCCGAAAAAAATGTTTTTTCTTCAGGGAGCCAACCGCTGCTTCTGCCACCCGCCCCCTTCGGCTTGCAGGGTATACAAGATGCGGTCGTGCAACCGGTTGGCGCGGCCCTGCCAGAATTCGATCCTGTCGGGAGTAACCGCATAGCCTCCCCAATGCGCGGGACGTTCCACCTCTGCTATCCCCCTCAGGGCCATTTCGCGGATAAAACGCCGGATAATGACCCCGCGTCCGGCAATAGGCCGGCTTTGCGGAGAAATGCGTGCGCCGATGCGGCTTTTATAAGGTCTGCTTTGGAAATAAACGTCCGATTTTTCCGGCTCTATCTTCCGGGCCGTTCCCTCGATATGTACTTGCCGCTCCAAGGCGTGCCAAACGAACGATAGCGATATGAAAGGATTATAGGCAAGCTGTCTGCCTTTCCGGCTTTCGTAATTCGTATAGAAAATGAATTTACCCTCGTCGACTTCCTTCAACAATACCGTACGCCCCGACGGACGGCCCTCGGGAGAGACGGTAGCTACCCACATGGCCGTGGGTTCGTCTACCCCGGCCCGGATTGCTTCTTCGAGCCATTGTTCGAACAAAACAAGGGGATGGGAGGGCGTTTCTTTTTCCGTCAGGCCTCCCCGCACGTACTCTTTCCGGATATGCTTCAAATCCATACTATTTCAATCAGTTTTATCCACAGAGGTAACAAAAAGAAAAGAAGAAAGGTTCTGCCTCTCCCCCCCCGGACTATTTGTCAGTTACTTCCCGCATGGCTACTTATTGTAAAAAACGCACGAAGAAAAACAGGCTTTCCCAGGCTTTCCGGCATGAAAATCGAGCCGGATGCTTATGCAATGAAAATTTCACCGGCATGAAAATCGAATTACACCGGCATGGAATTTTCATTGCATAAGGATGTATTTTTATGGATTTGTTACAGGTTGATTTTCAACAAGTTGCAAAACCGGCTTTCGAAGGGGGAAAATAGTCTTTGCTTATTGTAAAATTTTCTCTTCTCACGCGCTTGGGAAGAGGCTTTTTTGTTTTGTTTTTTCTTCTGCCTGGATATAAAGATGACATTTTGGCGTAAGCCCCCGGCCCCCGCTTGCCGATAGCATGGCCGGCCAAAGCTCCCCGCCCCCTTTTTTAAAAGCCGATCAACCGGAACCGATCGATAGCATAATGCTTTACGAGCTGTTGAAGCAGATGCTTGCGGAAAATCATCCTGACATCCCGGTGGGCGGCAAGTGCCCGGCGTATCGACTCGTCGAACCCGCCTCCCGTAAGCTCCAGCCCCCCTACCTCGTCGATCCAGACCGGCTGGCCGGGCAGGGCATATTTCTCGATCCACTCCCCGGCAAGCCGGAAGCCGGCGGCGGAAAAAGAAAAACGTCCTTTGCAGATAGGGAAAGAAGACGGCTCGTAGCCGTAGCGGGCCAAATCGGCGGTCAGGCGGATGAAAGGAAACGAGCGCATGCCCGGCAGAAAAAGAAGATCGTACCCTATAAACCGGTTATCCCGGTAGGCTTTGCGGCTATAAAAACCCGCGCCTCGCGGAGCGCTTTCATACCATTTCTTCAGAAAAGTGCTCTTGCCGGTGTCTTTCTCGCCTGTGATAATCGTAATCATTTCGAACATATAAAGTTATAACGTACCGAGGCATATAAGGCCCGTCCCTCTTCGGGGTAGCCTTCGCGGTAATAATACAGTTTATCGAACAAATTGTAAACGGCCGCCCGCAGCGTCAGCCCGTAGGGAAACTGCCGTTCGGCGCTGATATTCCAGCGTGCGAAACCCGACACCGAGGTTTTTCCGTCGCTGCTGTCGTAACGCCGGCTGTTATAATTCATATCTGCCCGCAACCGGATTTTCCAGACAGGTTCCAACCAGAAGAAAAGAGTTACTTTATGGCGGGGAATATGTACGAATTTCAACGCCTTGTCGGTGCGGTTCACCGGATCGGTAAAGGTATAGTTCATTCCTGCGCCCAGGCGGCGCGCGGTATACTTCCATTCCGCTTCGATACCGCGGAAATGGGCTTTGCCCCGGTTCTGCAACTGCCAGATTTCCGGATCTTGCGCGTCGACGCCGGTGATTTCCTGGATAATGTCGCTCACGAAAGTATAGTAGCCGTCGAGCATCCAGCTTACCGATTGCCACCGGCCTTCGTAACCTACATCCAGGTTGCAGGCCCGTTCGGCGGTCAGCGCGGGGTTGGGCCATGCTTTGCCCATTTTATAAGAATAACGCTCTTTGAGCGAGGCGAAACGGGAATGCCGGGCGAACGAGAAGCGGAAGTTTTGGCCGGCTACCGGGCGGTAATTCGCCGCCGCTTGATAGTTCAGATCGTGGTCGGTAGATACAGGATAGCTTACCAGGCCGTAAGCCTTGCTGCCGGGCAAACGTTCGTAATTCTGCGCCCGGATTCCCCGGTGCAAAAAATAGCCTATGGCGCCCAGCAGCGTCAGTTTGTCGCTAACCGGCCAGGTATCTTCTATCGCCGCCGAAAGCATGTATTCCGATTGGCGGGCTACGGGTTCTCCTTGGTTATGGCTGCGGTGTACGTCGTGTTTTCCGTTCAGCCCTCCTTTCAAGGTGTTCTTTCCCGACGCCATCCAAGTCAGGGTCAGGTTGCCGCCTACGGCATAATCGTCGTAGAAGCTGGTGAAGGAGGACGGATCGTTTTGGGTGGAATAGGCGGCATCGTCATACGCGGCCAATTCGTTGTAATACCTGTCATAGAAGGCGCGCGTTTCCATCACCCAGGCGTCGGAAAAAGCCGTGCGGGAATGGAAGAAAAGCTGATCCTTATCCCAATGTTTGTATTTCCAGTATTTTTTACGCCCGTTTTCTCCCAGGTAGACCGGAATATCTTTGCCGGAGCGCGCAAGGGAGTAACCGAGGGCATATTCGTCGTCTCGCGAAGGGGTAAAACCGGCCTTGGCGTGAAACAGATAATCGCGCGAAGCCGAATGATCGCGATGCCCGCCCTCTTCTACGCCGGGTATGGGCCGGAAGGAAGAAGGAAGCCGGAAATCGCTGCGGAGCAAGAGGCTTCCGCCCGCCTGGGCATACCATTTTTTCAGGCGGGCGGCCAGGTTCAGGGCAGCATTCCAGCGCGTATTTATCTCGGCGTTCACCTCCCGTTTTGCGAGCGGCCGGCGGCTGATCAGGTTGACGGCCCCTCCCATCGTATTGCCGCCCAGCAAAAGCGAAGACATTCCTTTCGACAAGTGAATCCGCTCGATGGGAGCGGTTTGCAACCGGTTCAGGTCGATCGCGCCGTCGTACGGCACGTATATCGGGATGCCGTCCATAAACACCGGTATACGGCGTTGGTCGAAACCGCGCAGGAAAATCAGGCCTTCGCCCCGGTCGCCCGACTGGGTAAGGGTAATGCCGGGAAGCAAATCCAGCGCTTCCGCTACCCGGTCGCGGCCCAGTTCGCGCAATTGCTTGGCGGTCAGCTCTGTGCCGAGGGCCTTTCGGGTATGTCCCCATACGGCGACTTCACCTAAAGAAAAGGTTTGCATAGTATCCGTATCTGCTTTTGTATCTGCTGTTTGAGCGCACAGAGGGGTATGGCTCGCCCAGCCGGCAACCGCCAGCGAGAGAAGATAAAATAGGCCTCTCATGCTCTACCGGTTTCTTTTTGAGAAGGCGTAACGTACCGGTGCGGCTACCATGTGCATCAGTTTCGTATAGGGGAAAAGAATAAAAATAAGAAAACCGTTGACGATATGCAATTTGTAAATCCAACCGGCAGAGGCAATGTATTTCCAGGCGTCCGGCTCGAAACGCACGATGCCCTGGGCCCATTCGTCCAGAGAAAGGTAATCGCTCAGCGGAGCATGGGCCGTATGGTATGTCCCCAGAAGACCTAATACGATTTGTATCCAGAGCAAGATGGCAATGAAATAATCCTGAAAAGAGCTGTTTATGCGTACCCTGACGTCGGCGAACCGGCGGATGATCAGCATCGTGAGGCCTGTCAAGGCGGCCAGGCCCGAGAGGGAGCCCATCACGATGGCCAGCGTGCGTTTCATTTCGTCGGTCATCAGCCAGCGGTAGGCCCAGGGGGGCGTAAGCAGCCCGAAGATATGGCCGAGCAATACCAGCAAGATGGCGTAATGGAAGAGCACACCGCCCCATTGTATATTCCGGTCTCGGCGGAAGAACTGGCTGGAAGTGGCTTGTATCGTCGGGTTCGCCAGGTACCAGCGGTAGGCTACCCCCACGAAGAAGGCCGTGAGCGCGATATAGGGCAGGTAGCCTAAAAAGAAGTTGTTCAGATAATTGTTCATAGGGTGATCGTTGATAAGAATAAATAGATGGAGATAAGAAGAGGTTACGCTCCGTCGCCTTCCTTCGCGCTTGCAGCCAGGGCCGTCAGGATGGAAAGCAGATGGCGATAGAAATGGCCGGCCTCTTCCAGTTTATCCTGTATTTTCCGCAGGATGGGTTTCACTTCTCCCAGTAGTTCGGCGGCTTGGCGCGGGGTGGCGGCAAGTGCCATGTATTCCAGGAAAAGAGGCAGGTAATCCGGCAGTTCGGTAGAAGCCATCGTGAAGCCCGCCCGGCCGTACATCGTCTTGAGGTCGACCATGGCCTGCCCCCGCTCGCGCGAGCTGCCGTACAAATGGTCGAACAGGTATAGGTTGACGGCCGGGGCACAGTCGAATTGCTGAACATACATCATTTGCCACGCTTCCGGCGACAGGCGGGAGCAAGCCGCCAGGAAGCGATCCAATTCTTCCTGCTCGGCGGGAAGAAGCAGGCCTTCTTTTTTTATTTCTTCTTTCAGAAGCGGAAAGGCCGCCGCCAGCTCCCGGGTGGGATAATCGGCCAATAAGGATAATATCTGGTAGGTCTTCAACATATTCGTCGCATTTAGAAGGTTATAAGCCGCCGCCCAGGTTGGGTTTGCGCTCTTCGCTTTCGCAGGGAGGAAAACCGGCTTCGGCATGCACGGCAAAGGGATGTTCTTTTCCCGGGATGCGGGTGGTGGGGATGACAAAGCGGTCTTGATAGTCGGCAATTGCCAGGTAACGATACATTTCGTCGTATTGGGCGGCCGTCAGTCCGAGCTGGGCAGGCGTTTCCGGTTCAGCTATTCCCTCTACCGTGATCTGCCGCATCCGCCGGCGCAGGGCTATCAGCTTATCCAATGCTTGGCGTATCGGCGTTTCGCGGCCGGCCGTCAGCATGTTAGCCATGTATTTTACCGGGATGCGCATCGTCTCCGCATCGGGAATGTAGCCTGCATCGGCCCGGCGGTTCATTTCCTGGAAGACGGGCGACAGGGGGGGCACATACCATACCATCGGCAGCGTGCGGAACTCGGGGTGCAGGGGGAAGGCTATCTTCCATTCTTTCACCAGCTTGAAGACGGGCGAGCGTTTGGCCGACTCCAGGAATTCCCGGGATATGCCTTGTCGAAAGGCTTCGGCATATATTTGGGGGTCGTTGGGGTCGAGAAACAAGTCCAGTTGGGCTTGATACAAATCGGCCGGGGCTTCCCGGGCTGCTTGGGTTTCTATTTTTTCGGCGTCGTACAGCAGCACGCCGATATAGCGGATACGGCCTACGCAGGTTTCGGAGCAAATGGTGGCTTTTCCGTCTTCGACCAGGGGAAAGCAAAAAACGCATTTTTCCGATTTCTTGCGTTGCCAGTTGAAATAGATTTTCTTGTAGGGGCATGCGCTGACGCATTCGCGCCATCCCCGGCATTTGGCTTGGTCGATCAGCACGATGCCGTCGTTTTCGCGCTTGTAGATGGCCCCCGAAGGACAGGCGGCAAGGCAGGCGGGGTTCAGACAGTGTTCGCATAGCCGGGGCAGGTAATACATAAACGAACGTTCGAAGGCTTCCATTCCTTTTTTATCCATATCCTGCCAGTTCGGATCGATGCTGCGGCGGGCGAACGGGCCGCCCAGGTCGTCTTCCCAGTTGGGGCCGTAGTTTATTTTTTCCATGCGTTTGCCTGTCAACAGGGAATACGGCCGGGCGGCCGGGGGCGTATGAAAGCGCGCCCGGCTGCTCAAAAGCGAGAAATTGAAGGTGAACGGCTCGTAGTAGGCATCGACGGCCGGCATGGCGGGGTTGGCGAAGATGCCGGCCAGGATGGCTGCCCGGCTGCCCTGCACCAGGCGCAGGCGTTTGTCGTCCAGCCGTTTCCAACCGCTTTTGTAATGCTCTTGGTTTTCCCATTCTACGGGATAACCCGGGCCGGGCTTTGTCTCTACGTTGTTGAACCAGGCGTATTCCAATCCCTTGCGGCTGGTCCATACGTTTTTGCAGGTTACCGAACAGGTATGGCAGCCAATACATTTGTCCAGATTCAATACCATTCCTATTTGGGCTCTAATTTTCATAGCGCGTACTCCCTTCTTGGGTGACTGTTTTTTCTGTTGTTGTCTCTTCGTTATCCCATGCCACACGGTCGCATTTGCGCAAAATCACGAACTCGTCGCGGTTGGCGCCGATGGTGCCGTAGTAGTTCAGCCCGTAGGCCAGTTGCGCGTAGCCGCCTATCATATGCGTCGGCTTGGGGCAAAGGCGAGCCACGGAATTGTGGATGCCGCCCCGGTGTCCGGTGGTGGGGCTGAGCGGCATATTGACGATGCGTTCCTGGTTGTGATACATGAACAAGGCTCCCTCGGGGATGCGTTGCGAAACGATGGCGCGGCTCATCGAGCTGCCGTTGTCGTTGAATACTTCCACCCAATCGTTGTCGTCTATGCCGATTTTGGCTGCGTCCGCTTCGCTGATCCACACGACGGGGCCGCCGCGGCCGAGCGTCAGCATTTGCTGGTTGTCGCTCCAGGTGGAATGGATGCTCCATTTGTTGTGAGGCGTCAGCAAGTTGAGCGTCAGCGTTTGATGGCGGATGTCCAGACGCTCTTTCAAGCCGTCTACTTCTTTTTTGGCCAGAGGCGGCTTGTAGAGGGCCAGGTGCTCGCCGAAGGCTCCCATCCAGGGATGATCCTGATAGAGGGATTGCCGCCCGGTCAGGGTGCGCCAGGGAATAAGCTCGTGTACATTGGTATATCCCGCCGTGTAGGCGATTTCGTGCGATTCCAGCCCGCTCCATACCGGCGAATTAAGCACCCGGCGAGGTTGGGCCACCAGGTCGTGGTAGCGCAGGCGGACGTCTGCTTTTTCCACCGCCAGGTGCATCAAGTCCAGCCGGGTGGGTTTTTCCAGGGCTTTCCAGGCTTTTAGAGCGACCTTTCCGTTGCTTTCGGGCGAAAGGGCAAGAATGGTTTCGATGGCTTGAATATCGGTTTGCAGCTGAGGCAATCCTTGCGAGTCGCCCGGCGCAGGCACGCTGCGGTTGAGCTTTTTCAGGAAATCCACTTCTTCTTCCACGTCCCATGTAAGGCCTTTGGCCGTAATGCCCAGCCGGGTTGCCAGGGGCCCCAGCGAGGTGTAGCGCCGGTAGGTATCCGGATAGTCGCGTTCCACGACGACCAGCTTGCCCATGTTTTTGCCGGGCACGGGTTCCGCCCCCGTTTCTTTCCAGTCTTCTACCTGTAGAGGTTCGGCGATTTCTCCCGGCGAGTCGTGCAAAAGGGGTTGCAGCATCACGTCTTTTTCTATCCCCAGATGGCCGCGACAGAGTTGGGAGAACTTGCGCGCCAGTTCCTTGTAAAAATCCCAGTCGGTGCGCGACTCCCAGACGGGGTCGACGGCCCGGCAGAAAGGATGCAGGAAGGGGTGCATGTCGGTACTGCTCAGATCGTTCTTTTCATACCAGGTGGCGGCCGGCAGCACAATGTCGGAGTGCAGCGAAGAGGTGGTCATCCGGTAATCGACCGTTACCACCAGGTCGAGTTTGCCGGTAGCTCCCTGCTCGTGCCATTGCTCGTATATAGGCTTGGGCGTTCCCGTTTCCTGCAAGTCTTTTCCCAATACGTTGTTTTGCGCGCCCAGCAGGTGTTTCATGAAATACTCCATGCCCTTGGCGCTGCAACCGATCAGGTTGGCCCGCCAGATAAACAGGTTGCGGGGAAAATTCACCGGGTTGTCTACGTCTTCCGAGGCCAGGGCCAGCCGGCCCGACCGAAGGTGGCGCGCGACGTACTGCTCGGGAGTGAGGCCTTCCGTTTCGGCCGCTTCGGCCAGGCGCAGGGAGTTGGCGTTCAGTTCCGGCGAAACGGGCAGCCAGCCCATGCGCTGAGATTTGATGTTGCAGTCGAGCAGCGTCAGGTCTTTCCACTTCGCTTTGTCGGCAAGGGGCGATAAAAGGTTGTCGAGCGATACTTTTTCATATCGCCACTGGTCGCTGTGCATGTAAAAATAGCTGGAGGCGTTCATATGCCGGGGCGGGCGTATCCAGTCGGTAGCGAAAGCCAGGGTAGACCAGCCGGCTTGCGGACGGCATTTCTCCTGCCCTACGTAATGTGCCCAGCCGCCCCCCGACTGGCCTACCGTGCCGCAAAGGATCAGCAAGTTGATGGCGGCCCGGTAAGTCATATCGGTATGATACCATTGGTTCACGCCGGCGCCGATGATTATCATCGAGCGGCCTTCGGTACGGGCGGCATTTTCGGCAAACTGCCGGGCGGTGGTAATAATTTGCTGAGCCGGCACGCCGGTAAGCTGTTCCTGCCAGCGAGGGGTATAGGGTACGTCGTCGTCGTAACTCGTGGCTGCTGCCTCGTCGCCCAGGCCGCGGTCTACCCCGTAATGGGCCGCCATCAAGTCGAACACGGTAGTGCAATAAACGGTTCCTTCGGCCGTGCGGCAACGGATGACGGGTACTTTCCGTTTCAGTATATCCCTATGCCCCGAGGCCTTGAAATAGGGATTCCGGTAGGTTTCGCCCCCGAAATAAGGAAACAATACGTCGGCTACGGCCTCTTTACGTTCCAATACGGAAAGCTGCGGAGTAAAGGGTTTGCCGTCGGGGGCGTCTTCCCATTTCAGGTTCCACCGGCCGCTTCCGTCCCATCGCGAGCCGATCGTGCCGCCGGGGACGACCAGGCTTCCGTCGTTTTCATCCAGCAGCACCGGGTGCCATTCGGCGTTTTCCCCCATGCCCAACCGGTCGGCGAAATCGGAAGCACGCAGCAACCGGCCGGTTTTATACGCCTCTGCTTCTTTTTCCAGCCTGACCAAAAAAGGCAGGTCGGAATACCGCCTTACGTAGCGGTCGAAATAAGGCGTTTGCTTATCGATAAAAAATTCTTTCAAGACGACGTGCCCCATAGCCATGCCTAGGGCCGAGTCGGTGCCTTGCTTGGGGCACATCCAGGTATCGGCGAATTTGGTGGCATCGCTATAGTCGGGCGAGATAACGACTACCTTCGTTCCCTTATAGCGTACCTGGGTAAGAAAAGGTGCGTCGGGGGTACGCGTAACAGGTACGTTCGAACCCCATAGCATGATAAACGACGAGTTATACCAATCGGCGCTTTCCGGCACGTCGGTCTGTTCGCCCCAGGTCTGGGGCGACGAGGGGGGAAGATCGCAATAGAAATCGTAAAAGCTCAGGCAGGTTCCTCCCAGCAAGCTCAGGTAGCGGGTGCCGGAAGCATACGATACCATCGAAAAGGCCGGAATCGGCGTGAAGCCGACCAGCCGGTCGGGGCCGTAGGTTTTGATGGTATAGATATTGGCGGCGGCAATCATTTCGAGCGCTTCATCCCACGAGGCCCGGATAAAACCGCCCAGCCCGCGACGGCTTTTATAGGCCGAGGTTTTTTGCGCATCGTTCATTACGGCTTCCCAGGCAAGCACCGGATCGGATTGGGTTTGCTTGGCTTCGCGGTAGGCCGCAAGGAGCTCGAAACGGATCAGCGGGTGTTTTACCCGCCCCGAATTATACAAATACCACGAATAGCTGGCGCCGCGGGGACAACCGCGGGGCTCATGGTCGGGCATGCCGGGGCGGTTGCGCGGATAGTCGGTTTGCTGCACTTCCCAGGTGACGATGCCTTGTTTGACGAAAATCCGCCACGAGCAGGAGCCGGTGCAGTTTACGCCGTGGGTAGAGCGTACCTCTTTGTCGTATTGCCAACGATGGCGGTAAAATTGCTCGGAGGGACGCTCCGCTTCTTCCTTATCGCCTGATGCAGAGGAAGCGGCATCCCCCTGGGGTGTCCGGGTGAAATAACGAACTTTGTCGAGGATGGATTTCATACTTCTTTTTTATTTTTTAGCGGCCGTCGGCTACGGCAGCCCGCCTCTTTTTCATCAGACCGAAGTAAATAAAGACAAGATTGGCCAGCGCCAGAGCGGAAAAGACCATAAAGCCCCGGGCATAGCCCGACGGCCCGAGCCGGCCTACTACCCACCCCATTACCGGGGGAATGACAAACCCGCCGAAAGCGCCCAGCCCTCCTACCCAGCCGGAAGCTCCTCCCACGCTTTGGGGGACATAAAACGGCACCAGTTTGAATACGGCGGCATTGTTCAGACCGAAGGCTACGGCTATCAGCATCGCCCAGATAAAAGCGGCTGCCGGGCGGTAGGCGAATCCCATCAAAAGGCTGGATGCCAAGAGCAGGCATAAGGCGATAAACCCTACTTTCAATCCGCCGAACTTATCTGCCAACTTGCCGCCCGGCACCCGGAGCAAAGCCGACGAAACCGAGAAAACGGCAGTGAATAAACCGGCATGCACGGCATCTAGCTGAAAATATTGTTGCCAGTAGGTGGGAAACCAGGCGGTTAAAGCCAGAAAGCCGCCGAAGGTGGAAAAATAAGAGGCTACCAGTATCCAGGTAGCGGGAACCTTGGCCGACAGAAGCAAGCTTTGCTTGACACTGCCGGTGGGAAACATCTCCTGGCCGTGTGCCCGGGCCGCCTCGCGGCTTTCCGCTGCGGTATAGCCGGCGGCCCGGTACTGGAAGAAATAGGCGTTCTGCCCGATCCAAAGGTATAAAAGGGTGCCTGCCAGCAGAAAAACCGTCCAGGCGAAATAGGCCTGGATAAATCCGAAGGAACGTAAGAAAAGGGGCAATATCAAGGCAAATATACCCGCTGCCATAGTGCCGATACCGGCAAATACGCCCAGGGGAAAACCTTGTTTCTGTTTGGGATACCAGTAAGAAGTCTGCCCCACGCCCACCGAGAAGGTAGCGATGCCGCAACCGCTCAGACAGCCTAGCAGCAATACCAGCGGATAATATCCCTGCATCGAAGCGGGATAGTGGGAATGAAGCAAAAGGCTTAATCCTCCCAACCCGATAACAGATAAAATCAGCAATATCATAAACGGTTTCTTGCCCCCGTTGGTGTCTACCCAGGCTCCGAAAGGAATACGCAAGAGGGAGCCGGATAGCGAAGGGATAGCCACCAAAAGCCCCAGCATGGCGGGATCGAGATTCATGGCTTCTTTCAGCCGGGCGGCGGAAGGGCCGAACAGCGAGATGGCGGCCGATCCGAAGAAAAAACCCAGCGTGGCGCCCGTAAGCCCACGCACCGGCGAGCCTTTTAGCCGAATGGTTTTCATCTTATATATACTTTGACAGTTCGTCCATATCTTCTTGCCGGTTGACGTTCAGAAAGAATTTTTCCTCCTGATGATGAACGGGAATAAACCGGCTGGTAGCTTCTTTCAAAAGCGACTTGAGGGATAGATCGTGCTGCTGCATTTTGTAGGCCACGAGCGGTTCCAGGCTGCGGGCCAGCAGAAGCGGGAAAAACTGCAAGGCCCCGTCGGGCTGCTGCCATAACGTCATTTCCCGAAACGGCTCGGCCGATAAAAGCCGCTCTACAAGCATGGAATTCATCAACGGCATATCGCAAGTGAGAAACAAGAGATACGGCGTATCGGTATGCTTCAGCGCGGTATAAATGCCGCCCATAGGGCCTAGGTGTGGAACGGAATCGGGCAGAATCGATTCCGTGAGCGAAGTATATTCGGGATATTCCCCTCCGATAAACACTTCCTTGCAAAAAGGTTTGAGAAGTTCCAGGGCATGTTGCAGCAGCGTCTCTTCCTGCCAGACGGCCAGGGCCTTGTTGGAACCGAAACGAGAGCTTTCTCCTCCGGCCAAAACGACGCCGGTAAGTTGATTGTAGGGTATCATAGGGTGATATAATTAACGATACAGGCCAGGATCAGTAACGATGCCGCCCCTATCCGGTTGAATGGTTGTAGAACAAACTTCTTCTGCGGCATGCTTATCCGCCGGGCCATAAAAGCCAGCATTCCTGCCTTTAGCAGGATTTGCAGCAGGAAAGGAAACAAGCAGGCTGCGGAAGCCGGGCGGCCGAAAACGGGATTGGGCTCTGCATAATAAGATAGAATAGATTGCCAGCCCGTAAAGGCGAGCTGCGAAAGCAGTATCCAACCCACGGCCGGTACCCAGAGAGGCAACAAGCCGCCTTTTTTCTCCGGCCGATGCCCGAAGGCAAAATAAGAAAAAGCATACACCGCCAACCCCTCCAGGCAAATAGCCATCGCCGGGTTGATCACGTAGTAGGCCGGAAACGCTCCGGGCATCAACAGATTGCTGAGCTTCACCAGCGCGGCGACCAGGGCAATTCGTATTGCCGTAAGCGCTCTGCCCGTAGCCTGTACGCCGTATAGCATAAAAAACAATCCGATAGGAAAAAGCAACAGACTTTTATAAGGCAGGTGCAGCAAGTGCATACCCCACCCTAGCGTCGCTTCCGATAATCCCCATAAAGCTCCCAGTGCAACGGGAAGAGAAGAGTTGAAATTGAATTTCATAGTGCGTATAATAATTTTATCGATTTTTCGCGTTTATCAACGTATATGAAACACTTCGAAGAAAACGATTGTTTAGCCGGCTTGCATGCCGGCCAAGGTAAAGAATCGATAAAATTAGTCGGCCGGATACTTTCCGGCTCATCCGGGCCGCGCCCGGCTCCGACGGCTGCCTAGCGGAAAAACACCGGAAGCGACCGGGTTTGGTGTTCTCGTGCGGCATACTCCCCTACGCCGCACGCCCTATCCGCTATGCCTGCTCAGGCGAAATGCCATGACGTTGCAAGGCTAGCTAATGCAGCACCGGAACCGGCTGCGGAGGGGTAAGTATGGTATTGTAGATTTTCCTTTCCGGCGGCCCTTCGCTCGAGGCTGGCCTGGCCAACCGCCATTGTCATATTTCATCTCTTTCGCTTTTTAATTACTAAATCAAGGCTTTGCGGTCGATCTCTTCGAAAGAGATAGTCTCGTTATTTATATTGCTAATATTAAAGCAGTTATGGAAAGCACCTATGCCTATTACTTAAACAAATATTTATTTAACATTCTAATTTGCCTCTTAGGAAACGATTTTTCTCTGGTTTTGATTGTTCATCTTGATTGTTTTACATAATTTTGCATTGCTCGATTTATCTCTTTCGAAGAGATCAGCCGAAAACCCTTGATTTACTAATTAAAAAGCGAAGAAGATGAGATGTGAAAATTGCGGTTGGCCGGGGAAGTTTCAAGCGAAGGCCTGCGTAAAATGTCATAGTCTGCTGGATGCCAAAAAGAACCTGCCGATAAGTATGCCGGGGAAGTCGGTATGCTCCTGATTCCGTTTTGAATAAGCCCGTTTCCGAAACCGGTATTTCCGGGAATCGGGCAATTTCCCGGCTTTCTCCGCCTCACGATACAAAAGAAATAACTCAATTGATGATTAAATCCGTAAATGGCATGAATAGTTTCCGCTATAATGTAAAATATGGTCTGCTGACCTGTTTGTTTCTGCTTGTTTCCGCCGTTTCCGCCTGGGGAACTTCTTCGCCCGGCAAAAAACGCGACTATGTATTAATTGTTAATTCCTATACCGAGTCTACCGCCTGGAGCCGGGTATTTACCACCCCTATCTACGAGAGGATGATGACCGACAACGACAGCCTGATCGCTTATACCGAGCATATGAACATCATGATGGTGAGAACGGAAAGCGAATTAAGCTATTTTACCGAAGAAATTTACGAAAAATACCGCAGCAAGGCCCCCTCCATGATCGTCTTTCTGGGCAACAGCTCCTACGTTTTGCTCAACCAAGAGTTCCGCCGGTGGTGGGGAAACGACGTACCCTACCTGACATGCGTGGAAAAAGATTACAGCGCTCCCCGCGAATACTACCTGGCCAAAAAAGCCTGTCCGAAAGAATTGCAACAACCGCTTGCGAAAGAAGTGGAAGAATATAAAAACCTGACCGTCGTGTATGTGCCCGAATACATCTCTCATACCATCGGGTTGATGAAAAAATGTATGCCTGAGATGAACCGCCTTCTCTTTCTGTCGGACCAGCGTTACATCAGCGCGCAAAACCAAAGTACCGTCAGGCGCACCATCGAAGAAGAATTTCCCCACATCCGGCTCGAGTTGCTTACCGCCGGCGACAGCGTGCAAAACGACGAGCTGATCGACGCCTTGCAGAAAGCCGATGCTCAAACAGGGATTCTTTATTATTCGTGGATATTCACCAGCCGGAGCGCGGGAAAACTGACGCTCAGCTCGGATGCCTACCGGATGCTCAGCTCGTATACCGACAATCCCATTTTCACCCTCAACGATATGGACATTGTGGAAAACGGCATGACGGGAGGTTTTTATTATCCGGCTTCCGAAATATCTTCCGCCTTGTTTACCGCCATCGACGATTTGCTGGAAGGAAAAACCTACAATACCATTCTTACCCCTCCCGCCGCCCTGCCGGTACTGAATTACCAGGCCTTGCAGCGGCATGGCATTCCGCTTTCGGCTTGCCCCGAAAACACCCTTTTCTATATGAAACCTCCTACCATGTGGGAACAATACGGCGAATATATCGTAGCCGGCGGCAGCGGCCTGGCATTTTTGCTGTTGTTTCTGACCTTCCGCATCAACATCCTCAACCGTAAACGCCTGTTTCAGGAAAAAGAGCTCCGGTTTATGCAAAACTACAGCAGGCTGGTGAACAATATGCCTATCTTGTATATGAAACAGCAAGTTTTGTTCGACAAAAGCGGCAAACCCATCGATTATATTATCGAGGAAGTGAACCCGGAATTTGAAAAAAAGATCGCTCCGAAAGAGCAGATAATAGGCCGGAAAGGATCGGAAGTGCATACGATGCAATTTGCCGACTATCTGGATATATGCGACTTGGTGCTGCGCCAAAACAAAAAGATCGATACCCACTACTATCTCTCCTCGGCCGACCGTTATTTCAATGTAATTATCTTATCCAACGTTACACCGGGCTGCATCAACATGTTCATGGTCGACATTACCGAACTGCTGAAAACTCAGGAGATACTGCGAAGCGTAAATCAGAAACTTTCCATGTCGCTCGACGTGGCCAACGTTACGCCCTGGAAATGGGATCTGGCCAACGAGCTCATTCTCTGCGATGTGAATAAAGCGGTAGACGCTAATTTCTCGGGGCTGTTCGACGAGCAGCAGCTATCGGTTCCGGCCTCCGACTATTTTGCCAAGATACACAAAGCCGACCGCGAAAAAGTGAAACAGGCCTATCAATCGCTTATCGAAGGCAAAACGGCCAAGATCAGGGAAGAATACCGCATTTATAATCCCGAAAAAGGGGCGCACGGCTTCGAATGGGTGGAAGCGCGGGCCGCCGTCGACAAACGCGACGACCAGGGGCGCCCTCTTAGCTTGGTAGGTTCCTCGCTAGTGATCACCGAGCGCAAGCATATCGAGCAGGAGCTGCGCGACGCCAAGGAAAAAGCGGAAGAGTCGAACCGGCTCAAGTCGGCCTTCCTGGCCAATATGAGCCACGAGATACGCACGCCGCTGAATGCGATAGTAGGTTTTTCCAATATCCTGGCCAATACCGACGAGAAAGAGGAAAAGGAGGAATACGCCAGCATTATCGAAAACAATAATGCCTTGCTGCTGCAACTGATAAGCGATATTCTGGATCTTTCCAAGATTGAAGCCGGCACGCTGGAATTTATCTATGCCGATGTGGATCTGGACGCGCTGTTTACCGAGCTGGCCCGCTCGATGCAGCTCAGGGCACAGGAGGGCGTGCAGGTGATATTCGAGAAAAACGGTACGGAAGATTTCGTCTCGACAGCCAAAAACCGCTTGATGCAGGTGGTAATGAACTTGATAACCAATGCCGTGAAGTTCACCCGCAAAGGCAATATCCGTTTCGGTTACAGCCGGAAAGATGAAAAAATGATGCGGTTTTATGTAAGCGATACCGGATGCGGCATTTCGCCTGAGCAGCAGAAGAATATTTTCGAGCGTTTCGTCAAGCTGGACAGTTTTGTTCAAGGCACGGGGCTGGGACTTTCGATATGCCAGATGATCGTGCATTACCTGGGGGGCGAAATCGGGGTAGAATCGGAAGAAGGCCGGGGCAGCACGTTCTGGTTTACCTTCCCTTGCAGCCGGGTGGCGCACCGAAAGGAAGAAAAGGCTGAATTTGAGAAAAAGAGAATCGAAAAAGACAAACTTGTCGTTTTGATTGCCGAGGATAACGAAGGAAACTACAAGCTTTTCGAATCGATTCTGAAAAAAGACTATCAGATCGTGCATGCCTGGAACGGCAAGGAAGCAGTAGATCTGTTTCACCGGCACGAGCCCCATATCGTGTTAATGGACATCAACATGCCTGTTATGAACGGCTACGAGGCGACGGAAGAAATCCGTAAGATAGCGCAGGATGTTCCCATCATTGCCGTCACGGCCTACGCTTTTGCTTCCGACGAGCAGCAGATTATGAACAGCGGTTTCGACGCCTATACTTCGAAGCCGTTGAACGCTCCGGCCTTGAAAAAACAAATGGTCGATTTATTGGGAAAACGGCTGTTTCTGGTATAAGAGGGAATAACGGAATAAATGATATAAGCCGGAGCAGGAATAGCGGATAGCTTGGCTTCACGGCTTTTGAAGCGAACCCTGAAAGTTTTTTGTCTAACTTTCAGGGTTCGCTTCATTTTGCGGGCAATCCGCTTTGTCTTTTTCCGGCTTTATCTTTCCGCCGGGTCTTCTGTCCTACCGGTCGAAAATATTGTGGAGACTGACGTACGTCATATTGTCTTTGGTACGAAAAAACAATTTATCTTCACGGGCCAGCCACCCCACGGCCATAGCTACGTCGATGACGTTTTCAGATAGCATGCGGGCCATTTCCTGAATAGACAGATCGGTTCGTTTATCGAGTGTTTGCCAGACCTGGCCGGCAAGTTCACCAATTTTTTGTTTATCCATAGTTTTGCAGTATTATCGATCGAGCAGATTCCTACCCGTTGTATTCCATGTCTGGAAGGTATGAAAAAAATAGCGAACAGAAGGCGGATTTACATTTTTTATTTCCTTGGCATAAGGAGATATTCTCGCGGCGTCTTCGGCACTTCCCGCAGGCCGGGAAGGGGGAATGTTTTCCTTTCCGACGACAGCCGGAAGCCGGATCGTAACACCGCTTTCAATACCGCGCCACATTCCCTCCGGCTAAGCTATTTTTCGCAGACGCACTGCCCCCCCTTCTTGTATTTTTTTATTTGTTTCGAAAATTACACTGCGATGCGTTTGGAATTTCATCGCAGTGTAATTAAAATTTCACCGGCATCCATTTCCAATTTCATCGGCATCCGATTGGGGCGAAATATAGATGCCTTTATAATAGTCTGATTATCAAATCCATGCAGGAAGAGGTGCCGGCCATTGCCCGAAGCCCTGCTTATTGTAAAATTTTTAGTTTGAAACAAGCGCATTTCCGGATATATCCGGACGTGTCCCGGGAGGGACGGAGATGTTCAAGGAGGCCCGGAAACGAAAGCGGGGGGCAAAGGCATGCGAAGGCGAAGGTAAAGACCAATACAGTTGCCCGCTACCCGAACTGTTCGCGGTAAAGCCTGTAATACTTGCCTTTCTGCCCGAGCAGTTCCTCGTGATTGCCCCGCTCGATGATCCGGCCGTGTTCGAGCACCAGAATCAAATCCGCATTGCGTACCGTCGACAAACGGTGGGCTATAATCAAACTGGTACGGCCGTTCATCAACCTGTCGAGACCGCGCTGAATCAGGATTTCGCTGCGCGTGTCGATATTGCTGGTCGCTTCGTCGAGCAAAAGAATAGCCGGATCGGCCAAGGCCGCGCGGGCGATGTTCAGCAACTGCCGCTGGCCCTGGCTCAGGTTGGCTCCGTCGTTCTCGAGCCAGGTATCGTAGCCGTGAGGGAGATGCCGGATAAAGGAATGAGCGGCCGTCAGGCGTGCCGCCTCTTCTACCTCCCCGTCCGTCGCGTCCAAGCGTCCGAAGCGGATGTTTTCGCGCACCGTCCCGGTAAAAAGATGCGTATCCTGCAAAACTATGGCCATCGTGCGACGCAGGCTATGCAAGGTAAGCCGGCGGATGGAATGCCCGTCGATACGGATGTCGCCCGACCGGACGTCGAAAAAGCGAGGCAACAAATTCAAAATCGTGGTTTTGCCCGCTCCCGTGGCGCCCACCAGCGCGATCTTGCAGCCGGCCCGGGCCCGGAACGAGATGCCTTTCAGGATTAATTTGTCCGGCTTATAGCCGAAAAACACCTCCTGCATGCACACTTCGCCTTTTACCTGGCCGAGCACGAGAGCATCCGGCAGATCGGCCGGTTCGGGTGCTTCGTCGATCACTTCGAAAATCCGCTCCGCGCCCGCGATAGCAGCCTGTATATTATTATACAAACTGGCCAATTCGTTGATGGGACGCCCGAATTGGCGCGAATATTGGAGAAAAGCCGCCAGCCCGCCCACGTCGAACCCGCGGAAAATAGCCAGCAAAGAGCCTACGATGGTGATAATAACGTAATTGAGGGTACTCAGATTCTGCATCACCGGCATCATCAGTCCCGAATAAAACTGAGCTTGTTGCGAGTCGCGCTTCAAAGCGTCGTTGAGGGCGTCGAAATCGGCTTGCACCTTTTTTTCGCGGCCGAATACTTTTACTACCTTCTGCCCGCTTATCATCTCCTCGATATAGCCGTTGAGGGTACCCAGCGAAGCTTGCTGCGATTGAAAATAAGTCCGGCTTTTGCTTACGATTTTCCGTGCGCCCAGAAACATCACCGGCACGGTAATAAGCGTAGCCAAGGTAAGGACGGGGCTGATAAAAAGCATCAGGCAAAAAATGCCGGCTACCGTGAGCGCGCTCGAAAGCATATCCGACAGGCTGTCGGTCAGCGCGTCGCTGATGCGGTCGATGTCGTTGGTATACCGGCTCATCAGATCGCCGTTGGAATGGGTGTCGAAATAAGCCACCGGCAGGCGTTCCATCTTCCCGAACAAATCCGACCGCATCCGCGCTACCGTACGCTGCCCGATCGTGTTCAGCATCCGGTATTGGATATATACCGCCACCACTCCCGAGAGGTATACCGCCGCCAAGACGCCCAGCATCCGGAGCAGCCCCGGAAAATCGCCCGGCAAAATATAATTGTTGATAATAGGGCGCAGCATATAAGAACCTGTCAGGTTGGAAGCGATGCCGATTACGATCAGCAGCCCGATGGCCGCCAGCCGCTTCCGGTCGGCGGCCACATAGCGTACCAGCCGGCGGAAGGTTTTCCGGGTCGCTTTCGGCTTTGCCGTATGTTTGTAACGATCTGCGTGAGCCATATCAATCGATAAGTTGTTGCGAGTTGTAAATTTCCCGGTATACCGCCGAGGTTTCCATCAAATCGGCCGGCCGGCCGACCGCGTTTATCTCTCCCTCTTCCAACACCACCACCCTGTCGGCCGATTGCATGGTGCTGATACGTTGCGTAACGATCAGCACCGTGGTCTGGCCGAGCAAGGTTTTCAGGTTCTTCTGAATCTTGAGTTCCGTTTCCGAGTCGACCGCGCTCGTGCTATCGTCGAGAATCAGTATTTTCGGTTTGCGCAAAAGAGCGCGGGCTATGCAAAGGCGTTGTTTCTGGCCCCCCGACAGGTTGATCCCTCCCCGGCCCAGCCAGGTTTCGTAGCCGTCGGCAAAACGCTCGATAAACTCCGCCGCTTCGGCCGCCCGGACGGCTTCGGCGATTTCCCGCTCGGAAGCCTCGGGGTTTCCCCATTTCAGGTTATCCAGGATGGTCCCCGTGAAAAGCTCGTTTTTTTGCAATACCATGCCGATGCGGCGGTGCAATTCGTCGAGGTTATAAGCCTTTACCGGCACTTCGTCGATCAGCAGCGTGCCGGCCGTAACGTCGTACAGCCGGGGAATAAGCTGCACCAGCGAACTTTTGGCAGAACCCGTAGCTCCTACCACGGCCACCGTTTCGCCCGGGCGGATGTGGAAACTTACGTCGTGCAATACGTCGTTTTCGCCTCCTGCATAGCGGAAATATACGTGGTTGAAGCGGATTTCTCCCCGTTCTATCTTATATAGGTTCCGCAGTCCTTCGGGGGTATTTGCCAACGAGGGCCGGGTAGCGAACACTTCCAGAATCCTGGCCGAAGAGGCCGAGGCCCGGGCCAGCGACATAATGATCATCGAAAGCATCATCAGCGACATCAAGACCTGCGCCAGGTAGTTGACGAAAGAGATCAGCTCGCCCACTTTCAACTGGCCCGACATCACCTTATAACCTCCCGCCCAGAGGATAACCAAGGTCGACAGGTTCATGATCAGTTGCATGACCGGGAAAATAGAGACGATAATATTCGACGCCTTGACAACCGTCGCGCTCAAATCCTCGCTTTTCGCTTCGAATTTGCGCGTTTCGAATTTTTCGCGCACAAACGATTTCACTACCCGGATATTAATCAGGTTTTCGCGCACTACTTCGTTCAGGCTGTCCAGTTTTTGCTGCACTTTCAGGAAATAAGGGAAGCCCTTGCGAAGAATCACATAGAGGCTGATACTCAATAAGGGGATGGCGCCGGCCAGAATCAACGCCAGTTGCGGGTTGAGCCGGATGACGAAAAAAAGCGCCATCAGCAGCATAAGCGGCGAGCGGAGCAACATGCGCATCGACATGAGCACGATTTGCTGAATGCGGGATATGTCGCTTGTCAGCCGGGTGATAAGGGAAGCCGAGCCGAACCGGTCGACGTCGAAAAAAGAAAGCGCCTGGATATGGCGGAAAAGATCGCCCCTGAGGTCGGTACCGAAACCGATGGAGGCGCGCGAGGATACCCATACGTTGAGCACGCTGAAGAAGAGGCCGGTCAGGGAGACGAGCACCATATAGGTGCCTATGCGGGTGACGACGCCCAAATCGCGCGTCATCACGCCGTTGTCGATGATGTCGGCCATGAAGGTAGGCTGTATCGTTTCGCACAATACGGTGATCAAAACAAGCAAGGGGCTGACGGCCAGACTTATCTTGTATCTTCGGAGAATCTGCCAGTATTTTTTCATATTGCTCGGACAAGCCGCCCGCGGCTCTGCTACGGCGACCGGCATGTTGCCTTCTGTTTTAATTCCTAACAAATATCTGAAAAAAATTGTTTGTAAAAAGTTCGATCCGTCTTTTTTCCTGTTCCGAGGGGAGTTTTGCAGGCTTTCGGGCCTTTGCCGGGGAAGCGTTCGGTTCTTTTCGAAGGCAAGCCCTCCCGGTAACCGGACAGAAGGGCGGCGAAGGTTTAAGAAACTGTTTTGATTTTTTCGCCTGATGACCCAAGATGGCTTTTCGAGGCCTGTCCGGCACGCTGATGAGGAAGACAGCCACGCTACCGGACGAAGAAAAAGGGCGGATTGGCTTCGAAAAGCCGCTCAAGGCATAGGTGAAAACAATACGAATAGAATTAAAATGGCTGTTTGTAAAAAACCGAATCAGCTTCTTAAAAGTTAATTAAAATTTGATTATCCTTATAATCTGTTTAAAGACTCTACAGATCGGAATCTGTTTTGTACTTTTGCAGGTAAATCCAAAAATTCGTTCATGTTTACGAAAAGGTTACTGATTTATGCCGGTTTGATCGGACTATGCGGGGCGTTTCCCGCCCGCGCCCAACAAGAGAGGGAGGTATCTCCCGCCCACCCGGCTGCCGGCCCGATAGCCGCCCGGGAGGATACGGTTTCCAAACCGAAAGAAGTGTTGACGATCGACGGCAAGCCGATGACCGAAAAACAACTGGCCCGTTACCGGAAGCAGCTTCGCAAAGATTCCATCCGGGCTACCAAACGCATCTGGTGGTCGGTATTGGGGGGACCTTCGTATACGCCCGAGGCTTCCTTGGGGCTGGGAGGCGCCGTGCTGGCCAGCTTCCGTTTGAACAAGCACGATACCATTTCCCAACGTTCGTTTATTCCGGCCGGGTTCAACATCACCCTCAACGGAACCTTCGTGCTGGCCGGGGCCGGAACGCTTTTCTTCAATGAAAACCGGTTCCGGATTTACATCAATTACGGGTATCGTACCGAGCCTTCGCATTATTTCGGCAAGGGATATGCTACGGTAGAGCATGTGGAAAAAAGCGATTCCACTACCAAGTTCCATAAGAGTTCGTTTCAGCTTTATCCACGGTTCGTATGGGAAATGAAGCCTCATTTTTATTTGGGAACCTTGTTCGATATTAATTACAGCAAGTCGACGGATATTAACCCGGTGATGGAACACGATCCCTATTTCCGGAAATTCAAAACCAAATACGTCAATGTGGGCGTAGGAGGCCTAATTCAGTATGATACCCGCGACGACGTGGCTACCCCCACTTCGGGTGTGTTGCTGAGCGGAACGGCCCGGATATACGGCAAATACCTCGGAGGGGCTTACAATTACGAGATGTTCGATCTGGAATACCGGCAATTCCAGCAGGTTTTCCGGCCGCGCAGCACCTTGGCCTGGGTAGCCCGTTCGCTTATCGGCGTGGGCGACGTGCCTTTTACCGAACTTCCTTCTTTCGGTTCTCCTTTCGACCTGAGAGGGTACTATTGGGGAAAGTATCGCGATAAAACGATGGCTTATGCCATTTTGGAATATCGCCATATGTTCGGCAGCCCCGAAAAATACCGTAGCGGCAATTTCTGGGCCAAATGCGGGGTTGTAGGCTGGGTGGGAACCGGCACGATCGGAAACGCGCCGGTGGTGGATTGGGGCAAATGGAAATTCAATTACGGCGTAGGCTTGCGTATTCAGATGCAACCGGGCAAGAATTTCCGACTCGACGTAGGAAAAGATCCGAGTCAAAGCGGCATGGCCGTTTATATGAATATGACGGAAGCCTTTTGAAAAAGGTTTCCGTTTTTTTTATTCTTCCGGAAAAGAGGAAGAAGCTTTTTGCACTCTTTGCCGTTTCGGCGAAAATCCGCCTGCCGCCCCGGGAAAATCGCGGCGCGGGCTCTCGGAAACGGCTTTGTTTCCTTACCCCCTATCGGTTATTAGAATTTCAACACCTTTTTTCGCCTAGGCTCCCCCCCCAGCGGCTTTCCGGCCGGATTTCTCCCTCGTCGCCGGCTAGCCCCTTATCTTCCTCACCCCCGCGAACCAGCGGAGATCTCAAAAATCCATCCCGGATCATCCCGCCAAAAAATCAAAACAGTTTCTTAATTTAACACTCCTTTTTTGTTTTCTACCCGAATCTTCCTACCTTTGCCTCTCAAGAAAGGGGTGCCATACTGACGGGCTGAGATTATACCCTCGAACCTGATGCGGGTAATGCCGCCGTAGGAAACAGAGTAGGCTTTTTCCCTCCTTTCGGCTAAAACACATGCATACGTCAAACCGATTTCGTTACCCTGTCGCGCTTACCGTTGCCGGCTCCGACAGCGGCGGGGGGGCCGGGATACAGGCCGATCTGAAAACCTTTTCGGCTTTAGGTCTCTACGGCATCTCCGCGCTTACGGCCGTTACGGCCCAGAATACGAAGGGGATACGCCGGTTCGAAGCCGTCGATCCCTCTTTGTTGCGCGATCAGTTGGAAGCTCTGGCCGACGATTTTACCATCGATGCGATAAAAATAGGCATGCTGCCCACCGCCGGGTCGGTGCAGGTAGTGGCCGGCCTGCTCGATTGTCTCCCCTCCCTCCCCGCCGTGCTCGATCCGGTATTGGTTTCTTCCAGCGGCAGCAAACTTATCGACGACCACGCTATCGGCCGGATGCGCGAGTTGCTTTTCCCCCGGATTTCCTTGCTGACGCCCAATACCGTAGAAGCGGCTTTCCTGACCGGCAGGCGCGTTGATACGGAAGAAGACCGGCAGGCGGCAGCCGTCTGCCTGTTGGAAGCAGGTTGCCGGGCCGTGCTGATGAAAGGCGGCCATGTGGAGGGTGAGAAAAAAACGGATGTTTTGTTTGTAGGCCATACGCCGACGGGGCAGGCTGAGTCTTCCGCCCCTGCCGGGCAAACGTCATTTTCCTCGACTTCCCGGCAAGCTGCCGCGGGGATCGGATCGCCGCTTCGTTTTGAAAGCCCCGCCATATCCACGCCCAATACCCACGGTACCGGATGTACCCTTTCCTCGGCTATAGCCGCTTACCTGGCTTTGGGGTGTACCCTGGCCGAAGCCGTGGGAAAAGCCAAACGGTATATGACACAGGCTTTGGAAAACGGCAAGGATGTACGAATCGGCGGGGGCACGGGGCCGGTGAATCATTTTTTCGCCCCGCTGCCGCTAAAAAAAATAAGCGAAGGCCTATGAAGAAACTGATCGTGATTACCTGGCCCCACTTTTTTCCGGGCGAAGCCACCGTACTGACCCGCCTTTTCGAGGCCGGCATGCAGCGTTTGCACCTTCGCAAGCCGGCTTCCGATTGCGGGGAAATGCGGGCGTTGCTGGCTGCGTTGCCGGCTGTGTATTATCCGCGTATCGTCCTTCACGACCATTTCTGCCTGGCGGCTGAACCGGCGTGGGCCGGCAAGCTGGGCGGCCTTCACCTGAACCGCCGCAATCCGAAAATTCCCTCAGGGTATACAGAAAGCGTAAGTTGCTCATGCCATAGTCTGGAAGAAGTGAGCCGGCAACGCGCCTCAGCGTATGTCTTCCTCAGCCCTGTGTTTCCCAGCCTTTCCAAACAAGGCTACGGCGAAGGCTTCCCGCTATCCGTTTTAAAGGAGGCTAGCCGGGCGGGGCTGATCGACGAGCGGGTGATTGCCTTGGGAGGGATTTCCGCCTCCACCCTGCCGCTGCTGGCCGGAACGGGTTTCGGAGGGGCGGCCGTATTGGGCGCCTTATGGGGAAATTGCCCGGCGGCCGATTCGGCGGAGGCTATCATGCAACGTTATCAACTTTTGCAACACCATATATGAACAAACAAGATGCTACTTTTTCCCGTTTCAAAGGCAACGGGCGACTTATGTTCGTCACCCATCCTACGCCGCGCTACAATGAGTTGGAAGAAATCCGGCAGGTACTCGAGGGGGGCTGCACCTGGGTGCAATTGCGCATGAAAGGCACCCTTGATCTGGCGACGGCCCGCTCGGCAGCCGCGCTTTGCGCCAGCTACAGTCCGGAGCGGGTGTTGTGCATCGACGACGATCCGGCTATCGCGCTTGCCTCGGGAGCCCAGGCTGTCCACTTGGGCAAAAACGATAAGCCGGTGGCCGAAGCCTGGCAGGAAATCGGAGAAAAACGGAAAAAAGAAGGTTTCCTGATAGGCGCCACGGCCAATACCCTGCAAGATATGCGGCGGGCGGCTGCGGCGGGCGCCTCGTATATCGGCCTGGGTCCCTACCGGTTTACGGAAACGAAAAAAAATCTCAGCCCCGTATTGGGGGCGGAAGGCTATCGGAAGCTGATCACGGCGGCCCGGGAGGCGGGCATCGGCCTGCCTGTCTTTGCCATCGGAGGCATCCGGTTGGAAGACGTCGCTCTCTTGATGGAGGCCGGGGTCGACGGCGTGGCCGTGTCGGGAGCCATAGCGGGCGCTCCCGATCCGGCCGAAGCTACCCGGCGTTTTCTGGAAGAAATAAACAACTATTAAAAATAGAACACATGGCAAACAAAAAGAACATGCGTATCACCTATCCGGCTTCGGAGAAAATTTATATTCCGGGCGAGATTAATAAAATCAGAGTAGGCATGCGCAAAATCAAACTGCTGGATACCGTTACGCTGGATGAAAACGGAGAAAAAGTTTTCAAAAAAAACAATCCGGTGATCGTATACGATACCAGCGGCCCTTATTCCGATCCTAAAATACCCATCGATATTACGGCCGGCATTCCCCGGCTCAGGGAAGAGTGGTACGCCCGGCGCAAAGATATGGTGCAACTGACGGAGCTTTCCTCCCGGTACGGCCGGATGCGGCTTGCCGATCCCTCGCTCGATGCCATCCGGTTTCCCTCGCGCCATCTGCCCTACCGGGCGAAAGAGGGCAAGAACATCACCCAGATGTATTATGCCAAACGCCGCATCATCACCCCGGAAATGGAATATGTGGCGATCCGGGAAAACCAACAGATCGAGGCCGTAGGGCTGAAATCGTATATCACGCCCGAATTCGTGCGCAAGGAAGTGGCTGCGGGAAGGGCTATTATTCCGGCCAATATCAACCATCCGGAAGCGGAACCGATGATTATCGGCAAGAAGTTCCTGGTGAAAATCAATACCAATATCGGCAATTCGGCCCTCTCGTCGGGGATCGACGAAGAGATCGAAAAGGCGTTGTGGAGTTGCAAGTGGGGAGGCGATACGTTGATGGATCTTTCTACCGGCGACCATATCCACGAAACCCGCGAATGGATTATCCGCAACTGCCCCGTACCGATGGGCACGGTGCCTATTTACCAGGCTCTGGAAAAGGTGAACGGCCGGGTGGAAGACCTCAGTTGGGAGATTTACCGGGATACCTTGGTCGAGCAGGCTCAGCAGGGCGTGGATTATTTTACCATTCATGCCGGATTGCTCCGCAGCCATATCGAGCTGACGCAGACGCGGCTGACGGGCATCGTTTCGCGCGGAGGCTCGATTATGGCCAAATGGATGCAATTGCACGACCGGGAAAATTTCCTCTATACGCATTTTGCTGAAATTTGCGAGATACTCAAAACCTACGACGTGGCGGTTTCCATCGGCGACGGCCTGCGCCCTGGCTCCATATATGACGCCAACGACGCGGCTCAGTTTGCCGAGCTGCATACGATGGGCGAGCTGACGCGTATTGCCTGGGATCAGTTCGTGCAGGTTATCATCGAAGGACCGGGCCATGTGCCGATGAACAAGATACAGGAGAACATGAAGGAGCAGTTGTATGCCTGCCACGGCGCGCCGTTTTATACCTTAGGCCCGCTTACCACGGATATTGCCCCCGGCTACGATCACATCACTTCCGCCATCGGAGGAGCCCAGATTGCCTGGCACGGCACGGCTATGATCTGTTATGTAACGCCCAAAGAACATCTGGGATTGCCTAACAAGGAAGATGTGCGCAACGGGGTGATTGCTTATAAGATAGCCGCGCATGCCGCCGATCTGGCCAAGGGGCACCCGGGGGCCCAGGTGCGCGACAATGCGCTGAGCAAGGCTCGCTTCGATTTTCGCTGGAAAGACCAGTTCCATCTTTCGCTCGATCCGGAGCGGGCGTTGCAGTATTATAAAGACAGCGCCGTCACCGACGGGGAATATTGCACGATGTGCGGCCCGAATTTCTGCGCGATGCGGTTGAGCAAGGATTTGCATAAGGAATGCAAAGATTAAAAACGACGGGGCGATGAGCGGATGCGGCGGCCGGGGAAGGTGGTTCCCCGGCCTCTTCTGCCCTTACAGGCTCATCGTTACGGATGGGCGAGCCGGCCTGCCGGAAGATTGGCCGGCGCCTCGTTAGAAACAAGGGCTTCCGGGCGAACCGGGGCTGTTTTGCAAGGAGGTGTTTCTTTCGAAAACCGCTCGCGCGGCCGCGTAGCCTTCTTCGTAAAGCGCGGCCAGTTTGCGGGGATTGTTCTCCGTACGCCCTACCCGCACCGGATCGTGGGGGCGGATTACCACCGCCTTGCCTTCGCTTTCGCGCTTGTCGATATAGTCGAGCACTTCATTGTACTCCCGGTAGCGCGCTTTCAAGCGGGCACGGATAGCCGGGTAGTTGCGGTAGATAAATCCGGGCAGGTAAAAATCTTTTTCTTTTTTCCGGTATCCTTTCGGGCGCGTCAGAACAACCACGTTGCGGGCGTAGCCGTCGGCCTCGGCGCGTCGGATAGGGATGGCATCGGCTACTCCGCCGTCGACCATCGGGATGCCGTCGACCCGCGCTATCGGACACATCACCGGCAGCGAGCAGGAGGCCCTAAGGATGGCCAGCAGCCGGTCTGGATCGCGCTTTTCTTCGTAATACATCGCTTCGCCGCTCAGGCAGTTGGCCGTTACCATCACAAAACGGCCGGGCGAGCGGAAATAGGTTTCATAATCGAAAGGGTAATATTTATCCGGATAGGTATAAAACAGGAAATCCAGGTCGATGTATCCCCTGCCGCCCAGGAAATGGCGAAGCCCGATGTAATTGTATTTTTCCAGCAAATCGATGTTGCTGAACCGCGAACGGCCCCGCTGCCGGGAGGCATAGGAAACGCCGTTGCTCGCGCCGGCCGATACGCCGATCGTGTAGGGAAACCAGATCTGGCGATCCATCAAATAATCGAGTACGCCTACGGTGAATATGCCCCGCATGCCGCCTCCTTCCAATACCAATCCTGTGTTGCTGTCGACTTCCATGCTCTACGTTTGTTTTACCTAAAAAAAGCCATTGCCTGGCTCCCGCCGGACAATGGCCACAAAAATATAATAAATCAGCGATAAATAATAGTTCTTTTTTCACAATGTGCCGGGCGGTTTTTCACATGCCCGGGCCCGCAAAGGCTTTTCACCTGTTTCAATGCCCTTTCAGCGTCACCTCGTTCTGCAACCGTCCCTGGCAAAACGCTTCGATATTTTGCATCGTAGTTTCGGCAATATTGTGCATCGCCTCTTTGGTAAAAAAGGCCTGATGCGAAGTGACGATCACGTTATTGAAGGATAAGAGGCGCGCCAGCACGTCGTCGTCGATGATCTTATCCGACTTGTCTTCGTAAAAATAATCGCCTTCTTCTTCGTATACATCCAGTCCGGCAGCCGAGACTTGCTTCTCTTTCAAGCCTTCGATCAAGGCGTTGGTATGGATCAGTTGGCCGCGTCCGGTGTTGATAATCATCACTCCCTTCTTCATCTTGGCAATCGACTCGTCGTTAATCAAATACCGCGTCTGATCGGTAAGCGGGCAATGCAACGAAATAATGTCCGATTCGCGGTACAGCACGTCGAGCGGCACATATTCGAAACCTTCTTCCCCGGCAAAAGCTTCGTCGGGATACAAGTCGTTGGCCAGAATGCGCATGCCCAATCCTCTGAGCATGTGAATCAGAATCCTGGCGATCTTGCCCGTTCCGATAATCCCCGCTGTCTTGCCGTGCATGTCGAAACCCATCAATCCGATGAGCGAAAAGTTCCCGTCGCGGGTGCGCCAGTAAGCCCGGTGGATTTTCCGGTTGAGCGACAGCATGAGGGCCAGGGTATATTCGGCCACGGCATAGGGCGAATAAGCCGGCACCCGCACAATGGGCAGACGCCCTTTGGCCGCCTCCAGATCGACGTTGTTGAAACCGGCGCAACGCAAGGCCAGCAATTTCACGCCGTTTTCTATGAGGGCGTCGATTACGGCGGCATCGGCCGTATCGTTGACGAAGATACATACCACGTCGGCCCCCCGGGTCAATAATACATTGTTCGCATTCAGGTGTCCTTTAAAATACCGAATATCGTATCCGTATTTTTCGTTCACCTTGTCGAAGGAAGCTGTATCGTAAGGCTTCGCGCCGAAAAATGCAATTTTACAGGCCATAATTTCATTTTTATATATAACTAAATAAAGGTAGCAAATGTTTAAGAAACTGTTTTGATTTTTCGGGCAGAGGATGGGAAATGGCTTTCCGAGGCCTATCCGTCACGCTGATAAGGAAGCTAGCCCGCTATCGGATGAAGAAGAGGGGCGGACAGGACCTATAAAGACGCTCCAAACAGAGGCGAAAACAACCTTGAACTCATTAAAAGGGTTATCTCATCAAAAATCAAGACGGTTTCTAAAAAGCGAAAGAAAACTATTCCGGAGAAAAGCGGTACTTTTAACGCCCGGATGGTGATAAAGAACGAAATAGATGAATCGAACGCCAAAGAATTTGTTATACCTCGCCCTCGTAGCGGCGGTCGTAGCCTGCGGGGCATTGTGGATGGGGCGCGGCCGGATAGCGGAAAGGCTTATCCGGCGGCAACTGGATGCCGTTGCCGTGAAGTATGGGCTTGATATAGGTTGCCGCGACATCCGCGCTTCCGGCTGGAGGGGCTTATGCCTGGAAGGAATTACGGTAGTTCCCGCCGGAGCGGATACGTTTCTGACGGCCGGCCGGCTGCGGATAGGGCTTGACTGGCGGAAGACGCTGGGAGGAAAAATCGCCTTGAAAGAGATCGAAGTGGCCGACTTGTCGGTTCGTTTCCTGAAAGAAGGATCGGCCTCTAATTTCGATTTCCTCTACCGCCCTTCCGGAAAAGGCGATGGGCGAGGTTTGGACAAAGGCGGGGCCGACAGGCCGAGCAGCCGGGTTGCGTCTGACAAAAGCAGGGTCGCCCCGCCGGGTAGCCGGGTTGCATCTGGCCATAGCGTGGCGCGCCCGGCAGATCGTTCAACGGCAACTTCCTACGCCCGCCTGGCCGACCGTTCTCTTTCGCTTTTGTTCCGGTTGCTCCCCCACGAAGCCGTACTCGACCGGCTGAGGATGGTTTACCGCAGCGAGCAAGATACCCTTACGCTTTGCCTGCCGAGTCTGCGCCTTCACGATAACCGGTTTCATGCCGAAATTATCAGCCGGGAAAACAACGTGTCGAGCAAATGGATCTGCCGGGGAAAACGAAACGACCGGACGCGGGAAATCGCCGCCAGCTTATACGCCGCCGGAGGTTCGAAAATCACCTTTCCCTTCCTGGCTTACCGTTTCGGGGCCACCCTTAGGTTCGATACCCTTTCGTTTGCGTTGCAGGCTCCTCCTTTTCGCCAAGGCGTTCAGTCTCTTGCGGGGCGGGCCTTGGTAAAAGGGCTTACCCTTCATCATCCGCGCCTTTCTGCGGATACGATTCTGCTCGATGACGGAAAGGTAGATTACCATATCCGGCTAGGGAAGGATTTTGCCGTGCTCGACAGCAGTACGACCGTAACGTTCGGCCGGCTCGATTTCCACCCTTATTTGAACGTTCGAAAAGCCGCAGGCGACACGGCCTGGCAGGTGGAGGCGGCTGTCGACAAACGGGATTTTCCGGCCGACGCCCTTTTTTCTTCTTTGCCCCGGGGGCTTTTTGCCAACCTCGACGGCCTGCAAACGGCAGGTACCCTCTCCTACCGCTTCCGTCTGGCAATCGATTTTGCCCGCGTCGACAGCCTCGTTTTCGAATCCTCCCTGCAAGCGAAAAACTTCCGGATCCTGTCGTACGGGGAAACGGATTTGCGGAAAATGAACGAGCCTTTTCTCTATACGGTCTATGAGAACGGCAAGCCGGTAAGAAGTTTCGAAGTGGGCGAAAGCAACCCGCAGTTCCGCCGGTTCGCAGAGATTGCCCGCTGGCTGCCGCTGGCTATCCTGCAAAGCGAAGACGCCGGGTTTTTCCATCACGGCGGCTTTATCCCCAGCGCCATCCGCGAATCCTTGGTGCAAGACCTCAAAGAGCGGCGTTTTGCCCGCGGGGGCAGCACGCTGAGCATGCAATTGGTGAAAAACGTTTTCTTGAACCGGCGCAAGACGATGACCCGGAAGCTGGAGGAAATACTGATTGTCTGGCTGATCGAGGGCCAGCGGCTTACTTCGAAAGAGCGCATGTTTGAAGTTTATCTGAATATTATAGAATGGGGCCCGGGAATATACGGGGCGGCTGAAGCCGCGCATTTTTATTTCGGGAAGGAGCCGTCGGCCCTCACGCTTTCGGAATCCATTTTTCTGGCCAGTATCATTCCGATGCCGAAACAGGTACGGTATTGGTTCGACGGCTTGCGACTCAAGCCTCATGCGGACGATTATTTCCGGCTCATTACCGCCCGCCTGGTCGACCGGGGACTGATTGCCCCGGAAGAGGCGGAAGGCGTTTCGCCGGCGGCCGTGCGTATTACCGGGCCGGCCGGGGAGTATCTGGCAGGAGAACGAAAAAAAGAAGATAATCCGATCGATCGCGCTTCAGATTGACTTTGCATATGTGGAAGGATTTTCGTATGTTTGGAAAATTCTTCCGGGGAAAAGGTAAACGATACCTGCGCTAAAGGGGTAGCCCCGGCCTGGGAAAAGCAAGATATGTTTGATAGACAAACTCAGATTACACCTATGAAAACCATCCATTTATTCAGATTATGCAGTTTTGCCGGGTTATTACTTTGCGCGGCGGGTATGTTAAGTTGCAACGACGAGAACGAGGGCAAGGAAGCACCCAAGCCGTTTTTCCTCGAAAAAAAATCGTATGAAGTAATGCAGAAAGGTTCTCTGCAAATATCCGTCATCAATGGAAGCGGCAACATAAAGCTTTCCACCGATCTCCCCGAAGTGATCCATGCCACGTATACCCCGGCGGAAGCGCAAACCGATCCTACGTTGGGAACTATCCGTATCGGGGGCGTCAGCAAAGGCGAAGCGACCCTTACCGTGACCGATAAGACAACGAAAGAAAGCGAAACATTGCAGGTAAAAGTAACCGACACGTATATGGTTTATACCCTCGACCATAGCAATCACCCCGCGCTTACGCCTTCGGTTATCGTCTATCTGGTTGCCGATAAGGCGCGTACGTGTTACTTCTTTCCCTACAATCCGGAGAGCCGCGAAGTAACCGACGCCCTCGTGGCCAAAGGAACCTATGAATTCTCCGTCGGGAAAAAGGAGGAAAGTAAAATTCCCTACCTTACCTTGACTTATGCTTCCGACGAGAAAGGCCGTTTTACCGATGTTGCCATAGCGCCCACTGCCCACACCTTCGATTTGTCGCATAGTGAGAAGATGGCTTATTACGCCTTGGAATCGTACCTGAACTTCAGTTGGGACGCCCTCTCCGCCCAGGCGGCAAGCAAAAGCAGTCCCATCCCCTTGCTTACGCTCACGCTGCAAGAAGTCGATACGGAATATCAGATCCAAGGCCTCTTGGATGTGTTTCCCCCTATTCCCGAAAACACGTTGGAATAACTTACTTATTGTAAAAAACAGGCGGTTCCGGCAGCCGATTTTTTGCCTTTTCCACCCTTTCCGAGAAGGCAGATTTTACGTCTTGGCTATCTCGCTGATTATCAGCATATAAGAACAGAGTCTGAAATACATCGGCATCCGTCAGAAAATACACCGGCATGGAATTGGAATTTCATGCCGGTGTATTTTCTGACGGATGCCGGTGAAACCGGAAATGGGTCGGCGAAAGAGTTGAAAAAGCATTTTTGGGGAAGGGAAGCTTATTGTATTTTTTATCCGGAGGGAAGAACTTTTTATCCAGCGGGGGGAACCGCCCGATAAAGGCGGCGCTCCCCCTATTTTGAATCTGAAAGCGGATTAGAGCGAACGGAAGTAAGCAATGGTTTTCTTCAATCCGTCTTCCAACGTCACCTTGGGTTCCCAACCGCCCAGCTTTTCCTTGGCCAGGGAAATATCCGGACGGCGTTGCTTGGGATCGTCGCCAGGAAGAGGCAGATGGACGATTTTCGAAGACGAACCGGTCATGCGGATAATGATTTCGGCGAGTTCGAGCATCGAGAACTCGCCGGGATTGCCGATATTTACCGGCCCGGTAAATTCGTCGCTGCTGTTCATCATCCGCACCATGCCTTCTACCAGGTCGTCGACGTATTGGAAACTTCGTGTTTGCGTTCCGTCGCCGTAAATGGTGATGTCCTTGTTTTGAAGGGCCTGGATGATGAAATTGGATACTACCCGCCCGTCGTTCACGCTCATATTGGGGCCGTAGGTATTAAAAATACGTACGATTTTGATACGCACGTTGTTTTGGCGGTTGTAGTCCATGCAAAGGGTTTCAGCGCATCGTTTGCCTTCGTCGTAGCAGGAACGGGGGCCTACGGGGTTGACATTTCCCCAGTAAGTTTCGATCTGAGGATGAATGATAGGATCGCCGTATACTTCGCTGGTGGAAGCTTGCAGGAGTTTGGCATTGGTGCGTTTGGCCAGCCCGAGCATATTGATGGCGCCCATCACCGAGGTTTTAACGGTTTGGATGGGGTCGAGCTGGTAGTAAACGGGGGAAGCGGGGCAAGCCAGGTTGTAGATTTCGTCTACTTCGGCATTATAGGGGGAAGTAACGTCGTGGCGTACAAGTTCGAAATGAGGATTGTTCATCAAGGGAAGAATATTCTCCTTTTTTCCTGTGAAATAGTTGTCGAGGCTGATTACTTCATGACCTTCGTCAAGCAGGCGGGCACATAAATGCGAACCTATAAATCCGGCTCCTCCGGTAACTAATATCTGTTTCATCTTTGATATAATTATTTGTTGAATTTCATTCTGTAAGGCGGAACGGGGCGTAAATCGTCTATATCCAAATAAGGAATTTTGGGATAAATAAGATCGAGGTAACGTAAATCGAGCGGCCCGGGCACGACTTCCAGCCGAACCCGGGTGATTCCCCTTTCTTTAAACCCAAGCTTTCCGGCGGCTTCGGGCGAGAGGTCGACGATACGACCCCGGCGGTGCGGCCCCCGGTCGGTGACGCAAACGATGACGGTTTGCATATTGGCCAGGTTAGTGACCCGTAAAAAGGTGCCGAAAGGATGGGTGCGATGAGCAGCTACCATTTCACTGTTGTCGTGCACCCGGCCGCTCGACGATTTACGGCCTTGAAACCGCGCGTGGTAATAAGAAGCAAGCCCTTCCTCCTGTGCTCCCGTCGTTCCATAGCTTTGGCATACTACCAAAGCCAGGATAATATGGGAGGGGCGAAAGGGCATGCTGCTATAAGTAGGGCGTTAAATGTTTTTATTGAAGAACGGAGCCGTTGTACTCGCCGGTCAGGGTACCGAGGAAGGCTACGATCCGGGCGGTTTCCGCATCGGAAATATGCCGGCCTATCTGGAATTCGTGCATTATCTGAATGGCGTCTTCCACGGTCTTGATCGTGCCGTCGTGCATATAGGGAGCGGTGAGCATGACGTTGCGCAGGGTAGGCGTTTTAAACCGGTGACGATCGGCCTCGTTTTGCGTAACCGCAAAGCGCCCGTTGTCACCGTCGGTCAGCCCGGTGCCGCGATAGTCGAAGTAGTTGTCTTTAATGCCCATGTATTCGAACGATTGGCCGCCCAGGTTGACGCCTACGTGACAGGTGGCGCATTTATTGTCTTTGAAAAGCCGGTAGCCTTCCAGTTCCTCGGCCGTCAATGCGTTCTTATCGCCCATCAGGTAGCGATCGAAACGGCTGGGGGTAAGCAAGGTCTTTTCGAACTCGGCGATGGCGTCGGTAACGGTCGATTGGTTGAAGCCTTCCGGATAAACGGCCAGGAACTCGGCGCTGAAAGCTTTGTCGTCGGCCAGTTTGGCGCAGATTTCGTCGAACGATGCGCAACCCATTTCAACCGGGTTCAGAGGGGGGCCGGCGGCTTGTTCTTTCAGATCGGCGGCACGGCCGTCCCAGAACTGCACGAAATTGAGGGCGGAGTTGTAGACCGTCGGGGCGTTTACGCCTCCGAATTGTCCGGCAATGCCTTCCGAATATTGTTTGCGGTCGACGCCGGCCGTCGCCAGATCGTGGCAGGTAGCACAGGAAATGGTATTGTCGGCCGACAGGCGGGTATCGTGATAGAGGGCAAAGCCTAAGGCTACTTTTGCCGGATCGGTTTCAAGGGAGGCCATCAGCGGTTGCACGGGTTCGCCGGCAAATTCTTCCGCTACCGTGGCAGTGGCAAAACGTTTCTTGCGTTCGTTTTTGGCCCAACCGATGATAACGGCTTTCTCGTCGCCGTTCAACGAGGTTCCCCAATGGGCCATGTAATATTTAGCCGGGGGCATGCTTCCGCTCAGCGCGGTATTTTCTACTTTGGCCAGATCGGTTTCGGAGACGGGTTGACTGTTTTCCAGGGCTTCTACCATCGCGGTAAGATCTACATAATTAGTGCCTTGCTTCATATCGGCCTGGACGACCGGCCCGATTACAGGCAATTTTCCATAGAAAGGAACCGGCGCGCCGGCGGCATGGCATTCCAGACATCCGTTCGCGCGGATGATAGACGCCACTTGTTTGGCTTCGTCGCCGGCATACTTTTTGTAATCGGAGGAACCGCAACTTGCCATTACCCCGGCAAGAGCCGCTAACCCGAGCGGCCATAAAGCGATCCGCTCATACCTTGTTTTACGCATAATACCTATTATTTATTTAGATTTATTATGTGCAAATATAGAATAATTTATGAATATACCTTACGGAAGTCTTAAAATTTCTTTGATAGGTTTCCTCTATAAGGCGATAAATTTTATTTATTGTTCGAGCATATAATACTCGGTAAGCACGTCGCGCACTTTTTCGGGCGTCATCCGCCCGTATACTTTTCCGGCTATCGTTACTACCGGGGCCAGCCCGCAAGCTCCTACGCAGCGCAGGCAGTCGAGCGAGAAAAGCCCGTCGGAGGTAGTCTCTCCTACCTTGATCTCGAGCTGACGCTGGAATTCTTCCATCACGTTTTCGGCGCCGCGTACATAACAGGCCGTTCCCAGGCAGACGGAGATGGGGTATTTTCCCTTGGGCGTCATGGTGAAAAAAGAATAGAAGGTAACGACGCCGTATACCCGGGAAACGGGAATATGCAGATTGGCGGCTATCAGCTCCTGTACTTCGCGCGGCAGGTAGCCGAAAAGGCCCTGGGCGGCGTGCAGGATATTGATGAGTTCGCCCGGATCGTTGTTTCGCTGGGCGCAAAGAGCATTCAGCTCGGCTATCTTGGCTTGGGGCAAATGGATCGTATTCATGGCTTATTCTTTCTTATCGGTTTGTGTATGCAATCCTATCACTTCTTTGCGGTCGACGTAATGGGTGTGCAGCAAGCTATGGGCCCGCGGGCCGCAGGGTTCGCCCAGATAGTCGCGGTAAAGTTGAATCACGGCAGGGTTTTCGTGGCTTTTGCGAAGCGGTTTTGCGGCGTCTTCGCGGTAGAGAGAGGCCGCCCGCTTGCGGAGCACTTCGATTATGCCGCGGTGGAAAGGTTGTCCTCCGCCCCCGATACAGCCGCCGGGGCAAGCCATGATTTCGATGGCATGGTAAACCGAGGTTCCGTTTTTCACTTCTTCAATCAGTTGCCGTGCATTCCCCAGGCCGTGGGCGATGCCGATGCGTACTTCCACGCCGTCGAAATCGATGGTCGCGCTGCGAATGCCTTTCAATCCGCGGAGTTCTTCAAAATCGATTTTCGGGGCTGCCTTTTTCGTAAAGAGTTCGTAGGCTGTGCGGCAGGCGGCTTCTATCACGCCTCCGGTGGTGCCGAAAATTACGCCTGCGCCGGTCGATTCTCCCAGCGGACGGTCGAAATCGCCGTCGGGCAGTTCGTTGAAATTGATATTGGCGTACCTGATCAGCCGGGCCAGCTCGCGGGTGTAGACGGAATAGTCTACGTCGGGGTTGCCGTCGACGGCAAATTCGGGTCGGCTGGCTTCATATTTTTTGGCCAGGCAGGGCATGATGGAAACTACCACCAGCCTTTTCCGATCCACGCCGAGCTTTTCGGCAAAATAGCTTTTGGCAATCGCTCCGAACATCTGCTGGGGGCTTTTGGCGGTGGAAAGGTGGCCGAGCAACTCGGGATAATGTTGCTCGACGAAGCTTACCCAGCCCGGGCAGCAACTGGTCATCAGGGGGATTTTCACGTCTTCGCCTCCGCGAAGGTAGGCCGATAGACGTTGCAAGAGTTCGGTGCCTTCCTCCATAATGGTCACATCGGCCGCGAAATCGGTGTCGAATACGTAATCGAAGCCGAGTTGGCGGAGGGCAGATACCATTTTGCCGGTCACCAGCGTGCCGGGCTCGCAACCGAAGTCGCGTCCTAAGGCCGTGCGTACGGCCGGAGCGGTCTGCGCGATGACGATCTTGTCGGGATCGGCCAGGGCGTCGAGCACGGGTTGTTGGGTGTTGCGGCCGCTCAGGGCGTTTACCGGGCATACCGATACGCATTGGCCGCAATAGGAACAGGTGCTCCCGGCGATGTCGCGTTCGAAGGCTGTCGAGACGGCGGCGTTGAATCCGCGGTTGACGGCGGTCAGCGCGCCGACGGTCTGAATCGAATTGCACATGGTTTCGCACCGGCGGCACATGATACATTTATTCATATTGCGCACGATGGAAGGAGAGCGGTCGATGGCGAAGGTGGATTGCTGGCCGGTATAACGGATTTCCCGGATGCCCAGGTCGTGGGCGATGTTCTGCAATTCGCAATATCCGTTGCTGCTGCATGTCAGGCATTCGGCGGGATGGTTCGATAAGATCAGTTCCATCACGGTTTTCCGGGCGTTCATCACGCGGGGCGTATGGGTTCTTACCATCATGCCTTCGGCACATTCGGTTTTGCAGGCCGGGGCCAGGTTGCGCCGTCCTTCTACTTCTACCACGCAGATACGGCAGGCGCCGGGGTTGTTTTCGTAATGCAAGTCCTCCAGCTTCATATGGCAGAGGGTGGGGATGCGGATGCCGACGCTTTTGGCCGCTTCCAGCAGGGTGGTTCCTTTCGGAACTTCCACTGTTTTTTTATCTATGGTTAATTTGATGGTTTCCATATACGTAGAATTGGGGAAGAATTAGATAATCGACTAATGAACATAGACTGCACCGAATTTGCACTTATCCATGCAGGTGCCGCAGCGGATGCAAAGCTGGGGATCGATCACATGCGGCACTTTCCGCTCGCCGCTGACGGCATGTACCGGGCAAACCCGGGCGCAAAGCGTACATCCCCGGCATTTTTCGGGATTGATGAAGTATTGGGTCAGTTCCTTGCATTGGTGCGAGGGGCAACGTTTTTCATCCACATGCGCCAGGTATTCGTCGTAAAAATTATCCATGGTCGACAATACGGGGTTGGGCGAAGTCTGTCCCAGGCCGCAAAGGGCGGTATCTTTAATGACCAAAGCCAGGTTGCGGAGTTTGTCGAGGTCTTCCCGCGTTCCGTTGCCGGCCGTAATTTTCTGGAGAATTTCGTGCAGCCGCTTGTTTCCGATCCGGCAGGGAGCGCATTTGCCGCACGATTCTTCTACCGTAAAATCGAGATAGAATTTGGCCATCGCCACCATGCAATCGTCTTCATCCATCACGATCATCCCCCCCGACCCCATCATCGATCCGGCAGCCAGCAGGTTGTCGTAATCGATCGGCAGATCCAAGTGCTTCTCCGTCAGGCAGCCGCCCGAGGGCCCCCCTGTCTGGACGGCCTTGAACTTTTTGCCTTCCTTGATGCCGCCGCCTATCCCGAAAATAACTTCCCTCAGGGTGGTGCCCATCGGCACTTCGATCAGCCCCACGTTGTTTACTTTGCCGGCCAGGGCGAATACTTTCGTGCCTTTGCTTTTGGCCGTGCCGATCCGGCTGAACCACTCGGCTCCTTTGAGCAGAATGACCGGGATATTGGCATAGGTTTCTACGTTGTTTACATTCGTCGGGCAGCCTTTGTATCCGCTTTCGCTGGGGAAGGGCGGCTTTACGGTGGCTTCTCCCCGTTTTCCTTCCATGCTATGGATCAGGGCCGTTTCTTCTCCGCAGACAAAGGCGCCGGCCCCGTAACGAATTTCGATGGTAAAGGAAAAATCGGTACCGAAAATATGCTCTCCCAGCAGTCCGTATTCGCCGGCTTGCTGAATGGCTATTTTCAAACGTTCGACGGCCAGGGGATATTCGGCCCGGATATATACCAACCCTTTATCGGCTCCGGTACAATAGCCGTTGATGGCCATGGCTTCTATCACCGAATGAGGGTCGCCTTCCAGGATAGACCGATCCATAAACGCGCCGGGGTCGCCTTCGTCGGCATTGCAGACTACGTATTTCTGCGGGGCCTGCACCTTGCGGGTGATCTGCCATTTCAGGCCGGTGGGAAATCCGCCTCCTCCCCGCCCCCTAAGCCCGCTGTCCATGATTTCTTTGATTACTTCGTCGGGCGTCATTTCCGTCAGGGCTCTGCCTAAGGCTACGTAGCCGTCGCGGGCGATGTATTCGTCGATATTTTCCGGGTTGATGAATCCGCAGTTGCGCAGGGCGATGCGTAATTGCTTTTTATAAAAATCGATATGTTTGGAGTCCGATATTTGCTGGTGGGTTTCGGGATTGACGTAGAGCAATCGTTGCACTTTGCGTCCTTTCACCAAATGTTCCCGTACGATTTCTTCGGCGTCGGAAGGTTGTACTTGTACGTAAAAGGTATTGTCGGGAACCATCTTTACGACCGGCCCTTTTTCGCAGAAGCCGAAACACCCGGTACGCACTACCTGCACGTCGTCCAATCCTTCCTGGCCGACGGCAGCCTTCAGGTTCTCGATGATCTGCTCGCTCTGGGATGCGCGGCAACCTGTGCCGCCGCACACCAATATATAGTTAGTGTATTGTGCCATGATAAGGGGGGGTATTAGAATTTGTTATTCGGGGTTTACCGCATTGTAGGTAATGGGCAGGATACCGTCGGGAAGTATGCCCTCGCGGATGTATTTATCGACGATTTCGTCGACTTTGGCTTTATCCACAAACCCGAATACCAGCGGGTCTTTGCCCGGCACGGCTACTTCTACCGTCGGCTCGGCGTAGCAATATCCCATGCAACCGGTTTGAGTTACCAGCGCGTCTACGTTTTCCCGGTTGAGGGCTTTGATAAAATAATTCATTATTTCCTTGGCGCCTGCCGCTATGCCGCAGGTGGCCATGGAAACTTTTATTTGTACGAGTTTTTCGGGAGAGTCGCTTTTTTCACGCAGATCCAACGCGGCGCGAAAGGATTCGCGCATTTTTTTCAGGTCCTCCAACGTTCTTACTTTATTCATGGTTGTATTCATTTTAAGGATAACACCGTAACCATTCTTCTACAGAGGTACGACAAGGGGGGGGACGAAAATAAGTTTGCCCCGGGCATGCCCCCCGGATACATCTACCTGTGTTCGGGTAACAAACATACGGAATCTCTTTTAAATATGCTTCAAGTTTCCAGGCAAAAAAGTGAAAAAGAATACAAAAAAAAGAAGGCTAGGCTTTCTTCTTTTATACCGGCCGCGGGTTCTTCAGGCGGCTTTCTTCGGGTACATAAGGCTTTCGGTTTCAAGCTTGGGAGAATGAAGAAGCTTTTTTCTGCTATTTATCTTCGACTGCCCGCGTTTGCAATACTTTCGAATGGGGCGGCACGCTATGCGTAAGCCAGATATTTCCTCCGATTACCGAACCTCGCCCTATCGTGATCCGCCCTAAAATGGAAGCATTGGAGTAGATGGTTACATAATCTTCGATCACCGGATGCCGGGGCACGTCTAAGGGATGTCCTTGCTCGTCGAGGGTAAAGCTTTTTGCTCCCAGGGTAACTCCCTGGTATAAGCGTACGTGATGGCCGATAACGGCTGTTTGCCCGATCACTACCCCCGTACCGTGGTCGATACTGAAATATTCGCCGATTTCGGCCCCGGGATGTATATCGATGCCGGTGCGGGAATGGGCCATTTCGGTAATGATGCGGGGAATGACGGGCACGCCTAGCTTCAGAAGCTCGTGGGCTACCCGCTGATGAAGGATAGCCGATACGGCAGGGTAACAAAAGATTATTTCGCTTACGCTGTGGGCTGCCGGGTCGCCGTCGAGGATGGCTTTCACGTCGGTGGAAAGCAGGTATTTGATGCGGGGCATCCGATTGATAAATGCTACGGCAATGTCCGAAGCCCTGTCTTTCGAATCGCAGCAACGGTCTACTTCGAAGCAAAGGCCGTTGTAGATCTGCTCGTGCAGCAAATCGTATAGTTTCTCCAGATAAACGCCCGTATAGTATTGGATGGAGCCGAATTGAGCTTCTTGCTGGGTACCGAAAAATCCCGGAAAAATAATTGTCCGGATCAGTGCCATGACCTCGCTCAACGCGGCTACTGAAGGCGAAGGTTTCTGGTGCAAGGGAATATAGGGATAGGCTGCTCCGCCGGAGTCGGATAAAAGCGTTACATTTTTCTGTATTTCTTCTAATACGTTGGTTCTGTTCATTTTTACTTTTGAATAATTTACTTTAGTTCCCTACAAGTTTATAACCCGGCACGCCTGCGCTGCGGAAGAAGCCTTTTCTTTCCGCCAGGGGAAAGCCTGGGCGTGCCTGAGGGTTCAATAGTCCCAGGAAGCATCGTAAGCGACCAACTTGTTGGAGGTATTTCCCAGGCCGATATAGATTTTACCACCGATGGCATACATGCAATGTACGTCGCGGTTGGCGGCCGGCAGTTGCGATTTCCTCGACCAGCTATGCGACGAAATGGTATATTTCCAGATATATCCCCTATCGTCTACTACAAACAGATTGCCGTTGAAAGCCGTGGCTACCTGTACGTTGCCGGCTTCTGCGGGCATTGTCGTCTCTTTTTGCCATGTGCTCATATCGCCTGACGAAACCCAAAGCGTCTTGGTGCTGGTGGGCGTGATACCCGTCTCGTTCATGCCTAAGCCGGCGTATAAGGCTTCTCCGATTACAACAGCAATGCCGCCGTATTGTTTCTCCGGAAAAGCTTTCGCCTCTTTCCATTGTTTATTGATCAACCGGTACGACCAGACTTCGTCGGTTACTTTGTCGCTGATGCCGCCGATGATGTAAATATAATCTCCGTATTTGCATCCTGCCGCATAATACCGCGCTCCCGGCCACAGATCGTTTTCTTCTCGGGGAATCGACTCCCATTTATTGCCCACGTGTCCGCTTAAATTGCAATAGTAAAAACCGTCGGTAGGCTTCTGGTTCTGGTCCATCCCGCCGAAGACTACAACTTTGGCATCGTAAGGAATGGTAGTCATCCACTTTAATTTGCGGGGGAAGGGGCTCAGTTCGTTCCACCGGTTGTCGGTAGCGTTGTATACGTTGAACTGGTCGGTTACGGAAGGGCCGGTATCGCCGCCCAGCAAATAGCCTTTTTCTCCGTATGCGAAATAGGCCGATGATCCGGCCAGGCGGGTTTCTCCTGTAAAGGCGGCCTTGGTTTCGAATACGGCGGGCGCTGTAAAGGAAACGATGTTCGTTTCATCGTAATAGGTATTTTCGCTACGGATGGCGTAGGCCCGGAAATAGTAGGTATTTCCTCCCCTTAATTCGGAAATCGTTCCTTCGAACGTTCCGGTTCCTCCGCTTGAAAGAGGTATGAACGTCCCGTTTTCACGGGTAGGTTTGGGGTTGGTCGACCAGCAGATGCCGGCGGCAATTACGGGCGACATGCCTTCGTCTACCACTTCCATGCCGATGGTAATCATCCCGTCGTGCGGGTTCCTTACTTGTCCGGTAACTAAGGTGGGTGCTTCGCTTTTGGTCACTACGCTAACTGTTTCTTCGCTGTATCCTATGCCGTAAGCGTTTTCGGCAAAAGCCCGGACGTAATATTTTTTCTGCGATTCCAATCCTTTGATCGTCCCTAAGAAACTTCCCGTGCCTGCTCCGCAGCGGATCGTGTCGCTTTTTCCTACTTCGGGGTTTTCTTCTGTTCCGTAGCAGAAGCCGCGTACGCTGACCGGCGCATCTCCGCTATCGGTTACCTCTGCCCGGAAAGTAGCGTCGGTGTATCCGGTAGCTTCTTTTACCAGGGAGGCCACGACGGGTTTGCCGCTGGTGGTGGTAAAAGTCTTCCGGTCGCCCAAAAAAATACCGTATGGGTTGGCGACAAAGGCCTGTACATAGTAGCTGGCGCCCGGCTCCAGCCCGGAGAGCTCGCAAACGAACGAATCGGTTTGCATCGGGCTGGGTACGGAGTCTTTTACGCCGGTGGCTACGTTAATCAGGTAGACTCCCCGGGCGGATATGTCGCCTTCTCCGCGGTCGTCGGGGTTGATCAAGCCTCCCGATTCGGCCGATTCGGCTTTGATGTTGCGGGGTTTCAGCGTCGATACGCTGCCCAGGCCCGTAGTGGTTTTTACGGCTACTTCTTCTCCGTAATTTATGCCGGCGCTGTTGCGCGCAAACGCGCAAAGGTAATATTGGGTTTCCCGTTCCAAGCCCTCGATGCAAATTTCGTAGTCGAGAGGCAAAGTGTATTTTTCACCGCCCGGAAGGCTTTTTTTAGGGGTTTCTTTCTGGTCTTTCACCGGTGTTTGCGTGCTCCAGCAGATACCGTATTCTTCTACCGGCGCTCCGCCGTCTTTGGTAATCTGGCCCGAGAGGGTAACGCTTCCGGCGTTTTTACGGCTGATCTGGCCGGTCGTCACTTGGGGAAGGTCGGCGTTGCGCACTTTGCTTGACAAGGCGGGATCGTCGACGCAGGCCGTCAAACAAATAAACGAAAAGGAAAGAAGGGATAAGATGTATAAATGTTTCATATATCAACCTTGGTTAGAAGAACATACCTACGCCTGCATTGAAGTCGACGTATTTAAAATTGATCGTATTGCAACCGGCGCTCAGAAAGAACGACTGCCAGCGGAAAAGAATATCGGCTTCGGCGGCTATCCCTGTGTAGGAAGCGTCCATGTTTTTCGCCCATAGTTCCTGCCGGGCGTTCTGGTCGAAATAATTTTCTTTGGAATGCAGTACGAAGGGCGACAGAAGGGCGCGCTGGCCGTATCCCAGCCCCATCGATACGTAGAGCCAGGAGTTGCATTTCACCAGCATTCCGGCCGTAGCCTGGAAGCTGTTGGTTTTATTTTTTTTCGAAAGGTCGGCCTGGTAGCTTTGGGTTGCCGACGAAAAATCGGTCAGCATGCCGTCGTTATTGCACTCGTAAAGATGATTTTGAAACGACATATTGGTTTTGAAACGAATGTACCATCCGAATCGACGTCCTATGCCCCCTACGGTGATGCCGTAAGGCGATTCGACTGAAAAGGCATAGCCGGCGAAAAATTCCATTCGCCGGGAGAAATCTTCTGCCGGATCATAGGGGCCGCCGGGCAGCGTGTGTGCAGGGCGGCGCAGGTTGTCAAGCTGTTCGCGCCAATAGGAGGCCAGTTCTTCGCTTTTGGGCGTTCCGATGCCTTCGGTATAGTAGGTAACGAGCCGTGCAACGGCTACGGTATCGTTTTCCGTGGCCATTACATTGAGGCAGTTCAGGCATTTGTTCATCAAACTGCGCATGGACGGACGCATCCGCTCTTTTTTCAGCCAGATGTCTGTCAGACGGCCGATGCTGTAAGCGTCGCATTGGGAGACGCCTTCTTCGTACCACATTTTGGCGTCGCTGTAGTCCTGGCGTTTCATCGCGTCGTCGCCTTTCTTATTATAGGTTGCCGCTTGTTGGGCCAGGAGCCCCAGCGGAGAAATCATACAGAGAATCAGAATCCGAAGTTTATACATACATTCAGAGGTTAATAATAGGTTGCACCTTTACTGATTAAAACGCCTTCGGGGCTATAAATATCGAAAAGATTGTCTTCTCTTTCGAAGGCCCGTCCGTTGTCGGCTTTCCCCACGCTCAAATAGCGGCAGGGAATATGCTCGTTGCCTTTGGCGTCGATCGCGCCGTAGCGGCCGCTCGATTTTTTGCGTACGATTTTATAAAGGCCGAAATCCATTTTTTCTTCATAGAGCGCCCGGCGGTCGGCAATCTGTTTTTCTTCCGCTTTTTCGTCGTTCGCAATCATCAACCGCACCACTTCTTCGGTAAGTTTTGCTTCTTTGGCCCGGATAAATTCTTGTTTGGCGCCTTCGTAATCGGAGGCGGCCATTTTGGCTTTACCCGCTGCTAAAGCCGCTTGGTATACGGTTTCCGCGGCCGGGTCGGGGCTTTCTACGGCTGGGGGCGCGACGGATATGGCAGGTTCCGGCTCCGCTGCGGTAACTTGTGTTTTTTCTTCTTCCGAAGGAGTGTCGATTCGCAACACGGGCTGGTCGACAGGTTGCCGCGTATTTTCCGGCCTACGTTCGGTTGCGTCCTGCTGCGCCGAGGGTGACTCGCCGTGACCGGCCGGCGTTTCCATATGGGTTTCTTCCACCTTTTCCTCAGGCGTAGGCGAAGTTGAATCGACCGGCGTAACCGGACTGCCGGTTGGGTTTGCTTGGGCCGACCGGGCGATTTCCGTGTTTTCCGCCGGGGCCGGCTGGGGTATGCGAACCAGCATGGCGACAGCCGATGCTCCTACGGCCACCAGGCCCACGGCGCCGGCTACCAGCCAACTCCGTTTCTTTTTTGGGGCCGGCGGGGTAGCGGTCGGAGGCAGGTTTACAACGGTTGCTTCGTCTTCATCCGTTTCTTCCGGCAAAGGAAGGGAGGGGCGACCGGTTCCCAGGACCGTGGTTTCTTCGTCTTCCCCGGCCGCCGGCATTTCGCGGGACGTGTCCGTCGTCTTCGCCGGCTGCTTGGAATCCGCCGCATCGGCTGAATCCGTAGCATGCGTAGCGCAAGGCCCGGCAGATGGAGCCGGTTCGGGCAGGGATATATCCAATGCCTGTAGCATCTCGGCTATCGTTTGGAAACGATTGGCCGGCACGATCTGCATGGCTTTCAGGATGACGGCTTCCGTACGAGGGCTTACGGCCGGGTTAAGCTCGCGCGGATTAAGCAACGGGCGGGTGGCCCTGAGAATGGACTCGGTGGGAATTTTGCCGGTCAGCAGGTTGTACATGGTGGCACCCAGGGAATAAATGTCCGGACAGGGGGAAAAGTTTTGCGTTCCTTCGTCGTCGTACTGTTCGATGGAAGCGAAGCCTTTCGACAGCGTAAGAATCGTCGTGCTGGTTTCCTGCTGGTCGATGTCGTAGCGTTTGCTCACGCCGAAATCGATCAGCCGGGCATTGTCGTACTTGTCGATCAGGATGTTGCTGGGCTTGATGTCGAGATGGAGAATGTTTTTCCGGTGGACGAACTCAAGGGCTTCCCCGATCTGGCCGATGTACTTAAACAGACGTTCTTCCGGCAATACGCCTTCCTGATCCATCCGGTATTTCAAAGAAAAACCGTCGATGTATTCCATCGCGATGTAGGCGGTATTGTTTTCTTCGAATACTTCGAGTACGTTTACAATATAAGGATGATGTACTTCCGAGAGTATTTTAGCCTCTTTGATAAGTTTTTCTTTGAATTTATGAAAGAGAGTCCGACCGGTTTCGGAATGTACTTTCACCGCAGGCGTCCGGGTATCGCGCTGGCAATAATCTTTGAAGAAGAACTCTTTCACGCAGACGGGAACTTCGGTTTTTACCGTGCCCAGCGGCCCTTTGGCTTCTGTGTACCAGATACCTTTGTACGTGATGCCGAATCCGCCCTGCCCCACCGCATGGGTCAGCTTATACTTCCCGTTTTGTAGAAGATGTCCGTTAGGCAGATTCATAACCATTAAGCATTATTCCGTTTAATCTGCCAAAAGTACGTTATTTATATAAAAGAATAAAGAAAAGAGAGAATATTTTGCTTGATACCCGGTGAATCATGTACGTTTTGGACAGGTAGGATGTAGAAGGAAAAGTTGTCGCGCGTTCGTCCGCGGCATCCCTCGGCCAGGGTATCTTTCAAGGTATCGGCCGGGGCAGAAGAGGCAAAAACGGCCGAGAGGGCTTCATCGGTAAAACGCTCCAGCACGCCGTCGGTACACATAAACATACAGTCGCCTGCCTGAAGGTCGCCGAGCAATACGACATCGGCTTCGGTAGGACAGCCGCTGCCTTGAATAGCCCGCAGGATAACGTTGCGCTGGGGATGCCGGCGGGCTTCAGCGGCAGTGATCTGCCCCAGGCTAACCAGCGAGTTGACCAACGAATGGTCTTCGGTACGGAAAAGAATGTCGCCGCCCCGGAAGTGGTAGACGCGGCTGTCGCCTATATGAGCTACGGTAATCCCCCTGCTTCCTAAGTAAACCGCGGTAAGCGTAGTAGCCATGCCGGCGGCTTCGGGGTGAGCAGCGATATAATCGTCGAAGCGGGTTTCCGTATATTGAACGGCTTTGTGGATGAAGGCGGGGGTAGGGTCGCCTTCGAGGAAAGTGGAAAAATAGGTCTGAAAGGATTCGGCCGCCAGCGCGCTGGCAATTTCCCCTTTCTCGGCGCCTCCTACGCCGTCGCAAACTATAAATAGCTTCTGGTCGGAACGGATCGTTTCCGGTAGGGGGTAGATGGAATCTTCATTATTCATCCTACCTCCCTTTTCGCATACTGCGGAGGGTTTTCCTATTGTTATATTCATAGCCTCTACTTCTTTTATAGATTGAAACGAAGCACGGTGCGACCAATGACTATTTCATCGTTGTCATTTAGCACAACCACTTCGCCTTCATTCAAGTAACTGCTATTATATAACGTGCGATTTTTACTATTATTGTCGGAAAGATAATGTTTATATCCGCCTTTCGGCTCTTTTTTTACTTCGATCCGGATATGTTCGCGGCTCATCGACTTGTCGGCTGTCTCGATGGCGATGCCGGCCTTCGACGCGCTCGATTTGCGGCCTGCTACCGTAACTCCTTCATATAAAGGAAAAACCTGCTCGGGCGTATCGGCATCGGTTACGACGGTAAGGCGTCCGGCACTTGTTTTCAGCGATTGTATTACCTCTGTCGCGGGTTCATCGGCTTGGGAGGCAGGCTTCGTTTCCTTGGCCAGCATATCTACCGGGATCGGCTTCTTGCACTTAGGACATTTGAAGGAGGTAATGCCGAGGGGAATTTTCCCCTCGTCTACCTTCAACCCTACATGGCAATGCGGACATTTGACTGCGATCATATCAGAAACGAAATATCGCTGCCGTCTATATCCATATCTATCGAGTGCATATCCACCATGTCCGCATCGGAAAGCATTACAGTGTCGTCCGACAGGGTAATGAAATCCGCCGTATCGATATTGTCGTCGATCATTACGGCATCCGGCAGATCGTACCCCTCGTCCACATCTACCACGACAGCATCCGTCGACAGAACGTCGTCGCTATCGAGGGTAACGAATGTATAATCCTCCTCTTGCATAACTTTTCCGTATTTATATTTAACATGACAAAAGTAATAAATCCGCCGGATGTACCCGCGTGGAATTTATCCTTATAATCAAAGGTTTGGAAATACTGTACAAAAGGCTTTCTTTTCGATACGAATCCTTGTGGCGTGCGGACGCTTATTCACCGATCCACTTGGCCTGGCACGAAGAGACGGGGCATTGCCGGCGGTTGCGAAGCGATTCCCAAGGTATGTCGCCCAGGAAGGTACCGCACTTAGGGCAGACGTAATCGATTTTGAACTGATTGGCGATGGTTTGCAGTTGCTGGGGAATTTTGGCGGATTGCTTAGCCCCCAGATAAATGCCTACGGTAGGAGCGCATACGGTGATAAACAAGCTGACTGCAAACAGTTCGGGGCTTCCCTTTCCCAAAAAGCCCACCGCCACCCCCACCACGCCGGGAAGGGCAAAGGGCAACGATTGAAAGAGTCTGGTTTTAAATTGATTGGACGATTGTATTTTAATTTTTTGCTGAATATAATCGTCGTACACCTTTTTCAAGGCGGCAAACTCTTCGCTATAATCGTTATTATATTTAAGTACTTCGGATACATTGAGCCGGTAGCGGTCGCCCAAAGTAACGGCGTCGGCCGAAGTGACGCGTTTCTTAGCGATCTGGATTCCGTTTACAAAGGTTCCGTTGGTCGAACCGGCGTCTTCCAGCAATAAGCATCCGTCCTGCTGACGTATCAGGCGGGCGTGATGACGGCTAACGTGGGCGTCGTCGACGATGAAATCGTTGTCGCTGGCTTTTCCAATGGTAATAATCATCTCTATTCTTCTGTCGGATTGATAGTTTCCGGTTTCTCCATTTCTTTTTCAAGCCCGTCTTTAAGTACTTTCAGAGGATCTTTGGAGATCACCAGTTCGCGCGGTTTGCCGTCCTGAGTAAGCAAAAGCAGTTTTTGTTTGGGCAGGTTGATTTGCAAGATATGGTTTTTATTAATGATATGGCTCTTCCCTACCCTTTTTAGTATGGTATTGCAATCGGCTATTTGCTTTTCCAGCATCTCGCCTATTTTCCCGATGTTGATGGCAAAAGTGAACTGGATGCCGTTGGAAAGCAATAACTTGGTATAGTTTCTATCTGCTTCGAAATAAAGTATTTGTCCTATTTTCACTCGCAACAGCTCATCTCTGGTCTTTATTATTAAATAGCGCTCCATACTTCTTGACTCGTTTTCATTTATCATCAACGAACAAAAGTACATTTTTTTGTGGATAATGCCATATATTTTGGAAAAGAAATGATAAAGGTTGTTTTTTTATCGTTAGTTAGCTCCTACTCAAATTGTTAGCCCGACAGGCCGGAGAAAAGTGCTAGGAGTAAGAATTTTCCGGGCGCAAGAACGGATAAAGTATCCGATTATCAACGGTTGGATTAAGGCTGGTGACGTCTGGCTTTCTTTTATCTGCGCGGTTGGGCAGAGAAAAGAATTTTAGCATACAGCATAAACATTCGAAAGAAGTATTTGTTATACGAGTACATAGGTGACGCCCGCCAGGAGGCGAATTTAGATTCATCAGAAAAAGAACACATAAATTTTAATGTAATAAGAATGGAAAGTACGGAAAGTAGTTTGAAAGGTGAGAATTTGGATAAAGTACAGGACATTTACAAAGTGGGTACGCGTAGGGAGCCGACGGATTCGCTTCTTTCGCAATCGGGTATCGAATTATTTGAGAAAAATAGCCGGACGTCTGCTCTGCCCGACGATACCTATCGGATTCATCAGATCATGCGGGCGGTAGTCCATATGGATAGTAAATTGAAAACCCCTTTTTCGATGTTTATCGGGGGGTATGATCATACGGAGATTGCCGAAAAGCTTCATATTCCGGTAGAGACGGTCAGAAAACGCATCGGTTCGGCGCGCGAGGAACTTCAAAAGATCTTGACCTTCGGCAACTGGCAAAAAAACTAAGGGGTATATGGCCGACCGGGCCTGTTTATAGGATTTGCTCCGGCACCCCGCAACCGGCCGAATTTTAAAAAGATTTCTAGACAGGGTTATTTTTGATAATAGGGTATGTAGTTATGTAGTAATGTAAGCCCGGGAATTTTAAGGAATTTTCTTTTCCTGAAATCCCGGGCTTATTGGGGAAGATCCTAACAGATATAGGAGGAATACTATAAAGCTACTTCGGTAGGAATACGATCGAACTCGTAGTAATCGTCTATCACTTTGTCAGGATACACTCTGACAATTCTAATGCCTATTTTATCCTTGCCTAAAGGCGTACAAACGGAATTGGTTATAGTTATCTTAAAGTCTTTGTAACGACCTTCCGCATTGTAATGCAAATGGCCGGCAAACATATTTTTTACTTCATATTTTTGCATCAGGTCCAGATAGCCCTGTCGTTTTCCCAGAGGTATATTCTCGTATTTATCGGCTTCGCGTGCTTCTTTTACGAAAAACGGATAGTGGCTGAACAGAATGCGATGGGTACATTTCGCGGAGTTTTCCAGCACCTTCTCCAGCCAGATCCATTGGGCTTTTTCTTTTTCTTCCCGGCCGGCAAAAATAACAGGCGTGTTCAAGCCAATAAAACAGCAATTGTTTACTTGAAAAGAGAAACAGTCATAGCCGTATTCTTTCCGGTAGCGATCGAGAGCTTCATCGTCGGCGGTTTGGTTCAGATCGTGGTTCCCCGGCACGACGTAGACTGGAATCGTTTTCTTTATCAGCCCTGAAATCCGCTTGAATTCCTCGATTTGTTTTTGATCTTTCCCGTCGTTTACCATATCTCCTGTTACGACAATAAATGCCGGGGAGAGCTTGTTGAGGGCAGCTATCACCTGTTCCATAATTTGGGTCTCTTGCGAGAAGCTCTTATTTTTATCCAGCATACCTAATTGAGGATCGGATAGCTGAATGAAATAAAAAGGTTCCGTCTGGGCCCGAAGAGGCAATAGAAAAAAGATAGAAGTGATCAAGCATACATACCATTTATTCATAATCTTATGTTTTTAAATTAGAAACAAAGTATTTTTTAAAGATGCGCAAAGATAACGCAACCATGCTAAAAATCAAATAGTTATAAAATATGTTTTTTAGCGGAGTTGAAAAAAGAAGCAAAGGAAAGCACATTTGGGAGCGAGTTACGTTACTAAATCGTAACTCACTCCAAATAGCATCATTCAAGAGTCTAATAGATTAAATTACAGTCAGTTGCCTAATTTTGCATAACACCAAATAACTCAATAGTAATTAAATTTGTAAATAAAAAAAGTTGAGTTATGAGAAGTACATTCAAAGTGTTATTTTACACAAAAAAACAGTCAGTGAAAAATGGTAAGGCACCGATTATGGGCCGTATCACCATTAACGGAACCCAAGCAGGTTTCAGTTGTAAGAAAGAAGTGTCCCTTACGTTGTGGGACGTTAAAGCCAATCGGGCAAAAGGTAAATCCGAAGAAGCCCGCACACTTAATCAGGAGCTTGATAATATCAAGGCGCAAGTTACTAAGCATTATCAGTATATTTGCGACCATGACAGTTTTGTCACGGCCAAGAAGGTCTATAACCGTTATGTCGGTTTAGGTGAAGAGTGCCACACACTTATAGCACTTTTCAAGGAACAACTTGCATCGTATAAAGAAAAGATAGGTAAAGGAAAGGCGGAAAGTACCTACCGTGGACTTGTTGCTGACTATAAAAGTCTTTTGCTTTTCATGAAAAGCAAAAAGAACATTGAAGATATAGCTATTGATGAACTCGAAAAAACGTTCATTGAGGACTACTATACATGGATGCTCGGAACGGCAGGGAATGCAAACGCCACAGCCTTCAATCGTGTCAACACTTTAAAATGGTTATTGTATATCGCCCAGGAAAGAGGCTGGATAAGAGTCCATCCGTTTGTATCCTTCGAATGTGTACCCGAATATAAAAAACGTTCTTTCCTTTCCGAAGACGAATTGCAGAAAATGATTCATTTAGAGCTGAACCATAAACGTCAACGAGCCAATCGGGATATGTTTCTTTTCATGTGCTTTACCGGGCTTGCTTATGCAGACCTGAAAGCTATCACCTATATGAATATTCATACCGACTCCGACGGAGGCACATGGTTAATGGGCAACCGTATAAAAACCGGTGTCGCCTATGTGGTAAAATTGCTCCCCATTGCTATTGAACTTATAGAAAAATACAAAGGGGTAAATGAAAGGAAAATTTCTCCTGAACATGTCTTTCCCGTGGGAGAATACGAGGCACTACGGAGCAGTCTAAAATATATTGGTAAGAAATGTGGTTGTAAAGTTGAAGTCACTCCACATATAGGCCGCCACACTTTCGCTGTTCTGGCTATTCTCAAAGGAATGCCACTGGAAACTCTGCAAAAGGTATTAGGGCATAATTCTATTCTTTCTACACAGATATACGCAGAACTTATCAACCCCAAAGTAGGTGAAGATACCGACAAGTTATGTGATAAAATCGGGAACACCTACAAACTTGTCATGTAATGTCAACTCCCTGCAAAAAGAAACGTCTTTGTGGCTTGGAAGGACGTTTCTTTTCTTATTTTTACCTTACTTTATTTTCTGAACCGTCTGAAATCCCTATAATTCTTTTTCAGCACTTCATACAATCCACTTTCCGGATAAAGCAACTTTCCACCAATCATGGTATAGGGCACCAGTTTCTCATCCCTTAACGTTTGCAGCGTTCGCCGTGAAATGTGCAGTATGGCGCATACGTCATCTCCGGTCAGGTAGTGTTCGTCTGCAATCGTGGGGCGTATTCTCTCTGTTGCTTCCTCCACCGATTTTCCCGTTCTTTTAATCCATCCGGTCAGTTCCTTGAACTCTTCCGAATCTTTTGTGATAATCTCTGCCATACCCTTACTTTCTTCTGATTAGTCCACTGTCCAAAATCTCTTGAATATCTACTTCCCGGTAAAAGAATTTCCCTCCTATATTTGAGTAAGGGATAATCCCGTTGTCCCGATAGTTTTGCAGGCATCTTTTCGATATACCCAGTGCCAGACACACGTCCTGCGCATCCATTCATTTATCGGGTGTAGGCGGAGCAATCTTTTTCTGAAAATCACCCATTTGTACGGCCAGTGTAGAGACCAGCTTTTTTAACTCCTGATACGCACTTGTTTCAATAATCGTCAGTTCCATACTAAAATCATTTTTAGGTTTCTGAATATGCGGCAAAATAAAGCACATCTTACATACCTTCCAAACCTCTGAAACCAAAGTCAACCGTTGGCGTGCATTGGCCTGACAACGCAAAGGCCCGTCCCTGCATCCACGCAGTAACGGGCCTTCCATCCTTTTAGTTGTCTTCTGTTATCCTACATCTTTCTGCCTTTACTCTTTTTCGGTATTTCTTTTTCAACCTTCATTTCCGGTGTTGCAGTTGCTTTCTGCCTCATGGCAGGGAAATTCTCTTTCAGCAATCTTTCCGCCAGCTTCTTTGCTTTCTCCTGCATCTCGTCGTAAACGTTCCATCTATCCCTACCCAGCAATTTGTTTTCAATCTTCTCAAAATTCTTATGGAAACTGAAATTGTCCGGATATTCGTCTATCAGCCCGTCCATCGGATAACCCTTATCCATGATATACAGCAATGTCATCCGGTCATAATTATCCACGCTGCGGGTCAATCCCAATCCTTTCTCATTATCCGTTAGCCTAAAATAGTTTTTCCATGTAGGCGTAAGGTCATAGGTTTCCGAATCCGTCACGTTCTTTAATTCCGACTTGTCCCGGTACACCCATTCTTTCATAATATCCTCCGGTTCCCATTCACCGAAACAGTTACGGCAACGGTTTACCTTCTTATCCATAATCGAAGGCCATCCTCTCATTTCATGTACCGTCAGCCGTTTTATATCCAGTTCAGGATCGAAGAAACGGTTTGCTACAAATTCAGTCAGATAATCCCCACACTGCTTTTTCCCCTCCATATCCCGGCTAAAGAAAAGCAAACCTTTGTCCGTCTCTATGGCCGTATAGTAACGGTTTCCGTGTTTCAAATCATCCAGCATATCCTCAACCGCTTCCGGATTTTCTTTCATCAACTGCCACTCCGCTTCCTGAAGCATATCTTTCGACTTATCTTTAGTACCTGTTTTCAATATGTCCTCTTCATTCCATAACCGTTTGATTACTTGTGGAATAGAAAGCATCCTTTCCGGTATTATGCCGTGATATTCATACAGCACCTTATCAGCCCGATGATAGTAATCCTCGTTATGATCTTTCATGATGGCAGGCAGGATAAACATCTCCGGCACCTCATAATGCACTATTCACCCCGAAGGCATGTCTTTTCCCTTCAAAGCTCTTTCCACATCTTCCTGCAAGAACTCCACCAACCCTTCCTTGCCTTTTCCCTTCATGCTGATATGATAGGTGCTGAAATTCTCATCCATTGCGATATACAAACTATCGCTTTCTTGCCAATTTCTGTCTTCTTTCTTTTCTATTTTCATTCCACTGTAGTTAAATGTTTATACTCTGTCCCTTCTTTTTAAAAGGTATCCTCGTCTTCACTTCCGTCTCCGGGAACCGGGCATTATCCGGCCGTGCAACCAGCAGCGAAACAATCCGTTCCTGCTCCTTTGTGAGTGGCGCACTCATCAATTGCAGGTTTCTGAGCCGGTTAAAGTTTCTTAGTGTCGGTGCCATGTCACAACGTTTCGTGCAAATCCCGTAACGAAGTATATCCGGTGAGGCAGTTTTGCAATCTCCAATTTCTGCCCGGTACTTTGCATTCAGCGGTGCCACCTCATGGAATCTTAATTCCTCCGGCTTTCGTTTCCCGTCGAAGAAGTGCCCGGCCAAATCGTTCAGAAACTCTTCCAATGCCTTATCCCCTTTACTCGTTTTTCCCAACAACAATACTTTTTGCCCGTATTCCACAGCCGTACAAGTGGGGAAAGCCGCCAGTCCGTTTCTTATTACATCCCCGTCCATTCCGAAACGATGTCCCAGCCGCAGGTAATCTTCATTTTCCAATAAAGCCGTGTGTTCGGCCAGGGACGACAACTGAACGATACCTCTTTCCTCACAGAATGCCGCATCCCTCAGTCTTACCACGCCCGAAGGATGAATCTTTTCCTGTTCCAACACCGGGCACAGCCTTTCCAGATAATCCGCATTGTCCGTTCCGAGTATGGGAGGAATCATACCCTTGTCCTTAAAATCGAAACGGAACATTCAGTGGTCGGGCACAAACTCCCTCCCTGCGGTATGAAACCGCACGTTATTACTGATATAACAGGAGAACCCTTCTTCTCCCTGGCCCCGCATACTTAAATAAACGGGCCGGTAAAAAGCGTCCAGCGTCATATACAAACTACCGCTTTCCGCCATCTGCATTTTCTTCTCTTTCATACATTTATATGATTAATTGCTTCTTTTCCTTCTTCTTTAGGGTAATGGAGGCTACATGTTTTGCCTGCCGTTGACCGTTACCCCGTTTATGTGCAGGAGCTTCCCGTATGAAGTCTGTATCGAATGATTTACCCGTCTTTTGTTCTTTGGAATGCTGATAGGAAGTAGCTTGCATTCTTTCCGTTTTTTCCACCCGGTTGATACTTCCGCCCAGCCTAAACTCTCCGTTTGTTATATGGAATTCCGATTGCAGAATATCCCTTGCCATTACTTTTGCTTCCATTTGTAAAGCCGCATAGCCGAAATCATGCAAGGACAGGGGTGCTTCCTGTCGTGCCTTGATGCTGTCACCCAGTTTCCCGGCCAAGTCCCTGAACTCATACTCATAACTGAACGGATGAAAATAGTCCGCCGCCACATGACCGGCATATCCGTTTTCCGAGATATAAAGCAAGGAAGCAACATCATAATTGCGGGGAGAAATGCCCAGATTGAAGTTTTTTGTGAACCGGTCAAAGTTATTATAGTCCGGTCGCAGGTCGTATTTGTCCGTGCAGACGGCACCTTCCAGCATCTCTTTTCCCGCCATTTTTTCTTCGGTGAAGCTGAACTCCGACTTTCGCAGTTGTGTATCGGCACTACGCAGATCACTTTTCACCAGCTTGTCGATACAATTGTCCGCCAGCTCCGTTACTTGCCGGCAAGGTGTTTCTATCTCATACAGCTTCAATGTTTCCGTCCCTTTGGAAAAGTTGAAAAAGCCGTCTGCCAGATGTTGCAGATAGCTGTTACGGGCTTTCATTCCCTTTTCGCTGTCCGAAAAGAACAGCACGCCCTCATCCGTAGCCACAGCATACACCCGTTTCTTTTCTTCAGCCGATTTTCCGCTATTCCAGCCTTCCGTCTCGTTATAGCGTATGAACTCCCGGTATTGCTTGTCCTTTTGCAGCGCCGCGGGTGATGTCCGGCGGCTGAACAGTTTCAATCCTGCCTTCAGCGTATAAGCGGCATCCCTTAGTGGAATCTGCCTTCCCGTGACCGCCTTGTGTTTATGGATAGCCGGAACCAGCTTATGGAAATACCAGTTCGCCAAGTCTCCCCGTCGGGAAGGGATTTTTCCTTTGTCTGCAAAATCCGCTTTCAGAATCGTTCAGCCGGGCAGGTAGCCCCGTTTGTCGAACTCCTTCACCATTTTTCCGATATAGTCCTCATAGGCTTTCGGCGTAGCATCGCCCGTACGCACATCCACCGGTGTATTTTTTTCGTCCATCGTGATGAACACGCTACCCGGCTCAGCCGCCGGACGTTCCGGCAGGCGAAACCTCCAGCGGGCTATCCAATCTTTCAATAGTCCCATAACTTGATTAATTTACAGAAGTTTATAGCCGCAAAGAAAACGCTTTGTCCGCCAATCTGCAACACAGCGGACACGCAAGTCATCCGTTGGCGGCCGTTGGCGTGCAATCCTTACGCCAGCCGCTTGTCGAGCATTTGGTTATAGCTTTTGCGCAGAGAGTCGATGAAGGGAGTGGTGTCCGTGCATCGGTCGAACACCTTGCCCCGTTTGGTGTACAGCGCATTAATTTTCAAGTGAAATATTTCTTCAAATACCCGGATGACATCCACTACTTTCAACTCTCTGCCTTCTACCGTTCCTATCACTCCGGCAGCCATCAATGCTGCCACAAGTTCTATCAGGTCGCTGTCCGTACCGTTCCAGGTCAGCGTAACGGCAGCTTTCCTGCCACTCTTTCCCTGCATCGTTTCTGTTTTCAATCCGGATAATATATTGCCATGTCTGAACGATTCCTTTATCATCTCCGCTTCCGCATCCAGCAGTGCCAGCACTTTACCGATAAATACGTCATACAGCACGTGCCGTTGTCCATCCGGCATACCGTTGCAGATACGTTGCATGAAAGCCAGTTCTATTTTTGTGTAGTTCAGCCGTCTGAGTCGTTTCATCAGCTCTTCGTCCTGCGGCAGTTCTGCAAGGAGGTCAACAAAGTTCTCGTAGGCGGCAGGCAACTCTTCTGCCGTACGTTCCGTGCCATTCATATAAGCGGCGAACAGATGGAAAAGAGATGTGTTTATCAACGTTTTCATCGTATTGTAATTTAGGTTTTACTGATTAATCACTCCGCTGCAAATCATCCTGATAACCATAAGGCAAGTGCCATGCCATTAAACAATAAGATGTAAAACGTTGATAATAAGAGATATACAATACGATATAAATCTGCGTGTATGAGAATCATTTGGGGATTATACACCGGATGTCCGAATTTCGGACACATTCTATTTCAACCGGTACTTCTCCATTTTCAGATAAAGCGTGCTCCGGCTTATCCCCAACAACCTCGCTGCCGCCTTCTTGTCGCCACCCGTAGCTTCCAATGCTTTTACAATGTTTTCCCGCTCCGTCCGTTCATCGTTCAGCGCATAATCTCCCGTCTGTCGGGGGGGATTTGGTAAATCCACGTCTTCCGAAATAATCCAGTCACCTTTTGCCAGCAAGGCGGCGCGTTTAATCACTCCTTTCAGTTCCCGTATGTTTCCCGGCCACGGGTAGGCTTTCAGTCTTTTCCGGGTTTCCCGGTCGAATCCCTTTACATCCTTTTTCAGTTCCCGGTTGGCAGCTTTCAACATGAACTCCGCCAACGGTATAATATCTTCGGGGCATTCCGCCAATAGCGGCACATATAGCGGGAACTCATTCAGACGATGAAACAAGTCTTCCCTGAACCGGCCTTCGACTATCGCTTTCTCCAAATCCTCGTTAGTGGCGGCTACCAGCCGGATGTCCGCCTGCACTTCCGTTTTGCCTCCTACAGGCCGGAAACGTTTCTCCTGCAACGCACGCAGCAATAGCATCTGCACCTCCGTGTTCAGATTACCCACTTCGTCGAGGAATAGCGTCCCGTGGTTGGCGGCGGCAAACATTCCTGTCTTGTCTTCCACGGCACCCGTAAAAGCGCCTTTCATGTGACCAAACAATTCGGATGCAGCCAATTCTTTGGGGAGTGCTCCACAATCTACCGCGATGAACGGAGCGTCTGCGCGCTCACTCAATGCGTGTATCTGCCGGGCCACATATTCTTTTCCTGTACCTGATGCACCGCGTATCAGTACCGTCAGCGTATCCACAGGAGCCACCAATCGGATATGTTCCTGCAATTTCACCGTTAACGGGCTTTTTCCCTGATAATAGTCCCACCCATCCACATACATTTTTTCTTGCTGTTGCTGCAACAGGCCGGTAAGGGCTGCTAGTACCTTATCGGTCTGCACAGGCTTGGGCAGATAGTCCTGTGCCCCCCTTTTGATAGCTTCCACTGCACCGGCAATTTCCCCATAACCGGTCATCACAAGGAAAGGTACCCGATATCCGTTCTGCTTTATCCATTCTAATAGTTCCACGCCGTTGCCGTCAGGCAAGCGGTAATCCGATAGAATAAGGTCAGGGTTGCATCCGGCAATAAACTCCCTTGCCGAAGCACCCGACAATACATAGCGGGCGTTTATCCCGTTTTTTATAAGCCAGTTGGCTATCGTGCGGGCATATATCCGGTCGTCTTCCACTATCAATACCATTTTCATTCTAACTCCTCCCTTAATCGTATGGCTGTTTTCACCGCCTGTTCCACGGCATCCACCAGTTTTTGTACCTGCACAAGTTGTTCGTCATTCCATGTTTTCGGTGGCAATGATGCTAATCGTTTTAGTTCCGATACAGGTATTCGGACGTGTATCGTTTCCCATAATGGTGCCCCTTTATGTATGATGTGACTTATTTCCTTGTAATCTTTCTTTCCGATAGCCTTTCGTAAATCTGCCAGTGCTTTTTTTGTATCATACACGAACATAGTCAGCATTTCTTTCCGGTCTTTTTCACCCTCCAGCAAAGCTGTAAAATCGGCCGGCGGTAATGGGCGCGGATAATCTTTTATGCAATTCGCTACAGCCTCCATCAGTTCGTCCATTGAGAAAGGTTTATGCAGGCATCCGGCAAAACCACAGGCTAAGTATTTCTTTTCCTCTTCTTCACACGCCGTAACAGCTACTATGGGGATAATTTTAGCTGCTTCTATGTTCGAGGAACGGAGCAGCTCCAGTATATCGTATCCGTCCGTTTCCGGCATCTGGATGTCGGAGAGCAGTAGGTCGTATTTTTGTGTTCTCAAGCAGGTGATTAATTCCCGGCTAGATTCGCAACAATCACACCGCACTCCGTTACGGCTGAGCATCTCTTTAGTGAGATCCAGTTGAATGCGGTCGTCATCAATAACCAATACGTTAACATTTTCCAGATAATAATTTGTCGCGGTACGTTCCCTAGCAATCAGCTCGGATTCGTTTGCTTGTGCAAGGGGCAAGAAGACGGTGAAGGTACTTCCCTTTCCGGGTTCGCTTTTTACAGTGATGTTTCCTTTCATCCCGGCCACCAGTTTTGCAACGATAGCAAGTCCCAATCCGAATCCGGGAACGTTTCGGGCATTGTCTAACCGTTCGAAAGCGTTAAAGATGCGTTCCTCTTCCTCTTGGCTCATCCCCACGCCGGTATCCTGCACCAAGAACTGCAATTCTCCGTCCTGATATTCCGCCTGCAAATGGATTTCTCCCTGCCGGGTAAATTTGACGGCATTGGAGAGAAGGTTGTTCACTATTTGCTGGAGCTGTGAGCGGTCAGCATTCACCACTACGTTCAGACTGGAAAAGTTCGTGGTCAGCAGGAGCTGTTTCCTATTTGCGGAAGATTTATAGTTGTTTTCCGTTTCTTTGAAGAAAGCCTCAAGATGAAACAAGGTGTCGTTTGGTTTCCTTCTGCCAGTGTCCAACAGGTAGAAGTCAATCAGGGTATTTATCAAACCGAGCATGTAGCGGGAGGAACGGACGATATTTTTTGCGTATTCTTCCTGCCGGCTTTTATCTTCCTCGCCGGGCAGCAGTTCTGCATATCCCTGAATGGTTGCCAATGGCGAGCGCAGGTCGTGGGCAATGGAAAGCATCATGTTTTTTCGGGAGTGCAATAGTTCCCTGTTTTTCCGGTCGGATGCTTCCAACTCGTTCTTATAGCGATTTCTCCTGTTGATATCCTTATGGACAATCATATAGAGTATAACCGTCAAAAAGAAAACGAAGAAAGCAAATTTGACAATGTTATAATAGGCTTCTTCCTGTTCGGTGACCACGCTTTTGTATCTTGCGGAAAACCGCATGTTGGTTTCTTCCTCGAAATCTGCTACCAGTTCGTACAGTTTCCGGTTCAGCAACAGGTTGTTTTCATAAAGGCTGTCCATTTGTATGAGCAGCCTGTCACGCTGTATCTTTTGTTTTTCCGTCACCTCCCGGCGCAGGGAACCAAGCATGAGGGTGGTGGCAGGTTCTGATACGGGGTGTGCGTTTGATTCGGCAGTTTTCTGTTCCCTTGCTTTACGGTAAGCGGATTTCCTTTCTTTCTTGCGGAAGATATTCCAAAAGTTCTTTCTTTTTTTCGGTTTTTCTTCTGTAACATTTGCCGGAGGGATATTTTCAAGTTGTCGGGAAGACTGTTGGACTTGGGTGAGAATAGCCGGTATTTTTCCTTTCACTGTTTCGTCTATTTCAGCCAGTTTATTGTAAATGTCCGTAACCGTTATCAGCAGGTGCTCTTTCTTTTCCAGCAGGAGACAGAGGGAGTCGAGGCGAATTTGCAGTTCGGCTGTCCGGACATTCTGCTTTAAATTTATCAAAACGGAACAGGTATTTTTTCTTTTTTCCTGATAGAGGGTGAAGTCGTTTTCATCCCATACGCTTACCATTTCGGCTTGCGAGGCAAGGTCAAGCAGGCTGATATATGCTTTTTCTACCAGTCTGTGCATATTGGCCAATTCTTGTTCGCTTTTGCGAAACATTCTTTTCTTTGCCTGTTCGTTATAAAACAAGAAAATAAGGAATACCGAAAGTATGACCAATACTAAGTATCCGCAGAAGATTTTAAGTTTTAGTCCCATGCTGATATTTTTCGGTTTTATTGTTTTCTAGTCACAGGCAAAATTGAGCAATCCGGTTGGGAAAGTGGAACAATTTTGCCTGTCGGTAACATCTACATATACAAAGCAGGTTGATATGAATGACGAAAAATAGCATATAGTGCGCTATTAAATGTGCTCCGATAGAATTTATTCATAAATGATACGCTGAAATTAAAAGTTTGATTGTTTTTATATACTGAAAAATCAATGTTATATAAAGCTTCTCAAATATCAAGTCCGCTATTTTTACTTCCTTCGACGCATTATTTTTATACATATATTCTATCTGTCCGATTCCTCATTCCTCCAATGTTCCGGTTTGTTTAATTCATCACAGCATTTTACGTTGCCTTTACCTACCTCATAACCTGTTGGGCCGATAGGCTGAACCATCCAATATACTCCATTCTCTTCAGGCATTGGATAGGGAGGAAGATAGCCCAGATGAGCAGCATGAGTGGTAAATCCATATTTGGGATAATACTCCTTATGCCCCAAGACGAAGACCACTTCCGAACCCATCGCCTGCAATAAATGCAGCCCTTCTTTTATGAGCATTCCACCTATTCCCTGACGCTGATAGACAGGTTTCACAGCCAAGGGAGCCAAGATATGCATCATTGGCGAGACTTCTTTGCCACTAAAATACGCCCGGGTGAAAAGTATGTGCCCGATAGCCACTTCCTTGTCGAAAGCCAGTAACGAAACAAAAGGTTTTGCCGTTTCGTCATTTAGCAACTGAGCCACCAACCGGGCTTCTTTGTCATAGCCGAAAGCTTGTTTTTGAACCTCCATAATCGCATCCAAATCGGCGATTGTTGTTTCTCTAATGTTATATTCCATATTTTCTATCCTTATTAGTTTCTTTATTTCATTAGCGTCTCAAAAAGCGAATCCCGATAGACATTACTGATTGCTATCTCATACTTATCAATAAAAATATCGTTATTACTGAAAGAATCAATGTTGTCTTTATTGATAATATATGAACGGTTCGGCTTGAGGAATATCGTTTGGGGTAACATTTCATAAATCGTCTTGAGATTGAGATGTGTAACCAACCGCTGTTTAACGGTTTGAATGATAACATAGTCTTTCAATGCTTCAATAAAAAGAATATCTTTAAAGTCTACTTTGAAATACCTGCGATCCGACTTAATGAAAATGAAATTGCTTTCCACTTGTTCCACCTGATTCTTGTCTTTCTCAGAGACAAGGATTTCGTGATACGACAATGCTTTCGCCACCGCTTTTTTGAAGCGCTCGGGTCTGATGGGTTTAAGCAGGTAATCAACAGCATCTATCTCATAACTATCCACCGCAAACTCTGCATAAGCAGTGGTAAAAATGATCAGCGTTGCCGATGACATTTGTCTGGCAAGCTCCATGCCACTGATGCCCGGCATCTGAATATCCAGAAATACCAGATCTACTTGATTGGCGATCAAAAACATTCCCGCTGCTTCGGCATTTTCGAAACTGCCAACAAGCTCCAATGCACCTATCTGGCCTGCCAATTTTTCTATTCCCCGGCGGGCGATAGGTTCGTCATCTACTATTATGTATTTCATATTTTAAACTCCATTCTGACTGTATATTTTTCTTTTTCATCGCATAGGCTTAGGTTGTAGTCTGCTCCGAACAATAAGTCTAATCGCTTTTTTACATTCGGCAAACCAATTCCTCCCGTCTTCTTGGGATGGAATAATCGAGGCTTCGGGTTCTCACATTCAAAGTGCAGCCTGCCCTTTGCAATGTAGAATGAGAGGTTCACAGTACACTTCGCCTTAGCCTGAACCTTGGCTCGGTCAGGAAAACATATATTATATTATTGTTACTGTCAATAGCCAAATTTTTTCTTGTTAACCGGAAAACGTATCTTTTTCATATTCCCGATTAGGCCTCCATATAGTTGATACTTGCTCCACCAAACAATTCAGAGTTAATTCAAATTTTCTTCAGCCTCCACTTTCCTTTCTTCATATACTTATAACAGAAGATCAAGGTGAAAATGCCATATACCATTTCTGTCGTCCATGCAAAAGCGATGTCCATTTTCAGGTACAGGATAAAGTACATGGCATAAACTATGTAGATTGCCAGTACGAAAAGTTCCATAACCAATGCCGTACGTGTATTTCCCGTTCCGGATACAGATTGAAAATAAACGTTGGCGGGTACTAATACCAGATATGCCGAGCAGAGTACCCAAAGCGAATGGACAGATGCATCCCGCAGTTCGGGTATATCCGTATAGATGCGTAGAATCAGTTGCGGATACAAACAGAAGAAGGCCAGTATCGGCAAGACGAATGCGTATCCGATGCGGATATGCTGGCGGATGGTGCCTCGCACGCAATCCTGTTCGCCCGCACCTATCAGGTTGCTTACTAGTGAACCGCAAGTAGCGGCAAATGCCATAGTTACCATAAACGGGATGCCGGCCATGTTTCGGATAATGTTCGCAATAGCCAATGAGCGTTCTCCCAGATGTTCCACGAAAAGGAAGAACATAAACCACGTAGACAAAGAAACAAAGTTTTGAATCATGGTCCAGACTGACACATTCAGAATTCGTTTCAGCGTTCCGCTTTGAAATGCGGGCAGGACATTCAGCCCGTATTTCTTCACATCAATCTGTTTCCATGTATAAAGGATAAAAAAGATCAGCGAAACCAGCTCTGACAAGGAAGAACCGATAGCAGCCCCGACAATACCTAATGCCGGGAAACCGAACTTGCCGAATATCAGTACATAATTGAATACCACATTCGAAAGCACCATTACGATAGAGTTCAATGTCAGTGTCTTGGTTTGAGTGGTTCCTACGAAAAACGCACGAAACATGACTCCGGCAAAGGAAAAGAAGAATCCGTAAACCCTCCAATGAATATAACTTTCCGCTGCATCATAAATACGGGGAGACGAGATTATATTTTTCAGAATATAAGGTGAAAAAACAACTGAGAATGTGAATAGAACCGCTGCTACCGCTATCAGGAAATAGACGCCTTGATAAAAGATAGCTCCGATATCCTTGTAGTTCCCTTCCCCGTTGCGACGGGCAATCAATATCTGCGCACCGATACTGAAGCCGAAAGCCATCATAAAGATAGCAAGATAATATACCCCTGCAATGGCAGACGCACCCAGCTCGATTTCACCGACACGACCCAGAAAAGCCGTATCCGTCATACCGATAAGCTGCTCCATCAGCAGGCTGATAAGAATGGGAAATGTGATATGCCAGATTTGTTTATAAGTATATTTTGTTTTGTTATTTCTCTTCATCTTAATTTTGTTTGTCGTTTGCAATACCGCTGAGTATACGGACAGTGTACCAGGCACTTTAAGCAGGTGCTACATCCATATACATCAACGATTTCGTCTCTTGAAGTATAGCTATTCCAAGTTTTACCTTTAAGAACTTTCCTCTCGCAGATATTGACACAAGTAATGCAATTTCCGCACTTTGGATATAGAGGTTCACACAGTACCGTTTCCAATGGTGCATCGGTTAAAACTGTACCCAGACATTGTGCTGCACCATATTCAGAAGTAATTAACAGATTGTTTTTCCCAATCCAGCCTAATCCGCCAAGTAAGGCTATGGTTTTATTCGGCAAAAGAGATTGCTTATGCGATTCATCAAATTTTCCCTCGGCAATAAGGTTTTCATCAGATTGTGAAAAAGCTTTGTATCCTTTTTCTGTAATATATGTAGCAATGTGATCTGCCAATTCATGAGTCTTATTTTCTGTAATGAGATATTCGTCATCATCGAAATTATAATTGTCATCTATCCGAGCCTGTACGTAATTGGGAGTATCACATACTTCTTTTATATATCCGGCTGTTAACGGAAGGGCAAAAACAACAGCATGGGGGAATTGTCTGTTTTGTGTCTCACTCAAATGTGATATATCGACAAAGCGTATCAGCTTCGCCCCTTGATTGATTAATTCGTTCTCTATTTCTTGATTAAAGTATTTCATGTTTCTTTCTTTGCTACAGGAATATAAATATCTGTTATCAACTCTGAAGTCGGAGTTTTCTTGGGTGTATTGACATAAGTTTCAAAAGTAAATGGCTCTCGCAAAGCATAGCCACTTGCCGGTAACCAGTCAAGGTAGATATGTCGATACGCCCTATTCAGCTCATGGTACAACCCTTTGAAACGAAAGATCGCATATTCTCCCGAAGGAATTTCATAAATACCAAAACCTTTAGGAGCCTTAAATGATTGTGGTAAGGTTACCCCAACCATAAAACGGCTGTGCTCTTCAGGCGTAATAAAAGGGTAATCAAGAGTCAGGCTTACATATTTGCATCCTTTTGATGACAGTTCATATCTTTCAGAGAATTGTAATAACTGTTTCCATAAGACAGAAAAACTATGATTAATGTTATTTGTCCTTTCTAACTTCAAATAGGCAATGCGCATGTTGGGCACTTTCTCAAGACTCAACTCAACCCGTATAGGATTCTTTCCTTCAGGGCAACCCTTGGAATGCTTCTTGCGGAATTCAGGTATAGAACAATTAAAATAACTTTTGAATGCTCTTGAAAGCGTATGCTTATTCTGATAATGGATTTGGCTGAGAAGTTCAGGAACACTTGTATCTGTTGATATCAACTTAAATGCAATGTACTCCAACCTTAGCCGTAGGATATAGTTTCCAAGATTCTCCCCGCTGACCGCTTTGAAAAGTCTGCGTAAATGGAATTTAGACATACCTGCAACTTGGGATAGTTGCTCAGAATCAAGGTCGTCAAACAAATGGCAGTTTATGTATTCTTGAACTTTTATAATTAATTCGTACTGCACATGAGCAGTGTTGATTTTTTGCTTCCATCTTTTAATTTCCGGCAATCGTTTGGACATAATTTCCCTCAGTTCCGATGAAGTATAGCTTATTCCGACCTCTCTATAATATTCTTCGGGGAAAAGTCCCCAAAGGTAGATAAGATGGTCCATTGAGAAATCATATAACTTAACCCCATTTTTTAGGCAGTAGTCGCAATATTCCTCATTCTGACCTTCCATAAGATTGGCATAATCTATATCTAAAGGTATTCCGCAAGTTTGGCAATATTTTATTTCAGTATTATTTTTCATGAACTTCTCGTTATTCAAGTGCAAAATTACTCAATAGGTTACGAAAGAGGTTACCCTAAATAGCTATCTTTTATCTGAGTTGCAAATTCTCTTATCGCATTATATCTCAAACAGGAAACGGAAGATTCTATTTTAGCAATCTTTTTGGTAATAAACCTTTCAATACAATTCATTTTATCAAATAAAAATTCGCCACCTAAAATGGCTTTGGGAATTGCCATTTTCTGTAAGCATTCCGGGAAAGCATTGTTCATCTCTTCCAATTCCTGTTTTCTATTCATACAACAGATAAACAGCCCTATTAACTTTTCCTCTAGTAAAGTTCGATTCTTGTTACAAAATTGACTGATTTTTCTGCTGGGAGTGCCTGCATAAATGGATGTTCCAAGAATTATTCGGTCATAAGTTCGGATATCAGCCTTCGGATTCTCCCTTAATGAAATATAGTCAACTTTATGGTTTAAACTTTCTCCAATAAGGTAAGCTACACGTTCGGTAGTTCCATGCTTCGAATAATATATGATGGCAATTTTCATATTATTTGTTGTTATTTTTATATTAGGCATACTATGATGTTTAGCGTATGTTTTTTATTCTATTTCTCTTTATCAAAGTTTCCTCCCAACAGATAAATCAAACTTTTGCATAACACGTCCATCAACTTTTGCGGATCAATGTCTTTAGGCATAGAAGTGGTATATGTCCCGATTTGATAACATTGAACCAGCACTAAATCCCGCTGGATACCATTGATAGATGTTGCTATAAATGCGAATATGTCCTGAATAGGCAGAAGCGGCTTAAAATATCCTTTTTCCACTTGAGTCACAAGATATTCTATCGTCCTTTTCTGTAGGTATTGCAGGTCTGTTGCTATCTTTACATTCTCGGTAAATGGCTTTAAATATTCAGGCTGATTGGCAATCAATGCGGAATATTCAAAATACATCTTTCCAAAGTCTTTAATATTCTTCAAGGATGTTCGAACGATCAAATCCAGAATTTTGGCAACGATACGTTCGGGCAATTCCGGAAGCGCAAGGATCGCATCGACCTCTTCTTTCACATATAGATGTGCAGTCAGTCGGTTTATCAACTCAAATAAAATGTAATGTACATTTTTAAAATAGCGATAAATTGCACCTTGGCTCCATCCAATTTCAGTTATAATATCCCTCATCGTGACGGAGTAAACAGGTTTTTGCATACAAATGCGATGCGCAGCATCCAAAATTTGCTCTCGCTTGTCTTTCAGGTATTCGTCTTTTACTTTTGGCATACTTTTCTTAGGATTTACAAAATGACACTATTGTCATTTTGTAAAAGTAGTTGTTTTTGCGTAAACTACAAGCATATTTAGATATATTTCTCTTTTTTATATCTCGACAAGCTAAATTGTTATTCTAATTCCGATGCAATGATATCTATTGTCTGCAACTGTTTAATTATTCGGTCGGCAGTAATTCCTATACTCTCAATTCGCAACACCTTCTCCCAATCTTCAAAGTCTACGCTCCATTTGTGAATACAGGGATATTGAGCAAATAGTATTTCTATCCGCCCAATATCTTCCCTCGTCGTGATGGAGGTTCTAAAAATTAAAATCCCTTAATTCTTCATTATTTTATCAGATATATGTTGCCACTCTACTTATGGTTATTACATTAGATTGATTCATTCGCATTTTACAGCTTCAAATATTTATAATTAAAATGAAATATTTATTTGGAAGTTTTCCATCGTTTAAGAGTAAGGAGATATTTTTTCATTCCTTCTATTGCCTCTTCTTTTGAATATTTCGTCTTGCCATCTTTGTTAAATTCATCTATAAATTTAACATTATGGGCGATCACCTCATCTAAAGTATAATTAGAAGTAAAAGCGCCATCTTTGTAACAATAGCAGCAATACTCCCGGTTCGCTGATCCGTCTTTATTTGTCCCGAATTGTTCGGTAGTCTGCAACGGCAACACACCTGGCATTTTATTTTCTTCAATTTCCACAACTATATTATTTTGAGCTATTTAATAAACTATTTCATTATTGTCTCAAAAAATAAATCCCGATAAGAACCACTAATGCTTATCTCATATTTATCAATAAAGACATCATTGTTGCTGAAAGAATCAATATGCTCTTTGTTGATGATATACGAGCGATTGGGCTTCATAAACAACGTTGAAGGCAACATCTCATACATTGCTTTAAGATTGAGCCGCGTAATCAACCGCTGTTTCAAAGTTTGGATGATTACATAGTCTTTCAACGCCTCGACAAAAAGAATATCTTCAAAATTTACTTTGAAATACCTGCGGTCGGACTTGATAAAGATAAAATTGTTGTCAACCTGCTCCACTTGCGCCTTATCCTTTTCGGAAAGTAGAATCTTATGGTATGACAATGCTTTCTCCACTGCTTTTGTAAATCGACCGGATTTAATAGGCTTGAGCAAGTAGTCAATCGCATCCATCTCATAACTATCCACTGCAAACTCGGCAAAGGCGGTGGTGAAGATGATTAGTGTAGTGGCCGCAATCTGTTTGGCAAAGTCAATACCGTTGATGCCCGGCATCTGAATGTCCAGAAATAGGAGGTCTACCTGATTTGTGGTCATAAACATTCCGGCAGTTTCGGCATTCTCGAAACTACCGACGAGTTCCAATGCACCTATTTGTCCTGCTAGTTTTTCTATTCCTCTGCGGGCAATAGGTTCGTCATCTACTATTATGTACTTCATATTTTAAACTCCATTGTTACAGTATATTTTTCTTTTCCATCACACAGGCTGAGATTATAATCCGCTCCGAACAGCAGTTTCAATCGTCTTTTTACATTTGCTAAACCGATTCCTCCTATTTTCTTTGGATAGAATAATCGAGGCTTGGGGTTTTCACATTCAAAGTGCAACCTGCCATCCGCAATGCAGAAGGAAAGGTTGACATAAGAATTACTTTCCGGATTATGCTTGACGGCATTCTCCACGAAGGGGATGAACAGAAGCGGAGGAATCTGTATATCGCAATCGCCCTCACTCTTCACCTTATAGGTGAACTGTCCTCGACGTGTCTTTTCGAGTTCCAGATAATCTTTTAAAAAATTAATGTCGTCTCTCAATAATACACTTTTTTTTGAGCTATCGCTAATTTGGTATTTCAATAGACTGTTTAATTTCTTGAGAAGAAGAGAAGACTTTTCCGAATCTTCTCCTGCCAGGATATTGGCGTTGTTGAGCATATTGAACAGGAAATGAGGGTTTATCTGGTTCTTGAGGTTAGCCAATTCCACTTCCATGGTGGCGGTTTGCAACTCTTCAATACGACGTCTGTTTTCCACCCCGTTTTTAAATAGAAACAAGGCTGTAAGACCAGCCATAAGAAGGCAGATGTTCGAAATAAAGTAAATAACGGAAAAAATCAATTCTAAAGTAAACTTCGAAACGTTATCCAAATAGAGACTGAAAAACAGGTTGCACGACACCATAAAGAGGATGATCGCAGCTAACGAAAAAATATAGCGTTTCATATAACCTGCAAGCAACATCCGAGGAACGAGCAGATAGACATTCACATAGGCTATTCCACTAAGCATCACATAGGCTAACAACCAAATCCATAGCCGGTCATATGCAATTGTGTCCGAGCCTTGAAACAAATTGGTTATGGTGATAAGTGCGATTATTATCTGCACAAACAAGTGTATGTAAAACCTGAATTTAGGTTTTAACAATAAGTCAGGGATGATATGATTTATTTTTTTCAGCATTTCTTTAGCTCCAATCTCATAAATTTTGTCTCATTCGAATTACACCTACTCACCTCACATCTGAGTTTTATTGCCATACTGTCAATCGTATAATAAATATCCAATTTTTCGGGCTGCCGGCTCACTATTTCCTGAATAAAGGAGAGAAATTGATGTGGAGGTACAAATAGATTTGTATTTCCTGTTACCGATATAGAATAAATAAACGATGGGGACACTTGATGTACCAATGAGAGGTAGTTGCGGGTAAACTCGATGTCGGAGTGAAGTATAACCTTTTCCCTTTTACAATCATACAGTTCGTAACGGAGCAACTCACTCAACGAGACAATCATATCAGATGCTTTGTCGGGAGCTGTCTTCACTTGCTCGGAAGCATTCGCGATGATGTCGTAGAGTAATTCGGTATTAATATGGCTTTTAAATTCATCAATTGTACTTTTCAATCGTCTGTTTTCCAGATTACCGATATTTCGGGCGTCGATAAGCCACTGCCTAACCAATGTTGGAATTAAACTACTTGTAACACAAATTGCAGTAATAATAAGACTCGAAAGCGTATCGAGCAAACTCACAGCATTGAATGAGTTTATTGCCTTGTAAGAGCAGAATATCGGATATTCCGTAAAAGATTTGACACATAACAATACGGTGACAGTTACTATAAGAAGCAGGGTGAAATATTCCACATATTTGTTGCGAAGCAGAAAACGAGGTACTAAATAGGTGATATTAAAGTGAAGAAGCAGGGCGTAAAGTAGTGCTAACACACCACCAAGCATATAGGCGACATATCCGAGTGATTCAACTTGTTCTCCAAACATAAGAAATACCTGCCCAAACGAACACCCGATAAGCATCACGATACAAAGCGCTTTTCGCCGTAGACTAAATCTCCGTTCAGTCAGAAAATCAAATACTATATTATTTGTCCGATCAATCACCATATTTCTTTTTCTCGTTAAACTTATCGGCAAGAAGTCCCAATATCTTTAATAGATATCGGGGCTTGCTGTTATCTGCAACCTACAGTGAGAGGGATCAGAATAGAAACTGCGCACCCACTTGATAGCCAATATATACCTGTTGTAATTTTGCAGAGTTATCGCCTTTCCACAGCGAATGATGGGGAAATACATTCCCGGCGTTCTTGTTTTTTGTCTCCATATAGTTGATACTTGCCCCGCCGAATAATTCAAACTGGCGTCTGATTCTGAAAGCAGGCAAAAGCGAATACCCCGCATTAAAGACTAATTTGCCAGATTCATCATCATTATAATATCCGATAGTCGTTGCTTTAAGTTCGTTATTGACCCTAAACCATTTCACCACAGGAATGTGGGCACCTAATCCGGCTTCGACAACCAATCCGTTCTTATTTATTTTATGGTTATAACCCACACCTAAGATACCGTACGTATATCTACCTCCCGAACGAAAAGATGCTAAAGTATTTCCTATGCCATCGTAAGTGATAGCAATGCCCATCTCTCCGTTTTTAATGATGTTGATTAGTCCGATGGGCACATCGCTATTTTCTGCGATATTGACCAATCCCGCAAGTTGCACACCTTTTACATTTTTGGCAATATTGAGTAACCCGCCAATCTGTACACCGCTTACATCAGCAGCAGTGTTAAACAAGCCGGCCACCTGAAGGCCATGGAACTTACCCTTGTTCATGTTCGCCAAGCCTGCCCATTGAACACCCTTTCCTCTATCACCTACGTAGTTGGATAACCCTGCAATCTGAACCCCCTTCGCATTACTGAGAATGATGTTCGAAAGACCTCCAAGCGTAAGTTGCTCTTCGTTTTTGGATATACCCACCAACAAATTGAGTGAGTAACGATTCGTATACTCTGCCGAATGTTTCCCGTTAGTGCCGACGGGCGAAATGAAACTTAACTGAAATGATGATCTTTTATTATCACCGACTTGAGCAAATGCAAGGTTGCAAGCAAATGCAAATAACACAACAACTGAAATTTTCTTCATTCTTTTGTTTTTAATTTGATTATAACTTAAATCCTGTTTAATTGTTATCTGGTATTTTTCTAATCGGTCGGCAAAGTTATTTCCTTTCCACATTCACTTTTGGAAATGTAGACGGATAAAAGGTTTTTGAGGGTCAATATACACTCTTTTGTAGACGAGTGAAATTGGTAGCGGGTGACATTCATCATCATTACCACAACAGATACCAATGTCTAAAGGTATTCCGCAAGTTTGGCAATATTTTATTTCAGTATTATTTTTCATAAACTTATCGTTATTTAAGTGCAAAATTACTCAATAGGTTACGAAAGAGGTTACCCTAAATAGCTATCTTTTATCTGAGTTGCAAATTCTCTTATCGCATTATATCTCAAACAGGAAACGGACGATTCTATTTTAGCGATCTTTCTGGTGATAAACCTTTCAATACAATTCATTTTATCAAATAGAAATTCGCCGCCTAAAATGGCTTTGGGAATTGCCATTTTCTGCAAGTACTCCGGGAAAGCTTTCTCCATTTCCTTCATTTCTTGCTCTTTGTTCATACAACAGATGAACAATCCTATTACCTTTTGCTCTAACAAAAGTCGATTCTTCTTGCAAAACTCAGTGACTATTCGACTTGGAGTGCCTGCATAAATGGAAGTTCCGAGAATTATTCGGTCGTATGTTCGGATATCAGGCTTCGCTCTCTCCCTTAATGAAATATAATCGACTTTATGGTTTAAACTCTCTCCGATAAGGTAAGCTACACGTTCGGTAGTTCCATACTTTGAATAATATATGATTGCAGTTTTCATATTATTTGTTGTTATTTTCACATTAGACATACTATGATGTCCAGTGCATGTTTTTTATTCTATTTCTCTTTATCAAAGTTTCCTCCTAACAGATAAATTAAACTTTTGCATAACACGTCCATCAACTTTTGCGGATCAATGTCTTTAGGCATAGAAGTGGTATATGTCCCAACTTGATAACATTGAACCAGTACTAAATCCCGTTGGATACCATTGATAGATGTTCCTATAAATGCGAATATGTCCTGAATAGGCAGAAGCGGCTTAAAATATCCTTTTTCCACTTGAGTCACAAGATATTCTATCACCCTTTTCTGTAGGTATTGCAGGTCTGTTGCTATCTTTACATTCTCGGTAAATGGCTTTAAATATTCAGGCTGATTGGCAATCAATGCGGAATATTCAAAATATATCTTTCCAAAGTTTTTAATATTCTTCAAGGATGTTTCCATCCAATTTCAGTTATAATATCCCTTATCGTGACGGAGTAAACAGGTTTTTGCATACAAATGCGATGTGCAGCATCCAAAATTTGCTCTCGCTTGTCTTGTAGATATTGGTCTTTTACTTTTAGATAGTGATATTAATATAAATGACATTGATGTCATTTTGTTGGCGAAGGTAAGCATATTGTTCATATATCCAACTAATTATATAAAAATAGAGTAAAATAAATATGAAGTAACCAAAGATAGCTATATCAATAAAGAATGTTTTGTTCCACTATATGTCAGAGTTAAACGGTGCATTGCCCTTGTTACAGCTACATAAAGCATATTCCTATCGATTGTTGAATGATAATTTTTATCGTTAACTTCAGGGATGATAACCTCATCAAACTCTAAACCTTTCGCCATGTGTACAGACGTGATTATAATGCCTTGGGAAAAAGCAGAGCTTTTATTCGATAAGAAATGAATATCCTCGACTTGCTCTTTCAGTTCGTCTGCCAGGATTTGGGCTTGTGATTCTGTTTTGCAAATAATCCCCAATGATTTATATATAGATTTCCGATAACGGGAAATTAAATCTATAATACCGAATAGCTCTTCTTTCTCATTTTTATATTGAAATATTTGCGGCTTCTCTCCATGTCGTGCAATGGATTCAAGATCTGCATCAGGACGTATCTTTTGTGCAAAATTGGTTATCTCATAGGTAGAACGGTAGCTCTTACACAGCTTCATGATCTCCCCTGTAACAAGGGATTTTTGAATCATCTTCGCAGTGGATGAACCATAAGGATTTACTGACTGACTGACATCACCCAATACGGTTTTCCGACATGGAAACAGCTTTTGTATTACCTTATATTGAATGGGGCTATAATCTTGCATTTCATCTATCAAAAGATGTTTGATGCTGTTTTTCACGCTTCCTTCCAAAGATATATGCAGATATGCCAGTGGTGCTAAATCTGCATATTCAAGCGTGCGATTCTTCCGCATTTTAAACAACTCCGGCTTGCCTATACATGTAAAGAAATCTTTATAGACTTGCAAGTCACTGTTTCCAGTAAACATTCTTTTTATCTCTTTTTTCAAGAAGTTTCTTTCGGCAGTAGTTATTGTAAAAGCGTATTGTACTTTCAGCATATCGAGAATATAATCGGTCATCGCTTCGAACCGTTGTCGCATGGGGTAGCGATTGAAACGGTGAAACTGCTCTTCAATAAACTCGGATGGAATGGTAATATGTTTGGTCAGCTTCACATCTTCCGCTTGAAAATAGTGGCTCTCGATATAGAGAATGAAGCGATCCAGACTTGAAATAAAATCGAAAGAGGCTTTATATTGTATTCTGTTAATAAAGTCCGGAACGGGATTTGTCAACAACTCGTTTACCTGCTCAAAAAAACTCTGATATTTGTATTTGTAACCTAGTGCTTTGGAAAGTATCTCTTCCATACTGGTTTCCGGTACGATTTCTTCTCCAAGTTCGGGAAGGACGTTGGAAATATAATCGGCAAAAACCTTATTCGGGGAAATAATCAGTATATCTTTTGAAGAAATATTATCATTAAATGCATATAGCAAGTAAGCAATACGGTGCAGGGCAATAGAGGTTTTACCCGAACCTGCCACTCCTTGAATGATAAGTATACGGGCTTCCTCGTTGCGAATAATCCGATTTTGCTCCCGCTGGATGGTGGCAACGATATTCTTCATCTTATTATCCGCATTCGAACTGAGTTCTTTTTGCAGAATATCATCGTGAACGGCCAAAGAACTTTCAATCATAAATTCCATTTCTCCACCCCGAATCCGATATTGGCGTTTCAAAGAAATCTCTCCTTCAATTTCTTTCAATGGAGATTGATAAGATGCTTCTCCTAATTCGTAATCATAAAACATACTCGAAATAGGAGCCCGCCAATCGTAAATTAAAGTTGCTTTGCTTTCAGCATCGTAGAAAGTATAAATTCCGATGTAGACAGGGAGCACTTTGCCATCTTCTTTTTTCTCATGAAAGTCAATCCGCCCGAAATAAGGAATAGCCAGCATTTTTGTGAGCCGCTTGCGTTTATCAATCACGCTTTCGCCTATAGCAAAGTGATTTAAAATACTTTCACGCATCGAACGTATTTCGTGCGGATCAATGTCTTTATTGCTCCAAAGATAGTCTTTATACTCTGCCAGTGTATCGATATGGTCTTTTACTGACATATCGGTACTGCTGATAGTCCTTTTTAAAAGAGCTATTATCTGTTCCAAATAGGCTCTTTCTTGCTTCTCTGTTTGATTAAATACCATAGTAATTTACTGCTGAATGATAAAAGTAAGTTCAAAAACGGTGTGCAAAATTAGGGTAATCCATCGGGACGTGAAATGGCTATTTATAGCTATATACCAATAAATTTTATATCTTTGCAGCCTCTAAAATTAGCTATATGGATATTCTTGAATTTGCCAAACAGAATCAACAAGCTGCATGGACGATACTGGAACATACTGGTATTATTCCGGCGTGGGAACGTATTGGGGCAATCGTTCATCTGGTAGGCTCGCTCAAATCTGGTCTGCTGGCTAAAAGTAAGGATATAGACTTGCACATTTATACCGATAAACTGGATATTGCAGAGAGTTTCTCTGTGATACAGGAACTTGCCGAACGGCTTTCCTTAAAGGAAGTTCAATATAAGAACTTGATCCGGACGGAAGAGGAGTGTATCGAATGGCATGCCCTATACGAAGACGGAGATATGAACACATGGAAGTTCGACATGATTCACCTCCGGAAAGGTTCTAAATATGATGGTGTGGTGGAACGTGTGACCACTGCCATTGCGAACCGTCTTACCCCTGAAATCAAGAAAACAATCCTGCAAATCAAATTCGATGTGCCGGAGGACATATTAATTCCGGGTATAGAGATATATCATGCTGTTTTTACGGGCGGAGTAAGCTGTTATGAAGAACTGGAACACTTTCGCAAGACGAATCCATTAACAAACAGTTTGGATTGGATGCCGTAATTAATAAAGGATGCCGGACCTTTCTGCTTTGTTGATCGCTTCGATTACATTACTGACATTTAGTTTCGCCAGTATATTCTTTCGATGATTGTTTACCGTGTGGATACTAAGATTCAGCTTATAGGCAATCTCTTTGCTTAAAAAACCCTGCCGGATTAATATCAGTATCTCTTTTTCACGTTTCGTCAGTGGCTGCTCCGCTAAAACAACTACCGGTTCAAGTATTTCTCCGGTCTTTCTATTGATAACTGTCCGTTTGATTCTATCGGTAGGCGTTTGGTCAGGTGCAAGATCCATTGCTCCCATTATTATCCACGCCTTTCCGCTTTTGTCTTTTTGAATTACTTGGTGACGACTGATGACATTCACATATTTCTGCCGGACATTTAGCATGCGAATTTGAAATATTTGCTGATAATCATTTCTTTCTTCCGGTGGAAGTGAATAAATAAACTGCCCATGCTCAATCTGGTATTCTATCAGTTGAGCTCTATCATCAGGATGAATCCGTTCTTCTAATAAATCCCCCTGCTTTCTAATCGTCTTTATCCATATAGGATTATATCCGAAGATATGTGCGAAATTATCAGATGCAAAATCGTATCTCTCTTTAAATACGTCTACTGTAAAGATGCAACTGTGGCTCATTTGCGAAAATTCCTCTATGGAGGCTCTACGCTCATTCCAAAAATCATAGTCCACATCAAGAGAGCTGATTTGTTGTTTTGCCCATAGTTCTTCAGGAGTTATCTTATTGGTAATCATGCAACAAAGATAATAAATAAATTTATTTCTAGCGATAGTTTTAATCGTCTTTCTTGATTAAGGTATAAACATTTTGAATATTCCTTATTATAGAAAGTAAAAAGACAGTTTACTTTTTGTCTTTTTACCAGATAATACCTAAATTTGTGTCATGAAAGAGATATAAAATAAAACAGCTTATATATCTATAAACATAGGAAATGATACAATATATCGAAACCCAACGCCTCATTCTACGCTCTTGGCAGGAGGGGGATATACCACAACTTGCCAGGATGAACAAGGATGATAAAGTCATGGAGTACTTTTTGAAAAAATTGTCTTATGAAGAGACAATCGCTTTGTATAATCAAATACAAGAGGAACTTATGGTAGCCGGATTCGGAACGTACGCGGTTGAAAAGAAAGATACTGGTGCTTTTATTGGCTTTGTAGGATTACACAATGTGACGTTTGACGTAGACTTTGCTCCGGCTATCGAAATTCTATGGCGGCTCTTGCCTGAATTTTGGGGTAAAGGGTATGCTACGGAAGCTGCCAGAGCTTGTTTGAATTATGCAAAAAATGAATTAAAACTTAAAGAGATTGTCTCTTTTACTTCATTGCCAAACAAACGCTCCGAACATGTGATGCAGAAAATAGGCATGACACGCATACAAGAGTTCGGTCATCCGTTAGTAGAACCTAACCATCCCTTATACCGACACATATTATATAAGATAGATCTAACAACATTAGAAAAATGATTGCATATAGATCACTTTGGTTATTGGAATAAAATGGGACTCTTGAACCAACCGACGTGAACAAACATAACCGACTGAAGTTGGCGGTTGAGAAATAAAAAGGGGGATACCCCCCCTTTATTGTTACGCTTATTTGTCGGCATATAGACCGATTGTATTCCCTTCGCTATCAGAAAAGAGGGCAAAGTATCCCATACTGTCCGCTTCGATTTTTGTTTTGGGACGGATGGTTTTACCTCCATTTGCATTAATACGCTCGAGCGTCTGCTCCATGTTATCGACTTTCAAGCTAACCAATACACCGTTTTTCGAGGGAAGAAAATCTGCAGCCCACGAGATAGCCACATTCGGATCAGTTTCGATAAAGTCTGAAAAGAAAGCCATCTTCTCCGTTTCGCAACTGTCACACACTGTCAGTTTGATGCCCAATACCGTTTCGTAGAACTTAACCGCACGAGCAAAATCCGTCGCCGGAATCTCAATTAATTTAACCAAATTTCTCATTGCCTTTACTTTTTAAATGTTTTATGTCTTATTGACGGTGCAAAGGTAGTGGGTGGAAGATCTGCAAACTTGGAAAAAAGAGACTTAAATGGAAAAGTAATCGGAATAAGGAGAACAAACCGCAACATACTCCGAAGGGGTGTAGCCGGAAAAGAGCTTAAATTCATTGGTCATGTGTGCTTGGTCATAATATCCGCACGCATGGGCAACGGTGGTAAAATTCATGTCCGGATTGTTTTGCAGCATATAGAGGGCTTTATGAAAACGGATAATCCGCATAAACTCTTTCGGAGTGGCCCCCACATGTTCGTTGAAAATACGTTGAAATTGTTTCCTGCTTAATGCCACCGTTTCGGCAAGACGGGAAACGGAAAGCTCACCGCCGGAAAGGTTTATGGTATTAATAGCCGCTACCATCCGCCGGTAATTGTATTCCTTAAACGGCTTTAGACGGCTGATTAAAAAAGATTCGATCAGTCTGATACACACATTATCATCTGCTTCATGAAGAATCTTATCCTCCAACTCTTTGAGGGAATACATATTCATATCATCTGCCGAAGCAATCAAACCCGATAATTCATAGATAGGTAGATTAAAAAAAGTCCTTGCCCCGAAAGGATGAAACACGACAGCAATCATATTGACTGCTCCTGTCGGCACCAAATCAGCAAACGAAAGTGACTGACCGGAAAGTGAGGTAACAGGGATAAGTTCGCCATCTCGTTTCATCAAGCTCCCTTTGTGAAAGCAAAGTTCGATATTTCCGGTCGGAATAATTCTTTGCGAATGGACAACGTCATCACTTTCCAATAGCCAATAGTGCTTTACATAAGGGGCAAGCACAATAGAGGGCTGTATAATATTGAAACGTTCCATAAAATGCAAAGTTAATCCGTTATGCGGTAAAGTACTTGGAAAAAAGAGACATTATTGCTATTCCATATATAAAAATAGTACCGAGCGTACATACCTGGGAGAATTGTAAGCAGGGGGATTTCCGATTAAATGAATGAAAGCAGCTCTTTTAGTTGTGTAACGACTACAGCCTTTTCGGAAAGCAGATTCAGACTATTATGTCCACCTGCATATAATATGCAAGCAATACCCAAAGCTTCCGCCACTTCTGCATCATGCACCGTATCTCCTACCAATAAGGTAGTATCGGGGTTTAGCAAATGAGTTTGCATTAAACACTTTCCTATCACTGTTTTTCCACTCGCACAAATATCCGTCGCTCCATATATTTCTACAAACTTATCTTGTAGATCAAAGGCATTCAACATCTTTATCAAATCGTCTTTTGCCGCTGCCGACAATATGTATTGATCGATCTTTCGGGCATGAAGTACATTCAGAATCGAAGTAGCATCGGCATTCAGTCGAATTTCTTTTTCATATATTTTATAGAACATGTGATATTCCTCCGAGATTTCTTCAACCGATTCTTCTTCAAAATTAAAACCGATCCGGCATTGAAACGACTGTACGGGAAAACAAAATGAATCTTTATAAACTGCTTCCCCTAAAGGCTTCAAACCTCTTCTTAAAAGCATGGTATTGATAATTTTTCTGTTAACTTCAACATCATCGAGTAAAGTTCCGTTCCAGTCCCAAATCACTGTTTGGAATTTACCCTGTCCACTTAATGGATACTTCATTTGCTTTATCTATTTTAAGGGAAAATTTCTCTTATGGAGATTTCCGTATTTTTATCTGATTTTCAATCTCTTTCTTTTCTTTTTCTACTCGTCTCCTTCGAACATAGTTAATCTGCCTTCTCTTTTACCAAGGAGCTGTTGCGATTCGGACATTCAAAATTGAGCAATTAGTTTGTTGTCACAATTAATTATTAAATATAATATACAGGAATAAATTATGCATATTAATAATATTTGTTAATTAGAAGTGACTAAACTTTTAACGATGTTATCGTCCTATACACTATTTATAGGCAAAATTCGCAAAATTTCTGTAGATCTGCAAGTAATCTCTATTAATTTATTAAAGATGGCAATATTCCTCGTTAGTGAGTTGTTCTCCGTTTCTCTGGGTTAGAAATAGGGGCTAGCCTTGCTATGAAATCTATACGTCTGAATAGTGAGCGTTATCTCTTTTCTAAATTGAGAGATATTTCAGGAGCTTCCTTATCTGCTTTCCTGCAGGCATACCGTTCATCGCATTTATTATCTTCAAAAATGCAATTATCAGAATTGTAGTCTCTTTGAAAATAAAGGATAATCGAAACTAAAGTTTGACTGGATGTTATTAAAACGGCCATATTAAATTGGAAGGGTTTTACGTGATAAATTAAAAGAACTGAAAATCTATTTCTATTTTTTGCAAAAGCTTGAAAAAGAATTAAATGGAAATACTCTTTTCTCAAATGTGCAATCAATTCATAATAACAAGAAATTATACAATCGATTGTAAGAATCTCGTAATACGAAACAAATTTTCTTATGATGCTTTTTTAATTCATTAAAACTCCTCTATTTGGTTATCATAACCTCTCCAATCTTGCCGTAGTTCAATTCTCTTTTTCCCTTATAGCCATTTCCCCTTTTTTATAACCTTGTCATGACTTCACCTTGCCGTAGTTCAGGGTGCGAAGCTACGGCCGGGGCCCCTAAAAATCTGCAAGCTCGCTTCGCGCCCTACGGGTTTTGGCGAAAATTTTTCAATCCGTCCAGTGGGGCGGTTGAAAATTTTTCACCAAAAGCCTTGCATATTTTCTCCCCGTCCGTATCTGCCCCCTGAAACGAGCAAGGTGAAGCCACCGACAAGGCATAAAAAAAAGTCAATGTTATGAAAAAGAGAACTGAAATACAGCAAGATTTGAAACGAGGCTTCGGCTCCGCTCCAACCGGCATTAAAAATTTGGCGAAGTGGTTGGCGGTCAGTTTCGTGGTGTATATGGCGGTGCGTTTCGTGTGTGCCTTTATTGGGGGTGTTGCGGTTGGTTTGGGTGGTTTGCTGCCCACGTTGGCCGTTTTGGCGGTGGTGGTCCTCCTTATCCGTACCGTGTGGCGCATTCTTTGGACATTCCTTTCCCTTTGCGTGTATGCGCTTTTGCTCATTCTTATTTGCGTGATACTCTAACTAAATATTAATTCATTTAAAATCAAACCATTATGGCTAAAGTACATTTATTAGGAGCTAACAGAAGCTACGATAGAGACGTACAGACCGTTTCTATCAATCAGATTGTTGTGTTGGAAGGGTATGCAGGCGGCAGTTATGTAGTCTATGACATCACCCGTGACCGATACGGATTTACTTATCATCTTGTACACACAAGTACGTACGATTTCAGCACATCCGACCTTATCCGCCCGTTATCCGAAAAGTTCGGAATAGGCATCTATTACGACAGCGAGAACCCGACATTTTTAGATCCGTTGGAAACGGCCGCTTTGCTTGCCAAGGCGAAAGAGAAGAAAGCCGAAGAAGAACGTAAAGCAAAGGAAGCACGGGAGGAACACGAACGTATCTCGAAAATCGGTGCGGCACGGTTGCTACCCCTCATGCCATCGGACGCAAAAGCCGTCATTATCGGTGAACTACGGGTAAGCGAATGCGACAGTTATACGGACTATTACAACTACCGTATAGAGAGAACCGTGATTTTGGGCTTTTCCAAACATACACGCAACCTCTTTTCAGAAATGCGCAAGTATGCGGCCAATTTTGAGGGAACAGCCCATTTGGCCGAATATAACGCAGACTACGAACACCGTGAAAATTACAGCATGGGAGACGGTATGTATTTGGGCAGGAACAAGTACAGCGGTTGGACAATTAGTAAAGAGCCGATTTACAGCCTTGAAAAATTCCTTGAACGGTATGCACATACGGCAGGGGATGAAGCGAACATTTGTCTGAAAGCAATGCAGCCCCCGACAGACACAGCCGAACAGCCGACAGTATCCGCAGACCTTTCTGCACTTAACCTTGAAATCGTAGAGTACAGCGAAAAGGCGATAGCCGTATTCGGTGACACCAAGCCCATAAAGGACGTTTTGAAAGGCTTGAACGGTCTTTTCCGTGCGAACCTCACCTATAACGGTGAAAGGCGTGCAGGGTGGATATACAGCAAGAAGCAGGAGACGAAAGTAAGGGAAGCACTTGCAGCGTACATCCACGCATAAGAACACCCACAGCAGGGCGGAGCAATCCGCCCCGCTATCTAAAAACTTCTAAACACATATAACGATATGAGAACAGAAACAAGAACATATACCCTTTATCAGATAACCGAGTTATCCGAAGAAGCCAAAGAAAAGGCACACATCGAATGGTTATGCAACCGATACTTTTACGGCTGGACGGGTGAGAACCGACAGACCCTTGATACCTTTTGCGAACGCTTCGGCATTGTGTGCCGCAATTGGAAATACGATGCCTACAATTATAGCTATGACTATCGGAGCAAACAGGAAGACTTCATAGACAGGTTAAACGGCTGGCGGCTGGCAACCTATCTGACGAACAACCATTGGAGCGACCTATATGCCCCCAAATATTTTTGGAAAGGAATGAAAGGAAGAAGCAGCAGGATATTTGTAGATACTTGTTGCCCCCTTACGGGATATTACATAGACAACTATATTCTTGCCCCGATTTATGACTTTCTAAAATCCCCGTCAGAGAACGTTACGTTTGACAATCTAATGAATGCTTGTCTCGGCAGTTTTTTCCGTGCCTGCCGGGATGATATGGAAAGCACCCAAACGATGGAATACTTTGTAGAGGAATGTAACGCCCACAATTGGGAATATCTTTCAGACGGAAAACTATTCAATTAATTATCAACATTTTAAAATTTATCATTATGAAAACGAGCAAAAAAATACAGAAGAACAACGTACAAAAATCAGAGAAAGAGACGGCAGAAGTAAAAGTAACCGCTTTGGCAGTCATCCAAAAGCCTATGATGTTAATCGGTGAGCCGAATGTGCCTGCTGTCACTGAAGAAGCACCGCAGCCAGCCGAGTTTAAAACACCGCTTGCAACGGCCACAGTCGAAACCGACCTTGATATTACCACCGTGCAGCCGAGCGCAGAAAACCACCGCAAGACATTCAATGACGCATCTTTGCAGGAACTTGCGGACAGTATCCGGGAAGTAGGCGTTTTGCAGGCTATCGCAGTACGCCCACGCACGGCAGGAGGCTACGAAATCATTTACGGTGAACGCCGTTACCGTGCCTCATTGCTTGCAGGAGCAAAGACGATAAAGGCAACCATATACGGCAACATCACGGATGATGAAGCGGAAGATATGTCACTGAGTGAAAATTTGCAGCGTGAGCAGGTACGCCCCACCGAAGAAGCGAGAGCGTTCAAACGCTTGCTTGAAAAAGGACGGTACGATATGTATTCACTTGTCAGCCGTTTCGGACGGAGCGAGAAATATATCTATACTCGTCTAAAACTGAACGAACTGTATCACCCTATCGGTGAACTGTTGGACAATGGAACACTCACTATCAGCGTAGCCGAGGAAATAAGCACCTATGAACTGCACATCCAAAAGGACGTTTACGAGAAGCACCTCAAAGAGGGCAGCGGAGACAATTGGACGGGATATACATTGAACCTCTTTAAAAAGCATTTTGAGAAATACTATACCACCGACCTTGCACAATACAAGTTCGACAAAACGGAATGCAGGGAATGTGTACACAACGCAGCGAACTACAACCTTTTTGCCGAACATAACGGGTGCGGACATTGCACCAACCGCAAGTGTTTGGAAGCCAAAAATGCCGCATTCGTGGCAAGGGAAACGGAGAAACTGTTGAAATCCGATCCGAAATTGGTGATAGCCCGACCCTATTACGGTGGCATGAACGAAACGGCACTTCAAAAACTCGACAAGAAAGGGCACGAGATAAAAGAACTGAATTACACCGTTTCGGCACAGAATTTCCCTAAAGCCCCCGAAGCACCACAGCAGGAACAATTCACCAACCCGAAAGAGTATGAAGAAGCCGTAAAGACGTTTGAAAAGAAACAGACGGACTACACCCAAAAAGTGGAGGAACTCAACCGCAAGCAGGAAGAAGGCAGGATAAAGACCTATGTAAAGGTAGGGCAGACAGAACCCGAACTTTGCTATGTTGAGATAAACAAGAAAGAAACCGCTCCCGTCACCATCGAAACATTGCAGGAAAGGGACAAGCGTTTCAAACAGTTGTCCGTAGAGAAGATTGTAGCCGATACAAAGAAAGTAGTCCGTGAAAACGACTACCCCGAAAGCCCTTTCACGCAGTACGAGGACGGGATGATGTATTTCATCATGCTGACCAGACTGCAAAGAAAGCATTATCCGCTTTGCGGCATCAAAGACCAGCCGTTGCCGCTGGACGAAAAACAACGCATGAAGATTGTAGCCAAGCTGACGGACGCACAAAGAACGGTCATCAAACGGGACTTCATCAGTCATTTTCTTTGCGAGGACGCTTACGGAGACAACAGCGCATCCAAACTGTTGAGGGACTTCGCAAACATGCACTTCCCCGACCAGTACGGACTTGCCAAAGCCACCCACGAGGAAGAATATCAGAAACGTCACGAACGTTTGGACGAGAGGATAAAGGAAATGAGGAAAGCGGAAAAGGCGGCAGCCAAAGAAGCGGGACAACAACCGACAACGGCAGCCGAAAAGACGGAAAAGAAAGTCACCGCCCCGAAAGCGGAAAAACCGGATAGCGGAAAAGCCGCTTAAAAACAGCAGGCGTGCCGGAGACAATTCCGGCACGTTTTTCCCACCCATGCGGCAGGGCAGGGCCGGACGACCCCACCCACACCGCCACCGTAATCACCTTTCACACCGTTAATGTATGGAATACATCAGAATATCCCCGAACGTTGAATATTCCACCGATATGGAATTTTTCCTTGAAAATCAAATCATTTGCATGGTAAGTAAAGAAGGCACCAAGTTTTGCAGCCTGATAGAGAACCGGTTGTTCATGCGTTCGCCAAGCCGCCATATCAGCAGGCGGATGCAACTGAACATCATGCGGGAAATCCATGAGGACATCTGCCGCTTGCGATATGGCGGTGAACCCGTGGACTGACCTGCCACACCCCACACCTGCAAAAGACATCTTAAAAAAGTCGGGCAATCATAATGCGGTTGCCCGGCTTTTTTCTATTTTTGTGCAGTTGAATTTTAAAAAGATAGTTATAAGACAAAAAAAGTTGAATGATTACATAGTATAATAGCTTTTAGCTGTTTATTCTACTCTCAAAACGACCAATTTTAATGCAGGAGAATAAACGGGCGAAGTCCTTGTCATACGCTTATGGCACGGTCTTAACTCGTTTCCTGCATGGGTGCTTGGTCGTACCTGAGAGTAAAACTTGTTAAGTGCCGTGCTTTTTTCGGTACATAGCAGGAAGTTACGGACAAGGTACTAATCAATAAACCATAGCAAGATGTATAATAAGAACATTGCCATAGCCGGCAGTACCATTGAAAAGACAACCAAATACGACCAGTTCAGAGAAGATAAAATCCGCATGGAACTCTACCGGCGCATTCTTTCACTGTATGATGAAGGATACCGCACATTCTCCTGCCACCTGAATACTTATATCGGGCTACTGGCGGCCGATACGATAGTCATGTTGCGCGACGCGGACAAATGCCCGGACATCATCCTTTCGGCAGTCCTGCCCGAAACACCTTATCCGGCCGGCGCCAACAAACTCTATTGCGCCTTATATGACGATTTGCTCAAACAGGCGGGCAACAGAGAATCGCTTTCAGAAAAAGACAGTCTGCAAGAAGTGCTTACAGGCAGTCACATCGTCTGTTATTATGAAGACACTTCGGATGAAATCGGGCAGGTGCGTGCATCCGGCATTCCCTATACCAACATCCGAAAAATGATATAGGTACCAATTCTTTGCCGCAGGTTATAGCTGTTTTTCCAGCCGGGCGATCCGTTTTTCTGTTGACGGATGCGTGCTCATGATATATTCGGTGAAAGTCGGACGTTCACTGTAAACGTCTTCGGTCCTTTTTAACCGGCGGAGGAAAGAAAGCAATCCTTCGCCGCAACCATATTTCACTGCATGGGCATCACAACGATACTCGGCATATTTATTGATATTCACGTCAGCTATCCGGCTGATACCGTAAATAATTCGATGAAGCAGCTTATAAACGGCCCACCATATATTTGCTATAAGTTCACCTACAAACTCCAAAGCCGGAACCAACGCAAATACCATGCTGGCAATTATCCCGAATATCAAAGCCGGAATAAGAAATATACCATAAAGACAGCGGTAGCCGAACGACTCCAGCGAGAACAAAAGTACCTGATAGACAAAATCGTAATGAGAGATATGTCCCACTTCATGACTAATGACGCCCTTCAATTCCTCATCCGATGCGGTGGCAAGTACTCCGCCTGTCAACCCTATCGTGTTGAAACCGAATGCGGCGGCATTTACCCGTGCGTCATTGTTACGATAGAGTTTCAGTTTCCGGTTCATGCCCATTTCTGAAAGCAACCGCTCCAGCCTCATGCGATCAGAACTGTTCAAAGGACGGTACCCTTCTTTTCTGCGTAGCATCCACACGTTAAGCGGAGAAATGGAATAAAGGATGAATAACAGCAAAAGATAGTACGGTAACGTATTGACTAAATACGGAATCACCCCCTCATCAAACAGACCCGGTATATATGCCGGCCATATATGACGCAAGATAGAAAGTAGCAATGCGTAAAACACTGTAATAAAGATAAAATTCACTATCGTGACGTAGGCCAGTAGCAACAGCTTGCTGATGATACGGAATATTCTAAGTGTTGTTTTCATGCGTATCTGATTGATTAATTAACTTCCGGCTAAATATAAAAACAAATTTTGTGCAATAGGGAACAATTACTCATTCCTTTGTTTTCATTAAGCAAATTTCATAAAACAGGAGACGGCAGGTTGCCCCGCCGTCTTTCCTTGTGGATTTTGGTAACGGCTATTCTTCCGCCGTACTGTTTTCCGTATCAAAGGTTACCGTCAGTTCCCTTTCCCGCCCGAAATTATCACGGACAAAGAATTTCAGTTCCGAGCGTTTGGCGCTTGTCGAACGGTAAAAGAGCGTGAATACCTGCTTCACCGGATTTCCCGTATCCAGCCCCGGCACCTCCGCCAGCGGCCTTAATTCCCGGTTAACGAGTTTCATGCCTTCGCTGTCGAATACTTCGCCCTTGCCCTCTATCTGAATGTATCCTATTTCATACTCCGTCTTTTCATAGTCCCCTTCACGGTCAAGATAAAAACGTATCTCTACCGTTTCACCCGTTGCAATCTGTTTTTGCAGATACCAGGAAGAGAGCTTGAAATTATAATCCTGCCGGATGTCTATCTCATCGTTACATGAACTCAAGGCCAGCACCGCAAACAGTGCGCCTATACATATATATAATACGTTCTTCATTTTTCTGTTTCTCCTTTCTCTTTTATTAGTTAATAATAAGGCGAACGCCCAATCCTATCTGCGTATGGAAGTTACCCGCATCCGTTCCGAAGAGCGCTCTTTCCTTCACCTGCATCAGCAGGATGATCCGGTCGGTCAGCCAGACGTCGAAAGCCGCCGTCAGGCCGCCGCCATAGATAAAGCTGTCCCCGTTCGTCACTGACGCCCCGTCAGGAAGCAGGGAGGTTCCCCAGTTGACTGTCTCGAAACCGCCCAGTGCGGAAAGCCCGATACGGAAGCATACGTTCCGGCCCTTGTCCGATACTACGGGAATGAAGTAACCGAGTTCCCCCGTGAACTGCACTTTGGGTATCGCCTTATTTTCATAAGTGTATTCCTTTATCTGATAATCCAGGCCATACAGCCAATAGGTACGGTTACGGTTGGTACGTGTAAAGGCCAGCGAGGTGAAGTAGTGACGCTCACCGCCACTCTTCCACGAAAGGAAACGGTCGACTCCACCTGTCGTAAACTGCACACCCGTCTGTCCCGGCAGGTCACGCTGTGCGTATGCCTTGTCCGCTGTGAAGAACAACGTCACGGCTAATGCCAATATGAATAGTATTCTTTGCATATACATTATATTATATGGAGGTTATTATTTCAGGTGCAACTCACTGATTGGTTTTGCCGCCACAAGGTCGGTATTCTCTATGCGGAATGACTGATGACGGGCACCGCCCTTTTCGTAAATCTCCACGACGAGCAGCTTGTCATCCGGCAGGGTGAGCTTGGGCAGCACGAATATGTTACGTACCGTGGCTTTCCCGTCCACCGTTGTCAGACGGTTGTATGTCCTTACCGGTTCTATGAAGTTCTCCTGCATGGCCGTGCGCTTGGCCACCTTCTTGTCGATGATTTTAAAGCGGATGTAGTCGATGTCGAACGATATGTCCGAGGTATTGCGCACGGAAGTATGCAGGTACAGCAGGTCATTGTTGATATAAAGCCCTTTGAGCAATGTCTGAATCCCGTACTTCTTGCAGCCGATGTGTCTGATGTCCTTTTTGTTCTTCTTATACAGCGTGTACATGATGCGGTTCACCACCAGCGGTGTCTCCCCGCCCAGTTCTTTCAGCTTCACGAACATGCGATTGCCCGCAAAACCGCCTTCGGGATTCTTCCGGAGCCAGTCCTCCATCTCGATGGAAAGCTGTGCCGGCTCGTCCTTATAGACCACATTAAAAGAATAGAAACAACCGTCGGCGGTGATGACTGAAAAATTCGTTTCCCCCTCAAATCCTTTTACCGCCGCCTTGATGCGGACTACGTTTTCCGCTCCCGTGGCCTTGTCCGCAATGATGTCGAACGAGCCTAAATCCACGTATTTCACTTCCGAGGGGAAAAGGATATGCACGGTCTTCTGGAAAGTCACCTCAATCTTATGCGGCGCGATAATCTGGTTGGTGGGGAAAATCTTTGTTTCCACCGGTTCCTGCGCTTTTACTCCCAGCAGAGAGAAAAGCATGACTATTGATAAAATAATTCTTGTCTTCATAATCTGATTATTGTTTTTTGGATATTAATAAAAGTTGGTAATTTGCTTTGACGGACACCTTCACTTCCCGCATCTTTGTGGCCAGATATTGTGAACCGCCGCTAAGCACGCCCCTTGTCACGTCCATGACGAGTTGTTGCGAGGCACTGCGGGCAAACGAGATGCTTGTCCCGAACCCGCTTCCGATATTGGCGGCGGCTTCCTTCATGGCGGTACGCTCCGCGGTATTCGGGACGAAAAGTCCGGCCTGTCCGTCCATGTCGTAAGCCGCCAGTTCCACCGGCAGAATATTGCCGCCGCTTTCGATGGAGTTCACGCTGACCGCCATCCGCTGCCCCTCGATACGTACCGTGCCGAATAGCGGAGTATTTGCAGGGACGAGTACGCCACCCACTTGCAGCGGTTCCAACAGCCGGAACTTGATACGTGATCCGGTAGTCACCGTCTGGTCTTCCGCCACGCAGGCCCGTATCGTATTGGCTCCGGCAAGCTCCCCGCCGCCTACCGCCGTGGCAAAACCGTAATTGCGGGGTATTGAATCCGGCAATGGTGGCGCAGCCAGTGACGATACCACGTTTTCCGTGACACGTCCGGCGGCTATTGCGGCAGGATTGCCCGCGCCCGTTCCACCGGCAGTCTGTATGCTTTTCACCTGTCCGCCCGTCTGTCCGGGGAAATAGCGTGCCGCCATTTCATACGATTTCTCCATCAGTTCCAGCGGATCTTGTGACTTTCGTTCACGCTCCAGCTTTTCGCTAAGTTCTTTCACCTGCCGTTCCAGTTCGCTCACCCTGGGACTTTCCTTCGGCTCCTGATAAAAGGAGGTAATCTGGCGTGAAATCTGTCGCTGCTTCTCCCTGGACTCGCGGATTGCATCCACCCTCGGCGCTCTTTCTTCCGGCTTCAGCCCGTGGAGCGTGTCCGGTGTCAGATAGTCCCCCGCCATGTCCTGCAAGGTTCTTACCTTTTCCTTGCGGCGTTTCTTCATCTCTTCCAGTTCATAGGCCTTCTGTTTGTCGGCCATCGTCTCGGGTGCGATAGCGTCGGGTATCGTCGTATTGATACCCGCCATCCCTTCCACCGTTTCGGGCGCGTCCGGTTTGAAGATAAACCAGATGAACCCGGCACAAAGCAGGGAGAGGAATGCCACCACGCCATAGAATTTGAGCTTTTCGACGGCCTTGCCGTCCTGCTTCTTTTCCTTTTCTAAAGCGGATTTCGCCTTCTGCGATTCCCGTTCTTTCTCTTTTTCTTCTTTCTTATCTGATTGTGTCATTGGATACATTGTTTTTGAATGGTTGGATACTGTCCGCTTTGGGAAGCACAATCCTTTGGATGTGTTGCACCTCAATCGGAAATTTGTCTTTCCCGCAAAATCCGCCCACGATGTAGGCAAGGTCGATGGCGGCGAAAAGGCCGAGCAGGTAAAGGATGATCATCCTTTGCTGCCGGTAGCTCAATCGCTGCCAGCGTCTGCGGAGTTTTACCATACAGCGGTCTTTCTTCGTTCTGAACGAGCGGAAGACCTTTTTCATCCCGTTATCTTTCATACTGTCCGATGTCCCTGTTTTCAATAATTGTAAAACTCTCTATCAGGAAGCCCTGCGGATTATTGTCGCTCCGGGTTACATTTCTCAGACGGCAGGTCGTGACAAGCGACCTTTCGGTAACGCTGCTCGAACGGATGATGTGCTGCCGGCAATAGGCCTTCATCTCGTAAGGATAACTGTTGAAGTTTCCCCGTATGCTGTCCACCGTCAGGGTCTGCGAGATATTTCCCGCTATCATCCGGTTGAAGTAGCCTTTCTCCTGCAAGTTCCGGTAGTAACCGATGGCGCTTTCGTCCGAAAGGTAAAGGGCACGCTGGATGTTGCTTTCAATGGCGCTCTTGTCGGGCGACAAGGAGAAGAACAATTCGTGAAAACGTCTGATATGTTCCCTTGCTTCTACGGGACGGTTCTGCTGCACGTCCTGCGAGAGGGCCAGCATCAGCGACTTTCCGCTGTCCAGTACGTAGATTTTCTGCCGTTGCGCCTCGGCAAACTCGTACGCCTTTCAGGTGGCGAAGACCGTTACCAGTGCGCATACTCCCAGGAATACCATTCCGAACAGCCGGAGCTGCCGGAACGATGTCTCGATGTTTTTTAATGATTTAAATTCCATGTCTTTTTTCTGTTAGTTAATTGTCCGTTAAAACATTTTCTTGATGCGCCCGGCTACCGATCCGCCGACTGCCCCGCCGACTGCCGCCGCGCCGTTACCGGCCATCTTTCCGGCGCTGTTCGCTTTCTGGCCGTAAGCTCCGGCACCGCCTGCCTGGATAATCCACGAGGAAACCGTGGGCACGCAGAAATAACCGATGATACCGATAATCATGAAAATACAATAAACGCTGTTCGAAGCGTCCGGTATGAATGTCGGGTCTTGCATCTGTTTGATGTCCTGCTGCAACATCAGAATCTGTATACGTGAGAGGATGGCCCCGAACAGGTCGCCCACGGGTAGCCATAAGTAAATACAGATGTAGCGTGACAGCCAGGTGGTGAGCGTACTCTGAAACCCGTCATAGACGGCCAGTGCAAAGGAAATAGGCCCCAGTATCGACAGCACGATCAGAAAGAAAGTCCTTAGCGTGTCAATCAGCAGCGAGGCTGCCTGAAAGAACAGTTCCAGCAGCTCCCGGAACCATTGCCTTACCTTTTCCCCCATGTCATACACCGCCTTCTGCCCGTACATGTTTATCATCGTATCCATGTCTCCCAAAGACCAGCCCAGTTCGTCTATCCTCTTGTCAAATTCCTCATCGCTAACCAGAAAGGCCTTTGCCGGGTCACGCAGCATCGCTTCCCGTTCCAGTTCGTCCTTCTCTTCCTGATACTTCTTCATGTCAAAGGTCTGCCGTTCCACCAGTGAGGAAGTAGCGCTGCATACGGGAGAAAGTATTCCATTGATTGTACCCAGCACCATAGTGGGGAAGAACATGATGCAAAGCCCCAGCACGAAGGGCCTGAAAAGGGGGAACACGTCTATCTCTTCCGCCCTTGAAAGGGACTGTCATACCCGGTAGGCCACGTAGAACAAAGCGCCGATACCGGCCACCCCTTTTGCCACGCTTGCCATATCCTCGCACAGGGGCATCATTTCATCGTAAAGCGAACGCAGCAACTCATGCAGGTTCGTCCAGTCTATTGATAGTAATACCATAGTTTTTTTGTTCCTTTAGTGATGAATGATTACCAGTAACGCTGGTCTTGTGTCCCGTACAGGGCGAGTACCCTTTGAGAATCTCCCTTCTTCTTGCTGCGCAGGTACGATATGCCGATATTCTTGCGGGTATAGTACCATGTCAGGTTCTTGTATTCCAGCACTTCGCCGTATATCCGGTTGATGATGTCCAGCCGTTCCTTGTCGGTCATCGAAAGTCCGGTAGCCGTAGTCACTTCCTTCAAATCCAGCAGCAGGTTGCTGCTTTCTTCGAGCAACCTGTTATACGCGAAAGCGATGGCCGAGAGTTCCTCCACGGTGAAGTTAGGGTCGCCCATCATGGTATTGAAATGGGTCACGTAAATATCGCTGATGTCACCTACCAAGAGGATAGTCTGTTGAACTTTCCGGGCACCTTTCACAAGGTCATGTACCGATTTGAGTGCGTCATAGTAGGCTTTTCCTTGCTGGTAAATCTTTATAGTCTCCTGGAAATTGTTCAACATATTCTGTGCAGTCGAGGATGTCTGTACGATTTCCTTTGCGGAGTTCACAATGCTTTGGGCAAGGTTGGACGGGTCAAAGACCGTCCACTGTGCTTTGCTTGTCACTGAAAGGGACAGCAATGCCAGGAATAGGATTGTTATTCTCTTTTTCATGCGTCTATCTCCTTTCTTTGGTTAGTAGATACCGGCTGTCGTCATCACGGGCAAACAGTCCGTAACTGCCGAAGAGCAGCACCTCGCTGCCGCTGAAATACCCGATACATCCGGCATCCTTATTCCCGTGAAGGAACAGGTCGTCACCCCCACGGAGCGGAATGTTGATTTCGGTATAGCTCTTTTCTCCGGCGAACAGCGTGGCCTTGTATCCCTTGAAACCGTCCGTCACACGGTTGGATTTGCGGATAGTCAGCGTTGAGCCGCCTTCCTTGTTCATTCAGTGACCGCAGATGCGGTCGTGTTCCAGTTCTTTTTTCATCTCTCCAATCAGGTTTAATAAATCCAGATTGGTCAGGGTAGCGTCTCCGAGCGCTTCCCTGCATTGGCTTAATAAATCTTTCTTACTCATTGTCTTATCAGGAATTAAAATGGTTACTTTTTCTCCTGCCGTTTGCTTTCGGCAAGTTGTTTGATAGCCAGCTCGATGTTTCCACCCAGCTTTTCAGTAAGGCGGGTAAGCTCCAGTTTTTCAGTTTCTTCGGTGGTGTAGCACAAATATTCTTCAGCCGAAACTTCTGTCGCATATACCGCGCTTTGCGTGCCGCCAAGCCCTATCCAGACCTCTTTATAAAGTCGGTTCGCCGCATTGGCAAGGTTGATTGAAAGTATCTGGCTGCGTTCCTTGTCCGTCAGCCCCAGCAGGTTCTGTATCTGGTCGAATTTGTTCTGGTACTTCCGCTGGTCGAGCAATATTTTGCAATCGCTGTTGTTGATAATCGTCTCTTTCACAACGGGAGAAGAGATAATATCATCCACTTCCTGCGTAACTACAACAGCCTCTCCGTAAAACTTTCTAACCGTTTTAAAGAGATATTTAATATAAGAAGCCATACCTTCTTTGGCGATTGCCTTCCAAGCTTCCTCAATCAATATCATCTTGCGGATACCTTGCAAACGTCGCATCTTGTTGATGAACATCAATAATTGATAAGACAGGAAATGACAAACGAAGCAACTATTTATTTGTTAGCACTTTATGTCTTTTGGTGACATAATGGTTAGACAGGCTAAAAAGCCAAAAACGGACACGAAAAGTCAGAGTTCCGTTACCAAGTCATTACCTGTTTATCATCGGGAACGACAAGGCAGAACAGCGGATTTCACAGCTAACAGACAGGGCAGAAAGAAACGTTTCTTCATTCGTCTGTTGATGGCGTTCTTTGGCTGTGGCTTCCATTCTTCAAGTAACTCACTTAAACAATAATTTTGTAACTAATTAGAAGTGAGCATTATGAAAGAAGAATTAAAAGTATTATTCTACCTTAAAAAGAATCAGGTAAAGGCAAACGGATTGTGTTCCGTAATGGGGCGCATTACCATTGGCAGAACAATGGCACAGTTTTCGGCAAAGATTGAAGCCGAGCCATCAAAGTGGGATGCCAAAGCGGGACGAATGACAGGAAAGAGTAACCTTGCCTTACAGGTAAACCGTCAGATTGATAAAATCAATCTAAGTATTCACGCTCGTTACAAAGAGTATCTAACCAATCGGGGAAGCG
>DBFWLD010000027.1:0-170572 GCA_048465615.1 Tannerellaceae bacterium
AGATTCATTTACATAAATGGACTCTCGGCTTGTTTTGAACCTAGACCTGTATAATAATATAAAAGCTCTTATTAAGGTTGTTAGGTTAAGTTCAAAACCCTTTCTTAAAAAACTAGATAAGCAAAGATATGGAAAATTTTTATTTCGTAGGAGTCGACGTATCAAAAAAGAAGCTGGACTTTTGTGTTCTTTCATCAGGAAAAGTAGTTCATGAGGAAGTCATCGCCAACGATGTAGGTTCAGTAAGCGTTTTTCTTATTCGTTTACAGTCTGATTTGTGTGCCGATTCCAGCCGTTTTCTTATCTGCTGTGAGCATACGGGTCAATATACCTATCCCTTAATATGCGGCTGCCAAAGCCTCGGGTTCAGGTTATGGGTGGAGAACCCGGCTCAGATCAAGTATAGCAGCGGTGTTAGTCGTGGAAAGAACGATAAAATTGATGCCAAGCGCATCGCGCTGTATGGTTGTCGCTTTGCAGACAAGGTGCAGCCTTACGAACGCCCTAGCGAAGAGATCGAACATCTCAAACAGCTTGAATCGGAACGGGCCCTTTATGTGACGGATTTGGGCAAGTATAAAGCTCAGGTAAAAGATCAGAGGGATTATATGCCTTGCTCGATTTATAAGCTTAAATTAAAGCGTCTGATGGGGCTGATACAGGAACTCGAAGGAGCTATCAAAGCCATCAACGATCAGATCAGGCAAATCATAGATAACTCCGCTATTTTATCCCGTCAGTTCCAACTTCTGGTTTCTGTGGAGGGGGTAGGCCCTGTTGTTGCTACCAATATGATTATAGCCACGGCCGCTTTTACCCGTTTCGATGATCCTCGGAAGTTTAATTGTTACGCCGGCTTAGCTCCCTTTTCTTATACCTCAGGCAGCTCACAACACTCCAGAGCGAGGGTGTCGCATCGGGCAGATAAGAGCATAAAAAAACTATTGCATTTGGCAGCGGTGGCCGTTACGCACAAAACGGGTGGAGAACTAAAAAGATATTATGAAAGAAAAGTAGCAGAAGGCAAAAACAAAATGCTGGTAATCAATGCTCTGAGAGCCAAGATTGTGGCACGAATGTTTGCTGTGATCAAAAAAAATGATTTCTATCAGCCTTTTTTTTCTGCCTAATAGTTGCAAAAATCATAATAATATGTATTTTTCTTTTTATGCCGATGGCCGGCGAATTTCTCCGGCAACTAGGTTTTCGGTGTGAAAAAAATATACAATAAGTCTCGGGCTTGCCGGAAGGCTTTGTGCCGGGGAAAAAACCTTTTTCCGGCGGTCGGGCAGGCTGGGGAAAACCTGGGGGAAAATTGGCGAGGCCGACCGTTTGGGGCCGGTATCCGGCTCCGGGTGCCTTCGGATATTCCGGTACGGACAACCCTTTGTTCGGAAATGGGCCGCTTTTTCCCGTTGGAGAAGAAAAAACGGAAGGTTGGAAAAAAACAACTCATGACTTCGGGGCGTCTGAATTTCATCCTCCCCTTGAATTTCCGGGGGTAAAGGCTGAAAGTGTTAAGTCTTGTTTAAAAAAGTGTAAAAACTCAGTTGCCGTTTTAGTGCGTTTCTTTAAATACTACCTTTGCATGTTCATTGACAAATACCTTATGGATACGGAAAAAAAAGAGACGAAAGAAATAAATAAATTGTCGCTGCTGATTGTGGCCGTGATCGTATTGTTGGTTCTGATAGCCGGAGCGGCTTACTATATCTATCATCAGAAACGGCAGATGAGCGATCTGGTGGAAACTTTCGATCTGGAAAAAGAATCTCTTCAGGACGAATTTAACGAGTTATCCCTTCAGTACGAAGGATATAAATTCAGCGTGGGCAACGATTCGCTGGTCGCCCTTTTGTCGACCGAACAGGCCAAGGTGCAACGCCTGATGGAAGAGCTCCGTACGGTGAAGGCTACCAACGCCACAGAAATCAAGCGATTAAAGAAGGAACTCGAAACGCTGCGGAAAATCATGCGGGGGTATGTCATTCAGATCGACTCGCTCAACCGCGAGAACGAGCAGCTTAAAGTGGAAAAGAAAGAAGCCGTACAAAAATATCAGCAGGCTACCAACCAAGCCGCTACGCTGAAGAAGGAAAAGGAAAAACTTACCGAACGGGTTACGCTGGCCAGCCGTCTGGACGCTACCGATATTCGCGTTACGCCGGTCAACTCCCGCGGCAAATTGGCCAAACGCATCAAGAAGATGGAACAGTTCGTGGTCGACTTCAAAATTGCCAAAAATATTACGGCTCCCGTGGGCGAAAAAGTGGTCTACGTGCGGATCATCAAACCCGACGACGATATTCTGGTGAAAAGCCGGGGCGACGTATTCGCCTTCGAAGGAAAGGAGATTAATTATTCGATGAAAAAAATCGTGGAATACGAGGGGGAAGACCTGCCCGTGACGATGTACTGGAATATCGAGGAGTTTCTTTCGCCCGGTACCTACCGTGTCGATATTTTTGCCGACGGCAATTTGATAGGCCGGCAGACTTTCAACCTGGAGGATTGACCAGCCTATGCCGGTCGCTCCTCATTTCCACAGGTTTCTGGCCGATATTCCTTCCGAGTTGGCCGGCGATGAAGGATTCGTACGGGAGCTCGAAAACGGTACGCGGCTGGTTAGGGTTCGCAAAGGCGATTACCTGCTGCGCAGCGGACAACTTTGCCAGGATGCCTATTTTATCAACCGGGGCGTATTCATCAATCTATATATCAATGAAAAAGGCGACCAGAGCGTAACCGGATTCGCTTCCGACACGATGTATCCCTTTCTGTCGGCTATCGGCTATTTCACCAAGGCCCCTTCCGAATTTGAAATAAAAGCCGTGGAAGACGGCGAATTGCTTTGTTTTTCGCGCGCTCATATCGAAGCCCTTTCCGCCCGGTATCCTCTTTTCGCTTCCTATTACCAAAACGTGATGCTCACCATCATTTCCAAGCTCTATATGATGTTTGCCGTCCGGCAGTCGTGTACCTCGGAAGAATTTCTACGCTACCTTTACAAACATGCGCTCTGGATTATCAACCGCATCCCCGACAAATATATCGCCCGCTATATGGGGGTAAGCCAATCCTGGTATTGCAAGCTGAAAAAACGCATTCTTTAATTGAATTAGTTCAACTTTATATTCGGTTTAAACCTATACTTTTGCATCGGTTTAACTAAATTTGTCCGGTAGGGAATGAACCGGATCGATCAGACAAATTACTAAACGAATACGAAGATGAAACGAATACTGGTACTAGGTACGCTGCTGCTGTTGTCTGTTTATACGGCTATGGGGCAGCCGCTTACATTGGAAGATTGCCGCCGGTCGGCTATCCGCCACAATAAAGAGCTTCAAATGGCAGGCGAAAAAATCCGGGTGGCCGATCAAGAAAGAAAAGCCGCTTTTACACATTATTTTCCCCAGCTCTCGGCCGGAGGGGCCTATCTCCGGAATCAGAAAGACATCAACCTGCTCGACATGGGCGCGCTTACTTTCTCGCTCGGGGCTTCGCTGGGCGGGCTGGCCCAGTTGCCGGCCCTACAGCAATTGGTGGGCAGCGTGAACGATTTGCAGCATATCGACATAACGAATATCTGGGTGGGCAACGTCTCGCTGGTGCAACCGGTGTTTATGGGCGGAAAAATCGTCCGGTACAACCAGATCGCCCGCTATGCCCGCGAACTGGCCGAATCGATGCACGACCGGGGGCTACAGGAGATTATTTATAAAACCGACGAAACGTATTGGCAGGTGATTTCGCTGGTGAATAAAAAGAAGCTGGCCGATGCCTATGTCGACCTGCTCCGGAAAACCGATAGCGATGTGGGCGCGTTGATTGCTGAGGGGCTGGCTACCCAAGCGGAAGGGCTTTCGGTAAAGGTGAAGCTCAACGAGGCGGAAATGGCTCAAACGAAGGTGAACAACGGGCTGGCCCTTTCCAGGATGTTGCTGGCTCAGATTTGCGGCTTACCGCTGGAGGAGGAACTTAGGCTGGCCGACGAGGGGCTGACGGATTTTCCCGGCCCGGAGGCCGGCGTGGCGGCCGACGTAAACGAGGCGTTTCTTCATCGCAGCGAATTGCGAAGCCTCGACCTGGCTACGAAAATCTACCGGAAGAAGGAGCAGATCGTGCTGGCCGAACTTCTGCCGAACGTGGCGTTGGCCGCGAATTATTTGGTGACGAATCCGCATGTGTTTAATGGTTTCAAAAACGATTTTGCCGGCATGTTCAATGTCGGGGTGATGGTGAAAGTACCTCTTTCCGGTTGGTGGGAGGGAACTTATAAGCGAAACGCGGCCCGGGCGGAAACCCGCATCAAGGCCCTGGAATGGCAGGATGCCCGCGAAAAAATCGAATTGCAGGTGAACCAGTCGGTTTATAAGGTAAATGAAGCCGGCAAAAAGCTGGCGGCCGCTTCGCGCAATATGGAGAATGCGGAAGAGAATCTGCGCAGGGCGAATCTGGGGTTTGAAGAGGGGGTAATTCCTGCGTTGAACCTGATGGAGGCGCAAACTGCCTGGGTGTCGGCGCGCTCGGAATTGATCGATGCCCGGATCGATGTAAGGCTGACAGCGGTGTATTTGGATAAGGCGTTGGGGCGGCTTTCCGTCGGAGAAACGGCGCGAGAGGGCCGGGAGCCTGGAGCGGCCGCTCCTGAGTAAGACTGCCGGAAGCCGGCATTCAGGCGGGTCGGAGGGGCTTTTAAAAAGAAGAGTTGTTTTTCCGAAACAGCCGTTTTCCGGCAAGGGGAGTTTTTCAGAGAGGAGATTTTCCCTTCGCGAAAGTTTTTTGCCGGAAGGGCCTTGGGTACCGGTCTTTTTTTTGGCTATTTTTTTATTCGTGAAAGAACCTTTTTCTTCCGTCTGGCTTCCTCGCGGCTGTTGCCGCTTTTCCCCCCGGTTTGTTCTTTCGGCTATAAATATGGAATTGAAATACTAATCAAACTAAACAGACATAAAGATGAACGAAAACAAGCAATTTTCCATTCGTAATATGATGTTGGCTTTTATCATGGTCTTGGTGGTGGTAGGGCTGGTGGCGTTGGCCGGCTTCTTTTTGCTGACGCCTCCCGACGATATTATCATGGGACAGGCCGAAGCTACCCAGATCCGGATTTCCGGCAAGGTGCCGGGCCGTATTGCCGCTTACCGTTTTGCCGAGGGCGACCGGGTGAAAGCGGGCGATACCCTGGTCTTCCTGGATACGCCGGAAGTATGGGCGAAGTTGCAGCAGGCCGAAGCGGCCCGGACGGCGGCCGAAGCACAGAGCGCGAAGGCGCAGAAAGGGGCCCGGGCGCAGGAAATTACGGCGGCTCACGAATTATGGCAAAAAGCCAAGGCCGGCTTGGACATTGCCGAAAAGTCGTATCGGCGGGTGCACAATCTGTATGAAAAGGGGGTGATGTCGGCCCAGAAAAAAGACGAGGCCGAGGCGAATTACCTGGCGATGGCGGCTACGGAAAAGGCTGCCCGCTCGCAATATGAAATGGCGAAGGAAGGCGCGCGCCGCGAGGATAAGGCAGCGGCGGCGGCCTTGGTGCAGCAGGCGGGCGGCGCGGTGGCCGAAGTAGAGTCGTATCTGGGTGAAACCGCGCTGGTGGCCCCTATCGACGGCGAAGTGTCGGAGCGTTTTCCCGAAGTAGGCGAGTTGGTGGGCACGGGCGCGCCCATCATGAATCTGTCGGATATGAACGATATGTGGGTAACGTTCAGCGTACGGGAAGATTTGCTGAAGGATATGAAGATAGGCGCGGAGCTGGAGGCGTTTATCCCGGCTTTTGATAACCGGACCGTTCGCTTGAAAATCTATTATATGAAGGATATGGGAACCTATGCGGCCTGGAAAGCGACGAAGACGACCGGTCAATATGATACGAAAACCTTCGAAGTGCGGGCGCGTCCCCTCGAGCCTGTGGCTGATCTCCGCCCCGGCATGTCGGTGATTTTAAAGAAAAAAGCAACAGACCAATGAGAAGTTTCGGCTCCTGTTTACATCGGATCGGACGGATCGGGCTGCGGGAAATGCGCCGGTTCGTGCAGCACCCTGTCTACCTTTTTTGTATGCTGGGGGCGCCGCTGATTTCGGTGCTTTTTTTCCTCTCGCTCATGCGCGACGGGTTGCCGGCCGATTTGCCGGTGGCGGTGGTCGACCTGGACCGCTCGGCTACTTCGCGCAATCTGGTGCGCCAGTTGGATGCCTTCGGGCAAACAGGGGTAGTGCTTCAAACGCAGTCGTTTACCCAAGCGCGGGAGGCGATGCAGCGTGGGGAAGTCTACGGCATTTTCTATATTCCGGCCGATTTTGCGGTAAAGGCTACTACGGGCAAACAGCCGCGGCTTTCCTTTTATACCAATGCTACTTATCTGATTGCCGCTTCGCTTTTGTTTCGCGATATGAAAACGATGTCGGTACTGGCCGGAGCGTCTGCCGGGTTGCAGACGGGCTTGGCCCAGGGGTATACCCAAGGGCAGTTGATGGCGCAGTTGCAGCCTATCGTGATCGATACCCATCCCCTGGGCAATCCTTGGCTGAATTATTCCGTCTATCTGAATAATACGTTATTGCCGGGAATTATCCAGTTGATGATTTTTCTGGTCACGGTGTTCAGCATCGGAAGCGAACTGAAATACGATACCTCGCGCGTCTGGTTGCGTCTGGGTGGCAATTCCGTGACGGTGAGTCTTCTGGGAAAATTGTGGCCTCAGACGTTGGTCTTTACCCTGGTCGGGTTTCTGTATTCCGCCTTGCTTTACGGCTATCATGCTTTCCCTTTGCAGAGCGGATGGGGGCCGATGCTGGCGGCTATGTTTCTGTTGGTCGTCGCTTCCCAGGCGATGGGTGTGTTTATGATCGGGGTGCTTCCCACCCCGCGGTTGGGGCTTAGCTTTGCCAGTTTGTTCGGGATGATTTCGTTTTCCATCGTGGGCTTTTCGTTTCCCGTACCGGGCATGGATCCTACCCTTCAGGCGCTTTCCCTTTTGTTCCCGCTTAGGCATTATTTCCTGATTTATGTCGATCAGGCGTTGAACGGGCGCGATTTGTTTTTCTCGTTGGCAGAGTATGCGTGGCTGGCCGGTTTCCTTATCTTGCCGTGCCTGGTGGGGCGGCATTTGAAAAAAGCGTTGCTGTATTTTAAGTATCTACCCTAACAGACGGAATGTGATGAAAAAAAAGTATCGTTTAGGTGGTATCATCCGGGAAGGTATCGAGGATACCTTTTATATCTGGAAGGAGGAACTGCGCAATGTCTTTAAGGATGCGGGCGTAATGATTTTCTTTTTCCTCGTTCCGCTGATGTATCCTTTGTTGTATGCGTTTATTTATAATAATGAAGTAGTGCACGAGGCTAAGCTGGTGGCGGTCGATCCGGGCGACACCTATCTCAGCCGCGAGTTTATCCGCCGGGTGAATGCGACGGCCGATGTCGAAGTGGTGGCCGTAAAGCCGGATATGGAAGCGGCGCGCCGGATGCTCGACGAAAAGAAGGCATACGGCATTCTGCTCTTTCCTTCCGATTTCAGCAAAGAGGTGCATAGCGGCCGGCAGGCTACCGTGTCGCTTTACTGCGATATGAGCGCGTTGCTGTTTTATAAGGCTTTTCTGTTGTCGGCTATGGAAGTTTCGCTGGATATGGGAAAGGAATTGAGGATGCACCGCCGGCCGGCTTCCACCGAGAAGCTGGCCGAGATTACGGTCGATCCTATTCCGTACGAATCGGTGGCTATTTTCAATTCTCAAAACGGTTTTGCCAGTTTCCTGGTGCCGGCTATCCTGATTCTGGTGATTCAGCAGACCTTGGTATTGGGTATCGGCATGCTGGGGGGAACGGCCCGCGAAAAAAATCGTTTTCATACCTTGGTGCCGGTCAGCCGGCATTTCAGCGGTACTTTCCGCATCGTGCTGGGCAAATCGCTGACGTATCTGTTGTTATATGTGGTGGTTTGTATCTGGGCATTGGGTGTGGTGCCTAAGCTGTTTTCCCTGCCTCAGGTAGGGCAAGGGCCGGCCATCGCTTTGTTTGTCTTGCCGTATTTGCTGGCGTGTATCTTTTTTTCCATCACCTTGTCGGGTTTTATGACTACCCGCGAATCGCCGATGCTGGTGTTTGTTTTTACCTCGGTTATCTTGTTGTTTATCTCGGGCGTGTCGTGGCCGAAAGAGGCTATTCCCGGGTTCTGGCGCGCGGCGGGTTATCTGTTTCCTTCTACGCCGGGTATTCAGGGTTTTATCCGGATCAATACGTCGGGGGCTACCTTGGCCCAGGTGTCGGCTGAGTATCGTACGCTATGGGTGCAGGCCGGATGTTATTTTCTTACTTCCTGCCTGGTCTACCGCTGGCAGATCATCCGTTGCCGCCGGCTGATTGTCGCTCAGTATAAGGCGATGAAGAGAAAACGGAAATGGAGCCGGGCATAAGGAAGCCGGTTCAGGAAGGTAGTCGCGGAAAGCGGGAGAGCCGGGTGCGGAAGCCTGGCCTTCTACTCGGATGCGGGAGCTCGGTTTTTTCACCCGATGCGGCGGAAAAGCCGGATGCGAAAGCCCCGTCTCCGGATCGGATGCCTTGCCGGTCGTAAAGGGACGAGGGGTTAGAGTTCGATCTCGTCGCCCGAGATAAGGCCGTTCATAATGGCGTAAAAGGTGAGCCCCGACACGGTTTTGATGCCTAATTTGGCAGTGATGTTTTTCCGGTGGGTGAGGACGGTGTTGAGGCTTATGTTCAGCTTGTCGGCAATTTCCTTGTTGGTGATGCCTTTTACGATGAGTTGCAATACATCCGTTTCGCGTGCGGAAAGTTCCTTATTGCTTCCTTCCCCGTTGAGGCCGGAAGCGCCGGTTGTCGATTCGCCGGTAAAAAGAGTTTGAAGTTGTTCGATCAGCGTTTCCTGGGGGGAACGGACGGCAAGGCGGCTTTGAGCGGAAAAACTGCCGGGCTTTTCCGTATCGTCGATCAGGATAATGGTTTTTCCCCGTCGGGGGAGGAAGAAATCGGCGTTCAGCACGAAGGCGGCAGGCTGAATGAAATAATAGTCGAACGTATCGTTGGCAGCCGCCGAAAAATCGTCGAATGTGGAAAAACTGCAAATTTCCACCGGCGGAAAATAATCCGTCAGCAGGCTTTGCAATCCGATGCTTTGCAAGGTATCGGGCAGGATGATCGCTATATGTTTGTTCCGGTGCATGGATTACCGCTGGTTGCAAAGTGTTTCCATGGCCGAAGCCATCGGGCTGAGAATCCGGTACCTGATCCGGTTGTGTTGCTTGATGTCTTTTTCGAGGCTGCTGATGGCGAAAATAACGGCATAACACAGATTTTCATTGTATTGGCCCGACAGGTGTTTAATCATGATGCTTTTCAGGTCGGCCAGCAAAGCTTCGATCGGATCGTCGGCTTGCTCGCCGGCGGCCAGGTTGAGTGCTTCCGTTACGGCTTCGGGGCTTGCCTTTACGTCTTCCGCCGGGTGGCCGCCCAGTTTTTCGCTCAACGCCAGGCAGTAGGGAAACCATACGCTTTCGTCTTTGCCGATCCGGGCCGTCAGTTCTTCCTTGAAAGAGGAAAAGAAGCGGCCTATCAGATTGAGCGTGGTATTGCCGGGGGTACTCATGGCAATGAAGGAAGTCAGGTGCCGCTCGATGTTGGGGAGCTGGTAGCGCTGGTAATACTGATTGGTCTTGGTCAGGTAGTCGATAATCTGCGACGTATGGAAGGTTTGCAGCTTTTTTTCCGGAAAATACTCTTCGTTGAGAAAGGTATTCAATACCGTCAGCAGGAAATCGGCATCCAGACGGTATTCTTCGCAGATGGATTTTACCGACTTGTCGCCCAGCCCCAAACGGATACCGAACCGGTTGATGACGGGGATAAGCGAGGGGTGGTCTTCCACCACCTCGCTCAATTGCATATTCGGATAAACTAAAGGCATATTGTCAAGCTTCTTCCCATTGTTTGCGTATTAATTCCACTGCGGCCGGCACAGCGACGTTGCGGTCGCCCTGGCACCCGCATTCGAAACTGATAAACTTGTCGTAGCCGATCATCTTCAGTCCCTTGAAACCGTCCACGTAGTTGTCGGCTTTTCCGTCTTCGCCCGGCATGCTCCGGCGTTTGCGGCTGGCTATATGGACGTGTTGCAGGTAGTTGCCTGCCGAGATGAAAGCGCCCATGTCGGAAGTTTCCTCCCACGTCATATGCCAGAAGTCGCCCATGCAGCGTACCCCGGGGTTATCGAGATCGCGACAGATGGAAGCGGCGTCGGCTACCTGGCGTAAATAAAAACATTCTTTGCGGTTGAGGGGTTCAAAAATCACCGTAGTTCCGTGCCGGGCGGCGAAGTTTCCCATTTCGGCAAATTGTTCGCACAAAAAGTCGCGGGTTTCCATCGTGTGGGGCAGCACAGGCACCTGGCCGTTGAAGGCCGGCACGATAATTACCCCTACCGAACCCAGTTCGCCTGCGGCGGCGATGATTTCCTTCATCGTATCCATACATTCTTTCCGCACTTCCGGTTTTTCGGAAAGGATGAAGCCTTTGAAGCCGGCGCAGATCGCGCTCACCCGGATATTCCGGCCGCTGAGGGCCTGTTGGAGTTCGTTTACCCGGCCGGCTAATCCGCCGCCGCCCGGTTCGAACCCGGTTACGCCCAGTTTTTCCATCAGGTCGAATTTTTCGGTCAGGCTTTCGCCCGGGGGGATTCCTTCCTGGAAAGAAAGGTTTAGCCGGGCTTTGGCGGCTCCGGCCGCCGACGCGGCGGAGGAACCGGCTGATGCCGGAGATTTTTCTCCGGACGGTTTAGCCGAGCAAGCCGAAGGGAGCGCGGCGGTGCCCACGGCCAGCGCGGCGGCGGATAACGTAGTTTTTAAAAAGTTTCTTCTGTTGAATGCCATAACGTTCGGTTTATTTTTTATCGATCGGTTTGCCCGGTACGGATACGATGAATCCCGACATATCCATTTTGCCCAGATTCAAATCTTTGGGAGTGTAGTCGAGGGCGGAAGCGGTCATGGTTTCCCACGTAGTCTCGGCGCCGGTATAGGCCGACTCGCGTCCCATGATGGCCGCCATGTTCGAAACAGCGGTTTCCGAAGCTTGCTCGATGGGTTGCTGCTTGCGGATGCAGTTGATCCAGTTGACATGTTCCAGCGTATAAGGATCGGTCTGTTTGAAGTTGGCTTTTTCGGCTTCGCTGTCGTATTTCCAGATTACGTTGCCTTGCAGGTCTTTTATCTCCATCGTATCGCTGTTCCACGAGCCGCGCGTGCCTTGGATAAATTCGCTGATGTTGTTGGCGCAGCCGTCTATCTGGCGCGACATGCTATGCAGATGCACGCCGTTTTCCATGGTGAAATCGATGCTGAAGTTGTCGTACTGATCGCCGGTGATGCGACGTTGACGCGAGCCGAAGCCCACGGCCTTGGCGGGCTTCAGGCCGCTGAACCAGGTAAAGACGTCGATATTATGTACATGCTGTTCTACGATATGATCGCCCGACAGCCATTTCCAGTTTACCCAGTCTTTAATCATGTATTCGCAATCGTTCCAACCCGGTTGGCGTTCGCGGTACCAGAGCATGTTTTGATTCCAGTAAACGGTGCCTCCGGTAATTTCGCCGATCAATCCTTCCATGATCTTCCGGTAGGATTCCACATAGCTGCGTTGGTGATGACGCTGAGTGCCTGTTATGACGCAAAGGTTTTTGGCCGCCGCCTGTTTGGCGGTTGCCATGATGGTGCGGTAGCCTACCGGATCGACGCAAATAGGTTTTTCCAGGAAACAGTGTTTTCCTTTTTCTACCGCGTACTGGAAGTGAGCCGGACGGAAAACGGGGGGAGTGGCCACGATAACGACGTCTACCCCGCTATCGATCACTTGTTTGTAAGCATCCAGCCCGGCAAAGCGTTTGTCGGCGGGTATATCGATGTTTTTTTCTTTTTTCAGTTTCTCGGCTAGGTTGTCTACCTGTTGCTGAAAGGTATCTCCCAAAGCCACCACCGTTACTCCGTTAGCGGCATTCAGAAAATTCAGGGCGGCTCCCGATCCGCGTCCGCCGCATCCGATGACGCCGGCCTTCAGCAGTTGCCCGTCGGCGGCCATATCCGGCAACTCCGGAATATAGTAAGTGCCGGGTTGTTTCAACGGTTGGGCGGCATTGCCTTTATCCCCGCCCGCACACGAAGTCAGTGCTCCGGCAGCGCTTCCGGTTCCGATGGCTCCCAGGGCGCCGGCCACGGCCGAGCTTTTGAGGAAGTTTCTTCTACTGATTGTATTTCCTTTTTTCATGCTATTATTAATTAGGTATAAGTATAATTAGGTATCTCGTGAAAAGGTCGCCTTTCCGCCGGGCATAGTCGCAAGGACGGCGGCGGCGTACTAGGGTTGAGGCACGTCCTCGCATACCACCCGGAACCCGATGCCCCGTATATCGGAATACCACCAGATGCTTTTGGGTTGCTGCGGGTCGGTCTTCAACCAGGCGTCGTGCCGGGTATGGTCGCGGGCGGCGCAGCGCAGCTCGGCGGCGTCGGAAGCATAGTTTCCGCCGCGTACCACCCATTCGGTTCCTTCTGTAGCGAGCGGGTTGCTTACGCTCTCAGCCGTCTTGGCATAGGCCCCGGCATCGTATTTGTCGGCGCAATACTCCATTACGTTGCCCAACATGTTTTTCAATCCTAATGGATTCGGCCTGACCTGGGCCGGTTCCTGGGTGCGGCCCCGGCTGTTGTTGACGTAAATTGCATAAGCGCCGATGCTATCGGTTTTCGCATCGAAGAATTTCCGCCAGAACCCCCGGTTGGAGAAGTCTTTCGGGTTGCCACCGAAGAAGTAGGGCGTTGTCGTTCCTCCGCGGGCGGCATATTCCCATTCGGCTTCGGTAGGCAGGCGATACTTTTTGCCGGTTTTTTTCGTGAGCCATTGGCAAAAGGTTTCCGCCGCGTAATGGGTCATGGTGATAGCCGGCCGGTCGCCTCCTCCCCATCCCTGGTCGGGGAATCCGAAGGGCGGGGTGGGGCCGGAAATGGCATCCACTTCCGGATTGCTGTTGTTGGCATAGACCGTTTCGGGCGGCGTGCGGCCTTCGCTCATGGTCTGGGCGTAGAAAGCCCAGTATTGATCCCAGGTAACTTCGGTTTCCGCCAGGAAGAACGGACGCACGGCCACGGTGCGCGCCGGAGCTTCGTCGGACCGGTGGAAAGGTTCGTCGGGCGTGCTGCCCATCCGGAAGCTGCCGCCGGGGATGGCGATCATCTTAAAAGCTATGGGGGTGCCGGGTATTTGCTCGGTATAGTCGGCGAAAGCCGTGATTCTTACCGTATCCTTGTAAAAAGAGGCGGTATCGGGCGCCCCGCGTCCGGCGTCGGCCCCGGGTATGCCGGCCATCTTCGCATGCTTGTAGTTGGGGTTGTAATGGCCGGCGTCGAGGTGGCAACTGATACATTGCAGGTCGAGCTTCTGTTCGTTTTCCTCGTAATAAAGATGAGCGGTGATGCCATCCTGGCCGATGCCTTCGGGAAAGAGGTTCTGATGGCAGGCTTTGCAGGATTCGTTGGGGATGTAGCCTACGGCCTGTTCCAGTTGGGACTTGCCGTCCCAGTCGAAGTCGGCGCTATCTTTGGTCAGATAGGCCCAGGCGTCTTTTATTCCTAGCCGGGCTTTGGCCGAATAATGCGTCCAGGTCTGGCTTTGAGGCGGCAGATGGCAATCTACGCAATGGGTTTTCACGCCGCTGCGGTTGTTTACGTGTTTGGATAGTTTCCAACTGGTTTCCACATGGGGATGAACGTGGCATAGTTTGCACGATTCGTCGCTCGAAAAGTGTACCGAGGTTTTATAGGCCGCTCCGAGAAGAAAGATTCCTAAGAGAAGACCGAGGAGAAAAACGAAGGTTTTCCCCGTAAAAAAGCCGAATTTTTTTTTCGATGCGTAACGGTTCGCCGATCGATTCGCTGTCATAAGTGTTTCGTGGTATACTGAATTTACATTAAGTCTTAAATTGGTTTTAAAATTAGTGTTTTCCTATCTATACCGCCAAGCTTTGGACGGGGATTTAACGTAATATGTAATCTGATTACATTTTTTGCCTTTTCCGCAAGGCCGGGGGAAATAAAAAAGGAGAGCCGTACATCACGACTCTCCTTCTGAAGGGGATAAGCACGGAAGGAGAGGCTCGAACTCCCGACACCTGGTTTTGGAGACCAGTGCTCTACCAACTGAGCTACTTCCGTATTGCGGATGCAAAAGTAGTGGAATATTTTGAATTTGCAACGATATTTCGATTTTTTTTTCGGTGAGCGAGCCTGAAAACGACCCTCTGCGAAGCCGGAAAAGCAGGAGCTGGAGAAGAAATACCGGCAGCAAACAGCGGCGCAGGTATACTTGGGGTGAAGCGGCCGGCCCGGTTGCAGGAAAGCGTTTTCCTTTTGCTTCCGGACGTGTTTTACGATAAGATAGCTTTTACTGAGGAGATAAACTTTTTAAAAAACTAAGCGTTTCTTCATATTTCCGCCATAAGGCGGGCATGCTTTCGGCTGCTTTTTCCAACTCGCCTGCCCGGAGCGTTTCGGTCAGGGCAGTCAGCGGCAGAAAGAGATTGTCGAACCCCAGATTGCCCGTTATGCCTTTCAACGTATGGGCATGGGCGAAAGCCGCCTGGCTGTCGCCGGCAGCCAAGGTGCTTCTAAGACTTTCGAAAGTCTCGTCTTTTTGAAATTTCAAGAGAAATTTCAAAAAAAGTTTTTCGTTGTTGAGGAAACGATCCAACGTTTTATCTACGTCCATATCCGTTATTTCCGCAAGTTGTAGCAGCCAATCTGTCGCCATAATTTTCCCTATTGGTATAGACAAAGATATATATTTATCGGATAAACCGTGCATGGAAAATATTTTTTTCTGACGGAAAAGGAGAAAACTAAAGGCCGGCCCTGCTTTCGTTTCTCCCCCGCGCGCGCCAAGCCAAGCGGGCTGCGGCAAAATAATGAGGTTTTTGTTTTGCGGCCTTCTTTTCTTTTTTAACTTTGACGTTGTTAACAGACTTGTTATCCTAACGCTAAATACAGAAATGAATATGCACGCAGAAATCGAAATGAACCCCAATGCCGTGGTTCGCTTTTTACAAAAACCGGCAGCCGAATTTACCAAAGAGGATATTATCCGTTTTATCCGCGAAAAGGAAATCCGGATGGTCAACTTCATGTATCCGGCGGGTGACGGGCGGTTGAAAACCCTCAATTTCGTCATCAACGACCTGGCTTATCTCGAAGCGATCCTCACCGTGGGCGAGCGGGTAGACGGTTCCAGCCTTTTCTCCTTTATCGAGGCCGGAAGCAGCGACTTGTACGTATTGCCCCGTTTCCGTACGGCCTTTGTCGATCCTTTTGCCACGCTTCCTACCCTCACCCTGCTTTGCTCTTTCTTCAATAAAGACGGCGAGCCGCTGGAAAGCGCTCCGGAGTACACCCTGCGCAAAGCTTGCCGGGCTTTCCGCGAAGTGACGGGAATGGAATTCGAAGCGATGGGCGAGTTGGAATATTATGTCATTGCGCCCGACGAAGGTCTTTTCCCCGCTACCGACCAGCGCGGTTACCACGAATCGGGGCCCTATGCCAAGTTCAACGAGTTTCGCACGCAATGTATACATGCCATTGCCCAGGCCGGGGGCCGGATTAAATACGGGCATTCCGAAGTAGGCAATTTTACCTTAGACGGATTGATTTACGAACAAAACGAAATCGAATTTCTGCCTGCCAAGGCCGAAGAAGCGGCCGACCAATTGATGATTGCCAAATGGGTGATCCGCAACCTGGCTTTGTCGTATCATTATAATATTACGTTCGCTCCCAAAATTACGGTCGGCAAGGCCGGATCGGGATTGCATATCCATATGCGTCTGATGAAAGAAGGGAAGAACCAGATGCTTTCGGGCGGCGTATTGTCGGAAACGGCCCGCCGGGCGATTGCGGGAATGATGGAACTGGCTCCCTCGATTACTGCTTTCGGCAACACCAATCCTACTTCTTATTTCCGCCTGGTGCCGCATCAGGAGGCTCCCACCAATATCTGCTGGGGCGATAGGAACCGGTCGGTATTGGTGCGGGTTCCCCTGGGCTGGTCGGCCGGCAAGGATATGAGCATGCAGGCGAATCCCTTAGAGCAACCCACTTCGTATGACACCACGCAGAAACAAACGGTAGAGATGCGCTCGCCCGACGGTTCGGCCGATTTGTATCAGTTGTTGGCCGGCCTGGCCGTAGCCGTACGGCATGGCTTTGAAATGGAAAATGCCTTGGAAATAGCCGAAAAAACGTATGTAAATGTAAATATCCACCAAGAGGCCAACCGCGACCGATTGGCATCGTTGGCCCAATTGCCCGACAGTTGCGCGGCTTCGGCCGAGTGCCTGCAACGGCAGCGGGCTATTTTCGAAAAATATAATGTGTTTAGCCCCAGCATGATCGACGGAATTATCCGCAAATTACAATCGTATGGCGATGCCTCTTTGCGCGCCGAACTGGAAAAAAATCCCGACGAGATGATGCGGTTGGTAACGACCTATTTCCATTGCGGATAGCCGGATAGTCGGATAGCCCCTACGTCGGGAAAGTCTTCCGGGTTTGGGGGCTTAGAGGCTTTGAGGGAGGGCTTTTTTTAGTTTGTTAAAAAATAAAAAATATACAATAAGTACGGCTTCCGGAAATATGAAAATACTGTTTGTGTATTTGCTTGATTAATAGATAGTTGCAGGATGGCCCTCATCGGCTTGGAATTTCATGCCGGTGTAAGAAGAATTTCATGCCGGTGAAATTTTATTTTCATGCCGATGGAATTTTCCTTACACCGGCATCCGTTTTTCGGCATATAAAAAATAATACAAGAAGTAAGGGCCTTTTCCGAGAGAATTTTACTTGCAGGAAGGCGGTATCTGGTTTTCGAAAGACATAGTTGCAGACGTGGGGCACGCCTTTTCTTCCGGACGCGGACAAGGTTTTTTACAAGCATGCGTTTTCCTGCCCTTTCGTTTTCGGGAGGGCAGGCGCAAGATTCAGATCATTCCTAAGATTTCGAACATATGCCGGTAAACCGCGGCTTTCTCGGCCAGCGGTTTGGGATAAGCGCGCGAGGAAGATGGCATACGGAATAATTTGAAGGTACGTCCGGATAAGGTGAAGGTGCTGTAGGCGCCTACTTTAGGCTGCGGAGTGGGGGGAAGAACGGAAAGCAGGGTATCCATCGCTTTTTGTCCGGTTACTACTACCGCTTGGCAACCGGGCACCCGGGCCAGCACCTCCCCGGGACGGATGGGGGTGACGACTTCCAGGAATTTGTCGGAGGCATCGCCTTTCAACCGGATAATTTCCAAGGCGGTATCACCGATGCCGATTCCTTTTTCCCGGCAGAAGGCAGCGGCTTTAGCTTGGCTGAACGTGCGGGGCGTATCCAGAAAATAATCTTTATCCGAATAAAAAATAATTCCTAAGATCCGCCACATGTCGTTCTGGAAATTGGGGTAATAAAATTCCATCGACCAGCGGGGGCGGGGCGGGGGGAAGCTGCCCAGCATCAGGAGTTTGGTGTTCTCGGGCAGGAAAAAGCCGAGCGGATGTCGTTCTACGGTGTAAGGTGCCATATGTCGGTTGCGTAAACAGTTGTTCGTTTGGAATCGGATGAAAAAAAACAGCGGAGGAAAACAGCAGGCCGGCGGCTAGGTTTTCAACCGCAAATGAAGGATAGGGTAGGGCTTGCCGTACCCGTCTTCGGCATCGCGCCCGATGAGTTCGAATCCTAGTTTGTAGTAAAAACCCAATGCGCGTACGTTTTGTTCGTTTACGTCTACCCTGCATGCTTGCCGGCTCTGAATGGCAAAATTCATCAGGCGCTTTCCCAATCCTTGGCCTTGGGCGGACGGGTGTATGAAAAGCATTTCGATTTTATCGCCCGCGATGCCGATGAAACCGGCCGGGCTGCCGTCGGACGCGGCCAGATAAAACATATCTACCTCGGTAAATGCTACCGGCAAGAACGACTGGTAGAACAGCCGGTCTTCTTCCGCCAGAAAATCGTGCGTAGCCTTGACGGAGGCTTCCCACAGCCCGATGAAGGGCTCCGTCAGACTGTCGTCGCCGGCTTTTATCTCCGGATCGTGCCGGATGTCGGGAGGCATGCCCGTACCGGTGTTTTTTTTCCTCTCGCAAGAAGAAAGCGGGTCGGGTGCGGCAAAGGCATCGGGCGCAGCTTCCGCGCCGGGCTTGTTCCGGTCTTCGGGCGGAGTGGGGGCGGGGGCTAACGGTTTCATTTGCGTATCGTCATTTGGCCTTTCGCGTGCATCTCCCGGCTGAAGGCGGCATAGCCTGTCTGCCGTATCCGGCGTATGCAGGCGTCGCGGTCGGAGCGGAACACAAAAGCAAAGATTTTGCCTACCAGATTACGGTAAATTTTACAGGTTTCCCATTTTTCCGGCGCGCAATCGGCGCAACTGCGGTATCCTTGCTCCCGGCAACATGTCCGTATTTTGCACCAGCCGGCTTTTTCGTTCTCTTTGCAGCCGGGGCATTTGCCGCGCACGAATTTCCGGCACGCTCCGCAATATAATCCGCAGGCGGCCACGGCGTCCGGCTGCGGAGCAATGGAAGATATATTCATATCGAGTTGTTTTTATTTCACTTCTTTTTCCCATTGGTCGGGCTTGAAACCTACCCATACCCGGTCGTCGCCCACCAGCAGAGGGCGTTTCACCAGTTTGCCGTCGGAAGCCAACCATTCGATTTGCTCCGCTTCGCTCAAAGCCGGCAGTTTGTCTTTTAGTTGCAGCGCTTTGTAAACCTGGCCGGAGGTGTTGAAAAATTGTTTGGCCGCGAGGCCGCTGCGGCCGATCCAGGCTTTCAGTTCGGCTGCCGAAGGGTTTTGCTCGACGATGGGACGCGTTTCATAAGTTATTCCATGCTCGTCGAGCCACTTCCGGGCACGGCGGCATGTGCTGCACTTGGCATATTCCAGAAAAAGATAGTTCATAATCTCAGCATCTTGTTTGAAGAAAATGTGTGTCGGATGATTTATTTTTTATCCTTTTTCAGTTCTCTTTTCTGGTCTTCTTTGGCCAGCAATACCACGTTGTATACGAAGTCGGTAATCCATTGTTCGGAATAGCCCAGCACTTGGGCGTATTTGCGGATGCTCCAGGCCGTTTTCTGTACGCTTACTTCTTTCCATTCGGATTTGGTCAGAATATCGTGTACCGTTTTGGCCGTCATGTTGTAAAGTAGTTTTTTTACCAGCATGGAGAAGCGGAACTTCCATTGCATCAGGTTGCCCAGCAGGGTAAACAAGTCGTTGCAGAATCCCTGGAACATGAAGAAGTAGGTCTTGATGTCGTTCTGATTGCGGCAATTCTTTTTTACCGAGCCGTCTATTTCCTTAAAGAAACTGTCGCTCAGTCCGTAATCCTGCATCAATATTTTCCGTACACGGGCTTTTTCGGCTACGCCCAGTTTATTGTTCTGAGTGGGGATTTTAAGCATGCGTTTGAACAGGGCCATATCGGCCAGGATATTCAAATTGGTAATGCCCAGATTCACCGCCATCACGGCCTGATAATATACGCGTACCAGCGACACGAATTCTTCTACCGAGCCTTTGCTGCTTTCTTCCGCCGGCAAGCTGTCTTTTTTGAATAATTTGGAAATGAAATTCATTGCAGTATGTTTTCTAATGTTTGTATGCTTCAGATAGTGTTCGCCGGGCATCCGAGGCAAACCGGCGGCGGTTGTGCCCGTGGGCCGCCTCTTTTCCCCTGCGAAAGGCGCAAAGATACGAAAACTTACCGTGCCGGGAGGCAAACTATTCGATTCTCTCGATAGTTACCTCGGGAAATTTTTCCATAAAGAGGGAAAGAAGGCTTTCGTCGGTGTTTTTGCGGGCCTTTACCACCAGCGTGATGATGTAATTGTCGACATCGCTATGGCCTATTTTTTTCATATCGTACGATACGAGCAGATATTGATGCCGGGTAAGCACCTGGTCGATCCGGCGGATAATGTCTTTTTCGGAAGTGGAAAAAATCATCAGCGTGCTTCGCATGCCCAGGCTCTTGAAAATCAGGCTGAGTACTTCCAGTCCCATCAGGGTGAGCAGCGTGGCGGCCAGTCCCACGCCGTACATGCCCGCTCCTACCGCCAGCCCGATACCAGCCGTGGCCCATATGCCGGCTGCCGTGGTCAGCCCGCGTACGAACTGTTTTTGAATGATAATCGTGCCGGCCCCCAGAAAGCCGATGCCGCTCACTACCTGGGCGGCTACCCGGCTGGGGTCGAGGCTTACGTTGTCTTGCTGAATAATGTCCTGAAAGCCGTATTGCGATACGATCATAATCAATGCGCTACCCAGAGAAACCAGAAAATGCGTGCGGTAGCCGGCTTCTTTGGCCCGGTATTCCCGGTCTAAGCCGATCACGGTACCCAGCAAGCCGGCCACAAATAAACGTAAGACAAAATCCCAGATCATAAACGGTCGTTTTTTTATAGTTGAGGTGAATATAGCGCTTTTTTCCGATTATTTTTCTTAGGAAAGACTTTTTCTTGCGCTTCTCTCTCTTTCGGGAATTTATTGGTTCAGACGCCATAGCCGGTGATACGAGTCGATAGCTTCTTTTACCGTACCGTGCCGTAAGAGCAGTTGTTCGGCTTCGCGGTAGTCGAGTTTCAGTTCGTCGCCGATCATCCGTGTTCCCCTTTCGATAAGCTTTTGGTTGGTCAGTTGCATATGTACCATCCGGTTGCCTTTTACGCGGCCTAGCTTTACCATCACCGAAGTGGTAATCATATTGAGGATCATTTTCTGGGCCGTGCCGCTTTTCATGCGGGTACTGCCTGTAATAAATTCGGGGCCTACCACCGCTTCGATCGCTATATCGGCTACGGAAGCCATCGGCGAATCGGGATTGCACGCTACCGAAGCCGTTAGAATCCCTTTCTCCCTGGCTTTTCTCAGGGCCCCGATCACGTAAGGAGTGGTACCCGAAGCGGCGATGCCGATCACCGTATCGTCGGGGCCTATCGCGTGAGCCTCCAGTTCTTGCCAACCTTTTTCTTCGTCGTCTTCGGCTGCTTCCACCGGATGCCGCAAGGCCGGTTCTCCCCCCGCGATCAGGCCGATTACCCGGCCTTCCGGCAGCCCGAAAGTAGGCGGAATTTCCGAGGCGTCCAGTACGCCGAGCCGTCCGCTGGTGCCTGCGCCGAGATAAAAAATCCGTCCGCCCCGCCGCATGCGTTCTACAATGGCCGTTACCAGGCGTTCGATTTGGGGAAGCGTGCGTCCTACCGCCTCCGCTACTTTCCGGTCTTCCGCATGAATGGCTTCCAAGAGTTCGCTCACGCTTTTCTCTTCAAGTCGATCGTATATAGATTCCGATTCGGTTATTCGCTGAAATGTCATACCTTAGTTTTTGTTTTTTGCTTGCCTCAAAGGCTTGTCGATTGTAGATTTAGCCTAAGTTCTTCCGCCAGGCTTCTTCCTGCGTTTTTCCTAAGGCTGTTACGATGCTTGAAGCCGGCTGTTTATACTTGCCCGGGGGCGTCGGCAGCGGCCGGATAACCGGCAGCGTCGCTATGATAAGCTATCAGGCCGTCCATCGGTTCCTGTTCTATTTTTCCCGGTTTCAGTCCGAGCTCTGCCGCTGCCGCCTGCAATACGTCGCGGTAATAATAGGCAATCGACCCGGTGAAATGTACCGGATAACCTGCGTATCCGGTATAAGCCATGACGTTGCGGGTGAAAAAAGCCCGGAAGCTATCGTATACCAAGGAATAAACGGCTGGTTCTGCCAGATGTTCGAGCAGAAAGGGCGTAAGGGAAGCCAGAAAACGGTTGGGGAAGGGTTGTTTGTATACTTTTTCCAGGACGGTTTCGGGCGTTAACTCATACCGGCGCATCCATTCTTCGCAAAGGTGGGCCGGCAGTTGCCGCTTCAAACAATCGCCGGCCAGTCGCCTGCCCAACATGGCCCCGCTCCCTTCGTCTCCCAGGATAAAGCCCAGGGGGGGAATATGCTCGGTAATCCGTTTTCCATCGTATAGGCAGGAATTGGAGCCGGTTCCCAGAATGCAGGCAATTCCCGGCTGCGTCCCGCAGAGCGCCCGCGCCGCGCCGCAGAGGTCGCTGTCTACTTCAATCGGCACGGGGAAAAATTCCGCCAAGGCTTGTTCCACCAACCGGTTTTTTTCAGCCGAGGCGCAACCGGCCCCGTAAAAGAAAACCGCCTCTACCCGGTAAGCCGCCAAATGGGGGTAGACTTTTTCTCCGATTATCTGCCGCATCTCTGCCTGCGTCTGAAAGTAAGGGTTCGTGCCCGGTGTGCGGAGTCGGCAGATGACGCGACGGCCTTCTGCCAGGCACCACTGTGTTTTGGTCGAACCGCTGTCGGCTATCAATATCATAGGTTACCGGCTTTTCGTTAGATTCCCAATATCGTATTTTGCACTATATACACCGCTGCGCCCGCCAGGTAGCCGGCTAATGCCAGGAGAGAAATGTGGCGAAGGTACCAAAGGAAATTAATCCGTTCCAATCCCATCACCACAACCCCGGCCGCCGAGCCGATAATCAGCATGCTTCCGCCTATGCCGGCGCAGTAAGCCAGAAATTGCCAGAACACGCCGTCTTGCACGAAGTTCGCCATATAGGCCGGATCGGCCGCGGCGGCTATCATCGCTTCGTTGGCTATGGGATACATGCCCATCGCTCCGGCTACCAGCGGCACGTTGTCTACGATGGCCGAAAGGGTGCCTATAATCAGGTTGACGGCGTATACGTTGCCTACCGTATGGTCGAGCCAGAGCGCGAATTCGGTTAATACGCCGCTGCATCTGAGGGCGTCGACGGCCAGCAAAATGCCCAGGAAGAAGAGCAGGGTGGCCCCGTCGATGCGACGTACGATTTTGGTAAGCCTTAGCTTGAGGTCTTCATTCAGGGTATGTTTGCGGCGGTACATGATGTCGGTATATACCCATAGGATGCCCACGCCTACCAGAATCCCCATAAAGGGAGGCAGGTGGGTGATGGTTTTGAAGACCGGCACGAATAACAGGCAGAGCAGCCCGATGACGAGGATCGACAGCTTTTCCTGGGTTTTCAATTCTTTCAGCACTTCGTCGTTGTCTTCGTTGTCGAACGCGTGCGGCGGAGTGACCTGCCCGTGCAGATAACGCATGGCGATCAGCACGGGGATCAATGCCGAGACGATGCTGGGCAAGATGAGATGAGGGATGGTAGAAGAAGTAGAGATGTTGCCGCGTACCCAGAGCATGATGGTCGTCACGTCGCCGATCGGCGACCAGGCCCCCCCGCTGTTGGCTGCGATGACGATGATGCTGCCGAATAGCCAGCGTTCTTTATAATTGCCGATCAGTTTGCGGATAAGCATAATCATCACGATCGAGGTAGTCAGGTTGTCGAGCACGGCCGACATGAAGAAGGTGATGACGGAGATCAAGAGCAGTAATTTCTTTTTCTTGCGGGTGGTGATGCGGTTGGTAATAAACATAAAACCGCCGTGCGCGTCGATCAGTTCCACCGTGATCATGGCGCCGATCAGGAAAATAAGCGTTTCGGAGATTTCGCCGATGCTGTCGAGTACTTGGTGCTGAACGACGAATTGGGTACATTGCTCTGCAAAAGGCAGCGAGGCTGCCGAAGGGAACAACTCGAGAAAAATGCGGAAATCTTCGGCCGATGCTTCCGGAATGAAAAGGGGAGCGGCCAGCGTGTACATAACCCATAAAAGGGTTCCTGTCAATAAGGCAACTCCGGCTTTGTTTATTTTAAGCGGGTGTTCGAGCGCGATGATCAGATAACCTATTAAGAAAACAATAATCATTCCTGTCAGCATAATGATACGGCTTTAAATCGGTTTGTTTTTACGGAATAAATGTAGGAAATAATCTTGGGGGTAGGAACCCGCCTTCTATGGTAAAATAGCTTAAATTTAACTTTTAAAAAGGCTTTCTTGCCGTCGTATGCAGCTTTTTCCTTCGAAGAGAAAGAATGAAGAGGGTTTGTTCGGAGCGGGTGGCAAAGGCGGAATTTTTCCGCAAACAGGTGGCCTAGAAGAGGATATTCCGCTTTTTGCACGGCCTGGGGGCAGTAAGGGCATGTTCGATTTTTATCCGGTTTGCCCGATAATAGCCGGTTTTTATGTAAGTTTGCCCTCCGTATCACAAGAAAGAAGAGATTATGGTGAGTTATTTGCAGATAGACGGGTTGACAAAAAGCTTTGGCGACCTGGTACTTTTCGAAAATATTACGTTCGGAGTGGCACAAGGGCAGAAAATCGGCCTGATTGCTAAAAACGGTACCGGTAAGACGACGTTGCTCAATATTATTGCCGGCAAAGAAGATTACGAAAGCGGCTCGGTGGTATTCCGCAACGGGCTTCGGGTGGGTTATCTCGAACAGTCGCCTGCCTATCCGGCCGGATTGACCGTGCTCCAGGCTTGTTTCTATTCGCAAAACGAAACCGTGCGGCTGATTGCCGAATATGAAGCGGCGATGGCCGCCGAAAACCCCGGCAACCTGGACGATTTGCTTCTGAGGATGGATCACCTCAAAGCCTGGGATTATGAGCAAAAGGCTAAACAGATCCTGGGTCAGCTTAAAATCCATAATCTCGACCAGAAGGTAGAGGAGCTTTCCGGCGGCCAGCTCAAGCGGGTAGCTTTGGCCAATGTGCTGATTACCGATCCCGAGTTGATTATCCTCGACGAACCTACCAACCACCTCGATCTGGAAATGACCGAATGGCTGGAAAGCTATCTGAGCCGGGCGAATATCAGCATCCTGATGGTAACGCACGACCGCTATTTTCTCGACCGCGTATGCAGCGAAATCATCGAGATCGACCGCCGGCAGATTTACCAGTATAAAGGCAATTACAGCTATTACCTGGAAAAACGGCAGGAACGTATCGAAGCGCAGAACGCCGAAGTCGACCGGGCCAGCAATTTGCTTCGCAAAGAACTCGACTGGATGCGCCGCCAGCCCCAGGCGCGCGGTACGAAAGCCAAATACCGGATCGACGCTTTTTACGAGCTGGAAAAGAAGGCTTCCCAACAACGGGAAAAAGAGGCGCTCAACCTGGAAGTGAAGGCTTCGTATATCGGTTCGAAAATTTTCGAAGCCAGCCATGTTTCCAAGCGTTTCGGCGAGGTGAAGATCACCGACGATTTCAATTATATCTTCGCCCGTTACGAAAAAATGGGCATTGTGGGCAACAACGGCACCGGCAAATCTACCTTTATTAAAATGCTGATGGGAGAAGTGGCTCCCGACAGCGGAAGTTTCGACATCGGCGAAACCGTCCGCTTCGGCTACTACAGCCAGGATGGCCTGCAATTCGACGAACAGATGAAGGTAATCGACGTGGTGCAGAACATAGCCGAATATGTCGATCTGGGCGACGGACGTAAGATGGGCGTTTCCCAGTTTCTGAATTATTTCCTGTTTACCCCCGAGAAGCAACATAGTTACGTATATAAGTTGAGCGGCGGAGAAAAGCGCAGGCTGTATTTATGTACCGTCTTGATGCGAAGCCCCAATTTCCTGGTGCTCGACGAACCGACCAACGATTTGGATATTATCACCTTGAACGTGCTGGAAGAATACCTTCGGAACTTTAAGGGATGCGCCATCGTGGTTTCCCACGACCGGTATTTTATGGATAAGGTGGTCGACCATTTGCTGGTATTCCGGGGAAATGCCGATATTCAGGATTTTCCCGGCAATTATACCCAATACCGGGGCTGGAAAGAAATGAAGGATCAGGAAGAAAAAGAGGCGGAAGCCGCTCGGGAAGCCCGCCGGAAGCAACCGGCCCCCGCGCCTTCTCGACAGACAACTGCTCAAAAAAAGAAACTTACCTGGGCCGAAAGAAAAGAATTCGAGGCGTTGGAAACCGAAATCCCCGCCTTGGAAGCCGAGAAGGCCGCCCTCGAAACCGAGTTAAGCAGCGGGACGTTAAGCAATGACGCTCTGTTGGGAAAATCGCAGCGTATTGCGCAGCTGATGGATGAAATCGACGAGAAAACCATGCGGTGGCTCGAACTGAGCGAGTTGGCCTGAGGCCCTTCCGGCTTTCCTCCTTTTACCTTTCGCTTCTCTTTCTCCCTTCCGCTCGTCCTTATTGCGTCCGGGCCGGGAAAAGGGATAATCAAACAACGATCTGATGAATAATAAGAATGGCGGCCTTGCGCCGACAGATAGTTATGCCGATTGCAATACGTGTTCCGGGGAAAGCGATCTTTCCATCCTTCCTGCGGAAGAAGGAAAAATCGCGCTCTGGAACCGGAATTTCATCCAGTGTTGCCTTTCCTATTTCCTGATGAATTTCGCTTTTTATATGCTGATGCCTACCCTTCCTCTTTATCTGACGGATACGCTGGGCATCGGCCCCTCGGAAGTAGGCCTGGCTTTATCCAGCTATACCGTAGGGTTGATGTGCATCCGTCCGTTTTCCGGCTACCTGGTCGATTGCTTTTCGCGCAAGCCGCTTTATTTATTTGCCTTTGCTTCCTTCGCCCTTCTTTTTGCCGGCTACTTTTTTGCCGGTACCCTGCTCGCGATGATGGCCGTGCGGTTTATACAAGGCGGATTTATGGGGCTTACTTCCGTATCGGGCAATACCATTACGATCGATGTGATACCTTCCCGCCGGCGCGGCGAAGGCATGGGATTTTACGGCCTGGCTATCAATTTGGCCATGTCGCTCGCTCCTTTGGTGGCCGTTACGCTGTATGGCCGGCACGGGTTTCATCCCTTGGTAGCGGTTAGCTTGGCCATCGCCTTCTGCGGCGTGGCCTCGGTAGGATTGATTCGGTATCCGGCACGCCAACCTGCGCCCCGGCCTCGTTTTTCGCTCGACCGTTTTCTGTTGGTGGAAGCCTTGCCTACCGGATTATCTTATTTGCTGGTGGCTGTTCCTTACGGCATGATCCTCTCGTTTGTCGTTTTGTACGGAAAGGAAATCGGCGTATCCCATCCCGGCTACTTTTTTATCTGTATGGCTGTCGGCGTCGGCAGCGCGCGGCTGGTTTCCGGCCGGCTGGTAGATCAGGGGCAGATTCATCGGGTGGCCCTCAGCTCGCAGCTCAGCCTGGCCGTTTCGTTTGCTCTTTTTGCTTTGTTGCCCAGCGTGCCGGTTTTTTTCCTGGCGGGCCTGGCTATCGGTATCGGGTTCGGAATCAGCGTTCCGGCCTTTCAATGCCTGTTTGTCAACGTAGCCCCACACAACCGGCGCGGAACGGCTACTTCCACTTACCTTACTTCTTTCGATCTGGGGGTAGGAGCCGGGATGCTGGCGGCCGGGTTCATTGCCGCCCGGTTCAGCTTGTCGGCTGCCTATCTGGCGGGGGCCGGTTGCTGTATCCTGTCTCTGCTGGTTTATCTGCGTTGGGCGCGTCCTTCGTATGAACGGCATAAACAGGTCGGCCGGTAAAAAAACTATGCCGGGGGGCCGATCCGTTCTTTTGTAAGGGGGCATTAAGGAATAATCGGGTAAAACGATGTCCTCTTCTTTTTTTCTCTATCTTTGCTGCCGCAAAACGAAGACAGGCTAGATGCCGGCATCTGCCGGGCCGGGCGGGCTCTCTTTCGGTTTGCACGCTAAAAACAAATAACATTAGATTTACATTCTACCATGAAACAAACACTCCATTTGCCTACCCAGGCTACAGTGAAGAAAAACGTAGCCGATTATTCCCTGATCGTGGTCGGCGCTTTTCTACAAGCCTTGAGTTACGTGCTCTTTCTAGCTCCCTATAAAATCGTGCCGGGGGGAGTATACGGTATTTCGATCGTGATTCATTACGTCACCAAGGGGCTTTTTTCTTTTATGCCCGACGGGTTTCCGATGGGTGCCACGGCTCTTTGTTTCAATGTTCCTCTGCTCTTTCTGGCCATGCGGAAAATCGGTCTTTCTTCCGGGCCTAAGACCATCGTCACCTTTTTGCTGATTTCCATATTTACCGATACGCTTTCTTATTTCCTGACCGATCCGTTGGTGGAAAACGACGCGTTTATCGCCGCTTTCTACGGCGGGGCTATTCTGGGGCTCGGCGTTACCTGTATCTTCCGCGCCCAAAGCACCAGTGCAGGCACCGATGTGCTGGCTCGGGTGATTGCCAACGATTCGAACCTGAAGGTAAGCAATATGATTATCGTGCTCGACTCGGCTGTGGTTTTGCTGGGCCTTATCGTATTTCAGGATTGGGCCGTTCCCTTGTATTCCTGGTTCACCATCTTCGTATACGGGAAAATCGTGGAAATGTTTCAGACCGAGAATCCCAATCGGGCTGTCTTTATCGTTTCCCGCAAAACATTGGAAATGAAGGACCTGATTGTGAATAAACTGGGAATGCGCGGTACCTTTATCCACGGACGCGGGATGTACGAGGGGCATGAGACGGAAATTATCTTCACCATAGCCGAACGCAAGGATATGCCGCGGTTGAAAGACGAGGTGAAGGAGATCGATCCGAATGCGTTCGTCTCGACCATGCACGCCAGCAAGGATTCTCCTCGCCCGAGCATTTAGCCTTTGCCTGCCGCCTGAGGGCTGCCGCCATTCTGCTGTTTTTTGCGCCGGTTGCCCTTTTGCTACTGCCTGCGACCTGTTGCCGTCCGGCTACTGCTTGAAACCGATTGCCGCCCGCCTGCTGTCGGAGATCTGCCGCCTGCCGCCTGAGGGCAGTCCATAAAGCGATCTTTTCGGGGCGGGGCGGTATCTTTTTTCCACTTTTTTGCCTTTAAAGAAACAAAAATCGACTGGAAGAGACACAAAACCAAATAAATTTGCTTCTACGCTCGGTTTGCACTATCTTTGCTTCGAATATCAACCGAAGATAGGCTTCACCTGGGCATAATCAAAGCAAGCTTTGCTTCTGCGTTCGGTTCGCGCTATCTTGGCCATAATTTTTAATTAACGTAAACGAAGAATGCCTAACATTTCACAACGGGGAGTCAATATGCCGGCTTCTCCCATCCGTAAACTGGTTCCGCTGGCCAACGAGGCTAAAGCGAAAGGTATCAAGGTATATCATTTGAATATCGGACAGCCCGATTTGCCTACCCCCGAAGTCGCGATGGAAGCGATGCGCCGGATCGATCGGAAAGTGTTGGAATACTCGCCCAGCGAAGGCATCCGGAGTTTCCGTGAAAAACTGGTAGATTATTATGCCAAATTTCACATCCATGTAGACGTAGACGATATAATCATCACTACGGGAGGTTCGGAAGCCGTCTTTTTCTCCTTTATGGCTTGCCTGGATCCTGGCGATGAAATCATCGTGCCCGAACCGGCCTATGCCAACTATATGGCCTTTGCCATTTCGTGCGGCGCGGTGATTAAAACCCTCCCTTCCACCATCGACGAAGGTTTCGCCCTGCCCTCGGTGGAAAAATTTGAAGAACTTATTACCCCCCGTACCAAAGCAATCCTGATCTGCAACCCCAACAACCCGACGGGCTATCTCTATACCCAGAAGGAAATGGATCAGATACGCGACATCGTAAAAAAGTACGATCTTTTTCTTTTCTCCGACGAAGTATACCGCGAGTTTTGCTATACGGGCGCTCCTTACATTTCCGCTTTCCACCTGAAAGGAATCGAAAACAACGTCGTATTGGTAGACTCCGTTTCCAAACGCTACAGCGAATGCGGCATCCGGATCGGCGCGTTGATTACCAAAAACCAAATGGTACGCGAAAATGTTATGAAATGGTGCCAGGCCCGGCTCAGTCCGCCCCTCGTGGGGCAGATCATTGCCGAAGCTTCGCTCGATACGCCCGACACCTATATGCTGGAAGTATACAACGAATATGTAGAACGTCGCAAGTTCCTGATCGACGGCCTCAACCGGATTCCCGGATGTTACTCGCCGATCCCGATGGGGGCATTCTACACGGTCGCCAAGCTGCCGGTAGACGATGCCGATAAATTTTGCGCCTGGTGTTTGTCCGACTTCGCTTACGAAGGGCAAACCATCATGATGGCGCCGGCTTCCGGTTTCTATACCACGCCGGGTTTGGGTAAAAACGAAGTGCGTATTGCATATGTATTGAAAAAAGAAGACCTGGCCAAGGCGCTTACCGTGCTGGCTAAAGCTCTCGAAGCCTATCCCGGCCGGGTTGTTTAACCGAACGACGACAACAAGATTGAACCTGGAATTATTTATAGCGCGCAGAATTCATTTCAACCGGGAGGGAGGCCGCCAAGTCACCCCCCCGGCCGTGCGTATCGCTACGATCGGCATTGCGCTGGGATTGGCGGTGATGATTCTTTCCGTTGCCATCGTCATCGGTTTTAAAAAAGAAGTGCGCAACAAAGTGATCGGGTTCGGCTCGCACATCCAGATCACCAATTTCGACACGAATGCTTCCTACGAATCGACGCCGATCGCCGCGGACGATACGCTGCTTCATCATCTGCGCTCCTTTCCCGGTATCCGGCATGCCGAGGTATTTGCCACCAAGCCGGGCATCTTGAAAACCGACAGCGATTTCCAGGGAATCGTCCTGAAAGGAATCGATGCCGACTACGACTGGACCTTTTTCCGGAACAACCTGAAAGAAGGGGAATTATTCGTCCTCGACAAGGAAAAAGCTTTTACAGACGTGCTTATCTCCCGCTATCTGGCCGATTTGCTGGGATTAAAAACGGGCGATTCTTTCCTGACTTATTTCGTGCAAGACCAAGTGAGAGCGCGTAAATTCCACATCAGTGGCATCTACGATACGGGCTTTCTGGATTACGACAAATTATTCGTGCTGGCCGATATACGGCAGGTACGCCGGCTGAACGGCTGGGCCGACGACCAGGTAAGCGGGGTGGAACTGCTGGTAGACGATTACGACCGTCTCGACGAAGTGTCGGAAGCCCTCTATTTCGATCTGGCCGAGCGGCACGATCGCGAGGGCAATACGTTTTACGCCCGTTCCGTCAAGGAATTGAACCCGATGATTTTCAACTGGCTCGACGTGCTCGACATCAACGTGGTGATTATCTTGGTATTGATGTTGGCCGTGGCCGGATTTACCATGATTTCGGGGCTGCTTATCATCATTCTCGAACGCACGAATATGATCGGCATCCTGAAGGCTTTAGGTGAAAACAACACCCGTATCCGCCATATCTTTTTATATGTTTCGTTTTTCCTGATCGGCAAAGGCATGCTGTGGGGCAATCTGATCGGTATCGGTCTTTGCCTTCTTCAATCGCATTTCCGCCTGATCACCCTCGATCCCTCCATTTATTATCTCGACGCCGTGCCCGTCGATCTCAGCCTGGTTTCTCTTTTGTTATTGAATGCCGGCACGTTGACGGCCGCCATGTTGATGATGCTGGGCCCCTCTTACCTCATTACCAAAATCGACCCGGCGCGCAGCATCCGTTTCGAATAAAATGCCTGTCGCAAGGAGGCTGTGCAAGAAGATTTTTTATACCTGGACTTATTGTACTTTTTAACAACTTCCTTTCAGGCAGTTGCCGGGATAAATCCGACCGGATGCCCAGGAAACCGGAAACGGATGCCGATGTAATTTTAATTACACCGGCATGTAATTGGAATTTCACTGCGGTGTATTTTTGCACGTCTTAATGGGCATTGAAAATCAATGAATTATGCAAACAGCTATCCGAGGCCCGGACAGGGGGGTAGTTCGTGTATAATTTTCTTTTTTCGAAGCGGAAAAACGATCTTTTTTTGCTCCGGTAGAAGGAGAGAAGATGAAAAATTTGATTACCTTGGCACAGCGTTCATCCTCAACAATCTATATCATGGGTTACACACATTACGGAAAACAAGCCGAAGTATGGAAACATCTGCCGTTGTGCGATCTGATAGCCATCGAGCAACCTTGGGTCTACGTGGAAACAAACTCGGCTTATGCCGATTATGAATTGCAGGCTACCCCCGAGCAACACTACGGTATTTACCGTTTTCTGGAAAAAGCAGTTAACCATCCGGTAAAAGAAAGTCTTTACAGCCGGTTGGAGCGAACGGCTTCAGCCGAGAACCGATACCTGGGTTCCCCCGGCTTGGCCATGTCGATTCGAGGGCAGGAGAGTCGCTATGTTTTTTTCGATATAGACGAAGAGGCCCTTCGCAGCATCGGAAAGTTCGGAGAAAAACACCGGCTGAACGACCGGATTGAATTGCATCTTGGCAACTCGATAGCCGGCATGCGGGAATTGCTGCCCTCTCTGCCCCTCACTTCTTTTATCCATATCGATCCGTACCGGATAGATGCTCCCGATGCAAACGGCTATACCTATCTCGACGTGTTCGAACAGGCCTCGAAACTTCATTTAAAATGTTTTTTATGGTACGGCTACCAGACCTTGCAGGAAAAGGAAGCGTTGGAAAGGCTTATTAAAAGCCGTTGCCGGGGGATGGAAGGCGTGATTTTTTCTTGCCAGGCCCTTACCCTGAGCATCATCGAACGGGAAAAGACGCCATGTGAACCCGGAGTATTGGGTAGCGGCTTGCTGACCAGCAACCTTTCCGACGCCGGCCGGCAAAAAATCGCTGCGGCCGCCGGTTTATTGACAGAATTTTACCGGGGAGCGAAGTACCGGGATTTTAATGGAGAGTTGTATACGGAGAAAGTGATCTGAGAATAACTCTGTGTTCGGTTATTTTTCGTTTCCCATTCTTATAGGTGAAAATGTAGAGACAAAAAAATAAACGAATTTACTTACTGAGAGAGAGATTAAATAGGAAGATATAAAAATCGGAAGTGTATTGTGTTTCCTAATTTTTATATCTACTTTTAGCCTAATCGATTTCTATTATTTCATCCTTAAAAAATACTCTCATGCAACGTTATGCTAGCAAACCGGAATCCGTTTCCCGCACTTTGGATGCCTGCCCCAGAACTTCTTCCCAGGCTTCGATCAGTCAATTATTGCAAGACCGTTATTTCCATGCTTCGCATGTTCATCCGGCTCCTGTAGTTTCGGGCGTGGTACAGGCTATGTCTGTTCGGAAAGAGCCTGGCGAGGATAGGTTATTTGCTGTTTCCGACGACCGGAAAATGGTGACGGGAATGAATACGCCTAATCATGAGCTTTATGTGGAATCTGCCGGCCTGATCGCAACCATGAATCAGTTGGTTGATCGTAGCAAATTATTTTTCCGGCCCGCTTCTGGCAAAGTTTTATTTGATAAGCCTTATCTGCAAGTGCAGGCAGGTTTTAAAGAAAAGGAGGGAATAAGGGTTCCGAAATGGTTGGGGAAGGGAATGAAGACCAAAAGCGTTGATTTAGATGCGGTTTATAGAAAAAGGGTAGCACCCGCTATCCTGGCTTATCGGCAAAGTAAAAAGCAAGGAGTTCAACAGGAGATTGCCTCTTGCATGACCCCTAAGGAATATCAGCTTTTGAAAGATAGGGTCGGTTCGCTTACATCTGCTCTGGAATTATTTAAGAAACTGGTGATTTACGACCAGACGACGGAAAGTTATCACGATGTCATTAATCCGATGGAAAATTACCAAAAATTTATAGCCTTGGTGGAGGACTTGGTCTATATGAAAGAGGCTACCTCTGAACGGATGAAAGCCCAGTTGGAGAAGGTGGCGGATAAATCGTATATTGTGAAATTACATACCGATTCGAATCTTTTTTTGCAAGAGGAATTGATGAATGTATTATATTTATCCAATGAAGTCGCTAACGCCATTCCTTCGGGCAAAACCATCGATTTGTTTCTTCTTCACCGGGATAATACGGAAGACGCGATGATAGATTCCATCCGTAGAGGTGTCCCCATGTTTTACCGTGCCTGCGATGTGATGGCCGCTACTTTGATGGGAAATACGATCGATGCTGAAAATAAACAACAGCTTAAAATATATTCGTCCGGAGGCCAGAATGCGGCTTTTCATTACGCAGCCAAGGTTTTGCACTCAGGCAACGATTGGGTGACGTTGGAAAGTTTTGCTGCAGGAGAACGAGAAACGGAGATCTTCGGAATCGATGAAAATCAGTTGGAAAAGAATCTGGATAACTCTTGGAATTATTTAATGTACGGCTCAATCAGAAAAAGACATAATGATTTTCTTTCGCCTGAAGATAATTATTTTGAATTATATACCAAATTGCGTTATTATTTGAAGGGTGTCAAGCGAATGGGGGCGTTTAGTATGGCTAGGCGGAATAAGACCAACAAGCCGGTGCCCCCCAATGGGTTTATAGGACTTGCCCCAGGATTTACGCAGGCGCGGTCCCAAGCGATTTGGGAGAGGTTGCGGTATAATCAGATATTGGATGAAGATGGAAGAGTTAAAAAAGAAAGTTTTCTGAATAACGAGTATATTTTTTTAAGACTGGGAGAAGATGACCGTCCATATGCTGCTGCTATTTGCGAGCGGATGCTAAGCTATTACTGCATGCCTTCCGGTCCATTGCTGATTCAAGGTGGTTATAATAATGAAATGCAGAATATCAGAGGGTGGATAAATTTTATGAAATTGAAAATAGATACGGATGAGTTGGCTTACACCCTCTCGGAGAAACTGGCGGAGTCTCCGAGCCAGGAAGTTTATGATCTAGGATGGGCTGAACTTATGAAGCATTTGTAATGCCTGCTTTTTCCGGCTTTCCTCTTTTCATCGATTATTCCCCAGCCGGAAGGTATAATCGTTTTTGGCCCGGAACATCCGGTAGATGCGCACATAGACGCCAAAGAGCGGTTGTACCGTTTCCAGCAGCGGCAGCCAGCCGGTAAGCGGCGGTTGGCCCAGCAACCGGGCCGACCGGCGGAGAACGATTATCCTGACCAGCGAGCGGACCGACCAAAGCAAAACAGCCAGTGCAGCTATCAGCCAGTTGCCAGCCGTGCCGTAGACGATCGATGCCACGACAGCCGCCAGGAACAAATAGAAGCATAAGGCCCCCAAGCGGAAAAAGGTAAGTTTGCCCCCCTTGTAATATTTTTTCGTGGCTGCCCGCGACACTTTCATTTCTTTCCACATCCGGAAATAATCTACCGGCGCCATCTCCGTCAGGCTGTCGGGCGAATAAACCACGGCCGTATTCGCTCCCGTGGCGGCTTCGTTGATGAAAAGGTCGTCGTCGCCGGCATGCAATCCCAACGACTTATAATAACCTTTGTGCTCGAAGAAAAGCGATTTGCGATACGAAAGGTTGCGGCCGTCGCCCGTATAAGGATGATTTTTCAAGGCGCACGAGAGGTACTGCAAGCCGGTTATGAGATTGTCGTAAGCCACCAGCTTATGGAAAAAGCCCCGGGTATGCCGATAGGCGCAGAAACCTAGTACCACTTGGGTTTCCGCGCGGCGGTAGGGTTGCACCATCGAGGCGATCCATTGCGAAGAAGCCGGCTCGCAATTGGCTTCGGTAAAGAGCAACAAATCGTATTTGGCCGCTTTGATGCCGATGGTAAGCGAAAGCTTCTTGCGGCTCAGGTAGCGGGCGTTTTCCGGTATATAGGTGTGATATAGCTGTTTGTATTCGTTTTCGAGTGTTTTGAGCACCTGGTCGCTTTCGTCGGTCGAACCGTCGTTGATGACGATGACTTCGAAAACCGGGTACTCCTGGGCCAAGAGGGCGGGCAGATGCTTGCGGAGATTTTCCGATTCGTTTTTGGCATAGACAATCACCGATACGGGCGGGCGGAAGCCGTTGTCTTCGGCCGGGCGTTCCTTGGCGCGGCGTAAGGGCCGGGCATAAGGCACCAGATCGTACAGCATAAGAAAGAGAAACAACAAGGTGGTGAGGCCACCCAGCCAAAGCTCTGTCGATGTGAATACAAATAACTGTTCCATTAGAAATGTCGAGCGCGTACACCGGCTGTCCGGGGCCGGGCGCACGCGCTTTTTTCTTGAGCGTTTATTAAACTAATTGATCGGAATAATAGGCGGCCGGCAGCCGGCGGCAGTTATATTGCGAAGCCATTACCTCGCCATAGGCTCCGGCAGAGCGGATAGCGATAAAATCGCCCCGGCGGGCTTTGTTCAGTTCCACGTCTTTGCCGAATACGTCTGACGATTCGCAGATCGGGCCTACCACGTCGTAAAGCTCGACAGCCTCCTGGCTCGAAATATTTTCCATCCGGTGATAAGCATCGTACATAGCCGGGCGGATCAGTTCGGTGAAACCGGCATCGAGGATGGCGAATTGTTTCGTTTCTCCTTTTTTCACGTACAGTACACGCGAGACCAGCGTGCCGCATTGGGCTACGATGGATCGGCCCGGTTCGAAATGTACCTGTTGGCCGGGGCGCAGCTCGAGCAGTTTGTGGAAAACGGCGAAATAGTTGTCGAAAGCCGGAATGGGCAGGTGGTTAGGATGATAATAATCGATACCTAATCCTCCGCCGAAATTCAGATTATCGATTTTCAGCCCCTGGGCTTCCAGTTCTTCCTGAATCTCGTTTACCCGGATGGCCAGGTTGCGAAAGGCCGACATATCCGTAATCTGCGAACCGATATGACAGTGGATGCCGATCAGCCGGATATGAGACAGTTTTTTCAGTTCTTCGACTACGTCGCTGAGTTGGCCCAGGTTGATGCCGAACTTGTTTTCTTTCATTCCCGTGGTGATTTTGGCGTGGGTGTGAGCATCTACTTCCGGATTGATCCGCAGAGCCACCGGTGCTATTTTCCCTTTTGCGGCAGCCAGGGAGTCGATAATCTGCAATTCGACGGCCGATTCTACGTTGAAGCAGAAAATATCCTGATCCAGCCCCAGGTTGATTTCCCAATCGGCTTTGCCTACGCCGGCATATACGATTTTTCCGGCCGGGAATCCGGCGTCGAGAGCGGCCTGTATTTCTCCTCCGCTCACGCAGTCGGCGCCCAGGCCGCCTGCCGCGATAGTCGATAGCAAGCGCGCGTTGGCGTTGGCTTTCACGGCGTAATGGATATGATACCCATACCGTCCGGCTTCGGTTTTCACCAGGTCGAGCGTTTCCCGTAGCAGTTCCATATCGTAATAATAGAACGGTGTCGCCAACGGCTCGAATTTTTCAAGCGGAAAGGTTCCTTTGAGCATAAGTATACTGTTTTATAGCTATATAAATAAGGGCAGTCTCTGATGCGGCTGCCCTCGTTTCGTTTTTATTTCTGGTTGAATAAATGGTCGCTGAGTGCCTGTAGCGCCCTTTTCTTATCATCCTTTTTAATCAGCAGCGACACGTTGTAGTTGCTGCCGCCATACGAGATCATCCGAACCGGAATGTCTTTGAGGGCGGATACGATACTGGCTTCGAAACCTACGTTGTCCCATTCCAGGTCGCCTACCACGCAGACGATTACCATTTCTTCGTCTACCGTCACGGTGCCGTATTTCTTCAAGTCGTCGACGATTTCTTCCAGGTGCTTGCGGCTGTCGATCGTTACCGATACGCCTACTTCCGAAGTCGTCACCATATCGATAGGAGTCTGGTAGTTTTCGAAAATTTCGAATACTTTCCGCAAGAAGCCGGTGGCCAGCAGCATCCGGCCGCTTTTGATCTTGATCGAGATGATGTTGTCTTTGGCGGCTACCGCTTTGATTTTGCCCTTTTCGGTGGCATTCGAAATCAGCGTGCCCGGCGCTTGGGGCTGCATTGTATTCAACAGCCTGACGGGGATATTGTTCAGCTTGGCCGGCAAAATGCAGGTGGGATGCAGGATTTTGGCTCCGAAATAGGCCAGTTCGGCCGCTTCTTCGAAATGAAGGTGGCGTACGGGCGAGGTGCCTTCCACGATGCGCGGGTCGTTGTTGTGCATGCCGTCGATGTCGGTCCAGATCTGGATTTCTTCGGCATTCACGGCTGCGCCGACGAGAGACGCGCTGTAGTCGCTGCCTCCGCGTTGCAGGTTGTCGATCTCGCCGTAAGCATTGCGGCAGATATAGCCCTGGGTGATGTAAAGGTCGGCTTCTGCATGTTCGTCGATCAGTTTCGTAAGTTTTTCTTTAATATAGACAGGGTCGGGTTCGGCGTTTTTGTCGGTGCGCATATAGTCGAGCGCCGGCAGCATAACGGATTTTACGCCGCATTCGTTCAGATAAAGATTCATCATGCCGGTCGAAATGAGTTCGCCCTGGGCCAGGACTACTTTTTCTTCGAACAGGGTGAAGAGGTCTTTGGTGAAGGTGCGGATATAGTCGAAATGAGATTTAATCAGTTCTTTGGCCTTTTGCTTGTATTCGTCGGTGCTGTAGAGCGCTTCCACGTGGTCGTTGTACTTCATGGCGAGCTGGTTGATGATCTCGTTCGCGCCGTCGGGGTTTTTCTTGTACAGGTAGTCGGAGATTTCCACCAGCGAGTTGGTTGTACCCGACATGGCTGACAATACGATGATATTACGTTCTCCCGTAATGAGTTGTGCTACGCTTTTCATGCGCTGTGCAGATCCTACAGATGTACCGCCAAACTTTAAAACTTTCATTTTCTTCTTCTCTATATTAAATTGTTTGTTCCCAAATAGTAACGGAATACCGTCGGCGCCAAGGTTTACCGGGTTTCCGGCAGGGCGCCGCAAAGGTACGTAAAAATTTATTCTTTTACATCAGTCAGACTACCATTCTCGCATTTTACGATGCGGGCCGGATAATTATGTACCAGGGTATAATTGTGGGTGGTCATGATTACGGCGCGTCCCATCCGGCAGATGTCGTGCAGAAGTTGCACGATCTGGCCGCTGGTTTCGGGATCGAGGTTGCCCGTAGGTTCGTCGGCCAGTATCAGGCTGGGGTTGTTCAGCAGAGCGCGGGCGATGACGATGCGTTGTTGTTCGCCGCCCGAAAGCTCGTGGGGCATTTTGTATCCCTTGGTGTGCATGCCTACCTGGGTAAGTACTTCGTCGATGCGATTGTGTATTTCGCTTTTCTTTTTCCAGCCGGTGGCTTTGAGCACGAATTCCAGGTTTTTCACTACCGACCGGTCGGTAAGCAGTTGGAAATCCTGAAATACGATACCCAGTTTCCTGCGCAAATAGGGGATGTCTTTTCGTTTTATTTTGCATAAGTTGTAGTCCATCAGGCGGGCTTCTCCCTTCTGTACCGGTATTTCACAGTATAGCGACTTGAGAAGGCTGCTTTTGCCTGAGCCTACTTTTCCGATGATATAAACGAACTCGCCGTTGCGGAGGGTGAAGCTGGCGTCTCGCAGAATCACGTTCTCGTCTCGGCAGATTTCCACCTCTTCCAGTTTGAGCAGAATGTCTTCCATTTTTTTAGCCTTTATGACGTTTTTGCAATTCGCGGGCCAGGTCTTCCAACCGCAGGCCTTTGCTGGTGAGCAGCACGATCAGGTGGTATACCAAATCGGAGGCTTCGTAAATAAATCCTTCTTCGGTGCCGTTGGTGGCCTCGATCACGGTTTCCACAGCTTCTTCGCCTACTTTCTGGGCCATGCGATTCACGCCTTTGGTGAAGAGGGAAGTGGTGTACGATCCTTCGGGCATATCCTGACGGCGGCGTTCGATGAAGTTTTGCAGGTATTTCAGGAACATAATGTCTTCCGTGTTCTTTTCGCCGAAACAGGTGTCGGCGCCGGTATGGCAGACAGGGCCGGCGGGGATGGCTTTAATCAGCAGCGTGTCGTTGTCGCAATCTGCCAGGATGCTGGCTACTTGCAGGGTGTTGCCGCTGGTTTCGCCTTTCATCCAGATGCGGTTTTTGGTGCGGCTGAAAAAAGTTACTTTTCCCGTTTCGCGGGTGGTTTCGTAGGCTTCTTCATTCATGAAACCTAGCATCAGCACTTTGCCGGTGTTGTTGTCTTGCACGATGGCGGGTACGAGGCCGCCCATTTTTTCAAAATCTAATGTCATTTTATCTTCGTATATTAAATTCTTACATCGACGCCTTCGCGGCGGAGGTATTGTTTGAGCGAACCGATTTCGATTTCTCCGAAATGGAAAACGCTGGCGGCCAGGGCTGCATCGGCTTTTCCTTTCTGAAAGGCATCGCGGAAATGTTCTGGCCGGCCGGCTCCTCCCGAGGCGATGACGGGGATATGCAGCGTGTCGGCCAGGGCAGCGAGGGCTTCGTTGGCATAGCCTTCTTTTACCCCGTCGTGCGTCATGCTGGTAAACAGAATCTCTCCGGCTCCCCGGCTTTCGGCTTCTTCGGCCCAGGCGAAAAGGGATTTTCCGGTGGGAACACGGCCCCCGTTCAGATAGCAGTTCCACCGGCCGTTTTCGCAGTTGGCGTCGATGGCTACCACGCATACCTGGTTGCCGAAGTTGCGGGCGATTTCGTCGATAAGCTCCGGACGCCAGAGGGCGGCCGAGTTGACGGATACCTTGTCGGCTCCGGCGCTGAGCAGCCGGTCTACGTCGGAAAGTTCGTTGATGCCGCCGCCTACCGTAAATGGTATACTCAGGTGGGCAGCTACCTCGCGCACCAGCCGGGTGAAGGTTTTGCGGCCTTCATGCGAAGCGGTAATATCCAGATAGACCAATTCGTCGGCTCCGGCCAGGCTGTATTGCGCGCCCAGCTCTACCGGGTCGCCCGCGTCGCGGAAGTTCACGAAGTTGATGCCTTTCACGGTTTTCCCGTCTTTGATGTCGAGGCAAGGTACGATTCTTTTGGCAAGCATGTCGTTCTTTTTAATGAGGTTCGTGTATGAAATTCCTGTCTTTAGGTATACTGCCTAAGGGTATACTTTTCAGAAGGATACTGTTGTATAGGCGCTTCAACCCGGGTAACGCGCCGGTCTGCCCTATGCGGACGTATCGTTTTTACCGGAGTACGGTGTGCGTTTCCTGGTCCCACCCGGTTGTTTGTTAGGTGAACCGAACCAGGTCTTTCACCTGAATGCGGCCTTCGTAAATGGCTTTGCCGAAAATTACCGAAGGAATGCCGGCCTCGGCCAGCTTTTCAATATCCTCTATCGAGCTGACGCCTCCGCTGGCAATGATATGCAGGCAAGGAATGGCGTCGGCTATCTCGCGGTAGAGCTCGGTAGCCGGCCCTTGCAGCATGCCGTCGCGACCGATGTCGGTACAGATTACTTTGGTAATTCCCCGCTCGGAATACTCCTTAATAAAGGGAATCAACTCTTTGTCGGTTCCCTCTTTCCATCCGCTTATGGCAATTTTGCGTTCTTTCGCATCGGCTCCGAGAATGATTTTTTCGCTTCCGAATTTTCGTATCCACGAAACGAATACCTCGGGTTGTTTCACGGCGATACTGCCGCCCGTCACCATCTGCGCGCCGCTTTCGAAGGCGATTTCCACATCGTCCTCCTGCTTGAGGCCTCCGCCGAAGTCGATGATCAGCGACGTGCGGGTGGCAATCCGTTCCAGCGTACGGTAATTGATAATCCGGCCCTCCCGGGCGCCGTCCAGATCGACCACATGCAGCCGCCGGATGCCGTATGCTTCGAACATCTTGGCTACTTCCAACGGGTCTTCGTTATAAATCTTTTTTGTATCGTAATCGCCTTGTGTCAGGCGGACGCATTTGCCTTCTATCAGATCGATGGCGGGAATAAGCTCTATCATAAAATCAGCTACTTATAAATTTAAAAAATTCCGCAATATCGCTTCGCCTACCGAGCCGCTTTTTTCCGGGTGGAATTGCGTGGCATAAAAGTTTCCTTTGTGCAGCGCGGCGCTGAAGGGAAGGATATAGTCGGTCGTGGCTGCCGTATACGTGTTGACAGGCACATAATAACTATGTACAAAGTAAACAAATTTGTCTTCCAGTTCGGCCGGAAAAAGATCGCTTTTCACTTCGGTCAGGTTATTCCATCCCATATGCGGAACCTTATCTTCGTGCCTCCCGGCCACAAAACGTTTGACGTCGGTATCGAAAATCCCCAGGCAATCGGCGTCGCCTTCTTCCGAATGCCGACACATCAACTGCATGCCCAGGCAAATCCCCAAGACAGGCTGTTTCAAGTCGACGATAAGTTTATCCAGCCCATGCTGCCGGAGATGTTCCATCGTGGTAAAAGCTTCTCCCACTCCGGGAAAGATCACTTTGTCGGCCTTGCGCAGTATATCCGGCTCGGCCGTAATTACGGCTTCTATTCCCAGTCGTTTCAAGGCATAGTCTACCGAACGAATGTTTCCAGCGTTGTATTTGATAATGGCAACCTGCATTGTTGTTTCTTTTTATGTTGAGGCTTGTATATCGGGCCTTTTTATCGTTTTCTACCTATATTCAATCGTATCAAGTCGCAAAAGTAACAAATTATCATTACATTTTGGTGAAACCAGCCTGAAAAGTTGCGTAATAGTTAATATTTGTGATAATATGCCTTTTCTTTCCACCTTGAAAAGCCGCAGAACCCAAGGTTCCCGGCCCCTGACGTATTTATTTTGCCGGTTTTCCTTCGTACGGAGTCTGCTGGGTATATCCGCACGGTGACCGGCAGGTATATCTGCTTTGTATCTTCATAAGGATGATCGGGCCGGTGTCTGTATAAGGATGATGGGGTATCTGCTTGTAAGGTATCTGTTCGTAATTAGGTATAGGGTGACGATTCGCCTGGCTTTTCTTTTGAAACACTCCCTCAAGCTTCCGTGCCGCGGTTTTCCTTTTGTCCGAAACAATCTTTTATAATGTCCTGTCGATCAAAGCCAGGATAAAAAAAAGTACAATTTCTTCTATCAAACTCTTGCAAGTTTAAAAATAATACTTACCTTTGCACCGCAATCGAGAGAGATAGCACGGAAGTAAATAAAAAAAATGGTGCGTTAGTTCAGTTGGTTAGAATACATGCCTGTCACGCATGGGGTCACGGGTTCGAGTCCCGTACGCACCGCTTTTTAAATTTCACTTCGTCTCCTATTAGGTGCGTTAGTTCAGTTGGTTAGAATACATGCCTGTCACGCATGGGGTCACGGGTTCGAGTCCCGTACGCACCGCGAAAGTTAATAGCAAATTAAAGCAAAGCTCTGGAATTCAATAATTTCGGAGCTTTTTCTTTTTCTCCGCTTCGGCAAAAAATGACGGTTTAAGGCAGTTCTCACGTGGCTTATTCGTGGGACTTTTTGAAAGTTGTTTTTTGCTCCTGCGAATTGACGCATTTGTCTTTGATTTTCCAGCTTTTTGCGTATCTTGTTGTAATTCTAAGCTGCGGAAGTAGGCTGCGTATGGGTAATTGCGCCAGGTGATGTAAATGTTGAACAACATCGGAATACCAGAACATAAACATGAGAAAGCGAAACAGGGTGTGATTTTTACTATCTAGTTCAATAATAAACTATCTTATGAAAAAAATATATTATGTAGCCATTGAGATATTGTCATTACTCTGCTTGCTATGGGCATTTTATCCCTTGTTTTTTATAAATGCTTTGGGAGAGGCCGGTTCTGTTCCCATTCATTATAATTTTCAAGGTGAAGTCGATGGCTGGGGCGATCGTTCTTCCCTATGGTTGCAACCTATACTTGCACTGGTTGTTTATCTTGTGTTTTCTGTCCTGGTAAAATATCCTGAGAAATTAAACTACCCTGTTGAGGTTACAAAAGGAAATGCCTCTGTGTTATACCGGTTGATGATAATTATGCTTAGGCATATCAAATTAGTCTGTTTGATTCTTTTTGCATATGGCAGCAATTTGTCTTTTGGAATAGCGGTTGGCAAATATGGTGTTGAAAATCATTATGTGGTTGTTGTATTAATAGGATTAATGTTTGCTATTACCTTGCTTTATGTATTGAGAATGATAAAATACAGGTCAAACGGAAGCGACCAGGCGTAATAGAACGTAATTATGAAAAGATAATTTTTAATTGCCAACTTCCTTTTGGCATAGAACATTCTATTGTAGCTTTTTCAGTATTGGAGGCATCGCTTGGCATCTTTAATGTATGGCGGTGCGGAAGGTCGGGAAAGGGAGCAGGAGGGAAACTGTTTTATTTTCCTCCTGCTCGTTTCTCCTTCTTCGCTTCGGCCCGGAAGGGCGGTTTGAATCGGTTTTTCCCAAGATAGGTGCTTGCTGAGAGCCGCGGGCGGCCCGAAAATTAGTAAATTACAACTCCGCCTACCGGTAAAGAACCTTCCCATTTCGTGTCGACACTCACTTCGAAAGAGGGGTTCATGGCATGGAAGTGCATTTTTATCTCTACCAATTGGTTCCGGATTACCTTCAACGTGTCGGTCACCAAAAATTGATAAGCGGGGGTATCTTCGCCGTTTTTGTAAAGCGACAGATAGTAGCTGGAAGGCTGGTTGCCGGCAGCCGGGAAAGCCCCTACTACCACATTGACTTCTTTGGAGCTGTCGTAGGTAGACAAGTCGACACGCTTGGTCAACTCTCCGCTGCCTTCGTAAGGCCCTTCCAAAGGCTTGCGGGCGCCTACGTTCGCCATCTTTATTTCCAGGCCGGTAATCTCCGGTGGAAGCTGCCCGAAAGAACCTAGCACTACCCCGTGCATACGTTCCAAAATTCCTTGGTAGGAGAGTAGGCAGGCGCAATTCACCGTAAACGGCAGGCAAGCGGTAAAATAGTCTTTCGTTTGGTCTGCGCCCGGGTAGGTGACGACCAAATGATCGGGATCGGGCGTTAAAGCTCCACCTTCGCCATTGCCGATCAACACCAGTTTATAGTCGCCGAATTCCAGCCCTCGCCGATAAAAAACGTAGGCCGAATCGGTGCAAACCGTGCAATCCGGAAGCAATCCTTGCTCGACGACCACTCCCTCTTTATACAGGTAATATCGTAACTGGTCGATCCGGTCGTTGAAGCGGGGTTCGGCAGAGGCAAAGGACGCGTCGGGATCCGCCTGAAACTTTTCCACATACAATTTGATCCGTACTTCGCTTTCCGGACAAGGCTCCAGATCTTCCCGGATACAGCCGGCGAGCAATCCTCCAATCAATAATATATATATCAACTTCATCATTTTTCCTCTTTTTATTTGAACATTTTTCACTGCACATTCAATTCATAGAAACAATCGAATAAAGTGGCCGCATTCTCTTTTGGAACTACCTCTATTTCAATCTCCGGATGAGAAGAATTCGGTAGCATCTTATAGTCATCCGTAGTTTGTAGCACAATCCCATCGATACTATTCGGATATAAAATATGGTCTTTGATAGGTTGGGTGTGATAATAGGTAAAACTGCCCGACTGTCCGGTAAGCCGGAAGGGAGAGATGTAGAAGTGCACTCCGTCGGTCTTTTTTTCATCCGTGTAAAAGAAAGCGGCCGCATAGGTGGAGTTTTTCGGACGAACCATCATATATTCCGAACCATTGGGCGCCTTACCCCATTTACCGGCGGTGCTGAGATACATCTTGAATGTTTCCAGCGGTTCCTCCGGGTCGTAGTAAGCATCCCCCCAACAATCTATCCCACTGCAAAAGGGGGTGTTTCCTGTCGTTTTGAATTCGAGTTCGGCAAAATGATCGGTGGTAAGAAATTTAAATTCATTTACCGGAGAAATAGTATTTTTTAATATAAGTCGAAAACGGGATACTTTCCGGCTCAAGCTCATGCTTTGGTTGCCGTTGGAAGGATCGGAATGCAAATCGCCGGTCTTCGATACCGTAAATTCGTAGGTTCCTGCAAAGATTTCCCGATAGAGACAACGGAATCCGTAATTGGGACGATTCGGATCGGTTTCAGTAGTATAGGTAAAAGCATACGGGATGGGTTCATCCGAATTTCCCTCTTCTTTTACCCTATAACCTTTCACCAAAGCCGGGTTCCAGGCTGCTTTCATCGTATTGGCAGCTACCAGTATGCGGTAATGACCGGGGCTTAAAAGCAAGTCGAGCGTACCTATCGCTCCCGATGTATTTATCTTTTGTACGGCATATTTCGAAAGATCTTTATTCAACGTACTTTCAAGTAATGTATCGACATACCATTTCGAATTGATTTCTTTCAGTACCAAGCATCGACAGAGATTATCAATTTCGGCTTCTATTTCGGTGCCGGCTTTCGTCGACATCGGCACATAGTCGGAATGTTCTTCCAAGGAAAGCCCGGAAGCTACCGACAAGGGGATAGAGACGCGATGGATGTCGGTGGAGGATGGATAATAGCCTATCTCTTCTTGTTCGCAAGCGAATAAAAGAAGGCCCAGACAACTTAACCCTATTATATTCTTTACCATAACTAACTTAATATATTAATTGGAGTTACTGATATTCCATGCAGTTTGAATATTGATTTCCGAGTGATGCTGTATATCGATTACCCGGTCGCAAGGCAGAGCCGCCCTATGGACGGTAAAATGGTCTGGTCGGATGGAAAGACCGTCTGACGACAAGGCTGGCAAATTCAAACTCACGGTTTGGGGTGTATAGCACGTCGCCGTATGCTCGTGCTCCGCAGAAGAACCGGTCTTTTCGCAAACCGGCATCAGATCGTAATAATGGAATACCATGGCTACCCGCAACGTAGGGTCGGCCGGAAGGAAGCAACATCCTTGTATCCGGGCGCCTCCGGCAGCCGAGGGATGCGCGTTCAGGCCTATTTCGGTCTGGGGAATATCCACGTTTAAACCGGGCGTGAGCGTGAAACTCATCGTTTGTTGCACCGGTTTGTTTTCCAAGTATACCGGCTCCGGCCGGTTCCCTGGCCCGAAGGTAATGCCTGACGGCTGCCCCGTATATGTAATGTCTACCTGATAAATCCGGTCGAATACCGATTGCGCTTTAGCCGGGTCGACTGCTGCGGGATCGTTTAGGCCTCCGGGGCCTGCTTTATAAAACTCGAAAACAACTTGTCCGGTCAAGCGTGTCAGATGTCCTTCCACCTTCCCGGCCGCCGTTATTTCCGGCCCCGTCATTTCCTGGATACCGTAATAATTGTCTATGCTTAGAGCAGACTGATCTTCCGTAAGCATTATATCTTCCCAAGGCGTGCCGGTTATCACCGATTCGCCGGCAAGGGTGGCAACCTTTATCTCGGGCGCGTCTTTGGGAGTAGCGACAAAAAGAAAACGATAGGTCTTCTCGGCTAATTGGCTACCTTGAAGGGGAAGGGGCGTTTCTTGGTCGAGGGTCGGCTCAACCATGCCTTCCATCCGATACCCGTCGGCAGCCTTTGTTTGGCTGAATATGTAGACCGAGCAGGTTAATTCCCGATCGGCCGGAGCTTCTTCCGAACGCAACATCACCGGTACGGACGAGGGTTCGATTCCTTCTTTTCCGATTTCGCTTTCCGTATCCGAACAGGAAAGGAATGCCAGGCCTAAACAGCCTAAGCTCCAGACAAGCAGTTCTTTTTTATGTAAATTTTCCATATTAAAATTTCTTCTATTTATTCCCATACACCTTTATCTCCTTCTGTTTCTTGTGAAATAGGTTGCGTATCCACCGTGAGGAGGATCGAACGGTTCGGCTCAGGCTCAGGCTCCGGATCTGGGTCTGGGTCTGGGTCTGGCTCCGGATCTGGGTTAGGCTCAGGCTCCGGATCTGGGTCTGGATCGGGCTCCGTTTGTGTTTCCGGTTCTAACCATAACACTACGCAAAGTTGCTCGTTCTTTTTCACCTGTCCGTTTACCACCTTTCGGATTACCTCTTCCTTTGTCTCGTCGGCAGGATAAATCGATACAGCTATCTCCACCTCCTCGCTTTCCGAGGGCGGGAAAAAGAAAGGCCCGGTAAAGGCGGCAAAGCCTTCTTGCGTCAGACTGTCTTTGTCGGTTTCGGTGAAGGAGGTAAAGAGGGTAGCCGCCCCTTTCGTACCGAATACGTTTGCTGCCGTGGCTGCGCCTGAAAGAGTTACTTCTATCTTTCCGATGGTTTGAAAAATGTTTTCGCCAGAAGGATAGGGAGCCGGCGTGTAAACGCCATTCTCGACCTGCCCTCTTTTTATGCTTACCAGAAGACGGGAAACGACTCGTTTTAACGTGCACGACACGGTCTCTTCTTCTTGAATGGAATAAATACGCATGGCTGCGTCGGGTTCCGGTAAAAACAATTCGTTTACCGGAAGTATGCCTCCTTCATGAGCCGGATCGGGCAAGGCATTGAAGTATACTTCTTCCAAAATCGTATGGCTTTGCAAGGGAGTGGGAGAGAGTTGCGTTCCCTCACCGTCGGATTTGACAAACAGGAATTGATAATCTCCCTTCTCCAACTGCGTTGTTAATTTACCCTCCGCCGACCATCCTTTATTTATCTCGGAACGATATACAAACCGATCTGCTTCTTTGCGGAAAATATATAAAGACACATCCGTATTCTGTCCCGACCGGAATGTGATGGGGACTCCTTGGCCTCCCTTGTCTCCTGTTTCAGTTTCCACTTCCTCGATCCGGGTATCGGAGCAGGAAAGAAAAATGAGAAATAAAGGAGCATATATTATTTTTTCTAACCACATAAACTCACCTATATTTAAACGTTGTGCTAATTTTAGTTGTGCTTATTCTTCCACCACCTGGTAACCGTCCCAGTGCGTGTCGACCGTCACGGCGAAATGAACGTTCGCATCGAAAACCTCTCCCCCTTCGTCTCCTCCCGGGTCTACGTTTCCGCCCTCATCTCCGCCGCCGTCGCCGACAAGAAGATAGATTTTCACCAGCGTTACTTTGTTTCTTTCCAGCGGTAACTTGGCGGGTACTTCAATCGTACGCTGCTTGCCGGAAGAATTAGTCAGGATAATCGTCAAAGCTGTTTGCAATATACTCTTAGGATAGGGAAGCACATAAGCTCCTTGCACATGGGCAGCCCCAGTGCGTAAATCTGCGGGAGTTACATAGTCATAGTTTATAAATTTCTCGGTACCCAGCAAAGTGGCCGCCCCCTTGCCGATTGTTACGGCACGCGGCATATCTTTTACCGTATACACCGCGTCGAAAGTAGAAAAAGGCTTTTCGCCGCTTGTATTTTCACCGGTGAGGCTGATCTTACGGTTCAAATCCCGAAATCGCATTTCTACATTCTGCGGCAACGAACCGCCGAATACGTCGGTTCCCCTGCTGACTTCGGTATAACTGCCGTCTGCGTTTTTTTTCACGTGAAGAAAGAGCAAATCCACCCTGGCCACCGCCCGTTTCACGGTAGAGTAGACATTATCCGTCGTTGCGGCCGTCAGTCCGACGGCATACGACGGTAAGTCGTTGAAATGCCGGGTTTCTAAAAACATCACGGAAGTACCGTCTACTGCGGCATGCACGAAACCCAGCGTATCGGTCAACAAGGTTGTCTCTGCACCCAGCGCGGGCCAAGAGAATGCCGGCGTACGGATAGCCCCGTAAGTCGGAATAAATTTATACTCTCCGACCGGAAGTACCGCTCTGCCCGAAAGAACGTTATCGGCCAGTTGCATGTTTTCAGTCGGAACATCTTGCGTATACACATACGCACCATCGGAATTTTTCTTAAAAGCCAGAATACGGAAATTGGCTTTTGAAATCTCCGGGGCAAAGGAGCGGGATAAAACGGGGCTTTTAGGTAGAAAAGTGTTTGTTTGAAATTCCACACTAGCCGTCCCCTCTTCCATCCCGCCCCCCTTTGCCGGGAGATCATCTTCTGAACAGGCCGCACAGGCCACCCAGAGGATTGACATACATAAATTCAACTTCTTCATTTTCATCATCACGTATTTCTTGTATTACGAATCCACTCTTGCCTGTTGTTTTCTTCCTTCCTGTCAAGGAACGGAAGAAGCGGCCTGTATTTTTTTCGCCTGAAAAGGAGTATAATCCAAAGGTATGGTTCTTGTCTGCATCCTGCAGGCGGCACATCCGGCAAGTGTCTGCTTCACCATCCATTCTCCTTCATACATCCACTGGCGCGCGGGTATTTGCTGCCGGTAATTCACAACCGGTATCCTGCCGGCATCCGACACCGTTGCCCGGTAATAAGAGGTAGGAAAATTGGCGTTGCCTGCCAGCATAGCTTGGCGCCGGTTCACTTTATCCCGGATTTTACCGGCTATCGTCACCATAGGAAGTCGGCACGTATCTTTACCCGATACCACCAAAGGCTGAATCTCCCATTGTTCCTGAGGGCCTACTTCCAAACCATTCGGGTCGATCGTGAAAGAAACAGTCAGTGTATCGCCCGAAGAAGTTAACCGGCAATCGGAGATCTTTACTTCTTTTTCCGGGTAATTATCTGCCCGGAGCGGAAACAATGCCAGTGCCCACATCCCCATAAGCATGGGTAGTTTACTCTTTTCCATATGTTTGGATATTACTTTATTTGATGATATAAATAATGCTGATAGCGGCTTTGGTAGGTCCGAAATAATTACGAGACTCGCTCTTAATCATTTCTCCGCAATCGGCACAAGGATACTTTTTGTCGGAAAGCCGGGCATACCCTATGCCCAGGGAAGCTTCAAGATTCCAGCGGGTATTCAGTATCCATTGGTAGCCATACGATAGACCGGCTCCGAATAAATGCCCCTGGTAGCGGTTATGCCGCATATTATCGTTGAAGAACAGGCCTCCTACGTTGTATTTGGCATACATGCCGTGGAGCCCGAAAAAATGCCCGTTAAATTTCTCACATCTCCAATAGCGGATCTCGGGTTGAATCAAACCGTGTTTGAGGCGATAATCGCCGAACCGCCACGGGTTATAATTGCCCGAGAGATCGAGCGTGATTTTGTCTGTTAACCCGAACTCAAATCCTAGGTTTAAGGTGGTAGTCGCATCATATAAAAGATTCGATTTTACCGCTACTTTTTGCCCGTGACATACTATATGGCCTATCAACAGGAAAAAGAATAAAAAGAGCGTTCTTTTCATTTTATTCATCGTTTTATATATTTATTCTCAGCGGATTTTTTAAAATCCAGATTCAATAAATTACTCATCATCGTGTTGCAAGAACATGATTATAAACAATTTACCCTATGAATGTTTACCGGATATGCGTTAAAAAAAGTAAATTAACACTAGCGGATAGATGGATATAATAAAAAGAAAATGCGGTTTTTCAAGGCCTCTTAGTTCGAAAATATACTCTCTGTTTTAACCGGATATATAGGTTTTGGCAAGAGCTTACTATCTTTCTTATCCTCCTGTTTAAGGATGCTTTTATCTCCCGGTATGGATGCCGGATAAGGAAGACCAATCAAATTTTCACAACAATCTTATTTTAATCCCGGATGCTGGCACATATAAAATAAATAATTCCTGTTTTTTCTCTCTTATTTTTCGGCTATATACACACCGCTAATAATACATAAGGCACCGATAAGAGAGGGTAATGTAAGAGCTTCTGCTAAAAAAACAGCCGAGGTCAGCACTGTAATCAAAGGAACGATATAAATATAATTGGCCGTTTTCGCTGCTCCTAAAAATTGTACGGCTTTGTTCCACATCATATAACATAGCATCGAAGCGACAACTCCCAGAAAGATTAAATTCAGATAAATAACAGGCAGCCGCAATAAGTCAGTCCGCAAGGCAAACGGAAAAAATAAAGCATAGACGCCCAAAGAAAACAGACCGTAAAAAAAGACTTTCCGGGTAATGAACAAGGTGGAATAAGACTTGCTGAGCCTTTTTAACATCAAACAGTAGAATGCCCATGAAATCGCAGCCACCAAGGTCAAGCAATCGCCTAGCGGATTGATTTTCAAAAGAACGCTTCCGTTAAATACAACCAGGCCTACTCCCAGCAAAGCTACCAGCGAGCCATACCACGCCCCTTTCTGCAAAGGCTCTTTGTAAAACAGGCTGGCCAACAGGGCAGTAAACAAAGGAGCGGTACATATAAGCAAAGATACGTTCGAAGCCAGCGTGATGCCTAACGCCGTATTTTCGGCAATGAAGTATAAGGAGCCTCCGCATAATCCGCAGAGGCACAACAAGCCTTCGTCTTTCCATGTTTTAGCCCATAACCGTTTGTGCGACACGGTTAGAATACATACATAAGCCAGAATAAAACGATATAATAATATTTCTACCGGAGACAAACCGGCATTAATAAGTATTTTTGTAGAAACAAAAGTTGTTCCCCATATGATTACTGTTATAATGGCTAGAATATGATAAAATAAGTTTTTAGGTTTTTCCATTTTTTATTTGATGAGGCTTAAATTTCCGGTTGCTTTGTTAATAATTTTTTTATCCGCACAAACTCCGATCCCTATATAATGCAAATCGTCCGTGTCGGCTTGCGCCATTGCTTGTTCATATTCGTCGTACGTTCTGGCATGTTGGGCGATCGTCGAAAAATCGACTAAGACCAGATCACGAAGACCTAGTGAAAGAAAATGGGCGTGAAGTTGCTTTATCTTTTCCCTGGAAGTACCCAGGATAGGAATGGGCAACTGAGTGATGCCCAAATGCTTTTTACCTTGCTTGTCATATACGTCGCGGCTGACGATATGGTTTACTTTATAACCGAGCGTCATCGATAACACGCTTGCAATATTGGCTACGATGCCGGTGGGTTGCGTATGATCGATCACCAACACGCATTTATGTGTTATGCTTGAAAGAGTTTCCGTTGCCATACCTTTTATGTTTTGATAGATGCAAAGTTACGCAAATCAGATTATTTTCCTATATGGGTTTGTGAAATACGATATTTTTCCTATATTTGGTTTGATTTATCAACGATTTTCCTGAAAGAGTAAGTTTGAGGGAAGAAAAATAGGAAAAAAAACTGAGATGAAATTAGACAACACCGATATTGAAATACTCCATGCCTTGCAGCAGGATGCAAAAATAAATACCAAAGAGCTTTCGGAAAAACTGCATATTTCCAAAACTCCTATTTATGAACGTATCAAGCGATTGGAGAATGAGGGATATATCAAAGGATACGTGGCCTTGGTAGATAATAAAAAGGTGGGCTTGCCGCTCATTGTGTTTTGCAACGTTTCGCTGGCTGTACACGACGACGAGCATATCGAACGTTTTCAGCAAGAGATAAGAGCAATCGACGAAATTGTGGAATGCTACTCCACCGGGGGGATTTACGATTTCTTTATCAAGGTCGTTTTGAAAGACTTGGACGCCTATAACCGGTTTGTTTTTGAGAAACTGACCAAAGTACACGGCATTGTGAAAATGCAGAGTTCGTTTGTGCTGAGCGAGATAAAACACACCACGGTATTGAATATACCCGGCTGAGGGCTGGGGCAAGCGTGCGCTGAGGCGGAAAAGAAAAGAAGCCAGCCCTGACATGACTCAGAGATGGCTTCTTCTTTTTAATAAACTGCTTCGTTTTTAATCGCAAAAAGAGTACCTTTTAAGCATGTGCTTTTTCTTGTTCAGCACGGGCTTCGCCTCCCTTGCGACCGGCTTCCGATCTCTTTTCGTGCGTGCTTTCGGAAGAGTTCGAGCTACCGTTGGAACCTTTCGATCCGGAGTTGCCGCCTTGGTTGGAGCTGCCTCCGTTTTCTCTCATTTGTTCAGCGCGAGCTTCGCCTCCCTTACGACCGGCTTCTACTCTTTTTTCGTGGGTGCTTCTGGAATCGGAATCATTGTTCGAGCCGTTCGATCCTGAATTGCCGCCTTGGTTGGAGCTGCCGCCGTTTTCTCTCATATGTTCAGCGCGGGCTTCGCCTCCCTTGCGTCCGGCTTCTACTCTTTTTTCGTGGGTGCTTCTGGAGTCGGAGTCATTGTTCGACCCGTTCGATCCTGAATTGCCGCCTTGATTGGAGCTACCGCCGTTTTCTCTCATATGTGCAGCACGAGCTTCGCCTCCCTTGCGACCGGCTTCTACTCTTTTTTCATGAAGTTCTTCTGCCGAGTTGGAACTGCTGGCTTTGCTTCCTCCTTGGTTAGAATTACCTTTTTCCGATTTCATTTCTTCCGCTCTGGCTTCGCCGCCTTTATGACCGGATTCTTTTCTTTTTTCTTCACTTTCTGTAGTCTGTCCATGATGGCCGTTACTACTGGAACCATTTTTTGTATTCATACTGTAATGTATTTAAATTCAACAATATAATCGCATGTAAGACAAATGGGAGCTAGAAAAGGTTTGCAGATTTAAGAACAATTTTTACTACAGGAGTTATTGTTAGTCTAAATAAACACTCGGATTTTGCAACCCGTTTATTTACAACCTATTAATAAACTATTCCGTAAGTTTTGTTTTTTTTCCTAAAAAAGAAATTCATGTATGGGAAGATCGTATTCGATAAGGTAAGAAAAGTCAAGGAAGCGTTAGAAACTCCAGCCGGACGGCGCCTTTCGACCTCAGCTAACCGGATATTTCTTTTCCTGTCCTTCCGAACCTCTGTAGCCTCGGTGCCGGGCAAAGGGGCGATTCCCGGAAAAGAAAACAGGTGAGAATTAAAAAAATAATGTATAAACAAAATGTAGAAAGGATATGTTACTCCTTAATAGATAAGCTTAGCAGACAAATAGAAGATGCCCCGCGCTTATACTTTACCCGGCGGCAGAAGGCCGAAACGTTGTTTGGCCCTTGCCGCCGGCCTGAGAAAGAAGGCATGAATAAGCCCGGGAGGCATATGGAAGTCTTACTAATATAACAAGCATGACAACGATTCGAATCAAACGTGTGTATGAAGATCCGGAACCTGCCGATGGTTACAGGGTGCTGGTCGACCGTTTATGGCCCCGGGGGATGAAAAAGGAGTACTTAAAATACGATGATTGGGAAAAAGCCCTGACACCTTCGCCTGCCCTGCGGCAATGGTTCCATGAAGATATGGAAAAGCATTGGGATCTTTTCGCCGCTAAATACCGGGAGGAATTGGATAAGTCGGAAGCCGTACTGGCTTTTCTCCGCAAAATCAAAGGAAAAGATTCCGTCACCTTGCTCTATGCCTCGCGTGAGCCGGTGCACAATCATGCCCGCGTCTTGCAGGCATATTTAACAGAACATCTGGTTTAATGTAATTTATAGAATGAAAGATACCGATAAATTTGCCGGCGCCTTGCTGGGCTGGATCAAAGACGCGCTTTCCCACCTGGGCATTTCGAGCGATACCTTAGATAAAATGGATGAAGTGATTTATCTGGTGTTTATCGTAATTATTGCGGTAGGAATCGGGAAACTAGTCCATTTGATAGTGTTGTATTTCATGCGGAAAATATTGAAATACAAAAACATACAAATTATCAGCACATTTATTGAATACAATACGCTCAAGAAACTGGCCTGGATAATTCCTCCGCTCATCGTCGGCGCTCTGCTTCCTTTCGCTTTCGAGGGCAATCCGCGCTGGCTGGATATTACGGAAAAGATTACCTGGATTTATTTTGTTATCGTGCTCATCATCTCGGCCAACGGCATACTCAGTTCGATCGGGAAAGTGCTCCTGAATAAAAAAGAATTGCACGATAAACCGATGAAAGGGTTTATCCAGATTTTGCAGGTACTCATTTCGTTTATAGCCGTTATCGTTATCGTTTCCATTTTGGTAGATAAATCGCCCTGGAATTTAATTACCGGTTTAGGCGCTTTTGCAGCCGTTTTGATGCTGATTTTCCGCGATACGCTTCTTGGCTTCGTGGCCAGCGTGCTATTGTCTGAAAACGATATGATTCATCTGGGCGACTGGATCGAGATGCCCTCCAATGCCATCAACGGAGTGGTAACGGATATTTCGCTCAATGTGGTGAAGGTGCAGAATTTCGACAATACGATCGTAACTATTCCGCCTTATTCCCTTATATCGGGCTCTTTTATCAACTGGCGCGGGATGGCCGAGTCGGGCGGCCGGCGTATTATGCGGTCGTATGAAGTCAGCCTCGATAATATCCAGCCCTGCACCCCCGAATTCCTGGAAGAAATGAAAGAGAAATTCGACGTCTTGAAAGACTATATTACTAAAAAACAAGCCGAACAAGCTGCCGGAAAAGTGGCCAACACCGACAATCCCGAAGGACTTGTAAACGGTACTATCGAGACCAACGCCGGGCTGTTTCGTGCCTATATGACGCTTTATTTGCAACACCATCCTTTTATCAGCAGCGAACTTTTGCTGATGGTACGTACCCTGGCTCCTACCGAAAACGGGTTGCCGATTCAGATTTATTGTTTTTCGGCTAATAAGAACTGGCCGAGTTACGAATCGATTCAAGCCGAAATTATGGAACACTTCGCAGCGGTATTGCCGGAATTCGGCCTCTATCCTTTCCAGAATCCTACCGCCCGCGACTACATCAACAGTTCCGTACTCGAAGCCGGCAAAAGTGCCGACATTTTATACGGCATGCCCTGGCATACCTTCCGCCCGGCAGGTTCATCGCCCACCTTATCGGGAGTGCGACCTCCCGTGCCGGCATCGTCGCAAGCGCCGCAATCGCCGCAAACGCAACCCCAGGCTCAATCGGCAACCGGACAACAGAGCTCTTCTCAGGCACCCTCGGCATCGCAGGCCGCGTCCGGGCAGCAAACCCAATCCGGATCGCAAGCGTCGTCCGCCCGGCAAGCGAAGGGCGGCCCGTCTTCGTCCTCTCAACCTACAGCGACTTCGTCGTCCTCTTCTTCGGTTTCTTCTTCAGGCGGTACCTCGTCAGGAGAATCAGCGCAGGCGGCAGACGGCAATTCAAACTCCTGACGGAAAACTTTTGCCGGGTATCATCCCGGAAAGCAGGCTGTTGCCTTCCGGCCCCTTTTTACCTTAGCCGGATAGTTTCCGCCCGGGGAGCCGGGTCGCACGGAGCAAAAAGAGAAGGAAGAGTCAGGATAAGGAGCGGATAACCTCCCACAAATATCGGGAAAGATCGACACAACCGTTCGGGCGAAACCCGACTCCTTCTTTTTCCAGCAAAATGCGTTGCTCCGGCCAATCAGGAGCACATCGCCCCTGACTGTTCACCACCCGGTGTGCAGGCAAATGTTTTAAATGGTCGGGTAGGCAAGCCATTGCCCGGCCAGCCCGACGAGCTTGAGTAGGTTGTCCGGCCAGCCGGGCCAGTAATCCGTAGGTTACCACGCGCCCTTGCGGCACCTCTTTTAAAATAGTATACACAGTCGTGTAGAAATCGGGTATATCCATAGGTCGAGCTGAAGGTTGTTTATCTGTTTTTCAATGGGGCCGGTTGGGAAAGACGCAGGCTGCTTACCACTCCGGCCGTCACTGCGAAACCGGTAGCTAACAGCAAACATACCTGTGTGCTGTCGTGCGCCACCAAGCCGAAAATCATCGCCACCAGGGTAGCGCCCGACGTTTGGCCTACCAGCCGCGCCGTGCCCAACATCCCGCTCGCCCCGCCGCTTCGATGGGAAGGAGCCGAGGAAATGATCGTGCTGTTGTTAGGTGTCTGAAACAAGCCGAACCCTGCACCGCAAAGCATCATCCGCCAGACGATGTCGGCATTCGCCGGGTCGTCGGGCAGAAGCGACAAGGAAAACAAGCCGATGGCGAAAATTCCCATTCCGATACTTCCCAGCAACCCGGGATGCAACCGTTCCACCAACCGGCCGGCCAACGGCGCCGTCAGCATGGTGGCCAACGGCCAGGGGGTAAGCAACAAGCCTGTTTCCACTTCGTTTTTGCCCAACGTATGTTGCAGGAAAAAGGGCAACGAAATCATGGCCAGCATTTGCCCGGTAAACGAACAGATCGAGCTGGCGATGGAAAGCGAGAAAATGGGAATCTTCAATAAATCGATCGGCAAAAGGGGATAAGCCTGTTTCAGTTGCCGCCTTACGAACAGATACCCGATCACTCCCAGCGCAGCTATTTCCAATCCGATGAAAACCACGCTTTGTTTGTGCGCAATCCCTTCCAATACGATAATCAGCAACCCGAAAGTAAACGCGTTTCCCAGCGAACTGATTTTGTCGAATTGGCGTCGGACGGTTTTTACAGGGTTGAACGGCAGATACATCGTGCCCATGATAAAGGTAGCGATACCGATCGGCACATTAATGGCAAAAAGCCAGTTCCAACTACCCAGCGAGAGAATGGCCGCAGCCAGCGAAGGGCCCGCCGCAATCGATACGGCTACTACCAAAGCATTGATCCCCATTCCGCGCCCCAGGAAACGACGGGGATAGATGATGCGCAGAATGGCCGTGTTCACGCTGGTAATGGCAGCAGCGCCGAAACCCTGCAAAGCGCGAGCTATCGCCAGAGCCCAGAAAGAATCGGCCAGCGCGCAGGCCAGCGAGGTAATGCTGAATATTACCACACCCAGCAGGAAAATCCGGCGATACCCGTAAATATCTCCCAGCGAGGAGAAAGAGAGCAAGGAAGTCATCAAGGCCAGCTGATAGGCATTTACGATCCAGATGGAAGAGGCGGGCGTAATTTGCAGATCGGCTGCGATGGTAGGAAGAGCCACGTTGGCAATTGTACCGTCAATCACCGACATGGCGATGCCCATCGCCGTGGCCAGGATGGCCCAATAGCGCTTGTTCAAAGGCAGGCCGTCGCTTGCGGCCAGATTCTGCATGCGGCTTTGTATTTTCATTTTCTTTGTTTGGCTTCCTACGCCCCGGTCGGGGAATGCGGTGGCAAAGGTAAAGATAATTTCGTATCTTTGCCCGCTTTCCGCGAAGGAAACCGCGGGAGAGCGGATTGAATCAAAAAGATATAAAAATGAAAAGAATACATCGTATGATCCTGATTGCCGGTTGTATCGCCGGCTTTGGGCCACGCCTGTCGTACGGGCAGACCTGGAAAGACATCCTTCAGTCGCCGGCCGTGAAAGAAGCGGTGACAGCCGCGACCGGCGGCAAAAAATTGAGCGTAGAGAACTTGCAGGGCCGGTGGGCTTACGTCCGTCCGGCCATCAAGCTGGAAAGCGACAACACCTTGAAAAACATTGCCGCCGGCCTGGCCTCGTCGGAAGCCGAGAAGAAAATGCAGGAGTACTGTGCCAAAATAGGAATCGTAGAAGGCATTTTCGACTACACGTTTCAGGCAGACAGCAGCTTCACGAATACGCTGAAAAAAGGCAACCTGAAAGGTACCTATACGTTCAACGCCGACAAGAAAATCCTCTTCCTGCACTATACCCTGGGCAAAAGCCGGAAAGCGACGCTTACCACTCTGACGGCCGAGGTCGTATTGAGCGGTGGCGAACTTACCTTGCTTTTCAATGCCGACAAATTGCTCAAATTCCTTTCCCTGCTCTCTTCCGTGTCGGGAAATACCACCTTGCAGGCCATCCAGAAACTAGCCGATCAATATGAAGGCATGCAACTCGGATTCGACCTGAAAAAATAACGCCTTTACCGATTGCCGCCGGCTTGCTCGCGGGTATACCGGCCTATCAGTTCGAGCAACTCTTCTCCGTACATATCCAGAATTTTTTTTCCGATCCCCGGAACGGCCAGTAAAGCCTTCCGGTCGGTCGGCAAACTGTTCGAAATGCCGATCAACGCTTTTTGCTGCAAAATCGTGTAGGCGGGCAATTCTTTTTCGGTGGCCTTTTCGTATCGCCATCTTTTAATCAGGGCGTAAAGCTGCGGATGGCGAACCTCCGAAGCGGAGAGAACGCCCTGTCCCGTACCTGCCGCGCCCTCCCCGGCAACCAAGGCGTTGTCGGAGGCAACTTTCCCTTTGCGCTGGCGTTTTCGGGGCGTAGAGGCCGGCTCGATACAAGCTTTCGACTTGGCTTCCAGGTAACGGAGCAGGTCGAAACCCTCTTCCGAAGCTGCCAGCCCCGCTTTTTTTACAGCCAGTTCGCCGGCCAGGTTTTCCAACGCGTTTTTTACCGATTTGCGCGATTCTTTATTGTCGATCTCGATGTCGGAAGCCTCGGCCAGGTTGTCGCAATACTTCGCCAGTTGCTCCCGGAAATAAGTCACTCCTTTGCAAACACGCTCGCGTATCCGTTCGTCTTGCCGGTAAGCCGTGTTGCCGGCCAGCATCCTGGCGAGTTGCTGTTGGAATCGCTCGCCCACTTGGGTTACGTCCGAGCGGAAATGATCCCGGGCGAAGGCAAACCGGCTTACCAGTTCCGGATATAATTTCTGCATATGCGTATACGCCACGTAAGCTGCATATTGCAGCCGCTGCTGGATGCCGTTGAAGTCGAAAAGCTCGTTGATTTGTTGCCGGTAGTAGAGCGCCTCGGCCTCTTCCAGTTGCCTCCGGCCCGGACGCTTTTCCGCCAGCGAGGCCGTATAATCCGTAATCCGTTCGTCTTTTACCAGGGCTTCGCCGGTAATCGGGCTGCTCAACACCAATCCTTCCAGCGATTTGCACCGGCTCAGTGCTACATATACCTGCCCGTGCGAGAAAGCAGCCGACGCGTCGATGACCGCTCGCTCGAAGGTCAGGCCCTGGCTCTTATGAATCGTAATGGCCCAGGCTGTTTTCAGCGGATACTGACTGAAGACCCCGGCAATCGATTCTGTAATTTCGTTCGTTTCGGCGTCGAGCGTGTATTTGATGTTATCCCAGGTTTCCCTTTCCACCGTAATCTCGTTTCCCTGCCGGTCGGCCACGATGATTTTTTGCGGATTGATAAACACCACTTTTCCTATTTTTCCGTTGTAATATCTTTTTTCTCCCGAAGAATCGTTTTTGATAAACATCACCTGCGCCCCCTCCTTGAGCTCCAGCCGCTCGTCGGTAGGATAAGAATAAGCCGGAAAATCTTCCTTGATTTCAGCCGTAAAGGTATACGAGCGGCCGGGCAGTTCCGCCAGCCGCCGGTTGTTGATCTGAGCTGCCAGGTAGTTGTGGGTGGTAAGCGTAATATAGCCGTCGCGTTCGTCGGGGCGGAACCCGGGGCGATAGCGGCTATTCAGCGTTTCCAGCGTCGCCCGGTCGAAGCGATAGTCGCGGACATTGTTCAGCAGCTCTACGAAAGCCGGGTCGGCTTGCCGGTATACCTTTACCAACTCGATCGAGAGATAAGGACTTTCCGCCAAGGCTTTGCTGTCGAAGAAAAAGGCGGAAGGATAATGCTCTTTCAGCAGGTTCCATTCTTCTTCTTTGGCTACGGGAGCCAGTTGTTGCAAATCGCCTATCAGCAGTAGTTGCACGCCTCCGAAAGGCTTGGTACGATCTTTAAACCGCCTCAGCACGTCGCTGACGGCATCCAGCAAATCGGCTCTCACCATACTTATCTCGTCGATTACCAACAAATCGAGGCTCCGGATGATGTTGATTTTTTCCCGGCTGAATTTGTGGCTGAAACCCTTTAGGCGGCTATCTGCCAAATTTCCCCGTTCCGGCAGATAAGGCCCGAAAGGAAGCTGGAAAAACGAATGAATCGTGACGCCTCCCGCGTTGATAGCCGCTACGCCCGTAGGCGCCACGATAATCATCCGCTTGGGAGAAGTCTCCTTGAGTTGTTTGAGGAAGGTGGTTTTGCCCGTACCGGCTTTACCCGTCAGGAACAGGTTGGTTCCGGTATGTTGCAAGAAGTTGAAGGCCAGGTCAAGTTGTTCGTTTGTTTGCATAATATAATAACAATATGGGAGGCGGCCGGTGAGAGATGCGGGGGGATAGCGGATAGAAAAAGTCCGGTAGCCTCCCGGCGGCCCTCGCCGCTGTCGGTTAAATAATCAGATTGGCGATAAGCTGGATAAATAAGATCAGGAAAACCATGGCGATCGGATAAACCGTGGCATAGGCTACGCTCGGAGCCGGACTGTCGGTCATCGAATCGGCCGCCGCCAAACCCGGCGTGCTGGTCATGCCGCCGGCTATGGTCCCGATCAGATCCAGAATATTGATTTTGAAAACTCCGTAGCCCAGCAACAAGGCCGTGATCATCGGCACCAGCGTAATGGCAATGCCTACTCCGAACAAGGTCAGGCCGCTTTCGCGGAAGGTGGCAACCAGGTTCACCCCGGCCGAAGTACCTACTTCCGCCAGGAAGAGCAACAACCCCAGTTGGCGCAGCAATTGGTTGGCCGATCCCGACATCGACCACAGAATGGGGCCCGTTTTTCCGATGGCGCTCAACACCAGGGCCACGATCAGGATACCTCCCGTCAGGCCTGGCGAGAAGGAAAAGGAATCGGAAAAGGAGATGCTCAGCTTGCCGAACAATACCCCCAGCACGATGCCCGTGGCAATGGGGAAGAAATCGGTATCCGACAATTGTTTTTCATCGTTTCCGATAAATTGAGCCAGTTCTTTCACCCCTTCTTTTTCGCCGGCTACCATCAGCTTGTCGCCGAATTTCAATACCAGATCGGGTTCGGGCGACAAATCGATTCCGCTTCGGCGTATCCGGGTGACGGTGCAACCGAAGGTACCTTGCAGGTTCAAATGCCCGAGCGTGGTATTGATGATGCGTTTATTGGTCAGCAGCAAGGATTGCAACACCTGCCCGGTGCAGAGCGGCAAGTCGCCTTCCACCCGTTCGCCTACCAGCAAAGCCACCTGATCGAGCGCTTTGTCGTTTCCCACGGCTTTGATCAGGTCGTCTTTACATAGGGTAGTATGGGCGGTAGGAACGGAAATTATGCCGTCGTGACGGATACGCGATACCACCGCGCCGGTCATGTTCCGCACCTGAAGTTGGGCCAGGCTTTTCCCGTAAATATTTTCGTTCACCACCCGGAAGGTAGCGGTGTGCAGCGTAGGAAATTTCCCTTTTCGTTCTTCTTCCAGCCGTTTCGCTTCCTGATTCAGGTTTTTCCGCAGCATTTTCGGCAGCAGCTTGACGAACAGAATCACGCCGATGACGCCGAACGGATAAGCGATACCGTAGGCAATCGAGGCGGCCGACGATTGGGTACTGTCTATTGCCACGGCCAAACCCGGAGTACTGGTCAGCGCGCCTGCGACCAGGCCTACGATGCTGGGGGTATCGATACCGAGGGCGAACTTAAAGATCAAGCCGGTCAGACAGGCCGATCCCACAATAAGCAAGGTAAGAATAATCAGTACCTTTCCTTTCGAGCGGAAAGAATCGAAAAAGCCGGGGCCGGCCTGAATACCGATCGTGAAAATAAAGAGAACCAGCCCGATATTGCCCAGGTCTTTGGGAATGACTACTCCGAAATGGCCGAATAGCAAGGCGATAAAAATAACGGCGGAAACATCGAGCGAAAGCCCTTTGATCTGGATACGGCCCAGGATGAACCCCAGCGCGATAATCAGGAAAAGGGCGAAATAAGACGATTGAAGTAAGGTTGTGAACATATCCATTTGTTTGTTTGTATAGATTTACGGACAAATGTAAACTTTTTTACGGGGATGGCCAATCTCGCGCTTCGTTTTTGTTCCCTTCGTGACGCAAAGAAGCGAAGCCAGGCTGCACCTCGACATAGGCAAACAAGTTTGAGTATGTGTTCGGTTTGCACTATCTTTGTATTCCAGAAAACGAAGCTAGGCTGCACCTCGACATAGCCAAACAAGTTTGCCTATGTACTCGGTTTGCACTATCTTTGTACCCTCAATCCTAAAAAGAATGACAGCAGAGGGGAAACGATATTTTATGTACCTGGGATATAACGGAAAGCCTTTTTGCGGCTGGCAGCGGCAGCCGAACGGCCTTTCCGTACAGCAATGTATCGAAGAGGCGCTAGCTACTTTGCTCCGCCGTCCGGTACCCGTTGTGGGAGCCGGGCGCACCGATGCCGGCGTGCATGCCCGGCTTATGGCGGCTCATTTCGACGTGTTCGAACCGGTGGCCGATGCGGCTTTCCTGGCCGAAAAACTCAACCGGTTGCTTCCTAAGGATATTGCCGTATATCGGATCGTGCCGGTACGTAGCGACGCGCATGCCCGTTTCGATGCCGTTTCGCGGATGTATACGTATCATGTGGGAATGCGCAAAGATCCTTTCCGCTACGACTGGGTATATAAAGTGCCCGGCCGGTTGGATTTCGACCGGATGAACGAAGCTTGCCGCGTGTTGTTCGACTATATCGACTTTACCAGTTTCAGCAAATTGCATACCGACGTGAAAACCAATAATTGCCGGATTCAGCAAGCCGTCTGGTCGCAACAGGGGGACGAATGGGTTTTCACCATCCGGGCCGACCGCTTTCTGAGGAATATGGTACGGGCTATCGTGGGGACGCTCTTCGAAGTAGGCCGCGGGAAGCTCTCGGTAGACGGGTTCCGCCGGGTAATCGAAGCTAAGGATCGGGGCCGGGCCGGTACATCCGCTCCGGCGCATGCGCTTTATCTGGCGGATGTAGTCTATCCGGAAAGCCTCTTTCAGGTAGAGGAAAAAGGAGCCGTGTAAACAGCAGGTATCCCAGGTAGGCAAGATAGACACGCCTCAGGATGTACCTAAGGATAATTTCATATCAAGTAGATTAAATAGGGGGCTTAAAGACGGATTAAACGGATTAATATGTGGGTAGCTCTTGCTTTTTTATCGGCATTCCTGCTGGGATGTTACGAGGTGAATAAAAAAATCTCGCTCAACGGAAACGCTGTGCTTCCGGTGCTTTTTTTCAATACGCTGGTAAGCAGTCTGATTTTTCTGCCTTTTATACTGCTCTCATTCTATACCCCCTGGCTTGACGGTACCGTGGTATACGTTCCCAAGGTTTCGGCCGCCCAGCATCTGGCGGTTTTTATCAAAGCCGTTATTGTATTGACTTCCTGGATATTCGGCTATTTCGCCCTCAAGCATTTGCCGCTTACCCTTTCGGGCCCCATCAAGGCCACGCAGCCCGTACTGACATTGGTAGGGGCCATGTTGATTTTCGGCGAACGGCTGAATGCCTGGCAGTGGGCCGGGGTATTGCTGGCCATTTCTTCTTTTTACCTCTTGTCTTTTTCCGGAAAAAAGGAGGGGATTCGCTTTACGCATAATAAATGGATTTTTTTCACGGTCTTGTCCGTCCTGGCCGGTTCGCTGAGCGGGTTGTACGACAAATACCTGATGAGCCGTCTCGACGTGATGACGGTGCAGGTATGGTTTAACGTTTACCAATGCGTCGTTATGTTGCTGATCCTTTTATTGCTTTGGTACCCCCGGCGACGCCAGACCACACCGTTCGTCTGGCGGTGGAATATCCTTCTGATTTCGGTTTTTCTCTGTATGGCCGACTGGGTTTATTTTTATGCACTCACCTTCCCCGATTCCATGATTTCGATTATCTCCATGATCCGGCGGAGCAATGTGCTGGTTACTTTTGCCGCCGGCGCTTTTTTCTTTCATGAAAAAAATCTGAAAAACAAGGCTGTCGATCTCTTTCTCGTCTTGTTGGGAATGATTTGCTTGTTTTTAGGCACGAAATAAAGGGAATATACGGAACTTGGCTGTTTTCACCTGATAAGAGGATAGACGTGCCGGGTTTTGGAAAGTTGCCGGTAGGTTGCGTGGGTATACCCCGGTCGACGGTTTCTATTTATAGTGGTATCTCATGGAAAATACATAGATGGTTATCACATTTTCATTCACAGAATAAATAATACGATGTTCCGAATTAATTCTTCGCGACCATTTGCCGGATAACTCGTACCTTAACGGTTCCGGCTTTCCTATTCCTACATAGGGATGTTCGGAAATATCTTTCAGCAGCGCCGTTATCTTATTCATAATCCGTTTATCGCCTACTTTTTTCCAATATTCAAGGTCTTTCTGAGCTTGCTCCAGTAATATTATTTCCATAAGTTTTCAATATTTACCTTTTTGCCGCCACCTCTTTTTATTTCTTCCTCTCCTTTTCGGATAGCTTGCATGGTAGACGCAGACTTCATGATGTATTCTGTCTCCTTGATTGAATTGTATTCATCTAAAGAGATGACGACTACGCTGTCGCTTCCCGACCGGTGCACCAATAAAGGCTCGCTGTCATTCACTACTGCATCAAGATAGCTTTTAAGATTGTTCCTAAGTTCTGAATAATTAGTCGTTCTCATATTATCGTTTTTTATTGTACAAATATACGTACTTTTCTCCGTACTTCCAAAGAAGTAAGAAGTTTTCACCCTGGCGGCCCTGAATTTTTTTTTTAAATAAAAGCAGCAAAAGCTCTCTGCTGGAGATTTCTTATTAAAAAGACTTTTGAAAAGACAACGAAGGTTGACATTTTGGCTACTCGGAAAAAAAGGAATATCTTTATGGCCCGATTGGGAGAAGGGAGCAAAAAAGTTCTCCCTTTTTTACCCATTGACATTGGTTTAAAGAGAAAGACTGATTGTCGTGTTTTGATAATCAGTAAAATGAGCTATCTTTTTCTTCGGTACGCCCAAGCGGCGCGGGGAAGAAATGAAATAAAAAAGAAGACAATGAAACGACTTATACTTTTCTTTTGTATCTGCTTGTTGGCAACGGGTGTCCGGGCCCAGGATATGGCGGCCGTCTTTACGGCTATGCCCGACCAGATGATACCGCAATTGGAAAATGCGTGGCGGAAGGATCTGATCGATTTGTATCGATCGGGCAAGGAGGCCCGGCTGAAAAACCGGATGAACGGTACCTCGGTATTGAAACAACTTACATCCGATTATCTGTTGTTGCAGGTTACTGGAAGCAGTACGATCGAAATGAAACTTTTGCCGCTCATCAACAATACGTTTGTGATTTGCCTGGTCACAACCGTCGACGGCCCCGCCCCCGATAGCCGGGTGGCCTTTTACACTACCACGTGGGAGCCGCTCGAAACCGCCGATCTGTTTACGCCGGCTAAAGCCGATTGGTTTGTCCGGGAAGAGGTCGACCGCAACGATCCGGCTTTTCAGGATGCCGCAGCCCGACTGGATATGGAATTGATAAAGTATACGCTGAGTCCCGACAGCCAGACCTTGGCGGCCACTTATACCACTCCCCTTTACCTGACGGCCGAAGAGCGCGCTAAAGTAATGCCTTATCTTAAAACCGATTCCCGGTCGTATATCTGGGAAAAGTTTCACTTCAAATAAATTGCGAATATGAAAAAGAAGCAACCAAACGCCTTTACGCAGTACATAAAAGCCAGTCGTAAGGGCAGCCGCGAGGCGGAAATCGAAATGTACGGACACCCTGTCAACCACCATCGGGTATGGGTTTCCAAGAAAGTATACAATCGCAGCCGAATGAAGAGGCTATCCCGGAATGACAATGGGGATAGCCTTCTTTTTTTATACCCTCTTGGGGTAGCTTGACTTTCCCTTTCTGCTGAATATTTTTCCGGTTTCCTTTTCTTTTTGCCTGTTTGCTTCTTACGGGCTGCCTGTCGGTTGACCCCGCCTTCTTCACCGGATGTTTTTCCCTCCCTTCTTCCTGTCTTTTCCTTCCAAAGGTCGGCTTATTTTTCTTCTTATCCATTATTATTTTTAGCTAGGTGAAAATACTTTTTTACCTTGGTAGAAAAGATAAAATACAAAGGTCGTAAAAGATAATGACCTAGGTCGAAAAAATAAGGATTCGCAGCAAAAAACATGGTTGAAGCCGTCGGCTCTTTTTCGTGGGTCGAAACAAAAAGGCCAGCTGATTTTTTCAGCCGGCCTTTTTGTTTTGCCAGGTTGGTATCTTATTTGACCGGCTGCCCGGCTGAGGTGAAAGTGAGGTGGATGTCGTTGTTGTCGTGCTCCAGTTCGAATACGTAAAACGTGCCCGAGGGACGTTCGATGTGGTCGATTTCTTTGATTTTATAAGCGGCATAGGCCGAATTGGTCAGGTTGTCCATAATGACGGGCGGCACTTCGTCGGCTTTTACTTCCCATTTCGTACTCAGCCATTCGCCGGATGAGCTGAACAATACCTCTTTGCGGCGGTTTTTGTCGTCGATGTTCACTTCGTATCCGGCAGCGTCTTTGTCGTAATCCTGCAAGGTGGCGCCGGGATATTTCTGGTTGATGACTTTTTGAAGAGCCGGAGGAAGCGAAGAAAGATCGTTCTTTTTATGGCTGTTGCTGTTGCAGGCGGCAAAGATGAATGCGCAACAGATAAATAAGGCGAAAGTTGTCAGTTTCGTTTTCATACTTTATCATTTTAATGGTTCGACAATTCCGGCCTTCGTACAAGAAGGCCGAGCATTTCCGACATGAGGGCGGAAATGCTCGGATAAGAAACAATCGATTTGCTGATAAAGTTGTAACAGAGCGTATTAATTCGTTTTAACGCCATCTTCGCCCAAGGTTACTTTCCTTTCGCGATCGCCTTGTTCGAGTTCTATCGTAAAGAATACGCCTTCCGGTTTTTCAATCCGGTCGATGTCGTCGATGCGCCAGCCTGCGTAGTCCGGGCCTTGCAAAGCGGCTTTTACCGGGGCGGGCAATTCCGCTTCCGTAATCTCCCATTCGGTATACAGCCAATTTCCCTCGAGGCTGAAAACTACTTCTTTGTATCGTTTGTCGTGAAGTATATCGACTTCGATCGTTTGTTTTTCCACGTCGTACTCCAGCATGACCGCTCCGGGATAGCGTTCGTCGATCTGGCTTTTGATCGTTTCCGGCAGCACCGAGGGCTGCGGTACGGTAGGCCGGTCGTCGTCGATTTCTTTGAAAAGCGTGCCGCTTTCATCGTAATACAGATCTTTTTCGGCTTCTCCCTTTTCCACTTCGATCAGGTAAACCGTGGCGGTTTGCGGGCGTTCCAGTTTGTCTACGTCTTCTACTTTCCAACCGGCATAGGGACCGGCGGCAAAACCGGCACGTACGGCTTCGGGCAAGGCGTTGAAAGGCAGGTCGGTTTCCGTCAGCAGCCACTGACCGGCATTGTCGAACCAGGCGTCGGCTTTATGACCGCCTAAGGTAAATTCGGCCACCGCATAACTGCCTTCGGTTTCCCATAAGGGGCGGCCGGCATCGGGATAGCGGTCGGTAAACGCTTTTTCGATAGCGGTGTTGGGGGCTACGGGCGATTCGTCGTTGTCGTCGTCGCAACCGGCGAAGGCGAGACAACCGCCGAGCAAGGCGGCGCAAAAGGTTAATTTTTTATTCATAAACCAGGTGTTACTAAAGGATGATACATAAAATAATTAAAATGGCTGTTTGTAAAAAATCAAAACAGTTTCTTAGTCGATGTCCGTCAGATTGCCTTGGGTATCGAATTTCAATTCGATGCCGTTTTGCAATTTCACTTCATATTCGCGCGGGTCTTTTTCAATGGCCCGGATGTCGATGCCCGGATAATGTCGGGCTACATAGGTTTTAACAAAGGGAGGAAGCAGGGAAGGGGGAACCGGTGCAGCAGGGCGCTTTACTTCTTCCCAAACTCCTGTTTTGTCGAATTCCACTTTGGTTCCGTCGGTCAGGATAACATCGTAACTGTCGGTTCCGATCAGGTTTTTTTCGATTTTGATATGCGAGATGGAAATGCCGCCGAAATGTTTGTCGAGAAATTCACGGCTCTGGCGGGGCAGATCGTTCGGATTTTTCGAAATCCGGTCGTTGTCGGCTATAGCCGGCAGGGTAAGCAGCCATAAAGCGGCCAGCAGGATGTGCATTCGTTTCATTTGTTTGCTTTTTTAGGATTTTTACTTTAGCAAGCCGGGCTGCTTTGCAAGCGGAGGCTGATTTGCTGCGGCTTGGTTGGAAAGCTGTCCCGTCTTCTATTTTTAATGCAAAGAAAAACAAACATTCGGGAAAGAATTGGGAATCGGGAAGCAGGCCGGTTGTTTTTCCGGTATTTTCCTTGCAGGCTGCGCGTGGGAGGTTCCGGCCGGGATAAGCGGCAGATGGAAGGCCGGAAGTAGGAAAACGGCCGGTTTCTCCCTTAGCGAAACGTCAGCCGGAACCGGTGCCGCCCCGCTTCAAACGCATACGCAATATCGATGGCGTACAGATCGGCAATCGATTTGACAATGGCCAGGCCCAGCCCGGTGGATTCTTTCCCTTCGGATTGCCGGGCGAACCGGCTGAACAAGTTGGCGGTGTCGAGAGGAGTGTCGGGGCCTGTATTGGCGATTTCCAGGGTTTGCCGGGCGGTCGTTACCCAAATACGGCCTTCTTCGTAATTATGTACGAAAGCGTTTTTTATCAGGTTCGTCACCAAGGTGGCAGCCAGCGATTCGTTCATGGTGCAGATCAGCGGGGTGCGGTCGTCGGTTTCCAGGCGGATGGCTTTGTGCTCGTACAACTGGCTGAACGATTCCAGCAGGTCGTGCAGCAGATCGTTGAGGCAGATTTCGCGCGTATCGGGAAATTGTTTGTTGTCGATGCGCGAGAGCAGCAGCAGCGATTTGTTCAGGCGGATCGCCCGGCCGAGGGTATGGTGGAGCGAGGCGATTCCGCGAAGCTGGCTTTCCGTGCAATCCGGATGTTCGCCCAATAGCTCCAGCTTGTTGAGGCAGATCGCCAGCGGAGTTTGAAGTTCGTGGGAAGCGTTTTCCACGAATTGTTTCTGCTGCTTGTATAAGGCGTTGCTCCGGCGGCTGCTTTCCTCGACGGTAGCGGAAAGGATGCCGAATTCTTCGATGCGGGTAGGATTATGCAAAGGCGGATTGTCTTTGCCGATATGGAAATGTTTCAGCCAATCCAGCAGTTTGTATAAGGGTTTGAAACTGTTGCGGAAAGCCAGATGTACCACCAACAGGATGCAGCCGATCAGGGAAAGATATAAAAGGGCCATGCTCCAGAGAATGGTTTGCACCATATCTTCTTTTTCGAGGGTGGAGGTTTCGATGGTCAGTTCGTAAAACCGCCCGTCGGCCGTCATGAACCAGGTGCGTAGCCCGCGTACCGGTTCGTCTTCCAGTTCCATGTCGATGTATACGGTGGAATCGTAAAATTCGTCGTCATATAGCCGAGCTTCTTCGGCGTTTACTTCGCGGATGTAATAGCGAGTGAGCATGTCTACGTGGTCTTTCAGCAAACTGCTGTCGGCCAGGGCCGAGCGGATGATAAGATCTTTGTAATTTTCCAGGCTGTCGTCGGTTTCGTCGTCTATTTCATGCAGAATCATTCCGTAAAACAGGAATCCCCATCCCACGAACAGCGTAAGAAGCGGAGCCAGGAGGTTGCGAAGGGTGTAGTGGAGGAGTTTCATCAGGTATGAGGGGGTGGGTTATTCGTCGACCGTTATTTTATATCCGAAGCCGTATACGGCTTTGATTTCCGCCCGGGCGCCGGCTGTTTTGAGCTTTTTGCGCAGGTTTTTTACCTGACTGTAAATAAAATCGAAACGGTCGGCCTGGTCGATGTAATCGCCCCAGACCGATTCGGCCAACGCGGTCTTGGCGATCAGCCGGCCGGGATTGGAGACGAAGTAATAGAGCAGGTCGAATTCCTTCCGGTTGAGAACCAGTTCGTTGTTGTCGATATAAACGGCGTGCCGGTCGGGATAGAGGGTGAGGTTGCCGAGGGTAAGGTAGAGCTCGCCGCCTTGTTGCTTGCGGCGGATCAGGCTTTTGATGCGGGCATGGAGCTCGGCCAGGTGGAAAGGCTTGGCCAGGTAGTCGTCGGCGCCCAGGTCGAGGCCGGCCACCTTGTCGTCGACCGAGTCTTTGGCCGAGACGATAATGACGCTTTCTTTCTTGTGGAGTTGTTTGAGCGACTCCAATACCTGGAGGCCGTTTCCGCCGGGCAACATGATGTCGAGCACGATGCAGTCGTAATCGTAATCGTTGATTTTTTGCAAGGCTTCGGGACAGGTGGCGGCATATTCCACCACATAACGCTCTTTTTCCAGCGAGGCGACCACGATTTCCCTAAGTTCTTTTTCGTCTTCAACAACCAGTATTTTCATAAGTTAGCTGTTAGTGCAGGCAAAGCTAAAGAAATATTCTGGCAAAAAACGGGAATCGGGAGGTAATGTTTCACTTTCTTTGTCGTCTTTTAAGTGAAATGGAACTCGAAACTTTTCAAACCACCGTGTTGCCGCTCCGGGAGAGGTTGGTGCAACTGTCGTTTCGCCTGACGGAAGACCGGGCCGATGCCGAGGATATTGTGCAGGAGGCTCTGCTCCGGCTGTGGACTATCCGTGCCCGGCTGGACGACTACCATAGCGTGGAGGCCTTGGCCGTGCAGGTGACGAAGAATCTTTCGCTCGACCGGCTCCGCACGCGCAAACGGCCGGAGGGGGAAGTGGAGCTTGGGCTACCTGACCGGGGTGCGAAAGACCCGGCCCAGCAATTGGAAGAGCGCGATTCGGCGGCTTGTATCCGCCGGCTGATCGACCGGTTGCCGCCTTTGCAACAGACTATTATCCGGATGAAGGATGTAGAAGGGTACGAGATAGCCGAGATAGCCGCGATTACGGGTACGACGCCCGAGGCGATACGGGTGAATCTTTCCCGGGGGCGAAAAAAGATAAGGGAGCAGTATTTACAACTTGGAAACCAGGTTGATTTTTCCCGTTAATGATTTGAGAAGGCTTTTCGAGGCCTATCCGTCACGCTGATAAGGAAGGTAGCCCGGCTATCTGGCGAAGAAATAGGGACGGATCTGACCGAAAAGGTATTCAAAGCATAGGCGAAAACAACCATAATACAATTTAAAAGGGCTGTTTGTGAAAAATCACGACAGTTTCTTAATCAACAGCAAAAGGTATGACGATCGACGAATTGATAAATCGGTATTTCGAAGGAGAGACTTCCGCCGGGGAAGAGCGGAAGCTCCGGGCTTTTTTCCGGGAAGAAGAAGTGCCCCCGCATCTGGCGCCTTACCGGGCGTTGTTTGCCTGCTTCGAGGAGGAAATCCGACTCCGGCAGGCCGGGCAGGAAGCTAGGGAAGCAGCGGCTTTCGACGACGGGATAATTCCCCCGCCCTCAGGGCTGCGGCGGAAGACTTTCCGGCGGGTGTTCTACGCCGTAGCGGGCGTGGCTGCTTCGGTTTTGCTCGTGTTGGGAGGGGCAAGGCTGCTCCGGCCGGTCGATCCTTGTTTTTGCTCGGCTAATTATGTGGTTGTCAACGGCCGTTGTTATACCGACATTGGCCAGGTGCGTGCATTGGCCAAGGAGGCGCTGGAAGAGGTGGCGGCCTCGGACGACGATTATTTTCCCTTGCCTGATGCCGGCGATGATGCCGGCCGGGCATTGATGGAGGAACAATGGGAAGAGATGCGCGCTTTGTTTAACGATAACGATTAATTGTCTATCTATATGAAAGATTTGAAATACATAATTTTGCTGGTTTGGGCGGCGGTCTGTCTGCTGCCGGCTTCGCTCTCGGCTCGCGAGGCGCAGAAGGATTTGAATATCCAGCAGGTTTTTCTCCGGTACGGAAAGAAAAAGAACGTCACGATGGTGGAGTTATCCAACGAAATGCTGGAAACCTATGGTATGACGCGCTATAAAAGCATTACGATCCGCCAGAATGAAGAGGCGCTCGGGTATACGCGCAAATGCCTGGCGGCCGACCAACAGGGAGCGCGCAAGATCAAGGAGGTGACCGAGGGAGGCGAAGTGGTGTCGGCTTATTACCAGTTGCCGGGAACGGAGGAAGATATGAACCGCTTTGTACTGTTCAAAGTGAATAAGAAGGGGGTGGTGACGCTGGTGTATATCGAAGGCGATCTGGATAGCGACGACCTGATTACCTTGCTTTTTACGAAAAAAGATTTTTAACCCTACATACTAAATTGACATGAAGAAGAGACTACTTGGAATGGGAGCGCTTTGGCTCCTGCTGGGAATGACAGGCGTGGCGGCGCAGGAAAGGGCCGTTACGGATACGGTAATCGAGGCGGGCGGCCGTCGGATTGAAATAAAAGAGCGAGCCGACCGCCTGAAAGTGAAGGTGTACGAGTTGAACGACGAAGGAGATTCGGTGCCGGCGGAGATGGTGTTCGAAGGGCATTACCGCGACGGGAAGTCGTACGAACAACGTCGGCATGTGCAATCATTGAGGATTCCCGTACCTACCTGGGACAAGGATTTCAATCCGCATTGGGCGGGTTTCGGAATGGGGTTTGCCAATCTGGCCGACGGGAGCCTGCACGTGAACGATGTGGGCGGCCTTTCGCTTCGCAGCGGGAATTCGCTGGAATATAATCTGAATGTGCTGGAAAAAGCGTTTCCGTTTTCCCGGTATCATTGGGCGGTGGTGACCGGGGCCGGCATGCGTTGGAGCCGGTACCGGCTCGACGGGAATGCTTATCTGAAGGAAACGAATGGGGTAACTTCTCTTCATCCTATGGCGGAAGGGCTTACGCTGAAGGCGAGCAAATTGAATATTACCAGCCTGACGATCCCTTTATTGCTGGAATGGCAGAAGCGGCGGCGCAGGCATACGCAGTTTTTCGTTTCGGCCGGCGTAGTGGGGGTGATCAAGACTTGTTCGTCGTCGAAGATCGTTTATCGGGACGCCGCGGGCAAGAAACGGAAGGAGAAGGTGGACGGAGGAATGAACCTGCGTCCGGTATCGATGGACTTTTTGGTGCAGGCCGGTCTGAGTTGGATCGGCGTGTATGCCAAGTATGCGCCGATTACCTTGTTTGAAGACGGGAAGGGCCCGAAGGTGCATCCGGTTTCGATCGGCTTGCAGCTTCATTTGTAAAAGGGCGAGGCAGGGTAGATGATTCCTTTTTTTCGTCCTAGAGGGCTTTTGAAAGGTAGCAAACCGCAGCGTTTCGCTCTCTCCTTTTTCTTTTGGGAAGAGGAAGGGAAAGCGGCTTATGAAGCGCCCTCCGAAGTTATAATACAAACTTCGGAGGGCGTTTCGCGTTTGCTCCTTTTTCTTTTTTCTAAAAACCGTTGCCGGTTTCCCGGCCCTCTTTACCGCGGATTCTGTACCATATTCGGATTCGCGTCGATCTCGGCCTGAGGAATGGGCAAAGCTACGCGCGGATCGGAGGGGCGTATTTCCCGGGCATCGGCCGGGAGTTGAGGCAGATGCCATCCGCCCCGGCGCACGACGGGCAGGTTGTTGCGCATATAATCGAAGAAGGCATGACCTTCGCCCACCAGTTCTTTCCGGCGTTCTTTCAGGATACGTTCGAGCGACAAATCGGCCGTGCTTATCGACTTGGCCGGGTTGGCGCGGCTGACGATGGCCTGGAGGTATTCGGCTGCTTCCGCCAGGCGAGCGCCCCCGAGTTTGAAGGCCGCTTCGGCCGCATTCAGATAGACTTCCGACAGCCGCAGGATGCAGAGATTGTTATCCTGCGGATTGCCGGTAAGCACGTCGCCGGTTTTGCCCGGATATTTGGCCAGGTATTTCGGATGGCCTTCCGATCCTGCGGGCAGGATGTCTTCTTCCGGTTTCTGGGGCAACCGGAAGAGGGCGTGGCGTACATCGTCGGGATCTTCGTTCATCAGATCGAGGAAATCTTTGGTCAATACCAGATTGTTCCAGTCTTTTACGTTGTCGGCATATACCATCGGAGCGCCTTCCCCGCCGCTTCCGCCGGCCGGTTCGTTGAGGGTGAAGTAGAATTCGAAAAGGGATTCCGATGAGAAATCTTTTCCCCATACGGTAGCATATTCGTCGTGGGTATACAAGGTGTACAGCCCGCCGTTGTCAATCACTTCTTTGGCGTACTTCAAGGCGTTTTCATTATCATTCATATAGAGGTAAACGCGGGATAGCAGGGCTTTTACGCTCCAAGCGTTCAGGTAGCCGTCGTGCTTGGTTGCGGTGAGGCCGGGCAGTGCCTCGGTGAGGTCTTTCAATACCTGCCCGTAACATTCGGCCACCGTGTTGCGGGCAGGCTGGTGGGTGGGCAGTGCGGGTTTGGTTTCGATGGCGACGCCTGGCGACGCTCCGTTGTCGAGGGTGTAAGGCATGCCGAAAAGGCGGGTTAAATCGAATAAGGCCAGCCCGCGCAGGGCCAGGGCTTCCGAACGGATTTGGTTGAGACGGGCGGTTTCCGGGGTGGCGACGTCGCCGTTGTCGATTTTTTCGAGCAGGCTGTTGGCTTGGTGGATGACGTTGTAGGGCTGGTTCCAGACACGGGTGATGTTGAAGGCATCGTCGGCCGTTACGTTGAATTCATAGTAGGGGGAAACGCGGCGTCCGGGGCCTTTGTCGATGCGGGCTTGTACGTCTTCTCCCCGGCAGTCGGCATAGTAAAGGTAGTTGTCGCCGTAATAACTATGTGCCGAGGCGATGCGGTAGATGCCGTTCAGGGCGGTTTGGGCATCGGCCAGGGTATGGATGGCGTTGGGGCTGGTGACTGAGGTGGAAGGGTCAAGATTCAGCCAGTCGCCCGAGCAGGCCGTGCCCAGGAGGGCGAGGCTTCCTATAAGGGTGAAAAAGATGGGTTTCATTTTTCCTGATGTATTATGGGGTTGATTTTTTGAGAATTTGTTTTTAGAAACTGATTTCGGCGCCGAAGCTGAAGGTACGCATCGGGGGCGTTTCGCAGAAGACTTCGCCCGATACGGGCACTTCCGGATCGTATTGATCCCATTTGGCCCAGGTGAGCAGGTTGCTGCCCGAGAAATAAAGTCGTACTTTGTCGAGCCGTACCTTGTCGGTCCAGGCATGCGGCAAGGTGACGCCGAAGGTGAGGTTTTTGAGCCTGAGATGGTCGGTGCTATGTACGAAGCGCGACGAGCCGCCGCTCACTTTGTCGGAACGGCCCAGCACGAACCGGGGCACATCGGTTTGGTCGCCCGGTTTTTGCCAGCGGTCGAGGGCGTAGACGGGCAGGTTGCGATTGCCTTCGCTGGCGCCGTCGGTTTCATTGTAGGTGCCTGTTTTGTCGAAGGAATAGCCGCCCAGACTGTAAGTGAAGGTGAAACCCAGGTCGAACCATTGGTAAGTGAAAAGATTGGTCAGACCTCCGGCTATTTTCGGATCGGCGGCTTTATAGGCGATGGCTTGGGCTTCGGCCGGATCGGTGGTCAGGCCGCGGTCGTAACTGCCGTTGGCGCGGGGCGTATTTTTTACATACAAGGCCGAACCGGTTTGAGGATCGACGCCTGCATATTCTTTTACGTAAAAGGTATTGAAGGCTTCGCCTACCCTGCGGATGAACCAATTGCCTTCGATTACCTGATCGAGGCGGCCGTCGAGCGAGACGATCCGGTTGCGGTTGTGCGTCAGGTTCAATACGGTCGTCCAGTTGAACCGGCTGTTTGCCATATTGATCGAACGGATTTCCAGTTCCACTCCTTTGTTGTTGAGTTGCCCCAGGTTGCCCAGGTAGTTCAGGAACCCGGTGGTGGCGCTGACGGGGCGGTTGTATAGCAGGTCTTTCGTATCGCGGTTGTAGTATTCGAGGGTGACGAAGAGGCGGTCGATAAAGGCCAGGTCGAGGCCGAGGTTGAGGTTGTAGTTCTTTTCCCATTTTAATTGGGGATTGGCTTGGGTGCTTTCGTACGAACCGGCATTGCCCATATAGTTCTGGCCGTAGCTGTATAACCCCATATAACCGTAGTTATTTCCCGGCTGGTTGCCGTTTACGCCGTACGAAGCACGTATTTTCACATCGCTCAGCACGCTTTTTACCGGTGCCATAAAGGCTTCCGCGCCCAGGTGCCACATGCCCGATACCGACCAGAAGTTGCCCCACCGGTGTTCGGGGGCCAGCCGCGAACTGCCGTCGCGCCGGAAGCTTCCGGCAATATAGTAGCGGTGATCGTAATCGTAATTCAGGCGGCTAAGGTAGGAAACCAGGCGGTAGGCTTGGGTGGAGGATACGAAACTGTTCAGCACGGCGGCGTTGTCGGGTTCGAACAATTGGTCGGAAGGCATTTTCGATTTTTCGCCGGCAGCTTTGTCGGTCTGAAAACTTTCGGCTTCGAAGGCGGCCAATACGTCGAGGTGGTGTTTGCCGGCCAAGGTTTTGACGTAATTCAACGAAGTGGATGAAATGAGTTTGCCGTACTCGAAAAAACCTTTCGACGATTGGGCTTCGCTGCCGCTTTTGGGGCCGGCTCCGCTCAGGGCGTTAAAATAACGGGCATCTTTCTGAACGCTATAGTCGTAGCTGAGGGTTTCTTTCAGTTTCAGGCCGTCCAGAAGCTGGGCGGCGGCGTAAGCGGTGCCGAAAATGCGCGTCATGCGAACCCGGTTATAGTCGGTACGGATGTCGCGGAGCGGATTTACGTTGGTACCGGGGTAGGTGTTGGCGTAACTGCCGTCTTCGTTGAATGCCGGATAGGAGGGGGGCGTAGCTACTGCGATACAGTAAAAGGGGTTGATGCTGGAGGTTCTCTCTTCGTTCATTTCCTGGTTGATTTGGGAAAACAGGATGTTAGCCCCGGCTTCGCCACGTTTGCCGATTTGCTGGCGCAGATTGAAGCGGCCCGAAAAACGTTCGAGGGCGGAGTTTTCTACCAGTCCTTCCTGTTTCTGATACCCCAGCGAGCTGTATACGGTGGTCTGGTCGTTGCCTCCCGATACCGAGGCTTCGTAATTTTGCTGCACGGCGCGGCGAAGCAGCAGTTCTTTCCAGTCGGTGTAGCCCAGGGCCGGTATCGAGGCATAGGCGCCGATGTTGGCGTCGGCGTATTCTTTAGGTGTCTGGGTAAAACCGGGCGTTTGGGCGGCCAGTTGATCCTGGGCGTAATTCAGCAATCCTTCGTACAGCAGTTCGTGCCGTTGCCGGCCGTCGAGCGAGGGCCGGAAGTCGACGGCCGCGTCGGAAAAGCCTGCGCTGGCATGAAGGGTAACGCGGGTGCGTCCTTTGCTGCCTTGTTTGGTGGTAATGAGGATGACGCCGTTGGCCGCTCGCGATCCGTACAGCGAGGCGGCCGCCGCATCTTTGATAATCGTGATGTTTTCAATATCCGCCGGGTTGATCGTGCTCATGATGTTGGTCTTGGCGTTGTTCATATACGAGGCTTCGCCTCCGCTGCCGGTGCTCAGGCTACCTGAGGTGACGGGAACGCCGTCGATTACGAACAGGGGTTCGTTGGAGGCGGTGAACGAGCCCATGCCGCGTACGCGGATGGTGGTGTTGGCGCCGGGTTGTCCCGAACCGCCGGTAATTTGCACGCCCGAGGTCATCCCCTGGAGTTTTTGTTCTACCGACATCACGGGAACTTCTTTGAGCAGGTCGGCGCGGAGGGTATTGGCCGAGCCGGTGAAAGAGGAACGCGAGAAATTGCCGTATCCCGTGACGACTACCTCGTCCAGCCGGTGGGCTTCCGGCCGGAGCATGACGCGCAAAATGCCGTTCTTGGGTACCGCTACTTCGGCCTGCTTCATGCCGATGTAATTAATCAGAATTGTTTTTGCATCCGGGGTTACTTCCATTGTAAAATGGCCGTTAAGGTCGGTTTCCGTCCCTGATAAGCTGCCTTTTTCGATCAGGGTGGCGCCGATCAGCGGTTCATGGTCTTCGGAGGAAATAACCGTTCCTTTGATTTGCCTTTTCTGGGCATGTATTATTCCCGGCAGCAGCACGAAAAGGGCTGCCAGTATGCCCCATACCTTTCCTTTTTTCATTTCTTTTTGTTTAGTGTATATCCTTAAAGCATAGGAAGCGGTGAAAAAACTATGCCAGAGAAAGAAGCGTCTACTGGCGAAAAGGCTAATTGTTTTTTTGTGAGCGGTTTAATAAAAAAATGAAAAACGGATGAAGTCGGGCGGGGAGAAGCAGAAGAAGGGAGTGGGGATTCTTTCTACAGCGAATGCGTATTTTTTCCACAGTGCCGGGGCGGTTAGGCGAGGTTGCTTGCCCGGGAATGTAAAGGAATGCTATGTTTTCTTAACCGGTTAAGGCGCGTCAGGTGCTTTTCCGTATATTTGCCGGGCTGACACGATTAAAAGGAGCTGGAAAAATGAAAGAAAAACAGATTGAAGACGTGGCTTTCGAAGAAGTGTTCGAAATCGAAAAATACGGGACTTATTACTCCGAAAAGAAGTTGTGGGAAAAGATAAGCCGTGTGGCTAAGAAAGCGGGAGCTACCGTTGTGCGGCCGGTTTTCCAACTTTATTATATGTTGCAAGACCCGGGAGTGCCCTTGCGGCAGAAAGCTTATATTATCGGGGCGCTGGGCTATTTTATTTTGCCTTTCGATCTCGTTCCCGAGGCTGTATTGTCGGTCGTCGGGTTTACCGACGACCTGGCCGTCATGGGTTTGGTGCTCCGCATGGTGAAAGACAGCCTGACGCCGGCTATCCGCAACCGCGCGGATGCGAAGGTGGCGGAATTGCTTCGCACCACGCAGTTGTGAACCGTTGTTTGCCGAGGCCTTGGCTAGGAAATCAAAGGTCGATTTCGAGCCGGACGTCTTTTGTGCGGGTAGTATCGGGCAGGATGACGAGTTGGGTATCCGGCCATTCCCGCGCCAGATAGCGGTGCAGGTATTCCAAGGTGTTTTGTTCGATCAGGTTGTCTTCCTCCGGATAGCGATTATATAGCAATGCTTTTATTTCGATGCCGTATCGGCGGGCGGCCAACAGGCTGAGCAAGGTATGGTTGATGCTGCCCAGTTTGCCGCTGGTGACGAGGATAAGCGGATATTTCCTTTCGCTGACGTAATCGATGGCGAGCGAATGGAAATCGTTGGGTACCATCAAACCGCCGGCTCCTTCCAGAAGTACGTAGGCATATTTCTCTCTCAGTTGGTCGGTGGCCCGGCTGACGAGGTCCAGGTCGATTTGTCTGCCGTCTTTCTCGGCTGCCATATGAGGGGAGCAAGGATAGCTGAAAACATAAGGGCAGGTCAGGCCCGACAGGTCTTCTTCCAAAAGGGGGATGCCCTGGATACGGCGGTGCGTTTCGATGTCTTCCGACAGACGGGAGCAACCGGTCTGGATCATTTTCTGGGTGATAACGCTATGTCCCTTGGCCGACAGGGTGCGCGCCAGCAGGCCGGTGGCCACGGTTTTGCCGACATTGGTGTCGATGCCGGATACGAAAAATACAGTTCCTTTCATATTTTAGTTTTCTTTTTTCACCGCCAGCAGGTAGACCGGCCGGTAGGTGAGGGTGACTTGTTGTTGTTCGGTCGAGAATAAGGCCCGGTACTGCCGGCAAAATTCTGCTTGAATCCGGCGTGTCCAGGGGGCGTGGCATCCTGTGGCGGTGACGCCGGTATATTTCAGGTGTTTCAGCACTTCTTCCGGGCCGGGGAAGGTGAGCCGGAGAGTTGCCTCTTCGGTATGCAGGAGGCGGAAACGGGGAAGCAACCATTCCCTTAACCGGTCGGTGGGCGGGTAGTCCAATCCTTTGCCGGTCAATTGCCGGATCTCGTGCAGATTGCCGGGAGCGAAGGTGTTGAACAGCCATACGCCGCCGGGCGCCAGGCAACCGGCCAGTTTTTCGAAGAAAGCCGGTAAATGTTTCATCCATTGAACGGCGGAGGCCGACGCGATCAGATCGTATTTTCCGGGAAAGGCCAGTTGTTCGGCGTCGCCGGGGAGAAATCGGCACGAAGGGCCGGAGGGCGGAAATAAGGCTTCCACGGTTTCCCGGCAGTCGGGGCAGAGATCGTTGATCAGCCATTCGTCCACGGTACATTGGGTTTGCAACAGCCGGGTAAATCCGCCGCTGCCGCAACCGATTTCCAATACCCGTTGGAACCGGTTTCCGGCATAGGCGGCCAGCAGGTCGGCCAGGCGGCGGCAGATGGTTTGCTGGGCTTGGGCGTGCCGGTTGTAGGTGGAAAGCGCCCGGGTGAAGCGACGGCGGATTTGAGTTTGTTCTATCGGTTCCATAATGCTTGCCATTGATTCCATAAGTAAAAAGGGTAATGAGGAGCTTCCGGTTCGGAAATCGGGCAACGGCCGGCCCAGTAGCGCAGCAAGTTTTCCGGCGGAAAAATCCGGTCGTGGCGCGAAAGGATGGCATTGCTCCAGGGAATAAGTGAAGGGGAAGTTTCCGCAGAGGGATTTTCCGCAGAAGCTTGTAGGCCGGCTAGGTCGTTTGAGAGACGCTTCGAAGTATCCCAAGCGGTGCAGGCATGTAGGCTGCTAGCCGAGAGGATGAGCCGGTATAGCGCATGCAATTCCGCTTCTACTGTTTCGGTCGGCCGGGCGGGTATCCGGTTGTATGCTTCCCGGATGGATCGGTTGCCGCACATCCTGCGGGTGAAGCGGTCGATTCCTTGAGGGCTGAGGTTGGCTAAGGTGCCTTGGAAAAGGGCCGGGGGAATGCCGTAATGCTCGTCTATCGGGTGCGGCGTGCCGTTGACGGCGGTGGCGGTCCGGATCGGAAGGCTCGGGTACCGGCGGCCGATCTGCTCGGCTACCCATACGCCCAGCGACCAGGCTATCAGATGGATGTCGGCATAATTTGCAATCGAGTCGTCGAAAGTCAGGTCGCGGTAGTCGTAGCATATCCATACGTCGGTATGGGCCGGTTCCTCCAGACGGCGGAATAAGTCGGGGGAGGCCGACCAGCCGTTAAAAAAGAGAATCAACCGGGAAGATTGCCTATTGATTTGTTTATCTATTTGCATGCGTTTGTTTTTTAGTGGGGAATATACCGGGAGATGCCGGAGCCGTCGAAGCTTGGGAGGCGGCCGGGGTAGCGGAAGTGGCGGAAATACTCCCAGTGCCGGAAAAGCCATCGATGGCGCGGAGCAAATTCTGTATCTGCGCTCCGGTCGTGTCGGCAGTCAGGGAAAAACGGATGCGCGAGGTACCTTTGGGAACCGTGGGCGGCCGTACCGGAAGGCAGTAAAACCCTTTTCGCTGCAATTGCTCGGCGGTTTCGATACAGGCTTCGTTGGAACCTAGTATGTAGGGTACGATATGGCTGTCGCTGATCTCTCCGCCCCGGCCTGCCAGTCCTTGACGGAGTAGCCGGCCTGCTACAGCCACCCGTTCGCGTTCGGCGGAGAAGCCGGGCAGGCGTTCGAACAGAAATTTCGTCCAGGCAATCTGTATAGGGGGCAAAGCCGTACTGAAAATCAGCGGACGCATGGTATTGACCAGGTAGTTGCGGATCACCCGGTTGCAAATCACATAGGCCCCCATGGATGCCAACGCTTTACCGAAGGTACCTACCAGCAAATCGATCTCCTGGATACACTGTGCTTCTTCCGCCAGGCCGAGGCCGGTAGAGCCGCGTACTCCTATGGCATGCGCCTCGTCTACATATAGCAACAGGTTCGGAAACTGTTTTTTCAGGTCCGCAAGCCGGGGAAGATCGGCTGTATCGCCGTCCATGCTGAAAAGGCTTTCGGTTACTACGATCACTTGTTGGTAGGCGGCCGCTTCTTTGGCCAGTATCCGCTCCAGTTGCTCGTAGTCGTTGTGTTTATAGCGGCTGAAAGGGGCGCCGCTCAGGCGGATGCCGTCGATCAGGCTGGCATGTACCCATTTGTCGGCCAGGATAAGAGTTTGTTTATCGGCCAAGGCGGGTAAAATTCCGGTATTGGCATGGTATCCGCTATTAAATACCAGGGCTGCTTCGCGTTCGAACCGGTCTGCCAGCAACATTTCCAGTTGCGTATAGATCTGGAAATTGCCGGTGAGCAACCGGGAAGAAGAGGAAGAAAACGGCAGGTCGCAGGCGCGGCATTGCCCGCTGGCCGGCCGTTCTTGCCGGAAAGCCTCGCGTAAATCGTTTCGGCAGGCCAAACCCAGGTAATCGTTCGACGACAGGTTAAGCAACCATTCTTCTCCTTTTTTTATTTGTCCGTCTGCGTGCCGTATATCCGGCAATCGGCGCAATTGCCCTGCTGCGGTCCATGTTTCCAGCAGTTTTTCGTAATCTTTCATTGATGATCGTATTTGTTTAAGCTTCGCTGATTACTTTTCGTATACCCCGGGTCAGCCGGCTGAGCTCGTCGGGGCGGATGATAAAGGGCGGCATCAGATACACCAGTTTTCCGAAGGGGCGTACCCAAATTCCTTCTTCCACGAAACGGCGTTGGTAATAAGCCATCTCTACCGGCTGTTTCATTTCCACTACCCCGATGGCGCCCATTACGCGTATCTCCGCTACTCCGGGCAGGGAGGCGGCCGGAGCCAGTTCTTCTTTCAACTGTGTTTCGATGCGGCCTACCTTTTCCTGCCAGCCGCTTCCCAGCAACAAGGAGACGGAGGCCGATGCCACGGCGCACGCCAGCGGATTGGCCATAAAGGTGGGGCCGTGCATGAAGCAACCGGCTTCTCCCTTGCAAATCGTGTCGGCCACGGTCGTGGTGGTAATCGTGGCGGAAAGCGTCAGATACCCGCCGGTCAAGGCTTTGCCGATGCACATAATATCGGGTGCCACGCCGGCATGTTCGGCGGCAAAGAGTTTGCCTGTCCGGCCGAAGCCGGTGGCAATCTCGTCGAAAATCAGTAACACATCGTACCGGTCGCAAAGCCGGCGGGCTTCCGACAGGTAGCGGGGCGAATAAAAATACATGCCTCCCGCTCCCTGTACTACCGGTTCGAGGATCAAGGCGGCCAGTTCTTCACCTTTGGTTTTCAGCAGTTCTTCCAAGGGGCGCATCGCTTCTTCCTGCCACGGCTCTCCGAAACGTACGACGGGGCGGGGCAGGAAATACTGGATAGGCAGGCTGCCTGCGAACAAGCCGTGCATCCCCGTGACCGGATCGCAAACCGACATGGCGTGCCAGGTATCGCCGTGATACCCGTTCCGGATGGTCGCGAAGTGGTGTTTTCCGGCTTTCCCTTGGGTTTGCCAGTATTGGATGGCCATTTTCAAAGCTACTTCTACGGCTACCGAACCGCTGTCGGCAAAAAAGATTTTTTCCATCGAGGGGGGAAGCAAAGGCAGAAGTTTGGCAGCCAATTCCACGGCCGGCTCATGGGTGAAGCCTCCGAACATGATATGGCTCATCTTTTTCAGTTGGGCTTCGGCGGCGGCGTTGAGCACGGGATGGTTATAACCGTGTACGGCTGCCCACCACGACGACATGCCGTCGATCAGCCGGCGTCCGTCGGCTAAGGTAATCGTTACCCCGCTGGCTCCGGCTACCGGATAAACCGGCAGCGGGTCGAGGGTAGAGGTGTAGGGGTGCCAGAGGTGTTGCCGGTCGAACCGGAGTAAATCGGTGGTATTCATTGTCTTTATTGTTTTTGTCGTTTTCGGTCGCCTGATGGTTTTCATCGGGCCCAGTCGGTGTTTTCGGTCAGGGAATAGCCTTCGCTGCGGAAGAGGGTTTTATCGGCTTCCGCGCGGCTTCCCAGCGTGGTGAGCAGATCGCCTACGATGGCCGAGTTGATACCGATATGCAGGGCTTTCCGTTGAGCAGATTCGCCGAGGCGACCCCGGCCGCCCGAAAAACGCAGATATGCTTTCGGGTTGATAAACCGGAACAGCGCGACGGTGAGCAGGAAATCTTCTTCGCTAAGAGGAAGAATATGTTCGAGCGGGGTGCCCGGAATGGGTTGCAGCAGATTCAAAGGAATCGATAAGATCCCTTCTTGTTGAAGAAATATGGCCATTTCGATGCGTTGCTCCCACGTTTCTCCCATGCCGATAATTCCTCCCGAGCAGATGCGGAAGCCGATTTCCCGCGCCTGACGGATGGTAGCTACTTTCTGAGCAATGGTATGCGTGGTGCAAAGGCGCCCGAAGTAAGAGGGAGCCGTTTCTATATTGCAATGATAGTTTTCCACGCCGCTTTCATACAAAGTCTGAAGCTGAGGACGGGTAAGCAGTCCCATCGAGGCGCAACACCGGATGGAGCAGGCTTGTTTGATTAGTTTCACTGTTCCGGCTATGGTTTCCGTTTCCCGGTCGGATACCCGTTTGCCGCTGGTCACTAAGGCAAAACGCCCGATTCCCTGCCGCTGGTTGTAAACGGCCTGTCGCATGCATTCTTCTGCCGGTAAAAGGGGGTAGAAGATGGCCTTGGTGGGATAATGACCCGATTGGGCGCACCAGCGGCAGTCTTCGCTGCAATTGCCGCTTTTGGCATTGATAATGGAACAGGTATCGAATTTGTTGCCCAGGAAGTGGCGTGTTAATTCGTGAGCTGCTTCATACAAAGCTTCTCTGCGGGCCGGATCGGTCAGGGCTTCGCCGGCCAGAGACAATGCTTCCGTCTCGTCGAGCCGGTAGCCTTCCATTACTTTTTGTTTCCAATAATCGATTTTGCTTGTTGTCATTTGATAGGTCGCTGAGTTATTTATTCGGGCAAGAAATGCCGGATTTTATCTGGTGAATGATTGTCGTATGCAGGAAATATTTGCTCTCCGGAAGCGGGTTAAGCCAATAAAAAAGCGGAAGACTGCCCGGTTGAAACCGGGAGTCTTCCGCTTCTTTGTTCGATAAAGACGGATGTATGAAAAGGAAAAAGCGACAAGCCTGTTCGTCGCCGCACAGGCATAAGCTTATAGCCGGAGCTGCCGGATAACCCGCCGCATTTCTCCCTGCCAAGATAGGAAGAGCGGTTTGTTCCGCTTCCTCGTCTTCTTCGTCTGTTGCCGGCCTGCCCATAGCCGGATGTAGCCTGCTACGGTGCAAGGAGGTATATTTTGTTTGAAAACGTTCCGATACATGAGCGGCCAGAGAGCCGATCGTAACCGACCGGCTCAGGCTGGCAAATGCGGCATACCCCTTCCGGCACCATCTTCTGAAACGGTACCGGACTAGCCGGAAGGAGGGATAGGACGCGTTTTTCCTCATATCGATAGGTGTTTTTCCGGCCTGTTTACTTGGCTACTTTTTCCAATCGTTTCATAATGGCGAAAATAAAGGCGGCCGCCAACAGACAGCAAATTACCAGCACGCCCCATAACAGCCAGAGCTCCATGCCGCCCCACAGATAGCCGATGATAGCTACCAGGTAGTTGCCCAAAGCAGTAGCTGCCAGCCAACCGCCCTGCATCATCCCTTTGTATTTAGGAGGCGCAACGCGCGATACGAACGACAAGCCCATCGGGCTGAGGAAAAGTTCGGCAATAGTCAACGTGAAATAGGTTCCGATCAATAAGTCGGGGGAAACCAACGATTCGTTCATTCCGCCGGTAGCCGCCAGTTGGTTGGGCGTGAGCAGGCCGATCGAGCCGATCGACATAATAACGAAACCTGCAGCGGCGATCAACATCCCGATACCGATTTTACGCGGCGCCGAAGGTTCTTTTCCCCGAGCGGCCAGCCAGGTGAACAGGCCTACCGAGAGCGGCGTAAGGACGATGATGAAGAAGGGATTGAACTGTTGGAAAATCTGCGGCGTAATGGAAATGGTTTCCGGCATCGACTGATAAACGGCGTACACGCAGCCGATTCCGACAGCAGCTACCAAAGCCGAGATAAGTTTTCCTTTAGCCTTTTCGCTCTGGAAAATATTGATGATGCCGTAAAAAGCGATAATCATCAATACCATCGCGCCGAGCGAGAACACGATCTTATTGGGGCCGCTGATCTGGCTCATGGTATAATCGCGGGCAAAGAAGGTAAGCGTCAGACCGTTCTGATGGAAGGCCATCCAGAAGAAGACAACCACGGCAAATACCAGGCAAAGCGCCAGGATACGTTCTTTGGTTTCCGCCGGGCTCAGTTCGTCGGCTTTCGGTTTAGCGCCCGAAGCCTTGTCGGCAGCAGCTTGTTGCAAGGCCGTTACGTCGGCGCTCTTATAGGCGTTGCGGAAGATTATAAAGATCAGCAAGGAAATAATCAGCGAGAAGCAGGCTACGGCAAATCCGTAATTGTAAGCTTCCGACAATTTGTCGATATACATCGCGCCGAACGCAGCCAGATCGGAGCTGGCGCCCGGAATCTGAGCGTCGGCCAACGTAGAAAGCTGGGCCATGCCTTCCGACGTAATCGTGCCGTTGGCCAGCTGGTGGGCCAGGGCGGGAATCTGGGCGCTATAGAATAATCCCGATTTTCCCAGGAAATAGTTCGATACGGCTTCGGCCGCGCTGGGTGCGAAGAAGGCGCCGATATTGATGCACATATAAAAAATACTATAGGCCAGGTCGCGTTTGGAACTGTACTTGGGGTCGTCGTACAGATTGCCCACCAAGGCTTGCAGGTTGCCTTTAAAGAAACCGGTTCCGATGGCAATCAATCCCAACGATCCGAACATCATCGCTTTAGCTAAGCTGTCGGTACCGCTCGGCACGGCCAGCAGCAAATAACCGACGAACATGATAACGACACCCAGAATAATGGTTTTCCCGTATCCCAGAAAACGGTCTGCAACGATTCCGCCGAAGAAAGGCAAGAAATAAACCAAGGCCAGAAAACTGGCGAAAATGGTACTGGTTGTATCCGAACTGAAGCCGAACTTGGCTTGAATGAATAGTACGAAAATAGCCAACATAGTGTAGTAGCCGAAACGCTCTCCCATGTTCGCGAAAGCGAGGACGAAAAGTCCCTTAGGATGACCTTTTAACATAGATGTGTGTGTTTTTGAATATTAGGTTATAAATTATTGGATGATCTGTTTGATGGCGCCTGTCTCGGGATAAAAATAGACTTTTACCGGAGCCTTTTTATCTTCGAACATCACCGGAGCCAACCCCTCGCGGGTACCGAACTGGGTGATTTGGGCTTCGCCTTTATAGAGTGTTTTATTGTTCATCAAAATTTCGATGCTGGCTTTTCCCGGTACGTTGTAGACGATTCCTTTCAGCGATTTTTCCTTCTTTTCCGCTTCTTTGGGATCCATCGCCGGGGCACGTTCGGTAGCTTTCAGGTTGATGTATACCGGGATTCCTCCCAAGTCGTCGGCATCTACGATACCTAAGGGGCGGGAAAAACGGAAAAGCACCTCTTTGTCCAGATTGTCGTGGGGCGCGATCTCTACCTCGTAATGTTCCGTTTCCTTGGTCAGGATGCCGGTAAACAGGTTGGTGAGCGCCTTTTCCTGTTCTTCGAGCTGGTTGATGACCAGTTTCATCGCTTCTCCGTCGGGGGGCAGGTTGTCAGCTTCGCCGGTAAGGATATTCAGCCGGCTTTCCCGGATACGGTAAATTTGTTTGGCGGCTACTTCCGCTTGTTTAGCCGTAGAACCGGCCATCAGCAATTCTTCCGAAAAAACCGAGGCGTCGGTTACCGGCGTGTCGTTTCCCTTGTTGCGCTTGGCTGTCTCGCGTTCCGATTCCGTGGGGGTATATTCGGCATTGATCGCGCACAGAAGTCCGTCTTCCGTCAGATAGGCGTACGGCGCTACCGTGCCGGCTTTGAATTCTACTATATAGGTATTGTCGGGATCGGGTACTCCCTGGTTGATCAGGCTGATTTTTCCCAGTTCATAATACACTTTATCTTCCGTTACGGCATCTTTTACGCCCAGATACTTTTCAGCATACTGATAGTAAGGGCCTGCTTTGCAGGTGACTTTCGTCACTTCCGCATCCACCGCCAGCAAAGTTTTGGGCAGCGAATAAGTAATCCCGAAATTATTCGCTTTGACGGCGTTTTTTTTCACCACCTTTGTCTGGGCCAGGAGCGGCATACTCAGCAGCAAACCGGCTATAAGGAATAAATGCTTCATAGACTAATTTTTTTTGCTCGATAAATGATTGCACAAAACTAGGAAATATTTTCATAGAAACCAACGCGCCCCGCATTATTTGGGCCGGAATCGCTCTCATCCTCCTTCCCGCATAAAATCTCCTGCTTCCTCTATCCGGTTTACCCGGAAAAACGTATCTTTGTCACCGTAACACAGAGAAAAAGAGCGATGAAATATTTACCTATCCTCATACTGTCGTTGTTTTTCAACGCTTGCAACGGCCAATCTGCCGGAAGGACGGACGAAAAAGAAGTTTCCGCCGCCGAGCAATCGCCGGCTCGCCGGTTTCAGCCGGTGGCCGTACCCAGCATGATTACCGATCCGGAGGAAAGAGCGACCTGGGCCGCGGCTCATTATTGGGATCATTTCGATTTTCAGGATACCGCTTATATTCACCTGCCCGAAATAACCGAGCAAGCCCTGGCCGATTACGTCGATTTATTGCAGTATGTTTCCCCCGAAACGGCCGCCTCTTCTCTTTCGGCCATGCTGACGAAAGCGGAAGCCGGGAAAAAGGTGTTCGCCCACTTTTTCGGCTTATACGAGAAATATCTTTACGATCCCAATTCGCCTATGCGCAACGAAGAGTTGTTTATTCCGGTTTTGCAAACCGTGATGCGCTCCTCTGCTTTCGACGAAACCGAGAAAATCCGTCCGGCTTATTTGCTGGAACAAACCCTGAAGAACCGGATCGGCGAAACAGCCGCCGATTTTTCCTATACCCTGGCCGACGGCCGGCGGCAGACGCTGCACGGCACCCAAGCCGAGTGGTTGCTTCTTTATTTCTACAATCCCGATTGCCACACCTGTAAGGAGACCACCCATCAACTAGCCTCCGGGTTGGCCGTGGCCAAATGGATGGAGGAGAAGAATCTGAAAATACTGGCGGTTTATCCCGATGCCGACCTGACGGCCTGGAAAACTCATCTTTCCCAGATGCCGGCCGGCTGGATCAACGCCTATAATGAGGGTGGCGTGGTAAAGGAACAGGAAATTTACGATTTGAAAGCCATTCCTACTCTCTACTTACTGGACAAAGAAAAAAAGGTGGTATTGAAAGACGTCACTTTCGGCCGCCTGGAAACCTTTTTGCAACAGGCTGACTTTTAATATGCCGCGAATCCGGAAAAAACAATTATCTTCAGCTAACATACGTTCTTAGAATATGAAAACACTTTGCTTGCTTCTGGCCCTTCTGGCCGGCGGAAGTTTCACTGCTTCCGCCCAGTTTAAAATCGGCGGAAAAACTATCAACGCCAAAAAAATCGTCAATGCCGCTACCGACGCGGCTCATGCCGTCACCCTGAGCGATGCCGATGTGGCCGCTATGTCGCGCGAGTATATCCAATGGATGGATGCACACAACGAAGTAGCCGGCCCGGATACGGAAATGGGCGCGCGTTTGGAAAAGATGACCGCGCATTTGAAAAAAACAGACGGTATGAATCTGAATTTTAAAGTATACAATGTGGTCGACGTCAACGCCTTTGCCTGCGGCGACGGAAGCGTTCGCGTTTGCGGCGGTTTGATGGAGTTGATGGACGACAATGAAGTACTGGCCGTGATCGGCCATGAAATAGGCCATGTGGTGCACACCGATTCGAAAGACGCTATGAAAAGCGCCTATCTGGCTTCCGCTGCCAAAAATGCTATGGGATCGGTGAGCGGCACCGTAGCCAAACTGACCGATTCGCAATTAGGTGTTCTGGCCGAAACCCTGGCCAATGCTCAGTATTCGCAAAAACAGGAAAGCGAAGCCGATGAATACGGTTTTCAGTTTTGCGTGAACAACGGTCTCGATCCGTATAGCATGTATAACGCCTTGAACAAACTGCTCCAACTAAGCGCCGAAGCTCCTAAGTCGTCGACTTTCCGGCAAATGTTTTCCAGCCATCCGGATACGCAGAAACGGGTAGACCAGGCCAAGAAACGGGCGGATGAGTACGTGAAGGCACAAAAGCAATAAGGAAAGCGATTGAATCCGGAGTTTTCTCTCTTTATTTTTAGGTTGAAGCTAAAGGAAATAGCCCGGAAACATCCGGCAACCGGACAGGGAAAATTTATATTCGCCTCAGGCTTACAAGGCATTCCGGGAAGGGATAATAAATATGATAAGGTAGCCTTATAAGGAAACCGGATTCCCGATGTTGAATAAAAAACGTCGGGGGTTCGGTTCTTTTATTATCGGCGGGGTTCTTCTTCAACCGGGCCGGTTCTGCTTTCTGATTTTTCCTCTTTTTCGATACGATAGAGAGGATAAACCCGGCTGTAGAACGGGTTGTTTTTCTGTGTAAGCGGCGCAACCGGGGGAAAAAGCAGGAGGAATAAGCCTAGGTTTAGCGCGCTGTAAAAGGCATCGTTCTTCGCCACGGCTATTTCTAATATTTTTTGATCACTAACTTGATAGTTAAAGTATAATCATCCTAAACTCGTTTTTTTGGCAGGTAGAAGAAAAAAAGGAAAGTTTGACGGGTTGCTTGTCAATTTTAATTCTCTGTACGTATGAATATGTTTGTGGGGAAATATTCCTGGTTATACGTTTTTTTGTTTTTTTTCGCATGCTATAAGGAATAAAATAGGTTCTTCTATTTTTAACGATTATATATCTTAATAAAAGAAAGCAGAGGTATCAATGGGGATTACCTGATCGTAAAGGCAGGGAAGACTGAAGCCTGAAAAAATATCGGTAAAGCCTATGAAAAGCGAGGCTTTGAAAATAATTTGTTAGAAAATTGAGATATAAAGCCAGGTATGTTTGCTTCTGTAGTCGGTATATGCTGAAAAAGAGGGTGGCGGATTTACATTTGGTAAGAATAAGAAAAACGAACAGTCAACTTTCGGCCGGAGAGGATATTCTGCCTGTCCGGCCTTCCGCGCTTTTCTGACCATCTCCGTTTCTTGTAGTAAGTAACTTGCTTGTCGAAACAAACAAAATAAATTTGAAAAAAATAGGAGCGGAATGTAGTTTTATTGGGAAAAATATTTATTTTTGTTCCAAGCTTTGCAAAGCATAGGGTGAATTTTATTTAGAAAGAAACGGAATGAAGTCATATTTAGAGGGTAGAAGGGTAAACAAATAGTAAATGCTTTTCTCTTTGTTGATAAATCCGGAAGCGCCGGCAGATGTTCCGCGGGCTTTCGCTCTGTATATAGGCAGGAAGAAGCCGGGCCGGTTATATCCCTCGAAGCCCTAGCCTTTTTTCCCGCATGCTTCTTCCGTTTAAAGTCAATAACAATTAATTAATCAATTCAAATGGAAAGCACGCCTTATGCTCCCGTCGTAAAGGAGCTTATTGATCTGATTGACCAAAATGGTTGGCACGACAAGTTCAACGAAGCGCTGCAAAGCGTACAACGTTATCGTATCGAAGCGATGGACGAGATAAATACTTTAGACGAATATTTCGCCTGGCTCGATAAACGATTGCATTGGATTCCCTGGGAAAACAACTATGGAAAAGCAGTGTATGACTATATTTGCCAGTTTTATTTCGTGCTCGCTCAAGCACCTTTAGCCGGCCTTCAAAATGCCGTGGTTCCTACCGACAAGATGCAGCCCCTCACGCCCCTCTCCGCCTGGATGGTAAAATATACCCGTAGCTTAGGCGAGTTCCTTGATTTGCCCGAGTCGCTTACGCCCGAAACGGAAAAAACCTTTTACGAGGCTCCTATTTACAATATGAGTGAATATCTTCGTCCGCGGGGCGGCTGGAAATCGTACAACGACATGTTCGCCCGGGTATGCAAACCCGGCACCCGGCCTGTTGCCGCTATTACCGATCCGACGGTTATCGTTTCGCCGGCCGACTCCGTTTTTTACGGCCAATGGGAAATACGGGAAGATTCCCAAGTAACCGTCAAAGGGCTTCATTGGAAGATCGGCGAGTTGCTGGAAGGCAGCCCCTACAAAGATCGTTTCAAAGGCGGTTATTTCACTCATTCCTTTCTCAATACGTTCGATTATCATCGGCAACATGCCCCCGTGGGCGGAACCATAGTAGAAGCGCGCAATATCCAGGGTACCGTCTATATGAATGTGGAAGCTGTCCCCTTGGCAGAGAGCGAAACGGGAGCACATGAAATTGTGGCCAGGCGTGAATTTTGTGTCGACGATCAGACCGGTTACCAGTTTATACAAACCCGAGGGCTGATTGTCATCGATAGCCCGATCGGCTTGGTGGCCGTATTATCTATAGGAATGGGGCCTGTATCATCGGTCGTCATAACGGCCGAGGTCGGACGTACGCTGCGTAAAGGAGAAGAAATTTCTTACTTCCAATTCGGTGGTTCGGATATTGTGATGGTATTCGAAGCGCGCAGCAATGTAAGTTTTACCGCGCAGACCGGCGTACATTATCGATACGGCACGAAGTTGGCCGATGCTTACCCGGTCATCTGACGGGAAGCGTCCGGTAAAGTTTTTAAGGGGCCGCTGTCAGGATACAGGCTATCCGGGGCGGCCCTCCTTTATGAAGGACGTATAGGTCTGGTTGTCTGACTCGTATCTTTCTTTTATTCTTGCTTTAAAACTATGTTATAAAACATAGTTTTGTTAATCATGGTTAATGTAGTGAATTTTCCAAGCCGATTTGTATGTTAGATAACATAAAAGCGGTATATTTGCAATGTGTTTTTCATGGTATTAGATTTAAGGTTAACAATGAAGATTGGTTGTCGGGATGACAACCTTTTCTTTTTTTGGTAAATCTATGCCGGAAGAATTTATTGAACGATACGAAATGTGGTTTTTCGGCAGGGCTATGCGGCTCGCGCTGGAGATCACATTTCTTTTTTTATCCCCTTAACCTTCCGGAAAAGGGGGGGGCCGGCCCGGAAGCTGGCGGACATGTTTCTACCGAATGATAAGAACAGGACAAAGAGAGCGCTTTTTTGCGGTGGGGGTCCCCTTTCTTGCTCCCGACGCACCGGTTAATTTTCTTTTTCCAACCTGAGCCGGATAGAAAGTCGCTTATTATCTCCCTCAAATGCCGGAAGCAAATTGTCGGAATAAAAAAGGGTGCCTCCCGAAAGAGGCACCCTTTAAGGCATAGTTACGGTATTGGTTACTTTTCCATAATTATGGTTTTAGTTCAGAATAATCAAGTCTCTTACTTAATAAACTGAATATACGGAAGAGTCTTGTTTTACACTGCGAAGAAACACATTTATTTTGAATTATCTACTATAATCGCATTTTATTTTTTGAAAAAACGAAGAAAAAAAACTCTTTCTTTTATTTCGCCTCGGCAGTTTTCTCTTTTTTTCAGCAACGGTTAGGCGAAGAGATGCTTCGCCTGCGGAAAAAAGGTAAGGAAAAATAACGTCCGGCTTTGCAGGATAGGTATGTTCGCTTAAATTACGCTAATCGCTTTAGGACGCGTTTTGATCAGCGAAACTAAAAACAAGCCAAACTAAATTTCTTCGGTAGAAAATATCCCGTTCTTTGAGCAATGTCAGGTAGAAAAAACAATCTTGTCCGGAAGAACTGCCTTGTCATGAGACGCTATCTTAATTCTGTTTTTGGGAATATCGGTCTTTTTATATACCTTGCAGAACATTTATCTGATCTAATATTATCATACCAGGAGAAGTATACCATGAATAATCGGAATCTCTGTATGTTGGCGGAAAAAAGCACCACGCTGTTTTGCGGAACCACGGAAGTCGACAAATACGCGAAAGACTTTTTTAAAGACTATTCGCTCTGGCAGACCTTGACACAGGAAATGGCACTGCCTCCCGAGGCGCTGGCGAGCGGCGGAAGACCTTATGAGGTCGATTTGTCGCCGGAAGAACGACAGGACTTGCAAACCCTTTTTTACGAAGGGTTTATCAATAGTTCTTATCCCGATCCTTCTATCCGCGACAAAGAAATATATGCCTACATACGTCATTATGAAATAGTGATCGATCGTATCCTGCCTTTGTTCGGTCCGGCCTCTTTGGCTCAGGTGGAAATAAATGTAGCCAAGCTGCATTTTTTTCTTTTCCAGCCTCGCTTGTTGGTTTTTGCGATAGAAATAAACAACGATGGAAGGTTTTTGCAGGACATAACCCTTCAAAACCGGACTATACGCGGCCTTGAGCGGTATGCCCATTCTTGTCTAAGCAAAGAGTTCCTGGAGCTATATCGTCCGTTGCTTTATCTTCACAACCGGGTTTTTCCGGCCACCATTCCCGAGGGGGATTATTCGCCGGAGGCCTTGAGCCAGTATATAAAATTGTTGTATCGGGGGAATAAGCTGAAATTTTATCTTACGGTAAAGCTGGAAAGAACCTGCGACGATCTTTTTCACGACGATGCCATCGACGAATTGTTGTATGAACTGGGCACGTGCAGCCCCTTAGGTATGATGAGCAATCCGGCTGACAAGGCATATCCTTCGCAGGCTTATTACCGGAAGCTGATCGACCGTAACGTCGTTTCCTGTTTTGCCAATTGGCGCGCTCTGGCGCTGATGGATACGTTTTGCGTGGTGATGAAATGGGATACGCCCGATTATTCCTATCGAATGTGGCAGAAGGGGTATTTCCGGTTTGTTTATATCAATGCTCTTTTTATCAAGTCGTTTCTGGTTTATATCAACGATAAATACAAACGTTCGGATGCGTCGGACGAGTTGGAAAACGAATTTATGGCTTTCGACAAGATTTTTAATTTTCATGCCATTTCTTATAATTTCCTGCCTCAGATAGTGTATGCCAAAATTCGTCATGGGTTGGAAATCGACGCCGAATTGCAGGTGCTGAATGAAAAGATACGATTTTTTAGCGAGAAATTAGAGCGGGTAAATGAAAAAAAGATTAATCATCTTTTAATTTGGCTGGCTGTGATCGCAATCTTTTCGGCTGTCAACGATGCGATGGAATTATTGCAGAAAATAGAAGTTGCCACCCCGCAAGACGATTATTATCCTTGGATAGGCCGGGGAATCCTTACTTTTGTGATTGGGGTGGCTGTTTGCCTTTTTTTATTTAAGTCTCAAAAAAAGATCGGCTGAGGAAGGATTAAAGGATAGTTGATCCGCATGCGGGAAGCGGCGCGGGCGCGGCGGAATGTTTATGCGGAGAAGAAACATCCTATTTGCCAATTACTTTTTATTTCGGGCAAACGGGCGGATTTGCCGGCGCATAAGACCGGCAAATCCGTTTTTTCTTAATGGTTGACGCCTTCGAACAAATCCCGGTTATCCCGGTTGCTGTCTGTGTTTTTCTTGAAATTGTTGAACACATAACTGAGGGAAAGCGTAATGACGGGGAATTTGGGATGTATCCGCGTAATCGATTCCAGATCGGGCGTGGTAATCCGGCTTCGGTAACGGGCCGAATGGAAAATATCCCGGAACGAGAGCGTCGATTGCAGGTTGCGATGAAACAAAGGGCGGCGGATAGCCAGATTGACAAACCAGAAAGCCCCCGTCCGCCCCTGTGTCGTCACGGAAGGGCCTACGAAATTGCCGTCCACTTGGATACGGGTATGTTTTCCCACGCCAAACAGATTATTGAGCGTGAAATCGTAATTCGTGCTGGTTTCTTTCTTTCCTCCTGCTTGTCCGGTGTTCACCACCTTATAATAATACACATTCCCGTTCACGTTCAATTCCCACCATTTTCGCAACGTCAATTGTCCGTTCACTTCCAGGCCCAGCGCATGATCGTTGCCTACGTTGGCCATCGAATCCAACGTAACCCCGGCTTGGTAAGGTACGCGCAGGCGTTCGATTTTATCTGTCCGCGACCGGTAGAATACGCCGGATTGCAGGGTATGGACTCCGAAATTCTTTTTATAATTCAATTCGTATACATGAATATATTCCGGCTGTATATCCGGATTCCCGATTTCGGCCGTATAATAATCCCGGTAGGTAATATAAGGTTCCATATAAAAAAGTTCCGGCCGGTTCGTGCGGTAAGCATAAGCCAAAGTAAGTTTCTGCTCATGCGGTAATGCGTAGCCTATATGTACGGAAGGAAACACTTCGAAACGGTTTGCCCGCCGGTTTGCTCCCTGGATGGAGCTCCGTAGCACTTGGTGCGTATGTTCGCCCCGGATGCCGAGCTGCACATCCAGCGATTTGTACCGGTCGTTGCCCATCACATACACCGAATGAATCCCCCGTTGAAAATAGAACGTATTCGCAATGTCTTCCCGCCAGTAAAATTCCTGTCGGTCGGGATTCCAGTATTGCATCCGGTAATCGCCGTCTTCCAGATAAGAATGATACTGATAGCCGGTTTCCAAACGTCCTGTCGCGCTATAGGGATACTGGTAGGTAAGGTTGGCTTGTACCGTGCGGCGGATTTCGTCTTCCCAGGCCCGGTGGCCCTGCCGGCGCCGGTTGTCTTTATCAAACAGGTCGCTCTGAAAATATTCCAGCGGGTCGCCTTCCAGCCCTATTCGCGCGCTGCCGGCAAGCGTATGTTCGTTGTCGGCAAATCGATGGGCAAATCCAACCTTTGCGATATGTACGGTAGCGTGCAAATCGAATTCGTCGCGGCTGTTGAAATCGGAAAGCTCCGGCTTCGCGCTTTTCTCCGTACGGGTTTCCGTATAGTCCAGATCGCCGCTGCGGGTAAATTTGTCGTATACAATCTGCCATTCGGCTTCCACGGAAGTATGAGGAGAAAAAGCATAGTCCGCTCCGGCCCGGAGGCCGTAATGATAATTTCTCCCTTTTCTCGGCCCATGCGACCGGGAGGTGGTGGTCAATGTTCCCACCACCGTGGTCTTTTCCTGTTCGAAATCGCTTTCCCGTACCGGCAGGTTGCCGTACCCGGCCACATGCCACCGCCATTTGGCCAGTTGCTGCGATAGCAGAAAGTCGGCTCCGCTGGAAAGCGCCGTGCTGCCGTATAGGTTGACATTGCCGTTTATTCCCTGCCCTTTATTCTTTTTGGTAATAATATGAATCAGCCCTGCTTCGCCGTCCGTATCATACCGGGCCGAAGGAGTGGTGACGATTTCTATCTTTTCTATCTGTCCGGCGGGAATTTGTTGCAAGGCTTGCGTGCCCGAATAAAAACTCGGTTTTCCGTCGATATATACTTTAAATCCGCTGCTCCCCCGAAAGGTCACTTCCCCTTCGGCATCTACCCGCACGGAAGGCGTATTTTCCAAAATATCTACCGCGGTTCCCCCGCCGCCCATCAGGTTGCCCGCCGCCTCGATGATTTTTTTATCCAGTTTATAAACGATCTGTTTTTTCGTACCTTCCACCACCACTTCGGAAAGGTCTATTTCCAAGGGTTGCAGTTCGATAATCTTCACGTCGCGCGCCTCTTCCGAAGCACGTAGCTCGATGGCCGGCGCGGTATAGGTTTCGTACCCCATCACTCTTACCGTCAGGCAATAGATGCCTTCTTCGATACCCGAGAGCAGAAACATCCCGTCCGCCCCGGTAAGCGTGGCGGCCGCAACCGTAGTTTTACCTGCGGGCTGCAAAATAACGTCGGCAAACTCTATGGCAACCCCTGTCCCTTTTTCCTGCACTTTCCCTTTGAGCTGTGCGGAAAAAGAACTGACGGATTGGAAACTGAAAACAAAAAGAAGAAGTAAAAAAGCATTTTTCATGAGAATTGATTTTTATGTTGCAGCGCAAAGCTAATCAAGTACTTCCCTACTGGAAAAAATGGCATGCGGGAAGTGATTCTTCTGTCACGAAGAGAGATGGATTTGTCGCTATGCGAAATGGCCGGAAGCGGAAATTAGGGTATATTTGTACATGATTTTGTTTTTTCACCGCTCTGGCGAGCGGCAAGCCGCCGGTTGTTTGCTGCTCTGTTTTTTCCTTTTGCAGTTGTCCGCTCCTGTGAAAGCCTTTACGCTACGGAAAATAAACCAGGCTGAAAATCTTTCCAGCCGGCGCGTTTATTCCCTTTATCAGGATGATAAAGGCATACTCTGGATCGGTACGGCCCGGGGAATCGACCGTTACGACGGCAAACGGGTACTTCCCTATGATCCGCAAGCGGGCGGCAGTCTTTTTGCCGGAAGTAAAATAGATAAGATACGGCAAACGGCCGACGGATGCCTCTGGTTGCAAACCTCCCGGGGGTTGCATCAAATCGCTCCGGATACGGCCGGGGCGGAAGCCTTCGCCTTGTTCGACCGCATCGCCTTTTGGGACGACGACGACCGGGGAGCCCTCTTTCTTCTTCAGGCCAATGCTTGCCTGTATTACAAATTGAAGGAGCAAACTTCCTTCGAACAAATGTTTATGCCCGCCTTGCGCGGACAAACGGTGGTCGATTTCTTTTCCGACAAAGCCGGCCGGTTATGGATTGTCCGGGCCGACGGCGTTTGCTTATGCCTCAGCGTCCGGCAGAGCGGCGGCCATGTCGATTTTCTCCCGTCGGCCGGTTATCGCCATCCTACAGGTATTCGGTATGGCACGCACGACGATGACGGCCAGGCGTATTTTATAGATACTACCGGCGCGCTTTTCGAGTTCGATACCTCCGGGAGGAAGGCCTTTTATATCGGCAAGGTAAGCCGTGAGGGAGAGGGCGACGACACCGTCACTTCGTTGCTGAAATTTCACGACGACTATTTTATCGGTTTTAAAACCCGCGGGTTGACCTTGCTGAAAAAAAAAGACGGGCAGGCTAGCCTGGAGCAGATCGAAGCGGGGGGAGGAATCAACTGTTTATACCGGGATAAATATCAGGATATTGTGTGGATAGGTACAGACCGGCAGGGGGTATATGCGTATGCCGCCGGCCCATATGCGGTGAGGTCTTTCCGCCTGAGCGATTTTCCCTTTCCTATGCGCCGGCCCGTGAGTGCCCTATGGATAGATACGGACCATACCTTGTGGGTAGGCAGCCGGGGCGACGGCATCTTGCGGGTTTTTGATTTTCAGCCCGACAAAGCCCTTGCGGCACACCGGACGGAATGGCTGACAACGAGCGGCGGCCGTCTGCCGGATAACCTGATTCTTTCGTTTGCGTCGAGCCGGGAAGGTAACTTTTGGATAGGAAGCGAAAAAGGATTGAGTTATTTTATCCGGCACGACGACCGGATCGTCGCGGTGGAATGGGCCGGCAAGAGAGAAAAGGCGCCGGGCATCACGGCTGTATATGAACAAGATTCTTTGTTGTGGATCGCTACCTCGGGCGAAGGGGTGATCAAAGCCGGGCTTGCCTGGCGGGAAGGAAAGCCGGCGATAACGCTTCTAAGGCGGTTTACGACGACCGAAAGGGAGGAATATGCCAACTGCTTTGAGCAAATTTATCCGGAAAACGATTCCGTGTTATGGTTCACGAATAAGAAGAAGGGGCTTTTCCGGTTGCATACTACCGGTTCGCAACTGGAAAACGTGCCCTTGGAGGGGTATGCCCTCCGGGAGATCAACGGAATATGTAAGGACGTGGAGGGAGATTATCTGATCGGCACGAATGTGGGTTTAATAAAGTATCGGCCTTCGGAGCAGCGCATTCGGCGGCAAGCGGCGGATGGCCCGGCTCTTAGCGTGTACGGGATATGGCCGGCCGACGGTTCAGCCTGCTGGGTGAGTACCAACCGGGGGCTTTGGTTATACGACTCGGGGTCGGAAACGGGGCGAATGTACGATTATCACGACGGACTGGACGTGGGGGAGTTGCTGGAAGGAGCTTGTTTTAAAGAGGGGAAAACGGGACTTTTTTTAGGAGGGGGAACCGACGGTTTTGCGGCCCTTAGAAAAGACTATTTCGACGAGGGGCAACATTATATGCCGCCGGTTTATTTTAAGACGATTACTCTCAGGGGCAAAACCTATCCGATAGAGACGTTCCTTTCCCGCAGGGAAGATGATGTCCGGCTGGAATTAGGGCCGGAGCAGAATTCTTTTACACTTTCCTTTGCGGCCGTCGATCATTTGAACGGTCATAATTATACGTATTATTACCGGTTGGACGGTCAGGGGAAGGAATGGACGTACAACGGAAATTCCGACCTCGTATCGTTCGCCGATCTCCGGCCGGGTAATTATGTCGTGTATGTGAAATACCACAACCGGGCCTTGGGGAAAGAGAGCTACCGGTATAAATTGGCTATCCGCATACGGCCGCCCTGGTATGCGTCTTCAGGGGCATACGCGGCCTATGTTTTGCTGGGCGCGGGCCTGGGCGGATGCGGCGCGGGCTTGGCCCGGCGACGCGTCCGGAGGAAGAAGGCGGAGCGCCGGCAAAAAGCCGAACAAAAGCGAAAGGAAGAAATTTATGAGTCGAAGTTAGCGTTTTTTACCCATCTCTCGCATGAGTTTTGTACGCCTCTTACCTTGATTTACGGGCCGTGCAATCGGTTGATGGCACAGAGGGGGCTACCGGATGCCGCCCGGAAATATGCTTCCGTCATCAGGCAGAACGCGGAGCGGCTGAATAGGCTGATTCAGGAATTGATCGAGTTTAACCGGATCGAATCGGGGTATAAAAAACCGGTCGTGGCCATGATGGATATAGCGGCGGCGGCTTCCCGGCTGATCGCATCGTTTGAAGAGGCGGCCGAATCGCACGCCGTCGGGGTGGAAAAAGTCATCCCTTCCCGGTTGGAATGGCCTTCCGACAAGGGCTTTATCGAGACTGTTTTGTTGAACCTTTTGTCGAACGCTTTCAAGTATGCGACCAACGAGAAGAAGGTGAGGGTAGAGATAGGCGGAGATACGGAACAGGTATGGATAAGAGTCTCGAATACCGGAAAGGGCATTGCCCCCGAGGATGTGCCGGTTTTGTTCGACAGGTATCGGGTTCTACAGTATTTCGAGCAAAAGGATAAGTCGGCCTGGGGAGGGCGGCACGGCTTGGGGCTGGCCATTGCTTACCGCCTGGTTCGGCTGTTGGAGGGTACGATCGAGGTGGAAAGCGTTCCCGACGCCTGGACTCATTTCCGGGTAAAGCTGCCTTATCTGGAGCCGGCCGGGCAGGTGCTTGGGGAGGCGGGGATTGCTCCGTCGCCTGATTATCAGGCGGATTTCAGCCCGGCCTTGCAGATTCCGGTTTGCGAGCCGGACGGCTTGAAACCGACGCTGCTTATCGTCGACGATGAGATGGAAATCCGATGGTTTTTATTCGACCTGTTTCAAAAGGAATATAATGTGCTGGCGGCGGCTAGCGCGGACGAAGCGTTGATGCTTTTGAAAAGTACGCATCCCGACCTTATCCTGAGCGATGTGTTGATGCCGGGAATGGACGGCCTTACATTTTCAAAACATGTGAAGGCGGACGAAACCACGGCCCATATTCCCCTTATTCTTTTGTCGGCCCGGGGCGACGTGGAGGGGCAAACCCGGGGGTTGGATGCGGGGGCGGAGCTTTATATTACGAAACCTTTTCATGTGGATTATATCAAGTCGTCGGTGCGTCGTTTGTTAGAGAGGAAAGAGCATTTGCGGGCTTATTTTGCTTCTCCTTTAAGTGCGTATGAGTTGGAGAAGGGAAAGCTTTCGCATGCGGATGACCGGAAGTTTGTGCGCGAAATGCTGAAAATCGTCAACCGCAATATCCGCAACAAAGAGTTGTCGGCTGCTTTCCTGGCTGAAAAGATGCACCTGGGGCTTCGTACGTTTTACCGAAGGTTGGAAGAGGCCGAGGGCGTGCCGCTTACGGAATTGATCACGAATTGCCGGCTGGTGAAAGCGGCCGATCTGCTGGTAAAAACCCGGTTGACGATCGACGAGGTTGTTTTTCAGTCGGGGTTTACCAACCGGTCTACTTTTTACTGGGCGTTTTCGAAGAAATACGGTTGCACGCCTACGGCCTACCGCAAGGAGCGGGATACGCCGGCGGCCCCGGACGGGTAGGGGGGGCTTATTGTATTTTTTTTCATTTGCTTGGAAACGGATGCCGGTGTAATTCCAATTTCATGCCGGTGTAATTCGATTTTCATGCTTATATAATTTTCATTTCATCGGCATGCGCTCGGAATTTCTTGAGGATGTGTTTTTATCTTGTTGTTTTTCAGCAGATTGCAGGTTGATGATCAAATGCTTTTCCAAACCTTTACTTATTGTAAAATTTTTAGGGTAAACCTAAGGGGGCGGTCAAGGGCAAAAACGGCTTGGCGGCCGGGCGGTTTAGGATAAAATCGGCTCCGGGTAAACGGTGTTCGGCATGTTCCGTACACGGTAGAGTGAAACGGATAAATCCGCCGCCGGCGGTAAGGCCCTTGGTTGCCGGAATTGCGGAGGGAAACGAGATGAAACCCGCGTGTAAAGACCGGCCTGGGAAGAAAATAGGAAGAAACCCTTGAATCCCGATCGATTCAAGGGTTTCTCCTTAACTGCCGCACGTGCCCGACAATCCAATTCGGTCGGTCGGCAAAAAGAGCGGTTCGCTTATCCTTTTATCCTCTTTATTATTTCCATCAGCTTTTTCCTTTTGACATATCCCAGGATAAGGACGGGTATAAACAGGATACCGCATAGAATGGCTAGGGCTTTTACCCACGAGATCAGCACGTTGTTTTCGCGGAGCAGTTGGCCGTGTGCTTCTTCGGAAGCGAAACTCAACCGGGTTACTTCGGCTACTTTTCCCAGCATGCGGATGGGAATCGAACCGTCCGGTATGTCCTGATGACAGGCCATGCAGGTACCCCCGCGGGATAACAGGTCGCGTTGGGAGGCGGTAAGCGGCATCGAGCCCGGCCAATGGGTGTCGATCGTCTGCATTTGTTTGCCTTCGCTGTTCAACAGTTGCATAAAGTCGCCGTGCAAGTCTTGGATGGCGCTGATCTGTGCTTGGGTATAATTGCTTATATTTTCTCCGTTTCCATCCACTACGTCGGCATAGCGGGGCGTGGCGGGGTCGGCATCGTACCGGCCCTGGTCTATGCCGTATCCCATAGCGGCCGTGTTGCCGTGGCAATCGGCGCATTCTCTCGACTCCCGCGAGGTGGTATGCGGATGCAAGGGGGCCAGTTCCATTGCGTCGTAACCTGCTTTCGTCTTGGCTACCTTGTTCCAGGCAATCACCCGGCCGTCTTCGTCGATCACGGTGCTCACCGTCTGAATCACGCCTACTAGCGGCGTTACCCTGCCTTCTCCGTTTATGCCCAGCGGAGGGTTCTCCCATCGCACGTGGCTATAATCGCCATAGGTGGGGGCGCCTTGTTGCATGGCGTGGCGGCCGTGATAATCGGCCGTCGTGCCGTCCTTGTCGGCTTGCTCGGGCGATTTTAGCCAATCGATGGATTGCCGGGTATAATCGATCACATATTTATATCCGTAATACTGGGCGGCCCAGGTGGAATGGCAGGCATAACATTCCAGGCTTTCCATATGCTTGGGAATGCTTACCATAGCTGTTTTTGCTTTGGCGGGATTTTTCCAACGGCCGGCTTGCGCCAAGCTTTTCAAGGCGGGTGCTTCGAAGTCGTGGCCGGCGTCGGAATGTACGATTACGCTGTTTCCTCTGCGCACCACGTTTCCTAGCGCATTTCCGCGGGCCGAAAGCAGGTAGCCGTCTTCTTTGGGATATACCATGCCGAATTTTTTCGTCACTTCCAGAGGCTCGTCGGCCAGTCCCCGCGCCTCGTCCCAGTTTAATTTTCTTCCGAATTCGTCGCCATATCCCAACGGCAATTCCCAGGGATAACGGGAGGGCGTACCGTGGCAATCGGCACATTCTATTTCGATGGTGGCCAGGGTGGTGGTGCCTATATTCCCGTTTCCGTGCATGGCGTTGGTGGTATGGCAGTCCTGGCATAAGAGGCCGGTTACCGGACGGCCCTCTTCCGCGAGGCGGTGGTGGGCGTCGTTGCGCATGTATTTGAAGACATAGCCTCCGTTGGTTTTTTGCGGCAAACCTTTTTCATCGAACGGCCCCCGGTTGTCGCTATGCCCCAAGGCCATCAGTCCTTGGTAGGCGTGCCCTATCCGGCGTCCGGCCGCATGGCAGGAGGCGCAGGTGGAGACTTGTACGCCCGAGGTGGTTTTGCCGTTTACCGTTACCGCCGATTTGCGTGTGCCTTGCATGGCGTGTACCAGCACATGGCCGGGCCGGCCGGTCTCTATCGACGGGTCGCCGCCCTCGTAATATCCTTCGTTGCCGTAAAGGCTATGGCAGGCGGCGCATCCCATTCCCCGGTAATGCCCGCGGTCTTGCATGCCTTTGTTGCTGAGGTGGCAGGCGTTGCAATTGCGCAAATAAGTAAAAGCGGCTTGCTCGGGCATGGTTTTCAATTCTTCGAGCGAGGCGGTGGGGATTTGTTTCAGTTCCCGCGGATATTGTCCGGGGAAAGCGGCCGCCATCTCTTTCATATAGGCTTTGTAGGCTGCCGAGCCGAAGCGGGGGGCGGGCCCGTCGGGGTCGTCGATGGCGTGGTCTGCATACAGGTGGTCTTTATTTTCCGTTCCGATGCCGAAGCTCCAGGTAATGGCTTTCATTTTTCCGGCATCTGTGTTCATAATGGAGCGGTGCACGTTATAGGTATGGTCGGTATGGCATCTGCCGCAGGTCTGGTCGTTTACTTGCAAAGCTCCCGGCACTGGGGTGAAAGCGGCCAGGACGCTGCCTTGGGGCGCTCCGCTATGCGCTTTCTGCTTGTTGGTCGTTTCGGCCGGGGTGCCTCCGTGGCAGACCACGCACCCGTTCGGATCGCCCAAGGCCGCGCCTTGGGCCAGAATCTGGTTCATCATGCCGGAATCCAGCGGGCGCGTAGGTTCGATGCCTCCGTGGCAGGCCAAGCAATACTTACCTTCGGCGGGGAAAGCCGGGTCGGTATTTGTGGAAATAGCCGGGTAGCCGGCCGGAAAAGAAGGCGGGGCGGGGGAGGCTTCCCGGGCATGGGCCTGGTTCCAGTACGAAAAGTAATAACTGAAGGTAAAGCCTGCCGTCGCCAGGGCGGCCAGCAGGAGCGCAGTATGCAGCAATTGATTTCCAAAGCTTCTCATATCTATGTAATTTATAGAATAACAGCTATTTGCAAATATCATAAAAAATACATTTATTTGCAACACTAAGCGCGTATATATTTTGAAACGTTAATCTGAAAAAATAAGCTGAGCTATGACAAAGACACATTTTTTCCTGCTGGGAATAATCGGATTCCTGTTTTGTTCTTTTCCTGTGCAAGGTTCTTCACGTCCCGCGAAAGAAGATACCCTTCGCCATTCCCTTGTGGAGTATCTGACGAAAAAGAAGATGCCCGCCGCAGTGAATGTGGATTTGCATCTGCGTTCGGCTTTTTATGCCCGGTTTAATGCCGGAGCGGCCGATACCGATGAAGCTTCTTTCCGCTTCGACCACATCATGATCGGCATTTACGGAAATATAACCGATAAATTATCCTATAAGTATCTGCAACGGTTAAATAAGGGAACGCAGGCTTTCGAAACGGAAAATCTGTCGGGCACGATAGATTATGCTTGGCTGAGGTATCAGATAAGCCGCCGGTTGGCGGTGACGGCGGGGCGGCAGGCTTTGTTTGTGGGAGGTTTCGAATACAACGAGTATCCGATCAATATATACGATTACAGCGGGATTACCAACAACATCACTTGTTATCTGACGGGGGTGAATATAGCCTATTCGCCTCGTCCTGATCAGGAAATAGGTTTTCAGATACTGAACAACAAGGCCGGCACGATGGAAGAGGCTTTCGGCCGGATTCCCGAGGGCATCAGGCGTCCTTTCGCGCCTTTGTACTATTCGCTGGCCTGGAACAGCCGGTATGCCGGCGACGCGTTGCAGCTTAGGTATGCGACTACCGCCGGGGAGCTGGCAAAAGGCAAATGGGTATGGATGATAAGCGGGGGGCAAATGGTAGAGGCGGGAAAATTCAATATCTTTCTCGATATACTTTATCACCGGTCGGCCCTGGATCATTTGGGAGTGATTCGCAAGATGGTGATGAGCCCCGAGGGTACGCCTTGGGAGGGTATCGCGAGCCGGGTGGAATACCTTACGTTCGTTTCGGAAGCCAATTATCGTTTTCTTCCGAAATGGAATATTCATCTAAAAGGGTTTTATGACCGGGCTTCCGTATACAAAGCAAACGGCCTATTCGAAAAAGGCAATTATCTTTCCGCGTGGGGGTATCAGGGCGGTATCGAGTTTTTTCCGATGGCCGACCGCAACCTGCATGTGTTTCTGAATGCCACGGGTAAGGTATTTAAGCCTGTCTGCCGGGAGAACGTGATCAATCCGGAGGATCAGTTCCGGCTTGCCTTAGGGTTTGTCTATCGTTTGCCTGTGCTGTAACTATAGGTTGCCGCCTGATAAAGGAGGACGATGTGTTTGAGAGGCATCGGTATGGAGGAAGTTGCAGGCTTGTATGAAACTATCGGTCTCTGCATAAACCTGTCGCCCGCTATGCTGCTCTTCTACATAGGGGACGATATGGATGGCTGTGCCATAGGGATAGCCGTGCCGGTTAGGAAGGCCCCGGCAGATAGGATTAAGCCGGCGCGCAGGATAGCGGGATATGAAGTTCGGAAGTTCCGGATTTCCGTTTATTCGGCTTTCAGACGAATGGGTTTCCCGCAATGGGGGCAGGTCAGGCTGACGGTATCTGTGCGGGGCGGCTCGAAAAGTTCGATTACGGAAACATCCAGAGCGGCGGCGATTCGTTCCAACACTTCCACCGAAGGATTGCCGTTGATATGTTGGCTGAGTCCTACCCGGCTGATTCCCATTTTTTCTGCCAGTTCTTGTACGGAGAGGCCTTTTTCCTTGATAACTTCTTTTATCCGTAAAGCCATAGGTTTAAATTTTTGATTTGATTGAAGCAAAGATACATCGGTATTTTGCAGGCCGTGCCTAACCGTCGGTAAATAACGTTAATGTAAAGCTAAATATTATTCATGTATTTGTTATTGTAAAGTTATATATTTATATTTGTATAGCAGCATTAGGTACACGAGAGGCGGCTGCGGCGACCTGGATATACGCTACAAGGCGCGGGGTGGATAAGCCGTTTTCGTCGTGAGCTAACTGCCTGTATCGTTTTTGCGAATAACTAAACACATCAAACTATGAATGCAACAATCAAAGACAATATGAGAGAAGTCATGCGGCTTGCCTGGCAAATGGTCAGGAAAAACGGCTACACCATGTCGGACGCGCTTTCGACCGCCTGGCTGAACTTCAAACTGGAGACAAAGATGGAAACCGGCATTGTCCGGTTCTACTTCCGCAAAGTAGACGGTTCTACCCGTGAGGCATTCGGCACGCTCTCCGAAAAACTGGCTCCCGAAACGAAGGGCACCGGCAAAAAGCCCAATGAGACCTTATTCATCTACTTCGACACCGAACGGAATGAATACCGGTCTTTCAAGAAGGCAAACTTGGTATCCATTGCTTAATGGTTTGATCTGCGTTCCCTTTCCCGGGATGCAGATTTATTTAAAGTATAGATCCGATTCTGAAAAAGCTGCTTGTACTTTTGGTTAGGCTTGTCCTTTACAGAGGCTATCTAACCGTCGCTTACAATTCCTATGCCTTTCCTCTTGCCGATTTGCTCAGGATTGATTTCCTGCTAAAAAGAGACAAGACGTTATAATAAAAAAGGTTCTACTACCTTTCCGGTAATAGAACCTTTTTTTTAAATAGGAACATTTTAATTTTTCCGAGAGGTGCCTGGCAGATTCGAACTGCCGTACATGGTTTTGCAGACCACTGACTAAGCCACTCATCCAAGGCACCGTATGAATCATCCGAGGCTAAACGGGAAACGTTGTTTTTATTCCGGAGAGAGGTTCCTGGCGGATTCGAACCGCCGTAAACGGTTTTGCAGACCGGCACCTAGCCACTCGGTCAAGGAACCTTGTTATCCGGCAAAACAACCAGTTTTGTTTAGCGTGTGCAAAGTAAAAGAATATCTTTGGAATATGCAAACGTTTTTTGCTCTTTTGTTGGAAAGAGCCGTTTAAATGGGGTTTTCCTACACTCGGGCGGCTTCTTCTTTCTCCCCGATCGTTTACCTGCAAAGGATTGTTGCAGAACTAAAGAAAAAGAACTTACTTTGCAGGCAGATAAAAATCAGTACGGAAAATGATTTACAAAGAAACGGAAATCCCCGGCGTCTGGCTGCTCGAACCGAATGTGTTTGAAGATGCGCGGGGTTATTTTATGGAAGCTTACAAACAAACTGAATTCGAAACGACGATCGGCCCTGTCCGGTTTATCCAGGATAACGAATCATGCTCTACCCGCGGCGTCCTGCGCGGCTTACATTACCAGATGGCTCCTTATTCCCAGGCCAAACTGGTACGGGTAATCAGGGGAAACGTGCTCGATGTGGCTGTCGACCTGCGTGCCGGTTCGCCTACTTTCGGCAATCATGTGGCTGTGGAATTAACCGGCCGGAACAAACGCCAGTTATTTATTCCGCGCGGATTCGCGCATGGGTTTCACGTACTTAGCGACGAAGCCGTTTTTACCTACAAAGTAGATAACCCCTACACGCCCACCCACGAGCGGAGCATTCGTTTCGACGATCCGGCCATCGGCATCGACTGGGGCATTTCCGATCCGGCCCTCGTCAATCTCTCTGCCAAAGATAAGCAAGCTCCTTTATTGAAAGATGCCGAATTGAATTTCAAGTTCTAAAAGATATGCCTATGAAAACCTACCTGGTAACCGGTGCCGCCGGTTTTATCGGCGCCAACTTCGTAAAATATATGTTGGCCAACCATTCCGATCTTAAAATCGTTATTCTCGATCTGCTTACCTATGCCGGCAACTTGGGGACGATTGCTGCCGACATCGACGGCGAACGCTGCGAATTCGTCAAAGGAGATATTACCGACCGGACGCTGGCCGATAAATTGTTTGCCGAGCATGGGTTCGACTATGTGGTGAATTTCGCCGCCGAAAGCCATGTAGACCGCAGCATCGAGAACCCGCAGCTCTTTCTGCAAACCAATATTCTCGGTACGCAAAACCTGCTCGACGCGGCCCGCCGGGCCTGGGTAACGGGGAAAGACGAGAAGGGGTATCCCGTTTGGCGCGACGGCGTACGTTTTCATCAGGTATCAACCGACGAGGTATACGGCAGCCTGGGAGCGGAAGGTTATTTTCACGAAACCACGCCTCTCGACCCGCGCAGCCCTTACAGCGCTTCGAAAACCAGCGCCGATCTTTTCGTGAAAGCTTATTTCGAAACGTATAAGATGCCGGTTACCATTACGCGTTGTTCCAACAACTACGGGCCTTATCATTTTCCGGAGAAATTGATTCCGCTTATCATTAAAAATATCCTGGAAGGCAAATCGCTGCCGGTATACGGCGACGGAACCAACGTGCGCGACTGGCTGTATGTGGAAGACCATTGCAAAGCCATCGACGCCGTGCTTCATCGCGGACGCGACGGCGAAGTATATAATGTGGGAGGCCATAATGAAAAGCAAAATATCGAAATCGTGAAACTTACGATTCGCACCATCCGCCGTTTGCTGACGGAAAATCCCGCCTATCGCCAGGTATTGAAAAAGAAAGAAATCGCCCCCGACGGGCAAATATCCGTCGATTGGATCGACGACCGGCTGATTACTTTCGTAAAAGACCGGCTGGGCCACGACCAGCGGTATGCGATCGACCCGACGAAAATTTCCACTGAACTGGGCTGGACGCCCGAAACTTCTTTCGAAACGGGTATTGTAAAAACCATCCGCTGGTATCTGGAAAACCAGGCTTGGGTGGAAGAGATTGCCGGAGGCGATTACCTGAACTATTACGAACGCATGTACAGCGGACGCTGACAGAGCCGCCGACGATCCTATTCTTCCGGCCGGCCCGGCGCCAAGCCGGAAGTCGTTACAGGGAGGCTGGCCGCCAATTCGGGGGCCGCTTCCCTTATTTGTTTTCTGACCGCTTCGCGTACCTTTTCCCGCACGTTGTGGCGCGTGCTGTCCAATTCCGCTTGCTTGGCCGGTTTAAACAAATCCTTGTATTTGCATTTGGTGATCTTGAATTTGAAATCGTCGAGGTTGCCCGTAATATCGACGCCCAGCTTAAAGGGAACCGGCGATTTGAGCACCGAGATATGATAATCGAAGGTCATGTCCAGCTTATGCGTGCCGCCCACCGCGACCCGGTAACGATCCATTTCCACCAGGAAAGGAAATACTTCGATTTTATTATCGTGTACGGCCAGATCGACGGCAATGCTATCGATCACATTCCGTTTTTTGTTTTTAAACATCAGCGTCTTCGAAATTTCCGCAAAGGTTTCCCCGTCGAGCAATACCATATCTTTGCCGCTCAGGTAACAAGCCGACTGTACCGAAGGCAAGATCACCGACAGGGTGGAATCCATCCGGCAAGTGGCCGTTATCTGGCAATCGACCACCCCTTCGAACGAACGAAGCATCGGCACCAACGTATCCATTGAGGGAAAGAGAGAAATCAGTTTGTTTACCAATATCTTGTTCATATCCAGATCGAACCCGGCCGTAGCCCCGCTTTTGTCTTTTGCCGTATAGGCCATGGTAAGCCGCCCGTCGCCGATATTGGAGTGCATGCTTAAATTGCTCAGGTTGATGCTTTGGTCGCGTACGATGACCTCTCCCTCCACATTATGCAGTTCCAGATCCTGGAAGCGGATTTCGCGGGCCCGCGTATGCAAGGCCATATCCAGGAAACGAGGCACCACGAAAAGCGTCGTCGTGTCTTCTCCGGCCAATTCGTCGGCTTCTCTGATCGACTCGACGTCGATCCGGGCCAGACTATCGGCGTTGAACGCGTATCCGGCCGCGGAAGCCGCCAGTTGTTCGGAATACTGCATGCCGCTGTTGAGTGCCTTCATCAGTTGGTTACAGTCGATCAGATCGGAAGTCAAGGTAAAATCTCCTTGCAGCTTGCCTCCCCGGAGCAACGCTTGCCGGATGCGTTTGATTTCCCCGCTTAGCATCAGGTCGCTTTTCCCCAGATGCAATTTAGCGTCGGTCAGCGTCACCTGGTTGGTATTGAAGGTCATCTTGGTTTTTTCCATCCGGATGGGCAACGGCATCAAACGGCTGAATATGCGCAACTGGTCGAACTGCACGTTCCCGCGGGCTTCCCACCGGCGCAGAAAACGGCCGGTTGCGCTTGTGGTATCGGCGGCTGCCGGCCGGGGGCGAGCTCCCGTCGCTGCCGGGCGCTGCGGGAGCCCGCGCTTTTGCAAACTGGAATCGGGGTTTTCCCGGGCAGCGCGTTGTTCCCGCAGTTGGCGTCGCGCGTCGCGCATAGGCAGCGCTTCGAGCGTAATCACGCTTCCGGCCAGCATCATTCCCGTTCGGATCGGAATCAGGAAATACTTCAACGTATCGGTGCGGATAACGGCCCCCGCCGTAGGAATCCGTTTATCGCTGGGAGAAGCCTTGATTCCTCCCATCATCACCGTGTGTCCGGCCACTATCCAGGTAGAGTCGGGCAAGCGGCTTTGCAAGCGGTCGAACTCCAGGCGGGCCGTAAGCGGGATAACGGCCGTCGTATCGATGCCCGGCGTGGTATTGGCCGCCATTTCCAGCCGGCTGACCTGGGTGCGTATATCCTTTCCGTAAGCCAGGTTGAAAGTGTCGATCGAGAGGGTGGCATTCAGCAACCCTTTCGAGTCGAGATACCGGCTTTCTTTTTTTACTTCGCCGGCAAACATCCGGGCGCCCGAGATATAGGCGTCGATTTCCAACGGCCGGCTGTAGGCCTTGAACCGGTCGATATACAATTTGCCGGTCGATTTCACTTTTTCGTAACGGCTGTCCGCCAAATCGCTCATCCGGAAGGAAGTCTGAAAGTCGGCTTCAAGTACCCCTTGCAGCAAAAGCGTATCCGGATTCAGAAATTCTTCGGCTAGCCGGGTAAAGTCTACCTTTCCCAGAATCGTGGTGCGGATAGCCGGATCGCGGAACAGGTTCTGAGCCTTTGCCTCGATAAACAACGACGTATTTAACCCTTTCAGCGTAAGTCCTTCCAACGAGATATACGAGGAGTCGGGATGAGGGCCGTTCAGATGAAGATCTACATCCATTTGCAGGGTATCGATGCCCTGCTTGATTCCCTTGATATGATAGGAGCCTTCCTCGATCCGGGCACACAGATCGACGCTGGGCACCAGGCTGTCGCCCAGTTCGCCCCGGATACTACCCTCCAGCAGAATACGGCCGCGGGCAATCATCTGCTCCCGGTTGCGGAAATAAGCGTCGGGAATAAACTTGAGCAGGTCGTTCATATCCGACACGCTCAAGCCTACCTTCATATCGATGTCGGTACGTCCGGTGAGCGGGGAAACGCCGATCGATCCGTCGGCCGTAAAAGGCAGGTTGTTCAACCGCAGCTCGGCTCCCCTGAGGGTGAGCGACCGGGCGGGGCGGTTCAGCGACAGCCGGCTTTTCAACCCCAACGATAATTTGTTTTTCAAGGTATAAGAAGGGCTCCGGAACAAAAGGGAGGAAACAGCCGCCTCTACGTCGAGCTTGTTTTCGCCGTAGGCAAGCGAACCGTCGATGCGGAGGGAGAAACCCTCGATTTCGGTATATAAATCTTCTTTGCGGTCGTTGTAAATAAAATGACCGTCGCGAATATCCACCTTTTGCAAGTCGATGGGAGGCAAGGGCCTGGCTGTCGAATCGGCCGGAAGCGAGTCGGCTTCTGCCTCGCTTCGGTAAATATCCCAGTTGGCCTTTCCTTCCGGATTTACATAGCCGTAGAAGCGGGGCGATTCGATCATTACCTTTTTTATGGTGATTTTCCCCCCGAAAAGGTAATCGGTGGGGTTAAAAACGACAACGGCTTTGCGAAACGACAGCAACGAATCGGAAGGAACGGCCAGTTCTTCGGCGTGGACCCCGGCTTCCTCGGCCTGGTGCGAAATCAGCCGTCCGCGGGTAAGCGATACCCCCAGGTAAGGATAGGTCTCGAAATAGGTAAGTTCGATGCGTTCGCATTCCAGGTGAGCTTCGATAAACTGGTTGGTTTTCTCGATCACCAGGGGGGTAAGTTTCTCGGGGGGCAATACGCCCCATTTCAGGATGCTGAACCCGATAGCCGGCAATACGAAAAAGAGAGCGACTAACGTCAGAAGTATGCTTAGCAGAATTGTTTTTTTCCGTTTCATCGTTTGTTGTTTGTTGCGTTCAACAAAAATACATAATTTTCGGCAGGCAATTGTCGGAATAGGGTTTTATTCGTTTTTTTACCAGTTGTAAACAGCGCTTTTTCCCAGGTAGGAAAAGAGCAGGATTGCAAAGAAGGTTTATCCTTGTTTCCAAGGGGCAAAACGAAGATAAGCTGCCCTACGGCGCGGCTCTCCCTGAAATCGATTTGAAAACCTGTTTAAATTTATCGTGTTATGGACTTCCGTTTGAAAGTATTTCATAGTGTAGCTTGCAACCTGAGTTTTACCAAAGCCTCGCGCGAGCTCTTTGTCAGCCAGCCGGCCATCAGCAAACATATCCACGAGCTGGAAGTCCGGTATAAAACGCCCTTGTTCGAGCGTATCGGCAGCCGCATCCGGCTCACCCGGGCCGGCGAACTGCTGTTTTCCCATACCCGTCAGATTCTATCGGCCTACCGCCAGTTGGATTTCGAAATGAATCTGCTTACCAATCATTTTTCCGGCGAACTGCGCATGGGCGCCAGCACCACGATCTCCCAGTATGTGCTCCCCCCGGTGTTGTCGTCATTTATCAAAACGTTTCCCGACATCCGCGTTTCCCTGCTCAACGGAAACAGCCGCGACATCGAGCGCGCTTTGCAGGAAGGAAAAATCACCTTGGGGCTGGTAGAGGGCATCGCGCATCAAAGCGTTTTGCATTACACCCCGTTTATGAAAGACGAATTGGTAGTCGTGGCCCATACCGGCAGTCCCTTGGCGGCGGTCGACGAAATCACCCTCGAGCAACTATGCAGCTTGCCGCTCGTGCTGCGCGAAAACGGCTCCGGCACGTTGGCCGTGCTCGAAGCGGCGTTGGCCGAACGGCAGGTGAAACTCTCCCAGCTCAATGTGTTGATTCAGATGGGAAGCACCGAAAGCATTAAATTGTTTCTGGAAAATGCCGATGCGGTAGGAATTGTCTCCATCCGCGCCGTTACCCGCGAGTTGATGGCCGGCCGGCTGAAAGTGATCGACGTGGCCGGGTTCCGGGCCGAGCGCATGTTTGCCTTTGCCGAGCCGCAGGGACAGAACAGCGGGGTGGAAGAGAATTTTATCCGCTATGCCAACCAGCATTGGTCATAACCGGAAGTTCTAGGTTTTTTCCTCTTTTTTTCCATGCTTACGGCTTTTCAATTACACTGCGATGAAATTTGAATTTCATGCTTATGAAATCGGAAATCCATAGGCATGCGGTTTTCAGCCTTCAAAAAGGGAAAAAAACCATAACTTCCGGTTATGGGCTATCTCATTAATTCAATAGCGTATCCGGCGGAAAAGATGTATTTTTGCGGCGAATTCGGAAGACTAAGAAATTTTAAAATTTATACAGTTATGTTTAGTGAAAAACGGAGCAATGTGCTTCACGGCGTGCTACTGATCGCCCTTTTCTCTTTTTCGGCTTTTTATATCGCCGAGTTCCAGTTCGTCAAAGACCTGTCGTTCAGTCCGCTCATCGTGGGGATTTTGCTCGGCATGTTGTATGCCAACAGCCTGAGGAACCATCTTCCCGAAACCTGGGTGCCCGGTATTTTATTTTGTACCAAGCAGGTGCTCCGGGCCGGTATCGTATTGTACGGTTTCCGGTTGACGTTTCAGAGCGTGGTGGCTATCGGGCTGCCGGCCATCCTGATCGATGTCATCATCGTGGCGGCTACCATCTGGATCGGGATGTGGGTAGGTCGCTGGTTGAAGATGGATAAAGACCTGGCCTTGCTTACTTCTACCGGAAGCGCCATTTGCGGAGCGGCGGCGGTATTGGGCGCCGAACCGGTGGTGAAAAGCGAGCCGCATAAGACGGCGGTGGCCGTATCGACGGTGGTGATTTTCGGCACCTTGTCGATGTTTATCTATCCCGCTCTTTACCGGGCCGGCGTTTTTCACCTTACGCCCGAGGAAATGGGTATTTATACCGGTTCTACCTTGCATGAAGTGGCGCATGTGGTGGGAGCCGGGAATGCGATGGGAAAAGAGATTTCGGATGCCGCGATCATTGTGAAAATGATCCGCGTGATGTTGCTGGCGCCGGTTTTGGTAATTATGAGCTTCGCTCTGGCCCGCGCGGCGGTGAAGGCGGCCGGCCGGGGCGTAAAGGCGGCAGCCGGCGGCGCAAAGGGTAGCGGGGAAGCGGTCAAACGGGGTAAAATCACCATACCTTGGTTTGCTTTCGGTTTCCTGGCAGTAATCGGGTTCAACTCGTTCGATTTGTTGCCGCATACGGTGGTCGACGGTATCAACCAGGTGGATACGTTTATGCTGACGATGGCTATGACGGCCCTCGGCACGGAAACGAGTATCGAGAAATTTAAAAAGGCGGGCGCGAAGCCTTTCGTATTGGCGGCCATCTTGTATGCCTGGCTGCTGGTAGGCGGGTATGTGCTGGCCAAGTATCTGGTGCCGATGTTGGGATGATGGCTGACGCAAAAAGTAAAAGATAAGGAAGGAAGGCTGTTTCGAAAAGAAGAAACAGCCTTTTTTCGCGGAAAGTGGCTCCGGAAAGCCGGTAGGTTTTTGCCGCAGGCGGAGTCTGGGCTAATCTTCCTTCTAAATTAACACCTGTATGGGATTCCTAAGAATAATACAGAAGCCTTTTCGGAATTTATTTCCTACCTTTGCCTCCGCTATGCGGAGATAGGCCGCCGTGGGGCAGAGGCAAATCTGTTTGCTTTTGCATGCGGCTCGCGCTATCTGCGTTTTCTAATGGAAAGTGAAGGGGAACAGAGGAAATACCCCTTATAATAACAAACAAAAAGATGGCATCGAAGATTACAAAAGGCATCATTATTTCGTTTTGGGTGATATATGCCGCCGCCCTCCTGGCAGTCGCTTTGATTTTTATGGCGATCGCCAAGGGTTCTATCGGCTATATGCCCCCCGTGGAACAACTTGAAAATCCGATCGACAAATATGCTTCCCAGATTATTTCCAGCGATGGGAAAACCTTGGGCAGCTACGCCCATAGCCAGGACAACCGTATCTATGTGAATTACGAAGATCTTTCGCCCTACCTGGTGAAGGCCCTTATCGCTACCGAAGACATCCGTTTTGCCGAACATAGCGGCATCGACGCGCAGGGGCTTTTCCGCGCCATTGTAAAACGCGGCATCCTGATGCAGAAAAGCGGCGGGGGGGGAAGTACCATCACCCAGCAGTTGGCCAAGCAGCTTTTCTCGCCCGGCGCCGACAATGTGATGGAACGCCTTTTCCAGAAACCGATCGAGTGGGTGATCGCCGTGCAGTTGGAACGCAACTATACGAAGGAAGAGATCATCAACATGTATCTGAATAAATTCGACTTCTTATACAACGCGGTGGGTATCCAGTCGGCTGCCCGCGTCTATTTCGGAAAAACGCCCAAAACGCTCGCGATCGAAGAAGCGGCTACCTTGGTAGGCATGTGTAAAAACCCCTCGTATTTCAATCCCGTCAGGAAGAACGAGCGCACCCGCGGCCGGCGCAACACCGTGCTGGAACAGATGCAGAAGGCGGGCTATATTACCCGCGCCGAATGCGATTCGCTCAAAGCGCTTCCGCTGAAAGTACACTTCAACCGGATGGATCATAAAGACGGCCTGGCGCCTTACTTCCGCGAATATCTCCGTCTTACCCTGACGGCTAAAAAGCCGGAACGCAGCAACTACGCTTCCTGGCAATCGCAGAAATTTTCGGAAGACTCGGTGGCTTGGGCTACCAATCCGATTTACGGTTGGTGCAACAAGAATAAAAAAGCCGACGGCGAATTTTATAATGTGTATACCGACGGGCTGAAAATCTATACCACCATCGACTCGCGGATGCAGAAATATGCCGAAGAGGCTGTGCGCCAGCATGTAGGCGAGGAGTTGCAACCCTCTTTCTTCCGCGAAAAGAAAGGCCGGAGTTATGCCCCGTTTTCACGGGATGTGACTACGGGCCAGGTGGATACCATGCTGATGCGGGCCATGCACCAGACTGATCGCTACCGGGCCATGAAGCGGGGCGGCATGAAGGAAGAAGAGATGCGCAAGGAATTTCAGAAACCGGTGGAAATGCGGGTATTCAGTTGGAACGGCCCGCTCGATACGATTATGTCGCCGTGGGATTCGATTCGTTATCATAAAAGTTTCCTTCGCTCGGCCTTTATGTCGATGGACCCGCGTACCGGCCATGTGAAAGCCTATGTAGGCGGTATCGATTACAACGATTTCCAATACGATATGGTGAACGGCGGACGCCGGCAGGTAGGCTCTACCATCAAGCCCTTCCTCTATTCGCTGGCCATGATCGAGGGGATCAGCCCCTGCGACCAGATGTTGCACGTGCAGCAGCAGTTGATGGACGAAAACGGCCGGTTGTGGATTCCGCGCAATGCCAGCGCCAAGCGGATCGGCGAGATGGTGACGATTCAGTGGGGATTGCAGAACTCCGACAACTGGGTGACGGCTTACTTGATGAGCCAGCTTTCGCCCTATACCTTTGTCCGGTTGCTGCATTCCTTCGGCTTGAAGAATTATATCGATCCGGTGATTTCCGTTTGCCTGGGCACGCCCGACGTTTCGGTAGGCGAAATGGTGGGAGCTTATACGGTTTTTGCCAACAAAGGCATCCGGGTGGAACCCTTGTACGTGACGCGGATAGAGGATGCGTACGGCAATACGATCGCCAATTTTACGCCGCAGATGAGCGAGGTGCTTACCGAAGAAGCTTCTTATAAAATGCTGCATATGTTGCGCAGCGTAGTCGACGGAGGAACCGGCAGCCGGGTACGTTTCCGCTACGGCATCAAGGCGCCGATGGGCGGCAAGACGGGTACGACGCAGAATAATTCCGACGGGTGGTTTATGGGCTTTACGCCCAGCCTGGTATCGGGTTGCTGGGTAGGCGGCGAAGACCGTTCGATTCATTTCGACCGCTTGGCCGAAGGGCAGGGGGCCAGCATGGCCCTCCCGATTTACGGGTTGTTTATGCAAAAGGTATATGCCGATAAGACATTGGGGTATTCGGAGGAAGAAACGTTCGAAGTGCCCGAACAATATGCCAATCCCTGCCGGGAAACTTCCGAGGAAGAACGTAGCCAGAGCACGCCGGATGTAGGCGGTATCGATAAGATGTTCGAGTAAACCTCAAGGGAAAGCGGGGTTTCGGAAACTTTTTCCGGAAAACGGGTTTCGGTTTTTTTAGGAAGGTTATTTTCCGTACCGGCCCGTTGAGAGAAAGAAGAAGCAGTATTGTTCTTGCGCTTTCTCCGTTTTTCGGGCCGGGCCGATTAAAAATGAAGTCAAGTATCTTTCTTATAGGCAAAGAAGGCGAACCAACCGGTTCGCCTTTTTGTTTTTCAAAACGGTTTGTAAGTTTTGAGACAATCCGTATATTGCGGAGAATCTTTTCCCTTGGCTATGGCGGCATGCCACGCGAAGCCATGATTTTCACGCCGGCCGGCACCCAAGACATTGGCAATAGAAACCGATCAACCCGAATGGGATAAGAAAGAGAACAACGATGGAACTGAAAAATAAATATGTACTGGCAATCGACCAGGGAACGACAACTTCCCGGGCGATTTTGTTCAACCACGAGGGGGCCGTTATCACCTCGGCCCAGAAAGCTTTCCAGCAATATTTCCCGCAACCGGGATGGGTGGAACACGATCCGAATGAAATCTGGTATACGCAATCGTCGGTTATCAAGGAGGCGATGGCCAAGGCCGACGTGACGGAAGGGCATCTGGCTTGCATCGGCATCGCCAACCAGCGGGAAACGACCGTGGTCTGGGATCGGGAGACTGGCTTCCCTGTCTATAACGCCATTGTCTGGCAAGATAGGCGGACGGCCGATTATTGCGAGCAGTTGAAGGCGGACGGCCATGCCGAGGCAATCCAGCAGAAAACGGGGCTGGTGCCGGATGCTTATTTTTCGGCCACGAAAGTAAAGTGGATTCTGGATCATGTGAAGGGAATCCGCCAGCGGGCCGAACGGGGGGAACTTTGTTTCGGCACGATCGATACGTGGTTGATGTGGAAGTTGACGCGGGGACAAAAGTTTATTACCGATACGACGAATGCCTCACGTACGATGCTGTTCAATATTCATACCCGGCAATGGGATGCGGATTTGCTGGCGTTGTTTACCATCCCGCCCTCCATGTTGCCCGAAGTGGTAGGGTGCAGCCAGGTGTATTGCGAAACGTCTACCCCTATTTTCAAAAAAGGGATTCCCCTGTCGGGTATGGCCGGCGATCAGCAGGCTGCTTTGTTCGGGCAGCTTTGCCTGGAGCCGGGGATGTTGAAAACAACCTATGGTACGGGCTGTTTCATGATTGTCAATACCGGGGCCAAACCGGTGCTTTCGCGCAATAATCTGCTTACCACGATAGCGTGGCAACTGGGCGACAACGTAACGTATGCGCTCGAGGGCAGCGTATTCGTGGGGGGCGCGGTGGTGCAATGGCTGCGCGACGGTATCGGGCTGATTCCGAATGCTTCGATTACCGAACAGATGGCGCAGTCGGTGCCCGACAACGGGGGCGTCTATTTCGTGCCGGCGCTTACGGGGCTGGGGGCTCCTTATTGGGATCAATATGCCCGGGGAACGATTATCGGGATTACGCGCGGTACGACGGCGGCTCATCTGACGCGGGCTGCCCTGGAGGGGATTGCCTATCAGGTAAACGATGTGTTGACGGCTATGGAAAACGATATTAACGAAAAGCCTAAGGAAATACGGGTAGACGGCGGAGCGATTTCGAACAATTTCCTGATGCAATTTCAGGCCGATATTTGCCGGTGTCCGGTGGTTCGACCCGAGGTGCTGGAAACGACTGCTTTGGGGGCGGCGTATTTGGCCGGGTTGGCTGTGGGGTATTGGAAGGATGTCGACGAGCTGAAAGAGCAGTGGTGCCTGGATAAGATATTTACGGCCCGGATGAACAAGGACGAAACGGCCCGTCAGTTGGCCTGGTGGCATAAGGCTGTGGGGCGGTCGCAACATTGGGCGGAAAGCTGAAGGGGGCGGCAGGCCTTGCGGCGTCGTGTGTTTGCGGCCGGAGAGAGGGAGAAGAAATGTTTTATATTAAATAAGGTAAGAATATGTCTCCGTTTGTAGCTGAATGGGTAGGTACGTTATTGCTGATCTTGATAGGAGGCGGTATTGTGGCGAATGTGGTTTTAACGGGAACCAAGGGGCATGGAGCCGGTTGGCTGGCGATTACCACGGCCTGGGCCTTGGGCGTCTTTGTGGGCGTGGTGGTGGCCGGCCCGTATAGCGGGGCGCACCTGAACCCGGCGGTGTCGGTGGGGCTGGCCATGGGGGGAACCTTTCCCTGGAGCGCGGTACCGCTGTATGTGGCGGCGCAGTTTCTGGGGGCGGCCGCCGGGGCCGGCATGGTTTGGCTGGTTTATCGCGATCATTTCAGGGCTACCGGCGATGCCGCGGCGAAACGGGCGGTGTTTTGCACTTCTCCGGCTATTTATCATCCGGCGGTAAACTTTTTTGCGGAAGCGGTCGGCACTTTTGTCTTGATGTTTGTCGTTTTTTATATTACCGACGGCGAGCTGACCTACGATACCAATAGCACCTTGCCGATCGGGCTCGGGTCGGTGGGAGCGATACCGGTGGCGTTTACGGTGTGGGCGATCGGGCTTGCGCTGGGCGGGCCTACCGGGTATGCCATTAATCCGGCGCGCGACCTGGCACCGAGGCTGATGCATGCCTTGCTGCCGATCCGGGGGAAGGGAAGCAGCGAGTGGCGGTATGCCTGGATACCGGTAGCCGGCCCTTTGGCAGGGTCGGCGGTGGCGGCTTGTATCTATGCGTTTTTGAAATAACTACGTGTTTGGTAACAAGGAAAGGCGGCTAACGGGCCGCCGGCCCAGGTAGAGGGAAGCGAAGCTTGTCAGGGCTGCTCTTTCCTTTGGTTACAACCGGTTACAACAAGCTCCGGATCAGCCGGATCACTTCGGGCACGGCGGCTTCCACGGCCGGACTGAGCTTCATATCCACTTCGTGCAGGTCGGCTGCCGATACCACGATCAGTTGTACTTCCGGCAGGTCGCCGCAGAGCAACATGGCTTCGATCATGTCGCGCAGGCCGATTTCATGGGCGCTCATCAAGGGCGGATAGTCGGCGGCGAACCGGGGACGGATCAGTCGAACGGTGCCCGGCGGGCGTTCGTCGAGGGTGGCGTCGACCAGGATAATCCGGTCGTATCCGGTGAGCCAACCGATCAGGTGCAGGCCGCCCGTTCCTCCGTCCAGCAGGCTTACCTCCGGCGGCAGCGTTTCCTTTTCCAGGGCGCGGACTACGTGGATGCCTATTCCTTCGTCTTTCAGCAACAGATTGCCGACGCCGAGTATCAATGTTTTAGCGGGTGTGTTCATTTCGTAGGGGGCAGGCCTTCCGGCCTTTTCTTTTTTAAATTTTCAGGCTCGGGGTCTTACTGCTCCGGCGTCGCATGGCTTTCCGATCGCCTACGATCCTAAGGGAGCAGCAGATTCCGGGCGCATGGGTTCCCGATAGCTTCTTTATCCGGTGGATAAATGAAAGGAAGGGGAAGAACGGGAAACCCGCAAGAAACGGCCGGCTTCCCCCCCCCGGGTTATTTTTCCCGGGCTGTTTTCGTAATCTTTTCCGCCGTCTCCGTGATCTCTTCTTTGCGGGCGATGTCTTCCTCGATAAATTTCCATCCGCCGATAATCGACGAGGTTTCTCCGCGGCGTTCGATATAATCGTGGTAGAACACCAGATAGATATGCACCAGGGCGAACAGGATGAAGAACCACATCAGGAAATGATGAATCTGGCGTACCACCAGGTCGCCGCCCATCAACGGAACCGTCCAGGCGAAAAGTTGGGGTAGCCATGATTGGCTCATTTTGGCATACAGCCCGAATCCTGTGATACATTGCAGCAGGAAAGCCAGGAAGGTGCCGAAGTAAATTACGCTGGCCAGGGCGTTGTGGCCGATGCTGTCTACCGGTTTGTTTTTGATCATCAGAATATCTACCTTGATGACTTCCACGATTTCTTTCCACTGCTTTTTTTTCAGGGGAATAAAGTTTGTCCAATAGGCGTAGCGGTTGCCTGCGAATCCCCAGTAAAGCCGGTACACGAAATTGAAAAAGAAGACGAAGGCTACCACGAAGTGAATGAACCTGGCCGTCCCGAACCAGTAATTGTAATAGGCTTCCTTGTCCATCAAAAGGGCCGGTGGGTCGGCTATGATAAAGCCGGTGACGCAAAGCACGAGGATACAGCCGGCATTGATCCAGTGGTAAAAGCGTACGGGGATTTCCCATACATATACCTCTCTCAACGGAATTTTTCTACTTCTCATAGGCGTGTTGTTTAGCGATTCGTCAGCCTTCTACCGTCACCTGGTGGACGGGCGTTCCTTTTTCGTCGTACAAATGAACGGCGCAGGCCAGGCAGGGGTCGAACGAATGGATGGTTCGTAAAATTTCCAGCGGTTGCTTCGGATCGTATATCGGCGTGCCGATCAGGGCTTCTTCGTAGGCCGAACGGATGCCGTTTTCGTCGCGGGGAGAAGCATTCCAGGTGGTGGGCACTACCATCTGGTAGTTCTTTACCCGGTTGTTCTCGATCACGATGAAATGGGCCAGAGCGCCCCGGGGGGCTTCCGTCAGGCCCACGCCTTGCTCGCGGTCGGGCCGCTTGCGGTTGCTCCAGGCTTCCTGGTTTACCATGCGCGAGTCGCCGTTTTCCAGGTTTTTGAGGAGTTGGTCGTAAAATTCCAAGGCCCAGCCGGCTACCAACTGGGTTTCCAAACCGCGGGCGGCTGTACGTCCGAGGGTGGAAAAAAGCGCTTCCGGGGGCAGGTCGAGGGCTTTCAACAGATTGTCGACGGTCGATTTCTGCGGCTCCCGGCCGGCGGCATACGAAACGATCATTCTGGCCAGCGGGCCTACTTCCATCGGTTGCTGCTGCCAGCGCGGGGTCTTGATCCAACTGTACTTATCTTCTACGTCGAGATGCTTGTAGGGAGGCTCGGGGCCTGTATAGTGCAGGTTGGTTTGGCCTTCGTAGGGGTGAAGCCCCGCTTTATCGCCTTGCGGATAGGTATACCAGGAATGGTAGATATATTCTTGTATTTCCTGCGAGGAATTGGCGTCGACGGGATGCACTTTGCTCAGGTCGCGGTCGAGTACGATGCCGCGGGGAATTTTATAGCTGTCGGTAGCTCCGTATTCGTACATCGGAAAATCGCCGTACGAAAGATAGTTGCGTATGCCGCCGCCGATATGGCTCCATTCATCTTTGTAAACGCCGGCAATCATCACCAAGTCGGGAATATATACCTGGTCGATAAAGGTTTTCGCCTCGTCCAGCTTTTGTTTTACCAGCGAAAGGCGGTCGGCGTTGATAGCATTGGCCTCGTTCATGTCGATGCTGCACGGCATGCCGCCCACCAGAAAGTTGGGATGCGGATTCTTACCCCCGAAAACGGCGTGTACCTTCACTACTTCTTTCTGCCATTCCAGCGCGTCGAGGTAGTGCACGGTGGCGATCAGGTTTTGTTCCGGCGTAAGTTTGTAAGCCGGGTGCCCCCAGTATCCGCCGGCAAAAATTCCGAGCTGGCCGCTGGCCACGAATTTCTTCAGCTTGTCTTGGATGGCGGTAAAATAACCTTCCGTGTTTTTGGCCCAGGGCGAGAGTTGCTGGGCCAGGAGGGCGGCTGCTTTCGGATCGGCTTTCAGGGCCGATACCACGTCTACCCAGTCGAGCGCATGCAATTGATAGAAGTGTACGACGTGGTCGTGCATATACAAGACGGCTTCCATCAGGTTGCGTACCATTTCGGCATTGGGCGGAACCGATACTCCATAGGCATTCTCTACCGCCCGTACGCTGCAAAGGGAATGGATGGAGGTGCATACGCCGCACACCCGTCCTACAAATACCCAGGCATCGTGCGGATGGCGGTTTTTTACGATGTTTTCGATTCCGCGTACCATCGTACCGGAACTCCAGGCGTCTTTTACCTGGCCGCCTTCGATATGGGCTTCTACCCGGAGGTGTCCCTCGATACGGGTGATGGGGTCGATAACTATTCTTTCAGACATGGCATAGAGGGTTTTAAAGGGTAGATTGATCTTCGGGTTCTTCGTTTTCGATTAGTTTCTTTTTGCGGATGTTGGTGGCTACGGCGTGTACCGCGATGCCGGCTGCGGTGGCGGCTCCCAGCGCCAGCCCGATCTGGTCGGCCGTGGCCTCGATTCCGAAGCCTTCTACGTCGGGCATCCGTTTATAGAAGGGGCTGTTGTCCCAGAAGCCGGCTTCGCTGCATCCGATGCAGGGGTGCCCGCTCTGGATAGGGTAGCTGGTGCCTTCGTTCCATTTGATGATGCCGCAAGAGTTGTAGGTGCTGGGGCCTTTGCAGCCCACTTTATACAGACAATAGCCGTGCTTGGCGTTTTCGTCGTCGAAGCTTTCCACGAAAAGCCCGGCGTCGAAGTTCGCCCGGCGGTAGCAGGTATCGTGTACGCGGCGGGAGTAAAACATTTCCGGGCGTCCCAGGCCGTCGAGTTGGGGCATCCGTTCGAAGGTGAGCATGTAGACGATGACGCCGGCCATCACGTCGGCGATGGGTGGACAGCCTTGTACGTTCATCAACGGTTTTCCTTTCAGTACCTTATGGATCGCTTGGGCCCCCGTCGGGTTGGGATGGGCGGCTTGCACGCAGCCGGCACAGGCGCAATTGCCCCAGGCAATCACTACTTTGGCCCCTTTGGCCGATTCTTCCAGGTCTTGCAGGGCGCTTTTTCCGCCTATGCAGCAATATCCCGGGTTGCCGGTAGGTACCGAGCCTTCTACCATCAGAATGTATTCGCCGAAATATTTTTTCATCGCTTCTTCTTTGGCCGCTTCGGCTTGGTGGCCGGCAGCGGCCATCAAGGTCTCGGTATAGTCGAGCGAGATTTTATCCAGCAGCAGGGTGGCGACCACCGGGTGAGCGGCACGGATAAACGATTCCGTGCAACAGGTGCATTCCTGGAAATGCAGCCAGATGACGGGCGGCCGCGATTTGGTTTCCAGTGCTCGGACTACCTGGGCTACTCCGGTGGATTCCAGCCCCATCCAGGCCGCCATGGCCGTACAGAATTTGAGGAAATCTCTTCTCGAAATCCCTTTCCGGCAGCATTCTTCGTAGACGGTAGGTTTTTTATTTTCCATATACTCGCGTATTATAAGTTGCGTATTCAGCTAGTTCTTTCTTTCAGCAGATGCGCGGAAGTTGTTCTCCGCTGAGCATGTCGACGATGCGGGTGCCTCCGTAACGTGTTTGCATTTTTACCAACGGCCGTCCGCTCGCAGCCGTTTCTACGCGGCCGATAATCGTTGCCGCTTTTCCTTCCGGATGCTGCCGGAGCAGGTTCACCGCTTCGACGGCCCGGTTTTCCGGCAGCAGGATAAGCACGATTCCTTCGTTGGCTACGTATAGCGGGTCGAGCCCGAGCAGATCGCAGGCGGCTTGCACGGCGTCGGGAATGGGAAGAGATGCTTCGTTCAGCAGGATGTCTACATTTCCCGCTTCCGCGATCTCGTTCAGGGTACCGCTCACGCCTCCCCGGGTGGGATCGCGTAACACATGTACCTCTTCTATTTCTTTTAACAAATTTAAAATGAGATAGTTTAAAGAAACGGTATCGCTTTTCAGACTGGTTTCGAAGCCGAGACTTTCGCGGGCGGAAAGGATGGTAATGCCGTGGGCCCCGATCGGGCCGCTGCAAATCACCGCATCCCCCGGTTTTACCCGGCCCGGCGCGATCCGTATCCCTTCCTCCACTAGGCCGATTCCGCTGGTATTGATAAACAATTTGTCGCATTTGCCTTTCTCCACCACTTTCGTATCGCCGGCTACAATATGCACCCCGGCTTTCCGGGCGGCCTTTTGCATGGAATTTACGATACGTTGTAAATCCCGCAGGGGCAGTCCTTCTTCCAGGATGAATCCGGCCGTCAGGTAGAGCGGACGTGCGCCGCAACAAGCCAGGTCGTTCACCGTACCGTTCACGGCCAGATCGCCGATGTCGCCGCCGGGAAAAAAAACCGGATCGACCACAAAAGAATCCGTGCTGTACGCCAGGCGTCCTTTTTCTACCGCAAATACCGACCCGTCGTGATCTTGTTCGAGCAAAGGATTGCGGAAGGCTGGGTAAAACAGCCGGCTGATCAGCCGGTGCGTCATGCGGCCGCCGCCGCCGTGCGCCAAAAGCACCCGGTCGGAATCGTCGGCGGGAAGAGGGCAATTTGTTTCTATCATAGGTTATCTGTATTTATAATAAGCCGCGCATACGCCTTCCGACGATACCATCGGCGCGCCCAGCGGATGCTCAGGATGGCAGGTCTTTCCGAAATAGAGGCAGTCGGCAGGTTGTTTATGGCCGCGCATAATAGCTCCGGCTATACACCTGGGTTGCGATTCCGGAGTTTTGCCGGCGGTAAGACCGGACGGAGCGGCGGCCTGATAAGAGGCAGTTTCCGCCGGTCTGGCAGCCCGGGGAAAAACAGTTTCCAAAGGCCATTTTTTCAGACAGTCGTACCGGCTATAGGCTTCGCGCAACTGCAACCCGCTACCTGGCAACAGGCCGATGCCGCGCCACTCCTGGTCGGAGGGTTCCAGCATTTCGGTCATCAGCGCTTGGGCGGCGGGATTGCCGGCTTCCGGAACGGCCCTTTTGTAGGCATTTTCCACCCGGTTTTCACCTTTCTCCAGTTGCCGGATACATCGGTAGATGCCGTATATCAAATCGACAGGCTCGAACCCGGCGACGACGATCGGGGTGCGGTAGGTATCGGCCAACCGGTGATAAGCCGCCTGGCCGGTAATTGCATTTACATGGCCGGCGGCCAGGAAGCCGTTTACGCGGTTATCGGGATCGGAAAGGATGGCCTCGATGGCGGGCGGAACGGTAAACAGAGAGGTCAGCAAAGAAAAATTCCTCAGCTTTTTACGGATAGCTTCTTTCAAGGCCATCAGATGCACCGGGGCCGTCGTTTCGAATCCCACCGCGAAAAAGATCACTTCCTTGTCCGGGTTTTCTTCCGCCATCCTCACGGCATCCAGCGGAGAATACAATATGCGGACGTCGGCCCCTGCCGCTTTGGCATGCAACAGGTCTTCTTCGCTTCCGGGCACGCGCATCATATCGCCGAAGGTGGCAAACAATACATCCGGGCGAAGAGCCAGCCGCAGTGCATGGTCGATCAATTTCTCGGGCGTTACGCATACCGGACAACCGGGGCCGTGCAACAACGTTATTTCAGCAGGCAGCAGTTCTTCCAGCCGGTAGCGCGCAATGGCGTGCGTCTGCCCTCCGCACACCTCCATCAACTGCCAGGGCTGGCTGACGGTACGGCGGATAAGGTCTGCAAGCGCATGTACCTGCTTTGCATCTCTATATTCATCGACATATTTCATAGGCGGGAAAGTTGGCCCAGGTCGTGAAGAGTCGCTTCGGCTTCGAGCGTATCTATCTTGGCGATAGCCATGCCGGCATGGGCCAGGATATAATCGCCGATACCGGCTTCCACCCACTCGACGCAGATGGTTTTTACGATACCTCCGAAATCCACTTCGGCCATGGCCAGTTCCGGAATATGCCGGTCGATGGTTACTATTTTACCGGGGATAGCCAGACACATGGTAAATTAAGTTTACTATTTTTTATATAACTTCAAAGGTATGGAATATGTTTTTAAAAATAATAGATAAATCATAGATATTATTTATAAACCCGATAGACAGGCGTACTTCCAAAGCTGTTATCTTTGCTTCCGAGGAAACGAGGAAAAAACGTGCCCCGGCACCTATCCGGCAGGTCTTGTTGCCGGCCTCCGGTTGGCCCTCTCTTACGGACAGGTTGGCGAAAAGGCCGGCCGTAAACTTAATTTATCGACGTGAAAATAACCGTATTACTTATTCAAGGACTTGTACAGGGAGTCGGCTTCCGCCCGTTCGTTTACCGGATTGCTACGGAAATGGGCCTCAGGGGAGAAGTAGACAACCGCACCGACGGCGTGTGTATCCGGGCGGTTCTTTCGGAAGAAGAGAAAACGGTTTTGCTGCATCGCATCCGAACCGAACACCCGCCGGTGGCTTCTGTTTGGCGCATCCGGGTGAGCGTGGAAGAGGGGAGAGAAGACCGCTATGCCGATTTCACGATTACTCCCAGCCGTTCGGCATCGACAGAGATTACCCGCGTGGCTCCCGATATGGCCGTTTGTCCGGATTGCCTGGCCGATCGCCGCCGGCAACCTCACCGGTTAGGCTATCCGTTTATTAATTGCACGCATTGCGGGCCCCGTTTTTCCATTATCCGCGATTTGCCTTACGACCGCTCGCGCACTACTATGGCCGGTTTTCCTCTTTGTCCGGATTGCAGCCGGGAATATGCCTCGGCGAGCGATCGCCGCTTTCACGCCCAGCCCGTGGCTTGCAACCGGTGCGGCCCTTCCTATTATGCTACCTATCAAGGGAGAGACTATGCCGGCTACCCCGGGCTGCTGGCCCTTACAACCGATTTGCTGGGTACAGGAGGAGTAATTGCGGCCAAAGGAATCGGAGGCTATCATCTGGTGTGCGACGCGTTATGCGAAGAGGCTGTGGCCCGGTTGAGAAAAATAAAGGGGCGCGATACCAAGCCTTTCGCCGTGATGTTCCGGGATACGGAAAGCTTGAAAACCTACGCCGCTCTTTCCCCGGAAGAAGAGGCTTGCCTTTCGTCGTGGCGGCGTCCGATCGTTTTGTTGGACTGGCGGCAGGGAGAACCTGCTCCGCTTCCGCTGGCTTCCGGCGTTCATCCGGGCATGCAGACATTGGGCTGTCTGCTGCCTTATATGCCCATCCATGCCGATTGGTTCGGGAAGTTGTCTACGCCCGTTCTGGTAATGACCAGCGGCAACCGGAGCGACCGGCCGATTGCCATGACGCCGGAAGAAGCGGAAAAGCAACTGAGCGGGGAAGTCGATTTGATTTTGCACCATAACCGGGACATTTACAACCGGGTGGACGATTCGGTACTTCAGGTATGCGGCGGCCGGCCTTGCCTGTTACGTCGTTCCCGCGGCTATGTACCCGAACCCCTCTATACCGATCTTCCCGTCGACGGGCTGCTGGCTTTCGGTGCCGAAATGGTAAATACCTTTGCCTTAGGCCAGGGAGAAACCCTGCTGCAAAGCCAGTATATCGGCGATTTGAAAAACAGCGAAACCTATGCTTTTTATATCGAATCGCTTCAACGGTTTCAGCGTTTGTTCCGCTTTACGCCTGCCATGCTGGTCTGCGACCGGCACCCCGATTATTTATCTTCGCGCGAAGCTTTGCACCAGGCCGAGAGCCGCGGGCTGCCTTTGCTGCGCGTGCAACACCACCATGCGCATGCGGCCGCCTGCATGTTGGAACATGGTTTGAAAGAACCGGTGGTGGCCCTGGTGCTCGACGGCACCGGCTGGGGCGACGACGGCCATAGCTGGGGCGGAGAATTTTTTTGGTGTGACCGGGCTACTTATCGCCGGTTGTCTCATTTCGAATACATACCCTTGCCGGGAGGAGACAAGGCTGCTGCGGAACCCTGGCGCATGGCCGTGGCCTATCTCCGGCAATATGGTTTGCCCTATCCTCCCGATTTTGTGCGGCGCATCGGCCCGGCCAACATCCGGGTGTTGGAAACGATGCTCGAAAAGGGCGTGCAATGTCCGCTCAGTTCGAGCGCGGGGCGTTTGTTCGACGCCGTATCTTCGTTGCTGGGCATTTGCGACCGGACGACGCGCGAAGGGGAAGCCGCGATTCTATTGGAACAGGCCGCCGCTTTAAGCGACCCTTCGCTTTTTGCCGTACCTTATTTTACGCCCCACGATCTCGACGGAAACCTCTCTTTCCGTCCCCTGTTCGTAAAGTTGCTAGCCGATATGCAGAAAAAAGTACCGGCCGGACTGCTTGCGGCGCGTTTTCAGGCTTCGCTGGCCGTGGCGCTCAAAGACAAAGCAGTCTGTCTGATGCGTCAGACAGGCGTTTCCCAGGTAGTAGCTTCCGGCGGATGTTTTCAGAATAAACGGCTGACGGAGTCGCTACAACGTTTGTTTGCCGCCGAGGGCATTCCCTTTTATATTCCCGGGTGCATTCCCTGCAACGATAGCGGCATCTCGGCAGGACAACTGACCGTAGCGGCCGCTTTGCGTGCCCAAGCCGGAGGGCGGCAGTCTGCTTCCGGATGACTGATCCCTGGTTGAAGCATCGATATATCCCGGAAAGAAAAGAAACCGGACAAACAACTTCTTTCTCTGGGATTTTGTTATATTTAAACGTTCTTTCGCTTCAAAAACAGGCCTTCGGCCGGAAGCGCAGACCGTTTGACACACTAAAATCCTATGCATGAATTAGCTATCGCGCAAAGCATCGTAGCCTTGGCCGAAGAGGAAGCCCGTAAACGCGGGGCCGGGGCCATAGAAGAGTTGGAGCTGGAAATCGGCCGCTTGGCCGGCGTGGAAATTTCCACCCTCGAATTTGCCCTCGAAAGCGCCGTAAAAGGCAGCCTGTTGGAAAAGGCGCGGATCGTCCGTCATTACATCGACGGCCAAGCCTGTTGCTCCGCCTGCGAGTCGGTCTATCCGTTGCCCTCCCTGCTATCTCCCTGCCCCCGTTGCGGCTCCTGGTATTTCCGGATACTAAAAGGCCGGGAACTGCGCGTAAAGTCGATTGTAATCCCCTGAAATAAAAAGTCAAACCCTATAAAAACGAAACTTATGTGCGGAACTTGCGGATGCGGAGAGCATCATCACTCACACGATCGCGAAACAGAACATTCTCATGCCCACGGGCATGAACATTCCCATCATCCGGCCGGCGAACCGACGGTAATTTCCATCGAACAGGATATTCTGATGCGAAATAATCTGCTGGCCGAACGCAACCGGGGATATTTCGAAGGAAGGAAACTAGTGGTGTTGAACCTGATGAGCTCGCCCGGCTCCGGCAAGACCACCTTGCTGGAAGAAACCCTCAGGCGGCTGAAAGACAAGCTACTCCTCTACGTAATCGAAGGAGATCAGCAGACTTCCAACGATGCCGACCGGATCGCCGCCCTCGGCGTTCCCGTTTTCCAGGTCAATACCGGCACCGGCTGTCACCTCGACGCGGCCATGGTTCAGCATGCCGTCCGGCATCTCGATCCCGCGCCCGGAGGAATTCTTTTCATTGAAAACGTGGGCAATCTGGTTTGCCCGGCCCTCTTCGATCTGGGAGAAAACCGGAAGGTCGTCATCGTCAGCACCACCGAGGGCGACGATAAGCCTTTGAAATATCCCACCATCTTCCGGGAAGCTTCCGTATGCGTGATCAATAAAATCGACCTGCTGCCCTATTTGCCGGCCGATGCCGCCGTACTGGCCGGCAACGCGCGCCGGGTAAACGAAAACCTGCAGCTATTCAACCTATCGGCCCTTACCGGCGAAGGAATGGGCGACTGGTGCGGCTGGCTGTTGGCAGAGAGCGCAAAATGTAAATAATTTATCCGTGTCTAAGCAGGATAAACCGGGAAAAAAACTATATTTGTTCCCGTTCGTTGAATCTAATCAAACAAAATGTCATGATTAACCGAGAATTAGTCAATCCTCAAAGCATCGTAGTGGTGGGAGGTTCCAACAATGTGCACAAACCGGGCGGCCGGTTGGTACGCAACCTGTTGGATGGAAAATATAAAGGAGACTTATACGTTGTAAACGCCAAGGAAACGGACGTACAAGGAGTCAGGTCGTATCCGTCCGTACGCGATATACCGGATACCGAGCTGGCCATTATCTCCATTCCCGGCAAATCCTGTCCGGAAGTGATGGATATATTGGCCCGGGAAAAAGGCGTAAAGGCCTTCATCGTGATTTCCGCCGGCTTCGGCGAGGAAACTCCCGAGGGGGCGGTGTTGGAAAAGCAAATGCTCGATATTGCCAACGAAGCCCACGCCTCCCTGATAGGGCCTAACTGCATCGGCCTGATGAACATGAATTACCACGGCGTATTTACCCAGCCCATCCCCGAATTTCACCCTGCCGGCGTCGATTTCATTTCCAGCTCGGGCGGAACCGCCCTTTTCATCATCGAATCGGCGCTCACGAAAGGGTTGCGCTTTTCTTCGGTCTGGTCGGTCGGCAACTCCACTCAAAACGGCGTGGAAGACATTTTGGAATATATGGATCGTCACTTCGATCCCGTATTCGATTCGAAAATCAAGATGCTGTATATCGAACAAATCAAGCAGCCCGACAAACTGCTTTATCACGCCTCCTCCCTTATCCGCAAAGGCTGCAAGATAGCCGCCATCAAAGCCGGTAGCACCGACAGCGGCAAACGGGCCGCTTCCTCTCATACCGGCGCCATCGCCAGCTCCGATTCGGCCGTGGAAGCCCTCTTCCGCAAAGCCGGCATCGTGCGTTGCTTCAGCCGCGAGGAGCTCACCACCGTAGCCAGCATCTTTACGTTGAAAGAGGTGAAAGGGAAAAACTGCGCTATTGTCACCCATGCCGGCGGCCCGGCCGTGATGCTGGCCGACGCCCTTTCGAAAGGCCGGCTGAACGTTCCCTTCCTGGACGGCCCTGTCGCCGAAGAACTCAAATCCAAGCTTTATCCCGGAGCCGCCGTGGGCAATCCGATCGACATCATCGGAACCGGAACCCCCGAGCACCTGGCTACCGCCATCGACTATTGCGAAAACCGGTTCGACGAAATCGACTTGATGGTCGTGATTTTCGGAAGCCCCGGCCTGGTGAAACTCTACGATACCTACGAAGTTCTTCATAAGAAAATGGAAGAATGCAAAAAGCCGATTTTTCCCATTCTGCCTTCTATCGTCACGGCCGGCCCCGAAGTAAAGAGCTTCGTCAAGAAAGGCCACGTCAATTTTGCCGACGAGGTGACGCTCGGCACCGCCCTGTCGCGGGTAATCAACACCCCCCGGCCGGCCAGCACCGACATCCAGCTCTACGGGGTCGACGTGCCGGAAGTGCGTCGCATTATCGACCGCCTGCCCGGCAGCGGTTATCTGAAACCCGAGGAAGTGCGCATCCTGCTCAAAGCGGCCAACATCCCCTTGGTAGACGAATTCGCATCGGCCGATAAAGACGAACTGCTGGCCTTTGCCAAAAAAGTGAAATACCCCGTCGTGGCCAAAGTAGTAGGCCCCGTGCACAAAAGCGATATAGGCGGCGTAGCCTTGAACGTACGCTGCGAAGAACACCTGCTGTTCGAGTACGAACGCATGATGCGTCTTCCGGGCGTAACCGGCATCATGGTACAACCCATGTTGAAAGGACAGGAATTATTCCTGGGCGCCAAATACGAAGACCGTTTCGGCCATGTCGTCTTATGCGGCCTGGGAGGCATATTCGTGGAAGTATTGAAAGACGTATCTTACGGGTTGGCGCCCCTGTCGTATGAAGAAACCTTTTCGATGATCCATTCCCTGCGCGGCTATCCCATCATCAAAGGAACCCGCGGCCAGAAAGGCATCGACGAGCAGCAATATGCCGATATTATCGTCCGCCTTTCCACCTTGCTTCGTTTTGCCAGCGAAATCAAGGAAATGGATATTAACCCGCTGGTAGCTACCGACCGCGGTCTCTTTGCCGTAGACGCCCGCATACGGATCGAGAAATAAGCGGAAGGGGGGGGGCGAAGCAGCCGTTTGGCAGCCCGGGAAAAAATGGAAAGACGATTACATACGAAACCGGTGGGAAAAAACGCAAGAGAAGAAAAGAAAAAAACGAAGATGCCGAACAGGCGGGAAATGAAAGGAAAACACTGCAGGAGTTAGCCGGCTTTCCGTCGCTCCGGCCCGGCAGGCTCTAAGCGGCTACGCCTACCGCCTCGTAAAAAAATAAGAGAAAGAAACATCCGGAATTTTTAAAGATTCGTGTTTCTTTCTCTTATTTTTTTTTCTTCCTTTTAGCGGGGCCGCCCGAAAGATAATCTTTCACGAATCGTTTGAAGCTGCTGAGCGAAACGTTATACTGTTTGGCCAAACCCGCATACGTGGCATTTTCATTTTTCAGATCCTTTTCGATCTGTTCCTTATACGGCATTAACCGTCCCATTTGCTGGCTCCCTTTCGGCCTTCCCAGCACCACGCCTTTGCTTTTCGTCAGGGCCAGCGCCTCTTTCGTGCGGATCGAAATAAGCTTGCGTTCGATTTCGGAAACCAAGCCGAAGGTAAAAGCCAACGTCTTGCTATCCAGGTTATCTTCAAACGTATAGCCCTCGCTCACGCTATGCAAAACGATTTTTCGCTCGATGCAAAGCAAAAGCAGGTGCATAATTTCAATCATTTTCCGGCTCAATCGCGTCATATCGGCTATAATCAACCGGTCGCCGGGGTGCAAACTCTTGATAATATTTTCGATCCTGCGATTGGTACGCGGGCTGTTGCCCGATTCTTTATACCATTTGTCTATCTCTATCTGTTCGGACTTTGCAAAGTTGCCGATTATTTCCTCCTGTGATTCGGCAGACTGCTTGTTTGAGTAGACCCGAATATAAGCAGCTATCATAAACTTTTGTCTTTTTATTGTTTACATAATAATGTAACAGATGGGCCAATGATATGTTCATTACCTCCTTATTTCCTTTCCGAAAGGCAAAGGTAATAAAAATCTGATAGGTTGCTAAAAAATAAAGAATAGTTTGTAATTATTCTCTAAGATGAGCCTCTTTTTCGGATGGATTCCCGATGAGAATATACCTCTTTTCCTGCTCGATACAGACGAGTTATTACCTTTGAAAAATAAGCTTTTTGAAAATCCGCCCCGCCTCTTCCCGGTTTGAAGGAAGCAGAGAAATTGTTTTATCGAGTAGCGGTGTTTTTTTGAATTAAAATAAGAGTCTCTTTGTTTTTTATTTTGTCTTTTTTTGCCTATCTTTGCTTCAAGGAATCAAAATGAAGATAGGCGGTATCCCGGCATAATTAAAGCAGGATTTGTTGACGCCTTCGATTTGCACTATTTTTGAGGGGCGATAGGCTCCTGAAACTATATTTCATGTTAACATCTAAATTTTTACGGTTATGAAAGCGAAAAAACTGTTATCAATTTTACTATGTCAAGTGTTTTTGTTTTTCGGATGTAGTTCCGACGAGTTTTCCAATCCCGTTTCCAACGAAAAAGTATCGCCCGCATCTGCCCGGCTGGCCGGCGATTGGGTGCAACTTACTTGCGGCGACGAAGCCGGCAATGTGTTCGTACATGAAATGGAACCGGTGGTATGCGGCGCCGACGTCAGCCTGAGCGGAAAAACGTTGCACGTAACCAATCTCAAAGGCGAAGTGATTATCGGCCCCTTTTACGCCCGCGTCAGCGATCCGACGCAATGGTGGAAGATGGATTATATGGATCTGGGAGGAGGAGATCTCGTGAATTGCCGGATTACCTTCGATCCGACGAAGAATCAGAACGATTATATGATGGGAAATCCTTACAAAGGCAGTGTAATGAAATTTTATATTAATCTGGGGCAAGGCATGTCGCGTTCCTTTAAAATGAAGTTGAATTATTTGCAGTCTCCTGAGATGGCGGATGAATTTACGGTATGGATTAATTGAAGCCTTAGTTCGCCTTGTTTTTTTACTCTGGCCGAAGTAGAGATAATTATTATTTCCGAAAGAAAGGGCGAAAAAGGGGTCGGTTAAGAACGCAAAAGCGCTTTGCACGGGGGTGTGAAGCGCTTTTATTGTCTTTTCAAAAATAAAAAATAATTTTATTTCCTCTTAATCCGACGGGGAAACAGCCTTTTCGGTGAGGTTTTCCAGCAGTTTACTCATCCCCTGAACGATGGGATTATCTTCAGCTATCCCATACCTTCGGGCTAGGGGAATCAGAGAAGGAAAGGATAGCCGGGTTTGTCCTTCCTTATTTTCCCAAACAGCTATTTTCAGTGGTAGTTCGATCGCTATTTCCGGAAATTCTTGCATCAGTTTGGTTCCTACCTGGGGTGAACCGAATACGATTACGCGGGTAGGGGGCAAGGATAGGCCTGTTTCCCGGGCATTTTTGGCATGATCGAAGACGGCAAAGACCGGTATTTCTTTTTCTTTCAGGATTTTTTCTATCCTCTGGGAAGTTTCCGCTACGGTAAACGGGCTTTCCTTTACAATCAAAGATTCATTTTCCATCTGTTTTTCTTTTTGGGCCGCCACGGAGGCGGTTATAACCAGGAATATCCATAGAATCAAACATCGTTTCATACTTTTTTGTTTTAGCCTGTTTGCGACGAAGCGGATGCTAACCGCATAAAAAAGCAAGTTGGCCTTTTTTTGTCCGCGTGCCGACTGTCTTCTTTGTCTAAGCAAAGAAAGTTCCGGCGGAGTACGGCAACAAAGCCTCTTTGGGTTATGCCGGGGGTATCGCCTCTCTTCGTTTATCCAAGCAAAGATAAGAAATAACCGTTTTAAAAGAAATTGTCGGTACAAATATGTATTTTTGCCTTTTTCCGGGAGAGAAGACCGGAAAAGGTATGTCTGGATGGGTTTCTTCCGGCAAGATAGCGGAGGGAGAAAAAAAGATAAGTCAATAATTTCAAAAAAAGGAGAGAACGGCATGAATAGATGTGAATGGTGTTGCGACGGAGGAATCGTTCAGAAGTATCACGATGAAGAATGGGGAGTGCCTCTTCATGACGACCGGCGGCATTTTGAATATATCTCGATGGAAGTGATGCAGTGCGGTCTGAACTGGACGATGATGTTAAAAAAACGGGAGATTTTCCGGGCTTGTTTCCAGCAGTTCGATTTTGAAGCGGTTGCGGCTTTCGGCGAAGATAAGATCGAGCAGATCCTACAAACCGAAGGCATGATAAAATCGCGGAGAAAAGTAGAAGCTATTATCCGGAATGCGCAGTGCTTTATAGCCGTCAGGAAAGAATTCGGGAGTTTCGATGCCTATATCTGGTCGTTTTCAGGGCATCGAACGCTTGTCTACCGCAAACATCAGCAAGGACAGCCGGAAGCCAAGAACGATTTATCCGACACGGTGAGCCGGGATTTGAAAAAAAGAGGATTCAAATATCTGGGTTCCATCACAGTCTATTCCCATCTGCAAGCCTGCGGAATCATTAACGATCACGACTGCGGGTGCTGGATGTACTCCGAAATTATAGACAAAGGGAATGTGAAATATATTTGAAAGCTTTCCCGTGACGGCTTCTCTGTTTGAAGGGAAAAACGGTTCGCGCCTTTCGGTCGGAATAAGCATCACGCCGGATAGGGGAAGATCGGGGTGGGGAAAGGGGTGGTTTTCCGGTAAGGGTTATTGTCATTTTTTTTCTTTAGAAAAAACTAGATGGGCATGCAATCCGGATTACATAAGCAAGAAATGAAAAATACATGCCGGTGAAATTCGAATTTCATGCCGGTGAAATTTTTGTTTCTTCGCAGTGTAATTTTTGCTCATTGTATCTTGTTGATAATAAGGTGGTTGCAAAAATGCCTGCTGAAGGGATTTTTGACAAAGGCTTATTGTATTTTTTTTGAAGAAAATTCCTCCGTTTTTTACACTTTTGGATAGGATGGGCGAAAGCTTTGGTTTATCCGGATTTTACAGGATTCGGAACATATAAGGCCCTCCTTTTTGAGGGACGAAACCATTTTTCTTCCTCCGCTTTGGGGTATGATCCGTAGGAGGCGCCGTGTTTTCTTATCCAGGTTAGCTAAGATGTACGCCTGAAAAGGGTAATCCCTCGACTTCTCGGTATGGTTCGTAACTCATCGCCTGGTAGGTGTTAGGATTGCAAAGATAAGGATTCTCAAACAATCCTTCCGACGTTCGGTATGATCCGTTTTCGATATAATCCCCATGATTCTCCATCCGCTGAATCCCCCCTGCCGACCGCCCGAAAAGAAAAAAGGCCTTACATTTATATGTAAAGCCTTTTATATTTGACGATTTGCGGAAGCGGGGGGATTCGAACCCCCGGTACGGTAACCCGTACGTCAGTTTAGCAAACTGGTGGTTTCAGCCACTCACCCACACTTCCTTATGTGCCGTGCTATTCTTTCGAATTGCGCTGCAAAGATAGAGGGATATTTTTAAATAAACAAAGCTTTTTGCCTATATTTTTAAAGAAAAAGGTGCTACTTTTGTGGCCGATTCTGATAGTCAGCTTCTTATTCCTAACCGAAAGATAGCCTGACGGCAGAATACGAAAGAAAAAAGCGGATTTGCCGCCTTTTTGCCATACATAGAAGTTGAACATGCAATCAGAGAAGAAAAAAAATACATCCATCACCCGTCGCCGCCTCTGGGGAGGAGTGGCTATTGCGCTTATATTAGTCTTGGCGGGAGCCGGATGGTGGGCTTACCGCTTGGTGGGAATGCCGAATTTCGTGCCGGAAAAAACGGTATACGTCTATATCGACGGAGAGAAAAATTTCGACGCCCTCTGTCGCCAGCTCCGGGATTCCGCCGGATGCCGGCAGATGGGTAGCTTCCGGTACCTGGCCGGCTTGCTGAAATATCCCGGCCATATGCGTACCGGCCGCTATGCGGTGGCTCCCGGCATGAGCAACCTGGCGCTTTTGAACAACCTCCGGCGCGGGCATCAGGCGGCTACGCGGATTACCTTTCACAACATCCGCTTAAAAGACGAGCTGGCCGGCCGCCTCGCCGACCAACTTATGCTGCGAAAAGAAGAACTTCTTGTGTTGCTCGGCGATTCCGCTTATTGCGATTCGCTGGGATTCACTCCCCAGACCGTGCTTACCCTCTTTATTCCCAACACGTATGAAGTATATTGGAACGTGCCGGCCGACAAGTTCCTGGGCCGGATGCAACGCGAATACCGAAATTTCTGGACGGAAGCACGGCGGGCCAAGGCCGAGGCTGTTTCGCTGACGCCCGTGGAAGTTTCCATACTTGCCTCCATCGTGGAAGAAGAAACCGCCGCTCCCGACGAATACCCCATCGTGGCCGGCCTTTACCTGAACCGTCTGAAAGCCGGTATCCCCCTGCAAGCCGATCCGACCGTCAAATTCGCCCTCGGCAATTTCGCGCTTCAACGCATCTTGTTCGAACATCTCGAAATCGATTCGCCCTACAATACCTATAAATATGCGGGGTTGCCCCCCGGCCCCTTGCGGCTTCCTTCCCCCCGGGCTATCGATGCCGTGCTGAACCCTGTCCGGCATCGTTATTTATATATGTGCGCCAAGGAAGACTTCTCCGGACGCCATAATTTTGCCGTCACCCTGGCCGAGCACAACCGGAATGCGAATCGCTACCGGGCCGAGCTCGACCGCCGGAAGATTCGTTAGCTTTTTGCTTTCATATTAGGGCAAAAGCCGTATCTTTGACACCCGTATTACACGAACTATCGACATAAGAAAACGAAATACACATGGAAAGACATCTATTTTTAGGGGATGAAGCCGTGGCCCAAGCGGCTATCGACGCCGGCTTATCGGGCGTGTATGCCTATCCCGGCACCCCTTCCACTGAAATCACCGAATACATTCAAGGCTCCGCGGCCGCCCGCGAAAGAGGCATACACTGCCGTTGGAGCGCCAATGAAAAGACTGCTATGGAAGCTGCGCTGGGCATGAGCTATGCCGGCAAACGGTCGCTCTGCTGCATGAAGCATGTGGGGCTGAACGTAGCGGCCGACTGCTTTATGAACGCCGCCATGAGCGGTATCAACGGCGGCATGATTATCCTTACCGCCGACGACCCTTCGATGCACTCTTCGCAAAACGAACAAGACAACCGCGTATTCGGCAATTTCGCCATGATTCCCATGTTCGAGCCTTCCAGCCAGCAGGAAGCCTATGATATGGTATACCACGGATTCGCTCTTTCGGAAAAACTGGGTTATCCCATTCTGCTGCGCATCACTACCCGCATGGCCCATTCCCGCGCCGGGGTAACGCGAAGCCCCGAGCAGCCCGAAAACGCCATGCAATGCCCGGCCGACGGCCGCCAGCGTTTTATCCTGCTGCCCGCCTTGGCCCGCAAACGTTTCAAAACCTTGTTGGCGGCGCAGGAAGCTTTTACGGAAGCCTCCGAAAGTTCTCCTTACAACCGCTATTTCGATGCTCCCGATAAAAAGCTCGGTATCCTCACTACCGGAATCGCTTTCAACTACCTGTCGGAAAATTACCCCGGCGGTTTTGAACATCCGGTACTGAAAATCGCCCAATATCCCTTGCCCCGCAAGCTGGTGGAAAAACTGGTGGACGAATGCGACGAAATCCTCGTGCTGGAGGAAGGCTATCCGGTGGTGGAAGAGCAACTGAAAGGTTTCCTGGGAGCCGGCAAGCCGGTTCACGGACGCCTGGACGGCACCTTGCAACGCGACGGCGAATTAACCCCCGATGCCGTAGGCCGCGCGCTCGGCAAGGAAATCAACCGCTATTACGCCGTGCCCGAAGTGGTGGAACAACGTCCGCCCGCCTTGTGCCAGGGATGCGGGCATCGCGATATGTATGAAGCCCTCAACGAAGTGCTGGCCGAATATGAAGGAGCCAAAGTGTTCGGCGACATAGGCTGTTATACCTTGGGCGCGCTTCCGCCTTTCCGGGCGATCGATTCCTGCATCGATATGGGCGCATCCGTTACGATGGCCAAGGGCGCGGCCGACGCAGGGGTATTTCCGGCTGTTTCCGTCATCGGCGATTCTACCTTTACGCATTCTGGAATGACCGGCCTGTTGGATTGCGTGAACGAAAATACCAACCTGACGATCGTCATTTCCGACAACGAAACCACGGCGATGACCGGCGGCCAGGACTCGGCCGGTACCGGGCGGCTGGAATCCATCTGCGCGGGAATCGGTGTCGATCCGGCCCATATCCGGGTGATGGTTCCTCTCAAGAAAAACTACGAAGAGATGAAAGCGATTATCCGCGAAGAAATCGAATACAAAGGGGTATCGGTATTGATTCCGCGCCGCGAATGTATCCAGACATTAACCAGAAAGAAAAAAGCCAGCAAAAAATGAAAACAGATATTATTTTATCGGGTGTGGGAGGCCAAGGTATCCTCTCGATCGCTGCCGTTATCGGAGAAGCAGCCCTGAAAGAGGGTCTTTATATGAAGCAGGCCGAAGTTCACGGCATGAGCCAGCGCGGGGGAGACGTCCAGTCGAATCTCCGGTTGTCGGATCAACCTATTGCTTCCGACCTGATCCCCCAGGGACAGGCCGATCTGATTATCTCTCTCGAACCGATGGAGAGCTTGCGCTACCTGCCCTACCTGAAAAAAGAAGGCTGGCTGGTAACCAATTCGCAGCCTTTTGTCAATATTCCCAATTATCCGGAGATGGAAAAGGTGAATGCGGAATTGGAAAAGCTGCCTCATAAGGTGGTGCTCGACGTAGAAGCCATAGCCAAAGAGGCGGGTTCGGCACGGGCCGCCAATATGGTGATGCTGGGGGCTGCCACGCCCTTCCTGGGCATCGACTATGCCAAAATAGAAGATGGCATCCGCCGTATTTTCAGCCGTAAAGGCGAAGAGGTGGTTGCGATGAACCTGAATGCTTTGCAAGCCGGCGCCGAAATCGCCCGGAAATTGCGTTAATTGCCCGAAGCCGGCCGGCGAGGGGTAACGTACCGTTTGCCGCCCGCTCTGCAACGTATAAGGCTGTCTTCCTGTTCAACGGAAGGCAGCCTTCTTTCTCTTCTCTTCTCTTTTGTAGGAGCGTATGCTTCTTCTTGGTTGGTTTTTCCCCGCTTCCGGATCTGGCACTCTGAATCCCGAGTCCCGGCTCCCCAATCCTTCATCCTGAATACCGAATCCTGTAACCGGATTGAACCAAGGATCGTTTTTCCGGAGGGCCCTTCCGCTGCTTATCCCTTTCAACTTCTTTTCTCAGCCGGCGGCCCAAGGCTTTTATCCTGCGTGAATGGCTGTCAAACATACGGATTTATCCCTTCCGGTTGGAAATAATAATGTACCTTTGCGTTCGGATTCTAACTGAAAAAATAGAAAAGTCATGAACATGAAGAAGTATTTGTTAGCGAGTTTATTCTTGCTGACGGCCCTTGTCGGGAAAGCTCAGGACGATAATTCCGATATTGTAAAGGTAGGCGCAACCCTGCCGGCCTTCACCTTGGTGGCCGACGACGGTAGTACTCTGCTTTCCTCCGTGTCCCTCAAAGGCAAAGTGGTGTTGGTGAATTTCTTCGCCACCTGGTGCCCGCCTTGCCAGAAAGAACTGGCGGCCGTGCAACAGACGCTCTGGCCGAAATACAAGGACAATAAAGATTTCGTGTTGCTCGTAATCGGCCGCGAACATACCGAGGCCGAATTGCAGAAATACAACGAAAAGAAAGGGTTTGCCTTTCCTTTATATCCCGACAAAAACCGCGCAGTATTCGGCGCCTTTGCCAAAAACCTGATTCCCCGCAGCTACCTGATCGGCAAAGACGGCAAAGTAAAGTATGCCGCCAAGGGATATACCGACGAGGAATTTGCCGACTTGATGGGGCAGATAGAAAACGCTTTACGCTAATCCTTTTATTATTATGCAATACAACAGTGTGCATCTGATTTATTTTTCGCCTACCCATACTTCGGCCAAGATCGCGTATGCCGTGGCCGAAGGCATGCGGGTATCGGTACTTTCCGAATCCGATATTACGCATGAAGCCCCGTCGGCGGAAGAAAACATAGAAGACGAACTGACCCTGATCGCCGTGCCGGTGTATGGCGGCCGGGTAGCCGAAACAGCGGTAGAGAGATTGCGCAAATTTCATGCCCGCAATGCGCCCGTCGTGGCCATCGTGGTCTACGGCAACCGCGATTATGAAGATGCGTTGAAAGAACTTTGCGACCTGGCCGTCCGCCAGGGATTCGTGCCGGTAGCCGCCGGCGCTTTTATCGGCGAACATTCCTTCAGCCGCAAAGAAATGCCTATCGCTGCCGGCCGTCCCGATGAACACGACCTGCACGAGGCCCTTCTTTTCGGACGAAAGGTGTTGGAAAAACTCGAGGCTGCCGCCGAGGTGGAAAGCCTCGTTCCCCTGACGGTAAAAGGCAATTATCCCTACCGGGAAAAAAGTCCTTCCGCCCCCCAGGCGCCTCTTTGCGACAGCGCGCTTTGTACCCAATGCGAGTATTGCGTCGACGTTTGTCCTACCGGAGCTATCTCGCTTACCGACGAGGGCACGTCCAGCGACGCGGCTTTATGTATCAAGTGTTGCGCCTGCGTAAAAGAATGTCCCGAGGGAGCGCGTACCTTCGATACTCCGTATACGGCTATGCTTTTCAACCATTTCAGCGCCCGGCGCGAACCCGAATTGTTCATCTGATGAAAAGACGTCTCTATTGGCTTGTTTTAGGCTGCCTGCTTGTTTTCGGGTTATCGGCAGCCCCCCGCGAAGTAAAACTGAAACTGGTGGAAACCAGCGATATTCACGGCAATTATTTTCCCTATGATTTTATAGAAAAACATCCTTGGGAAGGAAGCTTGGCCCGCGTCCATGCGTTTGTGCAACAGCAGCGCGCCGCCTATGGCGACAACCTGCTGTTGTTCGACAACGGCGATATTCTGCAAGGGCAACCGACGGCCTATTATTATAATTTTATGGATACGGCGTCTATCCACCTGGCTGCCGATATGATGAATTATATGGGCTACAATGCTGGAAATATGGGCAACCACGACGTGGAAGCCGGCCGCGCCGTATTCGATCGCTGGATTGGCGACTGCCGTTTTCCGGTGCTCGGAGCCAATATTCTGAATGCAAATGACGGAACGCCTTATCTTACACCCTATGAGGTGTTCGAAAGGGAAGGGGTGAAGATCGTGGTATTGGGCATGATAACCCCTGCCATTCCGATCTGGCTGCCTGAAACGCTCTGGAAAGGACTATCCTTCGAAGATATGGAGGCTACCGCCCGGAAGTGGATGAAGATCATCCGGGAAAAAGAAAAGCCCGACGTGGTGGTAGGTATCTTTCATGCCGGCAACTCCGCCCGCACCTTGGCAGGCAAATACCGCGAGGATGCTTCGGAAGAAGTGGCCAGGCGGGTGCCCGGTTTCGACGTGGTGATGATAGGGCACGACCATCGCCGCCTGGTGGATAAAATCGTGAATGCCGCCGGCGATACGGTGCTTTTAGTCAACCCGGCCAGCCAGGGCAAAGCAGTGGCCGACGTGGACGTAAATCTGTGGGTGGAAGACGGCAAAGTGATCCGTAAACAGATTGACGGCCGTCTTACCGAAGTGGCTTCTTACGGCATAAGCCAGGCTTTTATGGACCGCTTCGCCCCGGCTTACAAGGAAGTTGAAAACTTCGTTTCCCGCCCGATCGGCACTTTTACCGATTCGCTGTCTACCCGTCCGGCCTATTTCGGGCCTTCGGCTTTTATCGATCTTATCCATAGTTTGCAATTGGAGCTTACCGGAGCCGACGTTTCGTTTGCCGCCCCGCTTTCGTTCGATGCCCGGATTCCGAAAGGAGAGGTCGCGGTGGGGGATATGTTCAATCTCTATAAATATGAGAATATGCTCTATACTATGCAGTTGACGGGAGCGGAAATCAAAGGATTCCTGGAAAAGTCGTATGCCGATTGGAGCAACCGGATGCAATCGCCCGACGATCATCTGTTGTTGTTGCGACCTGTCAAGGAAGGAAGCCGTCCTTCGTTTCTGAATTATAGCTTCAATTTCGATTCGGCCGCCGGCATCCGGTATACGGTAGACGTCACCCGGCCGGAGGGAGAAAAGATAACGATTCTGGGGATGGCCGACGGCACGCCTTTTTCTTCTGAAAAGATATATAAGGTAGCGTTGAATTCCTATCGCGGCAACGGCGGAGGCGAATTATTGACCGACGGGGCCGGCATTCCCCACGAAAAGCTGAAAGAACGGATCGTGCAGTCTACCGACAAGGATTTGCGGTACTACCTGATTCGGTTTATCGAAGAGAAAAAAGTGCTGGATCCCCGGCCGCTCGACCAATGGAAATTTATTCCGGAGGCCTGGACGCGTCCGGCCGCGCAGCGGGATTCGCTTTATTTGTTCGGCCGGAATTGAAACGAAAGGGGGCTTTGCGTTTTTCTTTCTTCCCCGGCAGACACAAACCGATAAAAAGAATATGAGAAAACTAGGGCTGTTGTGGTTCGTTTGTTTGTATGCGTGGCATCTCGGTGCTGCCGGCGGCAGTTCTATGGACTCTTTGTTGCGGCAATTAGACCGTACGATACAGGAACGCGCCCGCTACCGCGAGCAGAAAGAACAGCGGATCGACAAGCTGAAAGAAAAACTTCGCCGGACGGTTGCCGATACCGCCCGCTTTTCGGTCTTAGACGCCTTGCTCGACGAATACCGCGCTTACAATACCGATACCTCGCTTGCGGTGGCCCGCGAAAAATACCAATTAGCCCTGAGGATAAAAAACGATGTCTACCTCGATATAGCCCGCATGAATACGGCCGATATTATGGGAACGGCCGGCATGTATAAGGAAGCCATCGACTTGATGCAGACCATCCGCGTAGCGGCTTTGCCCCGGCATCTCCACTCGTATTACTACCATATTTACCGAACGGTATACGGATTGATGGCCGATTATGCCGTAACCGAGCCGGAAAAAAAGCGGTATACGGAAAAGGCCGCTTTCTACCGGGATTCGCTGCTTCTGGCCAACGATCCGCAATCGTGGACGTACCGGCTGGTGGAAAGCGACCGGTACAACGTGCGGTTCGAATGCGACGAAGCTATCCGCGTGCTCGACGGATATGCCGGCCGGCATCCCGACATCCATACCGCCGCGGTATGCGCCTATACCCTGTCGGAATCGTACCGGCTGAAAGGAGACGAAGAAAACCGGAAAAAATACCTTATTCTTTCGGCTACAGCTGATATAGAGTCGGCCGTACGGGAATATATATCCTTGCGTAAACTGGCCGTTATCCTCTACCAGGCGGGCGACATCGACCGGGCCTATGCCTATCTGAAGGTCTGTATGGACGATGCGGTAGCCTGCAATGCCCGGTTGCGCATTCTGGAAATTCTCCAAATCTTTCCCCTTATCAATCAGGCCTACCTGCAGAAAGAGCAGAAGCGGCAAGGGCAGATAAAATGGGCGTTGGTTTCTATCAGCCTGCTTGCGCTGGGCTTGCTGCTGGCTATCGGCTATGTCTGGCGGCAGATGAAACGAATCGCGGCCGCCCGGCAAGAGGTGGTGGAAGCCAACCGGCGGCTGAAAGTCCTGAATGAAGCCCTGCACGATTCGAACGAACAATTGAAAGAAGCCAACCGGGCCATTGCCGAAAACTCTTATTTAAAGGAAATCTATATCGGGCGGTACATGGATGAATGTTCCGTGTATCTGGAGAAAATGGATCATTATCGCCGTTCGTTGGGCAAATTGGCCGCAGCCGGACAGATGGAAGAATTATACAAACAGCTCAAATCGACCAAGTTTATCCAGGAAGAACTGAAAGATTTCTATGCCAATTTCGATGATACCTTCCTTCAATTGTTTCCTTCCTTCGTAGAAGACTTCAATGCGTTGCTGGCCCCGGGCGAACAGATTTACCCTAAAACCGGCGAACGAATGACGACCGAATTGCGTCTGTTCGCCTTGATCCGGCTGGGCATTACCGACAGCGTAAAGATCGCCCAGTTCTTGCGTTATTCCGTGACGACGATTTATAACTACCGTACCAAGGTGCGCAATAAAGCGGCCGGGCAGCGCGAGGAATTGGAACAGCGGGTGATGCAAATCGGAAAAACAAAGAAATAACCGGCCCGTAATTCGTTTTCACCTCGCTTTCTTCCTTCTATTTTTACTACTTTCCGAGTCCGGTTGTTTTTCTTTAGTGTATTGTTTGTCAGTATATTACGTCTGTTTTGTGTCTCGTAATCACTACTTTTTCACTCCCTGCTTCCCCAAAGGCCGCCGGCAACTTCTATTTTTGCATCGTTTGCTTGAGGGCGATTTTCGGGGTGTTTGCAGCAGAGTATCAGCCACCCGAAAAAGAAGCCGGCCTTAGGCGAGGCCTCTAAAAATTGCAGTAACCGAAGAATCGAAAACAGTATTCATATTTATAAGTAAATTAATCCATGAAAAAGTTTGTAGCAAGCATCCTATGCCTCGGTATGGCCTTTCTCGCGAAAGCCGAATCCGTGTCCTCTCCCGAAGGAAAGGTAAATGTACATTTTGAGTTAACCCGCGGCGTGCCCACCTACCGCGTAGATTACAAAGAGCAAGCCGTTATCAAGCCCAGCAGCCTCGGGCTGGAATTGAAAGAAGGAGGCGACCTGACGGACGGTTTCGAACTCGTGCATACCCGTACCGCTCATTTCGATGAAACCTGGCAGCCGGTATGGGGAGAAACCAAGGAAATCCGCAACCGATACAACGAAATGCTGGTAGAACTCCGGCAACCTTCTACCGACCGGTATATGAATATCCGTTTCCGGGTGTACGACGACGGGGTAGGGTTCCGCTATGAATTTCCGATGCAGAAGAATCTGGTTTATTTCGTGGTGAAAGAAGAACATTCGCAGTTTGCCCTGACCGGCGATCATACGGCTTGGTGGATTCCCGGCGATTACGATACGCAGGAATACGACTATACCCAGTCCAAACTCTCCGAAATACGAGGGCTGATGAAAGGGGCCGTTACCGAAAATACCTCGCAAACTTCTTTTTCGCCCACCGGCGTGCAAACTTCCTTGCAGATGAAGACCGACGAAGGCCTGTACATCAACCTGCATGAAGCCGCTTTGGTGGATTATTCCTGCATGCACCTGAATCTGGACGACCGGAACTTTGTGTTCGAATCGTGGCTCACCCCCGACGCCGTAGGCAACAAAGCCTATATGCAGGCACCTTGCCAAACGCCTTGGCGCACGGTGATGGTAAGCGACGATGCCCGCGAAATCCTGGCGTCCGACCTTATCCTCAATCTGAACGAACCCTGCGCCTATGACGACGTATCGTGGATTAAACCGGTAAAATATATCGGTGTATGGTGGGAAATGATCGTAGGCAGCAAACAATGGTCGTATACTTTCGATTTGCCTTCCGTAAAGCTGGATAGCCTCGACTACTCGACAACCAAGCCTCACGGGCTGCACGGGGCCAATACGGAAAACGTGAAACGGTATATCGACTTTGCCGCCCGGCACGGTTTCGACCAGGTGCTGGTGGAAGGCTGGAATATCGGCTGGGAAGATTGGTTCGGCCATTCGAAGGATTATGTATTCGATTTCGTTACGCCTTATCCCGATTTCGATCTGCCCGCGCTGAACGCCTGTGCGAAAGAAAAGGGCGTGCGGCTGATGATGCATCACGAAACTTCGGCTTCGGTACGCAATTACGAACGCCATATGGAAGCGGCTTACGACTTGATGAACCGCTACGGCTATAATTCCGTAAAGAGCGGCTACGTAGGAAATATGATTCCGCGCGGAGAACATCATTACGGCCAATGGTTGAACAATCATTATTTATATGCCGTGAAAGAAGCCGCCCGGCACAAGATTATGGTAAACGCCCACGAAGCCGTCCGCCCCACCGGCCTGTGCCGCACCTATCCGAACCTGATCGGCAACGAGTCGGCGCGCGGAACCGAGTACGAATCGTTCGGCGGCAACAAGCCTTTCCATACCACCGTATTGCCTTTCACCCGTTTGCAAGGCGGCCCGATGGATTATACGCCCGGTATTTTCGAAATGAATCTCTCGAAGATGAATCCCGACAACCATTCGCATGTCAATTCCACCTTAGCCCGCCAGTTGGCTCTTTACGTAACGATGTACAGCCCGTTGCAAATGGCCGCCGACGTGCCCGACAACTACGAACGCTTCGCCGACGCTTTCCAATTTATCAAAGATGTGGCGGTGGATTGGGACGACAGCCGGTACCTGGAAGCCGAACCGGGCCAATACATTACCGTAGCCCGCAAAGCTAAAGGAAAAGACGATTGGTTCATAGGCTGCACCAGCGGCGAGGAAGGCCATGCCTCCGTGTTGTCTCTCGATTTCCTCGACGCCGGTAAAAAATACATTGCTACCGTATATGCCGACGGCGCCGGCGCGCATTATAAAACCAATCCGCAGGCCTACACCATCCGTCAGGGATGGGTTACCGATAAGGCGGTACTCAAACTGAAAGCAGCCCCCGGCGGCGGCTATGCCGTAAGCCTCCGCCAGGTGAAAGATTCGGCAGAGCTGAAGGGAGTGAAGAAATTGTAATTTCTCCGGAAAACATATAAGCATAAAATATACCGACAGGGGCTGTTTCGACAAATCGGATACAGCCCCTGTTTGCGGAGCGGATACGCGATTCGGTTGAAAAGCCGGAACTTAGTTCGCAGCCTGCCCGGCCGAGCTTCTTTAAACGTGTCGCATACTTAAAATTTCAGCCGTCCCCGTACCGGATCAACCGAAAAACCGAAACAATACCCCCAACATCCCCGCCACTGCTAAAGCAAGGACTAACCATCCTGCCAGTCTGCGGAACACATACCGTTGTTCCTGTCGTTGCCGTTCCTCGGTTCGCCGTTTGATTTCATCCATTTCCTCAGCAGTCGTATCCGGCAGCCGCGACCCATAGCGGGTTTTGGCCTCCCGCGACTGTTCACGCATCCTGTCGAGCATTTCCCGGTTTTCCTTATTGCGCCTGATCATATCGAAAACGTGTCCTGCAAAACTCATTTCAACCTGTTTTTAGAGATTCGATTTATAGCTCCATCCTTTTTTACAACTTTACAACGATTATTTCCGGTACGATCACTACCCTTTTCCGGCCGGCTCCAATCCCTTCGGGCTGTACTTTCCCGGTCCCCGCTTTTAGAATCCGAATCCCCCGTAATCCTCTTCCTCCGTTTCTTTTTCTTTCCCGAAGATATAAAGAAAATCCGGGCCTTCCGCCAGCCGGTCGGCAGCCGCTATCTGCGAGGCTACCTTCGCTTTCTCTTTTTCGCCGGAAAATTGAATCAGGGCCTTATACCCCTTTCCCGGCTTGTCGGCGATAAACCATACCCCCGTATAAGCCACTCCATCGAGCAATCTCGATAAAGAAGTGCTAGCCGAAGATACGGAGATCGGCCCCCGCAGCAGTTTCACCCGCCCCGAATAAGGCAACGAAACGCCTAAAGCCTCCGGAACAGCCGGCTGCGGCAACCCTTCTGCCGGCGCATAATGGCGTACCAACTGGTCGGCCAACCTGCGGGCAGCCTCCGATCCCGAAGGAAACACCACCGAAACATACCGGCTACCCACTACTGCCTGTAGCTGATAGGGCGAAAGACAATCGATACACCCTTCGTTATCCGCCCGCGCGCATTTAAAAATATGCAAGGAATAAATGCCGAACGCATCTTCGGGGCTGGACATATCGTATACATCGACCGTAAATTCTTCTCCCTTATAGGCTACATCGCGGGTAACCAGCCGGCTGACGCCATATTCCAGAAACTGGTCGGCGCCCCCGTTCATAAAGCCGTACAACCCGGTTCCCGTAAATACCCGCTCCCGCTTCACTTCCGGCTCTTCAGCCAGAAGAAAAGCCGGAAGCAAAAGCAAACCTGCCAGACCGGTTAGAAATAAACTTATCCGTCTCTTATTCATGCCTATATCCTTTTTATGCCTCTATCGTTACTTCCGTCAGATCGATTTTTTCGCGGTCGGCTACGCCCAGTTTCAGCTTTTCAGCCAATTCCATAAAGGCTCGCGCCCCGGGTTTTTCCTTCTCTTGTACACCTTCTTCTATCCGCTTGGCAATCACCATATCGTAGCAGATACGATCTACCGCCACCGGATCGGTACCCACCGTCAGCGCCTTGTAATGGCAGATAAACTGCGGGTTAGCCGAAGGCCCTCCGTCGAAACACCCCGTCAACCCGTCGGCAATAGTAAGCACCGCTTTATCGCGCAACGGCGCAAAAGCGCACACCATCGCGCAGGTATCATGCCACATCGGCCCGTGCAGCCGCGCCGTATTGGTAATCGAACCGAAGGCCAGGTTTTTCATTCCCACCGTAATCGTGGTTCCGGCATTCTTCACCACCGGCACATTGATGATCTTCGTCACTTCTTGGGTACATATCTTGCTGAAATACGAGTATTTGCCGCCGTTCACCATATAAGGCATGGTGTAAGCGTCGTATTCTTCTTCCCGATCGACATAAAAGTAATTATTTTTGTCAATCCGCCTTTCCCCGTAAAATTTGCCGTCCGCATCGATATAGCTTCCGTTCTCGTCCTGATATTCGGTGCCTACGATCCGGATACCCGGGTATTTCTCGTCCACGAACCCCGATTCTTTCAGGTCGGCTTCCCGCCTGTCCCAGATCACCAACCGGTCGCGGGGAATGCCGGCCTCTTCGAGCTGCCGGATAATGGCTCCGGTAACGGCATGAGAAGTAGACAGCAACTTGCCTGCTATCGGATTTACTTTCAGCCCGATCACATCCTCTGGCCCCACCAGTTGCAGCCAGGCTTCCTTGAGCGTAGAGGCTCCGGTCAGCCGCAGCATAGCCGTTTTCAGCATTTCGTAGGCTGCTCCGTCGGAAGGCTGCCCATCTACAATACAGTCGTTGCCGGTTACTTTCACCACTTTGCCCGGATAACGCCCCGGCATGGAGGCTTCGCTACGCGGCACGGCGTCGGCCTCGTGTATATTCGTCTGTGGTTTTTCTTTAACGGGTTCTTGCGGCGCAGCCGCTTTCACGATGGGAGAGAAGGCAGCCGTTACGCCTCCCAAGGCCAGCGAGCGGAAAAATTTTCTTCTTTGCATAAGGGTATATTTTATAAGGTTGTCTCACTTGTTCAAGCATCAAGCAAACATACAATTAAATTCGCAATATTTTTTGTTTTTCGAAGATGCTTCTATGGAAGAAAAGGAAAATTTTTGCATTTCCGCGGCGAAGAGGAAAAAGAAGCGAGGGGATAGCGAAGGCTGCATAAAAAACAGCGGCCCGGGGGGAGCCGCTGTTTAGTTGAAGAATCGTTTAAAAGTTCAGGGAAATCTTCCTTGTTTGGTATGGCAAAATTACAAAGAGATAAACTAAATTATTATTGTAAATTACAGAAAATAGCCATGTAATTTACAGTTTTTGATAAGATAAGTTGGTGATTTACTAACTACCCTCGTTTGTCTCAATTTATTTTATTCGGATAGGATAAAGGAAAATAAAGAAGAACAGTCACTCGTCGCGAGTAACTGTTCCTGGCGTGAAAAGTCCATATTACCATTATTTCCTTTCAGTTCTATTTAACCTTTTGGCAATAGGTTCACAATTTCCTATATTTCTTTAATAACTAGGAAGAAAACTGTCGACTTTTCCCAAGCCGCTTTGGAGATTCACCCTTTTACTTATCTAATGACATCCAAATTATTTTTCCTTTTCGCTCGTATCTTCTCTGGTTGTGTATTTGTTTGCAAATATAGGCATCTTCCCGCTAACCGTTTTCTGTGATTTACACAATATACTTAGTGAAATACACATATTTGCTCTCTTGCACTGTATTTTACACAAGTTTCCTTTTGAAGCAAACTTACAAACTCTTATCTTTGTTGCACTATTAAGATAATAAAACACGTAAAATATGGAAACAGAAGACAGTGCAAAAGAATCTTCCCGCACGCATCACGGGCATGCTATCCGGCGGCTGCGGGAAAGCAGGAGATTATCTCAGCAGAAATTGGGCGAGTTAACGAATATGGTTCAACAAAATGTATCCATGTACGAAAGCCAGCCTGTAATAAAAGACCAGATCCTGGATTTGTTTGCGGCCGCTTTGCGTGTGGACGTGGAGCTTATTAAGACGATGGAGGATTATAGTCCGGATTCTTATTATTTTGATAATCATTCTTCAGGAAATACGATTGACAATGATGGTACTGCTACAGTTGCAAGCAATGTGGTTAATGATAGTATTACCAACAATTACAGTGGTGTAGATAAAGAACTTTATCTTGAAGTGATTAAGATGAAGGATAAAATCAATTCTCTGGAAAATGAAATCAAGCAATTGAAGGGGGAAAAGAATACGGATTCTAAATAAAAAAAGAGAGGCTGTGCCTTTACAGTGCTTCTGTTAAGAAGTATGTAAAGGTATAGCTTGTTTTTAAGCCGCTTGAGGGGCGGCTATGTTTGCGTCCAATGCCTATTTACAGTGTTCTCCGGGCTAGCTTAGAGAGCATATGATAGTCGGTTTTGCCGGCCAAGTATAAATAGCTAAATTTTCTTTAACAATTCCTTTCCTTTATCTGTCAGTCGATACTTTTGCTTGGGATGTTTTGGTTGGTCAGGATAAAGTGGTTCTACCATACCTGTTTCCATTGCCGGCTTCAAGTAAATAGTTAAAAAATTTTCCCGGTTTTTCAATTGAAGATACCCCATCATTTCCTTGACCGAATAAACTTCTTTTTGTATTATTTGAATCAGTGTTTCAACTTGCCTACTAGCTTGTCGGGTACTTGTCGGGTACTTGTCGGGTGCTTGTCGGGTACTTGTCGGGTGCTTGCCGGGTGCTTGCCGGCGTTTCCTTGCTATATCGAAAAACAAGGATCACAAAACCGTTAAATGCCTTGAATTCCGGTTCTGGCAAATTTGCTTTTAGACATTCTTCTACCATTAAACTGATACCGCGTCCCCAATTTTCCAATAATTTGCGTTTATACAAAACGTTGGCAATTAGAGGATTTTGAGGTTCTGAACACTGACCGGCTTTCATTTTTTCCATATCCCAACCACAAGGGAAACTACCCGGATTTACAATTTCCACACGGTCGTCGTAAATAGCTATTCCCACAGATCCACCGGGAGTTCGAAACTGCCTATGGCAAAGGGCATTGATAACCCCTTCCCGGATAGCTTTGTAAGGGATGGTTAAATGTTCTTCCCGTTCCAGACCTTCGGTTGTCGCCGATAAAGAAAGGTGCTTGAATATAAAAGCCATTGCCGCATCAAGCAATTGGAACAGATTGCCTTGAATGCGCTGATTATCTATAAAAATCATTTTATCTGTTCCTTTGAAACGTGCCAGCCTCAAAAGACATTGCGGATATTCCGCCAGTTCGCGGTTAGCAAACAGTACGGCTGCTGCGTTATTTAGTACGCCATTTATTAACAAACCGAACTTTTCTAAAATAACGGAAGCATTGCTTTCCGTATTTTCCGGCAGACGACCGCATTCTATCCCTAGTCTTACTGTTTTCAGGATTTCATTGTTATCCATATCCTGCAAAGTGAGCCGGGTATTCTCAAATAATTCCCAACGATATTTAGCTTCATCACGCACCATTAGCAAGTGGTTATATACGGTTTGCGGCATAGTGGAGGTGATACTTTCCACCCGGTAATAGGGACGACCTTTGTAACAAAACGGACGATTGATCCTAAAATCTTCCACATTGAGCGCTATGATTTTTTTATTACTGTCCGGAAGAGGTATATAGGATATTTGAACGTTTGCCGTTGGCTCTAATCTGTTAATAGCTTCTGCTATACTTCTTTTGGTAGTGTCGGTCACTTCTTGTCCAACTATCTTACCTTTGTCGGTAATGCCGAACAAGACCGTTCCGCCTTCTCTATTTAGAAAAGCACAAAGGGTTTCCATACCACGTTCCAGCTGACCGGTTGTTTCTTTAAATTCCACTTGCTCGTCCTCGGTTCTGGCTAGGAGGCTTTTTATATCTTCAAGGTTTTCTATTTTCATACTATGTATTATGGGTTTACAAAAGTATTTATTTTTTATGATATAATACGAAAATAACCGATTTGTCTTTCGTAAATATAGAGGTTGTGTAAAAAATGTCCCCTCTACCCCTTCTTCATCCTCTTATATTCCAGCGGAGACATTCCCATAATTTTGCGGAACAGCCGGGAGAAATAATAGCTATCCTCGATGCCGATCTTAAAGCATACCTGATTGATCTTCATATCCGTAAAATCCAGCAACTGGCACGCCTGCTGAATCTTCAGCAAATTGAAATACGCCAGCGGCGCATAGCCCGTGCGCTTGCCGAACAACACGGAGAAATGAGAGGGCGAATACCCCGTATGGGAAGCAATCTCCTGCAAGGTAAGCTTCTTTTCGATATTCTCGCGCATAAAATGAATTGAAGCCGTTACCACATCGTTTTTCTCTGTTTCCAAACGTGCCGCGTCGCGGTATTGCTGCAAATAGCGCAAGGTGCCCAGGTAATGATAAAAGATGGAACAGGCATATAGCAGGTTTTCGTGGCTATAGCCCATCTCCAAGGTACGGAAAATCTCTTCGAAAAGATCGATCCGGTTGCTGATGCGCGAATGAATGCCAGGCTTGATTTCTACCGGCCTGAGCGATTGGCGGGCAAAGTGGGAAGCCAGCTTGCCTTTGAAGTGAATCCAATAAATAGTCCATGGGTCATGCTCGTCGGCCCCGTAGGCGTGCGGCGTGCCGGCCGGCAGGATAAAGTACTGGTTGGCCGTTACGGCATGTTCCTGCTCTCCGGCCCGGTACCATCCTTTTCCCTCGATGCAATAGATAAAAACAAATTGGCTAATCGGCTCTGTTCGTTCGCGAAAATGGTGCCAGGCCTTTGGATAATAACCGATGTCGGTAATATGAAGAATCGAGGAAAACGGGTCGTTTTCCATTTCTTCCACGATGGAAAGAGGCAGTACCAAGGCCCTTTCGCCGCTGAATCCGTCCTTGCGTTTAATCATGTCAGTAGATTTAAGTTCTCTGCAAACATAGAAATAAAATCGGAATATAATCCATCTTTATCTGTTTTTTATCTATTTGTTATCCCGCGGAAAGCCTGTTTCTTTGCATCATATCTTAAAAGAAACCCTGTTATGAAACACACGACAACCTATCTGCTTTTTATCTGCCTCGTCTCCGCCTTGGGCGGATTACTGTTCGGTTACGACTGGGTTGTGATCGGAGGAGCTAAAATATTTTACGAACCCTTCTTCGGCATCGAAGGATCGGCCGCCCTTAGGGGATGGGCCATGAGCAGCGCGCTTATCGGCTGCCTGGCCGGCGCCTTGCTCTCGGGCGGGTGGAGCGACCGCTACGGACGGAAGAAAATGCTGCTGACCGCTTCCTTCCTCTTTATCCTTTCCTTGGTAGGTACCGGGATGGCAAGCCGGTTCTGGCTTTTTATCCTGTTCCGCATCCTGGGGGGCCTGGGCATCGGCATCGCTTCCAATGTTTCCCCCGTCTATATCGCCGAAGTCTCGCCGGCCGCCGTGCGCGGGCGGTTCGTCTCGCTCAACCAGCTTACCATCGTGATCGGCATCCTCCTGGCTCAGGTGGCCAACTGGCTGATCGGCCTTCATTTCACGTCGGGCGCGGAGACGCTCAACCCCGACAGTATTGAATGGGCCTGGCGATGGATGTTCTGGGCCGGGTTGATTCCGGCCGGCTTTTTCTTCTTCTTTGCCTTCCTCATTCCCGAAAGCCCGCGTTGGCTGGCAGCCGGCGGCCGGGTAGACGAAGCGCGCCGGGTGTTGATGCGGATCGGGGGAGAGGCCTATGCGGGCCAAACCCTGCCTGGCCTGATACGGCCTGCTCAGGCTGCCCCCGAAGATAGCCGTTGGCGCGCCTTGGCTCAGCCCGGCGTGCGGAACGTGCTGGTAATCGGGATCGTGCTGGCTGTTTTCCAGCAATGGTGCGGCATCAATGTCATTTTCAATTATGCACACGAAATTTTTTCCAGTGCCGGCTATGCCGTGTCAGACGTGCTGATGAATATCGTCGTCACCGGGATTACCAATGTGGTATTTACGTTTGTGGCTATCTATACGGTAGATAAATGGGGACGCCGCACGCTGATGTTTGTCGGTTCGGCCGGCCTGGCGGTAATTTACGCCATTCTGGGCGGCTGCTATTTCGCCGGTCTCTCCAGCTGGCCGATGCTATTGCTGGTGGTGCTGGCTATTGCCTGCTATGCCATGTCGCTGGCCCCGGTGGTATGGGTGGTGCTTTCCGAAATATTCCCGGTGCGCATCCGTGGCAAAGCGATGGCGCTTGCTACCTTCTTCCTTTGGGTGGCTTGCTTTGTACTTACGTATACTTTTCCCCTGCTGAACGAAGGGGTGGGAGCGGCCGGCACCTTCTGGCTGTACGGAGGAATCTGCCTCTTGAGTTTCCTGTTTATCCGCGCCCGGCTGCCCGAAACCAAGGGGAAAACGCTTGAAGAACTGGAGAAAGAATTAACGAATTAAATAGCTCAATAAAATGGACAATGTGAAAGTTTGGGAAGAAGATATTCTGCTTCCTACCTACGGTATCGGCCTGCCCGAAAAGAATCCGATGTTTCTGGAAAAACGTGTATACCAGGGAAGCAGCGGGGTGGTATACCCTTATCCCGTGGTTGAAAAGATAGAAGATACCCCGCAGGACAAATCCTACCATGCGGTTTTTCTGGAAAACGAGTATATCCGGGTAATGATTCTGCCCGAATTGGGCGGCCGTATCCAGATGGCGTACGACAAAGTGAAAGAACGCCACTTCATTTATTACAATCAGGTGATCAAACCCGCTCTGGTGGGGCTGACCGGCCCCTGGATTTCGGGGGGAATCGAGTTTAACTGGCCTCAACATCACCGGCCCAGCACGTTTCTGCCCGTGGATTATGCCATCGAGCGGTGCGCCGACGGCAGCGCGATTGTGTGGGTGAACGAACGCGAGCGGATGTTTCACCAGAAAGGGACGGCCGGCTTTACGCTTCGCCCCGGCCGTGCCGTGCTGGAAATACAGGGAAAGGTGAGCAATCCCACCCCGGTGCCACAAACCTTCCTTTGGTGGGCCAACCCGGCAGTGGCGGTAAACGACGCCTACCAATCGGTGTTTCCGGCTGATGTGAATGCCGTGTTCGACCACGGCAAACGCGATGTATCGCGCTATCCGATCGCTACCGGAACGTATTATAAAATGGATTATTCGGCCGGCGTGGATATTTCCCGCTATCGCAATATCCCTGTGCCGACGTCGTATATGGCCATCCGCTCGCGCTATGATTTCGTGGGAGGATACGAAAACGATACGCGTGCCGGCTTGCTGCACGTGGCCAATCACCATATTTCGCCGGGCAAGAAGCAATGGACGTGGGGCAACGGCGATTTCGGCTGTGCCTGGGATCGGAATCTGACCGATAGCGACGGCCCTTATATCGAATTGATGACCGGCGTATATACCGACAATCAGCCCGATTTCTCCTGGCTTCAACCGTATGAAGAGAAAACCTTCACGCAGTATTTTATGCCTTACCGTGAACTGGGCGTAGTGAAAAACGCCTCGGCCGATTTGTTGATGAATATCGAGCCGGAGGGGGAAGCGGCTGTTTTAAAACTGTTTGCTACGTCGGCTTTCAAAGGGCTGCGTGTGGTGGTGTCGAAGGCCGGTTCGGTTTGTTTCGACGGCCGTTGCGATATATCGCCCGAACAGATATGGGAAGAAAAGGTTGCGGTGAGCGACCTGACCGATGTGAGCGTGGCGATATACGATGCTTCGGGCAAGCCGATGCTTGCCTGGACGGCCGAACCCGACGAGGTGAAACCCATCCCCGACGCGGCTAAAGCGGCGCCCGATCCGAAAGAAATTCAGTCGGCCGAACAGCTCTATCTGACCGGCTTGCATCTGGAGCAATATCGCCATGCTACCTATTCTCCCGAGGATTATTACGAGGAAGCTCTCCGGCGCGAACCGGGCGATGTGCGCAACAACAACGCCATGGGCTTGCGGCTGATTCGCAAAGGACAATTCGCCCGGGCGGAAACTTATCTGCGGGAAGCGGTACGTACGCTTACCCAATATAATCCTAATCCTTACGACGGAGAACCGTTGTATAACCTGGCCTTGGCCTTGAAGTATCAGGATAAGACGGAAGAAGCTTACGCTTATTTCTACAAAGCTTGTTGGAATGCCGCCTGGCAGGATGCCGGTTATTATGCCCTGGCCCAGCTTTCGGCGGGAGCCGGCCATTGGGAAGAGGCCTTGGCCGAAATCGACAAGTCCCTGCTGCGCAACTGGCATAATCTGCGCGGACGACATCTGAAAGCGGTTATTCTGCGCCGTCTGGGCCGCACCGGCGAGGCATTGGCATGGATCGAAGCTTCTCTGGCGATTGATTGTTTCAATTTCGGATGCGCTTACGAAAAATATCTGATTACCGGGGAAACGGCCGATCGCGAAGCTTTCGTGAAAGGAATGCGCCGGGAAGCGCATAATTACGAAGAGCTGGCGGTAGATTATGCTTCGGCCGGTTGTTGGGAAGAGGGGCTTCACCTGGCAGACCTGGCTATTGCCCTGCCGGTAGAGGGCCAGACGCTTTTACATTATTACAAAACCTGGTTTTTGCTCAATCTTGGTCTTGCCGACGAGGCTGCTCAGGCCGCCGGCATAGCCGAAAGCCAACCGGCCGACTATTGTTTTCCGAATACCTTGGAAGCCATCGTCGCGCTCGAAGCCGTTACCCGTTTGGCAACGCCTGCGCCTAAGGCCTGGTATTACCTCGGCAATATAGCGTACGACAAACGCCAGTATTCCCAGGCAATCGCGGCGTGGGAGGAATCGGCCCGGCTGGATCGGTCTTTCCCTACGGTATTGCGGAATTTGTCGCTGGGTTATTTCAATAAACTTCACCGCGAGCAAGAAGCGGTCGGGCTGTTGGAAGAAGCCTTCCGGCTGGATACTTCGGATGCCCGGATATTGATGGAGCTCGACCAGCTTTATAAACGGTTGAACCGGCCGCATGCCGAGCGGCTCGCGCTGTTGGAGCGTCATCGGCAGGTCGCTTTTTCGCGCGATGATTTGTATTTGGAATACGTTACTTTGCTGAATCAACTGGGACGGTACGAAGAGGCTATCCGGCTGATCGATAACCGGAAGTTCCATCCTTGGGAAGGGGGCGAGGGCAAGGTGCCTGCGCAATACCAACTGGCCCGTGTCTGCCTGGCCGAAACGGCCTTGGAGGCCGGCCGGCATGCGGAAGCCCTGCGCCTGATTGAAGAATGTTTCGTATATCCCCCCCATTTGGGCGAAGGCAAATTATACGGTGCCCAGGAAAACGATTTCCTGTATTATAAAGGATGTGCTTTGGAAGGGCTTGGACGCGGAGAAGAAGCTGAAGCTTGTTTCCGGGCGGCTGCTTCGGGAAATGGTCAGCCGGCTGCGGCTATGTATTACAACGACCAAAAGCCGGATAAAATATTTTACCAAGGATTGGCCCTCCGAAAGTTGGGGCGCGAAGACGAGGCGCGTAGCCGTTTCCATGCCTTGCTGGCCTACGGGGAAAAGCATTTGTTCGATCGCTTCAAAATGGATTATTTCGCCGTTTCGCTGCCCGACCTTCAAATCTGGGAAGACGATATGGATAAAAAGAATCGGATTCATTGCCAGTATCTGATGGGATTGGGCCATCTGGGGCTGGGGCATATGCAAAAAGCAAGCGTTTGTTTCGATACGGCTTCGCGGATGGATACGAATCATCAGGGGATACAGGTTCATCAGGCCATGACGGCGAAGGCCTTTCCTTGGGAAGCGTAGAAATAAAGGTAGGATTTATCGTTAGATAATCCATTTTGATACTCAAATTATTTGGCTCTGCCCGACAAAACGCGAAATGTTAAAGTGCGCTCTAATGGGTGGAGATTAGGATATATTGTGCATATTTACACCAGCTTTTCCGGCGAAATCCGTCCGAGGCGCCGGGTTTTCAAAGGAAAGGCTGGTGAAAATTTAAAATCGAAAGATCGTCCATCTGTATAATTTTTTTATCTATTTGAAGGCCCTTGTAAATCTATTTACTTTGTGTTATAGCCTACTGCAAAAAAGTCTTTTTAAACTTTTGGCCGGCAGGCGAAAGTGTCGCAAAAAGGTAGCCTGTTCTTGCGGGAACAGGGTAGGAGTTGTGTAAAATGAAGTTTTTCTCGAAAAAGTTCTTTTGCTGATTTTAGGAATTTCGAAAAATACACCCTCTAACCGCCTAGCGAAAGGAAAACATGCAGCCGGCTTTTTGCCGGAAGGCAGATGCCTCATGAAAAACAAACTCTGAAAGGAAATATCTTTTGTTAATTAAATCAAGTATATTATGAAAGGAATGGAGATGAAAAACCGGGTGAAGACTTGCCGCCCGATTTGGAACCGGAAAATGGTAGGGTTACTTTTAGTAGCAGCCTTGCAAGGAGGAATCGGAATACCGCATACCATGGCAACCGACCGGTTGGGCGTACAGTTTACCCATCAGGACGGGAAAGCCAGCGGCGTAGTGAAAGACGCTGCCGGGGTGCCTCTGATCGGGGTAGCCGTGCAGGTGAAAGGTACGTCTATCGGTACAGTGACCGACATGGATGGAAAATTCAGCCTCGATGTGCCTGAAAACGGGGTTCTGGTGTTTTCTTATATCGGCATGCAAGCGGTGGAAATGCCTATCTCGAGCCAGAAAACCTATAATGTTATTCTCAAGGAAGACGCCGAAGCGTTAGACGAAGTAGTGGTAATCGGCTACGGCACGGTGAAAAAGAGCAATCTTTCGGGCGCCGTATCATCGGTTTCGGCCAAAGATTTGCAGAAGCTGCCGGCAGCCAACCTGAGCCAGGCGTTGCAGGGCAATGCGCCGGGTTTGTATACCTTGCAGAGCGACCGGAACCCCGGGGCGGCCGTGACGATGAAAATTCGCGGCAGCAATTCGTTTACCGGCGGCGACCCGCTCTTTATCGTCGACGGGTTCCCTATTGCTTCCGGTGGTGGCGTAAATGCCATCAACCCCAACGACATCGAGTCGGTGAGCGTGCTGAAAGACGCTTCTTCCACGGCTATTTACGGAGCCCGGGCTGCCAACGGGGTGATTTTGATTACCACCAAGTCGGGCAAAATAGGCAAACCGGTATTGGAAGTGAACGCGTTTTGCGGGATTAAGTATTTTAATAATCCCATCGATATGATGAACGGCAGTCAGTTTGCCGATTTGCGGCACGAATCGTATCAGTTGGACGGTATCGAGATGCCGGCTTTTCTGCCCGTGGAACAGCAAATGCTGGATAACGGCCGCAGTACGAACTGGTGGAAAGAGGTGACGGGGCAGGCCCGGTTGACGCAGAGCTACCAGGTATCGTATAGTTCCGGTACGGAAACCACGAAAGTGCATGTGGGCGCGGGCTTTTTCGACGAGCAGGGCATTGTGAATAATACCGGATTCAAACGCGGTACGCTTCGTTTCAATGCTTCCCAGAAGTTCGGCGACCGGATAACGATTTCTACCTTTAATAATATCAGCCTGATGGCCAAGAAGGGGACGAACGAAACGAATGTGTTGTTTCCGGCTATGGTGGGCAACCCCTTATCTCCTGTGAAAAACGAGGACGGGGAGTATTATGCCATGATTCAGAACTCTCTGGGCACGCCGCGGGCTAACCCGGTAGCTTTTTCGGAATTGCCGAAAAATAGCGAGATAGAGCCGATGATCAATACCTCGCTGGCTTTGGAATTGAAACTGATCGACGGCATGACGCTGAAAACGCAGTTGTCGGGGGAATTGGACAGTTGGCGGAGGAATTTCTATAATCCGCGCTCTATCAGCGGAGAAGACGAAATGAACGGACGCATCAGCGGAGGCTTTGCTTCGATTACTTCCTCGGTAAATTACAACTGGATCAGCGAAACGACCTTGATGTACAAGAAAATGTTTCGCGATATTCATGCCATCGATGCCGTGGTGGGCTTTTCGGCCCAACAGAACCGTTGGGAGACGGTAACGGCTTCGGCATCGGGATTTGCCAGCGACGTATACGAAACGCACAACCTGGGCGCCGGTTCGGCAGCCGCCCGCAAGCCTTCGTCCGAACTGAAAGAGTGGAGCATGGTTTCGTATATCGGACGGGTGGTGTATACGCTCAAAGACAAGTATATCTTCACGGGGAATATGCGTATCGACGGTTCTTCGCGTTTCGGGGCGAATAATAAGTACGGCTATTTCCCCAGCGGGGCCGTGGCCTGGAAATTGTCGGAAGAAGAATTTATGAAAAACATATCTTGGTTGTCGGATTTGAAAGTCCGGGCCAGTTACGGTTTGTCGGGCAACGCGAACGCCCTTTCGCCCTATCAGACTTTGTCGAAACTGGAGTATGCCGGGTATACTTTCAACGGGCAGGAAGCGCCGGGATATTATGAATCGAAGATGCCTTCGGCCGATTTGAAATGGGAAACGACCAAGCAGTTGGATTTGGGCGTAGACGTATCGGTATTCAATCGGCGGTTGAATCTTACCTTGGATTATTATGACAAGAAAACAAAAGATTTGATCCGCGAAATTGATATTCCGTCTATTAGCGGTTTTCCGAAAACTTTTGCCAATATGGGCAATTTGAGCAATCGAGGCTTCGAATTGGGCATCCAGTCGGTGAATTTCGACGGAGAATTTACCTGGAAAACATCGTTTATGATCGCGGCCAACAAGAATAAGCTTACTTCGCTGGGCGACGGATCGGAAAAGATCGGCACGAAGCATTGGGTAGGTCGTCCGCTGGACATCGGCAACCGGTATATGGTTCAGGCCGACGGTATCTGGCAGTTGGGTCAGGAAGAAGAGGCGGCTCGCTATGGAGCGGTTCCGGGCGATATGCGGTATGTCGATCAGGACAAGGACGGCAACATCGACGACGACGACCGGGTGTTTATCGGCTCGTACCATCCTAACTTCTACGGCTCGATGACCAACGATTTCGCTTATAAGAATTTCGACCTGAGCGTCTTCCTTACCTTCGAGCAAGGACGCGATATTTACAACGGCAACAATTATATCCTGATGTCGGGTTCGGCGGCTGACAATAACCGGGTGGAAATGTTAGATAGATGGTCGCCCCAGAATCCCGACGGTCGTTATCCGCGGGCTTCGTCGACGGGGAAAAACCGGCTCAGCACAACCACCAGCGAGTTTTTGGAAGACGGCAGTTATCTGAAGATAAAGAACATCACGTTGGGTTATACCATGCCGTCTACCTGGATTTCCCGCCTCGGAATGTCGTATCTCCGGGTATATGCTTCGGTGAATAATCCGTTTACGTTTACCGGTTATACGGGGATGGACCCCGAAGACGGCGACGTATGGAATAACGACCGGAAGAGTTCCTATCCTATTACCACCTCTTATATGTTGGGCTTGCAATTAAAATTCTAACCTAAAAAAGAATACAGATATGAAAAAGATCATTCGATATATGGTTCCGGCTTGTATTTTGCTTTGCACTTCGTGCGATAGCTTCCTGGAGGAAAATCCGCAGTCTTTCCTCTCGCCGGACGGTTTTTACCAGACTGCCGACGATATTAATGCGGGGTTGAACGCGGTGTATCGCGCGCCGCAAGACCGGTATTCCCGCAACTGGGCTGGCCCGTGCTGGTTCGAATGGGGAACCGACATCGAGGAGATTACCGATAAATCGACCTGGGCGCATCATAACGAGATTGCTCGTTTGCCGTCTACTTTCAATGCCTCGTCTACCATTCCGGAGGATTTCTGGAAATACACCTTCAATCATATCAAAGATGACAATAACTTATTGAAGGCGCTTCCGAATGTGCCCATCAGCGAAGAAGCTAAAAAACTGGTGGAAGGACAGGCGCGGGCATTGCGGGCGTTTTTGTATTTCGACGCCGTCAGGGTATTCAACGGCGTGCCTTTGCTGCTGGAATCGAATACGGACATCGGCTACCTGAAAACGGTGCCGCGCGCCAGCACCGAAGATGTGTACAAAGCGATTATCGAGGATTTGAAATTTGCCGCCGAGGTATTGCCCCAGCGTTGGGACAGCCCGACGGATGCCGGAAAGGTAACGAGCGGCGGAGCGGCGGCGATGTTGGCCAAGGTATACCTTACCATGGCCGGCTATCCGCTGAAACAAACCGGCCAACTGGAAAATGCCCGCGCGGTGTTGGAAGACTTGGTAGATAAAAAGAAGTATGGATCGCATTATGCGTTATTGCCCGAATATGCCCAGTTGTTCGACGAAGCTACCGGCCCCGGCGCTGAGGGCGTGTGGATTATTAATTTTACGCGCAGTACGTTCGGGCAAGGCAGCCAGTGGCATACGGAGTTCGCCCCGCTGGAATTGTATTATGCCCAAGGGTTCGGTTTGACTTACGGCGGCGGATGGAGCAACGGCTTGCCTACCGACCGGTTTTATAAAAGTTACGATCAGGTGAACGACAAGCGGTTTAAGCATACCTATTGGTCGTCGACAGCCGAAATTGCGGAAGAATACGATGCCTTGATGCCGAAGGATGCCGACGGAAAGCCTCAGCATATCGAGTTTTACCGGCCGCATATCAAGAAATTCCGCGAGAAAATGCCGAATGACAATTCGCAGGGTACGGGCCTGGATCATTCGATTATCCGGTATGCGGATGTGCTTTTGATGTATGCCGAGGTATTGAACGAATTGGGCGACGCCAGATGCTACACCTACCTCAACCAGGTACGCGAAAGAGCGGGGCTGAAACCGCTGTCGGGGATGAGCAAGGAAGCGTTTCGCGAACATCTGATGCTGGAAAGAGCCTGGGAACTTTGTTTCGAAGGCGACCGGAAGTTCGATTTGTTGCGCTGGGGCGTGTATTGCACACGTACGCCTGAGTGGAATCCGCAGGTGAAAGGAAATATCCAGGAAGGCAAACACGAGTTCTGGCCGCTTCCCAAATCGGAACGGGATATAAACGAAAATCTGTCGCAGAATCCCGGCTGGTAAAGAATAGAGTATAAACTAAAAGAGAAGAATTGGATTGTATGAATCATCGGATTGTTTTTTTGATTTTGTTGATCGCTTTTCCCGGCTTCCTCAGTGGGAAGCCGGTGGAGGCGGGCCCCGACGGGCGGTCGTGGACGCTCCGGACGCGCTCAGCGCTTTACCGGATAGCCGTTTCGGAAGAAGGGGCCGTGAAAATGTTTTATTTCGGAAGTAATAAGCAAGAAACCGGCTTGTTGCGCCGCCCCCTGGGCGATGAAGTGACGGTGCGCGGAGGATATTCGGCCGCTACGCCGATGCTGGAAGCGGTATTTGCCGATGGGGTAAGAGACATCGAACTGGTTTACGACCGGGCGGATATTTCCCAGCAAGATGGCTACGCTACCTTGGCTATCCGGCAGAAAGATCGTTTTTATCCCTTGGCAGTGACCGAATATATACGGGTGCTTCCCGAATATGATGTGTTGGAAAAATGGCTCGAAATAGAGCATACGGGAAAAAAAGGATCGATGAAAATCGAGAATGTGCAGTCGGGCACCTTCTTCCTTCCGGGCGATGCCTACGAGCTTACCCATATGTCCGGAATTTGGGGAGCGGAGTATCAACCGCAAACTACCTTGCTTACCCAAGGCCTGAAAACCGTGCAGGTAAAAGATTTCCGTTCGTTCGGTTCCTCCTTTTTTGCCCTCCGGCCGGCCGGCGAGCGGGCCGAGACCTGCGGCGAGGTATGGTTCGGTTCGTTGCAATACAGCGGCAACTGGCGGATGGATTTCGAAAAGTATGCTACCGGCGAGGTGCAGGCTACCAGCGGCATCAATGCCTGGGATCAGACAATTACCTTGAAGCCCGGAGCCCGGTTTACCGCCCCGAAATGGATCGTGGGCTATACGCCCGGCGGAATGGAAGGGGTGTCGTTGAATCTGGCGGCTTATACCCGGGAAAAAGTATTGTATCCCTCTCACCGGGATAAAATCCGGCCGGTACTTTACAATAGTTGGTATGCCACGACGTTCGACGTGAACGAAACGCACCAATTGGCATTGGCCCGGACTGCAAAAGAGCTGGGTGTGGAAATCTTCGTGATCGACGACGGTTGGTTCAAAGGTCGTCTGAACGACCGGGCCGGCTTGGGCGACTGGACGGTCGATAAAAAGAAGTTTCCGAACGGGTTGAAGCCGATGATCGATAAAATCCACGCTATGGGGCTGGGTTTCGGCATCTGGATCGAACCGGAAATGGTGAACCCCAACAGCGATTTGTATCGGGCGCATCCCGATTGGGTATTCCATTATCCTACCCGCACGCGCCACGAAGGCCGGAACCAATTGATCTTGAATCTGGCCCGGGAAGATGTATATCGTTATTTATACGATTGTTTTTCCAGTTTGCTGCGCGAAAATCCCATCGATTTCATTAAATGGGATATGAACCGGATGCTTACGGATGCGGGATTTCCTTCGGCTCCCACCGACGAGCAACGCGCTGTGCGGGTGAAATATGTGGAGAATCTGTACCGGTTGTTCCACGCCTTGCGGAAAGAGTTTCCCAATGTTTGGTTCGAGAATTGCGCCAGCGGCGGCGGCCGGGTGGATTTGGGTATGATGGCGCTGACCGATTTCAGTTGGGCCAGCGATAATACCGATCCGGTAGAACGTACGTTCATTCAGTATGCTTTCCTGAATGCTTTTCCGGCTAATTCGATGATTAGTTGGGTGACGCGCGAAGATTGGCACCGTCAGAATCCCTCGTTGGAATTTAAGTTCGACGTATCGATGTGCGGCGTGCTCGGCGTGGGCTACGACCTGACCAAGTGGACGGAGAAGGAAAAAGCAGTAGCGCGCGAGAAGATCGCACGATATAAGGAAATACGCGAAACGGTTCAGTTCGGCGATCTTTACCGCTTGGTTTCTCCTTACGAAACAAACCGGAGCGTACTTCAATTCGTTCATAAGACCGGGAAAGAATCGGTTGTGTTTGTATATAACCTGGCCGAATATCCTGCCTTTGCCGGCCCGGACGCTTTTCAGTCGAAACAGGTGCGGTTGCGCGGTCTCGACGCCAAGGCGGTCTACCGGATCGAAGGGTTCGACAACGTGTATACCGGCGAGATGTTAATGAGCGTCGGCGTGGAGTTTCCGGTTCGGGGGGCTTACAAAAGTGGCATATTTAAATTAGTCCGGCAATAATAGATGACAATAGGGAGTGATTTTTTATCGGCGGATCGATTCGGCGGAGAAGAGACATCCTCTTCTCCTGCCGGATTGATTACGCTTAGGAATGCAGCCGGGTTGGTGGCGCAATTTACTTCGTACGGAGCGCGTTGGGTAAGCATGTGGGTGCCCGATCGCCACGGTTGCCCGGGAGATGTGTTGCTGGGATTCGATACCTTCGACGGGTATCGGTCGGCGGCCGAAAAGTATCACGGAGCAATTGTTGGACGGGTATGCGGGCGCATGGCCGGGGCCTCTTTTACTCTACAAGGCAAAAAGTATCGGCTGGCGGCCAACGATGTGTACGGAAAACCGGTACCGAATCATTTACATGGAGGAGTACACGCCTTTCACAACCGTTTCTGGAAAGGAAGTTTTACGGTGAATGCCGCGGGAGAAGAATCGGCCGTCTTCACCTGCTTGTCGGCCGATGGCGAAGAGGGGTATCCGGGGAATCTGAACGTAAAGGTTACGTATACGCTTCGCCATACCAATGTGCTAAGCTTGGTTTGCGAAGCTGTTTGCGATCGGGCTACGCCGGTGAACCTGACGAATCATGCGTTTTTTAATCTGAATGGAGCGAGGCCCGGAGAAACCATGCTTTCGCATACGCTACGCCTTGCGGCTTCTCGCTTGGTGGAGTGCGACGGGGAGTTGCTTCCTACCGGACGTTTGATACCGCTGGAGGATACGTTGCTCGACCTCAGGTCTTCCCGCGAGCTTTCGCAAACTATGAAATCCCCTCTTTTCGGTATTTCTGAAAATAAAGGTTTTTCGTTGGCCTTTGCTTTGGATAAAGAGCCTGGCAAACTTTCGGAGGTAGCTGAGCTTCGGGCGGAAGAGAGCGGCAGAAGACTGGTTATGTATACGAACCAACCTTCCATGCAAGTTTATACCGGCTATTTTATGGATGGTACCGACGTGGGGAAGGGCGGGGTACCCTATGGGGCGAGCGCCGGCATTGCCTTGGAAACACAAGGGTTTCCCGATGCGATGCACCATTCGGATTTTCCTTCTGTCGTTTTAGATCCGGGGGAAATTTACCGGCATGTGACGGAATACCGGTTTGAATGGGACAAGAAATAGAAGGTGCGAAATTTTTCGATCCTTTATCCGTTAGGCTGCTTTTGGGAAAATGCAGCCTTTGGTGTTTTATTGCCGGTCGGGTAAGGAAGTAGCGTGTCTTCGTTTGGATAGGTTTTCTGATTTTTCGTATCGTAAGACTTCAAAGGGAACGCCTGGCCGGAGGGGCGGTTCTGGTTAGGGGTTATTGTCATTTTTTTTCTATCTTCAAAAACAGGCTGCGAGGAAATCTGAATTTCATAAGCAAGAAACAAAAATTCCATCGGCATGTAATTCGATTTTCATGCCGATGGAATTTTTGTTTCTTGGGCATGGAATTTACATCTTTTGTATAGTGCTGATAATCAGCAGAATATAAAATGCTCCCGAACGAGGAATTTTTAGACGGGCTTATTGTATTTTTTTTGTGTCCACTAGGCGGTTTTTTAGTGGGGGCGCGGCGGTTGCGCCTATACTTTTTAGAATGGGGAAAAGAGCTTTTCTCCCGTACCTTATATGTAAGCTTATTTCTCCTTGGGAAAAAGTTTTTTCCTGTTTGTTTTTCAGGTGATTTTTTTTCTTCTCTAATGCTTTAGTTATCAATGCTTAGTGGTTTTTGTCAGAAAACCCTTCGAAAAAAACATCTCAAAATAGTTGGAAGATAAAGAAAAACCCTCTACTTTTGCACCCGCTTTCGAGAGAGAACGGCGCACCAGAAATGATGAAAGAGGTAACCCGG
>DBFWLD010000028.1:0-227124 GCA_048465615.1 Tannerellaceae bacterium
AGGGTGAACCTATTCGAAGAACCACCTCCAAACAGCGCAAGGCATCGTTGGATGAATATCGGGAGCAGTTTCTCCGAACCCCGAAGATTACCGACCGGCAACCCGTGTTTGTCAGCCGTGCCACTCGTGACAGCCTCGACGATGTTGTCCGCAGGCTCGGTGAACGCAAAATGAGCGTGTCGGGATTCTTGGAGAATCTGGCACGGCATCATCTGGAACTCTACAGAGAGGATATTGAACAATGGAGGAAGTTGTAATCTGCCGTTATTCAATGGAACAAGTCGGCACAGTATACCGGGTGGATATACTGTGCCGACTATGAATAAAGCTGACTTTTCAATCCGACATCCGGAGGATTTTTGAGTTCATTGGAACTCAGCAAGGTGTCTTTTGAGTTACTCAAAAGGCAGCGAGTAACCCGCCGCACCTTGCCCTTGCAGGGAGCAATCGCCCTCCGAAGTCGGGCGATTTTAAAAGATGGGATAAATAAAATAATAGGTTGATAAAAATCTAGATTGATTTGTCTGAAACAATTGGTAATATCTGTAATGAAGATAAACCGGTATTTCAACAGGAACCCGATTGATCTTTGCTCTATAGAACTCCACCAGTTGAGTATGGAGGTCGCTCCACGGAAGGGTTCCGGCTTATCGTCAATCTTGACCATCAGAAACGCCAATGGATCGGTGCCATTCAGTTCAATCATATGTAATGCTTTAGATTTATCTTTTTAGAAATGGTGTTAAAAATATTATCGTATTCCATTTGTTCAGTGTTTTAATTGGCGAAAAAATGCCTTCAATGAAATTGTGGTTATGCCGAGAATCTTTGATTTGAGCTGAAGCCCATTATCTGATGTCAGCATAATAGGATTTTCATCTTTATATTTCAGAGCTACAGACAAAATTATGTTATCGGGAGAACGTTTGTCATAATCATCAGGCAATAACGAAGTGTCTCCTGTCTCGAAGATGATTTCGCAACTGGATTCCTGATTGAGCAATCGAAGAGCCTTCTCGGCATTCTTCTTGTCTTGCTCACTTAACTTAATCTTCATCTTGTTAAGTTCATCAACTACCTTTGCTGACAGAATAACAGGATATTCCGGTTCGATTTTACTAATTATATCAGGACAGTTGACAAATACATTGGTATCGATTATATATAGATTCCGTTTATCAGATTTGATTTCTTTCTTTTTCCGCTCAAACTTAGAAAGATCAATTTTCCCAATGACTTTTATAGCAGAAGCAATGGCTTTGAGGGTAGTATTCTCATCCTATGGAGTATCAAAAAGACCTGGCTGATGTTGTTTCTGGCAACTCATAACGAGTGTAAAACATTTCTGCATTGTAGTTAAGCCGATTCCAGGATATTCTATTAAAGCAATTAGGGATTTTATATCATCTGAATTTAGAGCATCTGAGATGATATTAATTTGCTTTTGCATTCGTATTCCAGTTATTAATTTCCGTTGGTTTTCTGGGATAGAATTCCATTTTAACTTAAAGCAATCAAATAGATCATCCTTTGCCGTAGCGTCGTATAAATAGATTTCTATCGGAATATCGCATTGCGATAGGTATGTCGTCATAAGGTTCAATACCTTGTCGCTATCCAGTCCGCCATTATTGGCTCCTAACAAAGGAAAGGCGATAGATTTTATACCTTTTTCTTTATATGTATCTACAAACTTCTGCAGTCCGGCCTCAATATAAGAGTATTGGCTTGGGTATTTCCAGTGTTTCTTAGTGGGGAAATTAAGAACCCATGGAGCATCAGTTTCTTCTTTATAAAGCCAAAGCTTCCCTATATCCATTAATCGCTTTTTGCATAATTCCTGATATTTCTCAAACAGATTGGGATATCGCAATTTGTAAACCAAAGCGATGCCCTTACCCATAACCCCTACACAATTGACCGTGTTTACAATTGTTTGTGTCTGGGAGTTGAAAATATTTCCTTTTATAATCTTGATGTTATTTGCCATAGACGTATTCTGTATTATCATATAGACACCATTTTCGTGGGGAGGGATATTCTGTCACCAGATTGATTCTATAGGGGGTATTTGTAGGTATCTTGATAAACCCATGTGCGCGAGCTTTACCACCTACTCTTTGCAAATCCTCTCCTTCGATTAGATTGAATTGAATTGATTCAACTGCCTCAACTACAAATTTATATTCACCCCTAAAATCAGGTGCACTAATCCGGACATAATCGTTTGTCACATCGACAGAGAGCCTTTTATTTTGTCGACAGAACGGTGCTCCAAATGCGTAGGTTATTCTATCTTTTAAAGGAGAATCTCCAACGGCGGTTCGCAACAGTTCGCACTGCTCTTGGTCAAAGCAAAAAATTCGCAACGTCTCGAGGCCATAAAGTTGCAGTTCTTTTTCGATAAGGAATTCTTGCTGCTTTACAGCCTTTGTATATTCATCATTGCGTGAACTATAAATTCCCCTTCCATCAATCTCATCCGGATTTTCGACGACCTTAAAGTATTTCGTTGCATCCTTTTGCATGTTTCCATTGCTATAATATGATATTTCAGGGTACTTCATCAATACCTCTGTCAATTCAATTACGAAGAAGACCGGGAAGGGACATTTGGGCAGACCGTTGTGGCAGGCCCGTTGATAATACTCGCTGTCAATATCTTTACCCATGCATTCGTTGTAAAATTGGGTTGGTGTGCCAGTGGTAAAGTAAAAACGAGCGAACGGATGAGCTTTATGGGTGCGATGAACATTACTACCTGCGCTATTGTCAAAATGCCCCTCGGCAGCATTTCGGCTTTGAATACATCCTCCTATTATTATTTTTATTGCATTTGACATATGGGTAAAATGATAAATCTTAGGCGTTGATACTTCGAATTGACTCAAGAAGCTATCAGTAGCGCTCTTAACTCCGTAGGCCCCCAGAGATTTACGATTGTTGGAGAATTTTCTGTTGCGTTGAAGCTCGTTTATGTTCCAACGGTCTGCATACTTTTCAAGAAGTTCAACAGAAAAGATCAAGGATTCAGAACGCGACACGGAATTCCAATCCAAGTAATCGCTGAACTCTTCTAGTAGAGCATTGTCTATCTTGAAATCATCGCGCTCACACAGTGTGTGCCACTTTAAATAATCCTTGAATCTACGAAGCACTTCTATTGTAGGTTGAAAGTCTTCCCTTAGACATATTGACCTCCAGTTGATATATTTGGCACACTTCTCCAAAAGTCCGAGATCGTTTATGTCGAACCATTTTGACTTTACGATTATATTCCAGTCGAGTCTGGAATATAATTCTTGCGGTAACTTCAACGAGTGTCGACTGTATGAAATGTTAGACCAATTTAGCTCATATGAGGCAGCGTCTAATTCTACAATCAGGTCTACATTGATAAATATCCCCTTTTGACTAAAGATATAGAACCAATCAACCTCATATTTCTTTTTCCATATGGCATTGATTAACTCGGGAGTCCATTGGATATCATCTCGATGAGATAAAGATATCCAATCCCACTTTTGTGTGAGATTATCAAGAACTAGTTCACTATCTAATTGGATATGCTTAGACTCAGAAATTGCCTTCCAATTCCAAGAATAATCTGATCGTTCTTGAATATCAGTTGTTTCTAGTTTGAAAACGCCATTGGACAGTATAGCATTTAGATTCCAATTTCTTTTTTTGAACTCGTTATAAACTCCATGAGTGAATGGCAGGTCTGCGCGACTGGTCAATATATGCCAGTCTATCATATCCTCAAATTGATGTAAGAGCGCAGAGAACTTTTGGGTATCATCAATCTTGAATATATTGCTGTGCTCAGAAATGTACTTCCAGTCAATCTTTGAGGAATATTTCGCAATGAAATGCATATTAGAGATGAAGCACTCTTGCTTTGATAGTATACAAAAATCCCATTTATTACTGGTATCATCAAGAATAGAATCAACCATCTCGTTCCACGCCTTGGTCGTTATGTTGTACGATTTATCATAAGTGAGCTGCGCCGTTACTGATAGTGACGATGATAGTGATTTCCAGTCTATGAATCGACGGCAAGCAACCAAATCCGATTTCATGTCGAAATCAGGATGGGAAGAGAAATAATCTATATCCCACCAGAACGATTTCATAGTTTTGGTGGCGAGAATTATTTGCTTCAAATCCTTGAAAGAATATAATTGTGTCCAAGCCAACCATCCTTCCTGACATTTAGGCCCAGAGACATTAGTAAGACATTTCGCAAACGGCATCAGATAATTGGGATCAAGTTTCTTCTCAGACGGTACGACTCTATTTATGACAATGCCCCAGTCCCAATATTTGGCATAAGTCTCAAGATTTAAATTTATAAATTCAACCGGAAGATTAGCTGAAAGGAAATGCCAATCCCACTTGTCAACGAATGCAGAATGTCCGAGATTGGCAAGCTTAATCTTACCATACATTCGCTCTGTCAACACGTTCCAGTCCCATTTCCAGAAAGGGTGAGATATAACAAATGGCAGTTCGATTCTCAACGATAACTCATGAGCGGCATCTTTTTCTTTTTCAACAATCGCTTCCAAGTTTGAGAGCGAAAGAATGAAAGGCAAACTTTCTGTCGTTTGGATTACTGTCGCCCACACAAGTTTCTCAAACGACGCATTTATGAAAGAATCATTGTTGATGAGCGTAAGATTAGAGGATATTGCTTTCCAATTCCATTCAAAGTCAGGAGCATTGAGTACAACGTCTGGATATTTAATGGAGGCGGAAATGTGCTCTTTCGCCTTGGGAGACGTTAGTCTTGACCGAAATCCTTCGAATAGCAAGGCGTTCCAGTTAACGTAAGGATTAACATCGAATCCGGCATATCCGTCCTGACTCTTCCAATCAATCAGTTCCAAGCGAGTGAACAATTCAATTAGAGATAACTCCCAAGCATAATTCTTTTGGTTGGCTGAATAGGTTGCTAATTGAATTCCATCCTTTTGAATCTTTGAGAGGGTGTCAATGAATGCTTGGGATACAAGTGCAGCATCACGGTATTCGGGTTTTGAAAAGATTCTATCTAGTACTACTTCTACCTTCAAATATGGGTAGCATTGACTAAAGGACTCTATAAGAAAAACTTCACTAAATGTGGTGACGATAAAATTCCAATCCCATAATTTCTCAGGAAAGTCTGAAATCAATTTTCGCGTGGATGTGTCATCAATTGTAAATTTCTTAAGGTCACAATTTACGAGACGAAGATTGTTTTTGATGAACTGTTCATCAAGCCTTTCCACCAGTATATCCCAGTCCCAGTCCTCAGTTGTCTCTTTCTCTTGTAGAATGAGATTTTTTAGTCCTTCATCTGAAATATAATCAGAGGAGGATACAACTTCAAGATCCCATGGGTATATCTTGAAATTTGCAATCAGAAAACTTTCATCAATCCTCTCGCTTAGGATTCTCCAATTGATACGCTCCGAAATTCGTGGTAAATTTTCTTTGATAACAGAAAGGGCACAATATCTGCTGAGACTTAGCCATGTGTTGGGAGTTGTATCTTTGATTATGAAATCAAAAATATTTTTGTCGCTCCATACGGTTCTACTATCTTCTGCCAGCTTAGGTACATTGACCAAGGTAAGAAATGGATTGAGGGTTTCATAGTCTAACGAAGCTTCCTTGTCATTCCATAGTTTTTGAAAACGGCATTTCAATATAATGTTTTCTCGAATACCTGTATTTATCTCCTCGTTTATTAGAGAAGTGGCACGCGTTGAGACTTTCTCCTTCGACCACACTGACAACTTGTAGCCTTTTGCAGTATTGATTAGGCTAAAGGTCATTGGTTTTGCTATCTCATCAAACAATTCCGATTGTGAAGCATCGAAAATATTTAGGGGAGTTTCAAGCAGATTGTTTAATCTAATGGCCAACTGACTCGGCTTATATGCCAAAATGTCCTCAACATTATCATCATTTGGCCAGAAATAGCCTTTATACTTTATGCTTGAAAATATTGCGGCTTCTTTTGCAAGTGGGAACATCTTTAATGCTATAGGCATCTTTGATTTGATGTCGGCAAACTCAAGAAGATTAACCTCCCCTCTATGAAATTTATATAAACACTTGTTCCGAAAAGAGATACGGCCTAAATTGGTTAGATGAACATCATTCTCATCGAACGTTATCATTCGCTTTTCGAAAAGCATTTTTAGCATTCCCTTAAACAACGAAATCTCCTGCTCATCGCGATAGATTTTCCTACCAATCATATCGTCACCAGTGCGCATGGCAAAGCCTAATAATTCACCCATAGCACAGAATGGGAATGTTCCTGACTTGTTTGTGGTGAGAATCGAGCATATTACAAATGAGAGGTCGTCAATAGGTTCGATAGTGAAATATTTTACATCGCATTTATAACTATGCAGGTCAACATCTATATTGCCTGTAAAGATAATATTTTCCTCGTTCATATCTACTTTACTCATAATTCGGATGCATTGACGATTTTATTATTGTATTTACTTGATTGGATTATATCATACATCCTATAGTAAAGAGGATGACAAGAGAAATGTTCTCTGTTACCCACGATAATCAACAGGCGCTTAGCACGTGACAGAGCTACGTTCAGTCGGTTAGGTGATTCTGCAAAACCAAGCGAAGTTTGCTCGGCGTAACCGTCTGTATTGGGAAATCGTTCGAAGTCTGGAGCAGAGTTTTCTGAGAATTTAATTCTATTGCTTCGCACCATTGAGACTATAACTATGTTACGTTCCATACCTTGGAATCGGTCTACAGTACTTACTCTTATCGGCAACAAGTGTGTGCGAGCCATTGATCTTAGCAGCCGAATTTGTTTACCATAGAAACTGATCAAACCAATTTGTCGATCCTCTGTTTTAGAAAAGTGGGATTGAAACTCTTTGAATGTTTCAGACTCTTCCAATTTAGTTAATATCTTGTCAATCGCTGAAATCTCTCCATGATTTACTCGCGATGTGCCGTCCTTCATCTCAGGAGTATCAACGTCTACAACAAGTACGTGAGTGTCTGGGGCAATGAGTCCCGGTATGTTGAGTCCATGGTACCGCGAGGCAAAATTTGAATAGTCGGGAGAATCTACCCCTAAATCATTGGGATGGGTAAGACCACAGGCTAATCCGCCATCATTGACATAGAATTGTTCGATTACCTCGTTGATTGCAGGGTGCATTCGATATTGCAGGTTGAATGTTCCTTTTAAGCTTTCATCAATATCCTCATATAATCTTTGAAAATGAGACACTTCCAATTCTTCAAACTTATTAGTCACAATTGACTTTAGATGTTTTAGCCTTTGATTCTCTTCAAGTGTAGATGCTTTACTCAGGGCATAATCAAGCGTATCTTCAAATTCCTCTCGGTCAAGCATAGGTGGAAGTTGACGATGATCACCAATGATAACCGACTTTTGGCCATACACTAGTGGTAACACCAATTCTGCAGGTGTTGCTTTAGATGACTCATCCTGTATAACTGTAGTGAATTCGATTGACAAGCGTCCTCCGCGGGCTTTCTTGGGGAAAATTTCGGAGTATTTCTTCATGAATGGTGTATCCCATGATGAGTTGACTTTTTTTTCACCGATAGAGCTACAAGTAGCACCGATGATATTGCACCCTTTGATATATTCTTTGAACAGCAAATCTCGCAACTCAGAGTCTGGATTAGCAAGAATGGCTCTCCATTTTGATATGACTTCATTAGTCCCATTGTCATCATCTTCCCCATAGAATGACCGGGCACTGATATTAGAAAGCCAATTGCGGAGGACAATATCTTGTGCTATGTGGCAGGTGTTGGTTTCGTTTTCGTCTTCATCGTTATCGTCATCTGAATCAGTTAGAGCCGCATCACCTTTTTCAACCCATTTCTTCATCAAATCCATCGAGAACATCAGGCCCTCAGATTCCAGCTTCTCTTCGTCACCAAATCTTATCGGCTTGACAAGATTTGTCCGATTATTGATACAGCGCGCAATAGCATTATCCACAGCCAAGTTGGTTTCGGAAGTGAGAAGTATCCTCTCACTCTTACGTCCATATTTCTCTCCTTCACGAATTAACTGCCATATAAGTTCAGCAATAGCTGTTGACTTACCTGTGCCGGGAGGGCCTTGTATTATAGCCAGATCCTCTGCCTGAACAGCCTTGATAATAGCTTGCTTTTGCGATTCGTTGATATTGGTATTAAGCAGATTAGCGTTCATGTCCGATACGTATGGACTGTTAGAACGCAAGAAGTCTTCAATTCCCTCTGTGGCTGTGGCCTGAGATGCATCAAAAACATAATTTTGTAAGTTGCCATTCAAAATACCATCACCTGTACTTGCTCGTGTAAACGTCTCTTTTAGGCGATTAAGCTTCTCTATATCACCGGTCAATATTGGAATTAACGTGTGAATCACCTTGCTTTCAAACGCTTCTTTAATAGCATCGGCTTTTTCATTTTCGCTTACATTGATATCAAGATATAGGTAAGGAAACTTAATCTGCAATAGTTTAGCTACCACGGTCTGTCTTCCTCCATCTTCAATGCCAATATCTGCCTTGCCAAGTTCAGCAATGGTTCTTTCTAAATCGGCTATTCGCTCATCATTGCGATTTTTGTATGAAAGTTTAATCTTATTCAATGGCTTTGACGATACTATGACACACAATTGAGGGATTCTTTCCAGATCTGCTAAACTAAGGCTTAATTGCGACCGTAATAAGGCATAATTATGTTCTGTGTAGGGTACATTTATAGAAATAACGCCGTTGCGCTCATTTTTGTCAATAGTGATCGAGACGAAAGAATCTTCAATCTTACGGAGTATCGGGTCTATACCCCTCAATTCAAGATTGACATTGCATTTATATTTGTGATCGTCACGGATGATGATTTTTATATCACCAATCTCGGATTCAATCTTTTGGCATACTGTTTCGATATCCTCTGTGCGCCAGTTGAAGTCAATGCCAATATTGTTCTTATACCGTTGGAATGAGTATCCTTGATACATGGCAACATAGTTCTCTATCTGGTTTTTCTTAGCGTTATAAATCTTGCTGATATCCACCTGATAATGAAAATCTACGTGTATTTCAACCTTATCTGGTTGGCAATATTCGGCAGCAATATGTAGAAAATCCGAAATATTCTTGTTTATCTCAAGCAACATAGCGTCAACGCTACTGAAGCCCTCATTGAATTTTCTAGAAAATAACAGATGATTGTCCTTCGATTTTTGTAAATTTTCCCAACGATCAAAAAGTTTATTATTTATATCTTCGTCCTCGGTCTTAAAACTTAATACATACATGCGTATGCCGAGTCCTATTTCCTGAGCATATTTGTCATAAGCCCCCTGAGGAATATATTGGTCATGATAAATATATTGACGAATCTTAAAATCGAGATCATTTTTGTTCTTTCTCTTTTTGAGAGAAAATATGTAATTATCACCAAAATAATGCCTAAGGATAGCATCTTCATCAATCTCAACTTGCGCGATGCAAACAGTGGTAGCATCTATTTTTCCTCCGAGAATTTCCCCCTTGTTGAGCAGAGAATCCAGTTCCTTTATTTCCTCAATAGTATAGTGATTATCCCTATTGGTTCTGCGGTCTTTTGGAATAATAGTAGCGATAATGTTAGTGGTCGGGGTTAAGTCAAAGTAATGATTTTTGAGTCGATTGGACAAATTGATCTTTTCTGTTTCTGTCAACGATCCCCATACTTCTGGGTCTACTTCAAGACAGTCGTCGAGTACCTTATAACATCCATCGCCCAATACATCATTAAGAATATATTTGATGGCTTCGTCATTGTCGCGATCATCGATGGTGACGCAAACCGTGTTCCCATCAACATGTGTCTTATCAGGGTCTATGTGGATAGGTTGCGCACGTTGCTGTAGAAGTTGGTATTGAATGTCAATATAACATTCCCATAGTTCCTTTATATCGGCGCGCGAAAGCTGGGTTGAACGATCTTTAGACATTGTTTATGGTTTGAATGGCTTCTTTTATGCTTAATACTGAATAACCGGCATTGGTAAACGCTTTCATGCTTAGGCTATTGAATGGATTGACTACAAGCTTCATAGTTTCCACACCCAGTTCAGCCTCCCCGATTACAAGTCCATCTTCATCTATAAGAAGGAAGCCACCTTCGAAGTTATACTTTATACCTTTGTTGTTTAGCAAATCTCTGATTTGACGAAGTGTTTCATTGCAATCGTCATTCGAAGAATTATAATGAGTTAAGATTGTAGACGGTTGACTAATATTTGACTTGATTCCAATCTTGTCTAAATTAGAAGAATAGTATTCAATAAATCTCTTAGGTAAATATATATTAGGTGCAAATAACGCAGTTAAAAAGATGGGAGCAACTACATCAATATTAAACCCAGCATATCCACATCCAATGGGCGTTACTAAATACGTGAAAATACAATGTTCTTTCGCATAGCTAATGAACCTGTGGATTGACTCATATAGCATTTCATAAGAATTACCCTTTGTTGGAATTGCATATGTCTGACCTGTTAATCCTTCAGAAACTCCAGCTTTCGCTCCAAACAATCGATTGGCAATACCTGCTGCCCCATATTTTTGGGAACCTCTTAAATCAGTGCCAAATACAAATATTTGATTAGGCTTCAGATGAAAGATGTAATCGGGAGTATATCTATGATATGTATTCAAGAATTCCTTTATAGGGGGAGATGGTAAATTGGACATATCCATAATTTTAATTACTAATGATTGTATCTGAAATCAATAATCTGACATTAATTCTTAATATCTCAGCTATTTTCTGCAAAGTATAAAGATCTGGCTGGGAGGTGTTGGTACACCATTTAGAGACAGTGACGGGGTCTTTGCCTAATTGTTCTGCGAGCCATTTGCCTGTATGGTCTGTTTCTGCTAATACTGCTTTTATCCTATTAAGCTTTTGTCGTTCTGTTTTTGTCTCCATTGTCTAGAAATTAAATTTGAACGCAAAGTTATTAAAATCCTGCTGAATCAGCAACCATTAAGGTTGTGTTATTAAGCATAACACTTGAAAATTATGTTATGCTGTGTGCTTAACAGAGAAAACACTTAATAACCGAAAAGGATTTGGAATTTGGCAGCGAACCGTCACCATACATTCTCGTCAGTCTTGCTCTCAGAAGCGGAGCGGAAGAGAAGGAACGAATTATCTGTGACCTGAAGCAGGCGAACGGGAACAAGCAACTCGCCGCCAAACTCCTCGATATTGACAGGATAACACTTATTGTGGTGGTCAAGAAATACTTTGATTCATGCCTATAGAAACAAGTAAAAATATATCAAAAAGCAAACGACATCTACTGTAATTATCAAAAATAAACTTTATAAATCTATCAATATATTTGTAATTACAAAAAAAGATATAACTTTGCATTATTGAATAAGTGTTCTTTTGATTTAATGCAAACCAAGGTGAAATATAGAACTTTGCTTGTTTCTAGTTCGTTACCTATCAACCTCAACCATATATATAACTTGCTTATTTACAGCGAGAAGAAATGTCTGTTATGCCTTCTCATGTGCCATGTGACGTTCTTGTCAATTCCGCATTTTCTGGCTATCACTTTAATGCCATTCTTGCAGTTGGCGTAGCAAGGGACGGGCAACAACTTGTCTCCTTCCGCCATGCCTTCATACTTCTCGATGATATGTTTGGCGACATCCAGCAACCGGATATTACATTCCGTTCCTGTTTTCTGACGGTCGGTCTTTATCCATAGATGGTCGTCGAAAGAAATTTGCAGGTTCTCTTTCGTGAGGTTCGCCATATCCGTCCAGCTCAACCCTGTGAACGTGCAGAAGATGAACAAATCCCGTATCAGTTCGTAACTTTTCTTTTTGAACGTGCCGTTAGTGAGCAGGCTGATTTCTTCTTTCGACAGAAAGCCGCGCTTTGTTTCCTCTTTCGTAATGCTGTATGCGTAGAACGGGTCACGTTGCAACCAACCGTTATTGATTGCCATGTATATGATGCTTCTGAAAGGCATCATATACGACCATACCGTATTGTTACAATGATTTTTCTCCGTTCGGAGGAACAGGTCGAAATCGGTGATGAAAGCAGGAGCGAGTTCCCTCAACGCTATGTCACTGACTTTGTAGCGTTGTTTGATGAACTCTTCCAGATGGTTATAGACCGTGCAGTACTTCCAATAGCTGCGCAGGCTCTTTATTTTGCCTACCTGTTTGTAGTAGTCTTCGTTATGCTGACGGAAGACGGCAAGCAGTGTTTCATGGTTCATGCCCATACCCAAAAAAGCATTGCGCACTTTTTCGGCAGTTACATAGTTATCCTTATCACATATATCCTGATAGGCTTTGTTGATACCCACACGGATTTTATCCAACATACGGTTGGCTTCCTGCGCCACTGTACTGCGACCGGACACTCTGCCCAACTCCACATTCCAAGATTTTTCTTCCACATCCAGTTTGCAACTGAACTGGGAAATTTTGCCGTTCACAGTGACACGGCACATTACAGGGACAAGCCCGTTCTTTTTCGGGGCATTACGTTTCAAATAAAATAGCACTTTAAATGTCGATCTCATACTCTACACTTTTTTAGGGTTCAAAATTACGTTATGTAGAGTCGCCCGTTGATACGCAAAACACAGCCAATCAGTGCTATCGCACCCGGAATGTGTCTTTTTTCATGCCCGCTTGCCGAATATCTGAAAAATCTGCTATATTTGCAGGCATAAAGAACGCATTAAAGATTGAAATCCAGCCTATTAAAACCACCTTAAAACCTGTACCCAACTTCTGATAAAAGTAACGGGATAGTAACGCAACTCCGGTTTAAGTTGGCTTTTTAATGGTTTCACTTGACTTCGCTCCGGTCTTTCAATTACGCCTAAACCCCTTATTTACAACCTTCTTTCTCTATTCTGCCCTTTGTCTCATTTTTATTTCCTATCTTTATGCCCGATTCGAAAAAAAAGGATATGGATAAGCAGACATTAGGGGAGTTCGGAATTTCTTCCGGCCGGTATAGTTTGGAAGAAATGGAGGCCAAGGGCATTCTGAACCATCTGTCAGAAAGGTACCTCGTCTTTATGATCGGCCGCGAGGGAGAAGCCGATATACATATTAATTTAAGAAAGCATACCGTCGACTCGTCTTCGCTGGTAGTTCTGCTTCCCAAGCAGCATATCGACCTCGACCGGACGGAGGGGTTCCGATGCGATTACATCTATTATACCTTCGATTTCATGGCGGCTTTTCCTTTTGTTCTCCACCCTTCTACGATCGAGAAAATACATCAAAAGCAAAGTCTTCCCCTTCCCCCCGCCGAACAAGAGAATGTAGATGCCGCTTTCCGGTTGCTCCGCCGGCAATACGGGCGGTTGCAACACCCTTCGCATATGGAAATCGTCAAGGCATCTCTTTTCTTATTTATTGCGGAAATCAGCCGGATTTATTCGGAAGCCATCGTCAACCTGTCGAAGAGCCATCCGGAGCATTTGACCGAACAATTCTTCAAGCTTCTGCACGACAACCACCGGACGGAACATAAGCCGGCTTTTTATGCGGCAAGTTTATGTCTGAGCGTCCGATACTTATCGAAAGTATTGAAGCAGGTGACGGGGAAGTCGCTGACCGTTTGGGTGACGGAATTTTCCCTGATGGGGGCCAAACGGCTATTGAAGTCGACGAGCCTTACCTCGGCGCAGATTGCGGAGGAAATGAATTTCCCCAATCCTTCCTTCTTCGCCAAGTATTTTAAAAAATATACGGGCATGACGCCTATGCAGTTCCGGCAGTTGAAGCAGATCGGGGAATGATTCTTTTTTAAGTCGGCTTCCGGTTTACGTTCGTTTCAAGGCCCAATACTTTTGCTGCTTGTCGTTGATACGTTCTTGCAGCATTCTGGCGCCGGGAGGAAGGTTTTGCAGCACCATGTGAATCTCGTTCAACAGCGAGGGAGTCTGGGCAAAATAAGTATGTCCCAGGGTAGTCATCTCTACCTCCGAAGCGTCGACAGAATCCAGCCCTTCGGTAATCAAAAGGTTATCTCCCCCCTCTCCCAATCGGACGTAGCCGCTTCTTAATCCTTTGGATACTTTCAAGGCATTGTCTTTGTCGCAGGCATATAAGGTGATGTTGGGAGTAGTTTTGATGGCAGGCATGATCTGCATGAAAAATACGTCGCGGTCGATGTCGGGAGCGGCCAGGATAACCCGGTTAATAACCGGCGTGGGATAAATTCCTTTTGAGTTTAACTCTTTCAAAGCCCTGCACAGCACCAGATTTCCCATGCTGTGGGCGATAATATGCAGTTTGCCTATCTGCGAGGAGCTCAAAATCAATTCGATATATTCACTTAAAAAAGGAATGGAATATTCTGCGCTTTGCACGTCCGACACATAGTCGAGAACCCTTCCCCGCGAGGGCCATGAGAAAGCGGTAACGGCTCCTTTGAAACATAAATCATAACCTAATTGAGCCGTTCGGTAGAGTGCATCGTCAAATTTGGTATTAAACCCGTGGATAAACAAAAGCACATCGTTCTCGCCCGAATCTTCAAATCTTTCTTTCAGCAATTCGATAAACCGGTCGGAATCGACCACTTCATTTTCCAGCAGGGTGAAATGCTTCGCGGGGCTGTCACCGAAGAAGAGCCGGCGAAACCAGCCGGGACGTTCCAGTTCTCCCTGCCGGTGGGTTTTGGGAATACTTACTTTACATGCGCCCACGCTTAACTTATCCTCTCGCTCTTCTCCGAAACCGCCCTCACCTTCTTTGCCGGAATTATTCTTTTTCCGGTTGGTTCCGTATAAGACGGGATACGCTTGAAAGGGGGAGGATTCTTTTTCTGCCGGGATGGTCGAGTAACATCTTTGCTCGACCGGCTTTTCTATAATCATGCCTAATACCCTTTCTTCAGGCATGGCGGCATCTGAAAGTTCAAATTCAGCAAAATTCGCACCCGGCAAATAGGAGCCTGAAGAACTCATCAAATAATTCCGCAGCAAAGAGATAATAAATCGTATTACTTCTTCCGCGTCTATCGTTTCTTCCTTCAAGGGAGCAAACCGAACCAATGAAATCTCATTTGAAATCGGCACCACCCGCCAGTCGGTATGATCGACGGCAAATAATTTCAGGATCGTACTTTTAAGAAATTTCCGGAACCGTTCAGCCGGCCGTTCCTTCGAGTCGGCCGCCTCTTTTATATCCCCCTCGGGCTCCGCCAAGCTTTCGACGGATAGATAAAACAAACGATCTCTGTAAATCATCGCTCTGCCATTTTCAGGGAGAACATAAGCTCCTTCTATCCGTACGATGGTGCGTATCTCAGCAGAGGTTTCTTTGGAATATATGTCAATTCCCCGCCCCGACGCTTCTTCCAACCGGAACAACAAATCTTCAATAAACATCTGTGGCTTCATAATTACAAAATTAGAGGTTAAAAATAATAGTTTCCCAAAGTTATTATTTCTTAGAAATTTATCTTATGAAAACAATCGGATTTTGCCTGATTTTTTTTTAATATCCCTCTTTTCGGGAACGAGACAAGTTGATAATCAGGGAAGGGTAAAGAATATTTGATTTGTTCCGGATGGGCTCCTTTGGGTATCCCTGTGGCCTAAAAAAGAAAAGGTTGTCTCACGACAACCAATCTTCATTGTTAACCTTAAATCTAATACCATGAAAAACACAGTGCAAATATAAGGGTTTTATGTTATACAGCATACGAATTGTTTTGGAATTTTCCCTTACTTAACCATGTTTAACAAATACATGCTAAAAAACATGTTTTTGCAACAGTCTTTTAGTGAGGAGCAAGCCGCAACGGCCGGTAGGTCATTTCTTAATTTATAATAAGTAACGGTAAAGTTTGGAAGGCCTGTCAACAAAGCGAGGTCTGGTTTGTTTGTAAAATAATGAGTAGTTATATGTTTCATCTCAAAAATTTTACAATTATGGCTAAAGAAAGCGTGAAGATTTTGAAAGATAGGCTGGATGTAGATAACTTATTGTCGCAACTGAATGCGGCTTTGTCGGAAGAATGGCTGGCATGGTATCAATACTGGATAGGCGCCCAGATTGCGGTAGGAGCTATGCGCTCGAATGTGAAAAAGGAATTTGAAGAACATGCCGACGAAGAACGCGAACACGCTCAATTGATTACCGACCGGATTATCGAACTGGAAGGCGTTCCGGTGCTCGACCCGAGCCAATGGTCGGGACTGGCTCGCTGTAAATATTTAGTACCTAACGATTTCGACGTAGTGGCTTTGCTCCGGCAGAATGTAGAATCCGAGCGGTGCGCCATCCTTAGATATCAGGAAATCGCCATGTTTACCGACGGCAAGGATTTTACTACCTGCGATATGGCCAAACATATTTTAGCCGAAGAGGAAGACCATGAACAGGACTTACAAGATTATCTGGATGATATTGCTCAGATGAAAGCGTATGTCCTGAGATAAGATGAAACGTTTTTCCGGAAAAGAAAAAACAGATAAAGCCCGGCCGTTCTTTCCGAACAGGCCGGGCTTTATTTTTCACATTATGAGCAGAATTCCGGGAAGCGATTCTTGGAAACCGGCTATCGGCCCCAAAATTAACCCTTCTCCCTAAACAGGTTGCCCGGGACGGCTAAGGACGGCTAGGGACGGCAGACCAGATACCGGAAGTTCTACCGGAAAGCTATCCGGCGGGTAAAGACCTACCCGGTAAACGGCGTCCGGAACCCGCGTGCCGGCTATCCCGGGGAAGGAAGCCGGACGTACTCCATGACAGACGCCGGCTAAGAAACCAGCAAGGCCGAGGCTACTTCGCGGGCCACTTCTTCGTCGCGCAAATTGCGCAGGATGCAAAGCCCGAACTCGAACACAAACCCGGGGCCTTTGGCGGTGATGATGTTGCCGTCTTGTTCTACTCCCTGGTCGCTGGGAATAGCTCCGATCATGGTAGGTTCGAAATAAGGGAAACAGGTGGCTCTTTTCCCTTTCAGCAGCCCTAAGCCGCCTAAGACCATCGGGGCGGCGCATACGGCACATAACAAGACGTCGTTTGCGGAAGCTTCCATTACCAAATCTTTCAGCCGGGTACAGGTATTTAAATGATTGCTGCCCGGTATGCCGCCGGGCAGAATCAGCGCATGCGCTATGCTGAAATCGGCTTCTTCGAACAGAAAATCGGCTACTACGGGAATATTATGTGCTCCCATTACCTTGTGCTCGCCTGTAATCGATATGGTAGACACGCGAATGCCTCCGCGACGTAGAATATCCAAGGTACCCAAAGCCTCTATTTCTTCGAAGCCGGTAGCCAGGAATAAAAATGCGTTTTTCATATTTTCGTTTTATTTAAATAATACTTTATTTTATGTTTCAAAAGCAGAATATCGACCGGTTTGACCAGATAGTCGGTAAAACGATAGTTTTTAGCTTTTTCCTTCTCTTTCTCAAAAGCAAAGGCGGTAAGGGCCAGGATGGGGATGTCGGCCGATAGCTTTCTTATTTCCAGCGTAGCCTGGAATCCGTCCATCACCGGCATCTTTATATCCATCAGAACCAAGTCAGGCTGGTACGTCTTGAACAGGTTGACGGCTTCCAGACCGTTGCCGGCATAGATAAGCCGATATTGGTTTTTCAATACCGCTTGCAGCAAAAGATAATTTTCCAATACGTCCTCGGCTATCAGAAGCGTGTATTGCCCGGGGAGGGCTTCGGGTATTTCTTCTACCGGTTGCCCGCTGTCTTTGGCCGTTGCTTCGGGTAGCAACTTCGTCTCGCTCAGCGGAAGCGTAAACCAGAAGGTAGAGCCCGCTCCCACTTTCGACTGCAAACCGATCTCGCCGCCCAACCGTTCGATAATCATTTTGCAGATCGACAGGCCTAGGCCCGTCCCTTGGCGGAAATCGTCGAGTTTGACGAAACGTTCGAAAATACAGGCTTGTTTTTCAGCCGGGATGCCTACGCCGGTATCCGTAACCGACACTTTTACAAAGTTCTCGCATAGTTCGTAAGAAAGGGAAATAAAGCCGATGGTGGTACATTTGATGGCATTCGACAGCAAATTCAGAAGCACCTGCTCCACGCGCTGCGGATCGGTCAGTATGCGCACCGACGGCAGGCTGTCGGCATTGTACAGCAAGGCCACGTCGGAAGTCATTTTGAGCGATTGGGTAACATATACTTCCTGGCATATATCTTTGAGTTCGACCTCGGCCAGATTATAGGTAAGCGTGCCCGACTCGATTTTGGCAAAGTCCAGAATGTCGTTAATCAACTGCAACAACATATCGCAGTTGTTATTGATAATGGTATTGTATTCCATTTGTTCGCTGGCATTGTCGGTTTCGATCATCAGCCGGGAAAAGCCCACGATGGCATTCAGCGGCGTGCGGATTTCGTGGCTCATGTTGGCAATAAACGCATTTTTCATTTTGTCGGCCTCTAGTGCCTTGTGCAGGTCGATTTCATGCTGACGCTGTTCGGTCATATCCCAGAGCATAACCAAAAGCAAAGGGGAGGCGCCGGGGTCGGGATTGGTGATAAGCACGCGAATCATATTGACGATGCGCACTTCCCCGCCGGGTTTCTCGTATTCTACCAGAAATTTTTCCGAACGGCCGTTCTTGATGGTATGGTAATCCTCCGTCCGTACCTCATGGGCGCGGCGTGCATCGGGAAACAGATCGAAGTCGGTTCTTCCGATAATATGGGAAGCGGCCATGCCGGTGAACTCTTCGGCCGCTTTATTGAAATAGATATACTTAAAGCCGTCGAATATATTTTTGACTACGGTTACGACAAAAATATTGGAAAGAATGGTATCCATCAAAATGTTCAGGAAATTGATTTTCCTTTGCTTCTCAAGATCCTCTTCTTCTACCGGCAGGCATTCCTTTTCTGCCGACAAGGATTCCAGACGGGTTTCAAGGCATTGGACGCGTTGAATCAGTTCTTCTTTGGAGCACTGGTCGTATCTATTCATACATTAGAATCTAAGGGGAATAACAATGTACAAATCTATAAAAAATATTCAACATACGTTCTTTCGAAAGTTATTATTCTTTATAACTTTTTGTCTCTTTACAATATTTCCAGACAAAATATAGCCGTTTCGAAAAATAAAAGATACATTTGCAGTCTAATTTCATGAATTAAACACACTCTAATATTGAAAAGCGATGATGTACTGGCAGAAAGACATTGAAACGATGAGTCGGGAAAACCTGGAAAAACTTCAATTGGAACGACTGCGGAAAACCCTCGAATCAGCAATCCATTCTCCTTTTTATCATAAGGTATTCGAAGAAAACGGGCTTACTCCCGACAGCATCCGTACGCTGGAAGACTTACGGAAAATTCCTTTTACCACCAAAGACGATTTGCGCCGCAACTATCCTTTCGGCCTGGCAGCCATTCCCTTGAAAGAATGTATACGCATCCATTCCTCGAGCGGCACTACCGGCAATCCGACCGTGGTGTTGCATTCGGCCCGCGACCTCGAGCAGTGGGCCAACCAGGTAGCCCGCTGCATGTATATGGTGGGTATCCGCGATACGGATGTTTTTCAGAATACTTCCGGATACGGGATGTTTACCGGCGGCCTGGGGTTTCAGTACGGTGCCGAACGTCTGGGCGCGCTCACCGTCCCGGCGGCGGCCGGCAACACTAAACGGCAAATCAAATTCATCACCGACTTCGGCACGACCTGCCTGCATATCATACCCAGCTATGCTACCCGGTTGGCGGAAGTGATGTATGAAACCGGCCTCGACCCGCGCCGCGATACCCGCCTGAGGATCGTTTGCATCGGAGCCGAACCGCATTCGGAGGAACAACGGCGCCGCATCGAACAATTGTTGGGCGTAAAAGCCTACAACTGTTTCGGGATGTCGGAAATGAACGGCCCGGGCGTGGCTTTCGAATGTACGCAGCAAAACGGGCTGCATATATGGGAAGATAATGTGATTGTGGAAATCGTCGATCCGGTTACGCTGGCCCCCGTACCCGACGGAGAAGTAGGCGAACTGGTGCTCACCACGATCAACCGCGAGGCGATGCCTCTGCTTCGCTACCGCACGCGCGACCTGACCTGCATTCTGCCGGGCGACTGCCCCTGCGGCCGTACGCATAAACGCCTGGCTCGTTTCAAAGGACGCAGCGACGATATGATTATCCTCAAAGGGGTAAACCTTTTCCCGATCCAGATCGAAAAAGTCCTGATGAACTTTAAAGAGTTGGGCAGCAATTACCTGATTACCGTGGAAACGGTGGGGGGCAGCGACGAAATGCTGATCGAAGTGGAATTGAGCGATCTCTTTACCGACGATTACAGCGTATTGCAACGCCTCACCAAAGAGATCACCCGGCAATTGAAAGACGAGCTTCTGCTTACTCCCCGGCTGAAATTGGTGGCCAAAGGATCGCTGCCTTCGGGCGACGGCGGAAAGGCCGTACGCGTGAAAGACTTGCGCCGGCTCTGTTAACGTATCTATTCATCTTTAAATCTTTATACGACCATGACAGTCAATCAAATTTCTATCTTCCTGGAAAACAAATACGGCAAACTCAGCGAAATCCTCGCCCTGCTGGCCGAAGAAAACATACGGATTATTGCGGCCACGGTAGCCGACACCTCGGAATACGGCATCTTGCGCATCATTGTAAGCGAACCGCAAAAAGCCTATAAGCTTCTGAAAAACCATAATGTTAGCGCCAACCTGACCGACGTGCTGGCCATCGTCACCCAATCGTGCGCCGGCAGCTTCGCCCAGACGCTTACGCATTTCACCCGGGCCGGACTGAGCATCGAGTATATGTATTGCTTTTCGGTAAACGGCAAATCGATTCTGATTCTCCGGACCAACAACCGGGAGAATGCCCGCGAAGTGATCCGCCGGGAGAACCTGGAATATATCTGCGAAAACGATTTGGTGAATTTCTAACCCTTTATAAAAACTTCTAACCCTTTATAAAAATGTTCGGAATACACGACCCCGGCATCTGGCTGGCTTATTTGCTGGCCGTTGCCTCGCTGGCCTATTCGATCGTGTTCGGTATCGTGATGTGGAATAAAGACGATACCGAAAGTACGCACGATGCCGACAGTACTCACCCTAAAACCCCGCGCCGATGAATACGCTTACCTTAGGCATCGTTGTCATTATTTATATGTTTATCATCGCCTGGTTGGGCTATCTGGGATATAAGCAAACGAAAAACGCCAGCGATTATCTGCTGGGCGGGCGGAAAGTTAACCCTATCATTATGGCCCTTTCGTACGGAGCCACCTTTATTTCGGCTTCGGCCATTGTGGGTTTCGGCGGGGTGGCCGCCACTTTCGGCATGGGCATTCAATGGCTTTGCCTGCTGAATATGTTTATGGGGGTCATCGTGGCTTTTATTTTCTTCGGCAGGAAAACGCGCAAACTGGGAGAAACCTATAATGCCCGCACCTTTCCCCAATTGCTCGGTTTGCATTACCAATCGAAAACGATCCGGTTTTTCATCGCCGCCGTCATTTTCATCGGTATGCCTTTGTATGCGGCGGTGGTGATGAAAGGCGGAGCGGTTTTTATCGAACAGATGTTTCATATCGACCTGCATCTTTCCTTGCTTATTTTCACGCTCATCGTAGCCGCCTACGTCATTACGGGGGGCATCAAGGGCGTGCTCTACACCGATGCGCTTCAGGCCGTGATTATGTTCGGTTGCATGCTTTTCCTGCTCTTCTGGTTCTACCGGCTGATGGATATGAACTTTGCGGAGGCCAACCAAAAGCTGACGGAAATTGCCCCTCTGGTACCCGAACGCTTCAAAGCCGTCGGCCATCAGGGATGGACGGCTATGCCGATGAGCGGTTCGCCTCAGTGGTATACGCTCGTCACTTCGCTTATCCTGGGCGTGGGAATCGGCTGTCTGGCTCAACCGCAATTGGTCGTTCGGTTCATGATGGTGGAAAATACCAAGCAACTCAACCGGGGGGTGCTGATCGGATGCGTATTTATCCTGGTCACTGTGGGCGCTATCTATCATGTAGGCGCCTTGTCGAATCTGTTTTTTCTCCGTACGGAGGGGGTGGTAGCTTCGGAAGCGGTGAAAGATATGGACAAAATCATCCCTCTTTTCATCAATCGCGCCATGCCCGAATGGTTCAGCGCGGTTTTCATGCTCTGCATCCTTTCGGCCAGCATGTCGACGCTTAGCGCGCAGTTTCATACGATGGGGGCTGCTTTCGGGGCGGACGCCTTTACCGGGTTGTTCCGGCGTAAAAATCCGCATTCCAGCATGGGGGTGCGTATCGGCGTGCTCTGCTCTATTCTGGTAAGTTATGCTATTTGTTATACGCTGAGCGCAGGCATTATCGCCCGCGGCACCGCCCTTTTTATGGGAATATGCGCCGCTACTTTCCTGCCGGCTTATTTTTGTTCGCTTTACTGGAAAAAAGCTACTCGCCAGGGAGCGTTGGCCAGTTTATGGGTAGGCGCGTTGGCCAGCTTGTTTGCCATGCTGTTTCTGCATAAAGCGGAAGCCGTTCCCACCGGTATCTGCAAAGCATTGACCGGCAAGGATGTTTTGCTCGACGTCTATCCCTGGTTTGCGATCGACCCGATTTTATTTGCTCTGCCGCTGTCTATACTGACGATTATCGGGGTGAGCCTGCTTACGCAAAAAAAAGCTTCCGCTGCGGCGTGACCGCTTATTTTTCCGGCCATTCCGGCGGCCTTCGTCCTTCTGGTTTTTGGCCAGGGCGAAGGCCGTTTCCGTTAAATTAACAAAGTGTGACACTATTTACACGCCTGTGTTTTGGCGGGAAAAATAAAAAGCCTACATTTGTCATGTGGTTTTTTCATAATAGTATTAGATTTAAGGTTAACAAAGTTTGGTTAGGGGTTGTCGGGAGACAACCTTTAATTTTTTCCACAGGTAAGGATGGTAGGGAAGAAAATTCTTCTGCTCCGTCCTTTTTTGTTTTCGGCTTTCTTTTTCACGCTTTATGCAACTTCCCTACGTTTCAGGTATAACGATTTCATTGTCCGGCAATTCCCGAATGAAAGCGTCCCAATCTTCGATAGGCAGGTTTTTTGCCGATACCTCCCTGTTCCCGTAACGCATCGGCGCCCCCTTGATAGCGATAGGGATGCTTGTAAAAAGCGGTCGCCAAGCTTGAAACGCTCAACTAGGTATTTTCTCGAAAGCTGGATGCTCATGCTTAAAAGAAGTTGCTCCAATGATTGGAATCACCGGAGCAACCAAATGTATCCGCAGATGAACGTTAGCCGATGGATTTCCCCAGGGCGTATGCACGTGTCAACGAGGGATGCTCTTCCGTTTCACCCGGCTCGCTGACACCTCCGGCAAAGACCGTCCCTGCAAGATGAGCCTTTTCGAAGCAGTCGATCCATCCCGTAAGTCCGGCAACGGCACGTTCCGGTACATATTCTTCATCTTCGGCAGCACTGGTCAACATATAAATATCCCGGAAACGATAGTCGGACGAGTAAAGTGGATTGGCACGGTCAAGCAGGGTTTTAAGCTGACCGCTCATCTCATAATAATAGATGGGGGTGGCGAATACAATTACATCGGCATCATGTATTTTAGCCACGATTGCAGGGGCATCGTCTTTGATGACGCAACGCTGCGTTTTCTGACAGGTGAGGCAACCTTTGCAGAAACGTATTTCTTTCTCTTTGAGCGTTATTTTTTCAACCTCATTTCCTGATTCGGAGGCTCCTTTGGCAAATTCATCAGCTAAGGATTCCGAATTGCTCCGCGAGCGGAGACTTGACGATATGATTAATACTTTTTTCATTGATCTGTTTTTATTTGTTTTATTTCTTATCTGTATGCCCGCTCGAAAATTGCCGTGCAATCCTCATGAGTCATCTCGCAGGGATTGGCGGCGAACAGTCCGCCCATCGTCTCGCGGGCGTTGCGAGCCAAGGTGCCGCACTCCTCGGGTGTGAAACCGTAGTCGCTCATCTTCAAGTTATCCACGCCACAAACACGTTGCAGTTCGGCAAGTGCCGTAAGGAAATCTTCAGGTTTGTTTGCATCGGGCATACCCATCACCCGCGCCATCTTCACGAATTGTTCATCGCAAGCGTGTTTCTCAATGAAAAAGCGGTAGAACTCGTTTGAGATCATGATAAGTCCTGCGCCGTGGGGCAAATTGTGGTGGTAGGCGCTCATGGCGTGTTCCATCGAATGTTCGGCGGTGGCGCTGGTAAGCTGCATCGTAAGTCCGGCAATCGTACTGCCGTAGGCGACGCCTTCACGGGCTTCCAAGTCGTTTCCGTCCTTTACGGCACGAGGCAGGTATTTGGCGATATGTTCGATAGCGGAAAGAGCAATCGCTTCACTCAATACATTCACGAAGCGGCTGATCATCACTTCCGTGTTGTGGAACAGTGCGTCGAAACCCTGATAGGCAGTATATTTTGCCGGAACGGTGCGCATCAGTTCAGGATCGACAATTGCCAGTACGGGATTGAGTTCAGGGTAGCCGAAACCGATTTTCTCATCGGTGGCATGATTGGAGATGACACCCCAGCAATTGATTTCCGAACCCGTGCCCGAAGTGGTCGCAATCGTCACGATGGGTAGCCCCGGTTGCTGCAATGGCAATCCCTTGCCCGTACCACCATGCACGTAATCCCACAGGTCGCCCGGATTAGTCGCCATTGCAGCTACGGCTACTGCCGAATCGAGTACGGCTCCGCCGCCCAGCGCCACGATGAAGTCGCATCCGTTCTCACGGGCTAAGGCGGCAGCTTCCATAACCACCTCCTTCGAGGGATTTTCATGGATGTTGGCACAGAGTACGTGGGCGGCATGTGCTTTGTCGAGTTGGGCAATCGTCCGGTCGAGCGTTCCGGTCGTTCGGACAGATTGGCCGTTGGAGATCAGTAGCAGGGCTTTCTTACCCGGCATTACTTGGCTACCTAGTTCGTTCAGTTTTCCGCAGCCGAACAACAATTTGGTCGGCGTGAAAAGATTGAAATTCATGTTTGTTTTCATAAGAATCTATTTTATAAATTGTTTAATACCAATCGTGTTTCTCGTTCCGGTCAAGAGCAGCGATTTGCGCCATTTACGCGGATGATAACTCAAAATCGAACAGGGATATGTTCTCTCTCTGATGGTCGGGATTGCTTGAACCGGGAATAATGACCACACCGTTCTGTAAATCCCATCTCAGAATTATTTGGGCCGGTGATTTGCCATGCGCTTTCGCAATCCGACCGATTGTTTCGTTGCCGAGCGTGGCAGCCGTATAGCCCCTGCCTCCTAGCGGATACCATGCTTCGATGACGATGCCATATCATAACTGTTTTGTTTTATGTTTCTGATTACAGCGGCAAAGTTAGTGCGAAAGCCCTACAGGGACATTGCTGTGAGGCTCAAATAGGATTATTCAAAAGCTCAATACGAAATCACTCCAGTCTATACCAATGCGGCGGTCGGCAATGTGCCGTACTGTTTCTTGAATGCTGCCGAGAAATGCAAGGGATTCTTGAATCCTACTTCGGCGCAGACATCCGCCCCCTTTTTGCCATCCTCCTTCATCTTGGCGCAAGCTACTTCGAGACGTTTACGAATCAGCCACTTTTCGGGTGTCAGGTCGCTTATTTTCTTGAAGCCCCGTTTGGACGTGGCGAGGCTGTGCCCTGTGTGGTGCGCCTTAAAATCATCCGCCAGCCAAAAGAAAGGAACTGGATAAGAATGCAACTCTGTTCTTTCTCGGCTTTTTGTTAGTTCCGGAAGCTTTCCGCTCTTTTCTTTTTATAGCCTAAGCCACTATTTATCAAGCTTATTACTACGCTCTGCGCTAAGTCTCAATTTTATTTCCTATCTTTGTTTGAAAGAATCAAATCGAAGAGAGGCGGCACCTCAGCATAACCAAAGCAAGCTTTGCTTCTGCACTCGGTTTGCACTATCTTTGTTACCGAATTCAGTAGAAAGACCGGACATGAAATATATACTCTTCCTGCTAAGCTGTTTGCTTATCTTCCCGGGATGCCGGAAAAACAAAGCGTCTACCGCTCCCCGGCTGCAAGTAGCCGTCTTACGAGGCCCCTCGGCCATCGCCTTTGCCGGTTGGATGAAACATCCGCCCGTAATTGCCGGCCGGCGCGTAGTAATCGAAATCGTGGATTCGCCGGAACTTATCCAAGCCAAGATTATTAAAGAGGAAGCCGACCTGGCCGTGCTGCCCATGATCGGCGCCGCCAACCTTTATGCGAAAGACAGCCCGTATAAACTGGCCGGTTGCCCTATCTGGGGCACGCTTTACCTGGCCGGGCGCGACTCCGTACGGTTCGTCCATCTTTTCGGGGCCGGTACCACGCCCGATATACTGGCCCGGCATTATCTGGAAAAAGCGGGACGGCATTACCGGCTGAACTATGCCTTTCCTACCGCCCGCGAGATCCTTCAAGGTATCCGCGCCGGCAAAGTAAACGCAGCCGTATTGAGCGAACCCTTTCTCAGCATCGCGCTGCGTGAGGACAGCACGTTTCAGGTACTGGCCGACCTGAACCGACCCGACGATTCTTCGCAAGGGTTTGCCCAGACGGCCATTCTCTATCTGCCGTGGTTGCAACCTTACCGGCAAACCCTCGACAGCTTACTGGCAGAAACTTGCGGGGAAGCTAACCGCAACCCGCAGCAAACCATCCGTACATTGGAAGAAAAAGAAGTTTTCGCCCCCGGCATGCTGACAGCCGCAAGCATCGAGAGGTGCCGGATTGCCTACCGTACGGCAGAGGAAGCGGAAAACAATATCCGGTCTTTTCTGGAGATCATCGCCCGCTACGAACCGAAAGCAATCGGAGGCCGGTTGCCCGATAGCGGATTTATTACCCCTTAATCTTTCCGACCGGCAAATATGAAAAAGAAACTCTATCCCCTTCTCTCGGCGCTGATTTTATTGGGTGGCTGGCAACTATTCGCCTTGATCATGCAACAGCCCGAATGGATACCGACGTTGCCGCGGTTGCTGACTACTACGGGACGTTTGTTTCTGACACCCACTTTTTACGACTCGGTAGCGGCTACCGTATTACGGGGGCTGGCCGGCCTCGCCCTTTCGCTGGCTGCCGCGGGGGTTTTGGCCGGATTACTGGCCAAATCGAAATGGCTCGACGCAGTTTTCCGTCCTATTTTGGCTCTGATGCGGTCGGTTCCTGTTATTTCTTTTATTTTATTTGCTCTCGTCCTGCTACAACCCGAGAGCATTCCCCTTCTCATCGCTTTCCTTACGATGTTTCCGCTACTGACCGAAAACCTGGCCAACGGCCTGGGGCAATTGCGCCCCGGTCTGGCAATCATGGGGCGTCAGTTCGGCGTGCGACGATGCAACCGGCTGCTGCACCTTATCTACCCTCAGCTCAAACCTTACCTTTACAGCGGCCTGGCTTCGGCCGCAGGTTTCGGCTGGCGGGCCGCCATCATGGGGGAAGTACTTTCCCAATCGGCTGTAGGTATCGGGGGAGAAATGAAAAGAGCGCAAAATTTCATGTCGATCCCCGAACTATTGGCCTGGACGATCGTGGCCGTCGGTTTGAGTTACTTTTTCGACAAAGGCATTACCTGGCTTTCGCACCGCGTCGTACCGCTTCACTTCTCCAACCGCAATTACAAGCCGGCGTATATTTCCCCCGCCCCTATCCGGGCATGCGGAATAGGCTATCTGTATGGCATCCGCCATTTTTCATATACCTTCCTGCCCGGACGCAGCTACGGCATTTCCGCTCCTTCCGGCACGGGAAAAACCACTTTGCTGAACCTGTTGGGGGGAACGCTTACGCCTACGGAAGGATACCTGGAAATCGATCGGGGGGAAGGAATTGCTACCGTCTTTCAGGAACCGGAATTAGTGCCTCATCTTACGGTCCTGGAAAACATAAGTTTGGTATTGTGTCGGTTCTGCACAAAAAAGGAGGCTGAAAAACAAGCACTTCATTATTTGCGGATGGTGGAGATGGAAGCGTATGCAAGCCGGCTTCCGGCTACGCTGAGCTATGGCCAGCAACAACGTGTAGCACTTGCGCGCGCGCTGGCTTTTCCCTCGCGCTGGCTGTTGATGGACGAACCGTTCAAAGGATTGGATGCCGCCTTGGCCGAAAGGATTATCCGCCGTATCGGGCAGTTGCAGAAAGAACGCGGGCAAACGCTTATCTTTACTTCCCACCGGCGCGACGAGCTACAGCGGCTCGGCGACGAATGTTTCGAGCTATCCTAGAGCGATGCCGGGCTTATTTTTACCGGTTGCGCCGGAATACGAAACCAAAAGGTCGTGCCTTTTCCTTCTTCCGACTCTACCCCGATCTGGCCGCCCAACATCGAAACGATGGTTTTGCAGATTGACAATCCCAGCCCCGTGCCTTGCTTAAAGCTGTTTAATTTTACAAAACGGTCGAATACGGAAGGAAGGAGTGCTTGGGGGATACCGGAACCGGTATCCGATACATAAGCATATACTTCGTTGCCTTCCACCTTATAGCCGAAACGGATGGAGCCCCGGGAAGTAAATTTAACGGCGTTCGACAGGAAATTGGTCAATACCTGGGTAAGCCGTATTTTTTCCGAGTAAACGGAATAGTCGGTACCGTCGTTTTCGAATAGTACCTGTACGCCGGGTTCGGCGCGAAGCGAGAAAGCTTGTTGCTGGGGCGCAAATATCTCATTCAAGGTGAAATGGCTGTAGACAAATTCCATTTTGCCTGATTCGATTTTCGAGATGTCGAGAATATCCCCGATCAATTGCAACAGAAATTCGTTGCTGGATTCGATGATCTTGAGGTATTCCTGCTTTTCTTCTTCGGTTTCGGCTTGCGCCATCAACGTAGAGAACCCTACGATGGCATTGAGCGGCGTACGGATTTCATGGCTCATGTTCGCGATAAAAGCCGATTTCATCCGGTCGCTTTCTTCGGCCAGTCGTTTGGCTTGTATGTCTTCTTCATGTTGTTTATCGGCCGTCATATCGCGCAAAATGCCGATCGATTTGAAGGGGCGTCCGTCGGGCGTGTATTCGTACACCTCGCCCACCTTTTCATACCAAATATATTTGTCGGAAAAATAGCGGCAACGGAAGCTGAACCGCAGCGATTCGATTTGTCCTAAGGCAAAAGCGTCGGTAATATCCCGGTAAAGTTGCTGATCGTCGGGATGAATTTTTTCCGTAAAACTTTCATGCGTGATCGGTACATGGCTGATCTGGCCCTCTTCAACCAGCGATAACTCGGCCGTGCCGTTGATCATATCCCATATCCACGGATAAATCTTACCGGCCTGACAGGCCATGGCCAATCGCTTATTATATCCGTGCAGTTCCTCTTCGATCTGGCTTTGCTTGGTAATATCCCAGGCCATGCCCAGCAAGTAAGGCGGCTTGCCCTCACGGGGAACGGATATTTTCATCGTATCCATCGAGCGCAACACGCCGTCGGGGGCTATCATTTGCTCTACAAACCGCTGCATTTTGCCCGTCCGGATCACTTCTTCGTCTTTATCGCGGAAAGATTGGGCTGCAACCGGATCGATAAATAAGTCGAAATCGGTCTTCCCGATCACAGAATCGTAATGACGGCCGTAAATCTGGTTCATCATCCGGCTGGAGTATACATATTGATAATCGCTCCCTGAGTCCTTTACAAACATATACATAGGTAGTGAATCGACAATATTCGACAGCAAGCCCGACAAATCCCTATATTCTTGTTCCCATTTTTTATTATCTGAATCCTGTAAGGTCATTTCGTTCCGTATTATAGCGATAATTAACAACTTGTAGTGTATAATCCACAAGTTGCACGGCACAAAAATCATAAAAATTAATGACAGTTACAAATATTTAGACAGGAAGTCTGCATATTGTTGAAAATTTAAGTTGTAAAAATTTACTTTTGCTTTACGAAGATAGGCTGCACCTGGGCAGAATCAAAGAGAGGCTTTGGTTGGACGCTCGGTTTGCACTATCTTTGATTTAAAAATCAAATCCAAGATAGGCTGCACCTCGGCAGAATCAAAGCGAGCTTTGATTCTACGCTCGGTTTGCACTATCTTTGCTTCAAATAATCGAAGATAAAAATTATGAGTACGACATTATTTCATACCTTGATTGCCGGAAAACTTCATATTCCGGCAAGCCAAGTGGAAAAAACTTGCGATTTACTGGCCGGCGGCGCTACGATTCCTTTCATCAGCCGCTACCGGAAAGAAATGACCGGTGGGCTCGACGAAGTACAAATAGGAGAAATCAAGGACTGGATAGACAAACTTTCCGAATTGAAAAAACGGAAAGATACCATACTCGGATCGATCGGAGAACAGGGAAAACTGACCGACGATTTGAAAAAACGAATTGAAGAATCGTGGGATGCCACCGAGTTGGAAGACCTCTACCTGCCTTACAAACCCAAGCGGCAAACCCGGGCGGAAATAGCCCGCAAAAAAGGATTAGGGCCTTTGGCCGACATTCTTCTGTTGCAACAAGAAAAGAATTTGGCCGGCCGGGTGGCGGCCTTTGTAAAAGGAGATGTAAAAAGCGAAGAAGAAGCGTTGCAGGGAGCCCGCGACATCGTGGCCGAATGGGTAAATGAAAACGAAGAAGCTCGCCACGCTGTGCGGCAATCGTTTGCGCGCACGGCCGTTATTACAGCTAAAGTAGTGAAGGGCAAAGAAGAAGAGGGAATAAAGTATAAAGATTATTTCGATTTCAGTCAGCCCCTGGCCCGTTGCAGTTCGCATCGTTTGCTGGCTTTGCGGCGCGGGGAAGCGGAAGGCATTTTGCGCGTCGGCATTACGCCCGATGCCGAACCCTGCATCGACCGATTGAAACGCCGCTTTGTGAAAAGCCGGCGAGAAACCTCGGAACAAGTAGCAGAAGCGGTAGAGGATGCTTTCAAACGATTGTTGAAACCTTCCATCGAAACGGAATACGCCCGCCTGAGCAAAGAAAAAGCCGACGAGGAAGCCATCCGCGTATTTGCGGAAAACCTCCGTCAGTTATTGCTGGCTCCCCCTTTGGGCCAAAAAAGGGTGCTGGGCGTCGATCCGGGCTACCGCACCGGCTGTAAACTGGTTTGCCTGGATGCCGAAGGCAATTTATTGCACAACGAAGCGATCTATCCCCATCCGCCCCAGCAGGAGAAAGGGAAAGCAGCCGCCAAGGTGGCTCAACTGGTGGCCGCCTATGCCATCGATGCCATCGCCATCGGCAACGGTACGGCCAGCCGTGAAACGGAAACGTTTATCACGAATATCCGTTTCGACCGCGAAGTGCAAGTGTTTGTGGTCAGTGAAAACGGAGCTTCGGTTTATTCGGCTTCCAAAACGGCGCGGGAAGAGTTTCCCGACTACGACGTAACGGTGCGCGGAGCCGTCAGCATAGGTCGCAGGTTGATGGATCCGCTGGCCGAGTTGGTAAAAATCGATCCGAAAAGCATCGGCGTAGGTCAATATCAGCACGATGTGGAACAGAGCGCGCTGAAAAAAAGCCTCGACCAGACCGTGGAAAGTTGCGTGAATCTGGTAGGAGTGAATGTGAATACGGCCAGCAAGCATCTGCTCACCTACGTTTCGGGGCTCGGCCCCGCCCTGGCGCAGAATATCGTAGATTACCGGGCTCAGTACGGGCCGTTCAAAAGTCGGAAAGAGCTTTTGAAAGTACCGCGTATGGGCGAAAAAGCCTTCGAGCAATCGGCCGGTTTCCTTAGGATTCCGGGAGGCGACAACCCGTTGGACAATTCGGCGGTTCACCCGGAAAGCTATCCGGTGGTGGAACAAATGGCCGCCGATTTAGGATGCTCGGTAGCAGAGCTTATCCGCAATAAAGGATTGAAAAAGGAGCTGAAACCGGAAAAGTATGTAAGTGCCCGAACCGGCCTGGCTACGTTGGCGGATATTATGGAGGAATTGGATAAGCCGGGACGCGACCCGCGACAGCAAATTCAGGTATTTTCATTCGATCCGGGCGTGAAAACGATCGCCGATCTGAAAGAAGGACAGATTTTGCCGGGTATCGTGACGAATATTACCAACTTCGGATGTTTTGTCGACGTGGGTATCAAGGAAAACGGGCTGGTGCATATTTCGGAAATGGCCGATCGCTACATCAGCGATCCCACCGAAGTGGTTTCCGTTCATCAGCATGTGCAAGTGAAGGTGTTGAGTGTAGATATGGCGCGCAAACGGGTGCAATTATCGATGAAGGGCCTCGGTTGAGGGGGAAAAACAACATAGAGATACTATTACAGGGAGTAGTTTGTATGAAAGAAAAGATAAATAAAACCAACGTAGCACGTTTACTCGATAAAGCGGGAATAGCGTACCGGCTGGTTCCGTATGAAGTGGACGAAGAGGATCTGAGCGCGCTGCACGTAGCCGCCCAGTTGGGGGAAGACGTGGCCCAGGTATTCAAGACTCTGGTATTGCATGGAGATAAGACCGGTTATTTTGTTTGCGTCATCCCGGGGGCCGAGGAAGTTGATCTGAAAAAAGCGGCCAAGGTATCGGGAAATAAGAAATGCGAAATGATCCCTGTAAAAGAACTACTGCCGCTTACCGGTTACATCCGCGGCGGTTGCTCGCCGATCGGCATGAAAAAGCGTTTTCCTACCTATCTGCATCCTACGGCTACCCGCTACGCTAAAATCTACGTAAGCGCCGGACAGCGAGGATTGCAGATTGAAATTGCCCCCGCCGATCTGATCCGGGCTTCTGCGGCCGAGATAGCCGAATTGACGAGTTGATGAAATGACGGGTTGATAAAGCGATTACTTCCTTCCAAGCCCGTCCTTGCCGGAACAGAAGGAAGATTATCGATCTTTTTTTCCTATGAAAAAAGGATCGGTGAGAAATTTCATTCCTTTGTTATTGGTTTTCTTATCCTAATACATTACTGATAATCAAAAGAATACAAAAACACCAGAAAAACCTGGCTCCAAGCCGAGTCTTATTGAGCTCTATGCTAACTTAGAGCATATTTTCCCAGAAAAACAACGTTTTTTCTTTGTGCCGCGAGGCAATTTTTCAAGTAATGCCCCGGCAACTCGTCTTCCCCTATCTGAAAAGAAAGGGATGACTCTATCGCAAGAGCATCCCTTTCCTGAAAACTACCGGTTTATTTTATTCGCTGTTGCTTAGGAGAGCGAAAATGCGAAACCGGTTTATTTATGAGTAGCTTCCAATATATAACGCAACGTGCCGGCATTCACCAGTTCTTCCTGCGAGATAGTATAGCCTTTCAACCGTTTTCCGCCCGCTGTCACTTCTTTGATATAAATATCTTCCGGCGTCTGGTGCATCGATTCGATCACCAGCTCCCCTTTAGGATAGAATTTTTTATCCAACCGGATGGTGATTTTGTTGAACGTGGGCGAAGTCAGCACGTAATTCACATCGCCGGGACAGGCCGGATAAAAGCCCATCATCGAGAAGATGGCCCAAGCCGACATAGTGCCGGTATCTTCGTTGCCGGGTACGCCGTTCGGAGCATTATGATAATAATCTTTCAACAATTGCCGAACCAACTTCTGCGTACGCCAGGCTTCTCCCTTGAAATAGCTGAATAAATACGGATAGGCAATATCCGGTTCGTTGGCCGGATCGTAATATCCTTTGTCGAATACCATTTGCAGTTTGTCGACAAACTTCTTGTCTCCACCCATCAACTTAGCCAATCCCTTGATGTCGTGCGGCACGTAGAAAGTATAATTCCAGGCATTCCCTTCATGGAAGCCGGGGCTGGGCTCGAAGTTTTCGCCTTGTTTCGGATCGAAGGGCGAATAGAAAGTGCCGTCGGGCAGAATCGGGCGCAAGGTGCCGAATTCTTTACTATAATAATGTTTGTAGCCTAAGGCGCGTTCGCGGAATAATTTGGCGTCTTCCTTTTTGCCCAGAGCTTCGGCGAAATTGGCCAGGTTCCAGTCGGCGATATAGTATTCCAAGGCATGCGATACCGAATTGTCGTATTGCTCGCGCAAAGGTACATAGCCTTTGCTGAAATAGTCGTTGGCATCGGGCCGGAGCAGGTTGTATTCGCCGGGCGTGGTGGCTCCTTTTTTCATCGCTTCATAAGCCGTCTGCACGTCGAAGTCGCGCAAACCGCGCATCCAGGCATCTACAATATAAGGTATGGAAGGATCGCCTTCCATCGTAAACGTTTCCCGGCCGTACAATTCCCATTTGGGCAACCAGCCGTTTTCTTTATACATGTCGATCATCGAGCGGATAATATCGAGCTGACGCTCGGGATAGAGCAACGTCATGAGCGTGCTTACGTTGCGATAGGTGTCCCATAGCGAAAAGACGGTATAGCGGTTGCCCGTGGTATGGCCTACTTTCAGGCTCTCCATCATCGGGTATTCGCCGTTTACGTCCTGAATGATATTCGGATGGATCAGCAAATGGTACATGCCAGTATAGAAGATGGCTTTCTGGTCGTCGGTTCCGCCTTCTACCTGTACGCGGGAAAGATCGTCGTTCCACATCCGGAAGGCGTCCTGACGCACTTTGTCGAAATTGAAATCGGGCTGCTCGGTATTCATATTCAACCGGGCGTTTTCAATGCTGACGAAGGAAACGCCCATCTTTACTTCGATGGCTTCGTCGGCTTCGGTATCGTAGGTAAACCATACGCCTACGTCGTCGCCGCTCATCTCGCGGGTATAGCTGGTATAGAGCTTATATTTGCCGGAGTAAACGTCCCATTCGGCTTCTACCCCTTTCATGGGGCGTTGTTTTTTCCAATAGCCTATCTTTTTGGGGGCTTTGCTTACTTTCATTACAAAGTAGATGGGAAAAACAGCCTGGGGGTTGTAACAAAAAGTGCCCAGCAGTTTGCTGCCTTCGATTTCCGTATCGCTTACGATGCGGACCGTGGCTCCCGTCTCGTTGGTGAGTCCTTCACCCAGGTTGAGCAGAATGTTGCTTTGGCCCTTGGGAAAGGTAAAACGGCTCAGGCCGGTACGCATCGTGGCGGTAGCTTCGGCTTTGATGTTGTATTTGGTCAGCCGGTTCGCATAGTAACCGGGACGGGCGGTTTCGTCGGCATAATGGCTACCGTACTGCTGGTAGTCCACATTCACCTCGCCGGTGGTAGGCATCAACAGCAGGCTGCCCAGCTCGGGACAGCCTACGCCGCTCAGGTTGACGTGGGCGAAGCCGGTGAAGTAGTCGTTGTCGGAGGTATAAGGGGCCGACCACCATTGGCTGTCTTTGTCGAACCGGTTGGTTTTCGAACCCATTACGTTGAAGGGTGTTACACTCATCATTCCTTGCGGGCAGATCGCACCCGGGTTGGTTGTCCCGTAATTGCTGGTCCCGATAAAAGGATTGACGTAATCGGCCGGTTGCTGGGCGGCCGCCACGAGGCTGCCGCTCAACAGAAGGGTCATAAGTTGCTTCTTCATGTGTTGTTTATTTTATGGATTTAGTTGATTTGCTTTCTTAGCGCACGGCCCTACCAGATCACGATTTCGTCGGCAAAGATAAAGCCGTTGTTTACTTCCGTGGCTTTCAGCCGCACGTAGCGGGCTTTCCACGGGCCGGTAAAGGTATACTCTTGGAATCCCAGGTCTTTATCCTGATTGGAAAGGGTAGTCGGAATCGTGCCCGTCGACGTAAAGTTTTCTCCGTCTTCCGAGATCTGCAACTCTACTTTGCCCGGCTGGAATACGCCGGGACCGATCAGTTGCATAAAGCGAATGGAAACTTTATGTATATCCGTCGTTTCTTCCATATCGACCACGCAATCCAGATCGTTCAGGTATCCTTGCCAACGGCCGTCCAGATAGGTCAGGCCGCCCCGGTACCCGTCTACCAGTGCACTGATGCCGCCGGCCATATAGCCGTTGTATAACTTGCTGTTGAACCGGATGGGTTTATAAATGCCCCGGTGATAATCTGCTTTCTTCTCGGTAGGCGTGCCCTGCAAACGGCCGTCGCGGAAAATGGCGGCTACGATATGGGCCGAGTCTGTTACGACAATAGGGCCTTGGTAGAGAGCGGAAGCAGCCGAAGGCAGACTTCCGTCGGTCGTATAGCGTATTTCGGCCGGGTACTTTTCGGCATCGAGACTCACCTCGATTTGTTTTCGCAGCGTATCGACCGTCATCACGGCTTCAATTTCGTCGGAAAGCGTGAAGGGGCTGATCTCTTTTTGTTGCAAAACGGGGATGTGGGCGTTCATACGAGGCTTGAAATCGTCCCAACTGCGCAGTTCCTGGGGCGTCCAGGCTATTTCGGCCAAAGCCAGAGCGCGGGGGAATATCATGTATTCCAGATGTTTGCTGTCAGGAATATATTCCGTCCAGGTATTTGCTTGCACGCCCAGGATATGACGGCTTTCCTCTGCGGTGAGCGAATCGGTCGGAACGGGATCGTAACTGTAGACGCGTTTGATAGGGGTATATCCCCCGATGGCGTAAGGCTGTGTCGTGGGATCGGCTTGGTAGAAATCGAAATAAAGATAATTGCCGGGCGTCATAATCACATCGTGTCCCATGCGGGCGGCTTTGATGCCTCCGTCTTCTCCGCGCCACGACATGACGGTGGCTTCGGGCGCCAGGCCGCCTTCCAGGATTTCATCCCAACCGATAAGCTTCCGGCCTTTGGAAAGCAGGTATTCTTCGGCCCGGTGAATCATATAACTTTGCAATTCGTCTACGCTTTGCATTCCTTTTTGTTTCATCAGCGCCTGGCATTTGGGACAGGTTTTCCATGCGCTCTTGCCGGCTTCGTCGCCACCTATATGGATGTATTCGGAGGGGAAGAGCTCGATCACTTCGCCCAGGATGTCTTCCATAAAAGTAAAGCTGGCCGGGTTGCCGATGCAAAAATCGCCATTTTGGTAAGGTTTGCCCGAGCAACTCAATTCGGGATAAGCGAACAGCACTTCTTCCGAATGGCCCGGAAATTCGATTTCGGGAATGATCGTGACGTGGCGGTCGGCGGCATAGGCTACTAGCTCGCGAATATCTTCTTTGGTGAAATAGCCTCCGTAGGCGCCGGGGGTTCCTTCCGGCAGGTAGCGGCGATCCTTGCCGTCCCACCATTTCTGCCAATCCGATTCGGTGCGGAAGGCGGCGTCGGTAGTCAGCCGGGGATATTTATCGCTTTGGATACGCCAGCCTCCGGCATCAGTCAGGTGCATATGGAGGGTATTGAGCTTATAATAGCTCATCACGTCGATGAGTTTGCATACTTCTTCTTTGGGGAAGAAATGGCGGGAGACGTCGAGATGCAATCCGCGATAGGGAAAACGGGGAGCGTCTTGTATATCGACGTAAGGGATACCTTCCGGAGTAAGCAATTGGCGAAGGGTTTGCCGGGCGTAAAACAGGCCGGCTTGGGAGGAGGCTTTTGCTTCGATGCCTTCTTTGCCGACTTTCAACCGATAGGCTTCGGGCCGGCCCGGCTCGTAGTTTTCGTCGAGGATATAGCGAACGGTCCCGGAAGTTCCTTCGCCTAAAAGCAGGTTGGTATCGACTTTGAAATAGCCGCCTTTTGTTTCTATCGCGGCGGGCTTGGGAATAAGGTCGACTTGTACAGGAGCCTTGGGCGTACACGAACCTAGAAGCAACGTACAGGCGACGGCCCATAAAGTTGCGGGTAGGGAAAGCTGTTTTGGCAGTTGCATAGGAAATAGGTGTTTTTTAGGTGTTTTGTTTCTTGGCGGGTAAATATACGAAGATTCGTTTTCTTTGGAAAGAAAAGTTCCTAAAAACATTCCCTCATCGGATAGGCTATGTTAGAGGAGGCGGCCCCGACCCGCGGCAAACGAGGGAAGGCATAATAAGATTCTTCTCCCCTTGCTTCCGGCACAGTAGGTGAAGACCTCGGAAAGCAGGGTTGCGGCAGAAGGGGGTATGTGCTTTTTTATTTTTCGACTGTACAGGGCAACCAGGCCCAGAAGGTAGAGCCTTTTCCAGGGGCGGAAGTAAACCCGATTTCCCCGCCGGCGGCTTCGACAATGGCCTTGGAAATAGTCAGTCCCAGTCCTGTCCCCTGTACGAAGTCGTCGAGTTTCTGGAAACGGTTAAAAACCATTTGGTGCATTTCTTCAGGAATTCCCAGGCCGGAATCTTCCACGTAGATGCGGATACCGTTTTTTTCAGTCGCGTAACCTATCCGGATATATCCCGCCCGAGTATATTTTATTGCATTGGAAATGAAGTTCATCCATACTTGTTTGAGGCGATCTCTATCGAGGAAAATCCAACAGTCTGTATCAGGATTGTCGAGGCGGAGTTCCACCCCGGGATTCGTCATTTTAGGCAGGCTGGTGGTGTATAGCTCGCGGCATACTTTAGCCAGGTTGAATTTCTGGTTTTTATATTCAAGTATACCCGATTCTATTTTGGAAAGGTCGAGAATATCATCAATCAGACGTAGCAACAATTCATTGTTCGATTGGATGATCCGAATATATTCTTCTTTCTCCTGCGGATCGTCGCAGTTGACTACTATTTCCGAAAATCCCACGATTGCATTCAAAGGGGTACGTATTTCATGGCTCATATTGGCCAGGAAAGCCGATTTCAGGCGATCCGATAGTTCCGCTTTTTCTTTTAGCTCCTTTAATTCCTCGATCATTTTTTCCCTTCTCGTATTATTTACCTTGATGCCTGTGTAGCGGGTCGGCCGCCCCTCGTTATCGCATTCTACCAGTACGCCGGTTATCATCAAGGTCTGCCATTCTTTATCCCATTTAGTTTGAGAACGATAGTTGAAAGTAAACTCCCTGTCTTTTCCCTGCATCATTTGTTCGATATAGGCGGCCACTTGGCTTTTGTCGTCAGGATGAGTTACGGCAATATAATCTTCGGGGGTAATTATCTTTTCGGAATGGTAGTCGTTTACCGGATCGTTGAAGGCACGGAACTGACGGCTTTTCACATCAAAGTCCCAATACGACATACCCACGGTTTTGAAAGTAAGCTCGATCTTGTAGTTTCTTTCTTTCAGCTCCCGGTTTAATTGCTGAAGCTTAGGGATGTTTTGCCGGAATCCGGTGTAACGGGTGATATGGCCGTTTTCATCCTGCTCGAAAGGAACAGCGATAAAATCGCAATATTGCCAAGCCTTGTCATATTTGGTTTGCATGCGGAAAGTAAAATTGAAGGTAGTGTTTTGGCCTGCCGTCATCGATTGCATGGTGTCGGACGATAAAGTACGATCTTCCGGATGTATAGCGTCTATATATTCTTCCAAGGTAAGCAGCCTCTCGCTCTTATAATCGTTGAGCGGGTCGTTATAGGATTCGAATTTGCGGGTACGTACGTCGAAATCCCAATGGACAATATTGCTTACTTTCATCGCCAGCTCGCGCTTGGCCATCAGATCGTGCGTCTTCTTGGCCATGTGTATCTTATCGGTCACATCGAGTTGCGTTCCTACAATCTGGGTTTTCCCAAAATGTTCGGAAGACAATCGCATCCTCCATTCATAATAACGGTATTGCTCCTCTTTTTCCTCATAGAGCCGCACGGTAAGTTGCCCTTCCGGAATCTCCTTGTTTATCAACTGCGAAAAAAGTTGTATCAAGGGCTGGCAGTCTTGAGGATGCAACCGGCCTATCAGTTCTTCCCAGCTCAAGGAAGATTCGGGTAAGGCTTTGCCGTACACGACGCTGAATTTCCGTTGGTATATATCGTATACCCACGACGATAAATTGGCCGCTTGCATGGCCATCTCCAGATTTTTTTTGGTTTCCTCCGTCCGATATTCCGTTTCTTTCATCGCGGTAACGTCGTTGGCAAGCAATATATGGCCGATTATAGCATCGCTACGCCCTCGTATAGGAATTATACGTACCTGATAAATCATGGTACCTCGGTTGTTGGAAATAAAATAGGTATCTCTGTTTATCCGGTCGAAATCATATTCAAATTCCAACACCACATCTTCGCCGCCTTGTATATTGGCTTTTAGCGCCGTATCGACATAGGGACTGTTAAAAAGATTGACGCTGTTTACCACCGTTTCTCTGTCGGCAACGCCATACATCTGCAACGCGTGATCGTTTATGCTGCGCAAAATTCCATGAGCATCGTAGATTTCAATCCCTACCGGCAAGCGGGCATAGATACTTTTCGTGAACAAAAGTTGTTCTTGTATTAATTCGGATATTTCACTTTCCAAACCGACTTGGTCATCTTTACCAAATGCTATTTTATTTTCTTCCATTTACCCCTTTTTAGCTGTACGAACGCATGGTATCTTGCTCTGCCTGTCAGGCCGTTTCCTTTTATTTCTTCTCCCGGAACAAACAATTACAAAGGTAGAATAATAAACTAAATTAAAAAAATTACATTCAAAAAACCATCTGTTTTCCTTACCAATCATATCGCCCGTCCCTTTCTCATCCGGCTTGTTCTTCTTCCCGCCCGTAAGAGCTTGCTCATGCGACTCTCTAGTGAGGAATCTATCTTTCCCTCATGCACCGGCCTGGTTTATTCCGGGTACTGGCCGGCCATGCCGGCTGTAGGTTGTGTTGCAAGCTTATTTACTCTTGCAAGCCTACCTATCAGGTTTCTGCTGGCCAGGCCAGATGTTTGCCACAGCTTTCCTTCAGTCTTCCGTCCGCGATGGGTATCTTTGCCGCCGGCCGGACACTTCCTGAGGTAGTATGCAGATGGTTTTCTCCCCGTTAGAAGGATCATCCGTCCCCCATCCCTTACCTCACTTTTGGTTCAGGCTTATGAACAGAGATGCTTAGCTTCCGGGGTGGCCCCGCTCGCATAGGTTCTTACCGGGGAAACCAACCAAAAAAGGGAAAAGCCCTTTCGAGATTTTCCCTTTGTATGAAAAAAAGCCGCACTGTAGATATGAACAAACTCCGTATGACAGGATTTGAGTGCTTTGCCACCTTTGTAATCCGCCGTGCGATGCATGCCCCTAAGGGTGCGGCCCGCCATTGGCGACAAGAGCTATGTCTCGGAATTAAAATAAACTGATGAGTTTCCCAATCGAACAAGTGCGGCTTAACTCATGTTTCTTTTTCCTTATTACAAAGATAGAAATAAGATTCGAATCTTCCAAACATTTCAGGAGCATTTTCCAAGGAATTTTACAAAGGAGCGAAAAGCATTTTTGGGGTAAGCCAAGAGGCACCTTACCGTCTGTTTTCAGGCCGGTGCGGCGATGCTTCCGATAAAAAGACCGAAAAGCAGCGATCTCTGCCTGCAAACGAAAAAAGCGCCTTTCCCCGAAAGGGAAGGCGCTTCTCTTTAGCTATACGGCAAAACTTACTTTACCTTCGCTACGATAGCTTTGAAAGCTTCGGGATGGTTCATAGCCAGGTCGGCCAATACCTTACGGTTGATTTCGATACCGGCAGCGTGCAAAGCACCCATCAGGCGCGAATAAGAAAGGCCTTCCAGACGGGCGGCAGCGTTGATACGCTGAATCCACAAAGCGCGGAAGTTACGTTTTTTATTCCGACGGTCGCGGAAAGCATACGTCAAACCTTTTTCCCAGGTATTTTTCGCTACGGTCCACACGTTCTTGCGTGCGCCATAATAACCTCTGGTAAGTTTTAAAATCCGTTTTCTTTTTGCTCTTGAAGCAACATGATTTACTGATCTAGGCATAATACTAATCTGTTTTGAATGTTAGCGCCACCACTTATGGGCGATCTTGATAGCTAAATACATTCGGTTAATAAAAATCGTGGTAAAACTCGCTTAATTTAAAAAAGATTACTTCAAGCAGAGCAATTTTTTCACATTGCTCATATCCACACTGGCTACCAGACCGGTGTGCGTAAGATTTCTTTTCTGCTTCGTAGTCTTCTTCGTCAGAATATGACTTTTAAAAGCGTGTTTTCTTTTGATTTTACCTGATCCGGTAAGGGCGAACCTCTTTTTGGCACCGGAATTAGTCTTCATCTTAGGCATTTTCCAATTCTATTTTAATTATTAAACGTTGCCGCCTTCCAACAGGCGGATTTTTTATTTTTTATTCTTTTTTCTTTTCGCCTTCGGCAGACGCTTCGGGCTTGGGCGTTATCACCACTTTTTTAACAGGCTTGGATACGGGCGCTGCCGCTTTGGGAGAACTCGCCGCTCCGGTTTTTTTCGGCGTCAGCATAATAATCATGCGCTTCCCTTCCAACACCGGCAACTGTTCCACTTTTCCGTAATCTTCCAGATCGTTGGCAAACCGGAGCAATAAAACTTCGCCCTGCTCTTTAAACAAGATGGAACGACCTTTAAAGAACACATACGCTTTCACTTTCGCACCCTCTTCCAGGAATCCCTTCGCATGCTTGAGTTTAAAATTGTAATCGTGGTCGTCCGTCTGAGGTCCGAAACGAATCTCCTTCACTACCACTTTCACAGATTTGGCTTTCTGCTCTTTCTGGCGTTTCTTCTGCTGATAGAGGAATTTCTGGTAATCGGTTACTCTACAAACGGGGGGTGCAGCATTAGGCGAAATTTCAACCAGGTCGAGCCCCTGTTCCTCGGCTATCTTCATAGCCTGCGAGGTCGGGTAAACGCCCTGCTCTATATTATCACCGACTAAGCGAACTTCACGAACACGGATGCGTTCGTTGATTCTATACTGTTCTTTCAGATTGTCATTCTTCATTCAAAAAGATTTATTCTCCTCGTTATTAGTTATTACTGTTTACTTTTTTGCCAACGGTTCATCATTTCCTCTACCTCGTCGTTCAAAAGCGCTGCAAAGGTAGCAATTTTCATCGAACCTTTATCACCTTCGCCCTGTTTTCTTACCGAAACTTCGCCATTTTCCGCTTCTTTTTCGCCTACGATCAGCATATACGGAATCCGCTTGAGCTCGTTATCGCGAATTTTGCGTCCGATTTTCTCGTTGCGGTCGTCTACCAATACGCGAATATCGCTTTCTCCCAGTTCGCGGGCGATCTTCCACGCATAGTCGTTGTACTTTTCGCTGATCGGCAAAATGCAAACCTGGTCGGGCGTCAGCCACAGGGGGAATTTCCCTCCGGTATGTTCGATCAAAACGGCTACGAAGCGTTCCATCGAGCCGAACGGAGCGCGGTGAATCATCACCGGCCGGTGCTTTTTATTGTCCTCGCCGGTGTATTCCAGTTCGAAACGCTCGGGCAGGTTGTAATCTACCTGAATCGTACCCAACTGCCAGCGGCGACCGATGGCGTCTTTTACCATAAAGTCGAGCTTCGGGCCGTAGAAAGCGGCTTCGCCGTATTCGATCTTGGCTTTCAGTCCTTTTTCCTGGCAAGCTTCGATAATGGCAGTTTCTGCCTTTTCCCAGTTTTCGTCGGAGCCGATATATTTTTCACGGTTCACTTTGTCGCGAAGCGAAATCTGTGCTTCGAAGTTTTCGAAATCAAGCGCTTTGAAAATAATAAAGATAATATCCATTACTTTCAAGAACTCGTCCTTCAACTGGTCGGGGCGGCAGAACAAGTGGGCATCGTCTTGCGTAAAACCGCGTACCCTAGTTAAACCGTGCAACTCCCCGCTTTGTTCATAGCGATACACCGTTCCGAACTCGGCAAAACGTATCGGCAGATCTTTATAGGAGCGCGGAAAGGCCTTGTAAATCTCGCAGTGATGGGGGCAGTTCATCGGTTTGAGCAGGAACTCTTCGCCCTCCTGCGGGGTATGAATGGGCTGGAAAGAATCTTTTCCGTATTTGGCGTAATGGCCCGAAGTTACATACAGTTGCTTGCCGCCGATATGAGGGGTCATTACCTGTTGATAACCGTATTTCTTCTGAATGCGTTTCAGAAAATCCTCCAATTTGAGACGGAGCTGCGTACCGCGCGGCAACCAGAGCGGCAAACCGGCTCCTACGGCCGTAGAGAAGGTGAATAACTCCAACTCCTTACCGATCTTGCGATGATCGCGTTTTTTAGCTTCTTCCAGCAAAGCCAGGTATTCGTCGAGCATCTTCTTCTTGGGGAAGGTAATGCCATAGAGACGAACCAATTGTTTGCGTTTTTCGTCGCCGCGCCAATAAGCTCCGGCCACGCTCAATATTTTTACGGCTTTCAGGTAGGAAGTATCGGGCAGGTGCGGCCCGCGGCAAAGGTCGGTAAACGCTCCTTGCGTATAGGTAGTGATCGTGCCGTCTTCCAACTCGCCGATCAATTCGGTTTTATAAGTTTCACCGCGATCGCCGAACATCTTCAGCGCGTCGGTTTTACTGATGTCGGTACGTTTGATTTCTTCTTTTTTGGCTACCAATTCCTGCATTTTGGCTTCGATAGCCGGGAAGTCGCTTTCCTTGATAGGGGTTTCGCCCGGATCGACGTCGTAATAGAAACCGTTTTCGATGGCCGGCCCGATCCCGAACTTGATGCCGGGGTAGAGTTCCTGCAAGGCTTCGGCCATCAGGTGGGCGCTCGAATGCCAGAAAGCATGTTTGCCTTCTTCGTCATCCCATTTGAGAAGCTTCACGGAAGCATCATGCGCGATGGGGCGACTCAGATCCCAGGTTTGTCCGTCTACACTTGCGGCCAAAACTTCCTGCGCGAGTCGGGAACTGATGCTTTCGGCTATCTGCATAGCCGTGGTTCCCTCGGGGTATTCTCTTACGGAATTATCCGGAAATGTAATCTTTATCATATCTGTATACTCAATTTCTTTTATAGGTTGCAAAGGTAGCATTCTTTTTCTGAAAACCGTATATTTTTCTTAAAACTTCATTTTTTAGCTTCTCCGCCCCCCTGCAAACAAGAGGGAGAAACGCCTTGCCGAATTTCCGGCACATCGCTTCTCCCCCCCAAGCCGCCGACTCATACGACACGGCGGCCGGACATTTATTTCTCAACGGCTGGTCATCCGTTTGATGATACTATACGCATTGATGATACCCAGTTCGCCGGCCTTGCTCAAATCGGCGATACCGCGGGAAACGTCGCCCTGCGAAAGACGGGCCAGCCCGCGGTTGAAAAAGGCTTCGGCAAATTCAGGATCTCGCTCGATGGCATCGGTATAATCGATGATCGCCGCCCTGAAATCGCGCTGAGTACATCTGAGGTTGCCCCGGTTGAAATACGCATATACAAATTCGGGATTCAGTTGAATCACTCTATCATAATCGCGCATAATCATTTCGTGCTCATAGGCCCGTTTGTTGTCTTTCACCATCGCCGTTGTCGCATCGGCCGCCGCGCCGGGCTTGGGCAACTTTTTGCCTACATTCAGATTCATGCTCATGGCGGTAATGTCGTCGGGCACGTCGGCTGCCTGCGACTGGTTGTACTGCAATTGCTTATACCGTACCACCGCCCGGTTGAAATAGGCCATGACAAACGTAGGGTCAAGCTCGATTACCTTCGTAAAGTCCTTGATCGCTTCGGCAAAATCCTGTACCAGCATATAATCGAGCGCACGCCCGAAATAGGCATCCGCATCGTCGGCATGCGAGGCGATACGAAGCGAATAATCGTTGATCGAGGCGAAATGCACGGCAATCTGATCTTCGTTCAAAGCCGCTTCCTCGTTGGTGAGCCGCAGTTTGCGCGGCAGAACCTGCCGGTCGTTGAACGCCTCCAGCATCTTATCGTAATAAACCAGTTTTTTCACCGGATCGGGCTTTTCGTAATACGTAAGCACGAACATCGGCTCCAAGTCGACCCTTACGTTGCGATCTTGCACGCGCCCGCGCACTTCGCTCTGGTATTTGCTTTTGCGCTCCTGCTCCTTATCATATACCACCAACCGGTTGAACTTATTGATATTTTTATCCGACTGCTCACGGGTATTTTCTCCTTCCTTGCCGGCCTCGTCGGTTGCCGCATCCTTGCCGGAAGCCGCGCCCGAAGCCGCCAAGCTCCCCTGCCCTGCCGCACGGTCTTTTTTCATTTTTTCCTCCAACTCGATAGCCGCCCAATAATCGCGGTCGGCTCCTGCCTGATCGCGCATTTTCCGCTTGGCCTCCGCCCGGCTGTAATAGCCAGGAAGGAAATTAGGATATTGGGAAAGCACTACGTCGTAATCGTTGACGGCCCCTACGTAATCGCCCGTTTCGAACCGAAGCAGGGCGCGGTTGTAATAAGCCATATAGTTATCAGGCTCTTCCTCGATCACCACGTCGAAATCTTCAATAGCCCGGTTGTTGTCGCCCACCTGGAAACGCAGCAAGCCGCGGTTGAAACGGGCAATCAAGTTGCGGCTGTCCATACTGATCACCTGATCGTAATCGGCCATCGCCCCCCTAAGATCGTTCATCTGGTAACGTACCAATCCGCGGTTGATGTAATAGCCACCCTCGCGGGTATCCAGCCGGATAGCTTCGTTCAAGTCGGCCAGCGCGTCTTTCAGGTTATGCGTCTGGTAAAGCAAGATAGCCCGGTTGCCGTAAGCCGGCGCATAATAAGGATCCATCTCGATGGCCTTGTTGTAATCGGCCAACGCCTTCACGGAATCGCCCTTTTCCAGATACATAGCACCGCGCGTAAGGTAGTTCATCGAATATTTGGGGTGAGATTCCATCAGCACGTCGAAGGTTTTTTCGGCCCCCTTATAATCTTTTTTCTGGATATAAGCCACAGCCATATTGACAAGCATCTGCCGGTCTTCATGCTTGAATTCCAACCCTTTTTCATAATCGGCAATCGCCTCTTCATATTTTTCCTGGCTCTGTCGGGCAATCCCCCGAGCATAATAAGCCTGTACCAGGAAAGGATTCCGCTCCAGGCAAAGCGAGCAGTCCTCTTCCGCCCCTTTGAAATCGTCGAGATTGATTTTGGCCACCGCCCGGTAAAAATAGGGCTCGGCCAACCAAGGTTTGGATTTGATGACTTGGTTGAAGTATTGAATGGAAAGCACGTAATCTTCAAAATACAACGCATTTCTCCCGATGGCCAACACCCGGTCGGTATTGATCTGTGCATACAGGGATAAAGCGCAAAGTTGCAATAATATAAACAGAATTGTTTTTTTCATCCTAAAATAATCCTCATTTTCACGGATTCGATTTGTCCGATTAGCAGGCCAAGATAGTGCCAACCGAGGGCAGAGAGAAGCTTGCTTGAACTTTGCCGGAATACTGCCTATCTTCGCTTTTCGAGGCAAAAGTAAAGAAATAATCTTATTCCATTCCTATTTTACGTTTCAATCGTGCATAAATTAAGGATTAACAACCTATCTGAAACCTTTCTTAAAGTTCAAGAGCCGACGCCCCGATCCGCCTCGCGTGCCGGAGGTCTGCATAAAAAGAAATTCAAAAGCAGGAAAGGAAAACTTCAAGTTAGCCCTCCGGGCAAACCAAGAAGCCGGCGGCCTCAAACCGCAGCGGAGGATATTTTTTCCCTCCCAGCCTCTTTTTAGCCGGATTTATTTGTTTCCCACTCTTAAATAGCGCATATTTGCATCCTTGAAAACAAGGATAGGCCGCGCCCGGGCATCCTCCCGACAAGCGGATTTCCAAGCGTCCGGCCTGCCTTATCTTCATAAAAAGCGACTAACACTTACCTTAAAACTAGTCTTAACAAAAACGCCATGAAAGCCTCACTTCCCTTCCTAAGCAACAAAGCTTTCCTTTTTAAAGTACTCATCTTCGCAGCTTCTTTTCTCAACTTAGCTTATGTACATACTCAGATTCTTCATGTAGATTCCCTGATAAGCTACCTATACAATCCCGTCAACATCACCTTTACGCTGTTCGACCTATGCGTGGTTTACTTCCTGCCTTTTCTCCTTATAAACAAACGTTTGTACCTCAACCTGATTCCTTATTTTCTGCTTACGCTGATCGCCTGGATACACGTAGGATACAGCCGCTACTTCAACGATTATCTTCCGCTGGGGCTTTATAACCAAGTTCAGAACCTGAACGGATTGTCCCAGAATCTGGCCGATGCGATAGAACCCTCCGATCTCCTCTTCGGGCTGACCGGCGCCATCGTCGTACTTTATTATATTTATTTCCGAAAACGTTTTACCCTCTCCTCGGGTTACGCCTCCCTCCTGCTGGTACTGGCTTTGCTGCCCACCGGCAGTATCGCGGCAAACCGGTTATTGCGAACGGCCTACGCCAATCAGCGTCATTTTGCCGATTTGAACGGGAAGAAAAGCATTCTCTCGTATGTAAAAGATATTATTTATTCCGAACATCAAATTGTATCCCATCAATCGTCTTACTATAATTACGGCCTGGTCGTCAACCTTTTTATCGAGATAGAAGATAGCCGCCCCACGGATGCGCCGGTCGACCTGGACGAAGTGGAATCTTATATCTTCCGGGAAAACCCCGCTTCTTTCCCAGCCCCGGCAAACTCTCCGAATATCATTCTCATTCTGGCGGAATCATTAAGTTCCTTCCCCATCGACCTTGCATTCCACGGCAAAGAGATAACGCCTACGCTGAACAAGCTAAAGGAAGAAGCCTTTTATTGCCCCTTCATGGTTTCGCAAACCCAATACGGAGAGTCGAGCGACGGGCAATTTATCTACCTGAACGGCATGTTACCGCTCAAAAAAGATCTCACGATCAATAAGGTAGCCACGAATACGTTGTGGTCGTTTCCTACCTTGTTAAAACAAAAAGACGCCCGCTACCTGGCCAAAATGACGATACCTACCCATGAAAACATGTGGGGACAAAAAAAATTATGCGCCGCCTACGGCATCGACACCTTGTTTGCCCGCAATCAGTATCCGCATGAAGCCGAATCCTGGCTCAACGACCAACAGCTTTTCGAATGGGCCGCGGCCAACGACAAAGCCGAAGATCAGCCCTTCTTATCGGTTCTGCTTACCTCTTCTACCCATTCTCCGTATAACCGGTGTTTCGAAACCCCGGATATTTCCTACCCTTCCGATTATTCGGAGGAATTGCGAACCTACCTGACGAATGTGCATTATATGGACAAATGGTTAGGCTACTATATCCAAAGCCTGCGCGACAAAGGCCTGTATGAAAATAGCATGCTCGTCATCGTAGCCGATCATAAGCCGAATACGGCGAAACTGAACGTAAGGAACCGGGATTTACATCAACACCTGCCCCTCCTTATCGTTCATTCGCCACGTCCTATACCGGCTGATCCGCAGGACACGATTTATCAAACCACCCTTTTCCCTACCCTGCTGGATCTTACCGGCGTGGTTACGCCCTGGCGGGGAGTAGGACAAAGCTTGTTCTGCCCGGATTCGCTAAAACACACTGCTTTCGAACAAGAAAGATTATCCAAGGCCCAGCTTATTTCGGAAAAGCTTATTTTCTCCGACTATTTCAAAAGCAGGAAACCCGAACTCTCAAGCCGCACCGGCTTATAAAAACACCCGGGCCGGCACTCCCTAAACGAGGCCGGCCCGGGCAAAAACTCTTTTTCCGGAAACGGATTGCCGGAAAAAACACCCTTCTTATTTCGGTTCTATCTTTACCATCAGATGATTTTTCCCGATCTTGTCGCCTGCGGCTACATTCAGTTCGGCAACGATACCGGCCACAGGAGCCACTACCCGGTTCTGCATTTTCATCGCTTCGTGAATCATCAACAACTGGCCGGCTTCCACCTCCTGGCCCTGTTGCACCTCGATTTTCAAAATCGTTCCGGGAAGATGAGAAATCACCTCGCCCGGCTGAGGCTTATGCCAGAGGGGGCGGTTTTTGTATTTCGCGGTCAGCAGGGTTTTGTACTTCCGGGCCGTCACCACGAAATCGACATATTCGTTTGCTTTATTTTCCATACTTCACTCGTATATTAAAAAGAACTGGGATTTAGAACGGAGGCAACCCGTGCTTTTTAGCCGGCCGGTATTCCTCTTTCAGAATGGAAAGTTTCAGCGCATGCAGCAACAACGAACGGGTTTCTTTGGGTTCGATCACCGAATCGATAAATCCTTTCGAAGCCGCTACATAGGGATTGGCAAATTTCTCGATATACTCTTTCACCTTGGTCTGACGCATCGCGTTCTGGTCTTCCGCCTCCATGATTTCCTTGCGGAAAATGATATTGGCAGCTCCTTCCGGCCCCATAACGGCGATTTCGGCGCTCGGCCAGGCAAACATGAAGTCGGCGCCCAGATGGCGGGAGTTCATGGCGATATAACCGCCTCCGTAGGCTTTGCGCAGGATAACGGTAATCTTGGGAACCGTAGCTTCGGAATAGGCATACAGCACCTTGGCGCCGTGGCGGATCACGCCGGCATGTTCCTGATCGACGCCCGGCAGATAACCCGGCATGTCTTCGAGGGTAATGATGGGAATATTGAACGAGTCGCAGAAGCGGATAAAGCGGGCGGCTTTGTCGGCGCTGTCGCAATCGAGCACGCCGGCAAGCACCATCGGCTGGTTGGCTACGAAGCCGACCGTTTCGCCTGCCATGCGGCCGAAGCCGATCACGATATTGGCGGCCCACATTTCCTGTACTTCCAGGAAATCAGAATCGTCGACAATACATTTTATTACGTCGCGCACGTCATAGGGTTGTTTCGGGTCGGAAGGCACTACCTGTTCAATATTCAGTATGGCAGCCGGTTCCTTCGGCTCTACCATCTTGGCGCGTTCCTGGTTGTTCCAGGGGATAAAGCTTACCAGGCGTTTTACCTGTTCGAAACATTCCAGTTCGCTGTTGGCATAGAAATGCGCGTTGCCGGTAGTTTCGGCGTGCACGCGCGCGCCGCCCAGATCTTCCATCGAAATATCTTCGCCCAAAACAGTCTTAATTACGTTGGGGCCGGTGATAAACATTTTGGAAATATTTTCCACCACGAACACGAAGTCGGTCAGGGCTGGCGAGTAAACGGCTCCTCCGGCGCAGGGGCCGAGAATAAGGGATATTTGGGGAATCACGCCCGAGGCGATCGTATTGCGGTAGAAGATTTCGCCGTAACCGGCCAAGGCTCCTACCCCTTCCTGAATACGGGCTCCGCCCGAGTCGTTGATGCCGATGATGGGGCATTTCATTTTCAAGGCGTGATCCATGATTTTCGTAATCTTGCGGGCGTGTTGCAAGCCCAGCGAACCGCCGGCTACGGTAAAGTCTTGCGCGTAAATGCAGACCGGCGCGCCGAAGATAGTGCCTGTGCCGGTTACTACGCCGTCGCCCGGCAGGTCTTTCTTCTCCATGCCGAAGTCGCGTCCGTCGTGTTTGACAAACATATCATACTCATGAAAAGAGTTCTTGTCCAACAAAGAGAGGATACGTTCGCGGGCGGTAAGCTTACCCATCGCCACTTGCTTTTCGATAGCAGCCTCTCCGCCGCCCATTTCGATGACGGCCTTTCTTTCCCTGAGGGCCTCAATGTTTTTACTTAGTTCTGTCATATTCCTGTATGCTTATTTACCGACAGCCTTTGCCCGATACGAGCAGCGGGCCGTCCCTTTAATAATACTGTTCAATTTGCTCTTGTTCAACTGACGGCGGATAGGAGAAATGTTGTCGATAAACACATGGCCGGTCAGGTGTTCGCATTCGTGCTGCACGACGCGGGCGGCGAATCCGTCGACCGTTTCTTCGTGCTCGGTAAAATCGGGATCGAAATATTTCACCCGGATGGTTTTGGCCCGCGATACTTTTTCGTGGATGCCGGGAAGGCTCAGACACCCTTCCTCCAAAGCAATTTCTTCTTCGCTGCGTTCCACGATTTCAGGATTGATCATAGCTCGCTTGAAATCGCGGCATTCGGGAAAATCGTCACCCATCACGCTCGCGTCGATTACCAGCAGGCGGATCGACAAGCCTACCTGAGGCGCCGCCAGCCCTACCCCGTCGGCATGATACATGGTTTCAAACATATTGGCTACCAGTTGTTTCAGCTCCGGGTAGTCGCGGGGCACGTCTCCAGCCTCTTTCCTGAGCACCGGCTGGCCATATAAATATACGGGTAAAATCATAAATTATAATTGATATTTTTTACTTTCCAAATAGCCTTGCAAAATGATAACGGCGCTGATTTCGTCAACCAGGCCCTTATCCTGCCGCTTTTTTTTCTTCATACCGCCGTCCAGCATGGCCTGATGCGCCATCACGGAAGTGAAGCGCTCATCGTAATATTCCACGGGGATGTCGGGCAAGCTACGCTTCAGATGGGTTACGAAAGCCTCTACATAGCGCATGTTTTCCGAAGGCTCGTTGTTCAGTTGTTTCGGAAGGCCTACCACAAACCGCTCGACGGGTTCGTTCTTTACATACGTGGCCAGGTAGGCTACCACTTCTCCGCTCGGCACGGTAGCCAGGCCGCCGGCAATCAATTGCAATGTATCGGTCGTCGCCAGGCCGGTGCGTTTCCGGCCGTAATCTATGGCTATTATTCTTCCCATCGCCGGCAAAGATACGATAAATATGGATACTTTTTACACATTCTTGCAAAAAGTGTGCATACCCCGTTTCAATAGGCGTTTTTCTCGCCTTTGAACATATTCAGCACCGTGACGACTATAATTTTCAAATCGAGGAAAAACGACCAGTTCTCGATATACCATACGTCGCGTTTGACGCGGCCCTCCATTTGTTCCAGCGTTTTGGTTTCCCCCCGATAGCCCGTCACCTGGGCCCAGCCCGTCACCCCCGGTTTCACCAGATGGCGTACCATGTATTTGTCGATCAGGGCGGAATATTGCTCGGTATGCCTCAGCATATGGGGCCGGGGGCCGACCACCGACATATCGCCCAGCAATACATTGATAAACTGGGGAAATTCGTCGAGGTTCGTGCGCCGGAGGAAATTGCCGATGCGGGTTTTCCGCGGATCGTCTTTTACCGCTTGCCGGGTGTCGGCCTCGGCATTCACCCGCATGGTGCGGAATTTATAGCATTCGAATTCCTGCCCGTACAGCCCGGTACGTTTCTGGCGGAAGAGGACGGGCCCCCGGGAACTCATCTTAATCAAGATGCCGACTATAATATATAAGAAGGGGAAAACCAGCACCAGCACGCCCAAAGAAAAGATCACGTCGAAAATGCGTTTCAACGCCCGGTTGTAAGCGGCCTGCAAAGGCTCGCGACGAACGGTGAGCAAGGGAATCGATTCCATCACTTCCATCACGAGGCTCTTTTTCACGTTCCGGTAAAATTCCGGCACGATATAGAAGCGCACCATGTTTTTTTCCGCAAAATTCAGCATGCGGAGTATTTTGCCGTCGTGAGTGCCCGGAAGAGTACAATAGATTTCATCGATGCCGTTTTCCTGCACATAGGCTTCTACTTCGTCGGTATTTCCCAAATAATTGGGCAATACTTCTTTAAGCGAAAGATTGTCGTCGAAGAAGCCCATGACGTTGAACCCGTAAGAAAGGTCGTCTTTCATCAGCCGGTATAATTCCATGCCGTTTTTACCGGCGCCCACAATAATGATCTTCTTGAAATTGTAGCCTTTGCGGCGGTAAATTTTCAGGGAAACGCGTACGAACACCCTCCAAAGCGAAAAGATGACCGCCGCCGAAAGGTAGTATACCAAAAGAAACGTGGCCAATACGTCGCCTACATTGAGAAAAATCAGGCAAGTGGCGAAAAGCACGATCAGGAAAGTGACCAGGAAGAAAGCCCGCTGCACGATTTTGTCGATAAATACGATCGACATATGAAGCTGGATGGGCACGAAGTAGAGGGAAAAGAAATAACAAAAATTCAACAACAGCACTACTTCCCTCAGATTATGGGAAATAGCTCCTGCGTAAAACTCGCCCAAGGCATAATAAACGATGAAAAACAAAAGATTCAAAATCGCCAAATCTCCCACACCGATGAGCCATTGGATCAAGTAGCCGTGTTTTTTATTTAATTCCATAGGTGTCAGCAAAAATTCTTACAAAAGTAAACATTATTTCCGAGCAAAAAAAGCATACGCTTTATTTGCTCGGCTTATTTGCCATTTCTTTTTCGCTCGATCCGGGCCTTTTTAAGCGGTATCCATTTAACTGAAAAATTCTTTCCGATTTGAACCGAAACTTTCATCTCTGAATTATGTTCCTATTACAAAGGCGAGCTTGCGGAAGCCCTATATGCCGAAGTTCGGTTTGCCCTATTTGCACGATAAAACCTATCAATATGATTTTATCATTATAAGACAAGAAATTATGAGAAACTTATTACATAATTTCTACCGAATTAGTTTGTGGGTATTACTTAGTTCTTGTATTGCCGAAGACCTTCCCCCCTGTGCTTCCGGGCTTTGGGTGACTATAGGCGTGAAAGACAAAAACTATTTTAATATAGACCAATTCGAAACCTTCGACAAAATAGATGAAAACCAACCCTTCCCCCGCTTCATCAACACGTTGTATTACGAATTGTGTAGTCTTCCCACAGGCGAGATAGTACGAAAATCCATTCTGACGCAACTTGTTACAAAGGAACCAACTTACTCCTTTTTGATCGGCAATCTGCCGGAAGGCGAGTACCGACTTACCGTATGGGGCAATTCCTCACCAGACGACACGGCGGGCCAACTGCACCCGGGCCAACTGCATCCGAGTCAGCAGGAAGAGACCGATCTTTACCTGGGCGGCAAACGGTTTAAAATGCCTGATGCCCCTTCTTTCCTAACCCTCGAAATGGAACGGACAAAAGGCAAGCTGCTGCTTTTTTGCCGCAATTTCCCCGCTGCGGGAGGCCGGCTAGAAGCAGAAGCCGGCCCTGTATATCGACAAGTGGCCCCCTGCTTCACCTATAGTGGACAGACGGAGGTAAAAAAGAAAATTTCCCTTTCTGCAACGGAAGAAATTCTTCTGGCTCCTTCGCCAATGGGAAAGACGACCTTCCTGCGCCTTGGGTTTTATCCGGCAACTTCCTCCCAATCGCCCCTTGCCCTTCCTCCCACGGCCATCGCTATCCGCCGCAACGAGGTGACGGCCGTGACGGTAGATTACAACAGCCAAGCGAATTATTGGGAAATCTGGACGTTCGTCAACGGGAAGTGGACGATGGTTCATCATTTGGATATTTATTGATTTCATTCTTATAATTTATTTATCCTTTAAAATTTTCGCAGCATGAAAAAAGTAATGTTTTTAGCTTTAGCAAGCGGTATGTTATGGGCTTGCTCGGATAACAACGATCCTTCTCAACTCACAGGGAGCGAACCAGAAAACGGGGCGATCACCTTCCAGATCTCGGCAGTCAACGAATTGAGCGCCGGCATACCTACAAAAGGCAATCTCTACAGCCAGGAAGCCGTTCAACATGTCACCCGGGTATCGATTTATGCCTTCCTTTACAATAATGCCGATTATGTATATACAAAAACCTATACCATCCCCGACTGGACGGACGGTACTACTTTCAAGCGTTATACGCTCGACGACAGCGACAAACTGGCTGCCGGCACTTACAAATTCCTGGCCGTAGGGCGCGACGCGACAGACAAATTCAACATAAGCGCCCCGTCTTCTACCAGTACCTATTCGAGCATGATTGCACAGATTGCCAAAAACGGCGACGAAGAAGAACTGTTCGCCGGCTGGGCAGACGCTACCGTTACGGCTAACGGAGCACGGGTAAGCATTGAGATGACGCGCAAGGTGGCCGGTATTTTGGGCTATTTCGTGAATATCCCCCAGACGATAAATAGCCAGACGGTACGTTATTTGCGCTTGAATGTGAGCAATGCCAACCAAACAGTGAACCTGGCTACAGGCAGCGGAATCAATACAGCAGCTACTCCCTTCAATATTATCGATATGGATCTAAGCGGGCAACCGGTAACGAACGGCATATATACCGGAAACGATTTATCCGGCCAGGGAGTAGTAAAAGTAGTCAATTCCCAACTGAGCGGAGCCTATTATATGCCGGTGAGCGGAGTAACGATGACGCTCGGACTGTATGCCGCGGATGGCACGGCCCTAAAAACCTGGACCGTACAAGACAGTAACGGAAGCACGACTAATTTGGACCTGTTGGCCAATCATTTTTATTCGTTGGGAATAAAAGCCCAAGCAGGAAATACCACCGGAGGAACACCTGAGCCGGGCGACGACGACGCCCCGGTCGATTTGATGACCGACCAGAACATCATCATTTCGATCAGCCCGGCCTGGGAATTGATTCATAATCTGGTTATTCAACCTCAATAAGAAAGGAATGAAAAAAAAGGGTAGCTTATTTTCCTTCCTGGGAAACTTCCTGACGGCAATTCTGCTGGGCAGTTGTACTAGCGGGGAAACGCCCCCGGAGGGTTTCCCGGAAGAAAATACGGAGATCGCATTGTATATCGACAATGGGAAGCCCACCACGCGGGCGCCGGGCGATACGATTTTTTCGGTCGACCGGCTGCTTATCCTGCCTTTGCGGAAAAGCAATCCGGGGGGTACCGACGATCCGTCCAACTATGTACCGGTATACGATAAAGCCCAGCAGATAGATGTCATTTCCTTTCCCGTTGCCACGCAAGTGCTGGCACTCCCGGCTACCGACATTTATCAGTTGCTGATAATCGGGTACAACCGGAAGGATTACGATTTTGCCAATCCCGCCAAGGTAACCCGCCGGTTCAACATCGGATCGGCAAGTTCCCCGGCCAGCCTGGCCAATTTGTATCTGCAACCGGTAAATGCCGCCGACGTACCGGAGTTTTTTGTGTGCATGGGCGAAGGGTATAAAAACACCTCGTTTATAGGTACGCACTTTACCCCGCGAGAAATTAATCATGTGAAAGGTACCTTAAAACGGATTGTCGGCGGTTTGACGCTAGCAATCGATATGGTACCGACTTCCGTGAGCGGCTTGTCGCTAACCGCCGAACAATTGGTGACATCCGTCAGGGCTTTCGACGGCATGCCGCTCACCTGGCAAACCGCAGGCGACAGCGGCAACAAGTTAATCGGAACCCGAACACCGGCGGCAGGCAAGGTGGTATTCAGCACCTATATGCTGCCCACGCCGGATGCCCGGAAAACCCTGTTTTATCTCGACATTCATACAGGAGCCGCCACCGAGCGATTCACGATGAAAGTGGCCGACAGTCCGGGAGTAGCAACCGGCAACCGAATTATTTTCAGTCCGAACCATTGGGTGAACATTACCGGAAAGTATACGGATATAAAACCCGGCTTCTTTATCTCAGGGACAATCAACCTCGACGATAATGCTTGGGACGGCATACAATAACTTTTAAATATTCGATAGGATGAAGACGTGCTTATTTGCTTGGGCGGGATCCGCCTTGCTTTTTTTCTGTTCCGCCTGCCAACCCGACATCGTCGAAGCGCCTGGCGCGGGCGATGTTCCCCCCGACAGCCGGCCTGCGCCCGGAGAGAACGGCGGCTTGCTGCCGGAAGGTTGTTTTGAAGTTATTTTCCGCCCCTGCCATGAAGGGGAAACGCGCGCGGCCATAAGCGGCAGAGACGGCAGAGTGCGTCAACTCCGCTACCTGGTATATGGCGCAAACGGTAATTTTGTAAAAGAAAAAGTGCTGCTGAAAGTTTCCGATCCGGTTGCCACCTGGCCTTTGAACGTCGTTCGCGACACCCTGCCTTATGGCGCTTATACGGCTGTTTTCCTAGGGAATAGCGATAAAACTCAGTTTCCCTACCCCGCTACAGGCGGTTCCACCCAATATGCCGACGTATTGACAAACTATACCAACACGCTGGCAGAGGCGCGCATCGTATTGCCCAATGCCGAGTTTACCGATACATCGGAATATTACTGGGCCAAAGTTTCTTTTTCCAATACTGCCCCCAATCCGGCGGTCTTGCTTGAGCGGGTGATCGGAATGCTGAACCTGCATCGCAATTTCGTCGACGCCCAGGCTGCCCTGAACCAATTGGTAAACAATATCGTGACACAGATTAATTATCGGAATACGATTCAGACGACAGTGAGCAACGCGTTGCCGGCCGCCGTGAAAAAAGCGCTCGACCTGGGGGTGCTGGGCAATGCTCTATATGCGGTGATAGGGGGCTTGGATGCTGCCGTAGACCAGACGGTAAAGGCATTGACGACCCCGATCGTGAACGTTTTGTATGATTTGCTCTTGCAACAACTGGTGAACCAAATCGGCTCGGCCCTTACCGGAAATGCCACGCAACAGGGTGCTTTGGCCAGCTTAGGCGTCTTATTGAATCCTTGGGCGGCGAATGAAGCCCAAACGGCTATCGTAACGATTCGCAATTTTCCGAAAACGATGGATTTCAATTTGGCGGTAAAGGATTTTCATACCGGCGACAAACGGTTTAAATTCGCATTTACAGGCGCAAGCATATATGATGAGAAAGATATTCTGATTAAGGGATTAAACGGCCTGTATGACGTGCGCAAAATCGATGTTATTAAAACAGGGCTGGTTTCCGGCTTGCTGGTAGATCAGGTGATCGACGGTTCGTTGTTGCTTAACGGAACTTTTATCGACATTGTCGATCCGGTACAGACGTCGGTTCCTTCCAACCGGCGGTATCAGGCGGATTATTCGTTTATCGATTTGAGGCTCAAATCCTACACGCAGCAAACCGACGGGAATCATTCGCTGACGCTACAGGTAAAATTAGGCAATATCGCCAATATCGATAACATATTAGGGAATATTCCTTTGGTGGGGCCGTTGCTTACGAACGTCCTCTTGGGAAATCTGAAAAACCTGACGATTTCCACGCCGGTGAATCTTCCTCTGCTGGGGGTGGATAATCTGGAATTATCGGGAAGCTGGAGCACGCCGGCCACTTACTGATACCTGTTGCGATCCGTTTCCCCGTCTTCGCCTCTTCTATTTCCGAAACGGGAAATCCGGTTAGGGAGGCGGAGTTTTTTATTGCCGGGCATTTGCTACTTCTTGTATTTTTTTTGAGATGATGAAAAATACATGCCGGTGTAATCCGGATTTCACTGCAGTGTAATTGAAATTTCACCGGCATCCAATTTTCATTTCATCGGCATCCAATTCCCAACCACTTCTATACTCATTATAACTAGCTGAAAACCAAAAAGATAAAAAACCAGAAATTTTTGCTTGGCCGGAAGGGTACTTATTGTAGTTTTTTTTCTCTGACCAAGGGGCAGTTCCGGCATGCTGCGTGCCGTTGCGCCCGGCTATCCAATCACAAGCCGCCTGCTCCCTTCGGGGTTCCTTTCTTTTGCCATAAACCGATTTCTTCCATCCCCTCCCCTATTTTCACTTCTTCCGGTTTTGCACGATGGCGCTTATGGCGGAGGGTAAAGGCCGCCCGAGGGACAAATGAAAAAAGGCTGCACTCCGCAGAGTACAGCCTTCTCTCAATTATAATAACTAAAACAGATTAATCGTTGGCGCTCATGATAACCACGCGGTTCCAGTTGTTTTCGTTATACGGCTGAACATCCGATCCTCTCCATTCGATCGTGATCTGGCTGGAAGAAATACCGTATTTGTCGATCAGTTCTTTAGCAACCGCACGTGCACGTTTTTCGGAAAGCTGCATATTGTATGCGCTCGTACCCGTGTCTTTGTCGGCGTAGCCAACCACCTTGATCGGAGCGTTGGTGTCTTTAATGAACTGAGCCGTATTGAAGATGTTGATCTGCTGGTTGTTGTCGATCTTCGCGCTGTTGATGCGGAAGTATACTACATTGTCAGCATAGTTGTTCACCACTTCGGTAATCACTTGTTCCTCGCAGTCGGGGCAGGAAACCGGACGTTTGCTCAATTCGTCGTTGGCGGCGCGCAGGCTGTTGATCTGGTTGTTCAAATCGTTCAGCAAGTCGTAGTCCATCGGCTGGATTACTTCGAAATCGGTCTTGCCGATGCGGAAGGTGAAACCGGCGCTCAGTTGGGCGATACCGTCGGAGAGGTGGTTCATCGAAACGCGGTTGAATTGTTCGTTCAGCAGCGATCCCTGACCTTCAATGTTGAAATCGACATGTTTGCTCAACCGGAAAGCCAATTGGATACCGGCGTTCAACGAAGGAGATTCCGAACGGGGAATACCCTGGTTTTTGAAACGTTGCGCATAACCGACACCGATCCAAGGAACGATGTGGAAGACGCGACGGTCGTTGTAAGGAGCCCAGAAATTCGTTACGTCCCACATCAAGTCGACGTGTGCAGCTACATATTTATTGTGTTGCATAAATTGAGCATCGTCGCCTTCGAATCCGTGCAGGATACCGCCGTTGAACTGGACACGCATGGCCAGATACGGATTGAACCACTTACCGAAAGAGAATTGAGGTGCGAAGTTCAAGCGGTTTTTCAAGTCGGCCTTATCGTTCTGGTCGCCCAGCAAAATGCTGGCGCCGCCGGCAATAGAAATAAACCAATTGTCCTTGGCTTTGTTTTTCTTGAAATTCGTTTTGTAAGCTGCTTCGTTACTGAAACCAACCTGAGGGGTAAATTCCTGTGCCGACACAGAGAATATACAACCCGACAACAAAGCTAAAAGTAAAACCTTAGTCTTCATATTCATCACATTTTAATTAAACAATCAATTACCATATGTCTTGAAAATACCCATGTTTGAGCAAAATTAACTCTTTTTCCAATTATAACAAATAAAAACTCTAATTTGTTCCCGCCTATTCGAAATAGTTCAGGATTTTGTATCCTCCTTCTCTCAGATACGACTCTTTTTTCATCAGTTTGATGTCGTTTTGCATCATGTCTTCCACCAGGGCCTCGAGCGAATAGCGGGGTTCCCAGCCCAGCTTTGTCCTCGCTTTGGTGGCATCGCCGATAAGCAGTTCCACTTCGGTGGGCCGGAAGTATTGCGGATCGACACCTACAACTTCTTCGCCCAGGCGAGCCTGAAGAGCGCTTAAAAATTCGGCGCCTACCTTTTCGGAAAAGACCGAAGCGTCGACCGATTTCAAGCAGGCCGTTTCGCCTACCCCTTCTCCGCGGAATTCCACTTCTATCCCGATCTCGGCAAAAGCCATCCGGATGAAATCGCGAATGGTGGTGGTGATGCCGGTAGCTATGACGTAGTCGGAAGGCTCGTCCAGTTGCAAAATAGCGTGCATGGCCCGCACATAGTCTTTGGCATGTCCCCAGTCGCGTTTGGACGAGAGGTTGCCCATATATACTTTTTGCTGCATGCCGAGGGCTATGCGCGAAACGGCGCGGGTTACTTTGCGGGTAACGAAGGTTTCACCCCGGTAGGGCGACTCGTGGTTGAACAAAATGCCGTTGGAGGCGTGCATCCCGTACGCTTCGCGGTAGTTCACCGTAATCCAGTATCCGTACAATTTCGCCACAGCATAGGGGCTGCGGGGATAAAACGGAGTCGTTTCTTTCTGGGGAACTTCCTGCACCAGTCCGTACAGCTCGGAGGTGGAGGCCTGATAGATGCGCGTCTTGGGAATGAGATTCAACAAACGGACAGCTTCCAGGATGCGCAATACGCCCAATCCGTCGGCATTAGCCGTATATTCGGGGGTATCGAAGCTCACCTTTACATGACTCATGGCTGCCAGGTTGTAAATCTCGTCGGGTTGTACCTCGCCGATGATGCGCGTCAGGTTCAGACTATCGGTCAGATCGCCGTAGTGAAGGATCAGATTTCTGTTCTCCACATGCGGATCCTGATACAAATGGTCGATGCGATCGGTATTGAACATCGACGAACGACGTTTGATACCGTGTACCGTATACCCTTTTTTTATCAGGTATTCGGCCAGGTAAGCTCCGTCCTGGCCGGTAATCCCTGTAATTAAAGCTACTTTATTCATGCGTTCTTGGCTTGTTATTGTTTCAAATTCGTTATATACCAGTCGTAAAGCCGTTTGATGCCTTCGTCGATGCCGATGGAATGATGCCATCCCAAAGCGTGCAGCTTGCCGACATCGGTCAGCTTGCGCAGCGTGCCGTCAGGCTTGGAAGCATTGAACGCAAGGCGGCCTTCGAAGCCGATTTGCCGTTGAATCAGCTCGGCTACTTCCCGGATAGTATGTTCAACGCCCGTACCTATATTTATATGGGTATTGCGCACTTCTTTCATACCCCGGCTCAGATCGGCGAAATCCACCTGCTCCATGATATACACCGAGGCATCGGCCATTTCTTCGCTCCACAGAAATTCGCGAAGCGGCCGGCCTGTTCCCCATAGTTCCACTTCGCCGGGACGGATACCGTACTTTTCGAGCATGGCCAGTATCTCTTCTTCCGAAGCGTTTCCGCCTACGCCTTCTACCGGACGTTTTTCCAAATCCAGCCGAAGCGTGTCCCAATCGCCGGCATGCAGGCAGCGGGCCAGGTGGATTTTCCGGATCATGGCGGGCAATACATGCGAGGTCTCCAGGTTGAAATTATCGTTGGGGCCGTATAAATTGGTGGGCATCACGGCAATGAAGTTGGTTCCGTATTGCAGGTTATAGCTTTCGCACATTTTGATTCCCGCTATTTTGGCGATGGCATACGGCTCGTTGGTATATTCCAGCGGAGAGGTCAGCAAACAACTTTCCGGCATCGGCTGCGGGGCCTCGCGCGGATAGATGCAGGTGCTGCCCAGAAACAAGAGTTTTTTTACGCCGTTTTGGTAAGCGGCATGAATCACGTTGTTCTGGATCATTAAATTCAGATAGATGAAATCGGCCCGGTAAAGGCTGTTGGCCATAATGCCGCCTACATGGGCAGCCGAGAGAAAAACGTATTCGGGCTTTTCTTCGGCAAAAAAACGGTTTACGGCCTGCTGATCGCAAAGATCGAGTTCCCGGTGCGTGCGGAGCACGAAATTGGAATACCCTTTTTTTTGCAAGTTTTTCAGTATGGCCGAGCCCACCAATCCGCGATGCCCGGCTACAAATAATTTACTGTCTTTCTTCATTTCGCCAAATCTTAATCTCTCTTCACTAGTTTCAGCAAATACTGCCCGTACTGGTTTTTAGCCATCGGAGCGGCTGCCTGCCTTAATTTCTCCTCGTCGATCCACCCCTGCTTATAGGCGATTTCTTCCAGGCAGGCTATTTTCAGGCCCTGTCGTTTTTCGATCACTTCCACGAAGGTGGAGGCTTCCGAAAGCGAATCGTGGGTGCCGGTGTCGAGCCAGGCGAAACCTCGGCCGAGCAACATGACCTTGAGCGCGTCGTCTTCAAGGAACTGCTGGTTGACCGTGGTGATTTCCAGCTCGCCGCGCGCCGAAGGACGAATACGGGCCGCTACGTCGACCACCTTGTTGGGATAGAAATAGAGGCCCACCACCGCATAGTTCGACTTAGGATTCGCGGGCTTTTCTTCAATGCTCAGCACATTCCCTTCGGCGTCGAATTCGGCTACTCCGTACCGCTCCGGATCGTTCACATAGTAACCGAATACGGTTGCTTTTTGTTCGTGTTCCACGTTGCCGACGGCCTCTTTTAACATGGCTGTAAAGCTCTGTCCGTAAAATATATTGTCGCCCAGTACCAAACAGACCGCATCGTCATCGATAAATTCGCGACCGATGATAAAGGCCTGCGCCAATCCGTCGGGCGAGGGTTGTTCGGCATAAGCGAAACTTACCCCGTAGGCCGAGCCGTCGCCCAGAAGCCGGCGGAACCCCGGCAGATCGTCGGGCGTGGAGATAATCAGGATCTCGCGTATGCCGGCCAGCATCAACACCGATACCGGATAATAAATCATCGGTTTGTCGTAAATGGGCAAAAGTTGTTTCGAAACCCCTTTGGTGATGGGATACAGGCGTGTACCTGAGCCACCTGCTAAAACAATCCCTTTCATGTGCTTTCTTTATTTAAATTATTTCCTTAAATAAATGGCAAAGATATATAAAATAATCTACCCGCAAGGTGCCCGGGAACTTTTCTTTCAAGGTGTTTGTTCTATATCCATCGAAGAATTCACTAAAAATGATGTATTATGAAAACTTTTATCGATCGAATTGATGTTGCCGTGAAGTATTGGTGGCTTTCCTTGCTGCTAGGCATTTTATTCATTGTTTTTTCTATTTACCTGATGTTTGCGCCGTTGGCCAGTTACATAGCGCTCAGTATTTTATTTAGCGTGGCGATGTTTGTAAGCGGAATATTCGAAATTGCGTTTTCCATCAGCAACAAAAATAATATTTCCAGTTGGGGATGGTACCTGGCAGGGGGTATTATCGATCTGATACTGGGTATTTTCCTGATGGCCAATCCTGGTCTTAGCATGGGCGTGCTTCCTTTTATTCTGGCGTTCTGGCTGATGTTCCGCGGCTTTTCCGCCACGGGCTACGCGATGGATCTCAAACGCTACGGTACCCGTAGTTGGGGATGGTATCTGGCATTCGGCATCCTGGCCATCCTTTGCTCCATCGGTATTATCTGGCAACCGGCCTTCGGCGCCTTTACATTGGTATATATGATTGCTTATGCTTTGCTGATTATCGGCATTTTCCGCGTCATGGTAGCGTTCGAGCTCAGAAACCTGCATAAACATGGCAAAGAAGAGACGGGCACGTATATAAAGCAAGAGCCTTGATTTCCTTGCCTATCTATGCTTCTCGAAGCCTTTCTACAGGATTCACAAGGCGACCCGGGGGGCGGCGTAACAGCGGAAACAATCGAAAAAAGTTCCGGTGTTACGCCGCCCTCCCTGTTTTATCCTTTTGCCGCCGGTTCTGAAAAAGAAGTTCCGATACGCGGAATCGATGGTCTTTTTTTAAATTCATCCGCTCGCGTTCCATTTATTTCCTTACTTTTGTTTTCATATTATATACGCGAGATATTGTATACGAGATGAATGCTTCCCTACCCCAGCTCGATTTGTCGGTCGATTACCTTGTGGGAAACGGCGTAACCGAAGACATTTTGAATTTTTACAAGCAAACCTGCAAGTTGAAAGGCGGCATATTCGTATTCTGCCTGGAAGGGAGCATGAGGGTTTGCATCAACCTCACCGAATACGTTATCGGGCAAAACGATTTTATCACGTTAATGCCGGGAAGCATTATCCAGTTTTGCGGGCAAACCGATAAAGTGCGCTTGTCGTTTATCGGTTTTTCTTCGCAGTTTATCGAGCGTATCAATATGGTACAATCGGCTTCCGGCTTTCTTACCACGCTGTATGAAAACGCAGTGCTTTCGCTCGACGAAAAGAAGGCCCGCCTTTTGCGCGACTTTTTCTCCTTGATGGACGGCTTGCAAGCCGACGGCAGCTTGTTGAATCCCGAGGTGATGCAACATATCCTTCTGGCCATCGTGAGCAGTTTGGGAAAAATGTATACCTCGCGTACCTGGCCCAAACAGGTATATAGCCGGAGCGAGGAAATCAGCAAGCGGTTTATCCAACTGGTAATGGAGAATTATACGGTGGAACGGCATACGGTCTTTTATGCCAGAAGGTTGAGCATTACTTCCCAGCATTTGTGCATGATTATCAAACAGCGTACCGGCCGGTCGGTATCGGATATTATCGCCGATATGGTGATTATGGACGCCAAATCGCAACTAAAGGCCACCACCCTCACGATACAGGAAATCGCCTATGCGCTGAATTTTCCGAATGTTTCTTTTTTCGGAAAATATTTCAAGCGGTATGTGGGCGTTTCTCCGCAGAAGTTCAGAAAAGGCGAATAGCAAAACCCGACTTTCCCCAGGCGTAAGCCGCCCCCCCTCTTTCTTTTCCGAAGAATAAGCCCTCTCTGCCGGCCGGCACTCCCTATGCCGTCCTTTCGGCTTGCCGCTTTTTTACCGGCCGCCGGCCGATACGCAGGCAACTTGTCTTATTTAACACTAATTGACATTTTTCCTTCTCCTTCCTTCTAGGGTATAAGCCTCTTCGACGATCTTAAAGATACAAGCACATGGAATATTTACCTTTAAAACAATAAACGTATGAAAACGCTTTGTACACATCTGCTGGGTATCCTGTTTATCGCCTTTCTGGCGGTTCCCCACAGCCAGGTCTATGCACAGGAGCATATCGAAGCCGATACCACTTATATTACGGTAAGCGGCATAGTGAAAGACAAGCAGACCCGCAAACGTCTGCAATATGTCAATGTATCCGTTCCGGGCAGCCATATCGGAACCATCACCAATCCCGACGGCGAGTTTTCCATTAAGATCGGACGCGCGCTGAGGGCCAAGAGCATAGAAGTATCGCATATCGGGTATCTGAACACCTTGCTGCCGGTCGACGGAAAAGATATATCCGATTTGGAAGTCTGGATGCAGCCCAACGCCAATGTGTTGAGCGAAGTAATCGTGCGGGCCCGCGATCCGCGTTATATTGTAGAAGAAGCCATGCGGAAAATCGGCTCGAACTACTCTTCGAAAAGCAACCTGTTGACCGGGTTTTACCGGGAAACGGCTCAAAAAGGACGTCGCTACATCAATATTTCGGAGGCAGTAATCGATTTATATAAAACGCCTTATGCCGACCGGAACATCGACCGCGACCGGGTACAGGTTTACAAAGGCCGGAAAATACTCAGCCAGAAACGCAGCGATACGTTGATCGTCAAGCTTCTGGGCGGGCCTAACTTGTCGGTTTACATCGATATTGTAAAGAATCCCGAGGCGTTGCTCAACCGCGACGAACTTCCCTACTATATCTTCCGGATGGCAGAGAGCGTGATGCTGAACAACCGGCCGCATTATGTAATTCAGTTCGAACCGCAGGCTATCCTGCCTTATGCTCTTTACTACGGCACCTTGTATATCGACAAAGAGAGGCTTTCGTTCACCCGGGCCGAGTTCAGCCTGAGCATGGACGACCGCAACAAAGCGACGCAGGCTATTTTGAAGAAAAAGCCTTTCGGACTGCGGTTCAAACCGTTGGAAGTTTCTTTCCTGGTGACGTATAAGGAAAACGACGGTATTACTTACCTGAGTTATATCCGCAACGAGGTGCGGTTTAAATGCGACTGGAAGCGGAAACTGTTTTCAACCAATTATGCAATCGTATCGGAAATGGTAGTGACCGACGGCAAAGAGCGTAGCGAGGGAATTCCTTATCGCGAATCGTTCAAAGCCACGCAGTCGCTTTCCGACAAGGTATCGAATTTTGCCGACGACGATTTCTGGGGAGCCTATAATATCATCGAACCTACCGAGTCGCTGGAAACGGCCGTGACGAAATTAAAGAAACAACGCAAATAAATTCTCGATTTCTTTTCGTAGTTTTGAGAAACACTTTAAGCTCTAGAACCTGTGGTTATGCTCAACGACTTGCTTGTATTAAAACAAATCAGGGAGGGGAATATAAAAGCCTTCGAAACGGTTTTCCGGCTCTATTATTCCCCGCTCTGTCTGTATGCCGCCAGCATAACGGGACGATGGGAAATTGCCGAAGAGATCGTGCAGGAGCTTTTTTACATCTGCTGGAAGGATCGGGAAAACCTGCATGTGTTTTGCTCGCTGAAAAGTTATCTTTATAAAGCCGCCCGCAACCGCTCGCTTCAGTATCTCGAACATCGGACGGTATGTAGCCGCCACGAAGAAACGGTACAAGCGGCGACATCCGCTTCTTCTACGTCTTCTCCCGAAGAAGAGCTGGAGTACAAAGAGTTGAAAAAAATCGTAGCCCGCGCGCTCGACGGGCTGCCTTCCCGCCGGAAACAGATTTTTCTGATGCACCGGACGCAAGGAATGAAATATACCGAAATCGCCGCCCGCCTGGGCCTTTCGGTAAAAACGGTAGAGGCGGAAATGACGAAAGCTTTGCAAAAACTCCGACAAGAAATCGAACAGTATACTTAATAAACAGCGTATGTTACACAATGATTATCATAAAAGAAAAACCGACCGGGCCTGGAACGACTTATACCAACGACTGGAAAAAGAAGGCTTGTTGCCGGAAGCCGCCGGGGGGGCCGGCCGGAAAGAGGTTGCCCGGGGCTCGAGGCTTTCGCTTTCCGGTCGGGGAACAGTCCGGTGGGCGGCCGCGGCGTTGCTCTGTCTCTGCATGGCGGGAGCCTGGTGGTGGAACGCGCGCACCTCGGAGCGGGAACCGCTTCTTACCTTGCAGAACGAAGCTAACGAAGCTACCTTGGTAACTACCCTCGAAGACGGATCGATCGTATATCTGGCCGACCAGGCGCAGTTGCAGTTTCCCCTCCATTTTCCGGCCAACCGGCGGGAGGTCTCCCTGGAAGGAAATGCCTTGTTCGACATCAGCGGCAACCGGCAACGGCCGTTTATCATCGAAACCGAACAAACGCGTATCGAGGTGTTGGGAACGGCTTTCCATGTAAAAAGCTCGGAAGTTTCTCCTTTCGAACTGGCGGTACAGCGGGGGGAAGTAAGCGTAAGGCAGAAACCGAACGGGAAAGAGGTACGGGTAAAAGCGGGAGAAACCGTCACCCTGCGCTCCGGCCGCCTCACCCTCGAGCCTACCCGAGATACGGAACAATTCGCCCGGTACACCCAACGAATCCAGTTCAAAGACGAATCGCTGGGGAATATCATCCGAGTGCTTAACCGGATGTTTCCTAACGACAGCCAGCTTCAGACGACAGCCGCTTTAAGCGAACGCCGGCTGACGGTAAGCTTCCGCCAAGATACGCCCGAAACCATGGCCCAGCTAATTTGCCTGGCCCTCGAGTTGCGTTGCCAACGCGAAGGAGGGCGTATTTTGATTCTGGAACCTTAATATGCTCGCAACGATGAAACGGTGGCTTTTTTCTTTGCTTTCCCTCTTGCTTTTCTCCGCTTCCGCAACCGGAAGGGAAGCAAGCGGCGCGGCGCGGCCGCCGGCTACCTTTCCGATGGCCGGCTTATCTGCTTCATCGACCTTGGGCTCGCCCTTCCTTACCGAAAGTTTCCTCAACGACTCGGCCGGTTTGCCGGCAGATTCCGTCCGGTTGTCGGACAAAACCGTCCGGCTTTCCCGGGGGCGCCACAGTATTTACAAATGGCTCGGACAAATTACCGCCCTTACCGGTTATCTTTTTATTTACGATAGCCGGACGATCGATAACGAACGCATCGTGCGCTTGCCGGGGGGCAATTACGCGCTCACCGAAGCAATCCGCCTGATTACGGGCAACGAAGAGATCAGCCCGCGGCTGGTCGGAAACCATATTCTTTTGCAAACTCCCGACCAATTACCCGTTACCCTCCCCGCAGCCGACACCTTATCCGATGCCCCAAAAACTTCTTATTTCACGATTACAGGAAGATTGCAAGACCGTTACAGCGGCGAACCCATCGCCTACGGTTCGATCGGCCTCAAAGAAATACCGCTTGGCACCATTTCCAACCAAAACGGAGAATTCCGTTTGCTGATCAGCGACTCGCTCCGGCAAGCCACCGTGCTTTTTTCGCACCTGGGTTATCGTCCGGAAGAAATGGGTTGCGAGCAACTGCGAAAAGGCCATTTGTTCATTACGCTCGAGCCGAAAGTGATTCCGATTCAGGAAGTGGTAATCCGCCGGGCGAATCCCCTCAGGTTGATTCAGGAAATGACGGCGAAAATAAAAACCAATTATTCCGGTAAAGGGGTTTACCATACTACTTTTTACCGCGAGGGGGTGGAACAAAAAAAGAGATTCGTAAGCCTGACGGAGGCTGTGTTCAAAATTCGTAAAACGTCTTACCATCGCCCGGGGGGAAGCGATCAGGTAAAACTGCTGAAAATGCGTAAAATCAGCAACCGGCAGGAAAAAGACACCATGATAACCAAAATGAAATCGGGTATCTGGGCCTGTCTTTATCTGGACGTGGTGAAGCATTTCCCCGATTTCCTCGAACCCGGGGCCGCGGAAACATATCAATACGCCCATACGGATATGACGGTGGTCGACGACCGGCTGGCCAATGTGATTGCTTTCGAACAAAGAGAAGGTATCGAGGTGCCTCTGTACAAAGGGTTATTGTATATCGATACGGAAAACGACGCGCTTATCCGGGCGGAATTTGAAATAAACCCGCGGTTTATCCGCAAGGCGACCAATATGCTGGTGGAGAAAAAAAGCCGCCAACTTCATATTACGCCCAGCCGCGTGATGTATTCGGTGACGTATAAACCTTGGAACGGCACGTACTACATTCATCATATCCGGGGCGATTTGCACTTTAAAATTAAAAAAAGAAGACAATTTTTTAACACCACGCCCTTGCACACCTGGTTTGAAATGGTCACCTGTAAAACAGACACTTTCGAGACGTCCCGTTTTTCAAGGGGTGAGACATTATCTACCCGCACAGTTTTTTCAGACACTCGTTTTGCGTACGACGCCGCTTTCTGGGAACACTTCAATGTGATTCTGCCTGAAGAGAAATTGAGCGACGCGATCGAGAAAATCTCTTCCAAAATAGAAGAAACCGGAGAGTAACCTCCTGAAAATCATAAAGCGAGCCTTTTCGCAAAGGCTCGCTTTATAGGTTTTTAATAGGTATTAGTCTTTAAGGCAAAAAGATTGTTTAGGTTATCTGTATGCAAAGATGTGGCATTTAATATTACTGCGCAAATAAAAAAAGATATTATACAACACATTTTCAAGCTTATCGAAACTTCTTTGCAGCTTATGTTACTTTTTAACATCTTCAGCCCAGTTTCATTAACATTTGGGCGTACGGCGGAAAGGACGCCGGGAGCCTTTACAAGCTCCAATAACTCATCCGGCGGATACTTTCCCGATAGATTCCTTTGATGTCGGCCAGCACGGCGCGCGGTCGGGTAAGCGACAAAAAATAGTCTTCACTTAATGTACAATATTCCCGATGCGCTACGGCTACGATCACCGCATCGTAGTCCTTTCCCGGCTTTTCGAGGAGCTGGATGCCGTATTCCGCTTTCACCTCGGCCGGCGAAGCATGCGGATCGACGGCATCGACCACAACGCCGAAATCTTTCAGTTCGCTCACAATGTCGGCTACTTTCGAATTCCGTATATCCGACACGTTTTCTTTAAAGGTCAGCCCCATCACCAGTACATGGGCGCCCAGAATGTTTTTTCCCTGGGCAATCATTTTCTTGACCACCTTCTTGGCAATATATCCTCCCATCGAATCATTGACAAAACGACCGGAATTGATCATTTTAGGATGATATTTCAGTTCCTTGGCTTTGTGTACCAGATAGTAGGGATCTACTCCTATGCAATGGCCGCCTACCAGGCCGGGGGAAAACGGCAGAAAGTTCCATTTGGTAGCGGCAGCTTCCAAAACGTCGAAAGTGTTGATGCCGATACGGTCGAAAATGATAGACAGCTCGTTCATCAGCGCGATGTTCACATCCCGCTGGGTATTCTCGATAATTTTGGCCGCTTCGGCCACTTTTATGCTGGCGGCCCTATGAAGCCCCGCCCCTATCACCAGGCCGTATACGCGGGCAATGGTGTCGAGAGCTTCGGCGTCGCAACCGGCCACGATTTTTACCGTATTGGCCAGCGTATGGGTTTTATCTCCGGGATTGATGCGCTCGGGGGAGTAGCCTATCTTGAAATCGATGCCGGCTTTCAAGCCGGATGTTTCTTCCAGGATAGGCAGACAATCTTCTTCGGTGCAACCGGGGTAAACGGTCGATTCGTAAACCACATAATCGCCCGGCTTCAATACTTTTCCTACCGTGCGGGTTGCGCTGAGCAAAGGTTGCAGGTCGGGCTGGTTATGCCGGTCGATAGGGGTGGGTACGGCCAGAATATAAAAAGAAGCTTCGGCCAGATCGCCGAGGGAAGAGGTAAAGCAGATGTCTTTTCCTGCGAAGGCTTCGGAAGGTAGTTCGCGGCTGGGATCGATGCGGTGACGCAGTTGGCCGAGCCGCTTTTGGTCGATGTCGAACCCCACCACCGCGAGACGGGCGGCAAATTCGAGGGCGATAGGCAAGCCGACGTAGCCCAGGCCGATCAGGGCGAGCTTGGTTTCTTTTTTCAGTAATTCGGTATACATAATGTCCGGAGATAAAAAATTCCCTTATTTCGAAAACACGGATGGCGCCTGCCCGGTACGGAAACAAACCGGTTTGTTTTGCCCAGACGCCCCCCGTCTTCGTTTTCAGGAAACAAAAGTACGACTTTTGCTTACAAAATAAAGGGCTTTCCAAAAGAAAATAAGAGTATTTCCACAAGTAAACAGCTATATTTCTCAAAGTGTCTGTACGGGGGAGCCTCTTTCCTGACGGATAAAAAAGAGAAGCCGGGCAACTTTCCTACGTTGCCCGGCTTCTTATTCTTTTCTTTCAATCGTAGCGGAGGCCGGAAACGGCCATCCGCCCGTTCTTTTTATGACTATTTATTGCAAGCGACGAATGCCGATCGCCTTATTATACTCCGCCAGCGAAGCTTTCTGCTGAAACCAGGTCTGCACCAGGCTGCTATACGATTGAATCCAGGAAAGCTGAGCCGAGAGCACGTCGAGAATAGGCAGTCTGCCTTCATTATAACTGAAGGTATTCAAATCGAGGTTTTCCTCGGCAATCCGGCAACCCTCTTCCGCCACCGCAATTTGTTTGGTATTCTCCGTCAGGCTCGTCCAGGCGTTTGCCACTTCCTGGGCAATCTGATCGCGCGTTTGGTCGCGGGCATATTCCCGGCTGCGCAGCAAAGCCCGCTGGGAATTGACCTCCTTGAAGCGCGCTCCCCAATGGAACAACGGAATCTTCAGCGAAGCGAAAAGCGCAGGCGTCCAAAGCTGGTCGGAACCTTTCACGTTGAGCATCGGCGTGCCCCAGTTACCTTGGAATCCGATCGAGAGCGACGGATTGTACTTAGCTTTCGACAAATTGATCTGACGCTGCTGATATTCGATATTCAATTGCGAAATGGCATATTCGGGACGATTGCGAAGCGCTACGTCTTCGCCCACTTCCAAAGGAAGCATTTGGTACATCGTAATCGAATCGGTCATCGCAACCGGCGCCATCGGAGAGACTCCCATCAGCGTATTAAGATTTTGCAGGGCGATCTGGTAGTCTTTGTAAGCCGCGCTTCTGTTCAACTCGGCTTCTTTCAGGCGCGATTGTACCTGCAACAGGTCGGTTTTGCTGATCTGGCCGTCGTTAAAGCGGATGGTCAGCACATTGGCCAGCTCCTGCACAATATCGACATACTGGCTCATCACTTCGTACATCCGTTTGCGGGCAGCAGCCGACCAGTAACTCAGTTCGGCCGAATAGACGATGTTATCGGTAGTGAGCTCTTCGGCCCGGGCACTTATCTGCCCTTGCACCTGGGCGGCTTTGTAGTTATTGTAAATCTGTCCGCCTACATACACCGGCTGGCTGATAGAAGCCCCCAGGCTATAGGTATTGTGATCCATCTCGACAGCCATGCCGGGACCGAAATCCAGGTCGTATTTGTTGATCCGGTACTGGTAAGTGCCCGAAAAGTCGAGCGCGGGGAAGAAGGCGGTTTTGGCCACCCGGATGGCTTCCTGCAACGCTTTGCGTTCTTCGGCGCTTTGCTTGATCTGGCGGCTATATTCGAGCACCCGTTGCTGGTATTCGCGGGCCGAAAGTCCCGAAGCCGCTGTCTGGGCCGGGGCCGACCACGACCCCAGCAGCAGACAACCGACGATTATTTTGTCTTTTATCATGTCTTATGCGGATTTAATCTTAAAGAATACACAATAGGTAACCGGCAATACGAAAATGGTCAGGATGGTGGATACAAACAACCCGCCCATGATGGTGGCGGCCATACCGGCGAACATGGCGTCGCCCAAAAGCGGCAGCATACCCAGGATAGTTGTTCCCGAAGCCATCGTTACCGGCACGATACGCGTTTTGGTAGCTTCGATTACGGCATTTACCGGCGCCAGGCCGCTCTTGAGTTGAAGACCTATTTCATCTACCAGCACAATGGCGTTTTTAATATTCATGCCGATCAGCCCCAACAGCCCGAGCATGGCGAAGAAGTCGAGCGATTTGCCGAATACCAGCAATCCCAGCACCACGCCGATGAAGATAAGCGGCAGCATGCACATGATGAGCACCGGCTTGCGGTAGTATTTCGGGAAAAGGAACAACAAGGTGACATAGATCAGACCGAACATCAGCGGAATATTGGCGCCAATAGCGCGATTACCCTTGTCTTGCTCTGCCTGTTCGCCGAAATACTGAAGCTTATAGCCCTCGGGCACCTGTACGTTTTGTTGGATTTCTTCCCACAAATGCTTGAAAGCGGCCATTGTATTGGCGCCCCGCTTAGGCTCGCATTGCATCATCAGGTATCGCTGGCGGTTGAACCGCTTGACGACGTTGAATTCGTAATCGAGCGAAAAGTCGTCGATCACCTGTTCCACTTTTACCGATTGGCCTTTGGCGCTGTAAACGGGCAAGGTCTTGATGTCGTTCAGATTCATCGAATCCAGATCGGCGTCTTTCATCAGAATCGGCATAAAAACGTCGCCTTCGCGATATTCTCCGAGTGGCACGCCGTTGGTAGCCGAACGAAGCGAGTAGGCTACCTGCTGGCGGGTAATGCCCAGGCGCAACCCCTTTTCCTGCGAATACAGAGGCTTCCATACCGGCACCTTGTTTCCCCAACTGTTGCGCACTTCCATCACCATATCGTACTTGCGGGCAATTTCCTCGGCTTGCATCGTCAGAGCCACCAGCGTATCGATATTGTCGCCGATAAACCCGATTTCGATTGCGGCATCCGGCACGGGCGAAAGAGCAAAAAGAGCGGAACGCGTCAGGATGTCGGGATAATTGGCCACCATATAGTTGTAGAACTTCTCCTCTTCGGCCGGCGCGTCTTTCGGATTCTTCGTTTCAATCAGCACATTGGCGAAATTGGATTTAGGGCCGAGGGAAGAGCTGGCCAGGTAATAACGTACAGGCGAACCGCCTAAGGTGAACGAATAGGATTTGATGTTCTCGTTGTTTTTCAGATAATCTTCTATTTTCAGCACGTTCTTTTCCACGTCGCGGATGCCGTAGCCTTCGGGGAAAATAAGATCGGCCCGGAAATAGGGCTTGTTCATAATCGGGAAGAAGCTCTGGGGCATGATGCTCATGATAAAGAGCGAAAGGAAAAGAATGCCCACCACCGTGATAAGGGTGATGTAACGGCGCTTGATCAGCCGAGCAAGAACACCTTCGAACCGATGGTACAGCTTGGTATCGTAAGGGTCTTTCGATTCGCCCGGCTTGGCTTCCTTCAGAATGAAACTACCGAACGTAGGCGTTTGGGTAAGCGCCAGAATCCAGCTCAGCCCCAGGGAAACGGCCAGCACGATAAAAAGCGGTTTTACGATTTCGGCTACCGAAGCGGGAGCCAGGTACATGGGCAGGAAAGAGCAGACAGCGATAAAAGTAGCCCCCAACAAGGCCCACTGCGGCTTGGTGGCTCCGTCGATCAGGGCCTGATAGCGCGAAAGACCGCGCTTAATGCCTATCTGAGCGTTGTCGGTTACTACAATGGCATTATCGACCAACATCCCCATCGCGATGATGAAAGCGGCCAGCGAAGTGCGGTTCAATCCGACACCCCAGATCAGCATGATCAGCAAGGTACCCCCTACCGAGAAGAGCAGCGAACTGCCCACCAACATGCCGGCGCGCGACCCCATGACGATAAAGATGACCACGATCACGATAAGGAGAGATTCCAGCAAGTTGATAATAAAGCCGTTGTTGGCATCTTCGGCAATCTTGTTTTCCGGATAGATTGTTTTCAGCTCCATTCCGATCGGGAAAAGCGGTTCCATCTCGGCCAGACGGTCGGCCACGGCATTGCCCACGGCTACCACGTCGTCTTTGGCGCCGGTGGCTACGCCGATTCCGATAGCTCGTTTGCCGTCGACGCGCATCAGCGTAGAGGGAGGATCGACATAGCCCCGTTCCACGATGGCGATGTCGCCCAACCGCACTTCGCCGCCGCCTTTGGTGACGATCAGTTGATCTTCAATATCCCGTATGCTTTTATAAGTACCTTCGGCACGCACTTTGAGTTGATAAGTCCCGGTACTTATTTCGCCGGTATTTACCAGCAGGTTCTGCGTTTGAAGTACCTGTTGAATCGAATTGGGATCGATGCCGAGATTGGCCAGTTTGGGAACGGAAATGCGCACGTTCACCACTTGGGTTTGCTCGGCAAACAAATACACTTTCTGTACGCCGGGTATGGGCGTCAGTTCGGTTTTGATTTTCTGCGCCCAGTCGCGCATATCATCATAGGTAAATCCGTCGTCGGCCGACAAGGCATAATAAATCCCGAACACATCTCCGAAATCGTCGCTTACGTTGATGGCGGAAGCGCCGCCGGGCAGGCGGGGTTGAATATTGGATACTTTGCGCCGCAGTTCATCCCATTTCACCGGCATATAATCGGGAGCCAAGGTAGGCTGCAATTCGATGGTGATCTTCGACATCCCGAAATAGGATTCCGATTTGATCTGAAGCACGTCCGACATCGACTGAATTTCGCGCTCGATGGGTTCCGTCACCAGTTTTTCTACTTCCAAAGGGGTGGCGCCGGGATATTGAGTAACCAATACGGCTTGCTTGATTACGAAAGGAGCATCTTCCTTCTTAGGTAGTTTGAAGAAAGAATAGATCCCTCCTATCAGCATAATGGCCAAAAAGAAGTAGATGATTTTCTTATTCTCTAAGGAATATTTTGGAATATTCATTGTTTGTTTCTCCTTAATCGGTTAATACTTTTACCTGTTGTCCGTCTACCAGGCGGGTCGCGCCGGCCGCAACAACCTGGTCGCCGGCTTGCAGGCCTTCGGTTACAACCACGTTGTCTTTGCCTACCAGCTCGACCTCTTTAATCAGACGTCGTTCTACTTTCTGCGAAGAAGGGTTATATACAAATACGAATTTGTCGTTGTTGGCTTCGCCGGCTACTACCGCCGAAATGGGTATCAATACCGCTCCCTGATTGAAGCTCTGGCTTTCGATATTGAGGATAACGCGGCAGGAGAATCCTACAGCCACCTTATATTTGTCGAGATTAAAGCGCGGATCGTCGATATATAAAAATACAGGTACCCCCGAGCCGTCGGGCGAAGCTTCTACGTATTCTTTTACTTTGGCTTTAAACCGGATGCCTTTGTAATTATCGAATTCTACATACACCGAATAAGGTGTAGTAAAATAGATGATATTGGTTTCGGGCATGGTAAATTGTATCTGCAGCTTATTCGGATTAATCAAACAAACGATAGCCTGTCCGGTTTGCACCTTTTGGTAGTTTTCCACATATTTCTTTTGAATGAATCCGTCGAAAGGAGCGCGGAGTTTGGTTTGCGCCAATTGGTTCTGGGCATACTCGAAAGCGGCTTTCGCGTTGGAATAAGAAGCTTGGGTGGTTTCGTATTCCTGTTTCGAAATAGCTTGTTTCGACAGCAGCTTCGCAGCGCGTTGCAATTGAGCCTCAGCCGTCTGAAACGACGACTTCTTCGCTTCGTAATCCCATTTGAAATCCTGCGGATCGATTTCGGCTACAACCTGGCCGGCACGTACTTTCTGCCCTTCGTCGACATTCAGGGAGATCAGCGGGCCCGACATTTTGAAGGCCAAGTCGCTGAACTGGTCGGGGGAAACCACGCCGCTGAACGACTTTTCCACCACATTCAGAGAGGTTACCTCTGCCAACTTCACCGGGCGCGGACCTTGCTCCTTTACCGGCGGCTGGCTACAGGAAACCAGAGTTGCCAATACAAACACAGGGATGAATTTTCCTTTCATGATAACTTGCATTTTATAATTTAATTATACCTATTTCCGATAATTATACAACATTTGTTTTCCAAGCTTTGTTGCCGTCTCAGAACGACCACGCTTGTTTCGTTACGGTGGCTTCCATCCGTCGCTCGGTAGTATCGGCAAGCGTGTGAAAGAAATCGATACCGGTTACTTTCTCGACACTATCTACCGGGATACTCAACGAGCTGAGCGGCGTATTGCCGTAATCGCGATTTTCCAACAAAAACCCAACCGCCTCCATCCGGCCGCCGGTTACGGTAGCTACCACCTTATAATATGACAGAGGCACCCCTACCCTATTCTTGCCCAATCGTTTCATTTCCGAAGTAATGACCGGCCCGGTAATAATCAGCACGGAGCCGTTTTCCCTGGCCCACAAGCGGGCCTGCTCTTCCAATTCTTTCCATATGCCCCGGTTCAATCCCGGTTTCTGCGGAGAGATATTACTCAGGTAGAAAGATTCGCGCATGGCCTTTGCCGACCATTTCATATCGCCGGCCGGCGCCAGATGGCCGCGGTCATACCCCGTACGCGTATAATCTTCGTTGGTAGCCGAAGCGCCTTTTACATCCGGATCGGAAACGAACTTGTTCGAACGCTCGGCTTTTTTGCTTTTGGCTTCCTTCGCCGTCAGCTCGTAAGCTACCCAATTGGCAATCCGGTAATCGGAATTGTAGGAAACGGTATAGCCTTCGTGGCGGATAATTTGCTCTTTGCGCGCGGTTTGCAAACGAGGGATTTCGGCAGAGGCCGGGAAAGCGGGAGCTTCGGCTTTGGCAGAAGAGGCAGACGGCTTCGACCCGCCCGATTTGCTGTCGGGCGTTTTCTTCCGGTTGGGCACGTCCTTGCGGGCGGGCGATTTAGCCGTCCGGCCCTTATCATGCTGCGACCGAGAAGAAACAGGCTTTTCCGTTTTCGCCGCCTCTTTTCGCGCTTGCCGCGTACCGTCGGGATATAAATAAGTATATACAAACAATAATCCTATAAAGCATACGAATACCGCGAAAGCCCAAGTAAACAAACGCTTCACGGATGTTAGAAAAGAGGAAGATTGTTTCTTTTTCTTTTTGCCGCGAGGCCTTGCCCCCGCTTTTCTTTTTGCCATACCCAATCTAATCCTATAATATTACTATTCTGCAGGGGACAAAAGTAGATAAAAACAGTATGCTGTACAACAGGTATTTAAAAATGTATTGGTTTGGATTATGACAAAAAGCGACTCAATGAAAAGGAGTTTTTCGGTTAGCCGGAAGAAAAGGCGGCAGGAAGCGACGTACAGCCCTCCGGCAAACGCTTTGAAACAAGCTGTCTTCAGCTATAAGAGAAATAGCCTATAAAACCAGAATCGTCTCTTCGCTTTCGGGTAAAAATACCAGCCAAAGCCCTGTCAGCCCTTTCCCCTTACCTGAGAGCCGCCCATAAACATGGCTTTCACTCCCAGCCGGAAAAGCGAAGATACCCAGGCGTCGTAAAGAACGATCCAGCCCCGAAGCAACAGGAACTTTCCTACCCGGTCGGTTTTATATGCCGGGCGATAGAAGGCGAGCAACTCTCTGCCCGCTTCTTCCAGCAATTGCCGCACATGGGCGCGGCGCAAGGCTGCCGGTACGCCCCGCCCCGGCAGGTAATCTGTTTTCAAGGCCCGGCGGAAACAAATCAGTAAAGAGGCATAAAGCGAAGAAAGGTCGGCCGGGGCAAGACCGAACTGTTGTCCGATTCGACGGGCCAGGGCGTGATAAACGGCAAAACAACGGTATTCCGAAGAAAAGGAATTGATGCTTCGCGAAAGAGACGAGGGATACTTGACATACACATAGTGGCGTGCCGATCCGAACACGACATAATCCGCATGCAACAGGTATTCAAGCATAAACAGCAAATCCTCGCAGCAATGAATCCCCTCGGTAAACCGGATGCCGCAGCGGTCGAGCAGGCTGCGGACGTATAATTTGGAACAGGAATATCCCAGGCGGCTGAGCGCCTCGCGGCGAAAAAGCGCGGCGAAATCGTCTTTATGCCAATGCCGATCGGCAAGAGAGATGCCCTCGCCGGCAGCCTCCCCCTGGGGAGTAACTTCCCGGAATCCTTCTATCACCAAGCCTTCCGCTTCCGCTTCTCCTTCCGGCAAAGCGGCGTATAAAGCTTCCAGATAAGAGGGATATACCCAATCGTCGGCATCTACAAAACAGATAAACCGTCCTTTCGCTTTCTCAAGCCCCAGGTTGCGGGCGACGCTCACCCCGGCATTGGCCTGGTGAAACACCCGGATACGCTCGTCGCGGCCGGGCCACTCGTCGGCTAAAACAGCCGAACCGTCGGTACTTCCGTCGTCGACCAATATCAATTCGAAAGAAGGAAAAGTCTGGGCAAGAATACTCTCGACACACCGCGAAAGGTATGGGGAAACATTATATACAGGTACGATTACCGAGATTTCCGGCTTTTTTTCCATCTTCTTCTTTCTTACTTATATCCTTCTTTTGCTACCGTCAGGCTTCCCTTGCGCGAGAGGTTGCGGCCATTGCTTTCCCGATTCACCGGCAAGGCTTTTCTTTCGGCCCGAACCATTGCCGCCACTTGATGGGGAAAACCAGCCGGTAATATTCCGATTTTACAACGCCCTTGAAATACCGGTAACCCCAGGAAGCAGGAAGCCGGTAATGAAAATTGCGCACACGCTGAAGCAAACCCGGCCGAAACCGCTGCGTAGCCTCCCAAGCGGCAAGATACGTTTTTTCCCGGAATACATCGTAAGCCGACCGCCGGAAAACCTCGTCGGAAGTAAAATACAAAATCCGGTCGAAATACTTTGCCTTGAAGGATTCGAAAGCCAGATACACATCCCGGTTGTTCCTAAGCCGCTCCGAGGAAGTGATAAAATCGAAAAGCAGGCGAATGATCTCCACCCGCGACTGAAGATTGCGAGTTGTGGGCCGGCTCGTAATGGAATCGGGCTGAATATAATAATAATAGGTCGTTTCGTTCACGATAAAGGCCCGCTCGGCCAGGCAAGCCGTCTTGAACGACCAAAGATCGTCTTCGTGCACTAATCCTTCCTGAAAGAAAAGCCGGTTGCGGAGCAAAAAAGAACGGCTTATCAATTTATTGCAGGCCATTACATACCACTCCCCCGCGGCAAAGGTTGCCAGCACCCGCCGGTTGTCTTCCAGCAAGCCGGTTGCCAGTTTGAGGGGAGGCACGCTGCGACGTCCGCCCGTCACTTCATAATTGCCTACGACGAAATCCACATTTTCTTCCCAAGCTCCTCGCGCCAAACGTTCGATACTTTCGGCCGGCAAGTAATCGTCGCTGTCGAGGAAAAACACATAGTCGCCCGTGGCCTCCCTGAGAGCCGTATTACGCGCTGCCGACAAACCGCGGTTGCGGGAATGAGCGAGTACTTTTACGCAGGCCCGGCGCGGATGTCCGGCCAATACGTTTTCGACCACATCCATCGAGTCGTCGGGCGTGGCGTCGTTCACCAAAATAATCTCCAACTCGCCCCAGGTCTGCCCCAGGGCGGAAAGCAGGCAACGCTCGATATAGCGAACGACATTATAGACGGGAATAATAACCGATACCTTCATGCTCAATTTCCTTTCCTTAATACGCGATTCCTTTATCTCCCTCGACAAACCGTTCCCACCAAAGCGCCAAGGCGAAAAGATTGAAATATTCGATTGCCCGGTTCTGCCGGTACCAGAACCAACGCCCCGCGTCGGCGGCTTCCCGGTCGTACTGCCGGATAAAAGCCTCCACTTCTTCACGCCTGAGGTAATGGCGGCAAACCGCCGACTGCAAAATATAATCGGCAATCCGCCCGCGCCTTTCCCGATCGCGGAAAAACAACGGCATCGGCGCGAAACCGCCTTGCTTCTTTTTGGAGGTAATGGCTTCAGGCAAAAGGGGCTTATAATGCCTTTTGAGCAGATACTTGGCCACCCCCTGCCCTTTCGCAATAGCCTTCACATCCGCTCCGTGGCATTTGCAATTCACCGGAACGGTTTGCAGGAATCGATACAACTCCAGATCCATATACGGAAAAGCCATCGTATTGCCGAAAAGAGCGGCCATGCCCGAGGCTTTAAACAAGATCACCTGGTTAATGACTTTTTCCAGGTCGGTAACATAGGCATGCTGCGTGTAAAGCCGCTCGAACCCGGACGTATCCGGACGCAGGCTCTCGTGCCACGGCAGATTCTGCGGATGTCGTACCATTTTTTTCAATTGATAACGGGGAAAACCGAACAGATCGCCCTGTAAAATATGCAGTACCTTATCCAAATGAAAACGCAACCGGTACGCCTTGTCGTTATCGCCGAAAGCCGGCCGGCTCAACAACCCGTACGCGGCTCGGGCAAAAGGGGCAAGGCCATAGCGGGAAAGCAGGTAGTGCAAGGCGATTTCCCGGCCGGAGGTACCGAAGTACTGGTCGCTCCCGTCGCCGCCCAGAATCACCCCGGGCTTATCAGACCCGATCAGCCGCATGGCCGCATAGTTCACCATCAGCCCCCCCTCCACAAAGGGATCACCCAGAAAAGCCACGATCTCGGGCAAGGCATCTATCTCGCTTCCTTCTATTTCGTATTCCGTATGGCGGGTGCCGAACGTTTCCGACATGCAGCGGGCCAGGGGCAGCTCCGTCCAATTATCGCCTTTGAATCCGATGGAAAACGAGCGGATTTCGCCGCTGTAGAACTGGCGTAAGGCTGCCAGGTTCCCCCCCGAATCGTAACCGCCGCTCAGTAAAATGCCTACCCCGCCGGCCTCTGCATGGCTGCCGGCTATCCGCCGGCGGATGGCATCGCGGTGCAGCCGGCCGTATTCCCCGGCCAATTCTTCCGCCGGGCGGGAAGCGGAAACCACAGGCCGGATATGCTCCGTAGGATATAAGGAAGTACGGGTAATGCCCGAAGAAGTAGCCGTCAGCATTTCGCCGGCTCCCATTTTGCATACTCCCTGCAAAGCCGAATTTCCGGAAGGAATATACCCGTACATCAGAAAATTGGAAAGCATGGGCAGGTCGGGAACCGGTGAAAAACCGGGCGTATGCCGTAAAAGCGAAAGCGAAGAAGCGAAATAGGCCTTATTATAATAAACGGGAAAAGAGGTACCGTGATGGTCGCGGAAAATACGCACACAATCCGGCTGCCGGACGATGCAAGTAAACGAACCGTCGAGATCGGCCAAACCCGGGGCTCCTTTCTCGCGCAAAATATGAGCCGCGACTTCCACATCGGAAGCCGCCTCTGAAAAACCTACAGCTTCCTTATTATAAATAATCCCGAAGAAACGAACATGCAAACCGGCCTCTTCATACCGCTGCTCCCGGTAATTATTCCCCTGGAAACATGACCGGTACCTCTCTTCTTCCGTCGCCGGAAGATTGTCCGGACGATACGTTTCTTCTTTCCAACTACCGACAAACCAATTGCTCATATATATCTATTTGTTTTTCATTTTGCTGCCCCTGGAAGCTGCTCTTATTCTACCGATTCTTTAATGCCGTGCCGGGTATGGATAAAATTGCGGTTCGCCCCTTTCAGCCGGAAAAGATTCAGAAACATGGCCCCAAAGGTAAGCGGCAAATCGATCATCGCCTTCAACAATTGCCAGGTATACAACGCCCGGGGAATGGCTACGGCCAAGGCTAATACCAAGCACCCCGACAACAGCCACCATCTCAGGGCCGCCGGCCGCGACCAACACGACAGGGCAACGGCCACGACCAGCGAACAACCCAGCAGAATAATGCGGGGAATACTCATTTGCTGAAACATCTTATCGCAAAAATCCCATTGTCCGCCGCGCACCGCCCGGGGCACATCTTTAAGGAAAGCCGTCAGGTAATGATATTGAGCGGAAAGCCACCGCCGCCGCTGGCGGGAAAAATCGCTATGGGTTTGAATCTTCTCATCCAGCACGTAGGCATCCGGCAAATAACCTATTTTTTTGCCTTCCTTGAACAAAGTCAGTTCCAACGCTCGGTCGAAACCGCCCACAGCCTGGATGGAAGCCAGTTTTTCTTTCAACAGACGATACTCGAAAGCCATTCCCGACCCGATCAGCGCAGCCGAAAGCCCCAAATTGACATGCCCCTGTCGGAAAATGGAATTATTAATTTCTTCACTTACCCCGTCGAGATAAGCCAGATGGGTGTTCAGATTTTTAGCGATCCGGTGGGCCTGGAACACGCAAATCCCGTTATCCGAGGCGAAAGCGTCGTTGATCTGCCTCAGAAAACCAGGGCCGATGGTATTATCGGCATCCAGGATAAGCGCCACGTCGTAGTCCTCCGCCCGGCTCATCGCCAGATTCAGCGCTTTGGCTTTCGTACTTTTCTCAAACCGGGCCACTTCCAGGCGGATCGGCAACGCGGAAAGGGCGGCATTCGTAGCCTCGCTCATCTGATCGGAAATAACGGTAACGGCATATTTATCCTTGGGGTACTCCTGCTCCAGGCACGACTCTACGCATTCCATAATTACCCCATCTTCCCGATAGGCCGGAATCAATATCACGATACGGCGATAAAAAGCCGACACCGGCGCGGAATACGAGCGACGGCGTAAGGCTGCCAGGCTGAATATGAGCAAATAAGCTATATTTATTGCAAACCAGACGAACAATACGATTTCCAAACCCTGTAGAATAATCATGCTTCCCTATACAATTTCCAGCAAATTTAGTAAAAATAAATACAAATCAAAGGCGTGCCCGAACGAAAACATACGTTGTGTCCGAAAGGAAAAGAAGCATTGCTTCCAGCTTAAAATTCAAAAGAAATGGGAAGATAGCAAACCTCTTTAAAATCTATTAGAAAAAATTGTATACTAACCAAAAAAGGATTTTCTTTGTAGAACGGTTTACAAGAAACACACAACAACGACTCTCAGTTATGGAACGAATCTATCAGGTAGCGGAAATTCTTTTCTGGGCCGGCCTTTTCCTTGTTTTCTATACCTATGTCGGCTATGGAGTCCTCCTCTATCTGCTGGTGCGGATCAAAGAACGGTTCGTAAAAGAAAAGAAGCCCGATTTTCCGGACGTATGGCCGGAAGTAACCCTTTTTATCGCCGCTTACAACGAAGAAGCCATCGTAGCCGAAAAAATGGCCAACTGCCGCGCCCTGTCGTATCCGGCCGGGAAGCTTAAAATCGTCTGGATCACCGACGGCTCAACCGACCGTACCAACGAACTGCTGGAAGCCTATCCGGAAGCAACCGTCTTGTTTCGTCCCGAGCGAATGGGCAAAACCGCCGCGCTCAACCGGGGCGTACCTTACGTAAAAACGCCCTACGTAGTTTTTACGGATGCCAACACCATGCTCAACAGCGACGCCATCCGCCAGATTATCCGCCTCTTTTCCGACCCTCGGGTAGGCTGCGTGGCCGGCGAAAAAAGAGTGGAAATAAAAACCGAGCAAGGCGCTACCGCCGGCGAGGGCATCTACTGGAAATACGAATCGGCCCTCAAGAACCTGGATTACCGCCTCTATTCGGCCGTCGGCGCAGCAGGCGAACTTTTTGCCATACGTACCGAACTCTTCGAGGCGATGCCCGACGACACCCTGCTCGACGACTTCATCCTCTCCTTGCGCATTGCCCGGAAAGGATATAAAATAGGCTATTCGAAAGACGCTTATGCGCTGGAAACCGCCTCGCTGAACATGAAAGAAGAGGAAAAACGCAAAATCCGGATAGCCGGAGGCGGCCTGCAATCGATCTGGCGGCTCAGAAGCCTGCTGAACCTTTTCCGCTACGGCATTCTCAGCTTCCAATACATCAGCCACCGCGTGCTCAGGTGGACGATTACTCCCCTTATGCTTTTCCTGCTCCTGCCGCTGAATATGCTTTTGGCCTGGGGCGGAAGCCTCTTTTACCTTATTATATTAGGTCTTCAACTGGCCTTTTACGCCACGGGATATTTGGGGTACCTGATGGAGCAAAAGCAAATGCGGAATAAACTGCTTTTTATACCTTATTATTTTCTTTTTATGAATATCAACGTTATCCGGGGCGCATTTTACCTCTCCCGCCGGAAAGGATCGGGAGCATGGGAAAAGGCAAAAAGAGGATAAACTGAAAAAAATATGCTAAAAAGAATATAAAACATACCTATATTTCAAGTTTATTAATACATTTGTATATTGATAGTAATTGAATATCAAGAAAAGTACAGAATCAATGGATAAATTAGCGTCTGAATATAAAGTTCTGATTGTAGACGACGTGCCTACAAACGTTATGCTCGTACAAGCCATTTTGAAAAAAGAAGGCTATACACTTCTGACTTGCGACAGCGGCGTAAAAGCCCTCAAAATAGCTCGGGAAAAACACCCCAACCTCATTCTGCTCGACATCATGATGCCCGAGATGGACGGTTACGAAGTGTTGCAACACCTGAAAAGCAATCCGGAAACAAACGATATTCCAGTTATTATCATGTCGGCCCTGAGCGATATGCAAAGTATCGTCAAAGGGTATCAGTTGGGCGCCACCGAATACGTCACCAAGCCTTTCCAACGGGAAGAACTGATTAAACGCGTAGCCCACCGCTTCGAATTATACAGCATCAAACGAATCAAGCAGGAACTGGAAAATACCATCGAATCGCGCGATACCCTTTATTCGGTCATTGCGCACGATCTGCGTTCGCCGCTGGGATCGCTGAAAATGATGAACAATGCCATCCTGATGATGGTAGACAAAGATAAAGTAGGCGACGAGATTTATGAAATGCTCCAGATGATGAATAAAACCTCTCAGGAAATTTTCCTGCTTCTGGACAATCTTTTGAAATGGGCTAAAAACCGGCTCAACCGGCAAAGCATTTATAAACAGCAGACCGACATCAACAGCATTATCGACAGCACGGCGGAGATTTACATCCCGATGGCCGCCCAGAAAAAGATAACCGTCATTCTCAAGGATATGGATAAAGAGTTGATGGGCAAAGTCGACATCGATATGCTTAAAACGGTGGTTCGCAACCTGATTTCGAACGCGATGAAATTCACGTATGAAGGAGGCTCGATTGAAGTAGCGTCGAAAGCAGACGGCGATTTCGTGATTATCAGCGTAAAAGATACCGGTAAAGGCATCAAAAAAGAAGATCAGGAAAAACTGCTGAAACAAAATACCCATTTCACTACCTACGGTACCAACAACGAAAAAGGTTCGGGCCTGGGGCTGATGCTCTGCAAGGATTTCGTGGAATTGCATGACGGCCGGCTCTGGTTCGAATCGGAAGAAGGAAAAGGAACCACTTTCTTTTTCTCGCTGAAAGCTTTGAATCAAGAAGATTAATCCAAGCGGCCGGCCAGGCGGGCGATTCTCCCCTCCCCGCTTTAATCTCCCCCCCGGTCTTACTTTCCTTGTCATCCCTTGCCGGCCCTTATAAAAAGGCCGGGCCGGCATCCCGGAAACCGGGTTTTTCTACATCCCGACCACCTTTCCTCAACTCTTAATAAACCCAAACAAGTCGGATTCCAGCCGGAATCATCCGATTTTTTTTGCTACTTTTGTCGCCGTAAAAACCGCGAGGTGACATTAGCGGTTTTTTTATTTAACTATTCACCCTATGTATACCGTTATCAAACGCATGGAAATCTCGGCGTCTCATCGCCTGGAGCTTTCCTATCCGAGCAAGTGTGAGAATCTGCATGGTCACAACTGGATCATCACCGTGTATTGCCGTTCGAAAGAGCTCAACGCCGACGGCATGGTCGTGGATTTCAGTCACATCAAACGAGCCGTAAAAGAAAAGCTGGATCATCGGAACCTCAACGAAGTGCTACCTTTCAACCCCACCGCCGAACAAATCGCCCGCTGGGTGTGCGAGCAGATCGATACCTGTTTTAAAGTGGAAGTGCAAGAATCCCAAGGAAACACGGCCGTTTATGAGAAAGATTAACGAAGTATTCTACAGCCTTCAGGGCGAAGGGTTCCATACCGGCACCCCGGCCGTATTCGTTCGTTTTTCCGGTTGCAACCTGAAATGCGGCTTCTGCGATACCCGCCATGAAAAGGGCGTGTCCATGAGCGACGAGGAAATCCTGGCCGCCATCCGGCGCTATCCGGCCCGGATGGTTATCCTCACGGGCGGAGAGCCTTCTTTGTGGATCGACGACGATCTGATCGACCGGCTGCATGAAGCGGGATATTACGTTGCGGTGGAAACCAACGGCACGCATCCTCTGCCGGCCGCTGTCGACTGGGTGACTTGTTCGCCTAAGGAAGGAGCTCCGGTAGTCTTGAGCCGGATCGACGAAGTAAAAGTAGTGTTCACCGGACAGGAGGTAGAAAGGTACCGCCGATTGCCGGCTCGCCATTATTTTCTGCAACCTTGTTCGGGCCGGAACACCGCCCGGGTAGTGGCCTATCTGCTGGCCCACCCTACATGGCGGCTAAGCCTTCAGACGCACAAGCTGATCGATATTCCGTAAAGCCTTTTTATTCTCCCTTTCTCTTCCGCTGTTTTTTTCGTCTCCAAGGAAATGCGAGCGGGAAAAGCATCCTTTATGAAAAACATCGTTATGAACTAATCGGCCCACCCGGGTGGTTCAAGCGGCCCACCTAGGTGAACCGGTCGCCCCACCTGTGTGGGCCGATTAGCTCACCCGGGTGGGCCGATTAGTTGATAGGCATCCGACAGAGAAAAAACAAAGAAAATAAGAAGAAGTGCTTGTAGGCGGGAGGGTATGGAATGTGATTTTTTGCTTTTTATCCGTCGGGCGGATAAAAAGGGGCCGGCCGGAGAACTGTTAGCCGCCCCGACTATACCGGTCATCTTATTCAAATACTGCGTTTACTTTCCAACGGTTAAGATGGTATATTACCTAATCCGAGATTTTCAGCTTTTCACCGGGCGGGATAGCCGATTTTAGTATATGAAGAATACTGGGCGGGGAATCGATGAGTTCCCCCCCTATATAAAAAAGCAGTGTAAAAAAAGTATTTTACATCTGTCGGAAAAAAGCACTTTGTATACACACCTTTTCCCTTTTTTCCGAAAAAGGCCATAGAAGACGCTGCTCGCTTTTTTTACCGCTGCGCCCCCTTTCCCTGCTGCCCTGTGCCGCTCTAGGCTTTGCCGGTATACCGTACTTCCATCCCGCGGACGCTGTTGTCGACCTGCCCCCGGCTATAGGCTTGACGTCCGTTGACAAAGGTTTTCCATACCTGGTGATGGAAAGTATACCCTTCGAAAGGCGACCAGCCACATTTATATAAGATATTTTCTTTCGTCACCGTCCAGGTTGCGGTCGGGTCGACCAGAACCAGGTCGGCATAATAGCCGGGACGGATATAACCCCGGCGGTCGATACCGAAAAGATCGGCCGGTCGATGGGCCATCTTTTCCACTACTTTTTCATAGGTGAACCGGCCTTCCCCGGCCAATTCCAACATGGCCGTAAGCGAATGCTGGATGAGCGGGCCGCCCGAAGCTGCCTTCAGGCAACTCCCTTCTTTTTCGGCAGGCAAATGGGGTGCATGGTCGGTAGCGACAATATCGATCGTATTGTTGTCGACTGCTTCGCGAAGCGCGGCGCGGTCGGCAAGCGTCTTGATGGCCGGATTCCATTTGATCCGGTTGCCGAACTGCGCATAGTCGCCGTCGTGAAACCAGAGATGATGCACGCAAACCTCGCCCGTAATGCGCTTGTCGGCCGTAGGCAGGGTATTATCCAGCAGGGAAAGTTCGCGGGCCGTCGACAAATGCAGGATATGCAAACGGGTGTTCAGGCGGGCAGCCAGTTCCACAGCCTTGGCCGAGGAAACGTAGCAGGCTTCTTCGCTGCGTATTTTACTATGGAAGGAAATATCCAGATCTTCGCCGTATTTGGCGGTATAATAAGCAATGTTGCGCCGAATCACCTCTTCTTCTTCGGCATGCACGGCAATCAGCATGCCCGCTTCGCCGAATATCCTTTCCAATGCTTCCCGCTTATCTACCAGCATATTCCCGGTGGAGGAACCCAGGAAAAGTTTCAAACCGGGCACCCGCGTCGGGTCGAGCCGGCGGATTTCCGCCATATTGTCGTTGGTGCCCCCGAAGAAAAAAGAATAGTTGGCCGCCGATACTTCCGAGGCCCGCCGGAATTTGGCTTCCAGCTCGCTCAACGTGGTAGTCTGCGGTTTGGTATTGGGCATATCCATAAAAGTAGTCACGCCGCCCGCCACTGCCGCCCGGCTTTCGGTTTGTATATCTCCCTTATGCGTCAGGCCGGGATCGCGGAAATGTACCTGGTCGTCGATCGCTCCCGGAAGCAACCACTTGCCGGTCGCATCGATCGTTTCCGTAACGTCCGCCACCAGGTGCGAAGCAACGTCTCCTTCATATACGGCCGTTATCTTATCGCCTTCCACCACCACAGAGCCGTCGAACGTGCGGCCTTCGTTGATGATGCGGGCGTTTTTTATCCATAGTTTGTTCATCTTTCTATTTTCTCCGTTTTTGCGTGATACTTAAAAAGCTTTCCTTTCCGGGGGAAAGCAGCCCGAGGGGATAGGCCCCCCCCTACATAAGGATATATCAGCCGAATAGACTGTTTGTAAAAAAACAAGCCGGTTTCCTAGTCTTCTTTTCCGCCGGCCGAACCTTTTTGCGGATACTTCCGGAACAGGCTCCACCATTTGAGTTTGAGCACCCCGAATACCGCCTCTCCGAAAATGGATGAATTCATTTTCGAAACGCCCAGTACGCGGTTGATAAAGATAATGGGCACTTCCACGATCTTGAATCCGCATTTATAGGCGGTAAATTTCATTTCGATCTGAAAGGCATAGCCCTTGAAGTGAATCCGGTCGAGGTCGATGGTTTCGAGCACCTTGCGCCGGTAGCATTTGAAGCCGGCCGTAGTGTCTTGCACCTTCATCCCCGTCACCAGGCGGACATATACCGAGGCATAGTACGACATCAACACCCGCCCCAGCGGCCAGTTCACCACATTTACGCCGTTGCAATAACGCGAACCGATCGCCACGTCGGCCCCTTCCAGGGCGCAGGCGGCATATAATTTGGGAAGGTCGGCGGGATTGTGGCTGAAATCGGCGTCCATCTCGAATATAAAATCATACCCGTGCGCAATGGCCCATTTGAATCCGCAAATGTAGGCCGTACCCAGCCCTTGCTTGCCCTGGCGTTCGACCAGGAAGAGGCTGTGGGGAAATTCTTCTTGCAATCGTTTGACAATGGCAGCCGTTCCGTCGGGCGAACCGTCGTCGATAATCAGAATGTGGAAAGCCTTCTCGAGCGAGAATACGGCGCGAATGATATTTTCTACATTTTCTTTTTCGTTGTACGTAGGGATAATTACAATACTGTCTGACATATATTCGATTTGTCTGATTGTTAGCCGATTAAAGCATAAGTTATCTATTCGTAATTCATAAAACCGCCCAAATTTACACATTCTTTCCGGATAAACCAATAAAGGGAAAGAAGCTTTTCTTTCCAACGGCTCCGGTTTTTTTCAGGGCTTCTTCAGAAAGGGATAAAAAACAAAAAAGAACAGGGGAATTAAATTTACCTGTCGCTTCCTGATTAAATTTATATTTTTTGGCTTCTTAAAAATTGTCACTCTATTTTCTTTTTTATAATTTTGCTTTTAACAGTCGTAGGGGTCGTCAATCATACAACATAAACTCGCTTAGTATACTATTAACTACTAAAAATTCAAACACATGGGCTCTTATCAAAAACCATCCGGCGGCAACATCCCGCAAGACGTAGCCGAAATGCAGGGCGAAAATGCTATTTTTATTGTGTACCGTCTCAAACAAACACCTTGCACGCTTGAGAAAATCAAAGATGTATGTGCCAACTTCGCAGCCCTGAGGCGCAGCCGGAACAACCGTTTTCCCGCTATGCAATTCAGTAGCGTAATGGGATTCGGCGCCGATGCCTGGAAACGGCTTTTCCCCGACCGGGGCGTACCCGAAGAGTTGGAAACATTTAAAGAGATAAAAGGAGACAAGCATACGGCGGTCTCTACCCCAGGCGACCTGCTCTTTCATATCCGGGCCAGTCAAATGGGGCTATGTTTCGAATTTGCCGCTCTTATCGACGAGAAACTCAAAGGCGTGGTAGAGGCTATCGATGAAACCCACGGTTTCAGGTATCTCGACGGCAAATCGATTCTGGGGTTTGTAGACGGTACGGAAAATCCGGGCGTAGACGGCAATCCTTATTCTTTTGCCGTGATAGGAGACGAGGATGCCGACTTTCAAGGGGGAAGTTATGTTTTCGTGCAAAAGTACATCCACGATATGGCGGCTTGGAACGCCCTTTCGGTGGAAGAACAGGAAAAGGTAATCGGCCGGTACAAGTTCAGCGATGTGGAAATGGCTGAGGAAGTAAAGCCGCGGAACGCGCATAACGCGATTAACGATATAGGAGACGATCTGAAAATAGTCCGCGTCAATATGCCGTTTGCCCATCCCTCCAAAGGGGAATACGGTACGTATTTCATCGGGTATTCCAATACCTTCAGCACTACGCGCCGGATGCTGGAAAATATGTTTCTGGGCAACCCGGCGGGCAATACCGACCGTTTGCTGGATTTCAGCACGCCTGTCACGGGCACCCTCTTTTTTGTACCCTCTTACGATTTGCTGGGGAAATTGGGGAAATAACGTCAGCAAGAATGGTTCGCCGCAGCCTATATAATCTCGGAGGGCGGTAGTTTATTTATATTTATTCGTAATCAAGGAAACGAAATCAGAATAACTTACCCCCCCTACTTTTGTCACCCCCTTCCGGGCCGTACCGACCTTCCTGCTGCCTCCAAGGGATCGGCAAGAAGCCGGAACAAGCGGACGGTTTAGGGGGGCCGAGGGGCCATAGGTTTAAAAAATACAGTTTAATGTTTTGAGTTATAAATAACTAAAGAGAACCATTTGCTTTTAAGCCTTAAAACGACTACCTTTGCAAAAATGATATATTGCATTGGAAATACAAGAATTACTTAACTTATACGCCGCCCATCCTGCTTTGGCAACTTTCCAAACCTTGGCAGCCGATCCCGGTTTACGCCGTTTTTTTTTCAAAGGATTGAACGGGTCGGCCGGGGCCGTGGCTATCGCTTCCCTTTTCAGTAAGGGGGGAGGAAGTTATATCTGCCTCTTGAACGATCACGAAGAAGCCGGTTATTTTTATCACGATCTGGTACAACTCACCCATCATCCTTCAGTCTATTTTTTTCCTTCGGCTTATCGCCGGGCCATCAAATACGGCCATATCGACCCCTCGAACGAAATTCTGCGTACCGAAGTGCTGAGCATGCTGGAAGATAAGCAAGCTTCGTTTATTATCGTCACTTACCCGGACGCCCTGGCCGAAAAAGTGGTTTCGCAGGCTGTTCTGAAGGATAATACGCTAAAAATCCATACGGGCGAGCGGATTGATAATATGTTTGTTGCCGATGTGTTAGACACTTACGGCTTCGAGCAAGTGGATTATGTATACGAGCCCGGCCAATATGCGCTGCGCGGAAGTATCTTGGATATATTTTCCTTCTCTTGCGAATATCCCTACCGGATAGACTTTTTCGGCAACGAAGTGGAAAGCATCCGCTCTTTCGACATCGAAACCCAATTGTCGCGGGAAAAACAGGAAAGCATCTATATTGTCCCTCAAATAAGTAAAAACAACGCCGACGGAACGACTTTGCCGGATTCCCTGCCCGAGGATACCTGGCTGGTGGCGCGCGATCTGGTTTGGTGCAAAGAGCGGATCGACAGCATCTGGAACGACTCTCCCGCCACAGCCGACAATGAATCTTTCCGCGATGCCGAAGACATGCGCCGCCGGCTGGTGGACGGAAGCGATTTTCTACGCTCCGCTCTTCGCTTCAGGCAAATCAATATCGGAACCCGTTCGGACGAAACGCCGCAGGCTACGCTTGCTTTCGATACGCAGCTCCAGCCTATCTATCATAAGAATTTCGATTTGGTCAGCGAATCGTTCCATCGCTATCTTGCGGAGGGGTATACCCTTTATATCCTGAGCGACGTGGAGAAGCAAACCGCCCGCATCCGGACGATTTTCGAAGACCGGGGCGACCCGATACCTTTTACGCCGGTCAACAAGACCATTCATGCGGGTTTTGCCGACACCACGCTTCGCATCTGCTTGTTTACCGATCATCAGGTATTCGACCGGTTTCATAAATTCAACCTTAAAAGCGAAAAAGCCCGGAGCGGAAAGATCAGCCTGACGCTAAAAGAACTCAACCAGTTCGCCACGGGCGATTATATCGTGCATATCGATCATGGCATCGGCCAGTTCGGAGGCCTGGTGCGCACCGAAGTAAACGGCAAAATGCAGGAGGCCATCAAACTGATCTACCAGCATAACGATATTATTTTCGTCAGTATCCATGCCCTGCATAAATTATCGAAATACAAAGGGAAGGATAGCGGCGAGCCCCCTAAGCTGAGTAAACTGGGTACGGGGGCCTGGGAGAAGATGAAAGAGCGGACGAAGAAAAAAGTAAAAGATATAGCCCGCGACCTGATCGTGCTCTACTCCAAACGCCGCCAGGAAAAGGGGTTCGCTTACAGCCCCGACAGTTTTATGCAGCACGAGCTGGAAGCCAGTTTTATCTATGAAGATACGCCCGACCAGGTGAAAGCTACCAACGACGTGAAAGAAGATATGGAAAACCCGCGGCCAATGGACAGGTTGATTTGCGGAGACGTGGGATTCGGCAAAACGGAAGTAGCCATACGGGCGGCTTTCAAAGCCGTGGCCGATAATAAGCAGGTGGCTGTGCTGGTGCCCACTACGGTACTGGCTTTCCAGCATTTCCAGACCTTTACCGAACGGTTGAAAGACTTTCCCTGCCGGATCGAATACATCAGCCGGGCGCGTACGAACGCCCAGATCAAAGCGATTCTAAAAGATACGGCCGAAGGAAAAGTAGATATATTGGTCGGCACCCACCGCATCGTGAGCAAAGACGTGCGGTTCAAAGACCTCGGTCTGCTGATTATCGACGAAGAGCAGAAATTCGGCGTATCGGTAAAAGAAAAGCTGCGCCAGCTCAAAACCAACGTCGATACGCTCACCATGACAGCCACGCCTATCCCCCGCACCTTGCAGTTTTCGCTGATGGGGGCGCGCGACCTGAGCAGCATTACCACTCCGCCGCCCAACCGTTACCCGGTGCAGACGGAGGTGGAGCGTTTCAATCCGGATATTATCCGCGAAGCGATCAATTTCGAGATGAGCCGCAACGGACAGGTGTTTTTCATCAACAACCGTATCCAGAATATTTACGAGATCGAAGCATTGGTGCGCCGCGAAGTACCCGACGCCCGGATAGCCGTAGGCCACGGCCAGATGGAACCCGACAAGCTGGAAAAGATTATCCTCGACTTCGTAAATTACGAATACGACGTTCTGATTGCCACCAGCATCGTGGAAAGCGGCATCGACGTGCCGAACGCCAATACGATCATTATCAACAACGCCCAGCAGTTCGGCCTTTCCGATTTGCATCAGCTTCGCGGACGCGTGGGACGCAGCAACCGGAAAGCGTTCTGCTACCTGCTTTCGCCTCCGCTCAGCACCCTGAGCCAGGAAGCGCGGCGCAGGTTGCAGGCCATTGAAAATTTTTCCGAGCTGGGCAGCGGTATTCATATTGCCATGCAAGACCTCGATATTCGCGGAGCCGGCAATATGCTGGGCGCCGAGCAGAGTGGGTTTATCGCCGACCTGGGGTATGAAACTTATCAGAAGATTCTGGAAGAGGCGGTAGACGAACTGAAAAGCGAGGAATTTGCCGACTTATATACCGACGCCGAAGCGGGAAAACGCGACAGCGGAAGCGCTTATGTGCGGGAAACCTTTATCGAAAGCGACCTGGAACTGCTTTTTCCGCCTACCTATATTCCGAACGATTCCGAACGGATCTCGCTTTACCGCGAACTCGACAATATGGAAGAAGAACGCGATATTATGGCGTTTACCGAACGGTTGAAAGACCGCTTCGGTAAGGTGCCGAAAGAAGGAAAAGAGTTGATCCGGATCGTGCGCCTGCGCCGGATGGCGAAAAAACTGGGTATGGAAAAAATCGTGCTGAAAAAAGGACAGATGAGCCTTTACCTGGTTTCCAACTCCGACAGCCCTTATTACCAGAGCGAAGCTTTCGACAAGCTGCTGGAGTTCGTACAACGTCATCCCCGGCAGTGCAACCTGCGGGATCAGAACGGCAAACGCAGCATCCTGATTAAAAACGTACCGACCGTAGAAACGGCTTGCCAGTTGCTGCAAGAAATCGGTTAATTCGAACAACACCATGAAAAAAACAATTATCGACCTTTTCGAACAGGCCGCCGATCGCTTTCCGGACAACCCTTTTCTGTGGGAAAAAACCGGAGACGCCTTCCGCCCTACCCTCTACCGGGAAGTACGGGAGCAGGTGTATACGCTGGGAGCCGGCCTGGTTTCGCTGGGTATCCGCAAAGGAGACCACGCAGCCTTGCTGAGCGAAGGGCGGAATGCCTGGATCGTGGGCGAGCTGGCCCTGTTTTATGCCGGAGCCGTAAACGTGCCGCTCTCCATCAAGCTGGAAGAAGCCAACGACCTGCTGTTTCGTCTGGTGCACGCGGAAGTAAGCTATATTTTGGTCTCCGCCTTCCAACTGAAAAAAATCCGGGCCATCCGCGACCGGCTGCCGCAGGTAAAAAAAATAATCGTTTTCGACCCCCTGCCCCGGTATGAGGCCGATGAAATCGCCTGGGAAGAAGTAGCGGCCGCCGGCAAGGCATGGCTGGCCTCGCATGCAAAAGACGAATTTCCGGCTATCGGCCGGTCGATCGGCAACGACGATCATGCCACCATCACCTATACCTCGGGCACTACGGCCGATCCGAAAGGAGTGATTCTGACACACCGCAATTATACCGCCAACGTGGAGCAGTCGCTTTCCTGCATCGACATCGACCATACCTGGCGCACCTTGGTTATTCTACCTCTCGACCATTGCTTCGCCCATGTGGTGGGATTCTATATCTTCATGTCGAAAGGCGCTTCGGTGGCCACGGTACAGGTAGGCCGTACCGGCATGGAAACGCTGAAAAACATTCCCGTCAATATCAAAGAGTTCAAACCCCATCTTATCCTGAGCGTGCCCGCGCTGGCGAAAAATTTCAAAAAAAATATCGAACAAGGCGTACGGCAACAAGGAAAAACAGCTTTCCGCTTGTTCCGGACGGCCTTGCAAACCGCTTACCTTTACAACGGCAACGGCGGCGACGATAAGGGGCGGGGGTGGCGCATAGCCCTCAAGCCGCTCGTCGACCTTTACGACCGGCTGCTTTTCCGGAAGGTGCGGGCCGGTTTCGGGGGGAGCCTGAAATTCTTTATCGGCGGGGGCGCCTTGCTCGACAAAGACCTGCAAAAATTCTTCTATGCCATCGGCCTGCCTATGTATCAGGGCTACGGACTGAGCGAAGCTACCCCGGTTATTTCCACCAACGGCCCGCGCCGCCATACCTTCGGCAGCAGCGGAGTGTTGGTACGCCCGCTGGATCTGAAAATATGCGACGCCGAAGGCAACGAATTGCCTCGGGGCGAAAAGGGCGAAATCGTGGTGAGAGGCGAGAACGTGATGGCCGGATACTGGAAAAACCCGGCTTCGACGGCGGAGACCGTACGCGACGGCTGGTTATATACAGGCGATATGGGCTACCTCGGCCCGGACGGTCTTTTGTATGTGCTGGGACGCTTCAAAAGCCTGCTTATTGCGAGCGACGGCGAAAAGTACAGCCCCGAAGGCATCGAAGAAGCCCTGACGGAACATAGTCCGTATATCGAACAAGTAGTGTTGCACAACAACCAGCAACCCTATACCGTGGCGTTGATCGTGCCCGATAAAGAACGCATCCGGCGGCACCTGGCCCGCGAGCATGCCACGCTTGAATCCGAAGCCGGAAAAAAAGCGGCTGTCCGGTTGCTGCAAAACCAGCTCGCCCGGTTCCGCAAAGGTGGCGATCTGTACGGGCTTTTCCCCGAACGCTGGCTGCCGGCTGCCTTTGCCGTACTGCCCGAACCCTTTACCGAACAAAACGGCATGGTGAACAGCACCCTGAAAATCGTGCGGGGAAAGGTAGAAAAGGCCTATGCCGGAAGAATTGCCGCCTTGTATACGCCGGAAGGAAAAAACCCGGTAAACCGGGATAATCTGACATCATTTTAATAACAACCTTTCTATAAAACCTAAGATTTATGAGTTACAAAAAAGCAATTTCCTCCGTGGCCCTGGCCACAGCTTTGGTAGCAGCCGCTCCGGTTTACGCCGACGGAGTGGCGCAACAGGAGATCAGCGCGGGATGGACTTTCAAGCACGTCCGGGGTAACGACTGGTATCCGGCCACCGTGCCGGGCGTCGTGCAAACCGACCTGATGGACAACGGGGTGATTGAAGATCCCTTCTATCGCCTGAACGAACGCTCTATCCAGTGGATAGACAAAGAAGACTGGGAGTATAAAACCACGCTCGACGTAGCCCCCGACGTATTCGACAAGCAACATATCGAACTCGACTTCAAAGGCCTCGACACCTATGCCGACGTTTATCTGAACGATTCCTGTATCCTGAAAACCAACAATATGTTCCGCGAGTGGCAAGTCGACGTAAAAGGGTTGCTGAAAAAAGACGGCAACCAGTTGCGCATTTACTTCCATTCGCCCATCAAAATGGATATTCCCAAATTCGACGCCATGAAATATCCCGTGGAAGCCGGCAACGACCAGTCGGAAAACGGGGGCGTATTCGATAAAAAAGTAAGCGTTTTCGCCCGCAAAGCCGGGTATCACTACGGATGGGACTGGGGGCCCCGCATCGTGACGAGCGGTATCTGGCGTCCCGTCTACCTGGTGGGATGGAACGACGCCCGGATCGAAAACATACAATATATCCAGGAAAAGGTAAATGCCCGCCGGGCCGACATCAAAGCCCGCATCACCCTTACCGCCGCTAAAGACGGCGAAATAACTCTCGACATCCGGGCCGAAGGCGTTAAAAACGGGTGGACTAAAAAGGCGGAGGTAAAGAAAGGGACGAACCTGATCGAAACCGACCTTGCGGTGCATAACCCGAAATTATGGTGGACGAACGGCCTGGGCGAACCGCATCTGTATCCCTTTACGGCCACTATCTCCATGAACGGCCAAACAGCCGACAGCCAAACCACTAATCTGGGATTGCGCAGTCTTCGGGTAGTGTATGAAAAAGACGCCGACGGGCATGCTTTCTATTTCGAGCTGAACGGGCATAAGATATTTGCCAAAGGGGCCAATTACATCCCTCAGGACAATTTCCTGCCCCGGGTAACCGACGAACGGTACGAAAAAACGATTCTCGATGCCGTAAACGTGAATATGAATATGTTGCGCGTATGGGGCGGCGGCATCTATGAAAACGATATTTTCTACGATCTCTGCGACAAGTACGGCATCCTGGTCTGGCAAGACTTCATGTTTGCTTGCAGCCTTTATCCGATGAATCCCGATATGCTGGAAAACATCCGCCAGGAGGCCATCGAAAACGTGGTGCGGTTGCGCAACCATCCGTGTATCGCCATCTGGTGCGGAAACAACGAAATCCATACGGCCTGGTTCAACTGGGGATGGAAGAAGCGTTATGAAGACCTGGGCGTAGCCGAGGAAATCCGGAAAGATTACAAAGACGTGTTTCATAAGATTTTGCCGGAAGTGGTAAAAGAGTACGATCCGAAATCTTACTACCTGCCTTCTTCGCCCTATGGCGGCGATCCGGACGCGAAATGCGAATCGGGCAAACCTCTTTGGAACCCGAACGGCGACGCTCATTACTGGGGCGTATGGCACGGCAAAGATTCGATTGCCAATTACAACAAGGTAAAAGCCCGTTTCTTCTCGGAATACGGTTTTCAATCGTTTCCCGAATACCAGTCGGTATTGAAGTACGCGCCGGAAAAACGCGACCACAACATCTATTCGGATGTGATGATGGCCCATCAGCGAGGCGGCAGCCATGCCAACGGGCTGATCGAATGGTATCTGCTGAACGAGTATCGCCAGCCCAAGGACTTCCCCAATTTCCTATACATGGGCCAATTGCTGCAAGGAGACGCCATCAAGACGGCTATCGAAGCTCACCGCAGGGAAATGCCTTATAATATGGGAACCTTATTCTGGCAACATAACGATTGCTGGCCGGTTGCTTCCTGGTCGAGCCGCGATTATTACGGCCGGTGGAAGGCGCAACATTACTTCTCGCGGAAAGCATTCGACGATCTGTTGGTTTCTCCGATCGTGGAAAACGATACGCTGAACGTGTATATCGTGTCCGACCGGCTGAAACCGACGAAAGGCACTCTCGATATTCGGGTAATGGATCTGAAAGGCAACGTAGTGTATGAAAAGAAAGAAAAGGTAACGGCGCCGGCTAATGCCAGCCGGATACAGTTTGGTGCGCCTCTGGCTTCCGTACTGGGCGGACGCGGCGCCAACGAAGTATTCGTAAACGCCCGTTTTACCGAAAACGGAAGTGGGGAAACGGTAACGAACAATTATTTCCTGACCCGCTTCAAAAACATCGACTTCCCCAACGCCAAGATCCGCATGGCTTCCAAGCCGGCAGCCGGCGGCTACGATGTCACTGTGGAAAGCGACGTTTTTGCCCGCGGCGTCTTCCTGAGCATCGACGGCATCGACAATTTCTTCTCCGACAACTATTTCGATCTCTTGCCCGGAGAGCCGGTAACGATCCACGTGACCACCTCGCTCGATAAAGCGACATTCGACAAGCAACTGAAAAGCGAAAGCCTGGCGGATGCTTATTAAGGAGTAGAAACCCTTACCCCGCTGCCGGCCGGAAATGTCTTTTATACTTATCCGGCCTATCATCGGGCTCCGACCGAGCTATAATCGGCCTTAAAAAATCCCCTTATTCTCCTGCTTTTTTATTAAAAGTCCAGGATAGGATAAGGGGATTTTTAGGGTAAAAATTTCCGTCTGCAAAACCGGGAAGGCTCCTATCCGATAGGAAGAAGGCAATTTTTATTCCAGGGAAGAAGAGGAATGCCTTAACGACTGTGCGGATACAGGAACATCGTAGGTAATAAACGGCATTACACCAGATAATAAATAGCCAGAAAATGACAAACGGAACCGCCCAGTACGAATAGATGCCAGATAGGGTGCATATAGTCGTACCGGTCGAGATAAAAGAAAACCGTACCGGCGGTATACGACATACCGCCCCCGATCAACCAATAAAGCACATCCATCCGATCCGTTTCCCGGAAAACGTCCAGCAGCGGTTTGAAAGCGATAATCACTACCCAGCCCATCGCCAGGTAACAGGCTGTTTTCAGATGATCGGTTTTCTTCATCCGGCGGAAACTCAGCCAGACGCCTACCGCCGCCGCCAGCCAGACGACGGCAAACAAACTCCATCCCCAATATCCTTCGTCGCGGAGAGCTACCAGCGTAAAAGGCGTATAGGTACCGGCTATATGAAGATAAATCGCGCTATGGTCGAAACGCCGGAGCAATCGCTTGCGCCGGGCGCGGAAAGAAGCGTGATAAAAGGTAGATGTGACGTAAGAAAGTGTCATACAAATGCCGTAAACGGCAAAACTGCCGATCACCCAGGGATCGGAGGTAGCAAAAGCTTTCTTCATTAACAGGAAGAGGGCGAATAAGCCGAATGCCATGCCTAATCCGTGGGTAAGGACGTTGGCTGCTTCTTCGCTTTTGATGGGTTTTTGTTTTTTCATACAAAAAAAGGGGGTTCCCCGGGAAGGGGGGAGTTTGCAAAAAATACACTCTAGGGATGGGGGGCGGCTTTGCCGCCTTCTTCTTTTTACTTTTGGCTTGACCCAAAAGTAACAAAAAGTCAAGGCCTGAACCTCCAGGGCTACTCCGGGCAAATTTTGAGCTGTCACCGTCCAAACTCGCTGCGCTCAGACAGGGACGGCTACGGGCGCTCAAAATTCACCCTTCGCTTTACGCCCTTTCGCTTAGGGCCTTAGTAGAAAGCTTCGCTTTCTGTGGGGATGGCCGATAACGATAATTATTTTGAGGAAGTTGCTTTAGGGTAGCTTCGTAACGATATTCGCAAGGATCGTATGCCTTACCTTACTGTTTGTTCAGGCTCACGAATAGGGAGGCTTGACTTTTGGGGCTTTCGGGGCGATCCTTGAAAAGCAGAGAAATCTCGTTGCTTTTCCTTCTTCCGCTCTGCCGTAGTTCCGGCCCTTGCTGTAGTTCCGGCCTTTGTCGGAGTGTTCGTTTGTGCCGAAGTTTCGGGGAAGCGGGAGAAGGAAATTCGCTTATTCGATCAGCGTCGCCTTAAAACCGGCTTCTTCCACTACCTTGCGGACATCTTCAGCCGTCAAATCGGTTGTTACCGTCAGGGCTTTGTTGGGATCTTTCAGATCGATCGACCAGTCGCCCGGCGGCACGATACGGTTCAGTTTCGCGCCGATGGCCGTAATGCAGCCGTCGCATTTCGCATTTGTTCTAAATTTAAATACTGCCATAATTGTATAGTTATATAGATAAATATATTTTTTGTACGCCTCGCTTGCCCGGCAACCTGCGCCGGGTAAAAAAGGAAGAAGGGTATCCTACTTCATAAACTTCAGCCGTAAACTGTTCAGCACCACCGATACCGAGCTGAAGGCCATCGCCGCGCTCGCCAACATCGGGCTGAGCAACAAGCCGTTCACCGGATACAAGACGCCGGCCGCCAACGGAATGCCCACCACATTGTAAATAAAAGCCCAAAACAAATTCTGGTGAATCAAACGCACCGTGCGACGCGACAAGCGGATGGCATCGGGAAGCAACATCAAATCGGACGTGATCAACGTCACCATCGCCACGTCCATCGCGATGTCGGTTCCTTTTCCCATCGCAATGCTGACATCGGCCCGGGCAAGGGCCTGGGAATCGTTGATTCCGTCGCCCACCATCGCCACTTTATGGCCCCTAGCCTGCAACTGAGCGATATAAGCCTCTTTATCCGAGGGAAGCACCTCTGCCTTAAAGGCCGTAATATCCAGAAAAGCAGCCATAGCCTCGGCGGTACGAAGGCCGTCGCCAGTGAGCAAATGAACTTCGATGCCTTTTCCCCTGAGCTCTTCCACGGCTCGTTTGGAAGAAGGTTTCAGCCGGTCGGCAATAGCCAGCACGGCCAGCAGCTCCGCTGCACGGCCGTAATACACCACGCTCTTGCCGTCGCGATGCCAGCGGTCGATTTCCGCCGAGGCTTCCGGCGGCACGCCGGCGCCGAACGACTCCATAAACCGCTTGCTGCCGATCCAATAGACCGCATCTTTTACTTCCATCCGTATACCCAGCCCGGTCATGCTTTCGAAAGCGTCCGCGTCGATCTCGGCCGCTCCTGTTCCTTCCAACCAGGAAATAACGGCCGATGCCAACGGATGCTCCGACTTGTTTTCCAAGGTGAATAAACTGTCGAGTTCTTCGCGCGTAGCTTCCTGACGCCACCAGGAGTCGGTTACCTCGGGCACGCCTTCGGTCAAAGTCCCTGTTTTGTCGAGCACAACGGTATCGACTCTACATAAATTTTCGAGCGCATAGGCGTCTTTGATCAGGATATGATGCTCGGCTCCCTTTCCCATGCCTACCATCAAGGCGGTAGGCGTAGCCAGCCCCAACGCGCACGGGCAGGCAATGACCAATACCGATACGGCCGACAACAAGGCATACGAAAAATAGGAAGTTCCCCCTATCCAAAGCCAGCAAATAAACGTAACGACGGCAATCCCCACCACGACCGGCACGAATACCGCGCTGATTTTATCGACAATCCGCTGCACGGGAGCTTTGCTGCCCTGCGCCGTCTGTACCATTTGCACGATCTGGGCCAGCACCGTGGCTTTTCCTACGCCGGTAGCTTCCATCGTAAAAGCTCCTTTTTGGTTGATGGTTCCGGCCAATACCCGGTCGGGTACCGTTTTAGGCACGGGAACCGGCTCGCCGGTAAGCATGCTCTCGTCTACATACGAACTTCCTCCCGTCAGATGCCCGTCTACCGGGATTTGTTCGCCCGGGCGCACGCTGATCGTATCTCCTACGCTCAGCAGGGCGATGGCTACTTCTTCCTCTATGCCGTTCCTTAGCCGCCGCGCCGTTTTGGGTTGCAAGCCCATCAGGCCGCGGATAGCCGACGAGGTGCTGTTTTTGGCTCGTTCTTCCAACAATTTGCCCAGCAGCACAAAGGCGATAATCACGCCGGAAGCTTCATAATATACGTGAGGCTCCAGCCCGCGTTCGTACCAGAACCGAGGATAAAGCGTGTTGAACAGACTGAACAAAAAAGCGATAGAGGTACTAAGCGCCACCAGCGTATCCATATTGGCGCTTCCGCGAAGGGCATGGCGCAACCCGTTCACATAGAAAGAGCGGCCTGAGATAAGCATGATGGCCAAGGCAAGCACCATCATGATCCAGTTGGCATAGGGCGCGTGCATAAAGACCATGCCGTACAGCGCAAGGGGCACGACCAGCACCCAGGAGACAATCGTGCGCAGCCTCAGGCGGCGGTAATGCAGCCGGCTTTCTTCTTCCTGCCGAGCCACCGGGTCGTCGGTATCGATCAACAGATCGTATCCGCCGGCTTGGACGGCTTTTTGCATATCTTGTAAGGTGATGCGCTGAGGATCATAAGTAACCGTAAGCATACCCGCGGCAAAATTGACGGAAGCTTCGGCTACGCCGGAAAGCCCCTTTACGATGTTTTCCACATTCCCTGCACATACGGCGCAGCTCATTTCCAGGACGGGCAACGATTTTGTTTCCATATTTTTCCTCTCTTTTTCCCGTTTAAGCAATAGGATAACAAAGTTAGTCGGAAAATAGTTACCCCGGTCATAAAACAACGACTTTCGACGTTAAGAAATGTATGAATTTAATAGTTTTATTTGAGGAAAGCAGGCTATTATTTAACAGGAGGAAAGCCGATATTTGAAGCACAAAAAAGGCCAGGGATGCGGTAAATCAACCCTCCCGACGCTTTTATTTGGGGGTAAATAATATTAATCCAATAGTTAATTGCATGATTCTCGACACATTAAACAACTCTCGGCGGATCGAATCGCTTCATCCGCTCTTTAAAAAAGCCTTCGATTACATTAAATCGACCGATTTCTCGAAAGTAGAAGATGGAAAAACAGAACTCGACGGCGATAGGCTGACCGTGAGCATAGTGAGCCTTTGCGGAAAAGAAAAAGCGGAAGCGGCCATCGAAACCCACAAAAAGTATATCGATATTCAACTGCCTTTGCTGGGCGTGGAAAAAATCGGTTGGAAAGGAGGAGACGAATTGCAGGAAGAATCGATTCCTTACAACGAGCAACAAGACATTACCTTTTATGTAGACCGGCCCACCGCCTACACTAAAATTTATCCGGGACAATTTGCGATTTATTTTCCGGAAGACGGGCATGCGCCGGGCATCGGCCAGGGAAATATCCGTAAGGTAATCGTAAAAGTACGGGTAGAATAAAGGAGACTTATTGTTTTATTTTTTGTATCCTGAAAAAGATATGCCGGTGTGATTTCAATTACACTGCAATGAAATTGAAATTACACCGGCATGAAATTCCGTTTGCACCGGCATGAAATTCGAACTCCTTGCCGCCTATTCTTTAACCACCTTAATATCAACACGATACCCAACCGGGATTTTTTTCGTCGCAAAGGCCCTGCTTATTGTCATATTTTTATTTTTCCAAGGCCCCTTTCCGGCTATCCTTCCTATCCCCCGACTACCGCCTCCAGCCCCGCTTCGGCCAGCCACCGGGCACATTGCCGTTGCCTTTCTTCCGACGGCGCCGTCATCGGATAAGCGGAAGGATTATAGACCGTGCCCCGCTTTTCGTGCTTGCTGCTACCGATGGCATGGTAGGGCAGCAAATGCACCGTCCGGCGTTCCCAAGGAAGCGAAGCCAGAAAAGCGGCCGAACGCCGGATGTTTTCTTCGTCGGCGTTTACGCCTTCGATAAGCGGAATACGAATCAGAAAATCGTGTCCGGCCCAGGCCATGCGGCGGATATTCGACAAAATCAGCTCATTCGGTACCCCGCAAAACCGCCGGTGGGCGGCCGAGTCCATCATTTTCAGATCGACCAGGAAAAGATCCGTTTCCGCCGCCGTTTCATCCACGATTTCCGGACGGGCATACAAGGTGGTATCCACCGCCCGGTGAATCCCCGCCGCGCCGCATCGCCGGAGCAAATCGGCCAGAAAAACCGGCTGCATCAACGGTTCTCCTCCGCAAAAAGTAACGCCTCCCTCCGACCGATCCATAAAAAGCCTCTCCTTTTCGATTTCCCGCATCAAAGCTTCCGCCGTCCAGTCGGCGCCCGACAATTCCGTAGCCAAGGCGGGACAGACCTCGGCGCATCGGCCGCATACCCGGCAGGCTGCCGGATCGGTAGCCAAGCCGCCGGGCGTCGACCGGATCGCCCGGGAGGGGCAAGCATCCGCGCAAAGGCCGCAACCGATACACTTCTTCCGGGTATACAACCTCTCTTTACGGGGAGAAATGCCCTCCGGATTATGACACCAGACGCAGGAAAGCGGGCATCCTTTCAGAAAAATCGTGATCCGGATGCCCGGCCCGTCATTGATGGCGTAGCGTTTAATATCAAAAATCCGTCCCATTTAGAAACTCTCCTGCTCGGTACGGGCAATTACGTCGGCCTGCAAATCGGCATTCATATCGTTGAAATAATCGCTGTAACCGGCCACGCGAACCAAAAGATCGCGGTAATCCTCGGGGCATTGCTGGGCGGCATACAGGGTTTCCGTATCTACGATATTGAATTGGATATGATGCCCTCCCAAGGCAAAATACGTACGGATAAGCGAACAGAGTTTCGAAATATCCTCTTCGCGCCTAAGCAGGTCCGGCAGGAAACGCTGGTTCAGCAACGTGCCGCCGCTTTTCACCTGATCGAGTTTGCCGAGCGATTTCACAACGGCCGACGGTCCGCGGGTATCGGCTCCGTGCGAAGGCGAAGTTCCGTCGGAAATGGCCCGGCCGGCCAGACGGCCGTTGGGCGTGGCGCCCATTACTTTCCCGAAATAAACGTGGCAGGTAGTGGAAAGCATATTCAGGTGGAAACATTCTCCCTTCGTATTGGGCTTTCCTTCGATGGCGTCGTATAAATCGTCGTATACCTTCACTGCGATCCGGTCGGCATACTCGTCGTCGTTGCCGAAGAAAGGCGTGCGGTTCAGAATGGTCTGGCGCATCACTTCGTCGCCCTCGAAGTTGCGCGACAAGGCCCCCAGCAAGGCTTGCATGGTAAAGTTTTTTTCCTCGAAAACATGTTTTTTCAGGGTGGAAAGGCTGTCGGTAATGGTGCCCAACCCCGTACATTGGATATAATTGGTATTGTAGCGAGGGCCGCCGTTATAATAATCCTTGCCCCGGGCTATGCAGTCGTCGATAAACAGCGAAAGGAAGGTAGCCGGCGCGTACTTGGCGAACATCCGGTCGATGTAGTTGCTTACGCGTACCTTCATATCTACGAAATAGTGCACCTGGCGGAGAAAGGCGGCATATAATTCGTCGTAGGTTTGAAACTCGCGGGGGTCGCCGGTTTCCAGCCCTACTTTCCGGCCGGATACCGGATCGGTGCCGTTATGCAGGGTTACTTCCAGAATCTTAGGCACGTTCAGATAGCCGGTCAGCACATAGGCTTCCTTGCCGAAGGCTCCCACTTCGATACATCCGCTGCACCCGCCTTCGCGCGCGTCACGCAAGGACTTGCCCTGCCGCATCAGTTCCTGCACATAGACGTCGGGATTGAAAACCGAAGGATAGCCGTGCCCCTGCCGGATCACCTTGCAGCCGGCTCTGAGGAAACGTTCGGGCGTGCAGGCGCTCACATGGATCGCGCTGCCGGGTTGCAGGATATGCAATTCCTCGATCGTTTCGAGCATGATATAAGACACCTCGCTCACTCCGTCGCTGCCGTCGGCCCGGATGCCTCCGATATTCAGGTTGGTAAAATCGTTGTAGGTGCCGCTTTCCTTGGCCGTGATGCCTACCTTGGGCGGAGCGGTGTGGTTGTTGACTTTGATAAAGAAACAAGACATCAGTTCTTTAGCCTCGTCGCGGGTAAGCGTGCCCCCGGCTATTCCTTTTTCATAAAACGGAGCCAGGTGCTGGTCGAAATGCCCCGGGTTCATGGCGTCCCATCCGTTCAATTCGGTAATGGTGCCCAGATGGACAAACCAATACATCTGGATCGCTTCCCAAAAGTCGCGGGGAGCATGGGCGGGCACGTGGCGGCAGACTTCGGCTATGCGACGGAGTTCGGCCCTGCGGCGGGGATCGGTTGCGGCCAGCGACATTTCGTCGGCCAGATCGGCATGTCGCCGGGCAAAAAGGATGGCGGCATCGCACGAGATCGACATGGCCGTAAGTTCCTCCTGCTTATCGGTAGCTTCGGGATCGTTCATAAAATCGAGCGACTCGATTTCGCTCGCGATTCGGGCCTTCAGATCGAGCAGGCCGTAGCGGTATACTTTGCCGTCGAGGGCTGTATGCCCGGGAGCGCGTTGTTCCATAAATTCGGTGAACATGCCCGCTTCGTAGGCGGTTTTCCAAGGGGCGGGCACATGGTTGAAGATGCGTTCGCGTTGGGTACGGCCTTGCCAGTAAGGAATGACTTCCCGGGCATACGTATCAATATCGTCGGCGCTGATCGTATACCGTTGCAGTTCGCGGGTATTGAGAATATGCAAGTCGTCCACGCTATGGCAGGTGAGTTCGGGGAAGGTGGGAACGGCCTTAGGGCGCGGGCCGCGTTCGCCTACGATAAGTTCGTCGGGGCCGATATAAATGGTTTTTTGCTTGCATATTTCCAAAAAATTCATCGCCCGGAGAATGGGAATGGGATATTTGCCTTCGTTTTCCCGGTAAAAACGGGTCTCGATCAAAGCTCGCTCGATCGATAAGGAGGGTTGGGCTTCGAAGGTTTCTTTGCGCAAACGTTTGATCCGGTCGTTCATGCCGTAGGCATTGGCTTCGGCCGAGGGTGCGAAATCGGAGGCGCTTTGCGGGGCGCGGCCGGCTGTTTTAGTTTCCATTTATTTTGCTGGTTTGATTTTCGTATAGTCAGATAATGTAAGGAAAAACCGGCCGGCTACCTGCGTAGCGCCGGATGGAGAGAGACCCCGGAGAAATCATCGCCGGATACGGGAGGCAAAGGTACAGGTAAGATAACAGAAGTGAATTCTTTCCGTGTGGCCGGGGAAAGAAAAGGAAGAAGGTTGCTTAATGGTAATACATCAAACAGTTAAAAAGCCGTCTGTACGTTTTGTTATACATGCGTTTACAGGGTTATTTCCCCAGCGGGAGCAGGTTGTTCGACATCTGCTTCAAACATAGGGAGTTTTTCCGAACCGGCCAAACGATTGGCGGTTTATTTTCCCTCGGGCAACCGTTTTATTTTCAACTGCCGGGAAAAAAATTCATTTTTTGTTATCTTTGGAGCGGAAAAACACGAGGATAGGCGGTACTTAGGCATAGACAAGCAAGCTTGTTGCCGCGCTCCCGAAAAAAGATACCATCGAAATTATCCAACTAATACTAATTCTCAATCAGACAAACTCAAAAAGAAATGAAACGAATTGTTTTTTTAGACTATGTACGCGTGTTCGCCTGCTTCCTCGTTATGGTTGTCCACGCCAGTGAAAACTTTTACGGCGCTCCCGGTTCCACCGATATGGCCGGCCCGCAATCCTACCTGGCCAGCGAAGCCGACCGGCTATGGGTGGCCTTGTACGACGGCTTTTCGCGCATGGCCGTTCCCCTGTTTATGATTGTCTCCGCCTATCTGCTTGCTCCGATGAAAGAAGGACAGACTACCTGGGACTTTTACCGCCGGCGCTTCACCCATATCTTGCCGCCGTTTTTTATCTTCATGATTCTCTACAGTACCCTGCCCCTCTTGTGGGGACAGTTGAACGGCGAAACTTCCTTGAAAGACCTGTCGCGCCTGCTCCTTAACTTCCCCACATTGGCCGGTCACCTCTGGTTCATGTATCCCCTGATCAGCCTCTATCTCTTCATTCCCGTTATATCCCCCTGGCTAAGCAAAGCCACCGCGAAAGAAGAACGTTTCTTCATAGGGCTATTCCTGGTGTCGACCTGCATGCCGTATCTCAACCGATTCTCGGGCGAAGTATGGGGGCAATGTTTCTGGAACGAATACCATATGCTGTGGTACTTCTCCGGCTATTTAGGTTACCTCGTACTGGCCCATTACATACGGGTACATCTTACCTGGGACCGCTCCAAACGTCTTGCCGTCGGCGCCGTCCTCATGCTCGTAGGAGCTGTATGGACCATTTACTCCTTTTACGTTCAAGCTATACCCGGCGAACTCCATTCCACCCCCGTCATCGAAATAGGATGGGCCTTCTGCACCATCAACTGCGTGCTTCTCACCACAGGCACCTTCCTTATGTTCACCTGTATCAATCGGCCCAAGGCCCCCCGCATCGTCACGGAGATGTCGAAACTCAGCTATGGAATGTACCTGATGCACATCTTCTGGCTCGGACTATGGGTAACGGTGTTCAAACATACGCTGGCACTCCCTACCGCCGCCGCCATTCCCTGCATCGCCGTAAGCACCTTCGTCTGCTGTTTCATAACTACAAAGATTATCTCGTTCCTACCGGGCAGCAAGTGGATAATAGGATAAATATCCGTATCTTTATACGCCAAAAGCAAAGAGAGAGGGATACCGCCGGGCGAATTGCCCGACCATAGCTTATTCCCTCCCCGGGGGTAACGGTTTGGATAATCGCATAAGCATGCTAAGCTACAACCGCTTAAAGCGCCGTAGCCTCCTGCTTTTCCTAGGGAGAAAAGAGTTTTTCTCCCTAGGAGAGGCCTTGGGCTGTCTTTGCTTCAAAACCGACGAAAATGCAACAAACGACCGGGATTTCGGGTTATTCAAATAAAATTCATAACATGGAGAATCGTTTTTTAGGACTGATCGAAAACAGCATAAAGGAGCATTGGGATCTGCCTGCCTTTACCGACTATAACGGACATACGTTTCATTATAAGGATGTAGCCCGGCGGATCGAAAAGTTCCATATCATCCTCGAATACGCCGGAATCCGTCCGGGAGACAAAGTAGCCCTGGTAGGACGCAACTCTTCCAACTGGGCGATTTGCTTTTTCGGCATTCTGGCTTACGGCGCCGTGGCCGTACCTATCCTCCACGAGTTCAAGCCCGACAATATCCACCATATCGTCAACCATTCGGGCGCCAAAGCCCTGCTGGCCGGATCGAGCAACTGGGAAAACCTGAACGAGAAGATGATGCCCGACCTGAGACTTTGCATGTTGCTTGACAATTTTTCCATCATCCACAGCAAGAGCAAGGAAGTACGGACGGTGCGCGAACGCATCAACGAATATTTCGGAAAAAAGTATCCCCGGTCGTTTACTGCCGCCGACGTGAACTATCACGTCGAACAGCCCGACGAGCTGGCAGTGCTGAACTATACTTCCGGCACGACCAGTTTTTCAAAAGGGGTGATGATTCCCTATCGCAGCCTGTGGAGCAACACGCAGTTTGCTTACGACAATCTGCCTTATATCCATCCGGGAGACAATATCGTGTGCATGCTGCCGATGGCGCATATGTACGGCCTGGCCTTCGAAATACTCAATTCAGTCAACAAAGGTTGCCACGTGCATTTCCTCACGCGCACGCCCAGCCCCAAAATCATTGCCGAAGCCTTCGCAACGGTTCGCCCGGCGTTGATCCTGGCTGTTCCGCTGATTATCGAGAAGATCATCAAAACCAAAGTATTCCCCGAGTTGAAGAAGCCGCTGATGAAGTTATTGCTGAAAACGCCCTTGCTCGATAAAAAAATAATGGAACGCATTACCTCCAAGCTGAACGCTTCGTTCGGCGGCCGGTTCGGCGAAGTGGTGGTAGGCGGTGCGGCGCTCAACCGGGAAGTGGAAACTTTTCTGCACGAAATCCATTTTCATTATACCGTCGGTTACGGCATGACCGAATGCGGGCCGCTTATTTCCTATGCGCCTTGGCAGGAGTTCAAAGTAGGCTCGGTAGGGAAAATCGTCGACCGGATGGAAGCGCGCATCGATTCGGCCGATCCGGAGCACGAGGTAGGCGAAATCCTGGTAAGGGGAATGAACGTAATGCTGGGGTATTATAAAAACCCGGAAGCTACCAAAGCGGTGATGATGCCTGACGGCTGGATGCGTACCGGCGACCTGGGAACGATCGATGCCGACGGCTTTCTTTACATCCGGGGCCGCAGCAAGACCATGATACTGGGGCCCAGCGGCCAGAATATTTATCCCGAGGAAATCGAAGACAAGTTGAATAATATGCCTTACGTAGCCGAATCGCTCATTATCTCGCAAGGCGGCAAGTTGGTAGCCTTGATTTGTCCCGACTGGCAGGAAGCAGACAAAGAAGGCATCCAACACGAGGAGATTGAAAAATATATGCAGGAAAACATCAAACAACTGAACGAAGCGATGCCCTCGTACAGCCAGATAGCCTGTTTCAAACTCTACCAGGAAGAGTTTGAGAAAACGCCCAAACGAAGCATCAAACGGTATTTGTACCAGCCGGCGGAATAACCATCTTCTTAAAAGACAAGGTAGAAGGAAAGAGAATACTTTCCTATCGATTGCTCCAAAATACAAGCCCCGGCGCCAAAGCAAACGTGTCGGGGCGGGGGGTAAATAGTCCTTATTTCCGTTTATCTTCGCCTCGAAAAAGCGGAGATAAGTCTTTTAGGCAGCCGGCAGGGAAAAACCGCCGACGCCTCCCTCCACAAAAACCTGAAAACGCAGATTCCACGATTTCGAGCCTTCCCATCCGGAAAGGCGTCTTACCGTACAATCTGCGTTCCCGCTTATTTTTCCGTTTTCCGGCTAACCCGGCAACCGGCTGGCATTTGCTAGCATTTGATGCTCAACTGCCGCAAGACGTCGCGTATCTTTTCATACGTCACGATCCGGGTAGGCACCAAGGGCAGCCGCAATTTATTCTCGATAAAGCCCATCATGTTCAACATGCTTTTCACCCCGGCCGGGTTTCCGTCGACAAACAAAAGGCTGAAAAGCTCGGTAAAACTATGGTGAATGGTACGTGCGCTGTCATAATCGCCGGCCAGGGCCAACCGCACCATCCGGCTGAATTCCCGCGGAAAAGCATTCCCGATCACCGAGATGACCCCTACCGCGCCCAGCGTCATCAACGGAAAAGTAATCCCGTCGTCGCCCGAAATCACATTGAAATTAGCCGGTTTGTTTTTGATAATATCGTCCATTTGCGTGATATTGCCCGAAGCCTCCTTCACGGCAATCACATTTTTGAATTCCCGCGCAATGCGAAGCGTCGTTTCGGCCGTCATATTTACCCCCGTACGGCCCGGCACATTATACAATACCACCGGCAACTTCGTCGCCTGGGCAATGGCTTTATAATGTTGGTAGATTCCTTCCTGAGAGGGCTTGTTATAATAAGGCACTACCGAAAGAATCGCGTCGACACCCTCGAAACGGCCGGTTTTCAATTGCTGCACCACCGCATGCGTACAATTTCCTCCTACCCCGAGCACAATGGGAATTCGTCCCCGTACGCGAGTTACCACCAGATGAACGATATTCTTTTTCTCTTCTTCCGTCAGCGTAGGCGTTTCAGCCGTCGTGCCGAGCACGACCAGATAATCGGTTCCGTTCTGCACCTGGTAATCCACCAGCTTGCCCAACGCCTCATAATCTACACTTTCATCTTCTTTGAAGGGAGTGATCAAGGCCACGCCCATCCCTCTTAAATTTATATCTGCCATAACATTTAATTGACATTTTGGTAACGGACAACCGACAAGAGCCGCCCCCATCTTCCTTCCCCGCTTCCGCCGGCAACCGCCCGGGGGATACCATCCCGTCCCGCAACCGATCCGTTACCAACCGGGGAAGGTTGGTTGCTCTTTTGTCAATTGGCTTTGCAAAAATAAAGAAATTATATCATTTCGAACGGGTAAACCCGGATTTTTCTACACATAATCTCTCGCGCCCCCCGATTATCTTTCGGAAACACCCGGTTTTTTCGCCGCAAAAGACGGGATTCGCCGAGCTACCGGAACCTAAGTCCTACCGGTATGTCGCGCGCAAGCTGCCCCACCCCGGCAAGGAAATAGTCTTATCCTTTTTTTCACCTGTTTTGTTTTAAATAAAATAGCGTTAAGCTCTATCTGCCTGTCGCGGCCTTGCATATTGAATCCGCGATCGGGAAAGTTCAGCGGCTATTTCGGTCGGTTCAGAAGTTCGCGTCGACAAATCGACGAAGAATGCCTTACTTTTGAATGCAATTATTTGAAAATAACGCGTGCCTATGTTTGAAAAAATTGTCCATTTTTCCGTCCGCAAGAAACTATTCGTCGCGCTGACGACTTTGTTGCTGCTCGTAGCGGGTATTTACTCGATGCTTACCTTGCCCATCGACGCCGTGCCGGACATCACCAACAACCAGGTGCAAATCGTCACCGTCTCGCCTACGCTCGCCCCTCAGGAAGTAGAACAACTTATCACGCTTCCCATCGAGATAGCCATGAGCAACATCATGAACGTAGAAGAAATCCGTTCGGTATCCCGCTTCGGGCTATCGCTGGTTACGGTGGTATTCAAGGAAGACGTGCCGACCTTAGACGCCCGGCAACTCATCAACGAACAGATACAAGCCGTGGCGGCCGAAATTCCCGGCGAACTCGGCATACCGGAACTCATGCCCATTACCACCGGGCTGGGCGAAATTTACCAGTACGTGCTGAAAGTAGCCCCGGGATACGAAAAGAAATACGACGCCATGAACCTGCGCACCATTCAAGACTGGATCGTAAAGCGCCAGCTATCCGGCATTCCCGGCATCGTGGAAATCAACAGCTTCGGAGGCTATCTCAAGCAATATGAAGTAGCGATCGACCCCGACGCGCTTTATTCGCTCGGCATCACCATCGGAGACGTATTCGAAGCCCTGAGCCGCAACAACCAGAATACCGGGGGCAGCTATATCGAGAAAGCCAACCGGGCTTACTATATCCGTTCGGAAGGCATGATAGCAGGTATACCCGACATCGAACGAATCGTCGTAGCCAACCGCGGCGGTATTCCGGTACATGTAAGCGATATAGGCCAGGTACGCTTGGGCGCGCCCAAACGTTTCGGAGCCATGACCAAAGACGGCGAAGGCGAATGCGTGGGAGGCATCGCCATGATGCTAAAAGGAGCCAACGCCAACGTCGTGACGCAGGAACTGGAAAAACGGGTAGCCAAAGTACAAAAGATGCTGCCGGAAGGAATAAGCGTAGAACCTTATCTGAACCGCTCGGAACTGGTTAGTCGAAACATCTCCACCGTAGTACGCAACCTGATCGAAGGGGCCTTGATCGTCTTCGTCGTCCTGATGATTTTCCTGGGCAACGTACGAGCCGGCCTGATCGTAGCCTCCGTCATCCCACTGGCCATGTTGTTCGGCTTTATCCTGATGCGCGTCTTCGGGGTATCGGCCAATTTGATGAGCCTGGGAGCCATCGATTTCGGTATCGTAGTAGACGGTTCCATCGTGATTGTGGAAGGCATACTGGCTCATCTCTACACGCGGCAATTGGCCGGCAAGCGGCTGAGCCGAGAAGAAATGGCTCGCGAGGTAGAGCAAGGCGCGGGAAAAGTAGTGAAAAGCGCGACCTTTGCCGTGCTGATCATCCTGATCGTCTTCTTCCCCCTGCTCACCCTTTCGGGCATCGAAGGAAAATACTTTACACCAATGGCCAAAACCCTGGTGTTCTGCATCATCGGCGCGCTGCTCCTGTCGCTCACCTACGTTCCGATGATGGCTTCGCTCTTTTTGAAACGCAGCATCACGTTGAAACCTACTTTTGCCGACCGGTTCTTCGGTCGCCTGAACCGGATCTATAAACGCATACTCGACTACTCGTTGCGACATGCCTGGAAGACCGTCGGCCTTGCCTTCAGCTTATTGATCGCTTCGCTTTTCCTCTTCACGCGGCTGGGAGCCGAGTTTATCCCTACCCTCGACGAAGGAGACTTCGCCATGCAAATGACGCTGCCGGCCGGCAGCTCCCTAAGCAAAAGCATCGAAGTATCCCTTCATGCCGAAAAAATATTAAAAGAGAAGTTTCCTGAAATCAAGCACGTGGTAGCCAAGATAGGCACGGCCGAAGTGCCTACCGACCCTATGGCGGTGGAAGATGCCGACGTGATGATCATTATGAAACCCTTCGACGAATGGACTTCGGCCGGCAGCCGCGCCGAGATGGTGGAAAAGATGAAAGAAGCGTTGGCGCCCGTTACCGACGCTGAATTCAACTTCAGCCAGCCCATCCAGTTGCGCTTCAACGAACTGATGACCGGAGCCAAAGCCGATATTGCCGTCAAGCTATACGGAGAAGACATGAAAGAATTATACGCCCGGGCCAAAGAAGCCGCCCGCTATGTAGAACAAGTGCCCGGCGCATCCGACGTCATCGTGGAGCAAGCGATGGGCCTCCCCCAACTCGTCGTGCACTACGACCGCGACAAAATAGCCCGCTACGGCATCAATATCGAAGAACTCAACACCCTTATCCGCACAGCCTATGCCGGCGAAGCGGCCGGGGTAGTATTTGAAAACGAACGACGATTCGATTTGGTGCTCCGCCTCGACGACGACAAGGTGAAAGACCTCAACCTCGACAAATTGTTCGTCCGTACGGCCGAAGGCATTCAGATACCCGTAAGCGAAGTGGCGAACATCAGCCTGGTAAACGGCCCCTTGCAAATCAACCGCGACGCCACGAAGCGCCGCATCGTGATCGGCGTCAACGTACGCCATGCCGACATCGGACAGGTAGTATCGCAAATTCAGGAAACCCTCGACCGGAATATCCGGCTTCAACCCGGCTACTACTTCGAATACGGCGGCCAGTTCGAGAATTTGCAGAACGCCATCCGCACCCTTCTGATTGTCGTCCCCATCGCCCTGCTGCTCATCCTGCTCCTGCTGTTTTTTGCCTTCCGCAGCATTATCTACTCGCTGGTAGTATTTTCCACCGTTCCCCTATCGCTTATAGGCGGCATCGTAGCCCTGTGGCTGCGCGGTTTGCCTTTCAGCATTTCGGCCGGCGTAGGCTTCATTGCCTTGTTCGGGGTAGCCGTCCTGAACGGTATCCTGATGATCAACCATTTCAACGATTTACGCAAAAAAGCAACCTATCCCCTATGTACCCGTCGAATCATAACCTACAGTTGCCCCCATCTGCTGCGCCCCGTATTCCTTACCGGGCTGGTAGCCTCGCTGGGATTCGTGCCGATGGCCATCGCCAAATCCGCAGGAGCCGAAGTACAGCGTCCGCTGGCCACCGTAGTCATCGGCGGACTGATCGTGTCGACCTTGCTGACGCTGATCGTCGTCCCCGTGTTCTATAAACTAGTAAATACCTTGCCTTATGCCCGGCGCAAACTGCGCGCGCAGATCCGCGGAAAAAAAGCCGCCGCCCTTACGTTGCTTTTACTGCTTTTCCTGCCCGTCCACGCGCAAGAACCGGCCAAGCCCGTATCCCTCGACCAAGCGATCGAAATCGCCCTGCAACACCATACAATCATATATACGATAACAACATGAAAAGAATAGTTATACTTGCCGCCTCTCTCCATCTGGCCGCGTGCAACCCTGCCGGAAAACCGGCAGCCCCCGAAGCGACGCCCGCAAATGCCGCCCTTTCCGAAACAAGCGTGGAAGCAAACCCGGAAACAAACCCGGATACCACTGCGGTAGACGGCATCACCGAAGCCACCAACGTGGCCAACGTGGCCTCCTTCAACGGTATCCTGATACTCCCTCCCCAACAATATGCTACGGTAACGCTCACCATGGGCGGCGCCATACGCAGCACCTCCCTGCTTCCGGGCAATTATGTGCGAAAAGGAGAAATCATCGCCACCCTCGACAATCCCGACTTCATCACCCTGCAACAAACCTACCTCGACGCCCTGGCCCAAACAGAGTTTCTGGAAAAAGAATACCTACGCCAGCAAACGCTCGCGCAGGAAGAGGCCTCTTCCCAAAAACGCTTTCAGCAAAGCAAAGCCGACTACCTGTCGATGAAAAGCCGCCTGGAAGCAGCCACCGCCCAGCTCACCCTGTTAGGCGCCGACATCCCGGCATTGAAGGAAAAAGGCATCAGCCCCTACCTGGAAGTAAAAGCCCCCCTGACCGGCTACGTAACCAATACCAACATCAACATCGGCAAATACCTCGACGTAGGCGAACCCGTCTGCGACGTAATCGACAAAAGCCGCATCCTCCTACAGCTCACCGCTTACGAAAAAGACCTCGGCAAGCTGAAGCCAGGAAGCACTGTCGAATTTCATGTAAACGGCATGCCGGAAGAAACCTTTGAAGCCACCCTTCTTTCAATCGACCAAATGGTAAACGACGAAAACCGTTCCATCAAAGCCTACGCCAAGGTTAAAAACGTGAACTCCAGGTTTCGTCCCGGTATGTACGTGAGTGCAAGAATCAAAGAAAATTAATACATTTGCGGCATGAAACAACTCTTTCCCAACAAAGACCTGCTCGTATTGGGAATCATTTCCGCCACAGTAGCCTTCCTGACGCATTTTCCGGAACTGATTGCCCTCTCGGGCGACTATTCTTTGTTTCCGGGCATGCGTCCGGCAGACGTGGCCAACGAAGTAATCTTCACTTTCTTTTCGCTGCTTCTATTGTTCTACCTGAACATCAAGCTATTCCGTTTTCCCAACGGGTTGATTCATATCGGATGGAAACAACTCCTCCTCTCCTTTGTATTAACCTGGATAGCAAGCAGCCTGCTGGGAAAAGGATTTGTTTTCCTGCATCGCCATTTCGATATACCGGCTATCGACGCCATGTTGCACCACTATCTGCACCCTTTGCGCGATTTTCTCATTTCCTGTATCGTAGTGGGTAGTTGTTACCTGATGCACCTGAACAAAAAAAGCCGCATCATGCTGCTGGAAAACCAGCAACTCCGTACCGAAAACCTGCTTAACCAATACGAAGCCTTGAAAAACCAGCTTAACCCGCACATGCTTTTCAACTCCCTCAACACGCTTTACGCCCTCATCGGCGAAACTCCCGCCAAGGCCCGCAACTACCTCAGGGAGCTTTCCCAAGTACTGCGCTATACCCTCCAGGACAACGAAACCCACTCCGTATCGCTGGAAGAAGAAATGAAATTTGTCCGCTCTTACCTCTATCTGTTGAAAATGCGATACGAAGACAACTTGAATTTCGACATGCGCCTGACCGACGAAACGCTCTCGCGCCGGCTGCCCCCCATGTCGGTACAAATGCTGGTAGAAAACGCCGTCAAACACAACGAAATAAGCAATCGCCGGCCCCTCACCATCCGGATACGAAGCGTAGGGAAAACCTTGGAAGTAGGCAATCGCCTGCAACCGAAACTAACCCGGGACGGCAGCACGCAGATAGGGCTGGACAACCTCTCCAAACGCTACCGGCTATTGTTCAAACAAGATATTGAAGTAAAAACAGAAAACAATTGTTTCATCGTAGTTCTCCCGCTGATATGAAAGCATTACTCATAGAAGATGAAAAAGCCGCTTTGCGCAACCTCAAAGCCCTTCTGGGCGAAACCGATCCGTCCATCGTCATAGCCGGCGAAACCGACAGCATCGTCGACAGCATCGATTGGCTGAGGAGCCATCCGATGCCCGACCTGATCTTTATGGACATTCACCTGGCCGACGGATCAGCCTTTGAAATAAGCAACCACATGGAAATTACCTGCCCCATCATCTTTACCACGGCTTACGACGAATATGCTCTCCGCGCTTTTAAAGTAAACAGTATCGACTACCTGTTGAAACCTATCACGCAGACAGATTTGCAATGCGCCCTGGCCAAATTGAAACGCCTGGGATGCGGCGTCAAAGAAGAAGAGCCCGATTATGGCCGGTTGATCCGGGAATTAAGGAAAACGGAAAGTTATAAAACCCACTTTCTGGTACCGGCAAAAGGCAACAAATTCATCCCCCTGGCCGCCTCCGCTATCCTCTATTTTCATATAGCCGACGGCTGTGTAAAGGCAGTCGATCAGGATAGAAAAGAATACCTATTTCCCCAAACCTTAGACGAACTGGCCGAATCTCTCGACCCGCGTCAATTTTTCCGGGCCAACCGGCAATATATCTTATCTAAAAAAGTAATCAAAGACATCGATTTGTGGTTCAATAACCGATGGTCGGTCAATCTAAAAGTACCCGTTGCGGAGAAAATACTGATCAGCAAGGCTAAAGTGAATGAATTTAAAAACTGGTTTACGTCGAATTAGAAGACGCCAGGCCTTCGAAAGGCAAAACTACGACAAGGATAGGAAAGACAAACATACTGCCATCGGCCTCCGGCACCGGATACCTGCGCAAGCAGTTGCGACGCCGGCCGGATCAAGGATGCCCGGCACGGAAAAGCGGATAGTCTTTCTTCGGCAACTACTCTTCTCCCTCAGGAATGAATCGCCTGCAAATAAAAAAGAATCTGATCGAACAAATAAGTCGTATCATTCCGGTCGGCAGGCAAAATAGAAAGATCGTACAGATCGAGCCCCTCGCGCTTAGGCCCTACCTTGAAACGGCTGGGATGCCGCCACACGAGGTATTGCATGGCATAACAATGCCCTCGCGTCAGGTCGATCAGCAAATCGGCGGGCAGCGCATCGACGGCGCGTCGGGTAGCTTCGGACGGAAAGCCCCATAGGTTCAGGCTTTTCGACAAAGAAACAAAATAATCGGCCGAAGCCCGGCCCGAAGCCTGCGCCTGGGCGGAAACCGATACCTTGCCGGACGCCCGGCCGGATACGGATGCCTCGCCCGCTACAGCCTGCCGGCCGGAACCCGGCGTAACGCCCGAGGCGGAGCCCGATACAGAGCCGGAACCCGCTTCCTCTTCCCCAGTCGTTTCCGCTGTCCGGGCAGGCGCCGAAGAAACCAGCACGCACCCCCTTACTTCTTTCTGCAATTTCCGCAGTTTCTCCATACAGAGGGCTACCGGCTCCCGGTCGCGCGCATCGTAAAACACCAGGATATGCCGCACATCCCCGAACGTCCGGTAATAACAGGCCCGCCGCGGGGAAGCTCCTGCAAGGCTGTTTATTTTCTTCTTTATAAAATAATTCGTCATTATCATTCTTCCAGCATCGTTAGAAATTCCGTTTCATTCATAATCTTCACTCCCAACTTCGCCGCTTTTTCCAGCTTGGCCGGCCCCATATTCTCGCCCGCCAGGATATAATCGGTTTTACCCGACACCGAACCGCTGTTTTTCCCCCCGTGCTGTTCGATCATGGCCTTATACTCGTCGCGCGAATGAAGCGAAAACGTGCCGCTTATCACGATCGAAAGCCCTTTCAGCTTCTCCGACCGGGCTGCCAGCACATCCTCGGCGACAGCCATCTGCAACCCGTATCCTTTCAGCCGCTCCACCAACGCCACATTGCGCTCGTCGGCAAAATAATCCAGCACGCTCCGGGCAATCCGTTCGCCTATTTCATCCACCTCCGTCAGTTCCTCCAACGAAGCCTCTTTCAACCGGTCGATCGAATGAAACGCCGCAGCCAGCCGCCGAGCCACCGTTTCACCCACAAACCGGATACCCAACGCATACAATACTCGTTCGAAAGGCACTTGCTTCGACGCCTCGAGGCTATCCATCAGATTGCGCGCGCTCTTGTCGGCCCAACGCTCCAAACCCAGCAAATCCGGCATCGTCAACGTATATAAATCGGCCACATTCACGGCCAGGCCGGCATTATACAAATCTTCCACCGTCTCCGGGCCGATATTGATATTCATGGCCCGTCGCGTTACGAAATGCTCGATCCGCCCCTTTATCTGCGGCGGGCACCCCGATTCGTTCGGACAATAATGCGCCGCCTCTCCCTCAGGCCGGATCAACGGCGTGCCGCATTCCGGGCAGTTGCGGATAAACCGCACCTTATCGCCGATCAACATCGAACGGCTCTCCACGTCGACACCCACTATCTTGGGAATAATCTCCCCTCCTTTTTCCACAAACACCTGGTCGCCGATATGCAAATCCAGTCCTTCGATAATATCGGCATTATGCAAAGAAGCCCGCTTCACCACCGTTCCCGCCAGCAAAACAGGTTCGAGATTGGCCACCGGCGTCACCGTACCCGTACGTCCTACCTGAAAGGAAACGAAATTCAACCGCGTAGACGCCCTTTCAGCCTGAAATTTATATGCGATCGCCCAGCGCGGGCTCTTGGCCGTAAAGCCCAGATGCCGTTGCTGGCTGAGCGAATTTACCTTCAACACGATGCCGTCGGTAGCCACCGGCAAATTTTTCCGGGCCACGTCCCAATACGCAATATAATCGAATACCTCTTCCAAACTATGACATTTGCGGATCACGTCGGGAATCTTAAAACCCCACGAACGCGCCGCCTCCAGATTCTCGTAATGCCCGGCAGCCGGCAAATCCTCGCCCAGCAAATAATAAAAATAAGCATCCAGCTTCCGAGAAGCCACAACAGAGGGATTCTGCTGCTTGAGCGTACCCGAAGCCGCATTCCGCGGATTGGCGAAAAGCGGTTCCTCCTGCTGCTCGCGGGCCTTGTTAAGCCGGTCGAACTCGGCCCAGGGCAAAAGAATCTCTCCGCGGATCTCGAATCTTTCAGGATACCCTTCTCCATGCAATTTCAACGGAATCGAGCGGATCGTGCGCACATTGGCCGTTACATCGTCGCCCCGCGTGCCGTCGCCCCGCGTTACGGCGCGTGCCAGGCGGCCCTTTTCATAGGTGAGCGAGATAGAAGTACCGTCGTATTTCAATTCGGCCACCAGCTCGAACGGCTCGTTGAGCGCCCGGGCCGTACGTTCGTAAAACTCGCGTACCTCCTCGGCCGAATAGGTATTCCCCAGCGAAAGCATCGGATAAGCATGCACCACCTGTTCGAATTCCTTCGATAAATCGCTCCCCACCCGCTGCGTAGGCGAATCGGGATCGGCAAACTCCGGATAAGCCGTTTCCAATAGCTGCAACTGTTTCATCAACTGGTCGAACTCCTGGTCGGAAATCGTAGGAGCCGACAAGACATAATAATTATAATTATGCCGTTCCAGGTCGGCCCGGAGCTGCTTTATCTTTGCTTCTATCTCGTTTGCATTCATACGTGTGCTTATAACAACCGGATTAATAAACAAGTTTTACATTATCCACCCAAAAAGTCGTTCCCAACGTGCCGATATACGCCCCGCCGTGGCTCGACACAAACTGCAACACCATATGCGTAGGCATCTCGTCGGCTTCCGCCCAACCCACCTCTTTGATCGGCACGCTCTTGCCCCGGCTATTCACCGAATACCGTTCTTCCACCTGGATACGCATATACGGCTTATACTCTGACCGGGAAGTAATATCTCCATACAAGATAGGATAAGTGGCACCGTTCACCCAGCCGGGCGTAGAGTCGGTATACCGCTGCACCATCGTACCTACCCGTTTGGCATACATATTCCCTTCCTGATCTTCCCATCGTTTCTGCAACAAGAGGATAACCGCAATGGAATCGGCACCCTCCACCCGGCTTTTGCGGCTGAAACCGGTACTGCGAATCCGGTCTTTTCCCGGAAACGCCTTCGTTTTATAATCATAGCGCAACGCCTTGGGCTTCTTCGTAAAAGGCACCCCGTTTTGCAACATGCTCTGCGGATTCTTCGTGCCCTTGATCGGCTCGTGCACGCTTCCCAGAAAAATCGATCCGGCCGCAATCACCTCGATGTCGACCAAACCGAATACCTTCACGTTCTCGTAGCGCGTTTCCAGCCGGGCACACCAGCCGTCATCGCGCCGCTCGGGAAAAACCGACGTATTGGTCTTCACCACTCCGGCCACCTTGGCCATCACATTCGAGCAGGCCCAAGGCGAACCTCCCCGGTTGCTATACGCTGCGTTACCCACCAAGGTATCCACCGGCCCCAGCTCATACAAAAGTTTGGTATTTCCGCCGATAATGCCCGACTCGTGAATTTCGCGCACCACCCACCGATCCATATCTCCGAACGCAATAGGAACTTCCTGCTCCTGCGCGCCGGCCGATGAAACGAGCACGCCTGAAAAAAGCATTCCCAGACATGCGCTTAACCCTCTACGTATTCTTCTTTTTTCCTTTTTCATCCTTACTTATTCACCATTATCAATCCTTTCCGGCCCGGAATACGACTGAGATACATCCTCCTATCGGCGGAAAGAAAAACAACTCCGATACCCTTATAGCTGTTCTTTTCTCACTTGCCGTTTGTTCCGGCCTATAGCGAATAGCCCCATTTTTCAAGCGCCATTCCCCAGTTCGCTTCGACGGTTTTCACCGTTTCCTCTTCATATTTATACTTATTCTTCTTATACCCCTTCTTTTTATCCAGATACCGAGCAATCTCTGTTTTCGACGCTTCAAACCCGGGAAGGTTTAATTTTCCATAGATTTCTTCCGTCAGCGCATACGCATCCTTCTCAAAATCCTCGAATTTCACTTCCACCAGATTACCTTGGGGAATCAAATGCTTTTCTTCCTCAAACTTATAGAAAAGCCGTTTGTATACCTCTACGAAATTCCCCACCAGCTCGGCCTCGGGAATAGGCTGCAACAAAAGCGGCTTGATGGTATTCGAGAAAAAGCTGCGCGTGCTTTCGAACACGGTATACGGATTCCTTTTCAGATAAACAAACTTCGCATTGGGAAACATCTCGACCAAGGTTTTCACCCGGCCGGTATGGGGGGGATTCTTACTCAGATACTGCGTTCCCCCCGTGTTGCGGAGCGATACTTTGATAAGCCGCAGGAACGTTTCCTTAAACACCTCCCGCTCCGACTCGCTTATTTCGTTGAAAAGCAAATACCGGTCGCAGTATTCCATCCACCGCTGGGGGAAAAACCAGAAATTATAATACGAATACGGCATCATGTTCGAAAGAGCGAACTCCTCCTCCTGCGGCAAATCCACCTTCAGCTCCATATTGTCGGTAGGCCGTTTGTCGGGCATCAGGAAAGCCATGTTTTTTTTAAAAAAAGGCTGCCCCCACAGCATCAGGTGCGGAAATACCGTCTGGTAAGTCGTGGTATACCCGAAATGCTTGTCGCAGGCAAAAATATTGTGCACGAAGGTAGTTCCGCTCCGCCAATGGCCCAGGATAAACACCGGATCCATTTCCAGCGGCTCGGCAGCCAACCGGCGATAGCGGCTGTCTTCGAAAGGCTTCAGGGCGCTGAGCAAACGGCAAACCCCTTTCGTCAGATAATACTTGTTGCGGTACTCTTTGCCGATTTGCTGGCCTGCCGTCACCTGTTTGAAGGTTTTCCAATCGGCGCCGACCAAGGTATTGATCGGCAACTTATCAAATTCCAATAAACCCATCTTTCTGTCTTTTAGGATACTACTTTTTATTCTTCCTGTAGCTGGGCGCAGTCGTTTCCGGCCGGCTAAGGCCCCTCACCGAAGCGCTAACGCCTCACCGAAATGCCCCCGGCACCGCCCAAGCGCTTTCGCCAGGGCGTTCTCCCCCCGGGGCCGGCCCGGGCCGGACAACTACAACCGTTTCTTCGCTTATTTCTCTTCGCCGGTAAGGCACTTCACCGGCACCCCCTGCCGTTCCAGCTCCCGGCAAACCGTCCGGACAGCCTCGTAATGTTCGGGCGCAATCCCCAACGCGGGCAAATCCAGCACCGCCAGGACATCCGCCGCCAGCATATCGCGGGCGTCCACCCGGTCGATAATCATCCCCACCGCCGACGTATTATTCGTAATCGGGTCGATCAGGATAAAGGCGCCCGTCTGCTTGTTCTTCCGGTAAGCATCGAAAAACAATTCCTTGCCGGTAGTAAACACCACGCGGCCGATCTCGTTGAGTTGCATCGGAAGGCTCTCCGCCGCGAGCCGGCCGTTATCCACCGACAATTCCTCCATCGTGTTCACATTCACCTTATAGCGAATGCTGTCTATCCGAGCCCGCGTCGTATGGGTGGTATGCTTGATGTAAAACGACTTGTTCATATCCATCGGTTCCTCGTCCATCCATACCAGCATCGTTTCGAAATTGCGGTCGGCCATAGGCCGATTGTCGGGATGCACCAGCATTTCGCCCCGCGAAATATCGATTTCATCCTCCAGCGTCAGCGTTACGCACTGAGGCGGGAAAGCATACTCCAACTCGCCTTCATACGTTACAATGCTCTTTACCTTCGACGTCTTCCCCGAAGGAAGCGCCATCACCGTATCTCCCTTGCGAACCACCCCGCTGGCCACCTTGCCGGAAAAACCGCGGAAATCCAGGTTGGGACGAAGCACATATTGCACCGGAAAACGGAAATCCTCGTAATTGCGATCGAGATCGATAGGCACGTTTTCCAGAAACTCCAGCAAGCTCGGCCCCTCGTACCAAGGCGTGCGCTCGCTTTTCTCCACCACATTGTCGCCGTCGAGCGCGGAAAGGGGGATATAGGTAATATCCGGAATTCCCAGCGGCGCGACAAACGCCTTGTAATCGGCCACGATGGCGTCGAATACCCCACGGTCGAAATCCGCCAAATCCATCTTATTGACCGCCAGCACCACATGCTTGATGCCCAGCAAAGAAACCAGGAAGGTATGGCGGCGCGTCTGCGTGATTACTCCCGTGCGGGCGTCTACCAGAATAATAGCCAGGTTGGCCGTCGAGCCGCCTGTAATCATATTGCGGGTATACTGTTCGTGCCCCGGCGTATCGGCAATGATAAATTTGCGGTTGTTGGTACTGAAATAGCGGTAGGCCACGTCGATGGTGATTCCCTGCTCGCGCTCGGCCTTCAGCCCGTCCAGCAACAAAGCGTAATCGATATGCTCGCCGGCATTGCCCATCCGCTTGCTGTCGCGTTCAAGAGCGTCGAGCTGGTCTTCGTACAGTTTCTTGCTATCGAAAAGCAACCGCCCGATCAGTGTTGACTTGCCGTCGTCTACCGAACCAGCCGTCAGGAAACGAAGCAAATCTTTCTGCTCGTCCTTATCCAAAAACTCCTTTATATTTAATGTAGCCATCTTAAAAATACCCCTCTCTTTTTTTCTGTTCCATACTTGCATCCTGGTCGAAATCGATCACGCGGGTAGTGCGCTCGCTCTTGGTGGTAGTCATCATCTCCTCCACGATTTTTTCAATCGTATCGGCTTCGCTCTCCACCGCTCCCGTCAGCGGCCAGCAACCCAGCGTACGAAACCTCACCTTGCGCATCCGGATTTGGCGGCGATACGTTTCGGGCAGCCGGTCGTCGTCGGCCATAATCAGATTGCCGTCTATCTCCACGATCGGACGCTCCTTGGCATAATACAGCGGCACGATGGGAATATTTTCCAGCCGGATATACTGCCAGATGTCCAGTTCCGTCCAGTTGGAAAGAGGGAAGACGCGAATACTTTCTCCCTTATGAACGCGGGCATTGTAAATGTCCCACAATTCGGGCCGCTGGTTTTTCGGATCCCACTGATGGAATTTGTCGCGAAAAGAAAATATGCGCTCCTTGGCGCGGCTCTTTTCCTCGTCGCGGCGGGCTCCCCCGAAAGCGGCATCGAACTTATGTTTGTCCAAGGCTGCGAGAAGCGCCTGCGTCTTCATCAGGTCGGTATGCACCTTGCTGCCGTGGGTAAACGGCCCCACCCCCGCCTGAAAGGCTTCCTTATTCGATTCCACAATCAGGTTCCACCCGTATTTCCGGGCGTAGGCGTCGCGGAACTCGATCATCTCTTTGAATTTCCATTTCGAGTCGATGTGCATCAGGGGAAAGGGAACCTTGCCGGGGGCGAACGCCTTCTCGGCCAGGCGAACCATCACGGAAGAATCTTTCCCGATGGAATAAAGCATCACAGGATTTTCAAATTCGGCCGCCACCTCGCGAATGATGTGAATCGATTCGGCTTCCAATTCCTGTAAATGGCTTAATGAATATTCAGACATATTAGTTGGAGATTTATTTGTTACGGTTTGACTTTAGGTAAAATCACCTCCAGCAGCCGGGCCACCGACTCTTCGAGGCTAAGCGCCGACGTATCGAGCGTCAACGCCGGATGCGCCGGTGCTTCGAAAGGCGCCGAAACGCCGGTAAATTCCCGGATTTCCCCGCGGCGGGCTTTGGCATACAATCCCTTCACGTCCCGCCGTTCGCATTCCTCGATGGGCGTGCTCACATAGATTTCCAGAAAATCTTCGGGGCCGATAATCGAAGCGGCCATCTCGCGCAATTCGTCGCTGGGGCTGATAAAAGCCGCCAGGGTAATAATCCCCGTATCGACAAAAAGCTTGCTCACTTCGGCTATGCGACGGATATTCTCTACCCGGTCGGCCGGCGAGAAGCCCAGGTTGTTGTTGATGCCGCTCCGGATGTTGTCGCCGTCCAGAATACGGGCGAGAAGCCCCCGGCGGTGCAATTCCCTTTCCAGGGCGATCGCAATGGTGCTCTTGCCCGAACCGCTCAGGCCGGTAAACCACACCATCACGCTGCGCTGGCCGAGCAACGTTTCTTTCTCTTTTCTACCCAACATGCGGTCGAAAATCGGGTAAATATGTTCGTTTTGTTTGTTTTCCATCTTTTGTTGCATTTATAGATACCCCCACCACCGGTCAGAATTTCCAGATAAGAGGGATAAGAAAAATCGAAATCAGAAAAGTCAGCAGGTTGAGCGGCAACCCCACCCGTACGAAGTCGGTAAATTTATACCCCCCCACCCCTTGCACGATCAGATTGGTCTGGTAGCCGATCGGCGTGCTGAAACTGGCCGAAGCCGCCATACAGATCACCACGAAGAAAGGAGTCGGGTCGACGCCCAACTGGTTGGCTACCGACAGGGAGATGGGGAAACTGAGCGCGGCTGCGGCATTATTGGTAATCAGTTCGGTAAAGACGTTGGTGATAATAAAGAGGATGGCCAGCAACGCATGGGGGCCCATATTGTCGGCCATTCCGATAATATGGCCGGCAATCAGCGGGGCGAAGCCGGAATTTTCCATCGCTTTGCTGATAGCGAAAGCCGAGGCGATGGTAATCAGAATATCCCAGGAAATATATTTGGTATATTTTTTCGGAGGAAAAATTTTCGTCCAGGCCATGATAATGGTGGTGATGCAAACGAAGAAAAACATATCCAGCCGCATGCCCGGCACCGCTTCCTTTACAACGGGCAGTTCCCCTACGGTGGCCCCCGCAATCATAAAGACCAGCAGGCCCAAGGCCAGATAGCGTTTTTTCGACGAGACAGCCGTGTTGCTTTCGCTGCCGTTGGCCAACATCAGAAAGACGCTCGATTCGCCCCAGGTGGGAATAAAGGAATCGTCGGCCCAAAGCACCAGCGTATCGCCCTCGTGCAGCACGACACTGTCCAGGTTGCGGGTAAAGCGTTCGCCGCCGCTGATCACTTCTTTTACGATCGCGCCGTAATGCCGGGTAAAGTTGAATTCGCCCAGGGTTTTATTGATACCGGGAAAGCGGGCGCCCAGCACGGCCTCCACCCGGTGAAACCCGCCCCGCGTCTCCTCGTCGCCTTCTTCATCGGGCTTGTCAGCCCGGGCATCGGGCAAAAGACGGTTGGAAAAAGCAAAGAGGTAGATCATGCCGCCGATGGCGATGAAAATGCCTACGCGTCCGAGTTCGAACATCGTGAATCCTTCATACCCGGCCTCCAGAATCATGCCGTGCACCACCAGGTTGGTGGAAGTGCCGATCAGGGTACAGATACCTCCCAGAATGGTGACGTAGGAAAGCGGAATCAGGAATTTGGTAGCCGGAAGCTTCACCGACTCGGCCCAACGTTTGATGATGGGCGCAAAAATAACCACCACGGGCGTATTATTCAGGAAAGCCGAAATAAAGGCCACGGGGGGCAGCATCCTGACTTGCGCTTTCAGCACGGTGGTTTTTTTCTCGGGAAGCATGCGCTTGATCATCTGTCCCAATGCTCCGCTCTGGCGGATACCTTCGCTCACCAGATATAAAAGAGCTACCGTAATCATCCCCCGGTTGCTGAATCCTTCCAACATTTCCTTGGGGGTAAGTATCCCTACGCAAAGGAATACTACCACCACCGAGAATAGTACCATGCCCGGCCGCATCTTATCCCATACCAGCGCTGCGATCATCCCGATCAGTGCAAACAGCACAACCATTATTTCGAAATTCATGCCCTCTTGTCTGTTTTATTTTTCAGATAAGGTGCAAATGTAATAAGAATATCCGGAGCGTGCCTCTTACACTAACCTATTTTTAGGATTATGCGCCATCCGGACCAAAAGAATCCGCAAACGGAACAACCTTAACGAACGATAAACCAGGGATTGTGCAAGTCTTTCTTATTGTAGGTAATCGGTGTTTTTCCGTCGATATGATAGATGTTGCATCCGGCCGACCGGGCGATGGCGTGTCCGGCGGCGGTATCCCATTCCATCGTAGGGGCGAAACGGGGATAGACGTCGGCGGTTCCCTCGGCCACCAGGCATATTTTAAGGCTGCTGCCGCTGCTGATCTGAGTAACCGGCTGACCTTGCTTGCGCAGGTTGTCGATAAAATCGGTAGTCTCTTCGGATTGATGCGAACGGGAAGCCACCACCACTATGCCCTGATGGCCGAACGACATCGGCAGCCGCACGGCATTCTGCATCAGCGAATCGATAGCCGGCTGGCTGGCGGAATCCACATCCGTCAGCTTGTAGGCTCCCAGCGAATCGGCTGCAAAATAAAGTTCCTGGCGTACCGGCACATAAATCACGCCCAATACGGGCGTTTTTTCCGCAACAAGGGCGATATTGACGGTAAATTCCCCGTTTTTCTTGATAAATTCTTTGGTTCCGTCCAGCGGATCGACAATCCAGAGCGTTTCCCATCCGGCGCGCTCGGCATAAGGTATTTCCTTGCCTTCCTCGCTGAGTACGGGAAAAGGAGTAACAGACAAGGCCCTGGTTATCAATTGATGGGCAGCTTTATCGGCTCGGGTGAGCGGTGAATTGTCGGCTTTTCGCTCGATTCCGAAATCGGCTTCGGGGTCGGTATAAATATCCATAATCGACCTTCCGGCATCGAGGGCTGCCCTGACGGCAATGTACAAATAATTGGCGTAGTTCATCATCACGTCTTCTTTATTAAGTTAGGTTGAACAAGCAAATATAGGAAAATTATCATATAAATCAAGTATTCATGCGGGATTTAAAGGAATTATTTCCTCTCAATGAAAAGGTAGGATTAAATAGGTTACTCCCCGTTCCTTTGCTTCGGGCGACAACGCCACAGACATTCGCCGGGTTGTGAATCCGGCATCCGTTAACTCCCCCACCGGCACGGTCTCTTACAAACATCGTCAAGAATTAATTTATTGACCCAGGTAATTTAATTTTATTACCCAGGTCGAAATAATCAAATACCTAGGTGAAAATTGTTTATTACCTAGGTCGAAAATAAAATAATTCGGCATATTTCGGTCTCCGCATGCGGAATTTCTTTAGTTAGGTGGCCGGCTGCGGGGTTTATCAGCCTTGGGCATGTAATAATGGTTTCTTTTTGTTGGTGAAATTACCTTGAGATGGATACGGATCAAGCTCTCTTCTCTTTCTTTCCTACCCTGTTTCCTGCCGGTTGGCTGCTCTGGTGGGATAGAGACTAGACCGGGAGTAAAAATTTTTGATGCCGCCATCTACCGACAGTCTCCCCTGCTTTCCACAGGGAATACAAAAAAAGCACGTTGATGCCGCCTGCGCGCCGGAATAGAATTGGAGGGATAAAAAAAATCGAAAGGAGGTGTGAGCTAAGCTTACAGCCTCCTTTCGACTTGAATTAAATTACTTGCAATTTTGCATCCGGCCTTGCACAGGCAGCATACAAACCAATCACTTACATTATCAATCTTAAATTATATCACGACAATCAAATAAATTCGCTTACCGAAGAAACGATACTACCGTCGAAGAGGTTGATCACGCGGTGGGCGAAACTGGCATCGTGCTTGGAGTGGGTTACCATCACGATGGTTGTTCCTTCCTTGTTCAATTCGGTGAGCAATTGCATTACTTCGGCGCCGTTTTTACTATCCAGGTTACCGGTCGGTTCGTCGGCCAGGATGATCTTGGGATTCGATACCACGGCGCGGGCAATGGCCACGCGTTGTTGCTGACCGCCCGAAAGTTGTTGGGGAAAGTGGGCGGCGCGGTGGCTGATGTTCATCCGCTTGAGGATGTCGGTTACCATTTGCTTCCGTTCGGAAGCTTTGATTTTGAGATAGGTAAGCGGAAGTTCCACGTTTTCATACACGTTTAGTTCGTCAATCAGATTGAAACTTTGGAATACGAAACCGATATTGCCTTTGCGCACCTGGGTACGTTCTTTTTCTTTCAGATGACCTACCTCCTGATCGCCCAGGTAATAATTGCCTTCCGAAGGATTGTCGAGAAGCCCCAATATGTTCAGCAGGGTGGATTTTCCGCAACCGGAGGGCCCCATAATGGCCACGAACTCACCGTCTTTTACCTCCAGCGATACTTTATTCAATGCGATCGTTTCAACTTCTTCCGTGCGGAAAAATTTACTTAAACCTTCGATTTTAATCATAACTGTATTTGTTTTCGTTTGATGTCTTTATTTGAAAAAGACCAAATAGCATGCCAAATATACAAATTTCTAGTTTTCAGTCATCTAATTTTTCCGGGAATTAAACATCCTGTCAAATAATTGGACAGTCGTGTAAAATTATTAGACACTATGCGGCACTCTTCCCACGGATATGCGCAGGAATTAACCGCAAGCCGGGAAATATTTCATGCCGAAGAAGCGTTTGAAACCGCCCCCTTGCTCCTACCGCCTCTCTTCTGATTCTTCGCCTCGGTAAATTCTCCGATAAGTTTTTATCATCTCCTCCGGGCGTTCTATTTTGGTAATCATGACCGAGTCTGTTTCTTCGGTCAGGGCATAGGTTAGGAAGCTTTTATCGACGATAAAATTGTACATCGGCTGTACCCGGCCCTTGGTGCGCCCGTCGATGGCCTGGAAGGCTTTCGGTTTGTCTTTTTCGAAGGCTTCCAGTATTTCGGCTGTCGCCTGCGGAAGATTTTCACGGATGGTGATGGAAGTAATGATTTGCAGCAATTTCAGGGTTTTCGGATCTTTTTGGGTAATCACGTTAATATCCGCCGATTTTATGTTTTTATATTTTCGGATTACCGCCTCCAGGTTCTCCTGGGCCACTATGGAACTACTTACAACGGCCGCCCCCACCATAATAAGCAGGGACAACCGGAACTGGCTTCTTTTCATCTTTCTTTCACTTTCAAGGGTTATACATTGTTTTTCCTATCGTATGCTTGTTATATCTTCTTCCGGCAGGTTAGCCTCGGCGGGGTATGTGCCGGATACCTCACCGACGGCTCCCACATTCAACATTTTGCGGGCTTCATTGCGTACGAAGCCTTCGGGATAAGGGGCCAACAGGCGGATATAAACCCTTTTCAGCTGATTGTCTATCGCCTGCGAAGCTGTCTTTTCAGTCCCGCCATCTCGTAATTTTTTCTTCATTTCTTTTTCCAGCAGGGCTACCCGAGAAAGGGTAGCTTCCACTTCGGGCCGGATTAATTCGGGGTCGGTAATTCGTATACCGTCGCGTACCAGGTAGCTGCCTGCATAGGGATCGGCCGCTGCGTTTCCAGATGGCAGCAGCGGATAAATAAATAGTCCTGAAAGGAAAACAGCTACACAGGCGCAGGCTATGCGGAAGATAGGTATACGCTTCTTTTTCTTTCCGGGCGAAGAGGAAGCGACAGGCGCAAGAGGAGCCGGGGGCAAGGAGATCGGATTTTGCCAGCCGGCCCGGGGCGATAAGGCAGTAGCCGTTTCTGCCAAACCGGTAGTAAAAAAACCGAACAGGGGTTTATAGCGTTGCCAGCGCTCGGGCAATGCCGATTTTGCAAAAAAAGCGTAAAGTTCTTCTTCTTCGGCCAACGACGTATCGCCTTCGAAAAAATGTTCCAACAGGGTTTCTATCCGAATGTCTTCTGGTGTTTTCATAGACGCTCCCATTTGATAAATATGTCTTTTACCCGTTTGCGGGCACACGATAGGTTCATTCTGACAGCTTGGGGAGAACTCCCTACAAGAGCTGCTATTTCTTCCACTTCGAAACCTTCCACATGTTTCATTCTGAGCACGGTCTGCTGAAGGTCGGGCAGTTGTTGCATGATTCTGAGTACTTGTTGCAAAGAATCTTTCAACTCTACATACACGTCGGGAAGCGGCTCGTTGGCGGCCATGCGAAGCAACCGGTCGTCTCCTTCCATCCGTTCTTTTACCCGAAGCCGGTTCAGACAAAGATTCTTGGTAGCTTGCATCGCCAGCGCGCCTACTTCGCGGTAACGATCCAGGTCGTCGCGGATATACCACAATTTGAGAAACACTTCTTGTATCACATCCTCGGCTTCGTCGGGATCGCCAAGCAACCGCCGAGCGTAGGCCAACAACTTGTTCCGCAAGGGTAGTATCGCCGTTTTAAACGTTTCTTCGTCCATTCTATCCATGTGACAATCCGGATCGCTAAACGTAACATGTTTTTACCGGAAAAAAACGTTCGTGTTCCAAAAATTCTACGGAAAAAGAAAGATAGCAGGGAAAAGAAGCAAAGATACGTTCACCGAGCGCAGCCCGAGGGAGGGCCCGGGATAAAAGAGCATAGCAATAAGCAGCCTAAAAGAAGGGAGCATTTTCCGTAAAAAAAGAAAATGCTCCCTTCCCCGCCCCTCCCCAGCATAGCCCGGCAGCGGATGGCCCGATTATTCGTTTTTCAGGCTTTTCACCGGATCGTCGTTGGCAATTTTCCAACTGCGCAGGCAAACGCATACCAGGATAATGATCCATACAGCCAGCCCGCACCCGATAAAAAGACCGGCATGCAAAGGAATTTTAACTACAAATTGTTTCAGCCATTCCGCACCTACTCCATAGGCTACAGCCATACCGGCCAGGAAAGCGGGGATGGCGGTGAGGGTGATGTCTTTACTTATGATTTGCAGTATGTCGCTGGCCGTAGCTCCGTTTACTTTCCGGATGGCGATTTCTTTGCTTCGGCGGTTGATTTCGTCTTCGGTATATCCCAGAAGCCCCAGCAGCATGATAGAAAGCATGATGAGTGAAGCAGTAAATACGGCATTTCGGAAAAGGCGGATTTCCTTATAGTTCCATTCGAAAGTGTCCTGATAGGGTTGGAAGCCGATTTCCCCGTTATGCGAAAGCGCCTTGAGATGGTTGTTGAACTCGGCAAAGCGCGCTGCCGTGAGCGGCGCCTTGAGCCGGATCACCAATTGATTGGCCGACCCTATCTGCTGGGATGCGTCGGGCGGCAAAATAATGATGGCGGGTATTTCGTGCAGGAAAGAAATATATTGGTAATCTTTGATGACGCCCTTTATCGTGCAAATTTGTCCGAAATAGCTGAAACGGTGTCCTACGGGGTTGTCGGTTTGTAAGAAGCGAACCGCCGTTTCGTTGACCATGACTTCGTTTTGTTGGCCTGACGATTCGGTAAAGACTTGTCCGGCAACAAGCTGCATGCCCATTGTTTCCACAAAATTTTTATCGGCTTTCATAAACCGGCCGGTAAAGATTTCGCGTCCGGTAGACTGGTCGACCACCGAATTGCCCGACAACCAGTCGACGGGCGTGGCGCTTGTCAAACAGGCTTTCTCTACCTCGGGCATGCGTTCGAATTCGGTTTTCAATGTACGGATTTGTTCCGCATCGAGCTCGAACAGACGGGGAGTGAAGAGCACATTTTCCGTCACATATCCCATGTCCTTATTGAGCATCATCCGGTATTGGAAAAAGATGATGGCCAGCAAGCATACCATAAAGGAAAGGCCGGTAAACTGGAAGAAAAGGAGGATTTGCTTCCAACGTCGTTTATTTTCGCTGGTAGCGCGAAATACCTGGGTAACGGGTACGGAAGCAAACAAGCGTCCGGGAATCAGGCCCGCTACCAGTACAAGAACCGTTACGACCACCAGGGCCACCCATAGGTTCTGTACCGAAAAGACGGCCGACAGGTCGGTATGAATCAATTCTTCTATTTGCGGGCGGAACAGGAAAATAAGCAGCGCGGCGCCGAGAAGCGAGAAGAAAACCAGCATGCCGGTTTCGTACATGAACAAGGAGAAGATATTGCCGCCGGAAGCGCCGTTGCATTTATGCACGCCGATCGACCGGGCCCTGCGTACCAGGGAAGAAACGGAGATAAGCACATAATTCATGGCGGCGGCAAAGAGCAGGGCGAAAGCCAGAAAACTGATAATAAAGCACATCCGCCGGACGGTAGGATTGCCGGAATGTATTTCGGACACCGGCATCAGGGTGTGTTCCATTACCCATCCTTTGCTTTCCTGGGCGGCTACGTCGAAATGGCGGCGCAACAAAGCGGGTATCTTGTCTTCCACCGTTTCAGGATCGACGCCCGGCGCAAGCTTGATATATCCGCAAAAGCCGTCGCCGCGAAGCCAGTTTTCATTTTTTACGCGACCGAACCAGGAGGAAAGGGAATAGACGGCGTCGAATTGCAGGTGGCAGTTTTTCGGCACGTCGGCAAATATCCCTGTAACGGTTACCGGTTCTTTATCGATACGAAGGGTTTGCCCCACAGGATCGGCCGTCCCGAACAGCCGGCGGGCCATCGATCGGGAGATAAACAAGGCATTGGGCTGGCAGAGGTCTTCCTCGTTGCCTCGCAACACTTGGAAACCGAGGGTTTTGAAAAAAAGCGAATCGGCGATAACGGTTTTTTCTATAAATACGTTTTCGTTTACTTCGTATTTATTGTCGACTACGTTCATAAAAAGGGTCGTGCCGGCTACCACTTCGTCCAGATCTTCGTACATTGTCGGGGCGTAGGGGGCGTTGACCGCCGAGCCTTCGATGCTGGGCTGATCGCCGATGGTGAGCTTACGGTGAATCTGGTAGATACGGTCGGCATCGGTATAAAACCGGTCGAAACTCATTTCGAAAGCGGTCTGGGTAAATAGCACCAGGGCCACCACCAGACCGAGCGTCAACGACAAACATTTGATAAAATGCCGGCCTTTATCGCGTTGAAGATAGCGGAGCGTGTAAAAAAAGGGTTTCATATGGTTTTCCTTTTAAGTCGGGGGGAAAGGTACCTGAAAGTTCAGATACAATATACCGGCCGCATAGAACTTTAGTCAAATAAATTCGCTTACCGACGAAACGACGCTTCCGTCGAAGAGGTTGATCACGCGATGCGCAAAACCGGCATCGTGTTTGGAGTGAGTCACCATTACGATAGTAGTTCCTTCTTTATTCAGCTCGGTAAGCAGTTGCATCACTTCGGCGCCGTTTTTACTGTCCAGATTACCGGTAGGTTCGTCGGCCAGGATAATCTTGGGGTTGGAGACTACGGCGCGGGCAATGGCTACGCGTTGCTGCTGGCCGCCCGATAGTTGCTGGGGGAAGTGGGCGGCACGGTGGCTGATATTCATTCGTTTGAGGATGTCGGTAACCATTTGTTTCCGATCGGAAGCTTTGATTTTCAGGTAAGTGAGCGGCAGTTCCACATTCTCGTATACATTCAGTTCGTCGATCAGGTTGAAGCTTTGGAAGACGAAGCCGATATTGCCTTTGCACACCTGGGTGCGTTCCTTTTCTTTCAGATGGCCTACTTCCTGGGCGGCCAGGTAGTAATTTCCTTCCGACGGATTGTCGAGCAGCCCGAGAATATTCAAAAGAGTAGACTTGCCACAACCCGAAGGCCCCATAATAGCTACGAATTCGCCGTCTTTTACTTCCAGCGATACCTTATTCAATGCGATTGTTTCCACTTCTTCGGTGCGGAAAAACTTGCTTAATCCTTCAATCTTGATCATATTTTTTTCTTTCTTTTTATAACTATCTTTTCTTTCTGTTATATAATGTATGAATCACTTTCTTTTCTTTCTGCCTATCTCCCGGGTACGTACCTCCGGTAAGCCCGGCCTACAGGGGCGGCCTATGGCAAAGGCCGCCTAAGAGGAAAGTTACTCGCTTTTGATGCTGTTTACCGGGTTCTCGTTGGCGGCCCGCCAGTTCTGGAAGGTGACGGTAGCTATGGTGATCAAGGCTACCACGACCAAGGCTACGGCAAACGTCCACCAGTAAATCGGAGTGCGGGAAGCAAAGTTTTCCAGCCATTTCCGCACGGCAAAATAGGCTATCGGCGCACCGACGAGGAAGCAAATTACGACGATGCGGAGATAAATTTTGTTGAACATGATGAGTATTTCCTTCACCGTGGCTCCGTGTACCTTGCGGATGCCGATCTCCTTGCGGCGATATTGGGTTTCGAAGACGACGAGCCCGAATACGCCCACTATCGACAAGACGATGGCCAGAAGGCTGAACAGGGTAATCATCTTCTTCAGGTATTGTTCTTTATGGTACAACCGGTCGAACACGGTATCGTAAAACTTCACGTCGAAGGGGTAAGAAGGATCGAGGCCATGAACTACTTCGCGGATATGTTTCACCGCCGCTTCCACGTCGCCGCCGGCTTTCAAACGGATATAGGATACCGGGAGAGGCCATCGGTTGATGACGAAAGCCACGTCGTAGGTAGTGCCTTCCGTCTGGCGCAGCGACATCATTCTCACATCGCCCACAAAGCCGGCGACATATCCGGGGAATCCGTTTCCCTTGATATAACGGCCCGGTTCCATATTAAGCCTTTCCTGTACCGGCCGGTTGTAGATATAAGTCACCAAGGAATCTCTCTTATGTTCGTCGCTCTCGGTGAAGTCGCGGCCGCCGGTTATTCCAATCCCCATGACGCGCAGAAAATTCCAGGAAACGGGCAGGATATAGGTGTAGTAAGGCTGGTCTTCATACTTCATTTCATACATCGAATAAGAATCGGAGCCGCCCACCAGGTTGGAGGCAAACGCCACGTCTTCAATGCCCGGATACGCTTTAAGCCGTTGCACATACACATCTTTCGACTTTTTGTATATATCGCCGGTGAGCTCCACGATGGCAATCTGGTCTTTGTCGTAACCCAGGTTGTAATGCCGCATATGTTGGTTCTGCAATTGCACGAAGAAGGCGCCTACGATCAAGCCGATCGATACCACATATTGGAAGCCGATAAGCGCCGTACGCAGCCGGCGTCCGGAAAGCGAAAGGCCGAAACTGCCTTTCAGCACCAAGGCCGGGGGGAAAGAGGTAATATACCAGGCGGGATACAATCCGGCCAACAACCCGGTAAGCAGCGCAATGCCTCCCAAGCCGGCTATCAGATAGGGATGGGCGGCAAGGCGGGTGTCGGCTTCCACAAACGAAAGCACTTGCCCGGTATTCAGCAGCCAGATCAGGAGCAAAGCAACCCCGTAGGCTACCAGCGAGATGCCCACTGCTTCTACCACCAGCCCTGCACGCAGAAAACCCGACGAGCTTCCCAGCACTTTCTGGGTGTTGATGCTTTTGATACGCAAAGGGGCCAGCGAAGTGCTGAAATTGGTAAAGTTGATGGCCGCCACAATGATGACCAACAAGCCGATAAGCAGCAATAACCGGATGGTAGAGGGATTGCCGGTTTTCACGAAGTCGGACATTTGGTCGGGCAGGTAGTAAAGGGAGGTAAGCGGTACCAGGTCGAGCCGGGTTTCTTTTTCGTAGCCATGGCTGGAATAGGAAAAGGTGCGTTCGAAGTTTTCCAGCACGGCGGGAAGCGAAGAAGCATCGTCGAGCAGGAGATAGGCCAAGGCGTTCTGCGAATACCAGTCGTTTTTGCCCATATCGTTGTAGGCGGTATAGATTACGTTGTTAAGCTGTGTATTGGGCGGGAAGTCGCGGTAAACGCCCCCTACGGTAAATTCGTGGGGATTATCTTTTCCCCCTACGGCATCTACCGCATGGATGGCCTGCCCTACAGCCGGTTTGTCGCCGAAGATGCGGCGGGCCAGACTTTGGGGTATCAATACCTTTTCCGGGTCGGCCAGGCAATCCGGATCGCCTTCCGCGATCTCCATGCCGAATAGGCGTACCAGGTTCGGATAGCAGAGCGCGAAACGTTCGCGGAAGCCTCTGCGCAGGCCTTCTTCTCCTACGGTGAAATAGATTGGGGGGGCCATGGGGAGGGACAGCATGGTATACTCTACGATATGAGGGGAAGAGGCAAAGACGGCATCGGCAAAGGCCCGGGGAACGACCGAGCCGAATATGTCTTTCTCCCCGCGATTGCGCTCTACGCGGTATATCCTGTCGGCAGTAGAGTGGCAGCGGTCGAAATTCCATTCATAATCGATTTGCATCATAATGACCAGAAAGGCCGCAAAGGCTACGGCCAGTCCGGCCACATTCAGGAAGGTGGCCAGCCGGAACCGGCGCAGTACGTAGTTGAAGTTGCGTAAGATCGTTTTCATCAGTTTATCTCTTTTAATTTTTAGTTCACGGATTCATCCGGATCGTTTTCTGTTATTTGTTTTTCAGGAGTCGCGCCGGCCGGCCGATCGGGCCATTTCCTCCGGCATTAAAAATTCAAATAGTATGCCAAAGCAATACGACTTTGATTATCATCCCTATATCGCCTAGGCGGGCTAAAAAAAGTGTCCAAAAAATAGACACTCCTGTCTATTTTTTGGACACCTCGATCCGATATTTAGGTTGGCTGGGGACGGTATGAGGTTTGTCGGAAAAATCGAGCTAGGAAATTCAAGGAGGGCGCAGTCGATAAGCTTTTCTTCCGGCCTATCGCCTATTGCCGGTTGCGGAAGCTTTCCGTCGGGTTCAGATTGGCCGCCCGATAACTTTGCACAAAAACGGTGGCAAAGGAAATAAGCAGGCAGAAAAGCCCCGCAGCTATGAAAATAAGCGGGCTCAGGCTGATGCGGTAGCTGTATTCCGACAACCAGCGGTTCATAAAATACCAGATCAGCGGCACGGCAATGACAAAGGCGATGCCCACATAGGCCAGGAAGGCAAAGACGAGCCGTTTCAATATCTGCCGGTTGCTCGATCCGAATACCTTTCTGACGGCTATTTCGCTGTAGCGTTGCTGGATAAAATAGGTCGACATAGCCAGCAGGCCCAACAAAGAAATCAAGACGGCAATGGCGGCAAAGATAGAAACGATGGTGGAGGTGCGTTTCTGCGCCTCGAAGGAATCTTCCACTTGCTGGTCGAAAAATTTAGCTTCGAACTCGGCTGGGCTAATGCTTTTATAGACCTTTTTGATGGTCTCGCGGGCTTGGAAGGGATCGCCCCCGATTTCGACCAAGACATTCCAATACCACCGCATGTCTTCCGGTTTACGGATACCTAGCAAGACGGGACTTTTGCTATGGGTGATATTTCCCAGTTGAAAATCTTTCACTTTTCCGGCGACCAACCAGGTCTGCCCGCTGAATTCGTACGAGGGGGTATCTTCGGAAATGCCCATTTGACGGAAGGCTTCTTCGCTCAGGTAGTAGGCGTTTTTGCCGCTGACATGGTTGTCTTGCAAAATTTGCAATCCCAACATCTCGACATAGGCAGGTTCGGCTTCCAGAATCTGGAAGGAGATGGTATGCTCGTCGAATATGCCGCTCCAATTGTTTCCGCGATCGAAAGGCGTACCGGCCGCTCCGGCTACTTGTTTGACGGCGGGCAGCTTTTTAAGTTCGTTGATAAAGGTCTGTGTCTGCATGCTATTGAGCCGGTTGACGTCGATGTCCATGATATTTTCGGTACGGTAGCCGAGCGGGGCTGAATCAGGTGATATGACTGGGCGATCATGGTGATGGAAATGGCAATCAGCGTAATGGTAATGATATTCTGGAAGGTAATAAAAAACTTGCTGAATACCATCTTCGCTTTCATCCGGTAATGCCCGCGCACCACGTCGATGGGTTTGGAGTTGGAGATGATAAAGGCCGGCAACAGCCCGGAGACGATGCCGAGAATAAGAATCAAGCCCAAGCAAATCAATACGCTGACGGGGGTAATGGCGCCGGCGAGGTCGATCTTTTTCTGCAATAAGTCGCGGGCGGTGGGCAAGGCGGCGAAAGCCAGCAGCAGGCCCAGCAGGAAAGAGATGAACGACAGCAGCGTCGATTCGAGGATAAGCCGGATAAACAGCTCCGAGCGTGAAGAGCCTAAGAGCCGCCGGGTAGCCATTTCCTTGGCCCGAAAACCGGTTTGGGCTACCGTCAGGTTGATGTAATTGATCACGGCGAAGAGCAGGATCAATATGCCTACCGACATCAGAATCATCACGAACTTCCAATCGCCGTGTTCCAAATGCCATCCCCTTACGTCGTGGAAATACAACTCTTTTATCGGAATAAAAAACACGGTTTTATAAAAGCCGTCCTTATATTGCCAGAAGAAGGTTTTGAACCATTCGGCCATTTCCGCGCATTTCGCATCGAGGGCACCGGGAGCCGTAAGTTGGAAAAAGAGATAGGCCGAGCCGGCATTGTTGAAGGCTTCCGTATCCATAGAGGGGTTAAAGTATTTCACGTTATCGATCCGGATCAGCACATCGCGGTAAGGAATGACGGAATTTTTTATATCTTTCATCACGCCGTTGACGGTTACCGTAAGCGAATCGTTTATCCGAAAAGATTCTCCCAACGGATTCCGCCCCCCGAAGGCTTGCCGGGCGAAGGTTTCGGAAACAACGGCATAGGTACGCGAAGAAAGTACCTCGCGGGGCGAGCCGTCGATCAGACGGAAAGAGAACATATCGAAAAAGGTGGAATCTACCAAGCCCAGGCTTGGGTTCCAATCTTTGCCTCCGATCTGGACAGGTACTTTAGACCAGAAAGCGGTAGGACAAATTTTTTCTACTTCCGGATACCGGTCTTTCACGTGTTGGGCCAAACGGTAGGCGCTCCCGCAATCGCCTTCTTTAGCCAGGATACAGATCCGGTCGCCTTTCTCCTGAAAGCGGTCGGTGGAAAGCTCTTGCCAGGTATAAACGGCGATCAGGATCACGAACATCAGCGAGACCGATAAGCCGAAAACATCGATGGCCGTATAAGCTTTATTGCGACTGAGGAACTTGAAGAACGATTTGCAATTTAAAAGATTATTCATAAGGCTATTTTATTTGTTTTTCCCGATAATTACGATGCGATGACGGTACTTTATTTCTTTTACAAGATAGGGGCAAATAACATGCCACACCATCAATATACTAGTTATCAGAAGGCTAGCCATTAACCCTCATCATACGAACTGTCTAAAAAATAGACAGGATTGTCCAAAAACTAGACAATCCTGCAAGGTGTTTTCTCCGGCTTCGTAGGCCCGGAAGCCCGGGCGGAGAGGGCGTTCTTTTCCAAGTTACCGGTCGACTGAGAGGACAGGGCGATTTTTCCCTACTACTCAGCCGGCCGAGAAGACGGAACAACCTTTTCCAAAGGAGCGGCCGGCCCAGAAGATCGAGCAGTCTTTCCCAAACGGCCGGCCGATCGGCATGAGATCCGACCGGCCGGCATCCCGTACGGCAAAGTAAGACATCCCCCTTATTGCCGGTTGCGGAAACTTTCTACCGGGTTGGTATTCGCCGCCCGGCGGCTTTGCCAAAAGACCGTGACAAAAGAGATCAGGAGGCAGAACAAGCCGGCCGCTATAAAGATAAGCGGGCTCAGATTGATGCGATAACTATAGTCCGAGAGCCATTTATTCATAAAATACCAGATCAGCGGCACGGCGATCACGAAAGCGATGCCTACGTAGTTGAGGAAAGTGAATACCAGCTTCCGCAGAATCTGGCCGCTGGTGGAACCGAATACTTTTCTGACAGCCACTTCGCTGGAACGCTGTTGAATAAAATAAGTCGACATGGCCAACAACCCTAACAAGGAAATCAGAATCGCGATGCCGGCGAAAATCGATACGATTTTGGAAATCCGTTTCTGGGAAGCAAACGATTCTTCCACCTGTCGGTCGAAATATTGTCCTTCGAAATCCAGACGCGTAAGGTTTGTATAAATCTTTTCTACTTTTTGCCGGGTTTCGTAGGGATCTCCCTGCACTTCCACCAGCAGGTTCCAACAATCATTCATTTCCTCGCGTTTTCTAATTTTCAGCAGAAAAGGCGTTTTCCCATTCAGGATGTTCCGGAGTTGGAAATCTTTTATTTTACCGGCTACCCGGATTGTCTGGCCATTGTATACGAAAGAAGGCGTATCGTCGGGTATTCCTAATTGTTTGAAGGCTTCTTCATTCAAGAAGTAAGCATCGCCCGAGATATGATTATCTTGCAACACCTGTATACCTAACATTTCCGAGAAATCAGGTTCGGCCGTAATCATCTGGAAGCTTATCGTATGGCCGTCGTAGGTACCGCTCCAATTGTTTCCGCGACTGAAAGGGGTTCCCATCGAAAAAACAACCTTTTTCACTTCAGGCAGATTTTCCAGTTCGGCGGCCAAGGTCGTAATCTGCGTACGATCCAATCGGTTTACCTGGATGTCGATGATATTTTCGGTACGATACCCCAGGGGAGCATGGATGAGGTGGTTCGACTGTAGGATCATCGTCAGGGAAACGGCTATCAGCGTAATCGTAATCACATTCTGGAAGGTAATAAAGAACTTGCTGAATACCATCTTTGTGCGCGTACGGAACGTACCGCGCACCACGTCGATCGGTTTGGAATTGGAAATAACGATAGCCGGCAACAGTCCGGAAACAAAGCCGAGCAAAATAATAAGACCCAGGCATATCAGCAGACTGACCGGCGTAATAGCCCCGACCAGATCGATTTTTGTCTGCAACAGCATATTGGCCGTAGGCAAGGCCGCGAAGGCCAATAAAAGCCCTAAAAGGAAAGAGCCTAGCGAAAGCAAAGTCGATTCCATCATCAACCGCAGGAAAAGTTCTTGGCGGGAAGATCCCAACAGGCGCCGGGTAGCCATTTCCTTGGCCCGGAAAGCAGTCTGGGCCACCGTGAGGTTGATATAATTGATAATGGCGAAAATAAGAATCAATATCCCCACCGACATCAATACCATGACGAATTTCCAATCGCCATGCCGAAGCTCCATCGTATCGGTATCGGTAAAATAGAGTTCGTTCAAGGGAACAAACTTGACCTTGTTTACAAAACCTTTCTGATAAAGCCAAAAGAAGGACTTGAACCACTGGGCCATCTCCTCGCATTTGGAATCGAGAGCGCCGGGGGCGGTAAGTTGAAAAAAGAGGTAGGCGGAACCGGCATTTCTGAAAAGGTCGTCGTCCATCGAAGGGTTAAAATACTTTATATTGTCGATGCGGACAAGCATGTCGAAATCGGGAATGGCCGAATTGGTGATATTCTCCATCACCCCGTTTACCGTGACGACCACCGAATCGTTGAGATGGATGGTTTGGCCCATCGGGTTTTTGCCTTCGAAAACTGTATGAGCGAAAGTTTCCGAAATAACGGCATAATTGCGGGCTGAAAGCGCCTCCTGGGGAGCTGCGTTTTTCAACCGGAAAGAAAACATATCGAAGAAAGTAGAGTCGACAAGCCCCAGATCGACATTCAAACGCTTATCGCCTATTTCAGCCGGCATCTGGTAAGAAAAGGCCATCGGACAGATTTTTTCCACTTCGGGATACCGATCTTTGATACGTTGCGCCAACCGGTAAGCGCTTCCGCAAAATTTATCGTTCGCCAGGAGGCATACCCGATCGCCTTTTTCCTGGAAGCGATCGGTAGAAAGCTCCTGCCAGGTGTAGACGGCAATCAGAATCACAAACATCAATGAAACGGATAGGCCGAAAACATCGATGGCGGTATAGGCTTTGTTACGGCCCAAAAACTTAAAAAACGATTTGAAATTGAGTAGGTTGTTCATCATGTTATTTTTATTTTATACTATTCTTTTTCCGTATGCTTTTGCCGGCCTATCCGGCGTGGCATTTTTTTTCCTCCTTTAAAACTCAAATAGCATGCCAAACCTTGCATGCTGCTATTTATCAATGACATACTCCCCGACTCCCTCAAACAAAAGTGTCCAAAAAGTAGACAGTTCTGTCTATTTTTTGGACACTAAAATTCTGATTTTTACAATTAACGCATCGAGCTATATGAGCATGCATACGCACATCCCCTACCACAATCTACAGGAGAAGGAGTAGTTGGACTTCCCATCCATAAAAAGCAACCACCTTTCAATTTATTCATTTCTGTTTCGGTTAGCTCTCCCGCCTGCATAGGCGACTGTAACACAGTGCGAGCATCCAAAGAAATCTTTTCTCTCTTTTTCATACGCTTTCATTTAGAATTAGACATTAATATATTGCAAGAAACCATTTAGCAGAATAAATCTTACTCATTAATTAAGGGGACAATCGGGATCCGGATAATACCACTTATCCGATCCATATTTCTTCACAATTTGCTTATAACAAACCTGTTTGAAAGAACGACAATTATCAAAAACCTTACATTGATGGCATCTGCTATCCGCAGGTATTTCCGATTGTTTCAATTGATAAAGGTGGACGGCTTTATCAGAATTCCAAATATCCATCAAAGATTGTGTATTCAAATCACCCAAAATAAAAGCGGAATGCCAATAAAGCTCTTCACAAATAGTTACTTTCCCATCGGGAAGTATAAAAAGATTAGAAAAGTTACCCGAACAATAACCCCTATTCATAAATTCAACAATTTTTTCTTGTTCATTCTTCTCCATATCATTATTTTCTTCTTCCGGCAAATTGAAGGAATAAACGGGAAATGGGGCTATCGCTGCTTTTGCTTCCAAATAAGTTTTTATCTCGCAAAGCCTGTTCCGCTTCCCTTCCATCTCATTGAAAGGAATTTGATTATACAGAGAAGGACCAACCAAATCACATTTCCAATATTCCACATTATCAAAATGAGATAAATACTCATAAATTGAATCCATATCAGCTACAGAATCGTTGTATTTATTCAATATAGTATGTACATTAAATCGAACACCATATTTTTTCAAAAGTTCAAACGTATTGTTTAGCTTATTCATATAATCAGCATTCACTCTCAAAATGGATTTCAAATGAGAATCAATTAAAGTATCCACTGAAAACTGCAAATGTTTCAAATGAATTGTTTTAAGAAAAGCTATATCTTCCTCTTTCAGCGGGATTTTAGTAGATAACATGGGGATATATCCCCACCGGTTCAATTCCAGCAACAGCTCTTTCCATTTTTCATAAAGAATAACTTCCCCTCCTATGATTTCAAAATGAATGACATGATTTTCTTTTGCCTCGCCAATGATTTCCGTAATTCTATTCCATGAAAGCTGCATACTCACCCGTACTCTTTTATCAGCATAACAATAAAAACAATCTGTTTTACAAATATTATTTACCATTAATGTGATGGTTGTCGGAGTAGCATGTCTCCGATACGTCAAATCCACTTCGTCGTACACAAAGTCATCGGGCGAATAACTCAGATAAGGAGAAGAAAAAGAACGGATAAGCGTATAAGGAGGAAAATAAACATTCATACCATTAATGGTAGTACGCACCTCTTGCTCGTTTTCTATTAAGTTTTCCAGAAACCTTATTATTATACTTTCTTCTATCTCCAGATAGGCTGTTGCATTTCTTACAACCGCATCGAATGCACTACCGTCTGCAAAACAAAAAATCATGGCATGGATGGGGTGAATAGGCCGGTTTATATTTATAGAGAAATCGGCAGCATCGCTATTAAGGAGTAAGGCAAAACCTTTCTCCGGCTTCATTGTATACTGGGGGTTTAATACAATGCCTGGTTTATTACTCATAATTCGTATTAGATCAAAGAAAATTATTAACTTTACGAGTCCGACAGTGCAAATCATGTGCAGAAGCAAAGCTTGCTTTGACTATGACGAGATTCCACTTACGTTCGATTTAATCCTTGTGAAGCAAATATACTAATAAAATTCGTATAATTATGAAATTATGAAATTATGAAAAAAATCACAATTATAATCCCATTTTTAAATGAAGGTGAGGAAGTTGAGAAAACGCTAAAAAGCATCCGTGAATATAGTTCCAGCGAAGAGGTGTCTATTTTACTTATTGACGACGCTTCTACCGACGGATTCGATTATGCAGCAGTAGCAAATCAATATAATGCGATCATACTCGTCAACAATACCCGTCAAGGGGTAGCGGCGTCGCGCGATAGAGGAATTCTAACCTGCCTTACCCCTTATGTTTTGTTGATGGACGCTCACATGCGTTTATACGACGTACATTGTATCCCGTCTATCATTAAGCAATTGGAACAAAATGAAAATGTTTTGCTTTGCTGTCAGAACAAACCTTTACGATATATCGACGGCAAACTTAATGAACAACCGATAAACTCGCAGGGAGCCTACATCGATTTAAATACTTACGAGGCTCATTGGCATTATACTACCGGGCATCTTTCAACTTCGCCTACCGCTATTCCTTGTGTATTAGGGGCAGCATATGCTACCAGCAAACAATATTGGCTTTCTCTGGGCGGTTTGAAAGGGCTGCGCGGTTATGGGATGGATGAACAATATATCAGCTTGAAAGTGGGATTGGAAGGAGGACGTTGTATGCTGCTACCCCACTGTGTGATAGGGCATATCTATCGGAACAAACCGCCTTATTATACTCCTACCCCTCAGCTTCTGTATAATAAACTTTTCATTGCCGAACTTTTACTTCCTTTCGCTGCCCGTATCTATTTACATGCCAATTTACAATCGTATACTGAAATATGCACGGAGACGCTTCACTTACTATCAGATTCTAAACCTCTTATGCTGGAACTGATTCCTTTCTACCATAAACGGTTTACCCGTTCGATATGGGATATTTTATTAATGAACTGTCCGCCTGCTACTCTGATTCCGGAAGATGAACTTCCCGGGAAACTGCATGATATGGCCATTCATCTTTTGGTGAACCATTATAAAGCCAAGCATATAGGCTTATTTCATGGAAAAATGGGCATCGTCATTTTTTTATGTGCTTATGCTCGTTTCTCGGGTGAATCTTTATTTGAAGAATTTGCCGACAAGCTATTGGACGAAATAATAGAGGCATTGTACACAACCTCTCTTTTTGATTTCAGCGATGGAATTTGCGGCATCGGATGGGGACTTCAATATTTGATTGCCCAAGGATGGCTGGAAGGATCGTCATCCGAACTTCTTTCGGAAATCGATCATCGCCTGATGGGCATCCATGCGGACGAAATAAGCGATAACAACTTTTCTCATGGAATGGGAGGATTTCTATTTTATGTACTCAGCCGCCTTCAATTCCAGGAAAAGGAGAAAAGCCCTATACATTTCTCCCCTTCCTATATCGAAAAGCTGAAAAAAAGAGCCTCCTGCATGCTATCCGCCCCCGCCTATTTCCTAGGAATAGATATTCCATACGCCTTCCTAGCCTACCTGGACAACAAACAATTTATAATAGACACGAGTGATATTAAAGCATTTATCTCGCCTTACTTATTAATCTCGGACCCCCCTTCGTTGGGACTACTCGACGGGTGGGCCGGAAAAGGAATTTTATCTATTCTGACTTCAAGCAATCGACCGGATTCTCATAGGCGGCTTGACGAACATTGAAAAAGACGATTCCTAAGATAAGCGCAAGTATGCCTACGACACATCCCAAAAAGAGATACCAGGAAAGAGGTACTTTATCGGAAAATTGTTCCAGCCATTTCCGCGCCGTAATATAAGCGATTCCCATACCGATCAGAAGCGCAGGCACTGCAATCCGCAGGATCTCTTTGACAAAAAGCCTGATGATATCGGGAAAGGTCGCGCCGTTTACCTTGCGTACGGCCACTTCGGCACGTCGCCGGTTTATTTCATCATTGGTATAGCCGATCAGACCGATCAAGGAGATAAGCAAGGTAATGATTCCGCCAATCAGCACGGCATCCCGGAATTGACGCGCCTCGCGGTATAACCCCGTCATTTCCGACTGCCAACTATATACCACAATATTCTTGTCGGGAAGCATGGCTTCTAATTTCTGCGCTGCTTTTTCGCGTGCTTCCGGCGTCAGCCGATGAAATTTAATCAATAAAAAAATAGACGGACGGGCATTATAAAACAGGATCGAGGGGCGTAGATCTTCCTCGCTGATGACGCCCAACCGCACGTCTTCGTACACCCCGCAAATCGTATATAAATCGGTAGGCGACTCGCTATGCTCCGTTATCAAAATATTCTTGCCTACTGCCTCCTGATTCCAGCCCGCCAGCAAAGACATCTTATCGACAAATCGCCGGCTTACCATCACCTCCTTCGAAACTACCCGGTCTTCCTGAAACGGCCGTCCGGCAATAATGGGAATTTCCATCAGATCAAAATAACCCGGACCAACCGAATACATATCGGCGATATTAAAATATTCCCGCTCATCGCCCGGCAAATACACATTATTTCCCGGCGGCCAGTTAAAAAACAACCGGCTGCATGAAGATACCGATTCTACTTCAGGCAAGCGCAACATTTCGTCGATCGCTTTCTGACGGGAAGTGGAATCGATGCCCGCAAGATTGGAATAAGCCAAGTTTTCGTACGCGTACCCGGGATTGTCATTGACCATGCGGGCATACTGCCGATGAATAATAACCAGAAGAGTTACCAAAAAACCGGCCGCTATAAATTGGAGAAACAGCATGCCCAGTTTCCAAAGCCGACGATTTTCCCGGAAATTGCGAAAAGCGGCCGCTACAGGAATACGGGCATATAAAAAGCCCGGGATAAGCCCGGTGAGCAATAATACGATCAGGCAGATCCCTAATAACAACAAACTTCCTTTCGATAAAAACAAAGCTCCCACCGATGCCTGTACAATATCTTGTATGGTGCCGCGAAACACCAGAATTAACCCCACCGCCAAGGCCAGGGCCAGACAAAGATGTAAAATGGCTTCCGAAAAGACAATGCCGTGGATATTCTTCTCCGACGCCCCGTAACATTTATGTACCGCTATTTCTTTCGAGCGATTCACCATATCGGAAATAACGATCAGGACATAATTCATCACGGCCGTAAACATCAAGGCAAACGCCAACAGCGACAAGAGAAGCACCACCCGTTTGACTCCCTCCGATTTATTATGCAATTCTCCCAATTGACGCAGCGTATACGACAAATCCACCCCAGCCTTTTTCATCTCGTCCAACGGTTGATTTTTTTCCTGCATTCGCCGAATGCCCTCCGACAGACTTTCCGGGCGTACCCCCGGCAGTAATTTCACATATCCGGCATACCGGTCATTGCCTACCCAATTGTCGGTACCGTCGTAGAAAAAACGGCCGATGGAGGGTAAGGAGATAATTACATTATAAGTAAGATGAGAATTTTCCGGTAAATCCTTGAATATGCCCCCTACGGTAAGGGTTTCCTGGGGGTATGAATCTATCCAGAAAGTCTGTCCAATGACATCTCCTCCCATTTTCCGGGCTATTTTTTCCGAAATCAATACATACATCGGCCGGGCCAACACCTCTTTCACATTCCCGGCCACGACAGGCAGAGGAAAAATATCGAACAAACTGGTATCGCCGAAAATTACGTTCGCGGTATATTTTTTCCGGTCGGGTGTTCTTATAACCATATTGTCACCCATTTCCGTAAAACGCGTAGCCGCCTCAATTTCCGGCATTTCCGCTTTCATTCCCGGAGCAATGGCACCGCTGACCTGGGGCCATTCATGCAATTCGTTATCCTTCGGCACAACGGATTGAATATTATAGATCCGCTCGAAATCCGGAAAAAACACGTCGTACGACTGTTCGAAATAGACTTTCGCAATCAATACAAGCCCTAAAGACAAGCCTGCACTAAGAGATATGATTTTAATGACATTATGCCGTTTTTTCTTAAATAACGAGCGATAAGCCGCTAATCCATTTTTCCACATATTTTATATGATTAAGATTTATTTTGTCGGGTAAAAAATCTATTTCCCCCCTTTGACAACTAATTTGATAAAAGTACAAAAAATTCTGATAAACAAAATCGTCCGGTTCTTTTTATTCCGCCCTCAAACTCTCCACCGGATTGTCGTTGGCTACCTGCCAGGTGCGCCAGACGACAAGCGTGAGAACCAACAGCAGGATAAGGGCTGCGCTGAAAACAAATATGCCTGCGCCCAGAGGTATTTTGTCGGAGAACTTCTCCAGCCATTTCGCGCCGGCTATCCGCGCGCCCAGCACGCCGAGCACCACGGCCGGAACCGCCATGTACAATGCGTCTACGGCCACCAGCAACAGAATATCTTTCAGCGTGGCCCCGTTGATTTTCCTCACGGCAATTTCTTTGCTGCGACGGTTGATTTCGTCGTTGGTATAACCGATCAGGCCGATGAGCGAAATCAAAAGCGTAACGATACCGCCGATCAGCACGGCATTGCGGAACAAACGCGAATCGCGGTAAGCATCCGTCAGGCTGGTCTGGTAGGCATCGACCGGCAACTCCTTGCCGGGCAGTATTTCGCGTATCTTCGCTTTTACCTTTTCCCGGTTTTCGGCGGTAAGCCGGCGCAATTTGACTACCAAGGTCTGCATGGGCGCCTCGGAATAAAACAGGATGCTCGGTTCGGGTATGCGATCGGAAATAACGCCGATCCGCACTTCATCGTATACGCCGATTACCGTACACATCGTACCGTCGTGCCCCGTTACCTGAAACGATTTGCCCAGCACGCCGTCCTGCCAATCGAAGGTGGAGGCCAATTTTTCGGCCATCAAGCGGCTCACCAACACTTGGCTCGAATCGGCCGTTTCGCGGCTAAAGTTCTTCCCTTGCAACATCCGGATACCGAGCGCGGGCACGAACGACTCGTCGGTTTCGCCCAAATCGGCAAAATGCAAGGCCTCTTCATGGGTGGCAGGATGATAGATCATATTTCCGTTGCCGGCAAACAAAGGAAGCGCCAGGCAACTCGACACCTTTTCCACCTCGCCCATCTGGCGCAAGGCCTCCATTACCGTAGCCCGGTCGGCTGCGCTCACGCCCCGCAATTGGCTATAAACCACCTGCCCGGCCTCATACCCGTTGTCGTTGTTTACCATGCGTTCGTATTGCAAGCCGATCACAGCCAGCAAAGCCACCATAAAGCCGGATGCGGCGAATTGCACAAACAGCAGGATACGTTTCCAATTGCGGCGCGATTCGCGATACGAGCGGAAAGCGGCCGCCACGGGAATACGCATAAATAATTGCGAAGGGAGGAAGCCGGCCAGCAGAAAAACGCCCGCACATACGCCCGCCAGCACCATCCAGGTACGCGAGGTCATCACCTCGACCAGCGGGGCCCGCACCAATTCTTCGACGGTGGCACGGAAAGCCAGTACCAACAAGGCGGCCATCGCCAGCGAGACGACCAGATGCAGGGCCGTTTCGGAAAAAATCATATCCGATATGTTCCGGCCCGACGCCCCGTAGCATTTGTGCACCGCCACCTCCTTGGTACGAGCCATCAAAGAGGAGATCACCACCAGCACATAATTCATCACGGCAGCAAACAAAAGGGCGAACGCGATAAAAGAGAGAATCACGGCCATGCGTTTATTTTCCGGCGAATGGCTGTAGATCTCTTTCAAAGGCAATAAGGTATGCCGCAGCATAATGCCGCGTTTGTTATATTTTTCCATATCCACATGGCGCCCCAACATCTCGGCCATAGCCTTTTCCACCGCCCTGGGCTGCACGCCGGGCAAGAGTTTGGCATATCCGTTGAAGCGGTCGCCGCCTATCCATTGCTGGGTCAGGTCGAACTGATGGAGGGGTTTGAAAGAGACGAGGGAAATGATCACGTCGTAGTCGAGATGCGAATTGACAGGTTGATCTTCAAAAACGCCTCCGATCGTAATGACACGGCCGGGATAGCTCTGCAATTGGAAAGTACGGCCTATCACATCGCCTGTCCCCGCTATTTTCCGGGCCATCGATTCCGATACCAGGGCGTAAAGCGGACGAGCCAGAATTTCCTTAGGATTGCCCGCTTTTACCGGTCGGGGCAACACGTCGAAAAAACAACTATCGGCCATAATGAAATCGGCTTCATACTGGCGTTGGTCGTCGGTGGTAAAATATTGGTCTTCCCGCATGACTTCGATGCGGGTAGCAGCCTCCACTTCCGGAATTTCCTCCTGCATGGCCGGCGCTATGGCCCCGGATACCTGGGGATAGCCCTCGAGGGTGGCCGTCTCCATCGACAGATTTTCCTCAAGCCGGTAGATGCGGTCGGCATCGGGGTAAAAGTTATCGTACGACAAATCGAAGCAGACCTTCGAAATCAACACCAGGCCCATCGCCAGGCCGATGCCGAGCGACAAGATTTTTATTTCATTATGCCGCCCTTTTTTAAAGAGCGTGCGCCAGGCGGTTATATAATTGTTTTTCATATCGATAAAAATTATTCGACGCTACACAAGCGTTCACCCTAACATATACGGTGAAATAAAGAGAAAGCCTTCCCGGCCGCGCTAAGACACCCGTCTTCGAAAAAACAGCAACCGGCGGCATCCGTGCATAGCAAAGTTAATTTATTTTCGCTTCCGCTTCGGCCGGCCAGGGGCCTGAGGATAAAAATTGCCGGAATCGAGAGGGTTCCGGCAATCTGCTAAGCGGTGTCTTATTCCAGTACCAACACTTCGTTGTCTTTATAACTTTCGTAGCTGGAGATGATCACTTTCTCGCCGGGTTCGAGTCCTTCGTTTACTTCATAATACTGCGGATTCTGCCGTCCTATCTTGATCGTGCGGCGATAAGCTTTCTTTCCGTCGGCATCGAGCACGAAAATCCAACTGCCGCCCGTGCTCTGGAAGAACGTACCGCGCGGAATGATAACGCTTTCCGTGGGTTGTCCGAGCTGTAGGTTGATATAATAAGTTTGTCCGCTGCGGATATTGTCGGGACGTTCGCCGGTGAAAACGAAGTCGGCGCGGAATTTGCCGTCGCGTACCTCGGGATAGACTTTGCGAACGACCAAGCCGAAATGCGTACCCTGACGTTCGAAGGTAGCGCTAAGGCCCGATTTCACCCGGTCGATATAATGTTCGTCGATCTGGGCTTCGATTTTATAATCCGACAGGTCGTTGATCTGCCCGATCTTCTGCCCGGGCGTAATATTTTGTCCCAGCACCACATCCAGCAATCCCAGTTCGCCGTCGATTTGGGAACGTACATTCAGGTTTTCTTTCCGTTCGTGTACCAACTGGATATTTTTACGCATATTGGCCAAACTCATTTCCATTTCTTCCATCTGGATGGAGCGGGAAAGGGAATCCTGAAGCAGTCGTTTGGTAATCAGCGCATGCTTCTGGGTAGCCAGCTCGTAATCTTCCTTGGCTTTGAGATACTCTTCCTTGGCAATCAGATTTTCTTTGTAAAGCTGATCCTGCTGCTTGTAAGCGCGACGGGCGCGCGTCATATCCATATCATACTGAAGCTTCTCCGTTTGGTTGGTCAGTTTGTCCTGTTCCATAGCCACCTGGGTGTTGCGCAGGAAGTTTTGCTTTTCGGCCAGTTCGGCTTCGGCGTTGAGGATTTCCAGATCGAGGTTGGAGTTGCTCAGTCGGACGATAATATCGCCTTTCTTTACCTGGGCGCCTTCTTCCACTACTCTTTCCTGCACGATCCCGCCCTCTTCGGGGCTGAGTTGCACCACGGTAATGGGCTGAACCTGTCCGTCTACGCGCACGAAGTCGTTGAACTGTTCACGCGTTACGTCGCCGATACTGATCCCGCGCGCATCGACTTTCAAAGTCGACGCATGGTCGCCGAAAATAATCCAGCCCACCAGGATGAGAAATAAAGCGCCTCCGGCTACGTAAGGCAAATGCTTTTTCTGAAGTCCTTTCTTTTTTTCTAATTGAATATCCATAAGTATGTTGTTTTATTATTAACGATTGAAACTATGCGCTATTGGGCTTGGGTGTCGCCTTCGATCAGCGGCTTGCCTTTATAATAATCCACTTCGCGGCATTTAAGCAGATACATCAGCCGGCGTTGCAGCAGGTCGGCCCTCGAGTTGACCAGCGTATTGGAGCTGGTCTGCACGTCGAGCGAACTCATCAGTCCCTCCTCGTATTTGCGCAGCGTAACGCGGTAGGCCAGTTCGTCCGATTTCACCTTTTTTTCCATCTGGATGGTTTCCTTGGCGTAACCCTGGCGGTCGAGCACGGCTTGCTCCACGGCTGTTTCCAATTGGCGGAGTACTTCCACTTTGGTTTGATAAGCGATCCGCATGGTATTGCGGGCGCGCCGCGCATCCGTGACGCGGCCCAGGGCGTCGAAGAGCGGGAAGCTGAGATTGAAGCTGAAATACTCTCCCCGGTTGTTTTTAAACTGCGAGCTGAAAGGCACGGCCGGTTTATAATTCGGATCGGTTTTGTCCATCTTCAGGTTTTCAAAATAATTGGTCGATACCCCTGCCGAGAAAGAGATGGAAGGCAACAACCGTCCCTTGGCCATCAGGTAACTCATCTTGCTGGCTTTCCAGGAGTAATCGGCTTGCAGGGCGGTAGGGTTGTTGACCGAAGCGTAGTCGTAAATCGCATCCGCCGATTCAGCCGTCACGGCATAGGTTTTTTCGGCCAGCAAGGTATCGACCGCAAAAGGCAGGTCGGAAGGCAGGTTCATATCCTGACGCAATTTCAACATGGCGGCGTTATACAGGTTTTGCTGATGGGTAAGCGTATAGTCGTCGGCAGCTACCTGTGCTTCCATCTGAGCCACGTCGGCCATGCCTTTCAGCCCCAGTTCCATTTGCCGGCGGGTTTTATATAAGGTACGGTTGCTTTCGGCGAGTTTTTCCTCGGCCAGGCGAATCGTGCCCTGATAATATACCACGTCCATATAATCCTGCATGGTTTGAAGGGCCAGGTCGTCTTTTTGCTTTTGGACATCGTTTTTCCCGAGCATCTTGTTCACCTTGGCCAGACGCCATTGGTTGATCAATCGTCCGCCCTGAAAAATAGGAAGAGAGGCGTTCAGTTCGTAACCGTTATTGAACGTAGACGTATTATTATAGGTATTGGTTTCCGGGTCGACCGAACGGCCGTAGTTGTAGCGGGCGCCCACGTTGGCGGATACGGCGGGGAAAAAGGAAGCGACGGCTGCACCATATTCGGCCTTATAGGTATTGTGGGCATACACCTGCTTTTTTACGACGGGGCTGTTTTCCACGGCGTACCGCATACAATCGTCCAAAGTCCAGATCGGCTCCTGTGCCGCCAGGGGGGCGGATAATCCGAAGGTAAGAACTGTTGTTAGTAATAGCTGTTTCATTGTTTTATTGTTTTCTGCCTATCTAGTAGCAAAGAGCATGCCAAAGGAGATAAGAAACACGTATTCAAAGGGATAGCAAAAATCGGCTTTCCAAACCACTGTCCAATTTTTAGACAGTGTTGTCTAATAGTTTGACACCGGGGGCCAGAGAAGCGGGGCATTGGGCTCACCGGCGGGGGCCGGAAGGCGCTTTTTTATAGGGTCGGGCCCATAGGGAAGAGTTTTTCCGGATCGAAATAATATGTCCTTTCTTTTTAGGTTGTAAAGAATATTTTTCGCCTCCATTTTTTTAGTCATATAACTAGCTATACAAATTAAGATAAAAAAGTTTGCGGGCAAGTAAATATGTTTTGCCCACCGACAAACAGATAGGAGAAAAGATAAAAGATTCGCCATAGAGCTATGGCGATGATCTACTTCCAAAAGTTCTTTTCAAAGAGGGTATCAGGCCTAGAATTTCGGATTATACAAAAAATAAAAAAATACAATAAGTAAGGGATAAAAAACGTGCTCTTTTTTCATTCTGTATTTGTCTGATATACAACAAGTTGCAAACACACTGGCAAAAACTTTTCATTTTATGCCGGTGTAATTGAAAATGGATGCTTATGAAATTTTAATTACACCGGCATGAAATGGAAATTGCATCGGCATGTATTTTTTCGTATGTATCGAAAAATACAATAAGTCGGCCCGGGGAAGCGGTTGACAGGAAGAAAACTTCTCCTTCATTTTTCGTTCCAGACCGACGACTTTTCCCAGATTAACGAAAAGCGGCCTATGCCACCATCAAAATTTTCGAGGTTCTCCGTATAGAGATAAGGACTTAAATCAAACTCTTTTAGTAAACGCCCGTACGCTAGGAAGTTATCTTCCAGTCGTAACAAATCTTCCTCAGATAAGGAGCCTTTCGGAATAAAAAAATGCACATATATAATAAGATGGTATGTTTTATCAAAACAAAAAAATACGCCTATCTTCAATAAACCCGGCATTTATTTCCAATCTACATCCTGAAAAGCTACTTTAAAGACCTGTTCTTCCACATTTTCTATCAACTGTCGTCCCTTTTGCCAATGCCACATGGAACCCGATGGCATGGGCCGAGGTATTTCATTTTTTCCTGTCATCTTAATGATGCGGGAAGAAACGGTATCTAATACAAAATGTCTCAGATCTTGGGCATTAGCCAAAAAGTTGGCACTCAGAAAAAATATAAAAAGAAAATAGTTTCTCATGGTATCACTTTTCATTCCATACCGAAGATTTTTCATAGATCAACCAAATGCGTCCTATTCCATAATTGAATTTTTCCGGATTATCGGTATATACATATGGGCTTAAATCAACCTTTTTTATGATACGCATATATTCTAAAAAATTCTTTTCCAAGCGTACTAAATCTTCTTTTGAAAATGTGTTTCTATATATGACAAAATGTACATAATCTATATGAAAAGTTTTATTGAAACGAAAAAAAACCCCAACTTTAAGTAATGCGGGTATTTGTTTCCAGTTCACATTTTGAAAAGCTTCTTTAAAAATGCCTTCCATAGTTTTTGAAAATTGAGGATCGTTTCGCCAATCCCACTCCACATCTAATGGTTTAGTCCAATCTTCCTCGCCTTTAAGTTTTAAATAAACTATATTAGAGGAAACAGTATCAGGTTTTAAACATTGCAAACTCTGCCCTATCATTATAAAATTAGAACAGATTAAAAATATAAAAATAAAAATAGTTTTCATACACTTACTTTTTATTATTATGGTTCAGGTATACGTTTAGGAAAATAATATTTTAAAAGTTTCGGTTCTATAGATGAATTATATACTCCTGGATAAGAAGGATGGTCCCAATTTTGGCAAAATCGGGCATAATCTGCATAATTGGAGCCTGTAAATTCTTTAAATTGGCTTACATTCTCTATCCAAAGAATATAAGAATCATGATAAGATTTATGAGAAGGATCCAAGGGGTACATTTGCACTGGAGCATAAGGTGCGGCTTTTATCTCATCCTCATTACACAGAATCGCCAAATCCCGAAACACCTTCGCCTCAAACTCATAATTTTTATATTTCGACTGCATATTCTCATGATAAAACTGGTAATATTGAACCGCATGAATCAATTCCTCTTCCAAGTTTTTTGCCGTTATCGATGCCTCATCCTTAAAATAAATAGCTGAATCCTTCCAAAGAAAAGCAGCAGGCGCAAGCTCTCCGGCAGCAGAATACACTTCTTTAATTCCAAAGTTTACCACCTTGTAATTATCCCTGAGATAGCGAATTATCTTACCCAAATAAGACGAGCGATCCCGAAATTCCACGATCGCCGAATTTAATAGCATTTTCTGCCCAGTAGTAAAAGTAGAATTATAACCGTAAATATTTGTCAAATCGGCATAGGTGTAAAATTCCGCATAAGTAGGAATCTTGCCATTATATTCGCTTGCCCCGCTGCCGGGAACCACCCATTGATCCGGCGGTAACTCGCCGTCGGGTATAAACTGCATGGACGTCCAGCAGTGCGTGCCCTTATACACTTCACAACCTCCAACATCCACAAAAGCATCCACACAGGTTTCCACTTCCATCCATCCTTTTGTAAGCGGCTGCTCATGCAGACGATAACGAATGCCGCTTGCCGACTGTTTACCTAATACAACCTGGGTAAAATAATCGAACATCCATCCGCTTTCGGTATCCGATTGCTCCGATTCTTCCCTCGTCAACGGACGGTAATACACTTTTCCCGCCTCAAAGCGGAAATACCAGATTGCCTCGATCTCTCCTTTCATTCCTTTCTTCCGAAGCGGAACAAACATATTGTTCCCATAGGGATCGGAAGAATAAGTAGCGTAATCCCAACCCGGAGAGCCGAACTCTTCCTGAAAATCCCGGATAAACGGCTTCTCCCCGTCGATCTGCCTAAGATACAGAATTAATTCGCTCATGCCTTCATCCGCCCCGCCATAAGTAAAAAAATCAACATCTCCGGAAAGCTGCGAACCCGAGAAAGAAGCCATTTCTTCATCCGTTACACATCCCTTATGCAACCACAGCATAAAGAAGAGTAAAAATAAAGCTTGCTTTTTCATAATAGATGCATTTAGAATGTTTCCTGATAGTTAACGCGCTCAATTTAGCAAAATATTTTAGATTTACGTCCTAAAATTCATTTTATTTCGGCTACACCCCTTTTTTTATTCCACTTATCCTAAGTTACCAAGCTATTCCCGGCCAATCCCCCCTATTTTATCTGCCCCCACAAGCACTCTACCCCCTTCATAACACAAAAAAGTAGTCCTAGCTTATCCTAAAATTCCTCTTCTCCCTTCTTTAACTCCCCTTTTTTGCCCCTTTTCCCCGCCCCGCCGTATGGTTTTCTAAAGATAATCCCGTACCTTTGTACAAATTTAGTCCAGGCTCGAAAGCGAGCCCCCCTTACACCGCCCTCGTTGGGGCAAGCAATAGGGAACCTGCTCTGTATCAATACAGACAGAAGGGGAGAAAACAACGAATAATTAATAACTGACAAATGACAAAACAAGGTACCATACTGGTAGTAGACGACAACAAGGGCATCCTTGCCGCTGTGCAAATGCTGTTGGGAACCTGTTTCGAAAAAGTAATTACCATAGCCACGCCCAACCGGATCAAAAACACGCTGCACGAAGAAAAAATAGACATCGTATTGCTCGATATGAATTTCAGCGCCGGCATCAATAACGGAAACGAAGGGCTATTCTGGCTATCCGAAATAAAGAAAGCATATCCCTTGCTGCCGGTGGTATTATTTACCGCCTACGCCGACATCGAACTGGCCGTACGCGGCATCAAAGAAGGCGCAGCCGACTTCGTGGTGAAACCTTGGGAGAATGCCAAACTGCTGGGCACCCTGCAAAAAGCGTATGCCGCAAGCAAAACGGCCGGCAGCCAGAACAAAACCAAAGCCAACGGCAAAAACGACGGCGCCCATGCCGATACGGCCAATGCCAATCTGCCTGGCGGCATGTTCTGGGGCGAAAGCCAAGCCATGAAGCAGCTTAAAACCATAATCGAAAAGGTGGCCAAGACCGATGCCAATATCCTGATCACCGGTGAAAACGGTACGGGAAAAGAGATGCTGGCCCGCGAGATACACAACCTGTCGGCCCGGAAAGAAGAGCCCCTGGTCCCGGTCGATATGGGCGCGATTACCGAGACGCTATTCGAAAGCGAACTGTTCGGCCATGTAAAAGGAGCCTTCACCGACGCGCGAGCCGACCGGCCCGGTAAATTCGAGGCGGCCACGGGCGGCACGCTTTTTCTGGACGAGATCGGCAACCTGTCGTATCATCTACAAGCCAAATTGCTTACCGCCCTGCAACGACGCAGCATCGTAAGGGTAGGCAGCAACAAACCCATCCCCATCAATATCCGCCTGATTTCGGCCACCAACCGCGATTTGCAGGAAATGGTACGCAAAGAACAATTTCGCGAAGACTTGCTTTATCGCATCAACACCATCCATGTGCAGATTCCCTCGCTGCGCGAACGGACGGAAGACATTGTGCCGCTATCGGAAATTTTCCTCCGCAAATATGCCGGCATTTACGGCAAACCGACGATGCGTCTGAGCTCGGAAGCAGCCGAAAAACTCAAGGCGCAACCCTGGTACGGCAATATCCGCGAGTTGGAGCATACGATCGAAAAAGCGGTGATCATCAGCGAAGGCAATACCTTGGAAGGTAGCGACTTCGATTTTTCGCACCAAGCCGATCCTGCGCAAAGCGAACGGGAAGTGACGACGTTGGAAGAGATGGAATACACTATGATTAAAAATGCGATGAACAAATACAACGGCAATCTGTCGTTGGTAGCCAGCCAATTGGGCATCTCCCGGCAAACTTTATATAATAAAATCAAACGATACGAATTGTAAACGCCGGCGCTGGGGGGGCGAAACGATGTATGTATATCCTTCGCCCCGGCCTGTTTAGTTCTGTCAAACCATCCGCTTCATGTTGAAAGGAATTTATTACAGTCTTAGTTTCCGCCTCTCTGCCCTGCTTGTTTGCACGGCTGCCGTTACTTATACGGTTATTTATAAGGAATGGGGCTGGCTGATTGCCGCCGGCAGCGTATGGCTGGCTGCTTTGCAGAGCGTGCGGACGTTATTCCGCAGCAGCGCGCAAAAGGTGGCTTTTATGTTCGACGCGATCGACAACAGCGATTTCGCTTTCAAATATGCCACCAGCGGCCGCTCGTCGAACGATAAGTTGGTGAGCGAGTCGCTCAACCGCATTACGCAGATTCTTTTTCAGGCCAAGGCGGAAGCCATTCAGAAAGAAAAATATTACGAGTTGATTATGAACTCGGTGAACACGGGTATTATCGTAATCGACGACAAGGGGAATATTTACCAGACGAATAATGAAGCTCTCCGCTTGCTGGGGCTGACGGTTTTTACGCATGCCAAGCAACTGGGACGTATAGACAAAGGGTTGGAAAGGCTGATTACCGACATACGGCCGGGCGAAAAACATCAGGTTTCCTTTGCCAACGAACGCGGCACGGAGCATTTGTCGGTACGCGTATCGGAAATGACGCTTCAGGAAAAGCATGTCCGGATCATCGCCATCAACGATATAAACAGCGAACTCGACGAGAAGGAGATCGATTCCTGGATTCGCCTGACGCGGGTGCTGACGCACGAGATTATGAACTCCGTTACCCCTATCACTTCGCTGAGCGATACCTTGCTTTCGCTTCATTCGGAGGTAAACGAGGAAATACGCAGCGGCCTGGAAGTGATCAGCACTACCGGAAAGGGACTGATCGCTTTCGTGGAATCCTACCGGAAATTTACCCATATACCTACTCCGGAGCCTTCTTTGTTTTACGTCGGGCAGTTTGTGGAACGGATGGTACGGTTGGCCCGGCATCATAATCCGCTCCCCAATATTTCTATCGAAGTAGATGTGCAACCGGAGGATTTGATTGTGTATGCCGACGAAAATCTGATCACCCAAGTGGTGCTCAACCTGCTGAAAAACGCCATGCAGGCCATCGGGCCCGGCCAGGCTGACGGGCGGATCGAAATACGAGCGTTCTGCAATAAGGAGGAGGCGGTATTGATTGAAATCGGCAATAACGGGCCTCCTATTCCCGAGGAAGAAGCGGAACATATTTTCATTCCCTTCTTCACCACCAAAGAGGGAGGCAGCGGGGTAGGCCTTTCCATCTCGCGGCAGATTATGCGCTTGTCGGGGGGCAGCCTGACGCTAAAGACGGGGCCGGCGGTAAAACAAACTACCTTCCTGCTCACTTTTCCCTGAGGCGTGAAAAAAAATTGAACTGATCGGTATGCTAAACGGTTAAATTAGAAATAACATGAATTTACTCGACAAATTGAAAATGAACCATCGTCCGCGGCCGGCCGCTTTGGACTTGCTGAAATATATCGGGCCGGGATTGCTCGTCACCGTAGGCTTTATCGATCCCGGCAACTGGGCGACCAACCTGGCGGCAGGTTCGTCGTTCGGCTACGCCCTGCTTTGGGTCGTCACCTTTTCATCCCTTATGCTGATTATCATCCAACATAATGTGGCGCACCTGGGCATCGTAACCGGCTTGTGCCTGTCGGAAGCCACCAACAAGTATTTGCCTCGCGCCCTAAGCCGCCCTATCCTGGGATCGGCTATGCTGGCAAGTGTCTCTACCTCGCTGGCCGAGATTCTGGGAGGCGCCATTGCGCTGAGGATGTTGTTCAGCATTCCGATCAAAACCGGTTCGGTCATCGTAACGGTAGCTTGCTTGCTGATGTTGCTGAGCAATACCTATAGCAAAATCGAACGATGGATTATTATGTTCGTCTCGATTATCGGGCTTTCTTTCCTGTACGAACTGGCCTTGGTAGACGTAGACTGGGGAGAAGCCGTGCGCGGATGGGTGAAACCCTCTTTTCCGGAAAATTCGATGTTGATTATCATGAGCGTCCTGGGAGCCGTAGTGATGCCGCATAATCTGTTCCTGCACTCGGAAGTGATCCAGAGCCGGGAGTGGAACCTGGAAGATGAAACCGTGATCAAGAAACAACTGAAATACGAGTTTTACGATACCCTTCTGTCGATGATTATCGGATGGGCCATCAATTCGGCCATGATCATTCTGGCAGCTTCCACTTTCTTTAAACAAAAGATCGCGGTAGACGAACTCGACCAGGCGCAGCAATTGCTGGTTCCGCTGGTAGGCACGAATGCAGGGGTGATTTTTGCGGCGGCCTTGCTGTTGGCCGGCGTTTCGTCGACCATTACCTCGGGCATTGCGGGGGCTTCCATCTTCGCCGGTTTTTACGGAGAGGCCTACCATCCGAAAGACCTTCATTCGAAACTGGGCATTCTGCTTTCGTTCGTTCCGGCCCTGGGCGTGATCTTCCTGATCGGCGACCCGTTTAAAGGCCTGATTTTTTCGCAAATGCTGCTCAGCGTGCAACTTCCGGTTACGGTCTTCACCCAGGTATACCTTACATCCAGCCGGAAGGTGATGGGCGTATATGCCAATACGCGTTCCACTACCGTGATTCTGGTGCTGCTGGGAAGTCTGGTCACTATCCTGAACATCGCCCTGCTAGTCAGCCTATTTTAGGGCTTTCTTCTTTAATAATCAATCCGTTGCGATCGAAGGGCTCGTCCAGCGGCCGGCTTAAAGCAGAAACTCCTCAATTCCCGTCCGCTATATAAGGATAGGGTATCAGGTTTAAAAGTACACGTTTTTACCTGGGAGAAAACCTATGGAAGGGAAAATGAAAAATCTCTCCCCCCTAAAAACGAAAAAAACCCGATTCCTATGCCAGCCGGAAAGAAATAGCTACCTTTGCCTTCTTAAAGCAAACAATATTTTCATACGAATGATGAGCGAGATCAACACTAACGAAGAAGAAGGCAAGAAAAGCCTGAACTTTATCGAAACATTTGTCGAAAGCGATTTGGCGGAAGGTAAAAACGGCGGACGCATCCAAACCCGCTTTCCGCCCGAGCCCAACGGCTATCTGCATATCGGCCACGCCAAGGCGATCTGCCTCGATTTCGGCATTGCCGAACAGTACGGGGGCGCGTGCAACCTTCGTTTCGACGACACCAACCCGGTGAAAGAAGATGTGGAATACGTCGACTCCATCAAAGAAGACATCGAATGGCTCGGCTTCCACTGGAATGACATCTACTATGCTTCCGATTATTTCCAGCAATTGTGGGACTTTGCCGAACAACTCATCCTGCAAGGCAAAGCTTATATAGACGAACAAAGCGCCGAAGAAATCGCCAGGCAAAAAGGAACGCCCACCCAAGCCGGCACGGAAAGCCCTTACCGTAACCGTCCGGCAGAAGAAAGCCTCGACCTTTTCCGCCGCATGAACCAAGGCGAGTTTGAAGAAGGCAGCATGACGCTCCGGGCCAAGATCGATATGGCCTCGTCCAATATGCACTTCCGCGACCCTATCCTGTATCGCATCATCAAGCATCCCCACCACCGCACCGGCACGAAGTGGAAAGCTTACCCCATGTACGATTTCGCCCATGGACAGAGCGACTATTTCGAAGGTGTCACTCATTCGCTATGTACCCTCGAATTCGAAGTGCATCGTCCGTTGTACGACTATTTTATCGATTTGCTCAAGAAAGACGACAATTACCGTCCGCGCCAGATCGAGTTCAACCGGCTCAACCTGACCTATACCGTGATGAGCAAACGCAAACTTTTTCAATTGGTGAAAGAAGGCTTGGTAAACGGTTGGGACGATCCGCGCATGCCGACCATTTGCGGCTATCGTCGTCGCGGCTTCACGCCCCGTTCGATCCGCAACTTCATCGATAAGATCGGGTATACCAAATTCGACGGAACCATCGACGTGGCCCTGCTCGAACATGCCGTGCGCGAAGATTTGAACGCCATCGCTCCCCGCGTATCGGCCGTTTTGAATCCGGTCAAATTGATTCTGACGAACTACCCGGAAGGAAAAACGGAAATGATGGAAGCCGTCAACAATCCCGAAGATCTTTCGGCCGGCACGCACGAAATTGCGTTCAGCCGTGAACTTTATATCGAGCAAGACGATTTTATGGAAGACGCCCCTAAGAAATTCTTCCGGATGACGCCCGGCCAGGAAGTACGTCTGAAAAACGCCTACATCGTGAAATGCACCGGTTGCAAGAAAAACGATGCCGGCGAAATAGAAGAAATCTACGCCGAGTACGATCCGCTGACCAAAAGCGGCATGCCGGATAGCAACCGCAAGGTAAAAGGAACGTTGCACTGGGTTTCGGCCGCCCATAGCCTTCCGGCGGAAGTGCGTTTGTACGACCGTCTGTTTCAGGTGGAAAACCCGGCCGACGAAAAAGAAAAAGATTTTCACGAACTGCTCAATCCCGATTCGCTCACTTGCCTGACCGGCTGCCGGGTAGAGGCGGAATTGCAGCACGCTAAGCCTTACGATCATTTCCAGTTCCAACGTCTGGGTTATTTCAATCTCGACCCCGACAGCCAAGACGGAAAACTGATCTTCAACCGGACCGTATCCCTGAAAGATACCTGGAGCAAGGTGAAAAACAAGGCATAGTGCAAGTTATATTACAATAACATTTATGAAGAAAGACGATGTCTCACGCCTGTTACAACGCTATTTATCCGCCAGCCGCGAGGGGAAAGACCCCTATTTCGACGCCGGCGAGATAGAAGACTTGCTGGACAGCTTTGAAGAGTCTGACGATTATACCTATTATGATGAAGTTTTAGCTCTCGGGCTGAAACTTCATCCGGGTAGCGGCGAATTGAAAATAAGGCAATGCCGCCAGTTCGTATATAACGAAGACTTCGACAGCGCGCTTGCGCTGATCGACAGCATAGCCGAAACCGAGAGCCAAGACCTGGACATGCTGCGCGTGGAATGTTACGCCTCGCTGAAGGATTACTCCAAAGTAATCGAAGCGGTGGAAACGCTCCAAACACGCGAATGCGAATACCTGGAAGAATTGTTCGAATACATCGCGCCCGTCCTCAACGATATGGAAATGCAGCAGGAAGCCCGCGATTTTATCGACCGGGGGTTGCTGTTGTTTCCCGACAACCTGATTCTAAAAGACGAGCTTTGCTTCAACCTGGAAACAGAAGGCGATATTCCCCGCGCCATCGAGGTCTGCAACGAGCTGATCGACAAAAATCCTTACTCTGCCGACTTCTGGTTTACGCTGGGTCGTTTGTATTCGATGATAGGGGAATACGACAAAGCCATCGAAGCCTTCGATTTCGCCCTGACCTGCGATGATACGGACGTAGAGCTGAAGATGTTGAAAGCCTATTGCTTGTATATGAACGAAAGCTACGAGAGAGCGATTGAAGTGTACCACGAAATAGCCGACGACTCGCTGGTGAAAGATCGCATCAAGCCTTTTATGGCCGAATGCTACATCAAGCTCGACAATTTCGAAAAAGGATACGAATTGCTGCGCGACATGCTGACCGAAACGCATCCCGAATATGAGCCGTCGGCCTATATCAACCTGATTCGGTGTTGTCTGGAAACCAACCATGACGATGAGGTAGAATTGATTTTGCAAAAAGCGACGAAACTCTTTCCCGACAATATCCGGCTGCTCTCGTTGATGGCGCTCTCGCAAATGGACAACGGCCAGGAAGAACAAGCCATGCTTACCACCGACCGTATTTTCGAAATCATCGACCGGCAGGAAGAGACCAACGAAACCGACGACGAAAGCTTGTTCCGGGCCGGGCAGTACCTGTACACCAAAGGCGACATCGACAAGGCCTTGAAATTTTACACCAAGGTATGGGAACTGAATCCCAACCGTCCCTTTATGCACATCCATCTGGCAATGGCTTACCTGGCGAAAGGCGATTTGAAAAAATTCGGCGAACATTTTCGTCAAACTTCCGCCGAAGAAATGCTGGAGTACCTCAAAGCATCGGGAATCGACGCCGACCAACTGGCCGAAAAATTCCCGACCACCGAGAAATTCATTCCCCCCGAAGAGTTGGTAAAAGAATTCCTGAAAAACAAAGACAATAGTAATTAATCCTTTTCACATTTATATGAAGCGAAATCCGAAAGATTACGGCTTGCTGGTGCTCAAAGGCATGGGCATGGGAGCAGCCGATGTGGTACCGGGCGTATCGGGAGGTACGATAGCCTTTATCGTAGGTATTTACGAAGAACTGATCGACTCGATCAAAAGTATCAATGCCGCCAGCCTCAAAATGTTGCTGACCGGAAAGATCGGGGCATTCTGGAAAGCAGTCAACGGCAGCTTCCTGCTATCCATCGTGGCAGGCATCGGCATCAGTATTTTCTCGCTTGCCAAAATCATCACCTATCTTTTGGTACATCATCCCATCCTGGTATGGGCCTTCTTTTTCGGTCTCGTGCTGGCTTCTACCTGGTTTGTATCCAAAGATATTCGCCGGTGGAACTGGAAAACCGTCGTAAGCTTTATCCTGGGAGCCGTACTGGCCTATTACATCACGGTAGCCACTCCCGCCGAAACGCCGACCAACCTGCTCTTTATCTTCCTTTGCGGAGCGATCGCCATCTGCGCCATGATCCTGCCCGGCATATCCGGCAGTTTCATCCTGGTACTTTTAGGCAAATACTTCTACATCATGGAAGCCGTGAAGACCTTCAATATCCCCGTGATGCTGGTATTCATGGCAGGGGCCGCCCTAGGCATCACCACTTTTTCGCGCATACTATCCTACGCGCTGAGAAAGTTTCACGACATTACCATCGCCGTGCTGGGCGGCTTTATGCTCGGTTCGCTCAATAAAGTATGGCCTTGGAAAAAGGTACTCGAAACTTATACCGACAGCCACGGCGAGTTAAAGCCGCTGGTAGAAACCAATATCTGGCCCGACCATCTGGTGGGCGAAGCGGCGGGGCTGATGTTGCTGGGTTTCTTTCTGGTCTATTTCCTGGAGAAATTATCCATGAAAGGCGCCAGAACCTAACATGCGCCGTCCGGTGCCGGAATCCTATCCGTAGTTTTTCCTTAAAAAGAACGCTCTCCTATACGTCACGTACCGGAGAGCGTCTGTTCTCTTTGGTAAGAGAACACCATCTATTCATGTTAATCCTTACGGATCACCGGAAGAGCAAGTTCGGAAGAGCTTGCTCTTTTTCATAGCAAGGCGGTCGGGAAATCTGACTTTTGTTTTATAGAAATAAAACGAAGATAGGCGGCACTTCGGCATAGACAAACAAGTTTGCCTCTGCGCTCAGTTTGCACTATCTTTGTTTCGCCAAAATTTGTGATTCGCAGGACGGCCTTTCTAATGCAAATATCATGCCATTTCTATCCTTTATTAGAAATCAGCCGATTACCCCATACCCCTTTTCCTTCCAGTGTCAAAATAGTTGACAAGAGCGTAAAATATTTTGACGATTCGCTTCTTCTACACTTTCAGAAAGAAAGCGTATATGCAAAACATTCCTTATCTTTGCTTCAAAGAATCAAAACGAAGATAGGCGGCACCTCGGCATAACCAAAGGGGGGCTTTGCTTCTGCGCTCGGTTTGCACTATCTTTGCTTCAAAGAATCAAATCGAAGATAGGCGGCACCTCAGCATAACCAAAGCAAGCTTTGTTTCTGCATTCGGTTTGCACTATCTTTGTTTTTTATTTAAAGAGAGAGGAAAGCGCCGAGTGCCTAAACCAAGCAAATTTTGCTTCTGTTTTTACGCTTGCGCTATCCCGGCTTCAAAAATGCAAACGGAATCCGATGATGAAACGAGGGGTAAGCAGGCCTGCCTTATTATATATAGCCGGTACGATCTGGACCATCGCGGGGGGAAATATCCTTCGGATCGGCCTGGTCAGCTGGCAGAATGCCACCCAATGGTGGCTATTCAAAGCCGCCCAAGCCATCTTGGTTTTTTTGTTTTTCTTCTTTTTGATCTTCCGTAAACTATTGGAAAAACATACCTGCCGCATCATCCGGAAAAAAGAGAAAAGTTGTCCCCTCTCGTTTTTCGACCTGAAAAGCTGGATGGTGATGGGCGTTATGATAATGTTCGGTTTTTCCGCCCGGCATTTCGGCTGGTTTCCGAACAGCTTTATTTCCTTTTTCTACACCGGGCTGGGGAGCGCATTGATTCTAACCGGGATACTCTTTCTGGTACGAGGAAAAAAGCTTCAAACGCGGCTTTCGGCCACGGGTTAAAAGCCGGCATCCTCAGATATAATAATCGGCCGCGTCCACCATACCGGCCCTCCACGCATACCGTACCGCCTCTTGCACATTATTGATACCGAGTTTGCGGAAAATATTCTTCCGGTGCGTCGTGATGGTATGGATACTGGAAAAACGTGCGGCTGCTATCTCTTTGGTTGTCCGGCCCGAGGCAATCGCCTGCAAGATTTCTTTTTCGGTGGCTGTAAGGCGGGGAACATCTTCTTCCACTCCCCTGCCCCGCCGCGCTCCGGCGGCCTGCCACATACTTTTCACCCGGGGAGCGATAAAACGTTCGCCCGAAGCCAACGCTTGGAGAGCGGCCCGGATTTCCGCCTCGGGCGCCTCCTTCATTACAATGCCGAAAGCCTCGGAAGAACCCACGACGCGCCGGATAAAATCTTCGCTCAACTCTTCGCTGAACAGTAACCATACGGCCCGGGGAAAACGAGCCTGTAGAATCAGCAAATCGTCAGCCCCGTACAGATCGGACAAAGCGTAATCCAAAACTACCGCCGCATCCGGCCGAACGGCCAATGCATCCAGCAATTCCCGGCGTCCCCTTACTTCGCGAATTTCCGCAAAGGCGGGCCCGTTTAAACAAAAGTGAACCAAACCTGCCCGGGTAATATCCTGGTTATCGGCCAGCAGCAGCGTCCTCATTCCTAAGTGGTCGAAGCGGCCAACGCCCGGCGAATATCCTCCAACAGATCGCGGGGCGCCTCCAGGCCTACCGACAGGCGGATCGTCTGCTGGCTGATGTCCATGCTGAGGCGTTGCTCTTCGGTGAACCCTCCGTAAATGGTACTGGCCGGATGGATAGCCAACGTTTTGTTGTCAAACAGGTTGGTAGCGCGGCGAATCAATTGCAGGCGATTCATAAAGGCAAAACAAGCTTCCCGCGAAGCCAGATCGAAGGTAAGCATCGCGCCCGGAAGCGGCCCGAACTGAGCCGAACTCAGGGCATAGTAAGGATTCTCTTCCAAGCCGGTATAATTTACCGCGCAAATACCCGGAAGCGAGCTTAAACACCGCGCCAGCGAGAGGCAGGTAGTAGCCTGGCGCTCAAAACGCAGGCCCATCGTTTCGAGGCCCAAGGTTTGCATATAAGCCACCTGAGGCGTCATATAAGTACCCAGGTTCCGATGGATTTCCTTCCTCAGACGGGTGGTAAATGCTTTCTCGCCCGTCTGCTCGTGCCAGGCTTTCAAAGGCAACGAACGGCTCCAATCGAACCGGCCGTAATCCAGGACAAGCCCGCCCAGGCTGGTAGCTCCTCCGGAAATATACTTGGTACTTGATACGATTTCGATGTCGATGCCGAAATCCGGGGCATGGAAGACGGAAAAAGGCACCACGGTGGTATCGGCTATCAGCGGCACGCCGGCTGCATGCGCTATGGCAGCCAACTGTCTGAGATCGGCTACTTCCAGCTGCGGGTTGGTAATCACTTCAAGAAAAAGCGCCACTGTCCGGTCGTCGACTACGGCGCGGACAGCTTCGGGATCAGTCAGGTCGCAAAACCGCGTCTCTACCCCGAAAGCAGCCAACGTGGTTTTGAAAAACGAATAGGAATTGCCGAATAAATGAGGCGAGGTAACGATATTCGCGCCGGTATGCGCCAAGGTCATCAAGGTATTGCTGATGGCGGCCATGCCCGAATTAAGGGCGGTTACGCTCAAAGCTCCCGTAACCGAGCGTACCCGGTCTTCAAAATATTGCACGGTAGGATTCGTGATGCGCGAATAAGCATGATCGGGCGTCCGGCCTGTAAAGGCATCGGCCATCGCCTCGGCGGAATCGAACTCATAAGCGACCGAGTGATAGACGGGCATCGCCAAGGCATGATAAGCATCTTCTTTTTCGTAAGGGGTGCGAAGCAAACGGGCTTCGAAACTAGTCTCTTCCATTTTATTTTTCTATAACTTAAAGAAGCGTTCTACAAACAAAGCTTTTCAAACGCTCCGGTTCTTTTTGCCGCTACAAAAGTATTATTCTTTTCCGTGTTTATGCAATAAAATGTTCATTTTTTAGCGATTTTACCGTTTCGGTGTAACCTTTATTTTGGCGAACCAAAGGCTGGGGACGCTTTAAGCATACTCAAAATAAGTTTGCTTCGGTAGCAGGTTTGAATTACCTTTGTTCCCGACTTAACAAACGCCCTCAACCCATACACAAAAACGATAGCCATTCCATGAAAAAACCCTTTTTCGCCGCCCGCCGGGCCACCTCTCCGGCCTCCTTCCCAGCCCTGCTTTCCCTCCGGCCTCTACCGGCGATTGTCTGTAGTTGCTGCCTTTTGCTCTCTTCCTTTTCGTTGCAAGCAAGAGAGAAATTCAATACGGCTTTCAAAGTCAGCTTATCCGGCCGCCTGGCACCCCGTTTGAGCTGGCTGGCAGAAGAAGATTTCCGCCCGTCGGGCGGTTTCGGACACGGTGAATGGTCGCTCACCACCCTCGAGCTAAATTACCGCCCCCTCCCCTGGCTGCGTACGGGGGCCGGCTACATGTTGATGGCCCGGCTATACCGGAGCGACGGTTTGCGCAACCGTTACTACCTGTATGCCACAGCCTCCTGCCGCGCCGGAATTTTCCTTTTTTCGCTACGTGAACGGTTTCAAAGCACGTATCGGGCCGGAAGCGCTCATCCGGCCAATTACCTGAGAAGCATGCTGACCCTCTCCTGCACCGTAGGACGTACCGGCGTCGCACCCTTCGTATATGCCGAACCTTTCCACAATACCGGCTATAAAGGCCGGATGAAGGCAGACAAAATCCGGCTTTCAGCAGGTTGCGATTACCGGATCGATTCTCATAACAGCCTCCAGCTTTATTATCGCTACCATATTTTCCATGTCTACGATCCATTAAACTACCGCCATGCGCTGGGAGTAACCTATTCGCACCGTTTCTAATCCGGAATATTTTCCTTATCTTTGCGCCCCGAGTGCTTGATTACCTCGTAAAAAACAAGAAACATGCCAAAAACAACCGTTACGCTGCCCTTCATGTTGCTGGGCATCCTGTTCAACATTTGCCTGGTAGCTTCCAATCTATTGGAAACTAAAGTTATCCAGATAGCCGGGATTACCGCCACGGCCGGTCTGATCGTTTTTCCCATTTCGTATATCATCAACGATTGCATTGCCGAAGTATGGGGTTTCCGCAAAGCCCGGCTGATTATCTGGAGCGGATTCGCCTCGAATTTCCTGGTGATCGGATTCGGCATGCTCGCCGTCCGTCTGCCTGCCGCGCCTTTTTGGGAGGGAGAAGCCGGATTTAACTTCGTGTTCGGGATGGCCCCGCGCATCGCCATAGCCAGCCTGCTGGCTTTTCTGTCGGGTTCGTTTCTGAATGCCTATGTAATGAGCAAAATGAAATTAGCCTCGCAAGGAAAAAACTTCTCCCTGCGGGCCATAGTGTCCACCCTGATCGGTGAAAGCGCCGATTCGCTGATTTTTTTCCCCATCGCCTTTGCCGGCCTGATTCCGCCCGCCGAACTAGCTATTATGATCGGTACGCAAGCCCTGTTGAAATCGCTCTACGAAGTGATCATCCTGCCCGTCACCGTGCGGGTAGTACGCTACATCAAGCGAGTGGACGGCAACGACGCATACGATACCGGAATCTCCTATAAAATCTGGAAAGTAAAGGATATTTAAACCAAGGGACTACCTAGCTCTGTTTTTATCCTTGCTCACTTTGAGAAACAGTTTCTTTTCAACAAAGGAAGAAGATACTGTCACGGACACGTTCGGTTGCACGACGGTTTTTGACCAGGATAAGACAGTCATCTGCGTGTAACGTACAAAGGGATGACCACGACGTTCCAGTTCTCTGTCAAGTTCATTCAACAGGATATTGCTCGGAATCGGACTCTGAGAGCCGCCTTGAGGAAACTCCTCTTCCGAGTCCTCGAATTTGTGACAAACCATTACGTCGGCGTTCAGCTACTGATAAATCAGAGAGACTACACGACCGTTTTTGATGATACGGGAAAGTATCTCTATCTGTTTACTGGGATTCACCGTATCAAAGAAACGCTCAAGATCACCGACCAGTATAACTTCTGCTGACTTTTCACGATTCGTCGTTGCTGCTTGGCATTGCCTCGCCCGTGAGACTTCCCCAGTCAGGACGCATTCTTTCCTTCTTATACCTGCTTGATTTACTCCGAATGTTCCGAACAACTATAGGATTTTGTTTTGGGATGCGAACTGATCCACGCTCATGAGCTTTCCTATCAAGTTTCTTTACGTCAGGCCAGATGTTTGCCTTAGGCTTCCTTCGGATTGTACCTCGCAGCAGACACCCGTGCCATTGACTGGACACTTCCCGTTGTTAGGGCGTGTTAAAGACTTGTACCCGTTAGAATGCGTTCAGGCTGGGCGAACATAGAAAAAGTGCCGTTCATGGAGAATTATGAACGACACTTTTTGTATCTTTGCAGCCGATAAATGAAATTGAGAACGATATACTAAATGAAACAGCCTATTGATTTGGAAAATTGGAACAGAAAAGAACATTTTAAATTCTTTTCCGTTTTTGATGATCCATTTTTTGGAGTAACCACTTTAGTCGATTTTACGAATATTTATCACTAAAGTAAGGAAGAGAAAAAATCTTTTTTCTTATATTCTGTACACTTTATATTGAAATGTGTAAATAAAATAGAGGCTTTCAAGCTACGCATTGAAGACGACCAAGTAATGAAATACGACCTTATTCATGTATCACCTACCATAGGACGCAAAGACGGGACATTCGGTTTTGGTTTCTTTGAATACCATTCGGATATTGAGTTGTTTATGCAAAATGCTGAAAAAGAAATAGAGAAGTTGAAAAATAATATCGGATTGTCTTTTTCTGAAAACAAAACAACAAATTAGGCGAATAAGACATACTTAATAAGGATTAGTAAGATGAAATATTTCGGCAATGGATTAAGTGAATTGCATAAAAAATTACATCCGATGATTTGCAAGCCCGACAAACTGGAGGAAGCAAAGTCATTGTTTTTTGAACTGCACTCCAAGTTGCATTTATCCTCAATGACGGGGACTAAAAAAAATGAAGTCGATAACCTGCTGACTGACCTTACCCCTCAGGAATACAGTATTATGCCCACCTCAAAAGATGAAACTATAGCATGGGTATTATGGCATATTGCGAGAATTGAAGATTTAACTATGGGCGTTCTTGTTGCAGACGGTATGCAATTATTTAATGGTGAATGGAAAAAACGGCTCAATACCCCTATTACCGATACAGGAAATGCTTTATCTGATGATGAAATTATGGAATTAAGCCATCAGTTGAAAATTGAAGAACTTATTGCATATCGCAATGCGGTTGGGCAAAAGACACGAGATATTGTAAAGTCACTTTCCGCAGAGGATATGAAGCGCAAAGTTTCCCTGCATGGGCTGGAAGCTGTTAGGCAAGCAGGTGGAGTAACTAACCAGCAAAACTCACTGTGGCTTCTTGACTTTTGGGGTAAGAAGGACGTGGCAGGCTTATTACTCATGCCACCAACGCGCCATGTCATACTACACTTAAACGACTGCTGTAAGTGGAAACTACATATCCGTGGAAGTAAGAAATGCTTTCGTCATATTTAGTGCCTGAAAATCAAATGCCACAGTTGTTTCATTCATTTAAGGAAGGAATAATAAACGCATCTAAAGAATATTCCCTTCATCAAACGAAAATCTTAACTAATAGAAAAACACCCGGTTTTACATTACTGGATGTAAAACCGGGTGTTTTCTTTATAACTCATTGATTTACAATATTCATGCGGTGCGTACGGAAGATGAACCTTAGTTTTATTCTTCACATACTCAATATCTTAGCAATCTCTAAAATCTTTCTCCCACTAATAACCCCACGTGCGCAATTCTTTAGATTGCTTGGTGTTGCGGTGGTTGTTTGAGTTGGTGCAAAGATAGTAATATTTAGAATGTATTTCTGCTTTTAGGCAAATTAATCTTCAATAAGTTGTTCAGTTTCCTTTAACTTATTCTTGGTGATGTCTGCACACATTCTTAATATGATTTCATTATCTTTCTTAATTTGCTGTTTTTGATGTTCATCAAGGGAATTATCTTCATCTACTCTATTATTAGACTGATTAATTATACATTCAACAGCTTTATCTACCGTTGTAGATTTTATTTGAGATTTATATCCCATTGCATTAATAATAATAACATTTAAAAATTCAGCGCATTCAGGAATGCGAATGAAAACTTTTAAACATTTTACCATGTTTTGCGATTGTGTATCTTTATTTTTAGACAGAATATCTATAAACAAATCTACTATTGTAACATTTTTATTTTCCATTTTATTACTATTATATGATATTTACTTATTGAACAAACCTAACCTTTGAGCAAAATTTACAGCCTCAATCGAATTATTGGCTTTTAGCTTTTGCAATATATTTTGTCTATGAGTATTCACCGTATTGATGCTAACTTTCAAAGTGTTTGCTATCTCTTTACTTAACAAGCCTTGCTTCATCAAACGCAAAACCTCCAACTCTCTATTTGTTAAAGGTTCATCCAATGTATCAGATAAATCTATAAAAATCTGTTCTCCAGTTTTAAAGTTATATAGGTGGCTTTTAATAATTTCTGATTCATGGCTTGCGTCAACATCAATAACCGACAGCATAAGCCAAATATTGCCTGATTTATCCAACTCAATGACCTGTTCCTGCTCTATTATACGGATATATTCACCTCGTAGATTCCTCACCCGCATTTCATGAATGGCTTTATAGTTCATTTTTTCTTCATTGGAGAACGAACTCAATATCGAATAGATTTTCTTTCTTACAATTAATCCGTAGTATATATCATCTGGATGTATAACCTCTACTACTGGCTGATGCCCGTCTATAAACAATCTATGGGAATCAAGCCCATATAATTCAGGAATGTTATCAGAAACAAATACAAATTTTTTAGTGTAGCAATCAAACGCCAACACAATACTGTGCGTAACTTCCGAGAGTTTTTTCCAGTCCTTTTTCCTTTCTTCGAGAATGGAATAGTCTACCTCATCAAGTAGTATGTTTGATGTCGGGAGTAAGTTTATTATTTGCTTCTCAATTTCCTCAATTATCATATTTTAAAAATATCTGATTATTAGATATTTGCACGTTCTCTCATTATAAATGACTATTGCCTTTAGAGTCTATTGCTTCTATCTTTGCACAAAGATAATGAAATCAGTATAAGTATAAGATAAATAGATGTTTAATATTTTAATTCATGTAGTATGATAAAGAAAATTTGTTTAATGACACGTGGCGGAAAAGAGGTTGTAGGACGTAGAGTAGTTGTTACTTCTGAGTTTGAAGCTAACAGGGAAAATATTTGGTGTAAAATTCAGGATATTGATACCTTAAGAGAAATTTGCAAGCCAAAAGCCAGTTTTGTATCTTATGATAATACTTCTCCTACTTGGAAAGAAGGGAAATCTTTTTGCTTTAAAATGTTCCTACATGGATTTATTCCAGTAGGAAAACATACAATAAACGTAATCAAAATGGATAAAAGCACAGGAGAGATAGTAACAAATGAGTATAATAAAAAAGTAACTATATGGAATCATTATATCAACATGGAAGAAATTTCTCCTAATGTAACAAGATATACAGATATGGTTGATTTATATGCAGGTGGTTTAACAGCTCTTGCCGCTTGGTGGACGCTTAAATTTTATAAACATAGGCAGAAAAAATGGCAGAAGATAGCAAAAAACTTATAAAACAATTACACTTTTTCTTCTAAGAAAGATTATGCCAAAATGGGATTTAACAGAAAAGCAAATATATAAATTGCTAAAGCATCCTTGCCAAAAGGAAAAATCTGTGATAGAAGAAATAACTTCTGCATATCTTGAATTTGTTGAAGATTTATTCGATTATCTCAATAAAGAGCACGATAATAAAATACGTATCAGGCAATTAAATATGAGTTATATAGATTTTGGAACAATAAAAGCATTAGAAGAAACTTCTCCTACTGAAAATAGTAAACTGAAAATTATATATCTTGATAAACTCTTGTCTTTAATAAATATGGAACAAGAACTAATCTATCGCCAAATGGAATATCCAAAATTTTTCATCAATATAGAATCTGATTGGAAATCTCCATTCTACTTAAACAATGAGGTTATTAAAATTGTAGATATAATGGAATTGGTTTGTGGTATTTTTTACATCAAAGATGGAATAGTTCGGATTGATAACAAGGACATATTTTTAAGTGATGTTGCCCGGATTTTTGAAAAGATGTTCAACATTAATTTTGGAGATATATACAAAAAAGAAATTGCGGTTATCAAAAGGAAACCTACTAAAATAACAGAATTTTTAGATAGCTTGAAAGTCGCTATTATAAAAAAGAGCAGAGATAATGGTTATAACCATTTGTAAAAAGGAATTTTCTGTTATATTGATAATCACCGTACTACAAATTATTTATGGGGGATTAGGTGTACCATTCCCCCATTTTCTTTGCTTCCCTTTTCCGAACTTTGCTTCATCAATCGATTGGTAAGCATTAGTGTATAAACTGAAAAATGAAGCAATATGTATGTAGATAGTTACGAGTTCAAAGACTGGATGCAAAAGCTACTTGATAAACTGGAAGAAGTCGGCAAAGATGTAAAGAGTTTGCAAACCAACCCAGAAGTAATGCCGAATGACAAACTTTTGGATAATCAGGATTTATGCCTGCTGTTCAAAGTCAGTACCCGGACATTACAGAGATTAAGAAGCAAAAAACTGCTACCCTTTATGATGATTAGCGGAAAAGCCTACTACCGGGCTTCCGATGTGCGTGAGTTCATAAAGGAACGGTTCGATGTGGGCACGCTCCGAAAGTTCGAGAAAGAACACGGAGCGAATAAGTAAGAGTGAAATTCATCCCGGAGCTGTACACGTGGCAGTTTCGGGATGTTTTTCTTTTGGCAAGTCTGTATTTACTTCCCTGCTGATATTGTTCCCTCTTCCCTATAAGATGCTTCAAACTGTTTGGTAAGCGCAATAATCTGCTGGTTCGTCTTTACCAGTTCAACAGTATATCGTTCCAGTTTGTAAAGCAAGGCAAGTGCTTTCTTTTCCGCAAAATTGGAATGGAGTTCTTTCACCGTTTGGTTATACAGTATGCCTATGCTCCTGAATTGTGAAAACAATTGGGAGAGTTGGATGTAATAATCTACCTTGCTTTTATCAATTCTAAGCACCTTAAACGATTTCCCGAAAATACAGTTCTTAATGAAATGCGCCTTTACCTTGTAGCCTGATTGGTCGTAAAAGGCTAAGAACTTAGCGTTCTCCACATCGTCTAAATTAAGAGAATAGCGGTGTGTTCGTGGGTCAAGTTTAGGCTTGCGCCCACCTTTGTTAAATGGCTTCTTTTTCTGTTCCATAATGATAATTATTTACTGATTTTACGACTTCGGAGTAAAACCAACCACCTTAAAAGGTGGCAAGGTTTTGAGGCACAAAAAGCGAAGCGCGGGCCTCAAAACACAACTTGCTGTTATCATGTGATAACAAAAATCTTCCCTATAGTCAGATTGCAAAAGCAAGCGGTTTGGCTTTATCCTCTGTCTGTTTATCAGTTGCAAAATTACAGACAGTAATTCCCTCCCGAAATATAGGCGGTTGCGCCAAATTGTGACATAAACAGACAAAGTAACCCCATTTTTAAAAGCGTTTGTTTTTACCTCTTTCTTTGCTGAAAAATGATTGAGTGGTGGCAATATATAAGACAGTAAAACAAGGTCTGAATATAGTTTTAAACCATGTTTGAAAGCTATTTAAAGATAAAGGGACATAGTTATAAAACTGGCTTGCATTTTTTCAATCAGTATCGGGAATCAATCAACTTATTTATAAATCATTAAAAATTAAATGTATGGAAGAAGTAAAACAATCATTACAGGAAACAGCAAGTAAGGAACGGGAAAGTTATAAATCGGTGTTCCTTAAAAAACGGTCGGTTTGCAACCGTCAAAGCGTGTACATAAGCGGAGAGATACAAAAACGTATCGTTCAGATTGTAGGCGTGATTACAAACAAACAAGTAAGCATCGGAAATTTCATTGATAACGTACTGGAAGAACATTTAGGTGCGCACAATGATGTCCTTTCGGCTCTCTACCGGGAAGAAATACAAAAAGGAATATTCAACCAGCCAAAAGAAAAAGACGTATGAATATCGTAACTATTGAGGAACAGACTTTTAAACAAGTATGTGGGCGGTTCTCCGGTTTCATCAGTCAGGTGGAACGGATTTGTAAAGAGAATACCCACCAGCCGGAGAAATGGTTGTCAGGTCGTGAAGTGTGCGCCCTGCTCGGTATCAGCATCCGAAGTTTGCAGAACTACCGGGACAGTGGCAAATTGGGTTACTCCCAAATCGGTAATAAACTGTACTATAAATCTGCCGATATTGAAAGACTGATTGCAGAATGTACGGAAAACAAGAAAGCGAATTATAAATCAAACAATAAATAAATATTGCCCTATGAAAAAGAAAGAAGAAAATAATACAGGAGTAAACCAGTCATTCAAATTGTCTGTTATTGTCGGAATATGGGAAAGTTTAAATCTTCATCCTACGGTGATGATATACCAAAGCAAGAGAAAGTATTTCCTTTCGATGCTCCATTTATCGGATAACGGACAGGCAAAACCAGCCGTTTACGAGATACAGAAAGAAGATAGCCGTTACTTCATCGTTTCAGCCTTTAAACGGCTTTATATAAGCTATGATGCGGTCAAAGATAGTATTTCCTTATCTTACTATGGCGAGTATCTGCGTAACTGACAAGGTGTGTGCCTGTCATCATTTAAACCAATTATAAACCAATAAAACGATATAACAATATGGAACTGATAAACGGCAACAGTGAGATAATTAAGGATTTCTTTCAGTCTATGGAAAGAATGTTAGAGGGTATCGGTAAACTGGTAAAAGAAAGCAAACCACACCTGAACGGCGAAAAGTTTCTAAGTAACCAGGAAGCATCCAAATATTTGAAAGTAAGCATCCGGACGCTGCAAGAATGGAGAGATACGGGCGTTATCCCTTATATTCAGATAAAAGGCAAAATAATCTACCGTGAAAGCGATATAGAACGGCTTTTGCAGACCTATTACAACAAGGAACGACAGGAATGACCTACCGTCCTAAAAAAATACATTTTTTCCGAAACTGACTAAGAACATTAACTCTACCAGTGTAGTAATCCGTCTGTGCAAGCCTTTGGAAGAAAATACTACCCGGAGCGTAGCGCAGGCGTGGAGATTTTCTTTCAAACCCGTAGGGCTTGGACTTGAACGGACGGAATACGGAGCTTACCTTTGTTAATGTTTTATTCAACTTCGGAAAGTCTATTTACAGAATGAATACTTATAGTAAATTTATGGTTTATCATATTACGAAATAGCAAAATCTATTATTCATCATGTGTCGTTATCAATCTAATCATTTTGTCTAACAATGGTTTTGTCTTTATTTCGACATCTTTTGATTTATTGACCATATTTGAGAAAGCTATGAAAACAAGAAAAGCTTTCAATATCGCACTATCAATATTAGTTGTTATCAGTGGTTCATTATACTGTATTTGCATTAATCCTGATATAGAGAGAAATAAGAAGTATGCTAAATAAATAAGAAAATTCACATTATTCTTATTGATAACATAGAGAGCTAATTCAGTCTGAACAGCTTCATATTTATGGTTTTCCCAATTCTTCAATGGAGAGTGTTCTTTTATCATCCAATGAATAAATTTTGCCCCGTGAACACTGATAATAGAACCTACTGCAAGTGTAATGAAAAACATAGTCTCCCATGAAATATTCAGACCAAGCAAGAAGTTTAAAACTATCACAATTACTATAGGTACTCCAAATGCATATGCCCCCAGACACATGTAGCTCATTAAAACTATTATTGTTGGATGCATTAAATTGAACAATATCTTAGTAATTACTATTGGTAAAGAAATTGCAAAATTAATTGTCTTTACTATTCTATTTTTACTCTTACTGATTAGTGATTGTAAAAGCATAAATATAACGATATATCCAATAAAAAAAACAATGGCTTTCCATTCTAATTTTATTATTATCCATGAGTATAAAGAAGTTAAAGCAATACCTATGCTAACAAATGCGAGTATAATTAATGAAAGTTTTACTTTTTCGGGTATTGTAATCTGTGTCCACCATTTAATAAGACTCCTTATTTCTATAACTTTTTTATGTTCAGGATTTATACATTGTATGGGCCTTTTTATAAACTCATGATATGCATGTTCTGTTTTTGTAGGCTTATGATACTTCAATTCATATTCTAAAATTTCTCCATTAGATAATAACACTAACATATAAGTACCAGTTATAATACCGTATGTACCTTTTGTATCTTGATGGAATTTACGCTTCACTTCATAGACGTTTTTATCATACCTTTTTAATTCATTATGCAGACGTAAGTTCACATTTTTGTTCATCATCATCTCCTCTACCACTTCATTATCTTTACATGGATAAACACACCAGTACATAAAAGTAAACATAAATAAAAACAGTAGGGGAAATAAACTATAGGTAGTATTAAAGCATAGATATTCAGCAAGTATTACAGTTCCAATACATGCACCTATAATTATAATTATTAATGGTTTCTCCATTGGTTGTTTCATATTATAGCTAAAACAAAGATTTCCTTCTTTGTTCTTCCAAGTCCTTATGCTCTTTGTTGTCGTATTCATAAAAAATAAGTGCTTATATAATAATATCACAAATACAATTATCTGCTGCTTACCAAAGATATAGTTATTATATATATTATCAAAATACTCGTTAGAGATTTATTGATAAAAAGCAAACATCTACTGTTTTCTATTAAAGTTTTTTTCTACGTTTATCATATCACGCATAATGGAGCTATCCAATATCCGTGCATAATGCTGTGTCGTTCTGATATTGGAATGTCCCAAAATCTTAGATACATTTTCCATTGATACATCATTAGCGAGAAAAACAACGGTAGCCGCAGTATGACGGGCAACATGAGTGGTCAGCCGTTTGGCTATGCCGCATACATCAGCAATTTCTTTTAAATAGGCGTTCATGCGTTGATTACTGATTACAGGCAAAAGTACTCCTTTTTTTATGCACTCTACATTATCTTCATATTTCCTCAATATCCTTTGAGGAATGGATAAAACAGGAATATTACACATCTGATTGGTTTTCTGTCGTGCCTTGCGTATCCACAAAGCACCGTTATTGTCTTTTATTAGGTGTTCACGGCTTAACTGCTGCACATCCACGAAAGCAAGTGCAGTAAAACAGCAAAAGATAAAAATATCTCTTACCTGCTCCAGCCGTTTGATAGCAAATTCCTTGTTCATCAGAATATCCAGTTCTTCACGTGAGAGAAACTCTACATTTACTTCCTCCTGCTTGAAGTGGATGCCGTAAAACGGGTCTTTCTTTATCCAGTCATTAGCCAAAGCAATGCGAACAACCTTTTTCAAGTTCTTCAAATGTTTCAATGCGGAATTGTTTTGGCAATGCTTCTCCGTTTTCAGCCAAAAATCAAAATCACGGATAAATTGCCCGTCCAGTTCTGCCAACATTATATCATCACAGTGGTAACAACTGCGGATATATTCTTTCAGCCGGTTTATGGAAGTATCAAACTTGGTAACGGTGCTTTCTGTATATTCCTTGCCAATCAGGGCACGACATTTTTCGTTATGCTCTGCATACACCTCCAGCAAGCTACGCTGTACCTTATCCCGTCCGTAGAAACAATCCTTAATTGTATCAGCTGTTATTGGCTTGTTGTCTATTTCCAGTTCACGGTGTATCTGTAATACTTTGGCACGAACCGTATTAATATAGTAGTTTAGTTCAGTGGCTACACGGTCTTTTCCTTTGGAACATTCCTTTTTCTGATTCCATAAATCTACGGGAATGCTCCGTTTAATCATAACTTCGGCTACTCGTTTGTTTACGGTGATGCGCATACAAATAGGAGCTTCACCGTTTTTCAGAAGTTTCGCTTTCTTGATGATGAACAATACGCTTAGTGTGTTTCTTTTCACTGCTCCCATAATTCTTTGATTTTTAAGTGGTACAAAATTAGTTCGCTACACTCAAAAACCAGCTACGCAAAAAGCTGACAATCAAAGACAAATGCGTCAATTCGTGGGAGCAAAAACGGTTTTCAAAAAGTCCCACGAATAAGCCACGTGAGAACTGCCTAAAACCACTATTTTTTGCCGAAGCGGAGAAAAAGAAAAAGCTCTGAAATCCTTGAATTTCAGAGCTTTGCTTTAATTTGCTATTCGCTTTCGCGGTGCGTACGGGACTGCACCGGTAATAAGTATAATCAGCTATAAATCATTTACTTACATACAGCAAAAATGCTGTAAGGATTTCTAAATGTAACGATTTAGAAACGAATTTCAATCTTTCAATTTTGTCTTCCATGACACCGACGTGTCACTTCTTCTTTGCGGGTTCAAAATTATACACTTTTTCTGAAACTACCAAATGTTTGATTATTAATTTGATATATTTTTTCTTCAGTGCAATGTGCGAGCCTATATATAGAGATAGGCTTGCACATTGCACCGAGTCTTGCTTGCCCTTCTATGCTTACGCTATCTCTTTGATTTTCAACGCCGATTCAGAAAAAGTTATGCCAAGTTGGTAACAAGTTGGCAAATGCTCTGATGTGATTCCATGAACTTTGCGGCATATTTAAAAAAAGTAAGTTATGGAAGTGATTACAATGGAATCCGCCGCTTATCAAGGTTTGGTAACCAAGATTGAGAAGATTGCGGAATATGTTTTCCGAAAGGGAAATACTCCCGAAGTGGAGGAAGATATTTGGCTGGATAGCCAGGAGGTGGCGGATATGTTGCATATCAGCACACGAACACTGCAACGGTTGAGAACGGATAATCTGATTGATTATACGTTCGAGCGGGGGAAATGCAAGTACCGATTCTCGGAAATAGAAAAGAAGGTGAATGAGAAAATTATTAATTGTGAACCGCATCTGATTGATGAGTTCCGCAAAAATGTGTTGCTACGTGGAAAATAAGATTGATAAGGAGGATATTCTCCGCTTGACGGATAGAGGTTTGTCCGTGTTCAGGCATTATGTACCGGTGGATTTTCGACTGGGAAAGAATTTCCTTAATCCCTTTTATAATGATAAACGGGCTTCGTGCAACGTCTATTATGAGCGCAAAAGCGGGGTTTATAAGTTGAAGGATTTCGGGAATGATGATTATTCCGGTGATTGCTTCGCACTGGTGGGGAAGTTACACGGACTGGATTGCAAACGGGCAAAGGAGTTTGTGGAGATTATGGCAGTCATTGACCGGGATTTGCATCTGGGACTGATGGATGGATGCGAGGTGAATTTACCCATTGCTCCTATTCCGGTGGTTTCAGAAACGATACTTGCTCAAAAGATGAAGAAGGCAAGACCTTATACGTTGGCGGAAAAGAGCTTTACGGCTGCGGAACTTGCCGTTTGGAAAAGAAGCGGTATCACGCAGGAGGTATTGAAGTTATTCCGGGTGGTTTCACTTAAGAAGTTCAGTAGTGAGAATAGCGAGGGGAAACCGTTCTGTATTGCAGCGACGGAGAAAGAGCCGGTATTCGGATATACGGCGAAGCAATATATAAAAATATATCGTCCGCACTCGGAAATGAGGTTTTTGTATGCCGGGGATTTTGGAGATAATTATTGCTTCGGACTGGAACAGTTGCCGGCTAAGGGAGATTTGATTTTTATCACTGGCGGGGAAAAGGATGTGATGAGTCTGACGGCCCACGGGTTCCACGCTATCTGCTTCAATTCGGAAACGGCGGCTATCCCGGTGGGGATTGTTCATCGGCTGTCTTTTCGCTTCAAACATATTGTTCTGCTTTATGATGTGGATAAAACGGGACTGGATAGTTCGGCAAAGCAGGAAGTGGCATTGAAGAATTATGGGGTGAAACGTTTGTTGCTGCCATTGACGGGGACGAAGGAGGAAAAGGATGTCTCGGACTTTTTCCGCTTGGGGAACGGTCGGGAGGATTTGATTAAATTATTTCTGGATTATCTGGATGCAATATACAGCGAAACTATGTCAGCTCTGAAATCTTGTGAGGTGGATTTTAATAATCCGCCACCTGTGGCACAAATGGTTGTGTCGGTGAATGACGTACCGTTGGGTACGCAAGGGAATATCCTTTGTATTACCGGTGGTGAGGGAACCGGAAAGAGTAATTATGTGACGGCTTTGATTGCGGGGGCAATTGGACGCTCCGACGATGACAGGAAAAAGGTGATTGATACGCTGGGCGTGTCGGTCTGTGAGAACAGCAAGCGGAAAGCGATTCTGTTTTATGATACGGAACAGTCGGAGGTGCAGACGTATAAGAACACTACGAACCTTTTAAGGCGATGCGGGCGGGAAACGATGCCGGATTACCTGAAAGCGTATTGCCTTACGGGAATGAGCCGGAAAGAGCGTTTGCAGGCGATTATTCAAAGCATGGATAAGTTTCATTATCAGTTCCGGGGGATTCACATGGTAGTGATTGACGGTATTGCGGACTTGATAAAGGGTGCGAATGATGAAGCGGAAAGTATTGCTGTAGTGGAGGAATTGTATCGGCTGGCGGGGATTTATAATACCTGTATCGTTACTATCCTGCATTTTATCCCGAGCGGGTTAAAACTTCGAGGGCATTTGGGTAGTGAGTTGCAGCGAAAAGCGGCGGCTATCCTTTCTATCGAGAAGGATGCGGAACCGTCGGTGTCGGTGGTAAAGGCGTTGAAGGTACGTGACGGCAGTCCATTGGATGTGCCTATCATGCAGTTTACATGGAATAAGGATGCGGGGATGCATGTATATCTCGGAGAAAAACCTAAAGAGGAAAAGGAGAAGCGAAAGGAGGATGAACTTGTGGCGGTGGCACGGGATATTTTCGGGCGTCAGGATTTTATTACTTATGTGGATTTGGCGGAACAGATACAGGCTATACTGGACGTGAAGGAACGAACGGCGAAAAGCTATATCAAGTTCATGAGGGAGAAGGAAATCATCATGAAAGACCCATCGAACCAGAGCTATTACATTATTGGAAACTTAAAACAGTTGGGGTTATGATACCATTGGATAAAGAAACGTTTGAAGCGTATATGGAACGGTTGCTCGAACAGGTGGAAAAGGTTGTGGGGGCGTTGGATATAAAGAATAAGAATCCCAAGAATTACCTGAACGGGGAACGCTTGTATGATAATCAGGATGTTTGCCTGTTGTTGAATATCAGCAAAAGGACACTCCAACGGTATAGAGACAATGGTTTGAAGTATCACACTATTCTGCATAAGACGTATTACATGGAGAAGGATGTGCATGAGTTTATCCGCCGGTATTTTGATGGAGAGAATATGGAGTAAGACAGGTCTAACTTATAATCTGACGACACTGTCCCAAATTTTGTGTAAATGAAAACAGGATGCAGTTCTAAGTTCTCCTTATATCTGGATTCTGTTTTCAAAAATAAGCATAAATTGGTTCATAAACAATCCCCAGTTATGAATTGGTTGTGTCCATTTCTTCTCAACCTCTATCAGAGAAGGGTATACCATCTTTTTCAGGGCATCATCCGAAGGGAATGAAAGCTTTGATTTCGTGTACTTTCTGATTTTCCCGTTCAGGTTCTCAATTAAGTTTGTGGTATAGATTATTCTTCTAATCTCTAATGGAAATTGGAAGAAAACAGTCAGGTCATCCCAGTTATTTCTCCATGAAAGTATGGCATAAAGATACTTTCCTCCCCATTTCTTTTCCAGATTGTCCAGTTCGGCAGCAGCAACCTCCTTATTAGGTGCATTATATATATTCTTCATATCGGCTGTAAACTCTTTCTTGTCCTTGTAAACAACATATTTACAAGAGTTTCTAATCTGATATACTACACAAATCTGAGTGGATGATTGAGGGAATACGGTGCGTATAGTGTCGATAAATCCGTGCAGGTTATCGGTATAGGTAATCAGTATATCCTGCACTCCACGGACCTTCAAATCAGTCAGAACATCTATCCAGAAAGCGGAACTTTCCGATTTGCCTACCCACATGCCTAGAACTTCCTTCAGGTCGTTCTATTTCAGACCGACACAGAGATAGATGGTCTTGTTTATGATCTTTCCGTTGTCGCGGACCTTGAAGACAATCCCGTCCATCCAGACGATAAAGTAGACCGGAACCAAAGGGCGGTTCTGCCATTCCTGAGCAGCTTGGTTGACCTTATTAGTTATAATAGAGATAGCTGATGTAGAAAGTTCTATCTCATAAATTTCACGCATTTCCTCCTCAATGTCGGAAACACTCATTCCCTTGGCATATAAAGAGATAACCAATTTTTCTATGGAAAGGTCCGACTCTCATGCTTGGGAACCGCTATAGGCTCAAACTGACCGTTACGGTCACGAGGTATTGGGATAATAGCTTCTCTATGTTCAGTTTGGATTTTCTTGGGATAACTCCCATTACGGGAATTACCGCTGTTATTACCTGCCACAGAGTTCTTCTCATAACCCAAATGCACATCCATTTCACCTTCAAGCATTTTTTTCAAACACTTGGGCATGTAGCTGTTTCAGGAATTTACTTACATCGGATTCTGTCTTGAACTGGCTCAGGAACTCCTTGCTTAATACCTCATCAGGCACTACGTGATTTTGCTCTTTTGTAATTTTTTTTTAATTTTGCAAATGTATAAAATAGAAAATACAAAACTCATGCTGAATCCCGTATTTTCCATTTACACAAAATATTTTATAGTGCCTTTTATTGAATGTTTACTATTCTATTTTCGTTTTCTCTTTTTATTTTTCTGATAAGCTTTCAAGGTCACTAAATGTGATGGAAGCTTGTCAAGCAGATAATAACAATCAGTGTTTTTATTCACAATATTCTCAAACTCAGAAGGGGAAAGTTTTGACTTTAGTCCGAGTTTATAAGAACCTTTCAAAGAGATATTCACATCTAAATGGTTGAGTGGATGCAAAGCACCGTTATAACTTTTCGGGTCATAATCATATCTCAGATAGCGGGGTTCATGTGCCCAAAAGTATTCCAACAATTTGTAAGCCTCAATATTCAAGAAAGCATTCTCTTCATCTTTCGATTCATACACATCTATGATAGAATCGCATTTTACATCGTCGAGTATGGAAATCGCATTCGAAATGAGCTCCAAAGTACAATTGATGCCAGAAGTTGTATAAACAGTATTCACTTGCTTTGTAAATCTATCAACCTCCACCTGGCATGGATATTCCAAAGAGTAAAACTTGTCGACAGAAAGATAAATGAAGATTCTACTTTGCTTATCAATAGCTAATTTTAGATATGCCTGTGAAGATAAAGATGTCTCATTAATATTTATAGAGTCGTCATTAGAGAGAATTTTTCTAGTGATTTCAAGCAATACTCTTGTGTAATCCTTATGTTGTTTCAAAGTTTGTGAAAACTTCTTATTCTCATAGGATTCTATTTTACGCAAAATAATCTTCATCATCAATAGTATTTAGGAATGCTTGTATTAATTCCTTTAATTGAGCATTATTATTCTTCATAGGAATGCCTGTTAACGATTTTCGGATAGCCTCTTTAATCTTCGGATTTGTGATGTTTAATTCCTTAAATACATTGCTAATTCTATCCTCCAACGACAATGCTTGTTTTCCGCCTTTTATCCAAGCTTTTATATCTATTTGTTCTTTGTTTGTAGGTTCAATTACTACTATTTTTTTTTCTTTCATGATACGCTGACCGCCATCATACATTTCTTTGGTAAATCCGTTATCATCACCTTTAGGTAACACCAAATATGAACGAATAAATGAGCGCGTGAGCATTGTGTACATCGTGTTGCGATAACTCTTTTCTTTAAGAATCTTTTTGGTTATACAAATCACAAAAGGATATTCTAAACCTTTTACATTATTTTTATTGCTTATCAGTATTTTCCCTTTTTCGGTCTTCTTAGACTCGTATGCAATGTTACACTCAATGCCCAATTCTAATCCTATAGCTCGTTCGATATTGCCAGCAAATTGATAAATATATTGGTCTGTATCTAAGAAAATAATAGCTATATCATCTGGCTTGGCTGTTGGAAATTCATTATATATTTTTTTAATAAGATTTATCGTTCCTTCTATTATGTTTTGAATACCTACAATTTTCAAGCTATCAAAATCTGGATCAACATCCTCAAATCTTCTTAGTGGATCACGTGTTAATGTGTATTGTTTCCCTTCAATTTTTACGTTATAACCACATTGTTCCCATTGATCTTTGTCAAGCCACCATAACTTTTTTGTCTCAAAAAGTCCCATTCCTAAAGCCTGTGCAAACATTAAGGTCTTTGGGTCTGTACGATAACATTTGCTCAACAGAAAATTAGGAGGAATGGCATCTTTTTTCTTTTCTTCAAAAATAGACTGGAATATATCACCGGCAATAAAACATTTTTTCTCTGTTACTAATTCACAAAGTTTGAAAAATGATTCTTTAAAGTCTTGACTTTCATCAATAAATATATAGGTAAAGACATGTCCATAACCTTTGATTTTATCCCTAACTTGTTCGATGGCTTTTTGACAAGCTACATCAAAAGAACCACATTCTCGCAAACTATAAAAACCTATTTCATAGAAACTACAAATATATCTATAGATACCAGAATACTCATTCCCATAGTTTCCCCATGCGCTAACACATAGCAACCTGTCCCAATCTATTTGCTGTTCCACCTTCATGAAGTTGAAGAACTCAGGTATTCTTTCCTTCAACTTTCTGGATAGAATTTTATTAAAACAAGTAAAGCCAAAAACAGCATCCTCATTTTTCACATACAGGTCTTTTAGCTTATGCATTAACAATTCTGTTTTTCCTGTACCGGACAGACCTTGTATGGTGATTCTTTTGCCTTCAGCTTCCAGTTCCTCATAAATGAAACGGGTCTGTTGACCGTCAAACAACTGAATCTTGTGTTTGACCTTATCCAAAAGATTGTCAGGCTCCTCTGTAGTTATATTCTTTACATCATTGATACTACCAATAAAAAGCGATATCAACAAATCCAATGTTCTGAAAGCATCAGTATCATTTATGGCAATACTATTACAAAACCACGTTTGGACATTATCAATGTCTTTTAACGAGTAAATACCAGTTAATCTGTCTTTCCACTTTCTTGGACGTCCGATTTTCTCCTTATATCCATACTTATCGCTGACAGAACCAATATCTTCTATTATGTCTTCACACAAATTTTTGAAATCATCATTCATTTTACGAGTTGTGACGAAGGCTATTTTTCTTTTAGAAGATAATACTATTATCAACGAATCATCATTGTATTGATATTTACCATCTATAAGCGGACCAGACAACAGATATATCTGTTGTTTGATGGATTCTGCAATGGCTTGCATTTCTTCCAAAAAACTTTTGTTCTTAGAAGATAGTACTATGTTGCTATAAAAATAGTTGCTATTCATAATCAATAGTTCATTAAATTTTCGGCACTTATATACGACTTTGCACTAGCCCCGCCGCTATAACTTTTGGTTATACAAACAGACTCCCTCCAATAGGCTATTCAATGGAAGGAGTCTGTTTCTTTATTAAGTGCTAAGATAGGAACTTTTTTCCAAAGTAGGAAATGAAACTACTATTTTAACATTTGGTATTTTTACCGCTTCATATTTATTTCAATTTAGAATTGTTGACAATGTATCTTTAATAAAAAGAGTTATCCGTCTTGGCTTTTTTATTAAAGTAGTTCCTGCATTTTTCTCTTTACTCTTTTTAACATCAATAGGGTATAAGAAGGCACTTCCATTTATCCGAAACAATGAGACGTCACTATCTCCTTTTTTTAACATAGTTTATTCTGCCCAAGTGCCCGTAAATGAATCTTATATCATCCTGTGACATGTGCAATGAAAATTCCGGGCGTTCATACTCATCGAAAAAGTAATCAGGGTATTGCTACTATTGGAACCATTTTGCGCAGCTATTCCGAACTAGGAATTATCTTTCCCTCTTTGTAGATGCTTGGGAATCTGCTGCTAACGAATAATTACAGGGGGCAAATCGCCAGTGCGAAAATCCTGCTTTTTCCGTATGATTAGCCCGGCAATTTACTGGGGGATGACAGCTGATGATTTCTCGCTGGATATAAACAACCCCAAAGAGCCTAAAATACTGGTTGTCGGTAACAATCCCGACCGCCAAAATATTTATTCTGAGGCACTTGGGTTATATAATTCCCGTATCGTGAAGCTGATAAACAAGAAAGGTCAACTTAAAAGTTAGGTGATAATAGACGAGTTACCAACGATTTATTTTCGTGGACTTGACAATTTGATGGCGACCATCCGAGACAACAAGGTGGCGGTTCTGTTGGGTTTTTAGGATTACAGCCAGCTTACACGTGATTACAGGGACAAGTAAAGCAAAGTAATCTAAAATACTGTAGTAACATGTTTAGCAGTCAAGTCGTCGGTGAAACAGCAAAAGTCCTTTCCGAACGTTTCGGAAAAGTGTTGCAGAAACAGCAGAGCATGACGATTAATCAGCGGGAAAAATCCACCTCAATAAGCATCCAAATGGTCACCCTGATACCTGCCAGTAAAATATCCAACCTCACGCAAGGTATGTTCGTGAGTGCTGTGGCGGACAACTTCGATGAACGGATAGAGCAGAAGATTTTCCACTGTAAAATCGTGGTGGACAACGAAAAGGTGAAACGAGAAATGGCCCGTTACGTGAAGTTACCGCAGATTACCGACTTCACCGACAAGGACGGGAACGACCGGCTTCAGGGGGGATACAAGCCAACTACGACCGTATCCGGTAGGAAGTCCGGTAGATTGTCGAGGACGAGATAACTTGCATTAAGAATACCCTGGAGTTATGTCATTTGATTAAGGAAGATATATAAACTGTTATAATAAGTAAATAAAAAGTCGCAGTAAAAACTGCGACTTTTTATTGTGGGTAAACATGATTTCTATTTTTCTATTTTTTTTAGTTTTAAATCTTCTATTATTTCAAACGGTTTATCTCCCCATTCTTTGCTTCCAGGTAAAGGAGGTAAATATCTCCAATACTTTACATTATCTCGTCCTTCCTGTACTGTCTGATGAAATAGTATTCCTCTTTGATGCTTTTGGATTATGTTCAAGATATTATCAAAGTTGTTAGTTTCGCTAAAATTCGAAATTATTAGCGAAATTAACTGAAATAAAGCATTTAGTGCAGAATCCACAGGTTCTTTACATATAGTTTCAGCTTTATGCATAAAATTATTTCGGACTTTACGAGCATTATTTATTAAATCATATGTCTCAGTTTTAAGATACCCAGTTAGAAACAATGTTTCAGTTTTTGCTGCCGCAGTCCATGTTCTAAAGTCATTTAAAAATGTTCTTCTGTTTTTAGAAATATCTGAAACTATTATTTTTTCTTCCCATATTTGATTTATTAATTGTTCAATACTCGTCCATATAAGGATTAAACTTTGTGCCCAATTAGAAGAAACATAATTTGAAACTCCTTCCAAAAGGATGTTAGGTGATAAGTGGTTCAATTTTTTATAAACTTTCCAACCTTGAAAATATGATTCTTTTAATTCATCAATAGTAATAATTATGGGGTTTATTAATTGAATTGCATCAAAATTTGAAACTGTTTTTAATCTAATAGACCTATGAAAATTTGCTATAAGTCCAACACCTCCACCATCAATGTAATTATAACCTTCGTTTATCATATGTCCATATGATACATTATCAGGAATAACTGCTTCTGAAAAGATTCCTCCTATTAATAGGGTACCAAGAAAACGATTAAATAAATCAACCGCTCCTTCTTTGGTATTGTATGGAGGCATACAAGGCAATATCAAACTTCCATCAAATCCTACAATCAATGAGAATGGTCTGATATTTACATCTAATGCAGTTGAATTTCTATTTAGTTTTACATAATCATAGGTTAATGTGTTTATTTCATCTAAAGTTGGATTCCATTTATCTATATCTCTTGCAATTATTCTAAATGGGGTACAATTACCTATTATGATAGGTATAAAGTTATCTTGGCTCATATATTTGTACATTTCTATATTTTTCGAAATTCGCAAGTATTTCGTGTAAGTTCTTTAATGCTTCCACTGCTTTGTTAATCGGCGGCATCTTGCTTTTGTCAAAGGTTAGCTTCTTCAAATTAGTAGTATACGCCGTAGCTACTTCGGGCAACGCCATAACCGCTTCGGCATCCTTGAATATCGGCGCATCAGCCAATGATAAATGCGAACGTGAGTTTTTGTTTAGCCTGTCCTCTATCGTCACTCGGTACATGGCATCCAAGAAGTTTTCCGAATGTAGATATGCATTATATTCTTCATTGTGATAAAGTGCCGACAAGTCGTAAACGTCACGGATATGCTTTGCTAGCAATGCGGCGGCATCTTCATTGTAGGATAACTTTACCAGTCTTGAAATCTTGTCGCAGATAGTCTTTCGGGGATTGATACACTGCATTTTAAAACTTTCCAGTCCATAGGCACTTATCAGTTCTTCCTGCCCGATACTTTCAAGAAAGGCGGTCACAATCGGTTTGATAATCCGCTTGTCCACTGGGTAGAACATTTGCTGTTTGTCCGGTAGGTCGCATGATTTTATTTCCACTTCCAAGTGTTCTTTCAGCCCCACACCCTGAAATACATTATTATACGAGAAATACAGTTTGCGGTAGTTACCGCCCGTTTCCGACAAATCTTCCTTGTATATGTCGCTGTTGAGTTCGGCAATGTATTTGGAAAGTTTCTTGTTCAATGTCTTTTCCGCTTGCTTAGATGCTCCTTTGTCACCCGTGAACACGAACAAGTCCAAATCTTCTGAGAAACGTTCTATCAGCCCGTAGGCTTTGGAAAGCGAAGTTCCGCCTTTGAAATAGGTCTTATCCGCATATTCGGACAAGGAAATATCCTGCAGTATCTTTGATACCCAGTAATCCTTTTCCACGTGCGACTGTTCGTAGCCGAAATGTTCAGCCGCCAGTGCGATAATTTCCTTGAACGCTTCTGTGTCCGAATGTAAATTCATATTTTTGTCTTATGCTGTTTTATAATCTAAGTTGAACCGTGTCGTGGGAAGAAGTGTCTTTGCCATTTCCGTTTGCAACACGGTTTGTCCGATGTCGCCCAGTATGTCCGCAACTACCTTTCTGACACGTGGCGGGTAACTTTTCGCCAAAGATACGATTTTTTCCAGTTCCGGTAGGCTATACCTGTTGAAATATTGGTTCTTGACCCGGTTATAGATGTCTTGCCCGGTTGTTCCGGGTATGTGCTTCATGTCCTTTATCGCATCAAGTAGCCGCAAGTACGGCACAAGGCTTTCATCCGGGTAGCCCATACAATAGGCTTTCACGCACTCCACATCCAAGTTCTTGAAACGGAAACGGCGTACCGGGCTGGGAGTGGCTATCGTTATGGTTGTGGCGACCTGTTCGGTCAGCCCCATTTTATTATAGACATAAGCCCCCGTGATATAACCGTTCAGTTTTTCAGTCAGGTAGCGAAACTGTTCATTCTGATAGACAGGCAGCTTTCCCAACCCCAGCACAGACTTCTTGGGGCGGTAGTACGCACCCTTTTCAATCCGCACCAGTACCCCTTTGCGGCTTTGTTCGGAGAGCAGCACCGCTACATTGGCGGTCTTTTCTATATCGAACGACAAATCCTGAAACGTGAATATACGTCCGGCATCTATCCGTCGGATTTGTCCGAGTATCTTTTTTCTGAATGAAGCCATATTTATGTCTTTTATTTCTATACTGCAAAGATAGTATATTATGTAATAACATGCAAAAACATAACAAATATTTTGCCGAAAATGTTTCCTTTTGTCATGTCACCTGATAAAAGGAGAATAGCGGAAACACACTCAAAGGCTTGCCGAACGCTTCACAAATGGCTCACAAATGACTCATTGAGAGAGAGTGATTAATTTCACTCTCTTTTTATACCTGTTTCCAATTCTGCAACCATTATTCGCAGAATTTCATCCTACTTGGACAAATCGGGACATCGCTGGACAAATTCGGACACCTGTTGCCGCCAATCCAAATATAGTATATTTAGCCGCTACCTTTGGGCGAGACCATTAGGTACTTCCTCATATAATATGCGCTTTTATTAAAGGCTGATAATTCTATAGTATTTAATGGAATGATATTATTAAAAGATCGTTTTATTGATGGTTACTGGAATCATCCTTTCGTAGAAAATTCCAATCTCAAACCAATATGGGCTTTATATGACAGCATACAAGCATTTTGTATGCTTAAACAAAAATATCCTCCCCAATGTAGTAGCAAATCGCATAAAAATGGTACTACTATTTATTTCAAAAATACAGAATATTTTATAGCTCCATTTAAGAAAATGATTGCAGTTACAACATTTCATCCCCTCCGCTTAATAAGTTGGACAAATAAGAAAATACTAACATTTGGAGGACTTGCATTTGTAATAGCAATATCACTAAATTTAATATTTTACTTATACCAATTAATGCCAGATAATATAAAACATGGAATAGATAATAGTGGAAATTTTTTAATATCTATAATAGCATCAATCATAGCTTCTATAATAATTTATGTTTTTCAGAAAATTTGGAAGTGGTTAAAACTGAGAAGACTTATTTAGTGATATTAATTATAAACAAAAGATATTCTTTTTTGTAACAATTAAAAAATAAGCCGCTACACTGTTGTTGACAGTTGTAGCGGCTTATTTTATTAGAGTTTAAAGCCTTTTGTGGGCTTGTTTGCTGTGTCGGGGGTGTCGTCCTTGTTGTGGGCGGCACCGGCGCCGGAAATGGAGGTACGGTTCAATAGTTCCTTGATGCTGATGGAAGGTGGGGCGGAATGTTTCGGTTCCGAGGCATTCTTCATGTAATCAGGCATTTGGTGGACGTAGGGCGTGGCATCCGCTGGTGAGGGGATGTTTTGGACTTTGTCTATGGGTTGGCTCTGGCTACTGTAGTTCTCGCTTTGGCTTTCGTCCTTGCTGTTGCTGTCTTCGCTCTGCTTGATGGGTTTCAGGGAGAGCTGGATTTTGCGGTCAAGGGCGGCAAGGTCGGACTTGAGTTGCTGGAGCTGGTTTTCTTTTTTCCATGTTCCTTTGATTACTTCTTCGAGAATGGGGATGTCCTTTGAAATCTTTTCCGTCTCATTTTGGTATCGTTCCAAAAGAGGGGGAATGGTTTCAAAGGTACGGAGGAACATCTGGGCGGCAATCTTGGGGTCTTTTGCCAATTTGCCACCGTGGAAGTTGTAGAGGATGTTGCCTTCGCCACGGACGAAGAAACGGTTTTCGATGAAGTCGAAGCCGTCTTTCATGCTGGCTTCGGTCTTTACCAATAGGTCGAAGCCGTAGAGCTTGCCGATGGGTTGCGATACGCCGTGAGTGCGGGCTTTGTCCTCTATCTCTGCCAGTTTCTGGGCGATGAGTTTGGGGTCGTCGCTTTCTACACCGTCCAGTTGCAGGAGGTTGAGGGGGTTGCCTTGCTCGTCACGCTGTACCCGTTGCTCAAAATGCTGCAAGTCCATACTGATTCGCTCTGACAGACCGTTATTCGTGGTGACGGTCTTTAGGATGCTTTCCAGTTTGGCTTCGGCAGTGGACTTGCCACGGTTGAAGGCTTTACGCTCGCTTTCGAGGGAGGTAATCCGTTTCTCCAACTTGGTCTTATCGAGCAGGTCGGTGTTGCCGGAGAGGACGGCAACGTACTCGGAGAAGTTCATGCCGCCTTGCTCGTCCATGCTGCCCTCGTCGATGGTACGAGCTCCCATCGAGCCTTTTTTGAGCTGGACGATGAATAGCTGCTTGTTGTGAAGCAGATTGAATTTGTAACTGTCGAGCGATTTTTCTACGGCGTAGTTGATAATATCCACCTTGTTGTCAGCGTAGAGTTTTGCCACTTCGTTGCCTTTTCTCACTCCCCTACCGTTGCGCTGTTCCAAGTCTTTGGGCGTCCAGGGAATGTCGAGTTGATGAATGGCTACGCATCTACGTTGGGCGTTGACTCCCGTGCCGAGCATTTCGGTGGAGCCGAAAAGGACACGGATTTTGCCTTCGTTCATGGCTTTAATCATTGCGGTGCGGGACTTTTCGGTCTTGGCTTCCTGAATGAAGCGTACCTGGTCGGCGGGAATGCCGTAGTCTTCCACCAGCTTACGTTTGATTTCGCTGTAGACGTTCCACTGACCGGGCTTGTAAGTGCCGAGGTCGCTGAACACGAATTGCGTGCCTTTGTGATCGTCATACTTTTTGTAGTATTGGCTTATCAGGGCGGCGCAATGGGTAGCTTTGTTGTCTATGTGGTCGCTGTATTTGTCCTCGTCGATAAGGCGCATATCGAGGGACATCTTGCGGGCATAGTTGGTGGCGATGAGCATCTTGGCTTTTTCTTCACGCTTGCTTAGCGGGGGACGTCCGAGGATGGTGGCGTCGCCGTTCTTGGCAAAGGCTACCAGTTTGTCGATAAACTCCTGCTGTTCGGGCGTGGGCGGGATGTTGTGCAGTATCTCGTTCTTCTTGGGGCGGTCGATGCCGATGTCTTCGGCGGTACGGAAATCGGTGATTTCGTTGTACATGGCGGCAAGCTCCGGGACTTTGATGAAATAACGGAAGCGTTCCTTCTGGATGATTTCATTGGTGACGGAGAACTCGTAGTCAATGGACTTTTTGGCAAAGACCGCCGCCCATGCGTCGAAGGTGTTGATGCCCTGACGTTCCAGTTCTTTGGGACGGAGGTATTTAAAGAGCAGATACAGTTCTGTCAGGCTGTTGGAAATGGTGGTTCCGGACAGGAAGGTGGCTCCCAAATCTTTGCCGGTGCGCTCCTGAATGGTACGCAGGGCGAAAAGCATGTTCAGTGCACGCTGGCTACCTTCGCTGTTGCCAAGACCGGCTACACGATCGTGACGGGTAGTGAACATCAAGTTCTTAAATTTGTGTGATTCGTCTACCAGCAGGTGGTCGATGCCCATGAGTTTGAAGTCCACCACATCGTCCTTGCGGTTCTCAATGTCGAAGGTGAGTTCCTTGATTTTGGCTTCGAGGTTCATCTTGCGCTTCTCTACGCCTTTGAGCATACCGTTGGAAACTTCTTCTCCCTGCTGGGTCAGGACTTCGAGGTTTTCTTCCACGCTGTCAAGTTCCTGCTGTAAGATTTGTTTCTGTATCTCGGGGGATTGAGGTATCATGCCGAACTGTTCATGGGACAGGATGATGGCATCCCAATCGTTGTTCTGCATCTCACGCATGATGCGGACACGGTTCTCGGGGGTGAAGTCTTCTTTGCCGGGATAGAGTACGCGGGCATTGGGATAGGCGGTCTTGAAAGTCTGGGCTATCTCGTGGATATTGGCTTTCAGACCGATAATCATCGGTTTGTGTGCCAGTCCCAACCGTTTCATCTCGTAGGCGGCAGCACACATGATGAGGGTCTTGCCGCCACCTACCTCGTGGTCGATTATCCCGCCACCATTGATTTTTGTCATCCAAATTGCATCTTTCTGACTGGGGTATAGGTCGGGAATGCCCAACGCTTTAAGGTTAAGGCCGGGAAAGGACTGCATGGAACCGTCATACTGTGGTTTGACGGAGTTGTTGAACTTGCGGTTGTACATATCGGTGAGCCGCTGTTTGAACTCCGGCGTCTGTTCTTTCAGCCAGTCACTGAAGCCATTGCGGATTTCATCTATCTTGCTGTTGGCAAGCTGGATGGCTTCGGTATCACGGACTTTGACCACATCATCGCCTTGCAATACTTTTTTGGTAATGTCGGGCGAGGTGTTTTGTATGGCGTGCTTCATCAGGTTAATGCCGTCATAACGGCGGCTTTCGGCTTTGACAGAATATTGCTCGCGGATGCGCACGTTGTTACGGGTGGATGCGTTGATGCTGAACTCGTCACGGCTGGCGGCATAGCTGATTTTTACTTTGGTATCGAAAAGATGTGATGCGTATTTCTCATAAATGCCGGTGGGTATCCAACGTTCGCCGAAATTGAAATCGAGTTCTTCGAACGGGATGGGTACGGGAAAGGCTGCACGCAAGGCTTCGAGCGATTCCTTGGCACGCTCGTTGTCGGGGTGCTTCGCTATGTAATCCTCTATCATTTCCGCTTTGGAAATGACGTTGCCGGATATGAATTTGTCGGTTATCTCGTAGTTCCTGATTAGGGGGTTGAAGAATACCCGTCCTTTGAGGTCGTCCAGCAAGGTGTCTTGGGACTTGTCGGTAAGACTTGTCATGTATTCGAGGTTGACATTGCCGTATTTGTTGAGTGAGGCGGCAAGGGCTTCTTCGGAGGTATCGACGTGCTGCAATTCATTTTTGTTGAAGGCTACGGGGTGGTCGAGGACGTCGGCTTTGATTGCCCGACCGTCCTTGTAACGTTCCAGTGAAAGGATGGCACGGTTGTCGTTGTCCATACGGATAAGGTCTACGTTCTTGGGGCTGTTCAGGTTGCCGAACTGACGGACGAAGTTATCATAGAATGCATTGAGTTTCTGCCGCAGCACGGCGTTTTCTTTGAGTTCCGTTGCTTCGCTGTTGTAGAGGTCGTGATAGGTATCACGAATTTCTATATACAGCATGAGTTTGCGGGACTGTTGGTCGGGCAGTTCGAGCGGGTGGAACATGGGAGCGGATTCTATGTTGCGGATATAACCTATCCGGTTGTTGTCCGTTGTCAATGAGCCGTCTTTGTAGTGAGACGGGATTTCATTGGGGTATGGACGGGGCTGCATCCGTTGCTTGCGTTCTTCTTCGGCGGCTATCCTTGCCGCTTCTTTTGCTTGTTGCTCTTCGATGCTTAAGGTTTGCCGAATCCGTTCTTCCTTGCGGGCATCGAAAATGGGATAATCGGCAACAGAGTTAGCAGAAGGATTCTGTTCGGAACGGGGCGGCGCTTTGTAACCACCGTGGAGAGCATCGAATACAGTTTTTGCAATGATAGTCTTACTGCGGGATTTGCCTTTAGGCTTTTTGCCGGATGGCTGTACAGTGCTGGTGGGTTCACCGAAAAGATTGCCTTGCACGGGTTGCTTCCGAGTGGAGGATGCAGTCCGGCGTTTGCCACGTTTTGGTTTTATCTGGGTACGTTCTTCCGCTGTGAACTCGAAGAGGTCATACAGGCTCAATACCGGAGAAGAAAGGGAAAGTTCTATTTCTTCTTTCGGTTCGGGTGAGACGGGCGTTGGTTTGAGCGTGACAGGCTCCGGTTCTTTAGGTTGTACCGGTGCTTGCGCTGACATCGATGCTTGTTCTTGTACCTGCTCTTGTATCTGCTCCTGTGTCTGGACTTGTTCCGGGAGGAATTGTTGATAGAGGGAGACATCCAGGTGACGGGAAAAATCACTGGAAAGTATTTCCCGAATGCCGGTGACGATGCCGGGCAGTCCGCCTTCGTGCGTGTAGACCATTGCGGGGTGTCCGTAGGGGTCGGTATCTACTTGTGCCTTTGTATGCACGATACTGACATATCGGGAGATGTAATCATTCTGATTAAAGCCTTCCGGATGCTTGGTGGAAGTGATGAATGCCCGCTCTGCTTCATTGAGCGGTTCTTCACGCCCGTACTTCTTCTGGAGGATAATCAAATCGCTGCCTACTTCAGTACCTGCTCCTTCGATAAAGAGATTGTTGGGCAGGCGTATGGCGGACACCAAGCGGGAATGTTGCATGAGGTGACGGCGGATTTCTTCATTTGCCGGAGAATCCAACACTCCCTGCGAGGTAATGTACGCCAATATGCCGCCATCCCGAAGTTTATCAAGTCCTTTAAGAAAGAAATAGTTGTGCAGGCTCTTTGCTGCCTGCTGACGGGCAGGACTCTTGCTCTTGTTGAAAGACGGGTCGAATACGGCTACATCTCCAAAAGGAATGTTGGAAGCAGTTATGTCGAAATAACTGGAATGGCGGTTTTCGCTATTCTCGAAACCGGTAATCTCTACTTTTGATTCCGGATGGAGGTGCGAGAGGATTTTGCCTGTCAGGAGGTCTTTTTCATAGCAGACCATCGTGGGAGCGGGTGACTGTTGTCCAGAAAGTTGTTGGAAAGCATCGACAAATACTCCGGTTCCGCTCGACGGGTCGAGGAAACGGGACGGGGCAATTCCGTGGTTGCCCAATTCGGAAGCAAGAACAGAAACAATGTCCTGCGGCGTATAGAACGCCGTCAGGACTGAGTTTTTCAAACTGGAAAAGTATCGCTTGTATTGCGATTCGTCTTTTGAATTGTTGCGGATGACGCTGTGGAGCTGTGAGACAAGGGGGAACAGTTCCCGGTCGCTCTTTGTCCAACGGGCAACGTCGGCAAGGCTGGAAGCGGGATTGAGTACCGCCTTGATGCCGCCGAAACCGGAATAGGCACGTAAGACTGCCTGTTCCTCGGGGGTGGCGGTACGCCCTTCACGCTCCAACGCAAATGCCAGTTTGATTGCTTCGATATTGTCTTTCAGGTGCGCTTTCTTATTGTACGCCATTCTCGTCTAACCAGATTAGAATTGTACCTGTGATTTCCGTATAGAGATTGTCGAAAGCCGGTTCGAAAAGGAAATCATCGGAAAGCGGATATTTGGCAAATACTTCTTCACATACGGGAAGGAGCTGCAAGGCAAGGGAACGGGCACTGCCCTGCGGCACAGGGTCGCTGAACTCGTTCCAAAGGATGGTGACGATTACATCGTATTTAGAAAAGTGAAGTCCGGCAAACAATACTTGGTTGGCGGTTTCGGAAGCGACATCGTGGGTGAAGCCGGAACGGATTGCTTCGCTGTACGCTTCGGCGGCACTGTCGGCACGGGCAGCAATGAAGTCGCTGTCGTCTACTAATTCGGGATGGGATTCGCGCAGGAAAGAGAGTAGCACTAAACGGTAGTAAGATAATTCCTGGGGTTGTTGTCTGTTCTTATTCTTATTCATAACTTGGATTTTTAGTGGTCGGGCGGGATTGCCCGTAAATAAATTAATGTGGAGAAGTCTATATGTAAAGCACCCAGGGTATCCCTCCCTGAGTGCTACCACTAAAAAATCCATAACAAACAACTATAAAACAGTTATTTATGAGTTATGAACTTGATAGTGGCAAATATAGTGCTTTTCCGGTTAGGATGTCACAGTAACGGGGTTACTTTTTTTTCTTTGTCGCTCCCGGCGTTTTCTTGTCGGGAAAGGAGAAGGTGACATTGAACTGTGCATCGAAAGCAAGCGAGGCATCGAAAGTTTTGCCGCTCTTGCCCTGCAAGCCTTTGATAAGACCGGTTTTGCCTTTGGTTACCAGTTCCGTAATTTGCTTGTCGGTCAGTTGTTTGTTGCAAATGTTGCGGAACACTTTCAAACCACAATCTACATCGCTGCACTTGGCTATCTTGTTGAAGAAGAGCACATGTCCTTGTTTGCATTTGGGGCAAACGGGACTGTCGGTTGATGATGTAATAGAGATAGCGGTATTGAGCAGCTCCGTCGTTATCTGTGCGGCATAGACTTCTATTTCACGGTGGAAGGTGTCGGCATCGGTTTCTCCAGTTTCGATTTTGGCAAGGGCGCTTTCCCAACTGCCGGTCATGGATATGTCGGCTATCTTCTTGTCCTTGACAATGGAATAGACTGCCAGTCCCTTTTCGGTCGGCACAAGGGACTTTTTTTCACGGCGGATATAGTCCCGGCTGAACAATGTTTCGATAACGGCAGCACGGGTGGCAGGGGTTCCGATGCCTACTTCTTTCATCGCCAGCCGTTCTTCTTCGTTCTCCAACTCCTTACCGGCGCTTTCCATCGCTCCTAACAGGGAGCTTTCGGTGTGGAACGGGCGGGGCTTGGTCTGTTTCTCTAATGCTTCGCTATTATATATATATAAGGTGTCGCCTTCGTGAAGTTCGGGCAGGGTGGTATTGTCCTCTTCTTCTTCATCGGAGAGGTTGAGCACGGAACGCCAGCCGGGAACTTTGATGACACTGCCACGCACGGAGAAGGCAATACCGGCGGATTGCAAGGTTATGGCGGTCTTTTCCATGATACATTTGCCGGAGAAGGATTCGAGGACACGAGCGGCAACCATCTCGTAAATGGTACGCTCATCCGGAGAAAGGTCGCCGGGGAGATTCTCGGTAATGAGCAGCGCATGGTGGTCGGTGACTCTGGCGGTGTTGACGCTGCGGGCATTGAGCGGCTGACCGTCCAAGGTAGCGGCGTAGGATGCGAAACGAGGATAAGACGCGAGCAGGCGGATGCGCTCGGGGATGATTTCAAATACATCGTCCGAAATATAGCGGCTGCCGGTACGGGGGTAGGACAAAATTTTCTTTTCATAGAGCGATTGGGCTATGGAAAGGGTTTTGTCCGCTGAAAAGCTATGGCGGACGTTCGCTTCTTTTTGAAGTGAGGTCAGGTCATAGAGCAAAGGAGGCTCCTGCGAGGCTTCCTTTTTTTCGGCGGCGGTAACCTGCAATGCACCGGCAGCGTTGATTTGCTGCAAATGGTTGTCGGCTTCGTCCTTCTTTTCGTATTTGCCGATAGAGAGGGCGGCAAAGGAACTATCGTCTTTGCCGGACTGTACCCGTAGCTGCCAGTATTGCTGCGGGGTGAAGTTCTTGTTCTCCATGTAGCGGTTGCATATCATCATCAAGGTAGGCGTTTGTACCCTGCCCAAAGAGTACACGCCACGCCCGGCGGAAAGGCACAAGGCTTGGGAAGCGTTGATGCCTACAAGCCAGTCGGCTTCGCTGCGGGCTTTGGCACTACGGTAAAGGTTGTCATACTCCCTGCCATCCTTCAGATTTTCCATTCCCTGACGGATAGCCTTGTCGGTAAGGCTACTTATCCACAGACGGGAGAAGGGTTTGCCACAACCCAGGTAATGGTAGATGTAGCGAAAGATAAGCTCGCCTTCGCGACCGGCATCGGTGGCGCAGATGATGGACTCGGATTTGTTAAACAGTTCGCGGATAACGGTCAGTTGTTTGACGGCTCCGGGGTCATCCTTGTACTGTTTGCCGTCTTTTACCTGACGGGGAACAAGCTGGAAACGTTCGGGGAGAATGGGAAGATGCTCGCGGCGGAAGCCTGTGAAGCCGTAGGCTTCGGGCATGGCAAGCCCCACCAGGTGGCCGAAGCCCCAGGTGACGGCATAGCCGTTACCTTCCATATATCCGTCCTTGCGCTCTCTGGCGCCTACTATCAGGGCAATATCCCGTGCCACACTCGGTTTCTCCGCTATGATTACTTTCATATATTTGTTTTTTTACGTTATTACTTTGATAGGAAATTATATTCTTATATTTTGAGACTTTTGGTTCTCCTTTTTACTTCTTTCTTAGCTGTCTCGACTTGTGCAGGTTGTTCGTGTGAGGATTTTATGATTTCTTTTGCCCGGATTGTAGCTTTGTCCGGATTGTATTGGAAGAAATCGGGTCTGCCACGGTCAAGGTTCATGCGGACATAAGCATTGAATGACTTTCCGGATTTGTCTATCATGTCGGTGACGTAGATGGTCTCCAGCTTCCCGAACTTTTCCCGTTGTTCGGAAGTAAGTTCCTTGCCCAGCATTTTTTTGGGGATGAAGAATTTGTTGTCGGCAGCCTGCGCATGGTCTTGTGACTGGGCGGTTGCTTCTTTCTGCTGTTTTCCCTGGTTCCTGTAGCGGTTCCTGTCCAGTCCGTCGAAGTTATAATCGAATTTTTCTGTGGCAACGTTGTATTGCATGTAGGCATCAAACTTGCCGTTCCACTGGGATGTCATGCCTTCTACCAATACTTTTTTGCCTTCGGAGAGCTGGCGGTGCTGTTCCGGGGTGAGGGCGACATTCTTTATTTCCATCGGGATAAGGATGTCATCTACCGGGAGGGCGACGAGGTTGTTGGTTAATTTATCTAATGAAATGAGACAAGGTTTCGGTTCGCTGCCGTCCAGCGAGAGAGGAAGGGGCCGACCGGCATTGCCTGTGGCAAGAATGCTGTCTTTGATTTCCTTATCAAGCACTACGCCATAAAAAGGCAAATCGAGGGCAGGTGCTCTGCGGTAACAGTCAATCTTTAATTCCATTTTGCCGTCCTTGCCTTCCTGGTAGTGGATGCGTCCCTGCGTGGTAATGGGAATGCCTTCTATCTCCGTGGAAATGGTGATAAGGCCGGACTTGCCACCAGCGAGGACAGCAGACAAATCACCGGACTGTTCCAATGATTCACGCGTGATGCCCAAGCGAGCAAGCTGTTCCCAATCTACCCGCTTTTCGATACCAAGAGGCTGCGCCGGTTGTTCGTTATCCGGCTGTTCTCCCGATACTTGTTGCACCGCTTCCGCTTCCTTTTGCGGTTCCTGCTGCTCCTGCTGCTCGTTCTTTACATAATCATCGGGATTTACTTCATACTGCGCAATGAAATCCTTGTTTTCGTCCGGAGCTTTGAGCATGTCGGTGAATACGTCCAATGTTTCCAGCAACGATGCGGGGATTTGGTAAAAGCGGAAATCGGTCGGCTGCTTATACTGGCGCCGGAAGTTGTGGAAGAAGTCTTCCAGGATGGAAGAATGTTTCTCCACTTTCATAAAATCTTCGAGGTTTTCCATCGAAGGCAGGAGCAAGCGCAACAGCCCATCCTTTGCTGCGGACTTGTCTATTGCCTTGAGCTTGCCATCGTCGTCTTTGTCGGCCACGAGCAATACTTCTACTTGTTTCTGTTTTTCGTCCATAATCGATTGATTTATTCTGCATCAATAGTAATGCGTGACGAAAGTAGCTGCAAGTATCTGTAATACAAAGACTTTACCTCCCGGTGGCACCGAATGGCATCAAAGTGGCAGTGTGTGGCAGCGGGTAGCGCCTAAAGCATTTCCTTATTCCGGAAACAGCAACGACTTCTTCTTCCTCTTCTTTTTCTCCGCCTCCTTCTGCTTTTTGGCGATATATTCCTGTGGCGTGTAGCCCGTCTTCTCCTTAAACTGCTCGAAGAACACCGTGCGGCTTTTGAAGCCCGAGGCACAAGCTATATATAGATATGTACTTGTATCTTGCACTTATTTACTCGCCAATTTTTACAAACAATATAGTCCCTTAGGGTAGCATTCACAATTCTTTTTCCTAAAAGTGGTAATTTGTTAAATGAATCCCCCAAGTAATTAAAGTCAGCACAATAAATAAACTCAATCAACTGTAATTTTCAACATGTTATTAGTATCTTTGCAAATGCAATTAAATGAAGCAAATATGAAAAAAGAAATCATTTTTGTAATATTAAACGGCTTTGCCGATTGGGAAGCTGCACACCTCGCCGTTTGCGTAAATACAGGAGTAAAACCCGGAAGACCGGTTAAATACACCGTAAAAACTCTTTCTCTCACCCAAGACCCTGTAATTTCAATAGGTGGATTCAGAGTTTTGCCGGATTACGACATACATACTTTGCCCGAAGATTACGCCGGATTGGTACTGGTAGGCGGAGATAACTGGTTCTCGCCTGAAGCGGACTCCATAGTTCCTTTAGTAGAGAAAATGATTCGGGAAAATAAGTTGGTTGCCGGAATCTGCAATGCTTCGGTTTTTCTCGGTAAACATGGATTTCTCAATCACGTAAAGCACACAAGCAATGCGCTCGATTATTTGAAAAATATAGCAGGCGAAAAATATACCGGTGAAGCAAATTATATAGAAAAACAAGCCGTTTGCGACGGCAATATCGTCACGGCCAATGGTATCGCTCAATTGGAATTTTGCCGAGAGATATTATATGCGCTAAATGCAGATGAGCCGAAAATAATTGAAGAAAGTTATTCATTTTATAAAAAGGGCTTTTTAATGAATGAAGAATGATAATTATTCAATAAAGTATTGCTATGGATGATAATCTGAAGATTAAAATGTATGCAGTTACGATAGATTGCAAAGATCCTTATGAATTAGCAACGTTTTATGCAGCGTTGCTGAAGTGGGAAATACCGTATCATGATGAAGATTATGCTTGTCTGGGTGCTCCGGGAACGCAACAAGGTGTATATCCGGGTATAACGTTTCAACGGAATCTGGATTATCAACCGCCGGTATGGCCGGAAGAAACTGAAGCCCAACAACAGATGGCGCATTTAGACTTCGCCGTGAATGACTTGGAAAAAGCGGTTGAATATGCCATTGAATGTGGGGCGACCGTGGCCGATCAGCAATTCTCCGACGGTTGGAGAGTGATGTTTGATCCCGCTGGGCATCCTTTTTGTCTGTGCCAGATGAAAGCTATTATTGAAAGTCCTCATTGTGCATTGTTATAGACAATCGTTAGCCTGCATTATTCATAGAGAAAGCTGGAGTTTCAAGCTATGAGATGGTGCGAACGATGAATAAAATGTAGACAATTTATTTTTAATCAATATGTATGAACTTGAACAAATTGGGAAACAAAGCTACTATATTAACTGTCCCGCTAAGATAGGTGTTTATAAACAGACCGATACAGACATATACCTTATTGACAGTGGAAACGATAGAGAAGCTGGTAAAAAGGTTCTGAAAATAGTCAACCAAAATAGGTGGAAGATAAAAGGCATTATCAATACGCATTCCAATGCTGACCATATCGGTGGGAATAGTTATCTTCAAGAGCAGACAGGATGTCTGATATTTACCGGAGGTATCGAAGCGGCATTCACTCGTTTTCCAGTTCTTGAACTATCCTTCCTTTATGGTGGTTTTCCCTGTAAAGAACTTCGAGGTAAATTCTTAATGGCAAAGGAAAGTAATGTATCTGATTTCTCTTCACCTCAGTTTCCCAAAGAGTTGGAGTTACTTCCACTTCCGGGACATTTTTTTGACATGATAGGTATTCGTACACCTGATAATACATTGTTCATTGCTGATTGCGTCAGCAGTCCTCAAATTTTAGAGAAATATGGCGTCACATTTATTTATGATGTTGCCCAATATCTTACTACACTTAATAAACTTGAACAGCTTCAAGCAGATATTTTTGTGCCTTCTCATGCTACGCCGACAAATAACATTCATACACTAGCAGCAATTAATCGTTCTAAGGTTTATGAAATACAAACAAAAATTGCGGAAATATGCAACACCCCACAAACAATAGATGCTATCATTCAATCAATATTTAATATTTATAACCTTACAATGTCTATTGAACAGTATGTATTAGTCGGTTCAACTATTCGTTCATACCTTTCATGGATGAAAGATGAAAATGTAATTGAGATTATTATTGAAAATGCTGCACTAAAATGGTTAGCAATAAAACCTTGATACCAATTGCCAACTGATAACACTACTGAGTATCAGCCTAATAGTGATAAGAAACAACAAAAAAGCTCTACCTTTGTACAATGACAGTGGTGACAAGCCGGTGGCACAGTTGTATCAAGCTGGCGGTTGATGTGTGACAAGCCGACACTATCAAATTGATTATAGTTTAAAAGTAACTACAACTGGAGTATTTTAGCAAAACGCGATGCTACGCAAACACTTAAATCAGTAGTAACAAATTTCCCATTATAATATAAAGAAAATATAGTTCCCGGAGTCGGAGCAGACTGCGCCTGTTCCATTGTTTCCAGTTTAACGATCTTCAATGGGATATTATGCTCTTGTGCAAGTACGAACAATGTTCCGTTCACGTAATAATCAGTGAACGGGCAACGTTCTGTGTAATAGACTACTATCCCTGTCTTACCATCACACTCTCCACTTTTCGCACACTCTTTGAAATAAGGAGTATCGCTATTTTCATCAAATTTCATTGCCAGCAACGAAAAACCACTCGACAATTTCTCTACTGTTTCGAATCCGTGCTTCAAAAACCACTTCGTATCGCCCATAAAATGAAACTTCTTGGTTCCTACCACAACCACCAAACCACTTTTACCTTGCCGCTTCGCATCCTCAACAACCGACTGCAACAATGCCCTTCCATGACCTTTCTCTTTATACTGCCCCGACACCCACAAACAGTTAATCATCAGATAATCAGGAGCAACTACCGGCATCCATGCCTTCTCAGCCGGAACATATTCAATGAAAACTTTTGCCCGCGCATCAAGCCTTCTGAAAACGAATCCATTATCAAACTCCTTTTTAAGCCACTCTTTCTTTAAGGCATAACCCTCTTGGCATTTCTTATCCGAAAAGCCACAACATATATGTTCTGCATCTATGTTCTCTTTGGTTAGCGTGAGATATTTTTCTTCCATATAGTTAAATGTATAGGAGGCAAAGATAAAGAAAGTTTTCTGTTTACATCAAACTTTTTCTGCATCTAAGCTATTTTATAGATAGTATCTTAAAACATAACTCCAATCTTAATAGAAATGGAATTGTGGTTCAATTGCTCTTTAAACTCCGCCTCAAAATATTGACTATTATAGCTTTTAAGCCGTTCATACTTCTGCATCTCATAACCTACGGCAAACAACAGCTTCATTTTTGTACATACTGACCATTGTACGCCAACAACCGGGTTCACATAGATTCCTCCGTTGGCATTTTTGTCGGGAGCAAAGCTATAACCTGCTCCACATTCCAGATAAGGAGTGAATTTTCGGGGTTTTGTGATGTTGAATTTTACATCGGCAAAAAGGGGAATAAGTGCCTTTTCATAGACTGAAATTCCTGTTCCAATACCTGCCGAGAACCGTTGATTGAAGTTATAATAACCCAGCATCTGCCATTCAAACGGAGTGGATGACGGAGTACTCCTAGGGATTCCAGTTCCAATAGCAGTGGCAAACGAAAAACGTTTGGTATCTTGTGCTTTCACTCCTGCTACAACAGCGAAAAGCACTACTAAATTCAAAAATATCTTTTTCATTGGATGTTGATGGTTATGCGTTTGACAATATTCCGAGCCGTTGTGATTCCCGATAAATCTTCCGAAATCTCGCCCGATGTACCATCAGAGCTACTATGTCCAATCAGCACGGCTTCAAACGATTTTGCCCCCGTCGACAAATCCACATTGGCAGCGTAAACAAGAGCTGGTTGCCCGCTCCCCATTTTACCACCGGAATAGTTTTTATCACCCTCTTTTGCAGATTCGGGATAGAAGTCGTTAAAGTCCGTAGAGTGGTTTACCTCTATCAGAACTACAAAACGGGTTAAGTTTCCTACGGGACGTATTTTTACATCAAAACCACTCTTTGGTGTGGCTCCCGATATGCCGTCCGTCAAAGGTTTATCCTTTGTCGGTAGATACAGCCCATCGTCATACTGCTCACCACGAGCGTAACACCAATGTGGTAATGCTTCTTTTCTGCGATTACCACCTGCTGCCTGCCACGATTGGGTGGCAATTTTGTGAGTTGCATAAATGGTAGATAGATATTTACCATTGGTGTCTTCCATCCAAATGGCAATCTGTGGAGCATTTTTCTTCTTAATCCCCATAAACAAAGGAAAGTCGTGCAACCACTCCTCACCCTGTTCGATATACACTTTTACATCTCCTTGCTTGTATTCGACCAAATCTTTTTGGCAACCTAATAAACATACAAGCGACAAACAAATTCCTGCAAATGTCATTTTATTCATATTGGTTTAATTATTTATTGTTACCTTTCGGAAACATTGTGTGCAAAAAAATATCAGAACACCTCATCGAGCTTTTTACGTGGCGAAAAAGGCATCGGGTTTGCGTAACCGATTCTTATTATCAGTGTCGGGTATTCACCTTTCAATTCTGGTTTATTTTGCAGTTCAGTTGCTAATGAAGCTACCTCGCAAGGTTGGTTAGAGAAAGCCGAAGCAATGCCTAACTGGGCTACTGTAAGTAAAAACCGCTGCAATAACCGCCCTAACTCAATCCATTCTTCAACCGTATTATGCTTTGTAGTGAACAATACAAAGTGGGAAGAAGATGCGATCTTCTTTAAATCCGACTTGTTTTGTTGATGCGGTTTGAGAAATAATCGGACGATAGGTTTGGCTATTACTTCTGGCAAAGAGGGACTTCCAAAGACTTCATAACTCAATCCGTCTCCACTTTTCTTTACCTGCGTCTTATTAAAACGCATCCAAGAAAGGAGTTCTTCACGAAAAGCCATATCACTCATCTGCATCTCATTTCCTTTCACAATATACTGTGTAAGAGTATCCGCAAGCGGAGAACCTATCTCGGCGAAGTGTATTTTTACATACTCGCTCGATATTATCGACCGAAGTTTTTCCAGCTGCAAATCGATAACTTTCTTTCCACTATATACACTTCGGTTATTTTGCCGTTGCTCAATCTGACAGAATAAAGAATCTTCCATCACTCGCTCACTTTTAGTAAGTACTACTATTATCGCCGTTTTATCACATTGAATAATCTGAGTCTCATACCCAAAGTGAGTTGCGGCAATCATCAAATTCTCCGTTGCACACCCTAAACTGACATAAAGTTCCCTATTTTCACTATCAACAACTGGCAACGCTACCTCAAAATTGGGTTTACTGTTAATCGTGTTTTCCGTAAAGCTAAATCGCCACGGCTGGGTATTGTGCCCGGACGGAGCTTTTGTTGCGTATCTGATTATTTCCAAGAAATCGTGATTCATTGTCATATTTATATTTATTGTTACTCGTAGGGAACATGTGGTGCAAAAAAATACTTCTTTTATCCTTTACTCAATTTATGGTTTCAAGATTTTATCTACCATCACTTCTATTCCCGAAATCATCTGCTCCCAGCCTGCATCTTCAGATATAGCAATGCCGTTGTACACTGGGCAAAACTCGCCCAACATAACTAAGTAGGTTATGGACGCTGTAACAACCGAAGCTATCACCGCCATCTCTTCTTTCGGATAACCCATCAACTGACTTGCTATCTCAACAATGCGATAGCCTGTCTGCTCCCGTTGTTGACGAAGTTTGGCGACAATTTCGTTATTACACGACAATTCCCAGCGATGCAACATTCTGAGTGTAGGATTGCTTCGCAGTTGCTCAATCTGAGTTTTGAACATTGCTTTTACAAACTCAGGCAAATCTTCTTTTGAAGGAATTTCAAGCGGAAAATTTAGCCAAAAATCATATTTACGGATATAAGCCGCCATAAGCCCCTCCACTGAACCAAAATAACGATATATCAAGATCTTCGATACTCCCGATTGAGCAGCAACGGCATTAATGCCTATCTTCTCGAAACCTTGCTCGGCTACCATTTGTCCAATGGTATCAATCAACCGTTTTTCGGTAGCTTCTCTATCTCTCTCAACAGATTTACTTTTCTCTTTCATAAAATATAAATGTTTCTAATCGGGAACAAAGATATGTTACTTATTGGGAACAAACAAGAAGTGAGGCATATTTTAATAAAAAAAAATATTCTTTATGTTATTCGCCTTGCGGAATTAATCATAATCCAAAGTTGGAGGGTGATTAATTCCGTAAGGCAAGGCCGCGCTATCATTGCATAATACAAAAATTGTCTTCTTTAAATCAAGTGAAGCATTTCTTCGGAATAATCACACAATTTGGCAAAAAGGTAGTTTTCACTATCTACACCTATAGATTCCATGATGAAGCTTAGAGAGGCTACTACAAATCGGAGAAGTGTGGGAAAACTCCCGAACGGGGAATTGCCATGACTATTTATAAGATTTGTAGAGAACTGCTTGCAGATATCGAGAAATATTGCGAATATTGCAAATAAGTTGTGTATATGTTGATTGTACATTAATAGTTGTCTTACTATTAGTATACTAAATTTCAGCAGTATGTACGACTCATTTGTACACATTTCTTTAACAAATTAATTCCGCCTATGGGTATGATAAAATATGCCATCATTGAAGATGAAGATTTCGCCTGCAAAGAACTTTTGCGGATGCTTCATCAGTTACGCCCGGATTATAGTTATACTGGAAGGGCGGAAAGTGTCATAAGCGGGATTTCTCTGCTGGAAGAAAACCATTTCGACCTGATTTTCATGGATATAGATTTGGGAGATGGCTTTTGTTTTGATATTTTCGAACAGGTAGAAATATTAACTCCAATCATATTTACTACCGCTCACAACGAATTTGTGATGCGGACTTTCGATGTCAATGGCTTGGATTACTTACTCAAACCGGTAGAATCAGATGACTTGGAAGCTGCCTTAACCAAGTTTGAAAAGTTACGGAAAGTATCTAATCCGGCTTTTAATTATAAAAAGTTGGATCATGCAATCGGAGAATACAGGAAGAATCGTTTTCTTATTCAAAAAGCAAGCAGTTACAGCTATGTCAATGTGGCTGATGTTGCATTCTTCTATACCGAAGATAAAGTGACATTTCTCTATCTGTATTCAAATAAACGCCATATTATTTCATATAGTCTGGACCAACTGGAAGAGATAATGGACGCGAAGATGTTTTTTAGGGTTTCCCGCAATTGTATCGTCAACGTCAATACAATAAAGGAAGTGCAAAAGTATTTCAACAGCCGTTTGAAACTGACTCTCGAACCTTCCTTCCCCGAAGATGTGATAATAAGCCGTGTAGCGGCAAAGAAGTTTTTGCAATGGCTTGATTCCTGACTTATGATTATACCTGTCCGTAAACATATTCCGTTTTTCGTTTTTACGATTGCGTTGATAGCGATTGTTTTCCAGTTCCTGTATAATTTCATGAGAGGGCAGGACAATGATTACATTACCCAATTCTTTGTTAATTTCCCGCTTGCGTTGCTTGTTGTCTCTGCCGATGCAGTTATCATTCAGGCTGTATATAAGAAATTCAGTTATAGATACAACACTTATCTTCGAATCATATTAGACTTGATAATAACTTCCGCATTTGCGGGAATGATAAATTTCGGGGTCAATAGCCTGTTCCATTTATATCAAAACAATACCGCTCCGGAAGAGGATTTGATTGGTTCGGCAATCATGTCCGTATTAGCAAATTGCATGATTGTCCTTATGATAGAAGTTTTATTTTATAATCAGAAACAGCTTGAAGCTGAAAAACGGGCAATAGCAGCTGAAAAAGGGAAATTGCAATATATGTACGATTCCCTGCGGTCACAGGTAAATCCACATTTCCTGTTCAACAGCCTCAATACCCTTTCTTCCCTGATTTATGAGAATCAGGATAAAGCAAATATGTTTACTAAAAAGCTTTCCGGGCTTTATCGCTATACGCTTTCATTGAATGAACGGGAATATGTATCGCTTTGTGAGGAACTTTCTTTTCTGGAATCTTATCTGTATTTGATGCATATCCGGTATGATACGGCTCTGATTATTAAATTGGAAAAAGCAGTTAGCCATGATGAGGATAAGTTAATCCCGATGAGTATCCAATTGCTTGTCGAAAATGCAGTCAAGCATAATATCGTAACCAAATTGCAACCTCTGACGGTTATTGTCCGAGTCGATGACGACGGAGTAACCGTATCGAATAACCTGCAACCGAAAGGCACTGATACGAAATCCGGACTGGGCTTAGTCAATTTGCAGGAACAGTATGCACTCCATTCCAAAAAGATAGAAGTAATAAAAACCGGTGATACCTTCTCTGTTAGGATTCCGTTTTTATAATACGTTGTCGGCTTCTCTCCCCATTCACTTCACGCCATGATTTATTAACTTCGGCAAGCCCGTTCCTGCCTTGGTCGGAATTGACTTATCTGCTTGGCTAAAGTAGATTACTTTTGCAGAAAATAATCTATTAAACTATTTGCAATATGAAATTCTTATCAAAATTATTCCTCTTAGGGTGTATCTCATTATTAAGTTTCAACGCTTTTTCTCAGCAGCAGAATAAGCGACCGGTTGTTCATCTCGGATTGGTATATCCGTTGAGTACGCACGGAAAGTCGGCAAAGCAATACTCAAACGAATTCTCTTTTCATACAATTTATGGTATTTCAGGCGGTGAGAAATCATTTATTTTATCCGGAATTGGCAGTTCTGTTTTTGGAAATGCTGACGGTGTGCAGATTGCCGGAATATTCAATAATATCCATGGGGATGCCAAGGGCTTCAGCTTGGGAGGAGTTGCCAACATAGCCGGAGACGTAAAGGGAACTTGGATAGCAGGGGTGGTTAATACTACTCATAAGGCAGAGGGCTTTCTACTTGCCGGTGTTGGAAACTTTTCGGGTGATGTAAAAGGGTTTCAGTTTGCCGGAATAGTGAATAAAGCAAATAAAGTGGACGGAGTTCAGTTGGCGGGTTTAATAAATATCGCTGATAGCTGTGATTATCCTATCGGAATCATTAATGTAATCAGGAATGGAGAAAAAAATGCAGGTCTACAATTTGATGAACTGCAAAATCTGATGGCAACATTCCGTTCCGGTAGTCGGTACACGTACGGGATTTTAGGACTTGGGTATAATCTGCAACACTCTTTAATTGCTGTGGAGATAGGGTTGGGGTATCATTTCAATTGTACAAAGCGGTTTCGAATCGATACGGAATTGGTAGAAACAAAGTTCATTGATCCCGGTCACTCAAAGACTGCCGACAGAAGTAGCCTTAGGATAATGCCTGCATTCTCTTTCTTATCAAACTTCCAGATTTTCGCAGGCCCGTCACTCAACTTTTTAAATGGAAAGGCGGAACATTACAAAGACTTGTTTCCAAATTGGTCATTCGCAGAGAAGACTACTGCCAAAGGAATCAAATCACAATGGTACGTAGGGTATGTAGCTGGTGTACAATATCGTTTTTAGGACATGCCTCGAATCAGTTATGCGACCACGCTACTGATGTAATAGCCTTTTCGTATGCTGTTAATAATACATTTTGGCAGCTACAGACTCTCCTATGATGAAATTAAGGGGGCTGTCAATAAAAGCATTTAGTATAGCTTCCTGACTGAGGATTCAAAATTTTAATTATTGAAAGCGCTAACCGGTCTATTTGCCGCTTTCGAAAGAGAAGTTTTTAAGTGGTAAAACATAATGTACCGGTTACTAAATATGCAAATGCGTGCATTCTAGTGGCGTAGCCCCAGGGCTGCGCTGCCCCCGCTGCGAAGCGGGGGTGGCACACAAGTAACAATTAACAAATGGAGTAATCATGAACAAAACCGATAGAGTATTATTGCCCTGTAACGAAACACCGGATAATTGCAACTTCTTATCAAGATGCTTCTCTCCCGGTGATAGGTTCAGCAATACAGAAAAAGGAATGAATTACATTGTATACTGCCAAGAGGGCAAGGTGCATCTGACCAGCACCCTGTTCCGGGAGGAAATACTACAAAGCGGAGAAATACTGTTTCTGCCCCGAACGGCTGACTGCCAGGGCGAAATACTGGAGGAGACGCGGGTGATTGTGCATACCTTCAACAATACGGTATGCCGTCCGGAAAATTGCATACTCAACTATCTCTATACGCATAAAACGGGCAAGGATGAAGGAAAAACAAGAGGCTATTGTTGTAAATTACCTGCACACGAGGTTATTATCACCTTTATGCAAAGCGTATCGCATTACTTAACGGATAGCACGGGAGATATACCGCTGTGGCATCTGAAACATAAGGAACTCATCCGACTGTTCAGCCGCTACTACGGAGCGGAAGAACTGCAATCTTTCTTTTACCCCATGACGGGGGAAGAAGTGCCATTCAGAAGCCTTGTACTTGCTCATTATATGAAAGCCCATGACACCCAGGAGCTTGCAGACTTATGCGGGTACGGGGTGATTACCTTCCGGCGCATCTTCAAAGAAGAATTCGGGGTATCGGTGTATCAATGGCTGATACAAAAACGCTCGGAGCATATTCTATACCGCCTTTCTTTCCCTTATATTCCTTTCAGGGATATTATGGAGGAGTTTAATTTTTCTTCTCCCCAACAGTTCAACCGTTTCTGCAAAACTAATCTTGGCGATAGCCCAACCAATCTACGGAAAAAGCAACAAGGCACTGAATAAGGCAACTATCTGAATGCAATAATGATAAATATATGATTATTTTCGATAACAGGCTGCGCGTAAAAAGTCTGTACCTTTGCAGCCAATTTTAAACAAAACAGGTATTTACGGAAATTTTCATATATGGAAGAATTTAAAACGACACTCTATATCCAATTATTATCAAAAGGTGAGGCTACAGAAGAACAGTTCCAAGAGGCGTTAAGTGATTTTACACACCGGGTATATGACTTTTGTAAGAAGGAAAAAGATATGAGATTCATTTATTTCTCCCTGAATTACATACGGACGCTGTTGATTCATATCGAGGAGATAAGAGTGGCGACAGGCGGTAAACTGTCTGCCAGCGGAGGCATCGCATTTGTGGATGCTGCGATAGAATGGATTAAGAATGCAGGAATCAGTATTCCGCAAGGGAGCGAGGAAGCAAGGGAGGATGAAACGACGCCGGTGGTATGGACGGGAAAGGTAATTCATCTGGTGGAATTTATCTATGGCTCGGACACACTGAAAAATTTCAATGACGGAAAAGCCAGCATCAAAGAGGTTTCGGCACATTTCAGCAAGATGTTAGGGATAGAAATCAAAGACCCGTCAGGGTGCTATGTGAATATGAGGGAACGGGTGCAGGAGAGCCGAACCACTTATATAGACAGTATGCGAGATGCATTGCTGGAGAGGATGGAGAAAGACGATGAGAAATTGTATCGGAGGAAAAAGTAAGAACCCTTTCCTCCGACTTTTTTTTACTCCTGTTTGTTCAGTTCCAAGAGGTGGCAGAGTGCGGGGTCGTTCTTGATGCGCTCGAGCTCGTCGATGACTATTTGTTTCACGTCTTCTTTGATTTGGTTATAGTTGGCTTGTACCATCTCCTGCATGTGGTCTACCCCGTTTTCATCCACAAAGTTGGTGATGACGGGGATTTTCTGATAGCTCTTTTCTTCTTCGGCTATCTTGGCGGCATCGACCACTATCTCACAATGGAAAATTTTCTGTTCGATGCGCTCGGAGAAGTTGTCGGCAACGGAACCGACGAACATACCCTGTGTCAGTCCGCTGATTTTGCTGGGTGGTATCAGGCTGTCCATCTGGGTGGAAATGGAGGTGGACTTGTCACTACGGCTGATGGTCATGCTCTGACGTTTCTGTAATATCTTGCCGAAACGCTCGGACAGGTTTTTGGCAGTTTCGCCAACTACCTGACCGGAAAAGATGTTACCTACGGTGTTGATGATTACTTTTGCTTCCTTGTCGGTATAGTCACGGATGAGCTGGGAGAAGTCCTGAAAGCCCAAGAGCACGGCAACTTTGTTGCTACGGGCGGTGGCAATGAGGTTGTCCAGCCCTTTGATAAAGACGGTGGGCAGCTCGTCGATGATGATGGAACTCTTTAGCATTCCTTTTTTATTGACGAGTTTGATGATACGACTGTTGTACAGTCCCAAAGCGGCTCCGTAGATTGCCTGACGGCTGGGATTGTTGCCGATACATAGGATTTTCGGAGCATCGGGGTTGTTGATGTCAAGGGAGAACTCGTCGGCGGACATCACCCAATAGAGTGCCGGGGAAATCATACGGGACAAGGGGATTTTAGCACTGGCTATCTGTCCCATCAACTGGTCGGCGGCGCCGGCGAGCCAAGCGTCGAGGAACGGACTGAGGTAGTTCTCGAGTTCGGGGTAAGAGGACATGATAGGGAATATCTGCTCGTAGGGCTTGTTCAGAAACTCGATGGCATGGGGGAAGGTGCAGTAGCGACCGTCCTTGTAGATGCGGAGGAACCAGATAATAGCGGCAAACAGGATGGTGGGCGATTCGACGAAGAAGTCGCCCTGCTTTGCCGCCCACGAGCGGTTGAGGTTGAGCATGATGTTGTAACTGGATTCGTAGGCGTCGGAGATGTCGGTCATGAACTTAGCGTTGAGCGGATTGCAGCGGTGGCTGCGGCTGGGGTCGTCGAAGTTGATGATGTAGAACTGGGGTTTGACTTTGTACCCTTCCTGATGTGTGAGCAGGTGGTTGTAGGCTATGGTAGTGAGGTCGGGAAACTTAAAGTCGTAGATGAACTGCGAAAAGCCTTTTTCTATCTGCTGTTTGATGTACGAGTTGACCACGGCAAAGGATTTGCCGGAACCGGGAGTGCCGAGTACAATGCTGGCACGAAATGGATTGACTACGTTAATCCAGCCGTTGTTCCATTTCTTTTTGTAAAAGAAACGGGTGGGCAGGTTGACGGAGTATTCGTTTTCCATGAGCTTGGTTTCCTGCATGAAGCTCTCGTTTTCGTTATTGAAAACGTCGTCGAGCAGGTTGTTTTTCAATAAACGGCTTATCCAAATACCCGCCGCCAAGAGGCAGAGATAGCCGACACTTAGCGTCAGTATATAGAAGGCGGTGCGGACGATGAACGACAAGGGCAGGTCGAGCAGCCACCAGTTAAAAAAGAACAGGACAAACCCGATAGAGAGCATTATCCAGATGTGTACCCATTTAATCTTTACTTCTTTTACTCCTTTTGTCCCGAGACAGGAAAGTGCAAGGAACACCACACAAAAGAGTTTGGTGTAGAGCGAGTAGGTGAACAGTCCTGCCGTCCGTTGGAAATTGAGCAGAATCCTGTCTATTACTCCGATGTCTACTCCCCATTCCTTGATGGCGGGGTAACAATACCAGTAGATATTAATCATTATAAACAGAATACTTAGCGCACGCATGAAGTCCATCACCCGTGCCAATCCTCTTAAATCATCTTCTTGTGACATAATTTCTAAATTTTAGTTGTGATACAATATGTTTTTTGTTAGTCCTGACGTCCGTAGCGGCGGCGCTTTTTTCTGCGCTTGCGGGGAAGCGGCGGTTCGCGCTCGGGCAGTACGGGGTCGGGAGAGAAAAGGGAAAGGAGACTGCCGGAGGAAATGTCCTTTGTCTCGGCTTTGCTGTCTGCCGGCGGTTCCTGCTTGGAATGCCCGGCAGTGGTTGCCTGCTGCTGTAATAGAGTTTCTGCGGCATTGAGGAAATACTCGTTGAATACGTTCGCCGAGAAATCTTTGCCCAGACGGGAGCCATTCAGGACTACCCGGCTACGGTGGTCAATGAAGGTGACGCCGTAGATGCGGTTGTCTTCATTGCGACGTAGCACGAGGTCGATGCCTTGTGCAGAGAGTTCCCGACGAAAGTCTGCTTCGGTACGGGGGCGTCGCATGGCTGCGGAGACGATACGGCGGGTGCGCTCTTTGAGTTTCTTGTCCTTGATAACCGTACCGGACTGCTGCATCTGTTTTTCGATGGCTGTTATACCGGTCGGTTTACCGAGAACGGAGGATTTTATGGGCGTGCCGCTTTTTTCCCCGTCTTTGTCTAAGGCGGAGTACAGGATGCCGTGGTAACTGTGACCGTTCGCTTCGCCTTTGACTTCTTCCATGCCGATGTTGTAGAGGGAGAGCAAGGCTCGGAACTCGCCTATCGACTGGAAGCGGTACATTTTCAGCAAAGGTTTGACTACATTGGCAATCTGTTTTTTCAGGTTGCCTTTGCTGATGTCTACGGGGGTAAGCTGCCAGTCTTCGCCCTTTTTCTGCCCTTGCGCCGGATGCAGACCGTATTTCTGTTCCAGTTCTTCGGTGATGGCTTTGCTGCGGCGGTACTCGTTGCTGTCGTTAATCTTCTTGCCGTTGCTGTCTACCCGGAGGGAAACGATATGAATGTGCTTGCGCTCAATATCTTCGTGCTTGAAGATTATGTAGGGCTGGTTTCCATATCCTAACTTCTGCATGTATTCCTCGCCGATGGCGGTGAGCTGTTCGTCGGTGAGGACGTCATCGGGATGCGGGTTGAGGGAGATATGGATAACGGGATTCTCGGTGCGGAAGTGAGAGGGCATCCAACGCCGGAAATCGTTCATGCAGTCGCTGATGTTGAATTGCCCGTCTGCGGGTTGCAGCACGAGATTGGTGGCGAGCACTCGGGCATGACCTTCGTCTACTTTGTTCTGGTTGTAGGCAATGGCGCCGTGAAGGGATTGTCCCGTGCTTATTTTCGCAACCATTGGTTCTCGAATGTGTTGGAAAGTTCGATAATCTGACGGCTTAACTCTATCAGTTCCATTGTGAGTTTCTCCAATTTATAAAGCATGGCAAGGGCTTTCTTCTCGGAGAAATGCACGTGGAGTTCCTTCACTACTTGATTGTAATTTACTCCTACGGCACGGAACTGCTGGTATAATGTCGTAAGGCGGGTGACGTATTCGAGTGACGCACGGTCGGTACGGACTATCCGAAATTCTTCGGAAAAGACACGGGCAGCAATGAACTGCGCCTTGGATTGCAGACCGGACTGCTCGAAAAGTGTGAGGAAACGGGCGTGTTCCACTGCATCGAAATTGACGGTGTAGCGGAAAACGGCGGGATTGGTTTTGGGCTTTCTGCCGCCTTTTTTCGGTGAAGGCTGACGCTGGCTTTCTTTTTCTTCATTCATAATTCCTTGATTTTTTAGTGGTACAATGACAGACCGGCGGAGTAACTACGCCCTACCACTCTCTCCCCACAATTACCGACTTCGGAGGTAATTGCCCCCCTTTCTCCGTAGGAAAAGGGGCAAGCGTTTTTTGCGGCAGAACTCGTTTCGTGCTGCAAAAAACACAGCTTGCTATGTTCGGGTGAACATAAAAATCTGACCGTACCCGGTCAGATTAGGGTTAGCATGAGACGGCAAGGGCGGCGGTTGCAACCCGGACTGTTTAACAATGCAAAGGTAAGGGGTTGGAAACGGGCGGAAGAATACGCAGCAGTGCCACTCGATACCACTTCGACGCCAGTCGATGCCGCTGAATCGCAAAGCGATACAGGGGGTGATTATTAGTCGTTTATTTGCGCTGTCTTTCTTTTGAAGCACGTAACCATTGAAGCAAAGAGGCAATGATTCCTATCATTGACGAAAGGATGAAGTCCTTCATCAAGGATGAACTGACGTGCTGACGTGAAGATGTAGTGAAGTACTGTCGTACTGACGTATGGCTGCATTGAAACAAGGAAGTTCTTCAATGATGATGAACGGACGAGAAGATACATTGAAGTGATGAAATGGCGGTGTAATGCCATACGGAAGCAGTGAAAGAATGAGATGAAGAAGTAAGGAAACATTGAGATAATTAATTGAATAATGATTTAAAAATTGAACGTATGAAAAAGGAACCGAAGTACATCGCCTTCTCCACCCAAAAGGGAGGGGCGGGAAAAACTACGCTGACCGTATTGGTGGCAAGCTATCTACACTATGTAATGGGGTATAAAGTAGCCGTCGTGGATTGTGATTATCCGCAACACAGCATTGTAGAGATGCGGGAACGTGACCTGAAAATGGCAATGGATGACCCGTATTACAAACGAATGGCTTATGAGCAGGTGCAACGACTGAAAAAGAAAGCCTATCCGGTGATTGAAAGCACACCGGAAGATGCGGTAACGAAAGCCGGGGAGCTGGCAGAAACGGACTTTGATTTTATCTTCTTTGACCTGCCCGGAACTATAAACAATGGTGGTGTGGTGCGCACGCTGGCAAGGATGGACTATATATTTTCTCCTATCTCGGCTGACCGGGTGGTGATGGAGAGCACGCTCCGTTTTGTGGTGGTGCTGAACGATACGCTGATAACTACCGGGAAGTCGAAAATCAAGGGTATGCATTTGCTATGGAATATGGTTGACGGACGGGAAAAATCAGAATTGTACGATGTGTATGAAGAGGTTATCCATGAATTGGGATTGTCGGTACTGAAAACTTTTCTGCCGGATAGCAAGCGGTTCCGGCGTGAGTTATCCGTCGGACATAAGGCGCTGTTCCGTTCGACTATCTTTCCGGCGGACAAGGCGCTGGTGAGAGGGAGCAATCTCAGCGAAATTATTAAGGAGATGCTGGAACTGATAAAGTAAGAATGTGTATGGTAAAGAAACGGAAAGAGGATATTAATCTGGATGAGATTGATGAGAATTTCATCATCTCGTCATTCAAGACAAGCGGAAAAGCACAAACGCCGGTTGCCGATGCCAGTAAGGAGAAGGCGACGGAGCTACGACAGAGTTCGGAGGAACAGAACGGGGCGGAACAGCCGAAAGCGGAGGAAGAACCGCAAATGACAGTTCGGGCAAAGGAGAACCGGGAAACAAGCAAGGGAAAGAAACGGGGACTGTCGGAGTATGGCGAAAAGTTCCTGAAACGGAACGAACTGAAAACACGGCAGTGTGTCTATATCAGCCAGCAGATTCATACGGTTATCTCCCGACTTGTGCATATAATAGCGGACAAGGATATAACGGTGGGCGGCTATATTGATACGGTACTGGCGGAACATCTGGAAAGGCATAAGGATGAGATTAACGAACTGTACCGGCAAAAGAGGGAGGATTTGATATGAGCAATAATATAGAACTTATACTGCTGTTCGGGCTTGCTATCCTCTATGTATTATGGGCAGGGGTGTATCTGCAATATGAGAAATGGAGGCGCCGGAAAGCGGAGAAAAACGCCGCTGACATATTACCCCGAAAAGATGCGCCAGTGACCGAAATTCTGGGAAGAAGCAATTTTGTACTTCCCGTATCTATGCCACTTGATACCACTTTGAAGCCACTTGAAGCCACCGAAAAGGAAAACGAAAAAGCTGTTGAAAAAGATGATACTTTTGTCGCCGAACCGGAAAAACATCCGCTGCAAGTGCCTGATGAAGAATTGGATGAGATTTTCAATGATACATCTCCGGATGGGGAAGACAATGAACCGATGGATATTGATGTGTCGCTGGATTATGAAGAAGAGGATGAAGAACTGCAAGGATGCAATGCTCCGGCAGCAATGGCGTCGGGAGTGAGTTTTGAGGATATGTGCGCCGCCGTGGAAGTGTTGGGCAAGGCAAAGGAAACGGTAAGCGAACAGGAAGAAAAGGAAGCCGGTAGGACGCTGACGGAACTGCAACATACGGATATGTTCGAGCAGTTGGTCGCCAACCATCCGCAACGGGCGGAAAGGGTGACGGAACTGATAAACCGGCATATGGAGAACTTCCGGCAGGAACAGGAACCGGTAACGGAAGAAAATGATTATAGAACGAACGGGGTTGTTCCCGATGATTTTGGAATAAATGATATTGTGTAACTAAAAATGATGGAAAGAATGAAGGAGAAAGATTACGGATAGCAGGACTATCCACCACTGAAAAATCCATAACGAATTATTAACAACCGGATGCGGGGCAATCCATCCCCGCATCCACTTTAAAAACAAGTGATTTATGAATAAAAAGAAAGTTCTTTTGGTTATCGCTGTCCTGTTTGCGGCAGCAAATGCTATTTATGCACAAGGAAACGGTCAAGCCGGTATCACGGAGGCAACGAACATGATAACTTCGTATTTTGACCCAGCGACGAAATTGGTATATGCAATCGGCGCGGTTTGCGGATTGATTGGCGGCGTAAAAGTATATAACAAATTTTCATCGGGTGACCCGGACACTTCCAAAACGGCGGCTTCGTGGTTCGGAGCGTGTATCTTCCTGATTGTGGCGGCTACTATCTTAAGGTCGTTCTTCCTATAATATATTAAGGTATAAAATGGAATTTGAACTTAATAAGGGGATTGGGAAAAGTGCTGAATTTAAAGGGCTGAAAGCACAATATCTGTTTCTGTTCGCTGCCGGACTACTCACGGTATTCGTATTGTTCATCATCATGTATATGGTAGGTATCAACCAATGGTTCTGCATCGGCTTCGGTGTGATTGCCGCTTCGGTCTTGATACGGGCTACTTTCGCGATGAATGAGAAGTACGGCGAACATGGACTGATGAAAATGCTTTCCTCCCGTCAGCACCCCCGCTTCCTGATTAACAGGATAGCTTCCCGCAAACTATTTAAAAAAAGAAGAAAATGAGAAATGTATTGAAAGCTGCCACGATAGAAAGCAAGTTCCCCTTGCTTGCCGTCGAACAGGACTGTATCATCAGCAAGGATGCAGATATTACCGTTGCCTTCCGGGTGGATTTGCCGGAACTGTTTACCGTCACTTCCCCTGAATATGAAACGATACATTCCACATGGGCGAAAGCCATCAAGGTATTGCCGAATTATTCGGTGATACATAAGCAGGACTGGTTTATTAAGGAGAACTACCAGCCGAAAACGGATAAGGATGACCTTAGTTTCCTGTCCCGTTGTTACGAGATGCACTTCAATGAACGTCCGTTCCTTAATCATGCGTGTTACCTGTTCCTGACCAAAACGACGAAGGAACGGGCACGGATGCAGAGCAACTTTTCGTCTCTTTGCCGGGGAACTATCGTTCCTAAAGAAGTGAACCAGGAAACGGCTAAACGTTTTCTGGATGCGGTGGGGCAGTTTGAACAGATAGTGAATGATTCGGGGTTTGTCCGGTTAACACGGTTAAGCACGGACGAGATTACAGGAACGGAAAAGCAAGCGGGGCTGATTGAGAAGTATTTTTCGCTTTCATTGGAAAATACCACTACGCTGGAAGATATGGAACTGGGAGCGGACGGGCTGCGCATCGGCGATAAGAAGTTATGCGTGCATACGCTCTCGGATGTGGACGATGTGCCGGCAAAAGTGGGTACGGATATGCGCTACGAGAAATTATCTACCGACCGCTCGGATTGCCGATTGTGCTTTGCCGCTCCCATCGGCTTGCTGCTGTCATGCAACCATATTGTAAACCAGTATATTTTCATTGATGACAGTAACGAGAACTTGAAAAAGTTCGAGAAGACGGCAAGGAATATGCAGTCTCTTTCCCGATACAGCCGCTCGAACCAGATTAATAAGGAGTGGGTGCGACACGATGTCGTATGAGTAATTGTTAAACAAAGATTTAACCCGTTGTTTCGTCAACGGTAGCCTATGGACAGATGCACCAATAGTAATATAATGTATTACAGCTG